>NZ_VCNJ01000015.1 GCF_005938625.1 Pseudomonas fluorescens
ACGATCGGAACCGCCTTCGGCAACACGGCGTTCGATCAGACGATCAGAACCGCCTTCGGCAACGCGGCGTTCAAGCAGACGATCGGAACCGCCCTCGGCAACACGACTTTCAATCAACTTGTCCGAGCCGCCTTCAGCGACCTGGGTGTGTGCCGTGGTGGCGGCAAAAGCGTTAATGGCGAAAACCGAGAAAGCGATGCTGAGAAGGGTCTGGCGTTTCATGATCGTGTGCTCCAAGGGGTAGTTGTTTGTCTGGAGCCGATGTTACGCCGTGGATTTTTTATGAGAACTTCATTGCCGTGATGGTGAACATCGAGCGCAATGATGGTTCAGCAATCCCTGTAGGAGCTGCCGCAGGCTGCGATCCTTTGATCTTTCTCAGAGCGACTTCGCCACCCGAACACACAGCTCACCGGTAGCCCGCGTCAAAGCCAGTTCATGCAGCACGTCGTGGGTCAGGCCACTGCGCGCCTTGGCCAGCCACACCGGACAATTCGCATCATGGCGATACGGCGCAAAATCGGCGTATTGCTGCAACAGCCGGGTTTGCAGTTCATCCAGACGCGGGCGGATCTGCTTGCCGAGGTCGGGGCGCGGAGTGTCCGGCGCGGCACCCGCCGCCTGCCATTGCGCGAGCAAACCGTACTGCACCAGTTTGTTCGCCTCCATTTGCGCCGCAATCAGTTGCGCCACGTCTTCCGGGTCGAGCTTGTGCTCGGCGGCCAGCGCTCGGGCATTGGCGATGACCTGCGCCTCACGCGGGCTGTCCTGAATCGGCTTGCCGCTGTCCCATTTGGTCAGTGCGACGAGGTCGCCGATGTTCAGGCGCTCGTTGAGTGTTTCCAGCAGCGGCTTCAACGTTTCGGCGGGCGCGGCGGCGTGAGCGCTGGTGGCGAGCAGAGCGAGGAGGCTGGCGGTCAACAGATTGGCAAAGGGCGGCATGAACAGAGCCTCAATGGGAGAAATGGGAGTCGCCAGTTGTTTACCACAGCTCTGAAGCGACACCTACAGATCCGTGCCAATTACACAGGCGCGGGCACCGGTCATAAACATCGATTTGAAATGTTAATTGCGCCCCGCGTGCAACTCGCCGAAGCTATCCTTCATCAGCCCTCCCGCCGTTCGAGATGGACCTCTATTCAATGCAAGCCGTCGCCCAACGCCCACTCTGGCACACCTACCTGCTGTTCCTCGCGCCGATGGTGCTGTCGAACTTTCTGCAATCGATGTCGGGTACGGTCAACAGCATCTATATCGGTCAGATGCTCGGCACCCAAGCGCTGGCGGCGGTGTCGGGGATGTTTCCCATCGTGTTCTTCTTTATCGCACTGGTGATCGGCCTCGGCGCAGGCGCCGGTGTGTTGATCGGTCAGGCCTGGGGCGCGCGTGAGCCGCACATGGTCAAGGCGATTGCCGGGGCGACGCTGTTGCTGGGCGTATTGATCGGACTGGTGGCTGCGGTGTTGGGCAGCGTGTTCGCGCGGCAGGCGTTGGCGGGGTTGGGGACGCCGGCGGATGTGCTCGACGATGCGGTGGCGTATGCCCATGTGATGATGTGGATCTTGCCGTCGCTGCTGGTGTTTGTGTTGTTCACCCAACTGTTGCGCGGGGTCAGCGACACGCTGTCGCCGCTGCTGGCACTGGTGGTGTCGACCTGTGTCGGGCTGGCCTTGACCCCAGCGCTGATTCGCGGTTGGTTCGGCCTGCCGCAACTGGGTATTCAAAGTGCGGCGTACGCGGGGCTGGCCGGTAACCTGGCAGCGATGGCGTGGCTGGCGTGGCGCCTGATCCGCAAGGGTCATCCGTTGGCGCCGGATCGCGAGTTCTTTGCCGCGCTGCGCCTCGACGGGGCGATTCTCGGCAAAGTGTTGCGCATCGGTCTGCCGACCGGCGTGCAGATGATTGTGCTGTCGCTGTCGGAGTTGGTGATTCTGGCGCTGGTCAACCAGCACGGTTCGCAAGCGACGGCGGCCTATGGCGCAGTGACGCAGATCGTCAACTATGTGCAGTTCCCGGCGTTGTCGATTGCGATAACCGCGTCGATACTCGGTGCGCAGGCTATCGGCGCCGGGCGACTGGAGCGCATGGGGCCGATTTTGCGCACCGGGCTATTGATCAACGTGTGCCTGACCGGCGGTTTGATTGTGCTCGGTTACCTGTTGTCGCACTGGTTGCTGGGTCTGTTCCTGACCGAGGATTCGACCCGGGCAATGGCTGAGCATTTGCTGCACATCATGTTGTGGAGCCTGTTGGTCTTTGGTTTTCAGGCCATCATCGGCGGGATCATGCGCGCCAGCGGGACGGTGTTGGTGCCGGTGATCATTGCGATTATTTGTGTGGTCGGTGTGCAACTGCCGGCGGCGTACTGGCTGGACGGGCAATACGGTTTGCAGGGCGTGTGGATGGCGTTTCCGGTGGCGTATCTGAGCATGCTGGTGTTGCAGACTCTTTATTACAAACTGGTCTGGCAGCATCAGAAAATCGAGCGTCTGGTGTAGGCGCTGGCGCAATGCCCGGATGTTTGCTTAAGTCAATCGAGGCCCTTGACGGCAAGCCCGCCTGGAGAATCCGATGTCGATGCGATTGCTGCTGGCTGCCGCGTGTTCGCTGTGCGTCGTCTCTGTCGCACAAGCTGTCGAATACACCCGGGTCAACACCAGCGCCAGTCAGATCAGCTTTACCTACAACCAGATGGGCTCGCGGATGTACGGCACCTTCGGCAAGTTCGAGGCGACGCTGGACTTTGACACCGAAAACCTCGCCAACGCCCACACCACGTTGCACATCGACCTCACCAGCATCGATGCCGGCAGTGAAGACGCCAACACCGAACTGGTGAAACCGGCGTGGTTCGACACGGAAAAATTTCCCGTGGCGGTGTTCGAGTCGGACCATTTCACTGAGGTTGCCGAGCATCATTATTTGATCGACGGGCAACTCACCCTCAAGGGCATCACCCGCAAAGTGCAAGTACCGGTGGAATTGAAACCGGGCAGCGCCATCGGCATTTTCGACGGTGAACTGGTGCTCAAGCGCGACGAGTTCGGCCTCGGCGCGGGCGAGTGGGCAGACACCGTGGTGTCCAGGGACATCGCCATCAAATTCAAAGTGGTGGCGCCGCAGCAGTGAACTCGCCAGTCAATAAAACCGGTCCTGTTCTTTCATCGCCTGAATCTGCCAGAACGTCCTGCCCGAGATCAGCAGAAACAGCAACGCGAGCAGCACGCCGCCGCTCATGATGCAGAAGCTCGTGCGGTAACTCTGCAATTGGCTGGCGATGCAGCTTTTATCCGGCATCCAGGGCGACACCAGCAGGGTAATGGGGCCATCGACTTCATACTGGGTATGCTCGACGTAGCGTTCGTCAGCGTGTTGCCCTTCATGGGGCTGGCCTTGGGCATCGGTGTATTGATAGTGAATGACCTTGCCATTGGCGTTCATTGGAATCTGTTCCAGTGCCGTGACACTGCCACGGGTTTCCACGCCGTTGAAACTCAGCGCCCCATAAAGCATGCCGGACTTGTGAGCCATTGCAGCGAGCAGCAGCACTACGCAGCAAGCAACGGTCAGCATGACGATACGGTTGTAGAGGTGATCCTTGGCAGCTTCGCGCGGGTAATACATGGCCGGTCCCTGGTGGTGACATTGGTAGGAGACCGTTACATCGGCGCACGGAAAAGGAACTTTAGACGTCCGCCGGGCCGGTCACGGTATGATGTCGCGGTTCGTCGACCGCTGCGGTTGTCGGCAACGCTTTTTACCGTAGGAGTTCGTCATGCCACGTATCACCCACTACAAATCCCCATGCCCCGAGGGCGTCAACAGCCAGATTCTGCAACTGGTCGTCGACTACCTGACCGACATCAGCGCGGTCGGTCTCGGCCCGAGCAACCTGCTGTACAACGTCTATCAGTACGCGGTCGGCTATGAGGTGCATCTGTATCTGGAAGCGTTGAATGGCGAGAAGGGCACCGACGTCGAGTTGCTGGTCGCCACCGACGAGGACGATCCGGAGCAAGTGATCGGTTTTCTGTTGTATCTGCCGGTGCAGGGCGATTGGGAAGCCTGCAGCGTCGCTTACATGGCGGTGCGCGAAGGGCATCGGCGTCAGGGTGTGGCGCGGGCAATGATCGGCGAAATACTCGGGCGTTATCCCCACGCGGAACTGGCCTGCACGGTCGGCAAAGTCCCGTACTTCGAGGCACTGGGTTTTGAGGTCATTGGCCAGCGTGAAACCCAGGTGTTGATGAGCACCCGGCATTACCGCAGCAACGGCCTGCGCGGATTTATCGACACCACGCCGATTTACCGGTCGCTGGAAGTGCAGCAGATCCACACCTATCTGCTGCAGAAAAACGGCAAGCGCGCGATGCTCGACGCTGAAAAACAGCGCGATCGACACCTTGATCAGACCAGCCGCCATGTCGAGGCGTTTGTCCGCCAGCGCCTGACCGTGCACTGACCTCACATCGCTAAAAAGCCCTTGCTGTGCATGGCGCAGCAAGGGTTTTTTTGTGCGCGTCATTCAGCCGAGTTTGACGTTCATGGTGATTCGCGCCGTGAACACGTGCTTGCCCTCGGTATCGCGAATGTCCACGGTGACGATCTTGTCGCCCGCGCTTTGCCAATCCACGCCCTCACCACTGGCCACCGCCGTCACATCGGTTTTCGCCTTGGCCAGATATTCCACGCTCATGCCTTTGGGGATCCAGCGTGCGCCGGCCGGGATAGAGACATCGGTCATCATCCCGGCGGCGAGTTCTGCGGCGTTGCACATGGCAATCGCATGCACGGTACCGAGGTGGTTGGTGATCTCACGGCGGAACGGTACTTGTACCGTCGCCGAATTCGCACGCAACTCGGTCACCAGAGGGTTGATGCTGCTGAAGTACGGCGCGACCTGGCAGGCCATCTGGCTGAATGCTTGCGGACCTGCGCTGTTGAACATGCTGAGAAACTGACTCATGGAAACGCCTCGCGGAAGTGATTTTGCAGAATGATGTTCCGTTACAGAATAATATTCTGTAACGGAACGGTATTCGGTCTGCGGGAAATCTGTCAACCTGTGCGTGTTTTTTCATGGGCACGACGTGTGCCTTTCAATCCCGATTTTCAGGCAGTGAACCGCATGGACACCGCAGATCTACTTGAACGCAGCTACCCCGGCCGCCGCGCCGAACTCAAGCGCGATATCTTTCGCAAGGCGTTGAGCCTGTTCAATGAGCAGGGTATCGAGGCCACCACCATCGAGATGATTCGCGCCGAGTGCGATACCAGCGTCGGGGCGATCTATCACCATTTCGGCAATAAAGAGGGCTTGGTCGCCGCGTTGTTTTTCACCGCGCTGGAGGATCAGGCGTGCCTGCGCGATGCCTATCTGGAGGCGGCGCACACCACCGAGGAAGGCGTGCAGGCGCTGGTGTTCAGCTACGTCGATTGGGTCGAGCGTCAACCCGAATGGGCGCGTTTCCAGTACCACGCGCGGTTTGCCGTGACCAAAGGGCCGTTCAAAGACGAACTGGCCGAGCGCAACAAGACCCGCAATCTGCGTCTGCGCGACTGGCTGGCCGAATCAGGGCGCGCTGCTGAACTCAAGGCCTTGCCCGCCGAACTGTTGCCGTCGTTGATCATCGGTCAGGCCGACAGTTACTGCCGTGCCTGGCTGGCGGGGCGGGTGAAGGGCAGTCCGGCGGACTATCGCGAGTTGCTGGCACAAGCGGCCTGGCGCTCGATTCGCGTCGATGCGCTGCCGGCCCGCTGATTTACGCAGACAAAAAAAGAGCCTCAAAGCTCTTTGATGAGGAGGAAGTAGAGCCCTCGAGGCTCAAGATGCGCATGAAGCAAGGCTCGGGCTTGATTGGGGTTCAGAGCACCCGCGCCTACGCAGCACTCGAAGAGCGGAGCCACTGCGTGATTCCATCCTAGGAGTGTGCGACTGGCGGCTCAAGTACCGCCAGTCGCACGGGCAACTAGACGCTGGCCTCTTTCATGAATGTTCACAGACTCCTACAGTGTTTTTGCGGGGTCAGCGGGCGCCGGGCCAGCCTGATTTTTCGAGGGCAGCGAGCAGGGTTTGCGCATCCAGTCCCGGTACGGAATGCCCATTACCTTCGGTGCTGTCACTGGCCAACAAGGCATTGATGATCGCTTCTTCAACCGCCTCGGTCGCGGCCAGAAACAGTTCGCTGATGTGGTCATTGTTGACCATGCGCAAACCGTCGCAGGTCGGTGCGCCTTTGCCTTCGTAGGCTGCGGGCGGTACGTGATCGTTGCCGGTGGCGAAAGCGATGAAGATGTCGCCGCTGTGATCCTCGTTGCCACCGCCGGTTCGCGCCAGACCCAGGCTCGCGCGTTGTGCCAGACGTGTGCATTGATGCGGCAATAGCGGCGCGTCGGTGGCCAGGCAGACGACGATCGAACCCATGCCCGGATGCGGCAATGAGGCGCGCAGGAACGGTGAATCTTTCTGCTCCATATAGCGCCCGACCGGGTAGCCATCGACCCGCAACTCACCGCGAATACCGTGATTCGCCTGCACGATCGCGCCGACGGTCCAGCCGCCCTGAGCACTGCTCAACCGCCGCGATGAGGTGCCGATGCCACCCTTGAATTCATGACAGATCATGCCGCTGCCACCGCCGACCGCGCCCTCCACGACGTGACCTTCAACAGCTGCGCTCAGCGCTTCGGCGACGTGTTCAGGCTGGACGTGAAAACCGTTGATGTCGTTGAGCAAACCGTCAAAAGTTTCCAGCACCACCGGCATGTTCCAGTAGAGGCGACCGTCGTCGGGTTGCTGCTGGCGATCCAGTGCAATCAAGGCATCGCGCACCACACCGAGGCTGTGGGTGTTGGTGAACGCAATCGGGCTGGTCAGCAGACCCGCCTCGCGAATCCACTCAAGTCCGGTGGCGTCACCGTTGCCATTGAGCACATGCACGCCGGCAAAACACGGCTGCTGATTGGTCGAGCCTTGGCGCGGTTCGATCAGCGTGACGCCGGTGCAGATGTCGCGCCCGGCGCTGCTGCGGCCGCGCACGTTGCTGTGGCCGACGCGCACGCCGGGGACGTCGGTGATGGCATTGAGCGGTCCGGGAGGCAGTTGGCCGATGCGGATGTTGAGGTCACGGGCACGAGGTTTCATTGGTTTCTGTCTCTCAAAAATACGCTGGGATGTTCGCCGGCCCCGGTGGGAGCGAGCTTGCTCGCGAAGGCAGTCCGACATTCAACATTGATGTCGACTGAGCCACCGCATTCGCGAGCAAGCTCGCTCCCACAGGGTTTGTGAAATATTCAAAAGGCTTTACTGCCCGTTCTTGACCTTGCTCCACACCCGCGTGCGCACGCGCTCGGTGGCTTTGGGCAGGGGTTCAAGGGTATACAGCGTGGCCATCGCTGCGGCAGACGGATAAACCGCCGGGTTATCCCGCGTGGTGGCGGCCACCAGCGCTGTCGCCGCGCGATTGCCATTGGGGTAGGACAGATGATCACTGACCGGCGCGATCACTTCGGGGCGCAGCAGATAGTCGATAAAGGCCAGACCCTGAGGACGATTCGGTGCGTCCTTGAGCAGCACCAGCGTGTCGAACCACACCGGCGCGCCTTCCTTGGGCAGGCTGTAGGCGATCTTCACGCCGTTGTTGGCCTGCTCGGCATTGGTCTTGGCTTCGAGCATCGCGCCCGACCAGCCCACTGCCACGCAGATGTTGCCGTTGGACAGGTCGCTGATAAATTTCGACGAGTTGAAGTAGGCGATGTGCGGGCGCAGTTTCAGCAGCAGCGCTTCGGCTTTTTTATAGTCTTCGGGATCGGTGCTGTTGGGTGGCAAGCCGAGATAATGCAGGGCGACCGGCAGCATCTCCGACGGCGAATCCAGCATTGCTACGCCGCACTGGCCAAGTTTGGCGAGGTTGTCTTCGTTGAACACCAGGTCCCACGAATCCACCGGCGCTTTTTCGCCTAGCGCCGCACGCACTTTGTCGACGTTGTAGCCGATGCCGTTGGTGCCCCACAGGTACGGCACGGCGTATTGATTGCCGGGATCGTTGTTGGCCAGTTTCGCCAACAGGTCGGCATCGAGATTCTTCCAGCCCGGCAGTTGATCGCGCGGCAGCGGGGCGAGGGCGCCGGCCTTGATCAGCGTCGGCAGGCTGAAATTGCTCGCCACCACCACGTCGTAGCCGCTGCGGCTGGTCATCAGTTTGCCTTCGAGGACTTCGGCACTGTCGAAGGTGTCGTAGACCGGCTGGATACCGCTGTCGCGCTGGAAATCGTGCAGGGTGTTCGGGCCGATGTAGTCGTACCAGTTGTAGACGTGCACGCTCGGTGCATCGGCGGCCATGGCGATTGAGCTGGCGCTGAGACCGGCCAGCAGGCCCAGTTTGATGCCGAGGTTGATACAGCCACGGTGACGACGCATGATGCGGCACTCCTGGCCTGTGCAGGCCGGTGATGAACAGGAGTGCTCAGCCTATCGGGCCGGTCACGCCTGACCCATTCCCATCATGGGTTACTCAAAAGGGGTAGTGCGTGGACGCGTTGCTGCAGGAGTTGCCAGTGCATCAAAGCCTGGCGCGGGTATTTGCCAAGGTCGGTCAGGAAGGTTTCTGGCGCGCGCTGGTTGATACGTTGCGGTTGCTGGTGCCGCTGGACAACGCGCTGGTAGCGTTGATGAACGCCGGGCAGGCGCCACAGTTGCTGATCGACTTCGACAGCACCGGACGCGCCGACGAGCAGGAAGAACTGGCCGGCTACAGCGCCGGAATGTACCTGCTCGATCCGTTCTATCAGGCCGCGTCGACAGGTATTGCCGACGGCTTGCACAGCCTCGCCTCGGTGGCGCCGGACCAGTTTCTGCACAGCGAGTACTACCAGAGTTACTTTCGTTCGGTGGTGGGCGAAGACGAGTTGCAGTTCATGATCAACGTCGAGGGCGGCGTGCTCGGCTTGTCATTGGGTCGTTCGAGGCCGTTCGACATGGCCGAGCAGGGCAGGTTGCTGTGCGTGCGCGATTGGGTGCTGGCGGCGATGCGTCGGCATGTGCAGTTGCTGCCACCGCAGGGCGCGGTGGCGCAAACGCCGGTCGGGGATCTGGCGACGTTGCTCGACCGCTTCGATGCGCGGCTGACGGTGCGCGAGGTCGATACGGCGCGGCTGATCTTGCAGGGCTTCTCCAGTAAAGCGATGGCCCAGCAGATGGGCATCTCGCCGGAGACGGTCAAGGTGCATCGGCGCAATCTGTATCACAAGCTCAATGTCACCGGGCATGGTGAGTTGTTTGCGTTGGTGTTGCGCCCTCACTAAAGATCATCGGCCGTACACATAAACCTGTGGGAGCGAGCTTGCTCGCGAATGCGGTATATCAGCCAACCTCACTGGCGACTGACAAAACGCTTTCGCGAGCAAGCTCGCTCCCACAGGGGATGTGTGTTGTTCAGGGGATCTTCTGGGTGTCAGGGGGTGCGCTGGAAGACTAAAGCTTTGAGGCCGCTTTCAGGATCAATATCCGCAAACTCCGGCGGATTCTCCAGCCGCTCTACAAAACGCAGACTCGGCGCTTCCTGCGTCACGCCCTCAATCAGAAAGTCCGAACCGAACGCCGGGTCATTCATGCACGCCAGCACTGTGCCCTGCGCGGTGAGCAATTCCGGCAAACGACGCAGCACGCGCTGGTAGTCCTTGGTCAGCAGGAAACTGCCTTTCTGGAACGACGGCGGATCGATGATCACCAGATCATACGGGCCACTGTTGATCACCTTGCCCCAGGACTTGAACAGGTCGTGGCCGAGGAAACTGACTTTGCTCAGGTCATGGCCGTTCAAGCGATGATTGTCACGGCCACGGCTCAGGGCCGCGCGGGACATGTCCAGATTGACCACATGGCTGGCGCCACCCTCAATGGCAGCCACGGAAAAACCGCAGGTGTAGGCAAACAGATTCAACACTCGTTTGCCGTTGGCCTGTTCGCGCACCCAGTTGCGCCCGTAACGCATGTCGAGAAACAGCCCGGCGTTCTGTTTGCGTCCCAGGTCGACGCGATACTGCAAACCGCCTTCGACGATGCTCATTTCATCGATCTCATCACCCAGCAGCCATTCGGCAGTGCTCTGCGGCAAGTAGCGATGCTGGATCAACAACGTGTGCGCGCCAGACTGTTTCCATTCGACGGAACCGGTGAGTTCCAGCAGCAACGCTTTGAGATTATCCAGTTGCTCAGGCGCCGGCTCCTTGAACAGCGACACCAGCACCACGCCTTGCAGCCAGTCCACGGTCAACTGCTCCAGCCCGGCCCAGCAGCGTCCGCGCCCGTGGAACAGGCGACGGGTTTCGCTCGGTGCGGCCGCGAGGGCCGGCAGCAGATGGGCGTGGAGAGTAGCGAGGGCTTCAGGGTTCATCGGTCAGGATCGGCAAGCAAAAGGGCCGGCATTTTAACCACAAATACGCCGTCGCGAACGATTGCCGCTGACGGGCAAAAACGCCGTTTCGCAAAAGACCTGTATCAAAAATGAATTTCTGCAGAGCCCGCTGCTCATACCAGTTAAGCAGCGGATTCAAGCCGCTAAATCGTTAATGCAATTCAGGGAGTGCAGTTCCATGTGCCCAACACCGACGGCGAGCGCGCACCTTCCTGACGGATTGATTCTGGTGGTTGAGGATGATCCGTTGATTCTGGAGTTTCTCTGCGAAATTCTTCAGGAGGAAGGTTTCAAAGTCGAGCCGCAGACCAGTGCCGACGCCGCATCACTTTACCTTGAGCAAAACGCGCCGAACGTGGCGTTGTTGCTGACCGATATCACCATGCCCGGCACCCTCAATGGTGCTGATCTGGCCAACCTGGTCGGCGACCGCTGGCCGGACAAACCGGTGATGGTCATGTCCGGCTATGAAACGCCCGAGACCTCCGGGGTCAAGCATCCGGTGGCGTTCATCAAAAAGCCCTGGGCCATCGGTCAATTGCTCGACTGCGTCGACAGCGCCTTCAAGTCCAAGGCACCGCGCCTGCACTGACGCGTTGGGTAGATCGACTGGGCAAGTGCTACATTGCCCGCCCGGTCTTTTGCCAGAGGATGCGACCCTTTGTCTGCTCACAATGCTGTATTCGATCGCGCGTTCGGCGCGTTTCTGTTCGACATGGACGGCACTGTCCTCAATTCCATCGCCGCCGCGGAGAGGATCTGGGCAGCCTGGGCCGTGCGCCATGGCGTCGATGTGGAAACCTTTTTGCCGACCATTCATGGTGTGCGCGCGATCGATACCATCACCCGGCTGAACCTGCCGGGGGTCGATGCCGAGGCGCAAGCTGCGTTCATCACCAAGGCGGAAATAGAAGACGTTGAAGGCATTGTCGAGATTCCCGGCGCGGCCGCGTTTCTCAACAGCCTGCCCAAGGATCGCTGGGCGATGGTGACCTCGGCGCCACGGGATCTGGCCTTGCGGCGCATGGCGGCGGCGGGGATTCCCGCGCCGGCGGTGATGATCACGGCTGAAAATGTGCAGGCGGGTAAACCTGATCCGGCCGGCTATTTGCTGGCAGCCAAACGACTGGGTCTGGAAGCGCGTGATTGCCTGATCTTCGAAGACGCCGCTGTCGGCATTCAGGCGGCCGAAGCCGCCGGCGCGGCGTTGATGATCATCACCACCACGCATCAGCATCCGCTGGAAACGGCGCATGCGACGTTGGCCAGTTATGCTGCGGTGCAGGTCAAGGTCGACAGCGACGGCAAACTTCACCTGCAAAAAAACTGACACAACACAGTCCCTTGTAGGAGTGAGCCTGCTCGCGATAGCGGTGTGTCGGACACACAGATTTGACTGACACACCGCTATCGCGAGCAGGCTCACTCCTACAGGGGGACTGTGTTCGCAAATCAGTAAACCCCCGGCACCAAACGCCAGCTCCGCGCACAGTAAGCGTCATACTCCGCCCCAAACTGCGCACGAAGCAGCGCTTCTTCCGAGTGAATCCGGGCAATCAACGGGATCAACGTCAGCGCTGCCAGCATCAGTCCGACCACTGAACGAAACGCCAGCGCCCAGCCCACGGCATTGATCACCAGCCCCAGATAACTCGGATTGCGCAGGTGCTGGTAGATGCCATCGGTGACCAGCCGATGCCCCGGCTGAATCGCCACCAGCCCACTGAACCTCCGTCCCAGCACAAACACCGGCCACAGTCGCAGCGCGCCGCCGACGATAAACAGCAAAGCGCCGACCCAGCGCATGCCTTCACCGCCCACCGTCCAGAAATTCACCCGGTCGCAATAGGCCGGCAAGAAACCACTGACCAGACCAATCACACCAAAGGCCGGAATCACCCAGCGATTGGCGCGGTCTTCACGTTCGCCAGAGCTGAGGTTGACCTCGCTGAACAGTGAAGCAATCACCATGGCCACCGTTGCCAGTGCGACGATCACTAGCGAGCCGTGGGAAAAGAACATCGCCACACCGCCAATACCCCAAACCGCCAGACCCAGCCAGGCGAGGGTGGCGAGTACCGCGACGACGGTCATTTGCGCAGACATTTTCATGGTCAACTCACGGCTGGGTGCGTATCCGTTGAGTGTAGATCCACCGCAAAACCTGTGGGAGCGAGCAGGGTTCTGCTTCGTGTAGAGAATGCGAGATCACTTCTGAACCTGTGAGAGCGAGCTTGCTCGCGAAAGTGTTGGGTCAGCCAATTTTGATCTTGGATGTGCCGACCCTTTCGCGAGCAAGCTCGCTCCCACAAGGTTCTGCGTCGTACGGAGAGTGCGAGATCACTTCTGAACCTGTGGGAGCGAGCTTGCTCGCGAAGAGGCCCTCTCAGTCAGCGGCTATCTCACCGTCAGTCAGTACCTTTCTGAAAGTCTCGACCAACGGCCGCAAATTGATCCGGTGCCACGCCGCCCACAACGGTGTGGTCAACGTCAGCCATGGCAGTTCACGCAACACCACACCAGGCGGGGCGTTATGGCTTAAACCTTTCTGAATCATCGCAATCCCCAGCCCCGACGCAACCAGCCCCAGCGCAGTAAACGGCTCGGTCGCCTGCATGCGCACATCCGGGGTGAAGCCGGCGCGAATGCAGGCGCTGGCAAACTCATCGTTGGCGTCCTGTCGCGGCTGTACGCCGATCCATTCCTGATCAGCCAGATCCTCGGGCCTCAAAGCCGCTTGCTGCGCCAATGCATGGTGTTCCGGCAACGCCAGCAGCATCGGATCATCCAGCACCTGAAAGCTCAGCAGATCGGGGTCGTCATCGGTCGGCGGCTCACTCACCAAGGCAATATCGAGACTACGCTGTCGCAGGCCCTCCAGTTGCTCGGCGGAATTGAGGTTGTACAAAGCGACATGCACATTCGGCCGATCCGCGCGCAATACACGCAGGGCATTGGGCAGGACGCCGGCGTGCATGGCGTTTTCGATATAGCCGATGCACAGGCCGCCTTCCTCGCCGCGACCGAGCCGTTTGCCTAGGGATTCGAGGCGATTGGCATGTGTCAGCAGGGCGCGGGTTTCGGCAAGAAAGGTCTGGCCGTCGCGGGTCAGGCGAATGCGTTGCTGGCTGCGCTCGAACAGGGTCAGCCCCAATCGTTCCTCGAGCTGGGCGATCTGTCGGCTCAGCGGTGACTGGGAAATATGCAGCCGTTCGGCGGCGCGGCCGACGTGTTCTTCCTCGGCGACTACAACGAAGTAGCGCAATTGGCGGATATCGATCATGTCAGACCTATAGGGACTCAAGTGCTGCGCATTATGTCTTGGACGGTCTCGGTGTCGCAATCTAGGATCTGCTCAACGGTCACACAGACCCAGAACCTATCGAGGAAAAACCCATGAGCTTGAAAGACAAACTGCCCGGTCAACTGGGCTTCGGCACCGCGCCACTGGGCAACATGTTCCGCGCCATTCCCGAAGAAGAAGCGCAGGCCACCGTGCATGCCGCGTGGGATGCCGGCGTGCGTTACTTCGACACTGCGCCGTTTTACGGCTCCGGTCTGTCGGAGATCCGCCTCGGCGAAGCACTAAAGCAGTACAAGCGCGACGACTACGTGCTCAGCAGCAAGGTCGGCCGAGTGATTCTCGATGAAATCGAAGACGCCGCTGCCCGTGATCTCGGCGAAAAAAGTGGTGTATTCGAACACGGTCGCCCGAACAAGATCGTCAACGACTACAGCGCCGACGCAACCCTGCGCTCGATCGAAGACAGCCTCAAGCGTCTGCAAACCGATCGCCTCGACATCGTCTGGGTGCACGACATCGCTCAGGACTTCTATGGCGATCAATGGCTGGAGTACTTCAATCAGGCTCGAACCGGCGCGTTCAAAGTCCTCACCCGGTTGCGCGAAGAAGGCGTGATCAAAGGCTGGGGCCTGGGCGTGAACAAAGTCGAGCCGTGTGAACTGACCCTCGACCTCAGCGAAGCGCAGCCGGACGGTTTTCTGTTGGCCGGTCGCTACACGCTGCTCGACCACGAACGCCCGTTGCAACGCTTGATGGATGCGGCCCGGGCGCAGAACGTTGAAATCGTCGTCGGTGGCCCTTACAGCTCAGGAATTCTGGCGGGTGGCTCGCACTTCGAATACCAGCAGGCCAGCCCTGAAGTCATCGCCAAGGTTGAACAGATCAAACGCATCGCCGCCGCTTACAGCGTCGATATCAAAGCCGCTGCGCTACAGTTCTCGCTGGCCAATCCAGCGGTTGCTGCGGTGATTCCCGGCGCGAGCAAACCCGGTCGTATCGCTGAAGATGTCGCGGCGCTGTCGGCGACCATTCCTGCCGGATTCTGGCAGGCCATGCGCGACGCGAAACTGGTTTCCGAACGTGCACCATTGCCAATCGATGAGGTGAAAGCATGAAGATTGATCTGAGTGGAAAACTGGCCATCGTCAGCGGCAGCACCGCTGGTATCGGTCTGGGTATCAGCCAGTCGCTGGCCGAATCCGGCGCCACGGTGGTGGTGATCGGTCGCGATACCGCCAAGGTCGAGCAGGCGCTGGCGAGCATTCGCGAGAAGGTGCCGGGCGCACAATTGCGCGGCTTGACTGCCGATCTGGGCACCGCTGAAGGCGCGCAAAAACTGTTCGCCGCTGAACCGCGTGCCGACATTCTGGTGAACAACCTCGGCATCTTCGACGCCGTAGATTTCTTCGAAGCGCCGGACAGCGAGTGGACGCGCTTCTATGAGGTCAACGTGATTTCCGGCGTGCGTCTGGCGCGGCATTATGTGCCGGCGATGGTTGAGCAGGGCTGGGGGCGGGTGATCTTCCTGTCTTCGGAATCCGGTGTCGCAACGCCTGCCGACATGATCAATTACGGCGTGACCAAAAGCGCCAATCTGGCAGTGTCTCACGGTCTGGCCAAACGTCTGGCTGGCACCGGGGTGACAGTCAATGCGATCCTGCCGGGGCCGACCTTCACTGATGGCCTGCAAGACATGCTCAAGGATGCCGCCGCCGAATCCGGGCGCAACCTTCGCGATGA
Organism: Pseudomonas fluorescens; assembly: GCF_005938625.1. Taxonomy (GTDB): domain Bacteria; phylum Pseudomonadota; class Gammaproteobacteria; order Pseudomonadales; family Pseudomonadaceae; genus Aquipseudomonas; species Aquipseudomonas fluorescens_BD. The sequence goes on from NZ_VCNJ01000015.1 coordinate 15,460, forward strand.
AGCCGACGCTTTCGTGCTCAAGGCCCGTCCGACTTCGATTATCCAGCGCGTGGCGGATGTTGAAGAGGTCGCGCATCTGGTCACCTACATCGCTTCGCCGCTGTCCTCGGCCACCACTGGCGCCGCGTTGCGCGTTGATGGCGGCGTGGTCGACAGCCTCACGATCTGAATTCCCGAGAGAGACGTTTATTTATGCCAACAGCATCTGCAACCATCGATATTCCGGCTTCGGCCGATCAGGTCTGGCAATTGATCGGCGGCTTCAACACGCTGCCCGATTGGCTGCCCTTTATTCCCCACAGTGAACTGAGCGACGGCGGCCGCGTGCGCACCCTGCAAACCGCTGACGGCGCTGTGGTGATCGAGCGTCTGCAAGCGTTCGATAACGCGGCGAAGACTTACAGCTATTCGATTGAACAGGCGCCGTTCCCGGCGACTGATTATCTGGCGACAATCAAGGTTGAAGCCCAAGGGCAGGGCGCCCGGGTGACGTGGTCGGGTCGCTTCAACGCCAAAGGCGTGAGCGATGAGGAAGTGGTGGCGTTGTTCAGCGACATCTATCAGGGTGGCCTCGAGGCTCTTCGAGCCAACTACCCAACCTGAGTTGATGATCGTTCCCACGCAGAGCGTGGGAACGATCATGTCGGGAGTCAGGAGTTTTCGATCAGGCTCTGCCGACAATCAAGCACCAGTTTCGCCCCACCGAGATCACTGCTGCCAACTTCTAGACTGAAGCCATGCAAGCTGACAATCGCCGCAACGATCGACAGCCCCAAGCCAAACCCACCCTGCGGTTGCCCGCCCTCTGCACGATAAAAGCGCTGGAACACCGCCTCACGCTCAGCCTCGGGAATCCCCGGTCCTGAGTCGTGCACTTCAATGCGTGTCCGCCCACCCGCGTTGACTCCACGCAGCATCACCGTGCCGCCAACCGGGGTGAACTTGATCGAGTTGCTCAACAGATTCGCCAACGCCTCGAACAGCAATGCACGATCACCGTTCAGCGCCGGCAATGTTTCCGGCATGTTCAAGTCGAAACGCAGTTCACCTTCTTCGGCCAGCGGCAGGTAAAACTCGTGCAGTTCTTCCAGCAGTTGCACCGGGTCGAGTTCGACAAAACCTGAGCGGCGCTGGCGATCTTCCAGTTCGGAAATCCGTAGCAACCCGCGAAACCGCGCCATCAGCGTGTCTGCTTCGGCCAGCACCAGATCCAGTTGCGCCGCCTCCTGCGAGCCTTCGCCGGCCTGTTGCTGCATGCGATACAACTGCGCGCGCAGGCGCGTCAGCGGCGTGCGCAAATCATGGGCGATGTTGTCGCAGACGCCTTTGACTTCATTCATCAAACGCTCGATGCGCTCAAGCATGGCGTTGACGATGGCGGCGAGCATGTCCAGTTCATCGCGGCGATTGGACAGCGGCAAACGGTGCGTCAGGTCGCCGGCGACAATCGCCTGGGCGCTGGCCTGAATCGCTCGAATCCGCCGCAGCGGCCGGCGGCGCAGCAAATGCCATCCGGCAATCCCAGGCAGAATCGTCAGCGACACGCCCCAGAACAACGCATGCAAAATGATCCGCGTCACCGCGAACAGCGAGCCGTTGTCGCGCAACAACACCAGCCAGCGCCCGTCGCGGGTTTGCGTGGCGACAGCGTCGCAGCTGTCATTGGGCAGGGTCGGGTCATCGGAGTCGGCGCAGTCGGCGAGCATGTGGATCTTGCCATCCAGCGGCAGGCCCTCGGGGATCTGCTGCAACGCGCCGCCGAGGTAAACGCCATCGACATCGAACAAGCCATAGGCGTCGATGCCGCGAATGTCGAAGGTCATGCTGGCGGCGAGGGCGTCTTCCAGTTGTTCGCCGCGAAAGTGCGAAAACAGGTGCTGACGTTGCATCAGCGAGTGTTTGGCGAGGTTGTCGAGGTAGCCGGAGACCTCGTAATACATGACCCCCATGAGGATCGCGCTCCACGCCACGAACAGCGAACTGTACAGCGCCAGCAAGCGGCTGCTGGAGGAGCGCCAGCCGTCAGACGGGTTCGGCAATGACATAACCTGAGCCCCGTACCGTGCGGATCAGCGGCACATGGCCGGCGGCGTCGATTTTCTTGCGCAGACGGCCAATGTGCACGTCGATCAGGTTGGTCCCGGGGTCGAAGTGATAGCCCCAGACCTCTTCGAAAATCATCATCCGCGAAAGTATCTGGCCGCTGTTGCGCATAAGGAATTCGAGCAGCTTGTACTCAGTTGGCAGCAGCGTCAGCACCTGCTCGGCACGGCGTGCTTCGTGACTGATCAAGTCCAGTTCAAGGTCGGCCACCTGCAACGTCGTTGCCTGGGTGGCGCCGCTGTTCTGCCGACGCAGCAACACTTCCACCCGTGCGGCCATTTCATCGGTGGCGAACGGTTTGGTCAGGTAATCATCACCGCCAGCGCGCAAGCCGCGCACGCGCTCGTCGACATCGGAGAGCGCGCTGATCATCAGAATCGGTGTGGCCACGCCCATGGTGCGCAGGGTGGTGACGATGGCCAGGCCATCGAGTTCGGGCAACATGCGGTCAAGAGTGATCAGGTCGTAGTTGCCGCTCACGGCGCGGTCGAGGCCTTCGCGGCCGTTGTCGACCCAGTCGACTTCCAGCCCGTGGCTGCTCAGTTCGGCGACGATTTCCCGAGCGGTCACGGCATCGTCTTCGATGGTCAAGATACGAGTCATAGGCAGGCCTGCTGATCGGTTCAAACGGAATGGCAGCATTTTGCCAAGAAATTCCGCTGACGCTTTAAATTAACTTTCATGTTGTAGCTGTCATTTGCGCGCCTCGGGGATTTATTTGCCGCAACGTTGATATCATCTGGCCATGAACTCAATCAGGAGTGGTGCCGTGCGTCTTTCGATTCACCGTGGCTGGATGCCAATCGTCAGTCTGTTGCTGGTGCTGTTCAGCACCTCGGCATGGGCGGCCAACACGCCGTGTTCCGGCAAAAAAGGCGGGATTGATCGCTGCGACGGCGACCTGTTCCTGTGCAATGACGGCTCCATCAGCGGCTCGAAGAAAAGCTGCGCGGCGATGTTTGGCGAACGCCAGCAGGCGCGACCGCAAAACTTCTTGCAGAGCAACGATGGCTGCGCCTGCGGCAGCGGTTCGTTCTGCACCGGTCCACGCGGCGGGGTGTATTGCCTGACCCCAAGCGGTAACAAGAGCTACAAACGCAAATAACTGGCATTTGTGCCAATGCATAAAACCCGCTGTTATTCGGCCCTTGTTGCAATTTGCATGGTCTTAGGAAGTTCATTCTTTATAACTTATTGAAACAAAAGGATTTATTTATTTTTCGCGACTGGCACGGTCACTGCAATTCCTCTTCTGACGAGTTGTAACACCATTTTTCATGCCTGGAGCAGAACAACAATGAATAGATCCTCTGATGGGTTATATCCTGCCTTCGAAGAGTCGAGCAGCGTTTCGGGCGTGTCCTGGGGCGCGATTTTCGCAGGTGCTGCGGCTGCCGCTGCCCTGTCGATGATTTTGGTCCTGCTCGGGTTCGGTTTGGGTTTCTCTGCCGTTTCACCGTGGGCCGGAGAGGGCGTCAGCGCCAAGGGCCTGGGCATTTCAACGATAGTCTGGCTGGCGGCGACGCAAATCATCGCTTCCGGCATGGGTGGCTATATCGCCGGTCGCCTGCGGGTGAAGTGGGCGAACATGCACGGCGATGAAGTGTATTTCCGCGACACCGCGCATGGCTTCCTTGCCTGGTGTGTGGCTACGTTGGTTACCGCAGTGCTGGTGGTCGGTTCGGTCAGCAGCGTGATCAGTGGTGGTGTGCAGGCTGGTGCCAGCGTCGCTGGCGGTGCAGCCAGTGCCATGACCCAAGCGGCCGGTACTGCAGCGGCGAACACCGACAGCAACCAGTACGGTTACTACATCGACAGCCTGTTCCGCGATGACCGTCCAGCCTCGGTCAGCGATGACGCGGCCCATGGTGCTGTGGCCCGAATCTTTGCGCAAAGTCTGGCCAACGGTCAGCTGAGTGCCGAAGACCGTACTTACCTGGCGCAACTGGTCGCCCAACGGACCAACCTGACTCAGGCCGATGCCGAGCGCCGCGTCGATGAAATCTACGCCCGCACTCAGAAAGCCCTGGCCGACGCCAAACTGAAAGCTCAACAAGCCGCCGACACTGCTGCGAAAGTCGCTGCCTGGACCTCGCTGTGGATGTTTATCTCGCTGTTGGCCGGTGCGTTCTTCGCCAGCCTCGCGGCTACTTATGGCGGTCGTCGCCGGGATGCCGTCGAGTACGTTGAAGTCGACACCTACACCACGACCACTCCGGTCCGTTAAACAAGGAGAACCACCATGCGCTCACTACTGCTGTTTTTCCTCGGCGTACCGATCCCGATCATCATCCTGATCGCCCTGTTCGTGCACTGATTGCTCCATTGAGGCCCATGCCTCGGCCGCTTCCACCTTCGGGTGGAAGCGGCTTTTTGCTTTCTGCGGGGCCAACGGCGAGAATCGCCGCCGGAAGCGGATTGGCCGCTTTTACAGCTTTTTAAGGATGAACACGTTGGACAAGAAGGAAATCAAACGCCAGTTGGTGGAAATGCTCGAAGCCGGGCGCTCGAAAACCGAAACGTTCAAAGCGTTATCGGGCGGTGCGGTCAAAGATCGCGTGTTGGCGGCCTGGATCGGTGGGCGTCCCGATCCGGCCCTCAGGGAAAAGCATTCACTCAAAGTCACCCTGCTGGTTGTGTTGACCTGCATCCAGGCATTGATCGGCGCAGTCTTCGGCTTCTTCCTGTTCTATGACACAAGCGCTGGCCTGGCACTGACCATGCTGCTGATCGCGGGCGGCATTCCGTTGTTGTTTGCATGGGGCTTCTACAAGAACGTTGCGGCGGCGTACACCGTTTACGTCCTCCTCACCATCAGTCAGGTTTCCCGCATGTTCAAGGGCTATGAGGAAGATCCGCTGTCGACCGTGATTGCCGTTGGCATCACTCTGGCCATCGTGTTCTACGCCGCCTGGATCAAATCCCTGCTGTTCCCGGACCTGGGTTTCATTGGTGCGAAGAAAATCAAAGGGCAGTTCGTCTTCTCCAATTGATCGTTGGACAATCCAACCGCTTTCACTGGCCTGGATCAATATTTTCTGCGGCGAGATCGCCTAACGTAAATGATCCCGGCCTTTGCTGAGGTATGAACTACAGTGCTTCACGCGCACCTTGTTGCGCTGCCGAAGTAACCGCGTCGACGCCCCAATCACAGCAACAATAAACGCGTCGACACGCTGTAGTGCAGCAAGGAGATGACACCACCTCAACCGAACTTTCACGGATGAACATCGCAATGCACTGCCAAGAAAGAACTTTCGATATCCAGCCGTTGGCGCAGGCGGATATGACCGTCCACATCAACGGTCAAGCAGTCACCGCTGCTATCGGCGAAACCGTCCTCAGCGTTATCCAGTCCCTCGGCGTTCGCCAGATTGCCCGCAACGATCACGACCAGGTCACTGGCGCCTATTGCGGCATGGGCGTGTGCCAGTGCTGCCTGGTGAAAATCAATGGCCGACACAAACGCCGTGCCTGCCAGACCGTAGTGCGTGACGGCATGCAGATCGAAACCCAGGTCAACCGCATCACCACGCAAGAGGTGATCGTATGAGCCTGCAACCGGTCATCGTCGGCGGCGGCCCGGCGGGGATGGCGGCAGCCATCGAACTGGCGCGCCACGGTGTGCGCTGCACCTTGCTTGAAGAAGCTTCGCGCCTCGGCGGTGTGGTCTATCGCGGGCCGCTGCGTGATGGCGTGCAACTGGATTATCTCGGCCCGCGCTACTCCGAAGCGCTGGGCAAACTGCACGGTGATTTTCAGGAGCAGGCCGGGCTGATCGACGTGCGCCTCAACCATCGCGTGGTCGGCGCCGAAGGCACCCGCGCGCTGGTGGTGCTCGATGGCGACGAGCAATTGCACGAGATCGAGTATCCGCAGTTGCTCCTGGCTGCCGGATGCCATGAGCGCAGCGTGCCGTTTCCCGGCTGGACCTTGCCGGGGGTGATCATGCTCGGCGGTCTGCAACTGCAAATCAAAAGTGGTGTGGTCAAGCCGCAAGGGCCGGTGATCATCGCCGGCACCGGGCCGTTGCTGCCGCTGGTAGCGACGCAGTTGCATGCCTCTGGCGTCAGCGTCGCCGGCGTGTATGAGGCCTGTGCGTTCGGCAAGATTGCCCGTGAAAGTCTGGCGCTGCTGAACAAGCCGCAGCTGTTCCTCGATGGCTTGAGCATGCTCGCCTACCTGAAGCTGCACGGCATCCCGATGAACTACGGCTGGGGCGTGGTCGAAGCCCACGGCGAGGGCGAGCTGAAAAGCGTCAGCGTCGCGCCGTATTCGGCCACGTGGGAACCGGACATGAGCCGCGTCGAGCGCTTTGAAGCCAAGACCCTCGCGGTCGGTTACGGCTTTATTCCGCGCACGCAACTGAGCCAGCAGATGGGTCTGGATCACGGCTTCAGCGACGATGGTTATCTGCGTGCCAATTCGAACGTCTGGCAGCAAAGCAATGAACCGCACGTGCATCTGGCGGGCGACATGGGCGGGATTCGCGGTGGTGAAGCGGCGATGCTCGCCGGCAAGATCGCCGCGACATCGATTCTGCTGCAACGCGGCGTCCTCGAAGAGGAACTGGCCCGCGTGCGCCGCGACCGCTACTTGAGCAAACTCAAAGCCATCGTGCGCTTTCGCGCTGCCGTGGATCGCTACACCGAACGCGGTGTCGGCCAGACTGCATTGCCTGCCGCTGACACGGTGATCTGCCGTTGCGAGCACGCCACCCGCGCCGACATCGACCTGGCGCTGGAGCAGGGCGTGCAAGACATCGCCAGCCTGAAAATGCGCACCCGCTTGAGCATGGGCGATTGCCAGGGGCGCATGTGCGTCGGCTACTGCAGCGACCGCCTGCGTCAAGCGACCGGCCGCAAGGATGTCGGTTGGCTGCGCCCGCGTTTCCCGATCGATCCGATTCCTTTTTCCGCGTTCCAGTCTGTCGGCACGGAGGCCGCTGCCCATGAGTAAGTTCTATGACGTGGTCATTGCCGGTGGCGGCGTGATCGGGGCGTCCTGCGCCTATCAACTGTCCAAGCGCAAAAACCTCAAGGTCGCGCTGATCGACGCCAAGCGCCCCGGCAACGCGACCCGTGCGTCGGCCGGCGGTTTGTGGGCGATCGGTGAGTCGGTCGGGCTCGGCTGCGGAGTGATTTTCTTCCGCATGATGTCGGCTAACCGCAAGCGCGAAACCCAGGGCGCGGCGGTGGCCGTGGACGCAAGTACGCCGCACATTCTGCCGGAGTCGTTTTTCGATTTTGCCCTGCAGTCCAACGCGTTGTACCCGGCGTTGCACCGAGAGCTGAAAGACAATCACGGGATGGATTTCAAGTTCGAAAAGACCGGGTTGAAATTCGTCATCTACGACGACGAAGACCGGCTCTACGCCGAGCACATCGTCGGTTGCATTCCGCACCTGGCCGATCAGGTGCGCTGGCTCGATCAGGCGGCGCTGCGCGAGTCCGAGCCGAGCGTCAGCCATGAGGCGCGCGGGGCGCTGGAGTTTCTCTGTGACCATCAGGTCAGCCCGTTCCGCCTCGCCGATGCCTACATGGAAGGCGCGCGACAGAACGGCGTCGACATTTTCGTCAACACCAACGTCACCGGCGTGTTGCATCACGGCAGCCGTGTAACCGGTGTGCAGACGGCCGAGGAGGGCGTGTTCCACTGCAAGACGCTGATCAACGCCGGCGGTGCCTGGGCGGCGGATCTGAGCGAGTGGGCAACGGGTATTCGCATCCCGGTGAAACCGGTGAAAGGCCAGATTCTGCTGACCGAGCGCATGCCGAAAATCCTCAACGGCTGCCTGACCACCAGTGATTGCTACGTGGCGCAGAAGGACAACGGTGAGATCCTGATTGGCAGCACCACCGAAGACAAAGGCTTCGACGTCACCACCACCTACCCGGAGATCGCCGGGCTGGTGCAGGGTGCGGTGCGCTGCCTGCCGGAACTCAAGGACGTCAATCTGAAACGCACTTGGGCGGGTTTGCGTCCGGGTTCGCCGGATGAGTTGCCGATTCTCGGGCCGATGCGTGGGGTGGAGGGTTATCTGAATGCCTGCGGCCACTTCCGCACCGGGATTCTGACCTCGGCGATTACTGGCGTGCTGCTGGATAAACTGGTCAACGATGAACCGCTGCCGCTGGATATCACGCCGTTTCTGGCAGATCGGTTTGAAGTCGCGCCGGTCAAACAGGAGCTGGAACTGGAACTGGTCTGACCTTGGCAAGATGATCGTTCCCACGCTCCGCGTGGGAACGCCTCAAGGGACGCTCCGCGTTCCAGCTTGCGAATTGGAACGCAGAGCGTCCCGGGCTGTATTCCCACGCGGAGCGTGGGAACAATCGGGTGTGGCTCAAGATTTGCGGGATTCTTCTTCAAGTTGGTCGGACTCAAACAACCGCGCCAGCTCCGCCCGGGCTTCCTGGGCGGTTTGCAGGACTTTCGCCGCATCGTCGTAGATCGCGTGCTGTGCCTCCAGCACCTGTTCGTCGTGATGCTTGAAGCGCTTGATCCGCGCATCGGCCTGGGCCTGGGTCAAACCGAGTCCGACCAAGGTGCGCCGGCTCATTTCCAGACTCGAATAATAGGTCTCACGAATCGCCTCCGCGCCGACATCAACCAAGCGGTGCACGTGCTGACGGTTACGTGCCCGGGCGATGATCTTCATGTGCGGATACAGCTTGCGCACCACCTCGGCGGTCTTGATGTTGGTCTCCGGATCATCCGTGGCGATCACGAAATATTCCGCCTCGCCGACCTTGGCCGCATTGAGGATTTCCGGGCGCATCGGGTCGCCGTAGAACACCGGCACACCGCCGAAACTGCGTGACAGTTCGATGGTTTCCACCGAGGTGTCCAGCGCGACGAATTTGATGTTCTGCGCACGCAGAATCCGCGCGACGATCTGGCCCATCCGGCCCATGCCGGCGATCACCACACGCGGGGTGTCAGTGTCGATCTCACGGTATTTTTCCGGCACTTCCACCGGCTGCACTTTCGGGCTGACCAGCCGCGCGCAGAGCAACAGCAGCAGTGGCGTCACCGCCATCGACAGAGTGATGGTCAGCACCAGCAGGTCATACAAGCGCGGTTCGAACAGGCCCTGATCACGACCGATCTTGAACACCACAAAGGCGAATTCACCACCCGCCGCCAAGACGATACCGAGGCGAATCGCACTGACCTTGTTCAAGCCACCGGCCAGACGTCCGACGACGAACAGCAGCGGCAATTTCAGACCGATCAACAGCAGCGTCAGCCCCAACACGGTGATCGGCGCGCTGAGCAGCAAACTAAGGTTGGCGCCCATGCCGACGCTGATGAAAAACAGCCCGAGCAGCAAACCTTTGAACGGCTCGATCTGCGCTTCCAGTTCATGGCGATATTCCGAATCCGCCAACAGCAGACCGGCGAGAAACGCCCCCAACGCCATCGACACACCGACCAGATCCATCAACCACGCCGTGCCGATCACCACCAGCAACGCCGTGGCCGTCGACACTTCCGGCAGACCGGTTTTCGCCACCACGCGAAACACTGGCCGCAACAGATAACGCCCACCGACCACGACCACGGCGATACCGCCGAGCACTTGCAAGGCGTGATTCAGGCCCTCGGCATTGCTGGTGTCCTGAGCACCACCGGCAAGCATCGGCACCAGCGCAATCAGCGGTATCGCCGCGATGTCCTGGAACAGCAGAATCGCAAACGCCAGTCGCCCGTGTGGGCTGGTCAGTTCCTTGCGTTCAGCCAGACTTTGCAGGCCGAATGCCGTCGAGGACAGCGCCAGACCAAGGCCAAGCACAATCGCACTGTTCAACGGTTGGCCAAATACCGACAACGCCAGCACGCCAATCACCGAAGCCGTCAGCAGCACCTGCGCCAGACCGACGCCGAACACTGATTTGCGCATCACCCACAAGCGTCGCGGCGACAGCTCAAGACCAATGATGAACAGCAGCAACACCACGCCCAGTTCGGAAATATGCGCGACGCTTTGTGGGTTGCCGATCAGGCCCAGCACCGACGGGCCGATGATCACCCCGGCAAACAGGTAACCGAGCACGGCGCCCAGCTGCAGACGTTTGGCCAAAGGCACGGTGAGCACGGCCGCGAACAGAAAGACGACGGCGGCTTGCAACAGATTGCCTTCATGGGGCATGGGGTTACTCCTGACAACGGTACGGCGGGGGCGACAAGGATAAGGGCTGAGTTCCTGTCACACCACTGGCACTTTCGGGTGGCGATTTTCGATTAATGTCTTTCGATGGGCGTAAAAGGCCTTGCGCTGAAGAGTGTCAGGCGCCTTGGGATTGCTTTGCGGACAAAGGCGCTTCGCCAATTATCTGGTTGGGTAAAGTTATACTTTGGTCTTGGATGTCAGTGCGTGATATTGCCGAGCCATTGCGCGATAACTCGATAATCGCTGGCGATGGGCGAAGTTTTTAATTGGAGATTCATTCATATGTCATCGGCGAGTGTGCGAGTGGTCGATAATGCAAAGCTCGAAATGCCCGTATTACGCCAGGCAGTTGCGTGAACTGGATAGTTCATAGTGTGCGACCTGTGATTAAATGTTTGTTACAACGATTGACAAGCTGAAGGCTCCGAATCTACTATTTTTCACCCGAGATGCTGGCTGTATATAACGGCTGTAATAAAGCGACCAGGATGGTCGCGAGAAGTTTTCACAAGGAATTGAAACTTTGTATCTGGACTCCATTGGATCGGAATCTCTACGTTTTCAGCGCGCTCCCTATATAGGTTTCAGCGTGGCGCAAGATCATGCGCCGGCTGAAATTCCGGCGTCATTATTGCGTCGCCAAATTCACGGCAGTCACTCGATAGGGTCCCGGGAAACCGCGGGTTCAGACGAGTTTATCTTCTTGAAAAATCGAAAACCCCTTTGCGGATTGTTTGCTTGCCAAACCGCAGGTAGCGCGTTTTTGAACGGTTCTTAACGACGACTTCAAATCAGTCTGATCGAGGCGAGCATTCATGTGCTTGTCAATCCGTCACACTGCTCAGGTTTTCAGTCTTAAGTTGTACTAGCTATCAAGATAAGTACAGCTTTTAAAGTAAAGATTTCATAAGGATTTGAAGTTTTGTACTTGGATTGGTGTCGCGTTTTTTAACGAGCATACAAATAACTCGATCGGCTCTCAATAAGTCGCGGAGCCGTGCGAGTGCGTTTTATGTGTGTGCTAACCAAGTGCTGATATCTCCCGGATCTTCGTCGAGTCGTGATCGGACGTTTTGATGCGACCTCTGCTGTAGTGCGCAAATAAGCACATTAAATCTGAAGTTTTCATAAGGACTTGAAACTGTGTACTTGGATTCCATTGATTCAGAGCGTCAACGCCTGCAACCGGACAAACTCGCGACTGCTGAGGCTCAGGCGGCATTGTCGCGAATCGAGCGGTATGACAGTCGCTCGATGTACTGCCGAGAACATGCACTGCCCAACGAGCGGATCTTTTTGAGTGGTCAGCAGGCGCTGGTGAGGTTGCTGCTGTCGCAGGCCGAACTGGATCGATCCAACGGTATTCGCACGGCGGGGTTCGTCAGTGGCTACCGGGGTTCACCGCTGGGTGGTGTCGACCGCGAACTGGTCAAGGCCAAGGCTGTGCTGGAGAGTGCGAACATCCGTTTTCTGCCCGCGATCAATGAAGATCTGGCAGCCACGGCCCTGATCGGTACGCAGCGCGTCGAAAGTGATCCGCAGCGTCTGTATGACGGCGTATTCGGCATGTGGTACGGCAAGGGGCCCGGGGTCGACCGCTCCGGTGACGCGATCAAGCACGGCAGTTCCTATGGCTCCTCACCCAACGGTGGTGTTCTGGTGGTCACTGGCGACGATCACGGTTGCGTGTCGTCATCGATGTCGCATCAATCCGACCGCACGCTGATCGCCTGGGGTTTGCCGGTGATTCATCCGGCAGGCCTTGATGACTACGAGCGCTGCGGTCTGTGGGGGTGGGCGCTGTCGCGCGTTTCGGGATTGTGGGTGGGTTTCAAGGCCATCACCGAAACCGTCGAGGCAACGGCCTCCGTTGAATCGATCCCGCTACCCGAGTTCGTCACCCCCGAGATCAATCCGGGACCGGACGGTCTGCATTGGCGCTGGCCGGACCTGCCGGGCATGCAGATCGAGCGCCGGACCGCGTTCAAATTCGACGCCGCCCGCGCCTTTGCCCTGGCGAACCCGATCGATACCGCGGTCACCGCGCCCGCCCGGCCAACGTTAGTGATCGGCGCGGTGGGCAAGGCGTATGGCGATGTGCGCCAGGCCTTGCAGCAATGTGGCATCTCCCTCGAACAACTGGAAAACGCCGGCGTCGCGCTGCTCAAGATCAACCTGGTCTATCCACTGTCGCCTGTTCTGGAGGCCTGGACCCTGCGCGCCGGTAAAGTACTGATCATCGAAGAGAAGCAGGCGATCGTCGAAGAACAGCTCAAACAGAAGTACTACAACGCGGCGCATGACCAGCGTGCGGTGATCATCGGCAAGACCGACGAACACGGCCAACCGCTGATCTCGGATCACGAAGAGCTGCGACCGTCGCGCATCGCCGCAGTGCTCAAGCAGCGTCTGCAAGGTTTGGGCATTGATCTCGGTCTTCCCGATTTCTGGCGCCTGCCCAGCGTCTCGCGGATGGAAGACTGGATCCGGCGCACGCCTTACCTGTGTTCCGGTTGCCCGCACAACACCTCCACTCAGGTGCCCAAGGGCAGTGAAGCGCGGCTCGGTATCGGTTGCCATGCAATGGCCGCGCGCATGCCTGAGCGTTCGACTACAGGCAGCGTGCAGATGGGTGGAGAAGGGGTCGACTGGCTGGGCCAGGCACCGTTCGTGCAAACCCCGCACATCTTCCAGAACATCGGCGACGGGACCTTTTTTCACTCCGGTTTCCTCGCGGTGCGTCAGGGCATCGCGGCCGGTGCGACCATCACCTACAAGCTGCTCTACAACGACGCCGTTGCCATGACCGGTGGCCAGCCGATCGACGGCAAGCTCACGGTGAAGAAAGCCGTTGAGCTGCTCAAGGCCGAAGGCGCGCAGCGAATCGTGGTGGTGGCGGACGACCTGCAGCGTTATCAGGCACATGACAGTCTGCCCCAGGGCATCGAAGTATTTCACCGTGAAAAGCTCGAAGAAGTGCAGTTGCAACTGCGCGACACCCGTGGCGTCAGCGTACTGATTTTCGATCAGGTCTGCGCCGTCGAGGGTCGTCGACGCAAGAAGCAATTGCCGGCCCCGCTGGTGAAGACTGAAGTGGTCATCAACGAAGCGGTCTGTGAAGGATGCGGCGACTGCCAGGTCAAATCCAACTGCCTGTCGGTGATCCCGGTGCAAACGCCGTTCGGCGCCAAGCGTCGCATCGATCCGCACTCGTGCAACACCGATCTGTCGTGCATCAAGGGCTTCTGCCCAAGCTTTGTGACGGTGACCGGCAAGCCGCGGCAACGGCCGCGCAAACTCGCCGACAGCGCCCAGGTGCTGGCGCGGGCCGAAGCGCTGGCGCTGGCGCTGCCGCACGTAGCGCGTTCGCTCGACCTGCCGTATGAAATGCTGCTGGTGGGTGTTGGCGGCACCGGTGTGGTGACCGTGGCGCGGGCGATTGCCATGGCCGCTCACCTCGACGGACGTGCGGTCAGCGTGCTCGACTTTACCGGTTTTGCGCAAAAGGGCGGGGCCGTATTGAGCCACATACGTCTGGCCGGTGACGCCGATGCGTTGCACCAGCACCGCATCGACATCGGCGGTGCCGACCTGCTGCTTGCTGCCGATCTGGTGGTGGCCAGTGAAGACGATGCGCTGGCAACGCTGCGACCGGACAAAACCGTGGTCATCGCCAACAGTGCTCTGACCCAGACTGGCGCAATGCTGCGCAATACCCGATTGGGTATAGAAACCGACGCGATTCAAACGTTTCTGAAGCAAAAGGTCGGCGCCGAACACTTCCACAGCCTGGATGCCGGTGAGTTGGCGACCAGCCTGGTCAGCCCGATGCAAGCCAACATGCTGTTGCTCGGTTACGCGTGGCAGAAGGGCACGATACCGGTGTCGTTGCCGGCGCTGAAAAAAGCCATTGATCTGGCCGGCAGCGCCGCGACCAACCATTTGGCTTTCGCCTGGGGCCGGTTGTGGGCGCAGGATTCGGCTTTTGTCGCGCCTTACCTGGAGCAACCCGTGGATGCCGTGTCGACAATTGCGATCCGCGACATCAGCGACATGCGCGGCCGCCGCGAAAGCCTCGAACAAATGGTCGACCATCGCAGCGAGTTCCTCAGCGGCTACCAGAATGCAGCGTATGCGGCGCGTTACCGCAAGGTCATCGAGCAACTGCGAGCGCTGCCGGCGGCCGGTGATGACAGCGCGCTGACCCAGGCAGTGACACGCAACCTCTTCAAGCTGATGGCTTACAAGGACGAGTACGAAGTTGCACGGCTGCTCACCACGCGCAGTTTCACTGACTCGCTGAAGGCCCGCTTCGACGGTGGCATTCGTCTGAAATTCCACTTTGCCTTGCCGCTGCTGCGCAAGAACCAGGCGAGCACCGGCGAGCCGAAAAAGATCGCGCTTTCCGGCTGGATCCTGCCGCTGCTGAAGGTCCTGGCCAAGGGCCGGGTGTTGCGCAACACCCGGTTCGATCCGCTGGGCTTCTCTGCCGAGCGCCGCGAAGAGCGTCGCTTGCTCAATGACTACGAGCAAACCCTGCAACGCCTGTTGCCGAAATTGAACTCGGAGAATCTGTCGGCGTTCGTCGCCTGGGCAAATCTGCCGGATTCGATTCGCGGCTACGGTCACGTCAAGGAGCGCTCGATCGCGGCGGCGCGTCTGCGCGAGAAAGAACTCATCGAACAGATTCTGGCGGACAAGCCGGTCATTCACGGTGTCGAGTCATGGCAGCCATCCACCGTCATCGCCAGGCAACTGAGCGAGGAAGAGCGCGACGTGATGGAAGCCTCTTGACCGAAGGCTACGCCAGCCCCGCAGAACAACAAATACAACAACTACCCAGATGAGCTGATAACGATGAATAACGACAGCATTGCGCCCGACCTCCTGCACAAAGGTTCGGCTGACGACGTTTTGATTGGCGCCCCCAGAGACGCGCTGCCGCTGTATGTGAACGAAACACTGATCGAGGCCAACGGGCATAACCCGTTGGTAGGCAATTACGCTGCAGGCGCCAACCAGCCACGCCGCTTCGAGATTACGCCCGAGCTGCAGAAAAACAGCCGAATGGGTGGCGATGATGAATGGAATCGGCTGAGGGCGCTGCCGTACCAGATCGTCGCCGCACAGCTGGAGGCCGCTGGAATCCGCAGCGATAGCCTGGAAGCCGCCGTGGCCGCGCTGTGCGAATCGATTCCGGCGATCCGCCGCGCCAGTTCGTTCCGCTTCATCAATAACGCCGACAATTATTTCTTCTATCGCAAGGCGCACGAACATGTGCCGGGGACGATGTTCATCGAGGCGGCGCGGCAAGCGGTTTATCACCACCTGTATCACCACACCGACCATGCGCGCGGCGCCGTCACCGTCAGCGTCAATGAGCTGAACGCGAGTTTTTTCGCTTACGCAGAACTGATGTATCCGATCGAACTGGTGGTCGACAACATGACCCCGAGCGATGCCACGTCGCCGAAGAAAATCCATCTGCGCGTTGCGTTCTATCAACGTCAGACCCTGTTCGCCACCGTCGACACCAAAGCCACCGTGATCGACATGCCGCTGTTCGAAAAGACCCGCAATATCTTCATCTACTGCAACGACTGGTTTGCACCGCTGCAACCGTTGAAGCTGGCCTGCACGATCAGCGACGCGCAGGGGCGCAAAGTTGAAGTGCAGCTATTGGGCCTGGGCAAGAGCGGTTGCGTGACGACAACGGCGGATATGTCCGAGCCGGTCACTCTGCAAATCGTCTATGAAGGCAAATTGAGTTTTACCGCCGGCATCCGCCCCGTCGGGCAGGGCAAGCATTCTTCGTGGGAATTCGCCGAGGTAGATTTCAACGGCTTGCAAGTGATCAGCGACATGATCAAGCGCGGCTTTGTCCACCTCGATGAGCCGGCCCTTGCGGCCTTGCAGCAATGATCGTGGCAACCCCCACTTTCCAGGCGGCCACCCGAACGCTGCATTTCGGCGCGCAGGCAGTGGCGAAGAATCGATTGTATTTTTCCTCGCTCGGCATGGATCTGTGTGACGAACACGGCTTCCCGCAACCGGCGTTTTTCTCGGTCTATCAAGCTTTGATGGACGGCGGCGCAGGGTTTGGTTTTCTCGGCAATGCCAGCGTCGACGCCGATGCACGTTACAACAGCCGTGGTCTGCGCCTGACCTCAGCGGCCCACGCGCAGGCCCTGCGGCCGCTGTTTGAAGCGGCGCGGGCGCGTGGTTTCCCGTTGGGCGTGCAACTGCAGCATTACGGGCCGCAGTCATTGCCGTCGAAGCAGGGAATCATTCTGACCCCCAGCGCCATCGCGTCGCCGACCATCCTCAGCGCGTACCCCGAGGCACGGGCGGTGGCGATGAGCGAGGCACAGATCCAGCGCTGCATCGAGCAGTTCTGTGTCGCCGCCCGCTATGCGCAACAGGCCGGCGCCACGTTGATCCAGCTACAGGCGTCCAACGGTTATTTGATCAGCAGCTTCCTTTCGCCAAAGACCAATCGGCGCGTGGATGACTGGGGCGGCACGCCGCTCAAGCGCGCCAGGCTGTTGCTTTCGATTGTCGACGGGATCCGCCAGGCCACCGATCACAAGGTCGCGGTCACTGTGCGCCTGGGCATGGATGACGGCCTCGGTGCAGAGGGCCAGCACGCCGCGCTGTTGGGTGATGTCGTCGCCGCGCTGGAGGCCAGTGGGGTCGCAGCGATTACCTGTTCGCTGGGCATCAGCGAGACCTTTCGTTTCTTTTTCAAAAATGCCGGGCAAGCCCTGGCCATGTCGCGGGAAGGCTGCCGCTATCTGAAGCGTTTCGTGCGGATTCCGCTGGGCTTTACCGGTTCGGTCGCGGACGTGGCGCAAGCAGATGAAATCATCGCCAGTGGCGATGCCGATTTCGTCGGGTTCGGCCGCGCCATGCTCGCCGACAACGACTTCGTCGCCAAGCAACTGGCGGGGCGAGCCGATCAGCTCAACCGCTGCCGAGGCGATGCGTTTTGTTTCCGCGACAAAAAAGAGCCCATGGCCGAGCGCGTGTATTGCTGCGTCAATCCTGCCTACCGCCGGCCAGAACAACTCCAACAGTACTACGAGGAAAACCTGAAATGAACTTCACCGCCAAGATCGCTCTCGTTGTCGGGGGCACACGTGGGATCGGCTTTGATGTCAGCCAGAAGCTGATCGAAGCCGGCTGCATCTGTTACATCACCGGCCGCAACGAAGATGATGGCCTGACCGCGCAAAGTCGTCTCGGCGAAAACTGCACGTTCATCCGCAGCGACGTCACCGACGAATCCTCGGTGATCGAGCTGTTCCGCCTCATCAACGACAAGCACGGTCGACTCGATCTGGCTGTCAACAATGCTGGCGTCACCTCAAAACACGCGCCGATCCGCGACATGGATTTCGCTGACTGGAAGCGCGTACTGGAGATCAATCTGCTGGGCCCGCTGCTGTTGCTCAAGCACGAAACCAACCTGATCTCCAAACACGCCGGCGGTTCGATCGTCAACGTCTCGTCCTGCGCCGGTTTGCTGGGGGTTGCCAAACAAAGCGCCTATTCCACCAGCAAGGCTGCGCTGAACATGCTGACTCAGGTCTGCGCGATTGAATGCGCTGAAGAAGCCCTGCCTGAGCGGCATTCGATTCGCGTCAACGCCGTATGCCCCGGGCCGACATTGGGTGGCATGAACTCGGAAGAACGCCTGAAAGCCAACCCGGAGTCCACCCGGCACAAGCTGCAAGTGACGGCGATGAAGCGCTTCGCCAACCCAGGCGAGATTTCCGCCGCCATTCTCTGGCTGCTGAGTGACGCGTCTTCGTTTGTCACCGGCACCGTGATGCCGGTCGATGGCGGCTTTTCGGCCGGTAAATTCTGATGCACACCGTAAAGCGTAACCCCACTGCAGGTGCTCGCGAAAAGGCCAGCCACCGGGTGTTTATCACGGGCGTGAGCAGCGGCATCGGCGAGGCGCTGGCGCTGCTTCATTTGCAAAACGGGCATACGGTTTTCGGCACTTCGCGTCGTCAGCCCTATGGCCTGATGGACTATCCGGACTTCCATTTTCGGCCGTTCGATCTGTCCCGGCCGAGCGCGATGGACGAGCTGTTCGAGGACAACTTTGCCAGCGTTCTGGAACAGGGCGTCGACAGGGTTTTCCTGAATGCCGGGGTCAGCGGCAACGTACCAGGGCGTGCTGCGGAATTCTCGCTGGATGAGCTGCAGCATGTGCTCAACGTCAACGTGCTGGCCAATAAAGCCATGCTTGACCTCGTGCTGTCGTCTTCCCGGCGCCCGACGACATGCGTGCTGTCAGCCTCGATGGCGGGCGTACGCTTTCGCGCGGGCACGCTGCCATACAGCCTGTCGAAAGCCGCGCTGGCGGCATTGGGCGGTGTTTACGCCGAGGAAAATCCGCAGGTCTTCTTCGCGGTGCTCGGTCTGTGCAACGTCGATACCGGTCTGTCCCGGCAGGTGAGCTTCAGTCAGCGCACTGCCGACTTCGCCGACCTCAAGTCGCTGCAGCAACGAGCCCTGGCGCCCGGTTACATGGTGTCGCCCGCACAACGCGCGAAGGACATGCTGGCGGTGATTGACGCGCCCGATGCCTACGGCATCAAGAGCGGGATATTCGTCGACATGCGCACAGCGCTGGCCGATCACCAGAAAGCGCACCCGCCATTGTCTCAAGCGTAGTGAACGCAGGGACCTGCATCAGCCAATAAAGGAATGTTGGAATGTTCAATCAAGTCAAAGCGCTGACCGAGTCAGCCGTTCGGCAACAGGATCTGTTGCTGGGTACCCCGATCGATTTGTCCCGTGGCGAAGACAGCCGCCTTTACGGCGTGGACGGCAGCATCGATTCCCTGACCCTGGTCTCGATCATTGTCGATGTCGAGGACAAACTGCGCAGCCAGCTGGGCGTTGAGGTGCGTCTGGCCGATACCGCCGACCTGCCCGAAACCGCCACGCCGTTTGCCACGCTGGGCACGCTGATCGCCTACATCATGGACCGGTTGTCTGCGGCGCAAGCGCCCGTTCAGGCCGTTTGACCGAACGAGGGGTTGGGTATGCAAGTAGCAGCATTTTTGGCTCATCTGAAAAGCGCCGGCAGCCAACTGGCAGTCGTCAGCGATGAGGGCCGCTTTACCTATGACCAGTTGCACGCACAAGTAACCGCGTACAGCGCGGAGCTGGCGGCAACATCCGTCAGCGATTCCTGCGTGCTGTTGGTCGACAACTACAGCTTCAACAGCGTCTGCATGCTGTTCGCGTTGTGGCTGCACAACAACGTGGTGGCGTTGTCTGTGCCCAAGGGCGAGGAACAGCTCGCGCAGTTGGCGGGCGCGGCGGGCGCGAGGTTTTCCGTCATTGGCGGGACGCCGGAGTTTGCGCTTGTCCAGCACGCCAACTCTGTCTTGCCACCGACCGTAGACGGACTGCTGTCGCGGCACCAGGCCGGCTTCATTGTGTTTTCTTCAGGCTCGACAGGTCCTGCCAAAGGCGTGGTGCACAGCATTGCGCCGTTCTTCGAGCGCTACCTGAGTGCCGAACACTGCGGCGCGATTCTGGCGTTTCTGCTGTTCGATCACATCGGTGGGCTGGTCACGGTTCTGCAGGCGCTGGCGACCCATGGCACGCTGATCCTGCCCAAGGAGCGCTCGCCGCAAGAGGTCGGGCGCTGTATCGAATCGTTCAACGTGCAAACCCTGCACGTCTCGCCGACGCTACTGAACCTGGCAACGATCACTGGCGTCTTCCAGAAGTGGAACACGAGCAGTCTGCAGCGCATCTATTTCGGCTCCGAACCGAGTTCGCCGGAATCCATCCAGCGCATTGCCAACGTCATGCCGCACGTGCAATTGCAGCAGTTGTACGGGATGTCGGAAATCGGCGTGCTGCCGTGCCGCAGCAAGGCCGGCGACAGCACGTGGATGAAGATCGAAGACCCGAACTACAGCCTGCGGGTGGTCGACGGTATTTTGCACGTGCGCGGCGCAACCAACATGCTTGGCTACCTGGCCAGCGCTGGTGACCTGGCGAGCGACGGCTACCTGATCACTCATGATCTGGCCGAGGAGCACGAGGGCTATTTCCGGGTCACGGGGCGGGCGGTCGATCTGATCAATGTCGGTG
This sequence comes from Pseudomonas fluorescens, assembly GCF_005938625.1. Taxonomy (GTDB): domain Bacteria; phylum Pseudomonadota; class Gammaproteobacteria; order Pseudomonadales; family Pseudomonadaceae; genus Aquipseudomonas; species Aquipseudomonas fluorescens_BD. The sequence goes on from NZ_VCNJ01000015.1 coordinate 35,867, forward strand.
GCAAAAAGGTCTTTCCGTCGCACGTGGAAAGTGTGCTGATGGGCCTGGAAAACGTCGCGGATGTGGTCGTTTACGCGCAGCCCAACCCACTGCTCGGGCAAATCGTCGCCGCGCGTTTCACGCTGTTCGAGCCGGAAAGCCTGGACGCGTTCAAGGTCCGCTTGTATGCACACGTTCGCGGCGTATTGGCGCAGGAACAACTGCCGCGGGTGGTCTCCATCGCCGAGACTCCGCTGTACACCAGCCGCTTCAAGAAAATGCGTCACCCCGGCGCTCTCGCCCAGTCGTGAGACCGCTTTACTCATCACGTTATAAGGAAATGACAAATGGTTGATCTGGAAAAAATGCGCGCAAGCATCGCTGAAATCCTGCTCATCCCGGTGGCCGAACTGCACGGTGAGACGCGGCTGGAAAACAGCGATAACTGGGACTCGATGGCGCGAATCGGGATTGTCGCCCTGGTGTTCGAACAAACCGGTGTGAACGTGTCGGGCGAGGAGATCGACGGTGTGGTCACGGTGCAGGATCTGTTCGATCTGATCGACCGGAAAATCGAGGTCGCCGCATGAGTCTGCTGACCATTGAGGGCGTCGCAATTCGGGCGGTCACGGCGGCGCTGCCCGAGCGTCGGGTGACTGAAGAGGACTTTGCCGAACTGTTCGGCGCCAAGGAAGTTGCGCGTATTGCCAAGAGCACCGGCATCCATTCGATCCGCGAAACCAGAACCCTGCACACCTCCGATCTGATCATCGCCGCGTGCCGCAACCTGCTCGATCAAGGGCATGCGGCACCACAGGACATCGATGGCCTGATCGTGGTGACCCAGACGCCCGACTCGTGGGTGCCGGGCGTCGGCTTCATGGTGCAGCAGGCCCTCGGCCTGCCGCAGCATTGCCTGGTACTGAATGTGGCTGCAGGTTGCTCCGGCTATATCTCTGCGCTGGTTCAGGCGGGCGCGCTGATTTCATCCGGGGCCTGCAGGAAAATCCTGCTGTGCACCGGGGACGTGACCACGCGAATCCTCGATGAACGCGACCGCCATGTGAAAATGCTCTTTGGTGACGCTGCGTCGGCAACGTTGCTGGAGCCGGGTGCAGGCAAGTTCGAGTTCATCTGCGGCGCCGATGGCAGCGGCGCCGCGGCGCTGCAGTCCGACATCACCTACGCGCGGGAGGCGGGCAACCACGATTGCGCGACCATCCAGCGTTTGCAGATGGATGGCACGGCGGTGATGAATTTTGCCCTGAGCCGGGTCCCGCAGACCGTCAAGGCTTTGCTTGAGGCCACGGGATCAAGTCCTGCTGCGCTGGACTTGCTGGTACTGCACCAGGCGAACGCGTTCATGCTCAATTACCTGCGACGGATGATTGGCGTGGCGGCGGAAAAGATGCCGGTCGACATCGATGGCGTCGGCAACACCAGCTCCACCTCGATTCCGATCGTGTTGTCGCGTCATGCCGCGATCGGCACGCCGCAGGCCGAGCACGTTGTGTTGTGCGGTTTCGGCGCCGGGCTGTCGTGGGGCGCTTTGAAGGTCGATCTGCGTCGCACGACCGCTGTGGCACCTTGCGAAGTGCCGGAGAAAACCGCTCTGGCGGACGAACCGGCTCTGGCTCCGAGTGAGCGTTTGCAGGCCTGACCGCTACGCAATGGCATGACATGGCACCCTTGCGGCGATCCTCGGATCGACCTCAAAGGTGCCACGCCTTGGTTCAAATCGTCTGATCACGGGACAGCTGTTTCATGAAGCGAAAATTCTGCAACGCACTGGGTATCATCGGACGCAAGGCCAATCTGACGTGGGAATATCCTTCGCCTTTTCTGCCGCTGTTCCAGTTTCACGAGCGGCATGAGTCGGGTGCGATCCGTGCGCAGTCCGAGGACATCATCGCCGCCGTTTGCGCGTTGGACATGCGTGAAGACCGCGTCGTCGATTCGCTGTTATCCCTGCGCGAGTTGCCGGGGAAAATATTGCGAAGATTGGCGGGCGGCGCTTCGCAGCCGCAAACCGCGCCCTTTGGTTTTGACGCTTTCACGCTACTGGAACGCACCCCGACAGAAGTGTCTCTGGGTCTGGCAGGACGCTTCTGGCGCCCGGACCTGAAGACTGGCCATATCGCTGATGCTCAAGCCTTCAAGGCGCTGGATGATCCAAGCGCGGCGAAACTGCTGCTGCGTTTTCAGGTCATCGAACATCCACAAGGCATGCGCACGTTGCGCAGCGAAACCTTTGTGTATTGCGCCACCACGCGCAGCAAAATGCTCTTCACCCCGTATTGGCTGCTGATTCGTCTGGCCAGCGGCTGGATTCGCCGGCGCAATCTTGCTGCCATCCAGCGGCAATTCTCGACAGAACGGGTGGTGTAAAAAAGCGCATCAATTGGTTACATTGATAGCCTCTGCGAATCAATCTCCCGAGTCCCGCCATGGCCATCAACTTCGACCTTAACGACCTGCAAGCCTTTCGCGCCGTGGTCGAGCAGGGCAGTTTCCGCAAGGCCGCCGACACCGTGCGCCTGTCGCAACCGGCGTTGAGCCGGCGCATCGAAAAGCTTGAAGACGCCCTCGGTGTAAAACTCTTCGAACGCACCACACGCAAGGTCAGCCTGACCCAGGCCGGACGCGGTTTCATGCCCAGTGTTGAGCGATTGCTCGACGATCTCGATGTCGCGTTGCTCGGTATCAGCGAAGTCGCATCAACCCGTTTGGGCCATGTCACCGTCGCCTGTGTGCCGTCGGCGGCGTACTACTTCATGCCGCGAGTGGTTGCGCGCTATCACCAGCAATTCCCGCGCATCAAAGTCAAAGTACTCGACTCCAGCGCGCACGATGTCTTGAGTGCAGTGGTCAATGGCGAGGCGGATTTCGGTTTGAGTTTTCTCGGCACGCAGGATGCCAAAGTCGAGTTCGAACCGCTTGTGCAGGAGTGCTACGTCGTCGCTTGTCGTCGCGATCATCCGTTGGCCGGGCGCAGCAGCGTGAGCTGGGACGAGTTTTACCAGCAGGATTACATCTCGCTGGACAAGACGTCCGGCAACCGCTTTCTGCTCGATCAGGCGTTGAGCAGCGTGGTGCCGCAACGTTCGAGCATCTGCGAAACCCGGCATGTGACGACGATGATCGGTTTGGTGGAGGCGGGGTTGGGCGTGGCGGCGGTGCCGGCGATGGCGATGCCCGGGCCGGATCATCCGATCCTGACGCGGGTGCCGCTGACCGATCCGCAAGTGATGCGCAGTGTCGGCATCATCAAGCGCCGGGGTCGCACGTTGACCCCGGCGGCATTGGAACTGGAGCGGCTGGTGGTGGAAATGAAAGTCCAGCCGCCGATTGTCAGCGCTTGACCGAGTCCAGTCCGGTGGCCTGCACGTCAGCTTGCGCGGCCGGCGCGGCGAGGTAGGCGAGCAAGGCTTTGGCTTCTTCCGGATGCTGCGCGCCGACTGGAATCCCGGCGGCAAAACGCGTCACCGACTGTACCGATTCCGGAATCTTCGCGACGAAACTCACACCCGGCACTGGCAGCAGTTCGCTGACCTGCTGGAAGCCCAATTGGTAGTCGCCAGTGGCAACCACCGAGCCGACCGGGATTTTCGGGATCATCTTGGCCTTCGGTTTCAGCTGATCTTCGATGCCCAGTTTCTTGAACAACTGCTGCTCGATGTACACACCGCTGGCGCTGTCGGAGTAGGCCACGGACTGCGCATCAAGCAAGGTTTTCTTCAGGCTGTCGACACTGCTGATGTCCGGTTTCGGCGCGCCTTCGCGCACCACCAGACCAATTCGCGAGTCCGCCAGCTCAACGCGCGAGGCCGGGTCGACCTTGCCTTGCTTGATCAGGTCATCGAGGGCGTAACCGACCATGATCACCACGTCGGCATGCTCACCGCGTGCGAGGCGATTGGGGATCGCCTCGGGTGCTTTGCCCATCGATGGGCCGAGGCTGGTGGTCAGTGTGTTGCCGCTGGTGGCAGCGAATTTCGGCCCGAGAATCTTGTAGGCGGCAGTGAAGCCGCCGGAGGTCATCACGCTCAATTCTTCGGCCTGGGCCGCGAGGTTGAACGCGAGACCGGCGAGCAGGGCGGTGACAGTAAACAGTTTTTTCATGGCGAGTTTTCCTCAGGCCGCGACAGGTTGCAGACGACCACCGGCACGGCGGTACAAATAAAGAGTGGCGCACAAGGCACACAGCGCACCGATGCTCATCCAGTAACCCGGCGCGGCTTTATCGCCGGTGTACTGAATCAGGAAGGTCGACATCGCCGGGGTGAAACCACCGAAAATGGCGGTTGCCAGGCTGTAGGCGAGGGAGAAACCGGCAACGCGCACTTCGACCGGCATGATCTCGGTGAGCGCCGGAATCATCGCGCCGTTGTACAAACCGTAGATAAACGACAGCCACAACAGCGACAGCAGCATGTGGCTGAAGCTCGGCGCCTGCACCAGATACGACAGCGCCGGATAGGTCGTGGCCAAGGCCAGCAGCGACATCGCAATCAGTACCGGACGACGACCGATACGGTCGGACAACAGGCCGCCAATCGGCAGCCAGAAGAAGTTCGACACGCCGACCAGCAAGGTCACCAGCAGCGCATCGGAAGTGCTCAGGTGCAGCACGGTTTTGCCGAAGGTCGGCGCGTACACGGTGATCAGGTAAAACGCGGTGGTGGTCAGCGCAACCATCAACATGCCGCCGAGTACCACACCCCAGTTTTGGCCAAGGGTACGGAACACTTCGCCCATGCTCGGGCGGTGTTTGCGCGCGGCGAATTCTTCGGTTTCCGCCAGGTTACGGCGCAGGAAAAAGATGAACGGCACGATCATGCAGCCGACGAAAAACGGAATCCGCCAGCCCCAATCGGCCACCACATCCGGCGCCATCCACGCGTTCAACGCATAGCCCAACGCGGCGGCGACGATGATCGCCACTTGCTGACTGGCCGACTGCCAAGCGGTGAAGAAACCTTTGCGACCCGGTGTGGCGATCTCGGCGAGGTAAACCGACACACCGCCCAATTCCGCACCGGCCGAGAAGCCTTGCAGCAAGCGTCCGATTAACACCAGAGCCGGCGCGAACAGGCCGATGCTTTCGTAACCGGGCACCAGCACAATCAATATCGTGCCACTGGCCATGATCGACAGGGTGACGATCAAACCTTTGCGCCGGCCGACATCATCGATGTACGCACCGAGCACAATGGCCCCCAGCGGACGCATCAGGAAGCCTGCGCCGAACACCGCAAAGGTCATCATCAGGGAAGCGAACTCACTGCTCGCCGGAAAGAACACCGCCGCGATCTGCGTGGCATAGAAACCGAACAGAAAGAAATCGAACTGTTCGAGGAAGTTGCCCGAGGTCACCCGGAAAATGGCGCCGGCCCGCGAGCCGTTGTGTGGGATTGAGGCTGTCATAGAAAAGTACTCCACCGCTTTTATGACGTGCGCGACGGGAGAGCGGCGCACGGTTTTTATTGAGGCGGATGGTGGCGCAGATGTAACAATCTGTTAATTGCATTGTTGGCATGGATTGATGTGCAAAGTGGATCAATTCGTCTATGTCGATACCGCGGACCATTGTGGGAGCGAGCCTGCTCGCGAAAGCGGTGGCCCAAACGATGAAGATGTTGAATGTGCCGGCCCCTTCGCGAGCAGGCTCGCTCCCACAGGTTTTCGTGGCACCTGCAAATTCTGCTTACACCACAGCCTCCTGTAGGCCTGCGCCTGCTCGCGATAGCCGCCCCACTGACAACTACAATCCTCCAGTCTGCCCCGGCAAAAAAACAAGGAATGATTCCCGAACCCGGCAGTCCGAGTTCAGGTAGCACACATCACAGGAGGTTCACCGATGAACAGCAAAACCCTAATCGCCAGCCTGGCCCTCGTCGCCGGCATTGCCGGGATCAGCCCACTTGTTCAAGCGGCGCAAACCTCAAATGAACAGGCCGTGCAATCCCCGGTCAGCGACCGCGAACTGAAGGTCAACGACCGCGCCCCGGACATTTATCAGCGCAGTGAAAAAGCCATCGACTGGAAAGCCAAGGGCCTGAAAAAGCCTGTTGATCAGGCGCAATGGGTACAGATCAATGACCAGTACGTCATGGTGATGATCACCAACGGGACGATTGTCGAGATGAAACCGGTCGAGCGCTAGAAAATACCAGCCAGAAAGAGCTATGCGAGACTTGCTTTACCAACGATTTCTGTCGCTTAATCGAGCCAAAGGAATGGCTCACTAAGGACAGTTAATGTTTATTACATCCGCTAGCCCGGAAGACGTGCTCCGTTGGTTCAAGAATGCCGACCATGGCCAAGAAGTTCTTTGCTTGCTGTTGGCAAACGAGAGAAGTCTTGCCGCCAGCACCAGTAAAGATGGAAGCGGCCTGCTTTCCTTAATAAAAAATTACTCCAAAACCAACGTCGCCTTGGGCAGTCGTATCGCATTTCTCGTTTTTCATGCTCAAGCGGAAAAAATGTTGGAACTGCCAGGAGCCAGGAGTACGCGCAAGATATTTTTCGCCGATAACCTGTTAGCGCCTGAGAGTCACGTCACATTACCTCTGAGTGAGGTGCCTGTTTTCAAAGATGTCAGTGAAGACGATTTTGCCCGTCGCATGATCCTTGCCGAAGAGACCGCCGAGTCAACCTTGCAACTGGACGCCAGTTTCGTTGAGCTGCTAGGGATTGACGCGCAAAGCTTGCCCGCCATTTGTACTTTTGTCCGAGGTATTGATGAGGTGGCAGTCAAGTCGTTGCCCGCTCAATGGACGCAAAAGGAAGTGCAGGAGTATTTCCATGCGCTGCAGGCATTTTTGGACGAGCTGGATGCAACTCCGCTTCCACCGCCGATGGGGGGTATCGAACAGGCTTATGGGCATCTAGCTGATTTGATCGTTTCCATCGAGGCCAACAAGAGGAAAGTCGACAAGGTCTTGCTGGCGCTCGCCAAACATTCCAGTTTGCCGGAATCGGAGCAGCGATTGGTCGACGGTTTTATCAAAGAACAGAGCGGGACAACAGAAGCTCTCCAAGCGCTTTTCTCCCAATTGCCATCCATCGATTTTTCGCTTGCGAGCCAGGAGTCGCGACGACTCAAATGTTTGCGATTGGCGGAGAGTATTGATAGCGCGCTGGAATTACTTCGTGCTTACCACGTTGACCGTTTTAATGAGACCGAAGAGCTGCAACTGGAAAGAATCGAAAGGCGCCAGGCTCAACTTTCTGAGTTTGTTCATAAACTTGCTGCTAAGCGTACACGTACAACACTGGGCGCCCCGCGTGCGCTTCCAGCAGGTTTCTGGACGGTATTGGGGCGGGCTAAAGACATATTGGATATCACCAAAACATTGTCGGAACTCCTGAAACCTTCATAACCCCAGTATCAGGCTCTGATGTTTTCAACCTGATGCCCCAGCCGATACTGATTATTGCCACTGCGCTTGGCCTCATACATCGCCAGATCGGCAATGTGCAGCAAGCGATCCATCGCCGTCGCATGGTCCGGAAACACCGCCACGCCAAGGCTGGTGCCGATGTGGCGCTGGTCGTTGCCGATGCTGATCGGGGGCGACAGTTCGATGAAAATTTTCTGGCAGATGCTGCGGGCTTCGTCCTGCAAACTCAGGCTCGGTGCCAGGCCTTGCAGGATCACCACGAACTCATCACCGCCAATGCGCGCGACGGTGTCGGTGGCACGCAGGATGCGTTTCAGCCGCGTGGCCATGGTGATCAGCACCCGGTCGCCGGCGGCATGGCCGTAACGGTCGTTGATGGTTTTGAAGCCGTTGAGGTCGACGAACACCAGTGCGACACGAGTCTCGGTCTGCCACGCGTGATCCAGCGCTTCCGACAAGCGTTGTTCCAGCACCAGGCGATTGGCCAGGCCAGTCAGCGGATCGAAGTGGGCGAGATGTTGCAGGTAGCTGGCCGATGCTTTTTCTTCGGTAATGTCGCGCACCACGCCCATCATTTTCACCACCGCGTCGTGGTCGTTGCGCACCACGTTGCCGGTTTCCCGTAACCAACGAATGGTGCCGTCGGGCCAGACCACGCGGTATTCCTCGTCGTGGTTTTCGCCAGTCTCCAGGCAACGCAGTTCGCCTTCGCGCACCTTGGTGCGGTCGTCCGGATGGACACAGGAACAGAACAGCGCATAGGACGGGGTGATCTCGCCGATCTTGAACCCGAACATGCCGTAAATCGCATCCGACCAGTACAGCCGATCCGTGTCGACTTCCCAGTCCCACGTACCGATGCGCGCAAAGTACTGGCTGCGCTTGAAACGCTCGACGTCGCCATCCTTCTGAGTGCTCCGGCCATCGACGGTCCGTGTCAGCAGATCCCGGTATTGCGCAAGCTGCCTGCGCAAACCGCGTTCGCGCCACAACAGCAGAGCGATGATGGCGAGCAAGATCGCGCCCATGGCAAGGCTGATCCAGAACAGAGTCATTCGGGCGCTGCCAGCATGGCGGGTCGATCCGTGGGGTAGTGGCGGTTGGCTATGTTAATGCTTCAATACTCAGTTCCGATACCACGTTGATCTGCGCTGGCAGGTTGCCAATCACCGGCATTTCTGGGAAAACGGCGGCCAGCCGAACAATAGAGTGAATGTTATGAATGATGAACTGCAGGTAATCGATCTTCAGGTCGGCGAAGGCAAAGCCGCCGTCAAAGGCGCGCTGATCACCACCCAATACACCGGCTGGCTGGAAGACGGCAGCGAGTTCGATTCTTCCTACAGCCGTGGCAAACCTTTCCAGTGCGTGATTGGCACCGGGCGGGTGATCAAGGGCTGGGATCAGGGCTTGATGGGGATGCAGGTGGGGGGCAAGCGAAAATTGTTGGTGCCGGCGCATCTGGGGTATGGCGAGCGGACGATGGGCAAGATTCCGCCGGGTTCGAATCTGGTGTTTGAGATTGAGTTGTTGGAAGTGCTGACGCGGGAGGATTGAGGTGGGGGGCGGGAGCTGGATCGGATGAAGCTCGTAACTTCATCCGAATGTAGCCAGGGATGATCAGGTGAATACGTCGATATCGTCGAGCGTGTCTTCAATGATCCCTTGTAGCGAAGGGTGCATTCGCTTCACTGATTCGAGTGCCGCAAAAACTGTTTCAGTATCCAGCTCGCCATGTCGGCGAGCGATGTGCCCGAGTGCATTAGCCGCAGCGGCCACAATTGCTTCGGTTTTGCTGGCCAGGTATTTCAGGCAGATGTCCTGAGCCCAGTTTCTGTCGGTTTCATTCAGGCCAATGGATACGAGTGCGGCGATTACGTTTGCATCCGTGTCGCTGCCAAGGAGTCTTATGGCCTCGTCATGGCTTATGGATGGATCTTGATAGATGAGGCTCACTTTGTATCTCCCAGGATTCTGCCTTTGCTGTCTACTTTTTTAGCCTTGATCAGTGCATTTTTCATGTCTTGATGAAGTTTATCCCATGGCCTAACGTGGCCGTGATAGACCTCTCCACCTGTTCGATCAAAAACAACAAGCTCGTTTGTCTCTGGATCAATTCCGATTCTGCGTGGTGATGTAGGTTTGACCTGAACTGAGGTTTCTAACGCTTCTTGACCATTGGTCGGTCCTTTACTTTTGATGGATGTATCCGTTTTGCCGTGATAACTGGCTGCGTCGAACTCAAGCGCCAAAACTATATAAAGGGGGCTAATTCCTGAGCTTGCAGGAAAAACCAAGATGAAATCGCGGTAATCAGGCGGGTAAACCGGATTAACGATGATCTTGTCTGCTTGCTCAGTCGGCGGGTAAATCCAGATCTGAGGTACTCGTGGCGTGCTTTCCAGCGGTGGAATTACCGTTGTCTTGGTGGGGTCTACGGCGGGTGTCCAGATCAATTTTGCGCCATTACCGAAATCTGCGACTTGATGGGTGCCTTGCTTCACGAACCGTACGACAGGAATCATCTCCCAATCGCTGCGCGTCTGGGTGTTGTACCCATATCCTTTCAAGGTGCCGTCGGCCTGTTGTTCTAAACGCAATCGGATACGAGTGCGACCTTTCTCAAGCGATTTAAGTTGTTCTTCTGTGTATAGCGAGCTGTCGCCCAAACTCGAAGGCCAAAGCAGAGCAACCATGCCGAGCAATGCACCAGCGACAACACCTCCCGTCACTGCACTTGCACCACTCACTGCACTTGCGCCTGGGCTTGCAGTGGTAGTCGTAGCTAATAAAAGCGTTCCTGCCGCAGCGGGAAAATTACGGCCTCCTACTTTTTTCAGCGGGATGTTGCCAGCAGTGTCTCGTTCGCGGCCGCCCAACAAAGACAACTCTCCAAAATCAGCCAACTTCTCGACCGGAATAAATCCGGTACTACTGACATGGTTGATTACACCATCCGGAAGTTGGCAGCTTTTAGCGAACACGCAACCTTTTGCATCGGGCATAGGCTGTTGTGGCTGTTTGATTAGGCTATTTTCGTAGGCTTGCTGTCTGGCAAGCATGTCGTCATAGGCGGTTTGTCTAGCTTCCCGCTCTGCCAACTCGCTGTCGGTCATGTAGCGGCTAGTGATGTGGTGTCCGTCACCGGCCGGTGGATTTTGAACCCGAGGTCTGTCTGTCTTACGCACCATGAGCGTCCTTGTTCTTTCGTCAGAAAACGATGCGGACGCTAAATGAATGGGCGTTTGATGGATGTAGGACGGGTCTGAAATTGCGACAGTTGTTACAAGTGTAAAAAATCAGGATTGGTACATCGGCAGGTACGCCAACTCGCGTGAAGAGAACTTGTCGATTCTGCCATTGAGCACATCGTTGAGTCGCGGCTGAGTAATGCCCAAGCGTTTGGCAGCTTCTTTTTGAGGCAGCTTCCAAGCTCGAATGGTCTCGCAGAGCGTGCGCATTTGTTTGGCCCGCAGGCGCATATTGGCGGCGTCCTGTGGGGAATCTTCCAGTGCATCCCAGACACAAGAGAAGCTTTGGAATTGGGGGTGATGTTCCTTCATGGTTTGAGCCTTCCTGGGTTTCGGCTTTCAGATACTCGTCAGCTGAAAGAACGCTTTCGCGAGCAGGCTCGCTCCCACATTGGAACGGCGGTGTACTCGAATGCCGTGAGTAACCGCGAAAACCTGTGGGAGCGAGCCTGCTCGCGAAGAACGATCACGCGGTCAATCAGGCTGCGTGTGCCATCTCGGCCAGTGTGTCGGCCACGGTTTTTTGCAGTGAGGGGAACCGGCGGGTCACGCGGCGCAGTGCGGGTAGCACGGCGTCGATTTCCAGTTCATCGAGTTGGGGAAGGACGGTGACGGCGGAGGCGACGATGGTTTCGCGTTCGCTTTCGAAGAGCACCAGGCAGGCGTTCTGTGCCCAGCGTCCGTCGCGTTCGTTGAAGCCCATGGCTACCAGTGCCGCGACGACTTGTGCATCTGTTTTGATGGACATGTTTATTGCCTCAGTGCGGGTTCGATTTTGTCGAGGGCGCGGTTGACCGCGAGTTCGCCGAGCATGACCACTTGCTGGATGCCGAGCACGGTGTTGCGGTAGGGCGAGTCGAGCAGGGCGGCGAAGTCGCTGAGCATGACGCTGGCCGAAGCCATGGATTCGCAGGCGTGGGCCATGAGGTCTTCGGCGCCGGTGTTGGGGTCGACGAGGAACATGGTGCTGGGTCTGCGCGGTGGTGAAGGCGGTGTGGGTTTCAGGTAGTGATCGAGGGCGCGTTCGGCGGCTTCGTGGAGTTTTCTGGAGCCCGGGGTGGAATAGGGGGACGTTGGATTCGGATCGATTTCCGCGTCTGTTTCAGGTGGATTCGGCGTTACTTTGAACATGGTGTAGGTTTCCAAATTGATGCCGACACCACCTCGCGACTAAACGAAAAGGTGGCAGCTGTACGCAGGTTAGTCGACCGGTAAACCCACCAAAACCGGCGCACCCGAAGGCGCCCTGCGCACAGCTACCATTGAGTGAGGTATCGAAATACCTACTGTCTGGAACGTTGTGCAGTTTAAGTAGATTACCGAGCGACTAAACCCGATCACTGAACATTCAGTGACGCGAACCAAGTTACCGGTAGCCCTCAAGCCGCACAAGCCGGCGGATTCTGGCGTAGTTGTAGGCAAAGGCGCAAGGCGCTGTAGCCTTGTGGCTGATGTCTAAATGATGCTGCGTTTGACTGGACGCCTTCGCGAGCAAGCTCGCTCCCACATTTGAAATGCGTACCCCTGTGGGAGCGAGCTTGCTCGCGAAGGCGCCTTCAAAATCACCTCAGGATTCAACCCTCACACCCCGCCCAAACCGCTCCCTATACACCGACGGCGGCACCCCCACCACCCCACGAAACGCCACACGAAAACTCTCCACCGACCGATAACCGCAACGCTCGGCGATCTGCTCGGTATTGTCCGGCGTGCTCTCCAGCAACTCCCGCGCCCGCGCCAACCGTTCGTGCTGCAACCACGCCTTGGGCGACTGCCCACTGGCCTCGGTAAAACGCCGCAGAAACGTACGCTCACTCATCGCCGCTTCACTGGCCAGATCACGCACTTCCAGCGGTTCATGCAAACGCTCGCGCGCCCATTGCATCACCCGCGACAGATCGTTGCGCGGCGTCGGGCTGACCGGGGTCGGAATGAACTGTGCCTGACCGCCAGTACGTTGCGGCGACATCACCAGACGCCGCGCCACCGAGTTGGCGACTTGCGTGCCGAAGTCCCGCGCCACCAAATGCAGGCAGGCGTCGATTCCGGCAGCGCTGCCGGCTGAGGTGATCAACTGACCGGAATCGACGTAAAGCACATCGGCATCGACGGCAATCGCCGGGAAGCGCTGCGCCAGTTCCGCCGTGTAACGCCAATGGGTGGTGGCGCCGTGGCCGTCGAGCAAACCGGTGGCCGCCAGCACAAATACACCGGAGCAGATCGACAGCAATCGCGCGCCCCGGGCATGGGCCTGACACAGCGCGTCGATCAATGCTGGAGGCACCGCTGCGTTACGGTCGCGCCAGCCGGGAATGATGATGGTGCGCGCCTCGGCCAACAATTCCAGACCGCCATCGGCCAGCACCTGAATCCCGCCCAAGGCACGCATCGGGCCTTTATCGACCGCCGCAATGGCGTGGGTGTACCACGGGAAATCGAACTCCGGCCGGGTCAGGCCGAAGACCTCAACGGCGATGCCGAACTCGAATGTGCAGAGGCCGTCGTAGGCCAGAATCGCGACCAGACCTGGTGATGTCGGCATTTGGCGGAAAATTCCCGGTGAGTGTCTTGTGCGCCACTGTAGCCGCAAGCGGCCGCTCGATAAAGTCTGCTCACACCCGTTCAGACAAAGGAGCAACACCCATGACCAGCCTCGTTCGCGACATCCCTGCAGCACCGTCGGCAATCGCGCTGATGCACTTCAGCAATCGTCTGACCTTCGAAACCGATTGTTCCGACGTCTTCAGTAGCCAGGAGGCTGGCGAGATCGATTTTGTTCTGGTCGATGTCCGTGGGCCGCTGGCCTTTGAGCGCGGGCATGTACCGGGGGCGATCAATATTCCGAACCGGTTGCTGACGGCGGCAGAACTGGCCAGCTACCCGAAAACCACGCTGTTCGTGGTCTATTGCGCCGGCCCGCACTGCAACGGCGCGAACAAAGCGGCGGTGAAACTGGCGGCGCTGGGTTATCCGGTCAAGGAGATGATCGGCGGCGTGACCGGATGGCTCGATGAAGGTTTTCAACTGAGCCTGACGCCTGCGGCCAAATCCGCAATCGGCTGCGAATGCTGATCCCCTTGTAGGAGCTGCCGAAGGCTGCGATCTCTTGATTGTGATGGTTAAAAAAACAGATCAAAAGATCGCAGCCTGCGGCAGCTCCTACAGAAAAATCAGCGATTTTCTGCGCTGAAAACACGCTTGTCCTACAGCCTTTGCACCACGACGGCGCACCCCTTGACCCCGGTCAATCGGTGCGCCGATTTTTCATAAGTATTTGTCGCTTAAACACAATTTACCCTGTGCGCGCCGCCATAGACTGCCGGCCACTTCGGTTTTTGTGGCCAATTGGCCATGACCGAACGCTGAATCGAAAGCTGCCAATAAAAGCCTCCGCACACAGGAGTTATAAATGAAGAAGCTAGTGATGTTCGGTGCCCTGGCACTGTCGATGTTGTCCCTGACCGCTGTGGCCGAAGACGCCAAGCCGATCCGCATCGGTATCGAAGCCGGTTACCCGCCATTCTCGATGAAAACCCCTGACGGCAAACTGACCGGTTTCGACGTTGATATCGGCGATGCGCTGTGCGCGCAGATGAAAGTCAAATGCACCTGGGTCGAGCAGGAATTCGATGGCCTGATCCCGGCGCTGAAAGTGAAGAAGATCGACGCGATTCTGTCGTCGATGACCATCACCGATGATCGCAAGAAGAACGTCGATTTCACCATCAAGTACTACCACACCCCGGCGCGCTTCGTGATGAAGGAAGGCTCCGGTGTCAAAGACCCGCTGACCGAGCTCAAGGGCAAGAAAGTCGGTGTGCTGCGTGCCAGTACCCACGACCGTTACGCCACCGAAGTGCTGGTGCCGGCCGGGATCGACCTGGTGCGTTACGGCTCGCAGCAGGAAGCCAACCTCGACATGGTTTCCGGGCGTATCGACGCGATGCTGGCCGATTCGGTCAACCTGAGTGACGGTTTCCTGAAAACCGACGCCGGTAAAGGTTTTGAATTCGTTGGCCCGACTTACGAAGACGCCAAGTACTTCGGCGGCGGCGCCGGCATTGCGGTGCGCAAGGGCGATACCGCGCTGGCCGAGCAATTCAATAAGGCCATCACCGAAATCCGCGCCAATGGCGAGTACAAGAAAGTCCAGGACAAGTACTTCGACTTTGACGTGTACGGCCATTAATACGCCGTAGAAAAAAGTGGCCCCGTTTGCGCGGTGGCCACTTTTTTTATGCTTTCTTTCTACTGATGGAGATCCCTGTGGAAGCGAGCTTGCTCGCGAATGCGGTTTAACATTCAACATCTTTATTGACTGTCAAATGGCATTCGCGAGCAAGCTCGCTCCCACAGGGATCTCATTGATCCAGATCTACCAGACTGCAGGAGTCTTCCCATGCAACGCATCGACCATGTTCTGCCCTGGAGCCACTTGGGCAGCGAGCGCTCGCTCAGTGTGTTCCGCTACGGCGCGGGCACCCGCAAGGTGTACATCCAGGCCAGCCTGCACGCCGATGAACTGCCGGGCATGCGCACCGCGTGGGAACTCAAGCAACGCCTCAATGAGCTGGAACAGCAAGGCCGTTTGCAGGGCGTGATCGAACTGGTGCCGGTGGCCAACCCGATCGGCCTCGATCAACACGTGCAAGGTGCGCACATGGGCCGCTTCGAACTGGGCAGCGGCAAGAATTTCAACCGCGCCTTCGTCGAACTCAGCGCACCGGTCGGGGCGTTGATCGGTGAGCGTCTGGGCGCTGATGCCGAGGCCAACGTTGCGCTGATCCGCCAAACCATGGGCCAAGTGTTCGATGACCTGCCGGCGCCGGCCTCGCAACTGGAAGCCTTGCATCGACTGTTGCTGCGCCATGCCTGCGATGCCGACATCACCCTCGATCTGCATTGCGATTTCGACGCGGCGATTCATTTGTACGCGCTGCCGCAGCACTGGCCACAGTGGCAATCATTGGCGGCACGTCTGAAGGCCGGCGTGGCGCTGCTGTGTGAAGATTCCGGCGGCAGCTCGTTCGATGAATCCTGCTCGACACCGTGGTTGCGTCTGGCGCGGGCGTTCCCCAACGCCGCGATTCCTGCGGCGAATCTGGCGACCACGCTGGAACTGGGCAGCATGGGCGACACCCGGGTCGATCAGGCGCAGGCCAATTGTGAGGCGATTCTCGGCTTTCTTGCCGAGCAGGGTTTTATCAGCGGCGAATGGCCGGCGGCGCCGGGCGAGTGCTGTGAAGGTCTGCCGTTCGAGGGCACCGAATACCTGTTCGCGCCGCACCATGGTGTGGTGAGTTTTCTGCGCAATGCCGGCGAGTGGGTGGAGAAGGGTGATGCGTTGTTCGAGGTGGTCGATCCGTTGCAGGATCGCGTGACTACCGTGCGTGCCGGCACCAGTGGCGTGTTGTTTGCGCTGGATCGCGGGCGTTATACCGAGCCGGGGATCTGGCAGGCGAAAGTGGCGGGGCGGGTGGCGTTTCGGACGGGTAAGTTGACGAACGACTGACGGATCCTTGTAGGATTCAACGGCCCTTTCGCGAGCAAGCTCGCTCCCACAGGGGAGTGCATTTCCAATGTGGGAGCGAGCTTGCTCGCGAAGGGGCCATCAGCAGCACCCAACATGTTGATCCTCGCCGCAGGATGTTAGGCTCCCCCCGAACCCGACACTCTGTGAAGGAAGGCTCTATGTTGAAGGTCTTTGCTCTGTTGACCCTGCTGGCGTCCAGCGCTGTGCAGGCGCAAACCACGCTGCAATCCGATCTGCCGCTCAAGTACATCGAACAGGTGCACGCCGACGCTGAGGCGCGTCCGCTGGTGATTTTCCTGCACGGCTACGGCAGTAACGAAGCCGATCTGATCGGCATGAAATTTCAGCTGCCGGCGCAATACAACTACCTGTCGGTGCAAGCACCGTTGTCGCTCGGTGAAGGACGTTTCCAGTGGTTTCGCAAGAAAGGCGAAGGTGCCTACAACGGCGAGACCGATGATCTGAAGGTCAGTGGCCAGAAACTGCGCGACTTTATCGCGCAAGCAGCGAAGAAATATCACACCACCCCGGACAAGGTGTATCTGATCGGCTTCAGCCAGGGCGCGATGATGACCTACGAGGTGGGGCTGCGGCCGCCAGTCGCCGTCGGCGGGATCGCCGCGCTGAGCGGGCGTTTATTGCCGGTGTTGAAGGCTGAACTCAAGGCCGAACAGCAGCCACTGCCGCTGAGCATCTTCATCGGCCACGGCACGGCCGATGATCGCGTGCCGTATAAAAACGGCACCGAGGCCAACACGCAACTACAGAAACTCGGTTACAAGCCGCAGTTCCATGCCTATCCCGGCGTCGGCCACAGTATCAGTGCGGCCGAGCTGCGTGACTTGAACGGCTGGTTGCAGCAGCTCAATCCTTGAGGATGGTTTTCACCAGCGCATCGTGACCTTTCTTGTCGCTGGCGCGGGAAATCACCTGCACCAGCGCCATCTTCGTGCCGGAGCCGGCCATCAGCGTGGTGTTGAGGGTCTGGCCGCCGCCCTGGGTCGCGGTGCTGTCGACCTGACGCAGGCCAAGGCCGGTGCCTTTTTGGGTCAGGCTCTTTTCGCTGAGTTTGTTGAAGTCCGGCAGCGCTTTGCGTTGGTCTTCAATGAAACTCGCCACGCTGCCGTCGAGGAACTGGCCGTCGTTGTCCTTGACGTGCTGGCCTTCGGGAATCTTGTTTTCGGCGGTAATGACCACGGTTTTTGTGGCCTCGTTGGTGTACATCGTGCCCGTGGTCCCGCTCGGGCTGGTCGGCAGCGGATCGGCGACGAAACCTTTTGGCAGTACAAAAGTGAATTTGCCCTCGAGCATCGAGACTTTCTCGGTGCCGGTATTTTTCTTGGCCGCTTGCGCGTGGAGGGCGCCGAAACCGGCGAGGGCCGCCACCAGCAGGACGACGGTTTTTTTGCTCAACAATGACATGTGAATCTCCGGTGGATGGTCGCGCGAGGCGGGCGATCATCCCACGGAGAGGGCCGGGCGTTCCAGCGTGAATCGTCTGAGCGGTTACTGCGCCTGCGCTTTCGCCAGCGGACGGGCCAGCAGGCGTTTGGTCACACCAAGCATGGCCACCGACACTGCAACGCCGACGGCAAAACCGCTCAGGCCCATGCTTGGCAAGGTCAGCGCCGAGACCAGACAAAACGCCGAAAACGAATACATGCCGGTCGCCGTCGCCCGTAATAGTGCGGCGGTAAACGCCGGGCCGCGCGTCTGTTGCGAGAACACCGCCATCACACTGCCGAGCACCGGGAACACCGCGAGCAAACCGCTCCAGCGCTCGCCGACGGTGCTGGCGAGCATCGTCACCACCAGGGTCAACGCGGCGCCGGCGATCATCCGCCAGATCAGTTTGTCCGACTTCGGCGCCGGGCCGCTGAGCACCGGTTGCACCGTGGGAAACAGGTACGGCGATGCCAGCAACGCAATCGCCGCCGCTGCCACGGAAAACGGCAGCGACGCCGGGATCAGCGACAACACCCCCGCGATGATGGCCCACACCGACAGCGACGCCGTCAGCGCCAATGGCCAGTTCGCCCGTTGCGCGACCTGCGCATAGGTGATGCAGAACGCAATCATCGCGAACATCGCCGACAACGCCGCCACCGCCGACTGCGCGGCAAAGCCCGGACCCTGCTCGACGGCGAGGAAAAACAGAATCGGCCCGACCACCACCGGCAATCCCGACAGCCACCCGGCCACGCTCGGCCCCCAACGTTTGCCCGCCAGGGAAATCAGCAGCAGAAAACCGGGAATCAGCAGCAGTTTGAGGATCAGCACGCAGGAGTCTCCATCCGTTGAAGGTGCGCCACGTTAGCATTGTCGTTAGGCGATTGCTGCCTATGTGCGCAGTTTTTGTATACAAAGTGCCGACGACGATACCCGGCTATGCTCTGATTATCAGGGCTTGCCGGAGTCGATACCGCGATGAACAGAACACCGAAGGTGTTGCGGGGGTGCTGCGGCATTGGCTTATGGGCGCTGTTGCTGACGCCAACCTGGGCCAATTGGCAGGACGCGGTGCCCGGCGCGCAAATCATCGGCACCGGCGATTTCAGCGTGTTCGGTTTTGATGTCTACAACGCGCGCCTGTGGAGTGCCGCGCGACCCTTGGTCGACGGTCAGCCGTTTGCGCTGGAGCTGATCTACCGCCGCAACATTTCCCGCGACGACCTGGTCAAGGCCAGCGTCGATGAAATCAAACGCCTCGCAGGCAGCAGCGTCAGCCCGGCGCAATTGGCCGGCTGGCAAATCCAGATGCAGCAATCGTTCGTCGATGTGCAGGCCGGCATGCGGATTACCGGCGTGTATCTGCCGGGGCAGGGCGCGCGTTTTTTTGTCGGCCAGCAGTTGCAGCATGAGATCGATGACCCGCTGTTTGCCCGGGCGTTTTTTGATATCTGGCTGGATCCGCGCACACGCAGTCCCGAGTTGCGCGAGCAGTTGTTGGGGGTGAGTCGATAAGAGCAAAAGATCGTCCGATCGCGGCCCGAGCCTTCGGCAGCTCCTACAGGAGAGTGCATTCCAATGTAGGAGCTGCCGAAGGCTGCGATCTTTTGCGCTTCAAGGCTGTGGCGGAAACCTCTAAGCTGCGTCTTTCGACTTGTTTCTGGATGTGTGCGTGAAATTCAGTTTGCCCAAAATCGCCACCGCGCCGTTTTGCCCGCCGGAAGTGGCTGGCAGTGTTGTGGTTGATCCCAACGCCTCGTTCTTCAAACGCGTGCTGCGTTTCGCCGGTCCCGGTTTGCTGGTGTCGATCGGCTACATGGATCCGGGCAACTGGGCTACCGCTATCGAGGCCGGTTCACGCTTTGGTTACAGCCTGTTATTTGTGGTGTTGCTGGCGAGTCTGGCGGGCATGGTCGTGCAATGCCTGTGCTCGCGACTGGGCATTGCCACCGGGCGCGATTTGGCGCAATTGTCCCGCGAGCGCTACAGCACGCCGACTGCACGGCTGCAGTGGGTGCTGGCGGAAATCTCGATCATCGCCACGGACCTCGCTGAAGTACTTGGTTGTGCGCTGGCGTTTCACTTGTTGCTCGGTTGTTCGCTGACCTTCGGTATCGCCCTTACCGCGTTCGACACCTTGCTGGTGCTGGCCCTGCAAAATCGCGGTTTCCGCAGGCTTGAGGCGATCATGCTGGTGTTGGTCGCGACCATTGGCGTGTGTTTCTTCGTTGAACTGTTGCTGATCAAACCCTACTGGCCCGACGTCGCCCAGGGTTTCAAACCGTCGCTGGCGGCGATTGGCGAGGCGGCGCCGTTGTACCTGGCCATCGGTATTCTCGGCGCAACGGTGATGCCGCATAACCTCTATCTGCACACCTCGATCGTGCAGACGCGGATGATCGGCAAGGACCTGGCGAGCAAGCAGGACGCGGTGAAACTGGCGCGCATCGACACCATCGGTTCGCTGGCGCTGGCGTTGCTGGTCAACGCGGCAATCCTGATCCTCGCGGCGGCGGCGTTTCACCAGTCCGGACACACCGACGTGGTGGACATTCAGGACGCCTACCACTTGCTCGACCCACTGGTCGGTGGTGCGCTGGCCAGTGTGTTGTTCGGCGTGGCGCTGCTGGCGTCGGGGCAGAGTTCGACCTTCACCGGCACCATTGCCGGCCAAGTGATCATGGAGGGATACCTGAACCTGCGGATTCCGTGCTGGCAGCGACGCTTGATCACTCGCGGACTGGCGCTGATTCCGGCGTTTATCGGCGTGTGGCTGATGGGCGATAACGCGATCGGCAAGTTGCTGGTGCTGAGTCAGGTGGTGTTGAGTCTGCAGTTGCCGTTTGCCCTGTACCCCTTGATCCGCATGACTAATGACAAGCAACTCATGGGACCGTTTGTGAACCGTTGGCCAACCCGGGTACTGGCTTGGGGTTTGTTTGTGGTGATCAGCGGCGCTAACAGCTGGTTGATTTTGCAGTGGGCGGTTTGAGCCATATTTTGCAGTGACTGGGCTGGCCTCTTCGCGAGCAAGCTCGCTCCCACAGGGGTATTGGGTGTGCACAATGTTGTGACCACCCGATAACTCATGTGGGAGCGAGCTTGCTCGCGAAGACGGACTGTCAGGCGCCCGAGTCGCTGAACACAGGAATGCGCCCATTGAGCGAGGGCCGGTAGTGCCAGTTCAGGCAATTCAGATCGATGCCCTTTGCGAGTATTTCCCTCACTGTCGCCCCGGCAATACTCATCGCCAACGCTTGCCCCGGACACTGATGCCGACCACTGCCGAAACTGAAACTGCGGCGGTTGGCGCGCTGTGGCAGAAACTCGTCCGGCCGTTCGTTGAGCGCCGGATCACGATTGGCCGAGGCCAACAGCAGCAGAATCACATCGCCGGTTTCGACACGTACTCCAGCAATCTCACAGGACGCTGCGACAAAGCGTCGGGTGTTCTGCACGGGCGGGTCGAGGCGCTGCACTTCGCTGAGCAGTGCGTCGATGGATTCGCCGCGCAACGCCGGCTGACGACGTAACGCCAACAGCGTGTTGCCGATCAGCCCGGCGCAGGCTTCGAACGTCTGCGAACAGAGGCCGATCAGGTTGGCGATCAGGATTTCCTCATCGCCGACAAAGCGCTGCTGGATCGCGCTGAGGAAGTCGCTGGCGGGTTCGGCGAGCAGTTCGATGAAGTAGCCGCGCAGGTGTTCGGCCGCCGCATCCGCTGCGGCCAATTGCAGGTCATCGCTCAACGGCGACAGACAGGCGACGAAGTTCGCCGTCAGCTCGCTGACTGCCCGCGCCTGCGCCGGGGGGAATCCCAAAAGCGCCGCGACCACGCACACCGGGCCACGGAACATGGCTTTGTATAGGCCGTCGGTATCCGCTGTGATCAGCCGTGCGGCGACCAAAGTGTTAACGACATCAGGGGTGAGGGAGGCCAACTGAGGCTCAATCGCAGAACGCGGGCAGCGCTGGCGTTCACCGTCATTCATCCGCATAAGTTGGCCGAAGACCTTGCCGGCCATGCCTTTTGCAATCGCTTTGGGTACGGGCTCCTGCGCCGGGCGCACCCGGCAATCGGTGTGGGCCAACACCGCACACACCGCACGGGCGCTGCTGGCGACCCACAGTTTCAACTCCGGATGAAACGTCAGGCCACCTGCTGCGCGCAGTTCGGCGTAGTAGGGATAAGGATCGACATGCGTTGCGGCGCTGATCGGGTTCATGGTTTGCGTCCTTGTCGGCGGGGAAAGTGTTGCTACTATCTCCACTGCGCAACGACGATGATTCGTCCGGGAGCGAACTATGCACGCAGAACATCAAGACATCGGCGTTTCCCAAGTGGCCGCCGCCATCGCTGAACCGGCGCGAACGAAAATCCTCTGTTCGCTGATGGACGGCCACGCCCGCACCAGCACGGAGCTTGCGACGATCGCTGAAGTCAGCGCCTCGACCGCCAGTGTGCACTTGGCGAAACTCAAGGACCTGGCCCTGGTGCGCCTGCATGTGCAGGGCCGCCATCGCTATTACAGCCTCGCCGATCAGCGCGTAGCGCAAGCGCTGGAAGCGTTGATGGTGATTGGCCAGAACGCGGCGCCGACGTTCAAGGCGCATACGCCGGATCGTCTGCAATTCGCGCGCACTTGCTACGACCACATGGCCGGGACGCTGGCGGTGTTGCTGCATGACCGTTTGATCGCAGCCGGTTGGCTGGTGGCAACCGACGAGCAGGCGTATCGCTTGACCGGCAGTGGCGAGGCGTTGTTTATCGGTTTGGGAATAGAAGTGCAGGACTTGACGACCCTGCGCCGCAAGTTTGCCTGCCCGTGCCTGGACTGGAGCATGCGCCGGCCGCATCTCGGTGGCTCGCTGGGCGCGGCGTTGTTGCAGACCGCGCTGAAGCGCAAGTGGGTGACGCAGGATCTGGACAGTCGAGCGTTGGCGTTGACGGCAGCGGGGCGCAAGGAGATCAGCGCGCGGTTTGGCGTTGAGTTGCCGGTCGACGGGCAGATCAAAAGATCGCAGCCTGCGGCAGCTCCTACAGGAATCGCGTACACCCGATAAATCTCGAACCTACCCAATCCTTGTAGGAGCTGCCGAAGGCTGCGATCTTTTGATCTATGCATTGCGCCGACGAGGGGTCATTGCCGATCTTGTGTACGCGCGCCTGACTCTATACTGTATATGCAAACAGTATAGAGCCCGCGCCATGCAAATCATCGACAAGCTGAGCATCCTCGCCGACGCCGCCAAGTACGACGCCTCCTGCGCGAGCAGCGGCGCGCCCAAGCGCAGCTCCGAAGGCAAGAGCGGCTTGGGTTCGACCGATGGCATGGGCATCTGCCACAGCTACACGCCGGACGGCCGCTGCGTGTCGCTGTTGAAGATTCTGCTGACCAACTTCTGTCTTTACGATTGCCAATACTGCGTCAACCGCCGCTCCAGCGATGTCCCGCGTGCCCGTTTCACCCCCGAAGAGGTCGTGGCGCTGACCATGGATTTCTACCGGCGCAATTGCGTCAGCGGGCTGTTTCTCAGTTCCGGCATCATTCGATCGGCAGA
The DNA here is from genome assembly GCF_005938625.1 of Pseudomonas fluorescens. Lineage (GTDB taxonomy): Bacteria > Pseudomonadota > Gammaproteobacteria > Pseudomonadales > Pseudomonadaceae > Aquipseudomonas > Aquipseudomonas fluorescens_BD. The sequence goes on from NZ_VCNJ01000015.1 coordinate 59,047, forward strand.
CTACACGATGGAGCAACTGGTGCGGGTGGCGAAGCTGCTGCGCGAAGAGCATGAGTTTCGCGGGTACATCCATCTCAAGACCATTCCCGAAGCCGATCCGGCATTGATCGAGGAGGCTGGCCGCTACGCCGATCGCCTGAGCGTCAACATCGAACTGCCGACCGATGCCAGCCTGCAAGTGCTGGCGCCGGAGAAGGATATCGCTTCGATCAAACAGGCGATGAGCACCATCTACACCGGCGTGCAGACGGTTTTGAACGAACCGCGCTCGGCGAAGTTCGCCCCCGCCGGGCAGAGCACGCAATTGATCGTCGGCGCCGACGACACCGACGACAGCACCATCCTCCACAGCGCGCAGGCCTTGTACGGCAACTTCCGTCTGCGCCGGGTTTACTACTCAGCCTTCAGCCCGATCCCCGACAGCCCGAAAAGCGTACCGCTGGCCGCGCCGCCGCTGATGCGCGAACACCGTTTGTATCAGGCCGATTTTCTCCTGCGCAGCTACGGCTACAGCGCCGATGAGTTGCTTAAGGGGCCGGGCAATCTGGCGCTGGACATCGACCCGAAACTGGCCTGGGCGTTGCAGAATCGCGAGGTGTTTCCGCTGGATCTGAACCGTGCCGAAGCATCCTTGATTGCGCGTATTCCCGGTATCGGACTGCGCACCACCGAACGTCTGGTCGAGCTGCGCAGGCAGCGGCGCATTCGTTACGAAGACGTCGCGCGCATGCGTTGCGTGCTGGCCAAGGCCAAGCCGTTCATCATCACCAGCGACTATCACCCGCAGCAAGCCGAGGTCACCAGCCATTTGCTCTATCAGCAACTGCGCGACCGGCCGATGCCGCAGCAGATGGGGCTGTGGGGATGATCAATCTTGATTGCGACGATTTGTTCGACACGTGGCGCCAGCAGGCGCGCTGGCTACTGAGCCATGAAGTCGACCCGAGTCTGGTGAGCTGGGCCTCGCAGGGCGTGGCTGATCTGTTTGCAAGTGATGAGCCGGTGCCTGAAGGGCAGGGGCCGTTTATGGCGAGAATCCCGCGCGCGCTGATTGATACCCTGGAACAAGCTTCGCGCTATCGTGGCGATCAACGCTGGAGCCTGTTGTATGAAGTGTTGTGGCGCGTCAGCCATGGCGACCGCACGGCGATGATGGCCGGGGACAAACTCGGCAGTGAGTTGCAGCGACGTATCAAGCAAGTGAATCGGGAAGCCCATCATCTGCATGCGTTTGTGCGTTTCATCGAGCGCCCGTCATCAAGCGCGGGTCCGCAATATGTGGCTTGGCATGAGCCGGCCCACGACATTCTACACAGTGCCAGTGAGCATTTTATTGGGCGGATGGGCCGCCACCGCTGGTTGATCGCCACGCCGCGTGACGGGGTTTATTACGATGGCGAGCAATTGATTCATCAGCGGCAATGCCCGGTGGAATGGCAGCAGTTGGCGCAGAACGTCGACGATCCTCATGGTGATCTGTGGCTGACTTATTACAGCCACATCTTTAATCCTGCGCGGTTGAACGAGAAGGTCATGCAGGGGCATTTGCCGGCGCGGTTCTGGAAAAATTTGCCGGAAGGGGAGTTGATTCCTGGGTTGATTACGCAGGCGCGGATGGGGAAACAGCAGAATGGGCAGGCGAGTGGGATTGCTGAGCGACTTGGTAAACGAATAACGCTGAAAAGCCCCTCACCCTAACCCTCCCGAAACGTCGGACCGCCCATAGGGAGAGGGGACTGACCGAGGTGTTTGGACTTGATCCATCGACCTGAACGATCAAGTCGAACTCAGGTTTTGAACGGCACAAAGATCGGCTCCCTTTCCCCCTCGCCCCCTGGGGGCGGTCCGACGTTTCGGGAGGGCTGGGGTGAGGGGGAAAGAATCTCAAGCACGCCACAAATACTGCGCCAAACGCCATAAAAAAAAGCCCCCCACCAATCACTCGGTGGAGGGCTTTTCGACATCACCAGCCGTCAAATCAAACCTTGACGATCCAGCCCGCTGGCGCTTCGATGTCGCCGGTCTGCACGCCAGTCAGCTCTTTGTAAAGCTTCTGGGTCACAGGACCTACTTCGGTTTCGCTGTGGAACACATGCAGATGGTCGTTGTAGCTGATGCCACCGATCGGCGTGATCACCGCAGCAGTACCGCAAGCGCCGGCTTCCTTGAAGTCCGACAGCTTGTCGATCAGCACATCGCCTTCAACCACTTCCAGGCCCAGACGCGATTTCGCCAGTTCGATCAGCGACAGGCGGGTGATGCCTGGCAGAACGGACGGCGAGTTCGGGGTGATGAACTTGTTGTCGTGGGTGATTCCGAAGAAGTTGGCCGAACCGACTTCTTCGATCTTGGTGTGGGTCATCGGATCCAGGTAGATCGCGTCGGCGAAGTTGGCTTTCTTCGCTTTCGAGCCCGGCATCAGGCTGGCCGCGTAGTTGCCGCCGACCTTGGCTGCGCCGGTGCCTTGTGGGGCAGCGCGGTCGTAGCTGGAGATCTGGAAGTTGTGCGGGGTCAGGCCGCCCTTGAAGTAGGCACCGACCGGGATGCAGAAGATCGAGAAGATGAACTCGGGGGCAGTGCGCACGCCGATGTTGTCGCCCACGCCGATCACGAACGGACGCAGGTACAGCGCGCCGCCGGTGCCGTATGGCGGAATGAAGCGCTCGTTGGCGCGAACCACTTCTTTACAGGCTTCGATGAACTGCTCGGTGTCGACCGTCGGCATCAGTAGACGCGCGCAGCTGCGTTGCATGCGCAGGGCGTTCTGGTCCGGGCGGAACAGGTTGATCGAGCCGTCCTTGCAACGATAGGCCTTCATGCCTTCGAAGCACTGCTGGCCATAGTGAAGGGCAGTCGAGCCTTCGCTGATGTGCAGCACGTTATCTTCGGTCAGGGTGCCCTTGTCCCACTCGCCATCGCGAAAGTACGACAGATAGCGTTTGTCGGTCTTGATGTAGTCAAAACCCAGCTTGTCCCAATTGATGCTTTCGTTACCCATGACACCCTCTATCACTGAACAACCGTCGAAACGGTTCAAGGCTTCTGACGTTTTTTGGATGGGCACAACAATACTTCATTCTTGAGCGGTTTCGCAGCCGGAATTCGCTCCACTGATCGTTCCCACGCTTGATCGTTCCTACGCTCTGCGTGGGAATGCCTCATCGGACGCTCCGCGTTCGGCTTTTGTGACGCAGAGCGTCCCCGGCTGCATTCCCACGCAGAGCGTGGGAACGATCAACGCAGCTACAGGTGCAACGCATGCCCCAAAGCACGCAACGCCGCTTCCTGCACCGCTTCACCCAAGGTCGGATGCGCATGAATGGTGCCACCGATGTCTTCCAGCCGCGCGCCCATTTCCAGGCTTTGCGCAAACGCCGTCGACAACTCCGACACGCCAACGCCCACCGCTTGCCAGCCGACAATCACATGGTTATCCCGACGAGCGACCACGCGCACGAAGCCGCTTTTCGATTCCAGCGTCATCGCCCGGCCGTTGGCGGCGAACGGGAAACTGGAAACGATGCAGTCCAGACCCGCAGCTTTTGCTTCGTCCGGGGTTTTGCCGACCACCACCAGTTCCGGATCGGTAAAGCACACCGCTGCAATGGCCGTAGGGTTGAACTCGCGGGTCTTGCCGCTGATCAATTCGGCAACCATTTCGCCTTGGGCCATGGCGCGGTGGGCGAGCATCGGCTCGCCGCTCAGATCGCCGATGGCGTAAACGTTGCGCATGCTGGTCTGGCAGCGGTTGTCGATCTTGATCGCCGAACCGTTCATATCCAGATTAAGCGCTTCGAGGTTCCAGCCTTGGGTATTCGGTTTGCGACCGACGGCGACCAGCACCTGATCGGTTTCCAGATTCAGGGTTTCACCTTCGGGATCACGCACCTGCAAAGTGCCATCGAAACCCAGCACGCTGTGTTGCAGATACAGCTTCACGCCCAGTTGCTTCAAGGCGTCATGCACCGGCTGCGTCAGTTCGGCGTCGTAGGCTGGCAGGATGCGATCCTGCGCCTCGACCACACTGACGTCGGCGCCAAGCTTGCGATAAGCAATGCCCAGTTCCAGACCAATGTAACCACCGCCAACCACCACCAGACGCTTCGGCACGGACTTCGGTGCCAGCGCTTCGGTGGAGGAGATGATCGGTCCGCCAATCGGCAGGATCGGCAGATTGACGCTGGTCGAACCGGTGGCCAGCACCAAGTGCTCGCACTGGATGCGCGTGTCGCCGACATCCACGGTTTTACCGTCGATGACCTTGGCCCAGCCATTGATGACCTGAACCTTGTTCTTCTTCAACAGCGCAGCAACACCGGTGGTCAGGCGATCAACAATGCCGTCCTTCCACTCGACGCTTTTAGTGATGTCGAGGGTCGGCGCGGAAACGCTGATGCCCAGCGCCGAATCCTGACTGTGATGCTGGGTCTGGTGAAACTGCTCAGCCACGTGAATCAGCGCTTTCGACGGAATGCAGCCGATGTTCAGGCAGGTGCCGCCCAGCGATTGGCCTTCGACCAGAATGGTCGGAATGCCCAGTTGCCCGGCGCGGATTGCCGTTACATAACCGCCGGGGCCGCCGCCGATGATCAGCAGCGTAGTGTTCAGAGATTGCATGCGCGCCTTACTCCACAAACAAAGTGGCAGGTTGTTCGATCAGGCCGCGAATGGCCTGGATGAAGAGTGCCGCGTCCATACCGTCGACCACGCGGTGATCGAAGGAACTGGAGAGGTTCATCATCTTGCGGATCACCACCTGGCCTTTGACGACCATCGGCCGTTCAACGATTTTGTTGACGCCGACGATGGCCACTTCCGGCAGGTTCAGTACCGGCGTGCTGACGATGCCGCCCAGCGCACCGAGACTGGTCAGGGTGATGGTCGAGCCGGACAATTCATCGCGGCTGGCCTTGCCATTGCGTGCGGCGTTGGCCAAACGCGAAATCTCGGCGGCGCTGTCCCACAGGCTGCGCGCCTCGGCGTGACGCACCACCGGCACCATCAGGCCAACATCGCTTTGCGTAGCAACGCCGACATGCACCGCGCCAAGGCGAGTGATGACCTGAGCTTCGTCGTCGTAACGGGCGTTCATCTGCGGGAAGTCGCGCAGGGCGACGACCAAGGCGCGGACGAGGAACGGCAGCAAGGTCAACTTGCCACGGCTGGCGCCATGTTTTTCGTTCAGGTGCGCACGCAGCTCTTCAATCGCGGTGACGTCGATTTCTTCGACGTAGCTGAAATGAGCGGCGCGCTGGGTGGCGTCCTGCATACGCTGGGCGATCTTGCGGCGCATGCCGATGACTTGAATCTGTTCTTCGTCATTACGCTGGGCGTAAGCAGCGGCAACCGGCGCCGAGGCGTTTGACTGACCTTGCGCCAGATAGGCCTCAAGGTCTTCGTGCAGCACACGACCGGCCGGGCCGGAACCGCGTACCAGACGCAATTGAATGCCCAGATCCAGTGCATGTTTGCGCACGGCCGGCGAGGCGAGAGGGCGTTCGTCTGCTTCGCGAGCAACCATCGGACCTTGGCAAACAGGAGCAGGGCGCGGCGCGGCTGCAGCAGGTTTGCTCTCGACAACCGCTTCAGCTTTCGGCGCGACCGGCGCCTCTTTAAGCGGCGCGGGGGCGGCGGATTCTTTCAAGTTACCGGCCCCCTCAACTTCAATGCTGATCAGCACACTGCCAACCGCCATCACTTCACCCGGCTGACCACCGAGGGCAATCACTTTCCCGTGTACCGGCGATGGAATATCGACCATCGCCTTGTCCGTCATCACGTCCGCCAGCACCTGATCTTCAACCACCAGGTCGCCAACCTTGACGTGCCACTGCGACAGTTCTACTTCTGCGATGCCTTCGCCGATGTCCGGCATCTTGATAACGTGCGTGCCCATTCAGACCTCCATAACCCGTTTCAACGCCGCACCCACTCGGGACGGCCCTGGGAAATACGCCCACTCCTGCGCGTGCGGGTAGGGGGTGTCCCAACCGGTGACGCGTTCGATCGGCGCTTCCAGGTGATGGAAGCAATGCTCTTGCACCAGCGACACCAGTTCGGCGCCGAAACCGCAGGTGCGGGTGGCTTCGTGAACCACCACGCAGCGGCCGGTTTTCTTCACCGATTTGACGATGGTTTCCAGGTCCAGCGGCCACAGGCTGCGCAGGTCGATGACTTCGGCATCCACGCCGCTTTCTTCGGCAGCGACTTGCGACACGTAAACGGTGGTGCCGTAAGTCAGCACGGTCACGTCCTTGCCCGGACGAGTGATCGCGGCCACGTCCAGTGGCACGGTGTAGTAACCGTCCGGAACCTGGGCTTGCGGGTGTTTCGACCACGGGGTCACCGGGCGGTCGTGGTGGCCGTCGAACGGGCCGTTGTACAGGCGTTTCGGCTCAAGGAAGATCACCGGATCATCGTTTTCGATGGAGGCGATCAGCAGGCCTTTGGCGTCATATGGGTTGGACGGCATCACCGTGCGCAAGCCGCACACCTGAGTGAACATCGCCTCGATACTCTGGCTGTGGGTCTGGCCGCCGTAGATGCCGCCGCCGCAAGGCATGCGCAGGGTCATCGGTGCGGTGAACTCGCCAGCCGAGCGATAACGCAGGCGCGCCGCTTCGGAAATGATCTGGTCGGAAGCCGGGTAGACGTAGTCGGCGAACTGAATCTCGGCGACCGGACGCAGACCGTAGGCGCCCATGCCGACGGCCACGCCGACGATGCCGCTTTCGGAGATCGGTGCGTCGAATACGCGCGAGGTGCCGTACTTGGTCTGCAAGCCTTCGGTGCAACGGAACACGCCGCCGAAGTAGCCGACGTCCTGACCGAACACGACGACATTGTCATCACGCTCAAGCATCACATCCATGGCCGAGCGCAGGGCCTGGATCATGGTCATGGTGGTCGTGGTCATGGCGGTTTCCAACTGAATATTGTTGTTGTGATCGTTCATGTCAGATCCCCAACTGCTGACGCTGGCGCTTCAAGTGCTCCGGCATCTCTTTGTAGACGTCTTCGAACATGGTCGCGGCGCTTGGAATCTGGCCGCCGGCGAGGGTGCCGTACTGTTCGGCCTGTTTCTGCGCGGCAATCACTTCGGCTTCAAGCTCGGCGCTGACGGCGGCGTGCTCTTCGTCAGACCAGTGGCCGACCTTGATCAAGTGTTGCTTGAGGCGTGCGATCGGGTCGCCGAGCGGGAAGTGGCTCCAGTCATCGGCAGGACGGTATTTCGACGGATCGTCGGAAGTCGAGTGCGGGCCCGCGCGGTAGGTGACCCACTCGATCATGGTCGGGCCGAGGTTGCGGCGGGCGCGTTCGGCGGCCCAGGCAGATGCCGCATACACAGCGTAGAAGTCGTTGCCATCAACGCGCAGCGAGGCGATGCCGCAACCGACGCCGCGTCCGGCGAAGGTGGTGGCTTCACCACCGGCGATGGCCTGGAAGGTCGAAATCGCCCATTGGTTATTCACGACGTTGAGGATTACCGGCGCACGATAAACGTGGGCGAAGGTGAGGGCGGTGTGGAAGTCCGATTCGGCGGTGGCGCCGTCACCGATCCACGCCGAGGCGATTTTGGTGTCGCCCTTGATCGCCGAGGCCATGCCCCAGCCCACACCCTGAATGAACTGGGTGGCGAGGTTGCCGGAAATGGTGAAGAAACCGGCATCCTTGACCGAGTACATGATCGGCAACTGCCGGCCCTTGAGCGGGTCGCGCTCGTTCGACAGCAGTTGGCAGATCAGGTCGACCAGCGGTACTTCGCGGGCCATCAGAATGCTTTGCTGGCGGTAGGTCGGAAAGCACATGTCGTCGATGTTCAAGGCCAAAGCCTGGGCACTGCCGATAGCTTCTTCGCCAAGGCTCTGCATGTAGAACGACATCTTTTTCTGACGCTGGGCGACCACCATGCGGTTGTCGTAGATCCGCGTCTTGAGCATGGCGCGCATGCCTTTTCGCAGGATCTCGACTGGCACGTTCTCAGCCCATGGGCCGAGAGCGTTGCCCTGATCGTCGAGCACACGAATCAGCCCACGCGCCAGGTCGGCGGTGTCGGCAGGTTCTACATCGACAGGAGGTTTGCGCACCGTACCGGCATCGGTCAGATGCAGGTAGGAAAAATCGGTTTTACAGCCTGGACGGCCCGAGGGTTCAGGGACGTGCAGACGCAGCGGTTCATACGCTTGGGTCATGGCTTCTACGCTCGATCTTGTGAATTTCTTGTAGTGAGCTGGCAGTCATTCTTCGGTAGAAGAAATCTTGTCCTACAACAATCATAGGCCCGGGCAAGAAGAATATTTATCTCTGTTTCGTTGCGCTGGAGACGATTTGCAGATAGAAATTCTGCATAAACATAAAAAACAGGTGGTTTTGTCTCATGCGCAAACTGGACCGTACCGACATCGGCATTCTCAACAGCCTTCAGGAGAATGCGCGCATCACCAACGCCGACCTCGCGCGTTCGGTGAATCTGTCACCAACGCCGTGCTTCAACCGGGTCAAGGCGATGGAAGAATTGGGCCTGATTCGCGAGCAAGTGACGCTGCTGGATGCCGATCTGCTGGGCCTGCATGTGAACGTGTTCATCCACGTCAGCCTGGAGAAACAGGTCGAGGAAGCGCTGCAGCATTTCGAGGAAGCGATTTCCGATCGCCCGGAGGTGATGGAGTGCTACCTGATGGCCGGAGACCCGGATTACCTCATCCGGGTCCTGGTGCCGACCATTCAGTCGCTCGAACGCTTCATGATGGACTTCCTGACCAAAGTCCCGGGTGTGGCGAACATTCGGTCAAGCTTTGCGCTCAAGCAGGTGCGCTACAAGACCGCGCTGCCGTTACCCGCTAACGGTTTGACGCTGGGCAGTTGAGGGTCAGATGTAGTCATAGCGGTAATCGAGCTCTGCGGTGTAGAGGGTTTGCTGGACGGTAAAGGTTTGCGACCAGGGCGCCAGTTCATTGGCCGGATGAAAGATCAGCACGGCTTCGTTCATGTCCGCCGAGCCGGACTCGTTGGTTAAGCCTGGAGTGCCAGAATGCTGATGTTTCCAGCGCTCCCACAACAAGTCGAGGTAGCAGTGGTGCAGGAAGAAGATCGGGTCATTGGGTGAGGAGGCTTGCGCCATGCTGCCACCTATCCATGCATGTACCGGATTGTGCAGTTCGGTTTCCGAGACGTTTTCCCAGCCGCTTGCTTCCATCCAGTATGGCGTTCTGTTGAGTGTCGAGATGACTGTCTCTGCCGTGGGCAGTGCGCCGTTTGCCCCAAGATCTCGACGAATGCCGGTGTTACCGATGCCCTCATCCCAGACTCTGACTTCGAACTGCGATTGCTCTGTGGAAAACGGGCCGGCGGTGACGCGCTGGTCCTGCAGGCTGTCACCGTTTGGGCCCATGAAATCCGAGGTGAAAGGGTTGTCGGCGCCGGTCAGTTGCCAGTTCCAGTAGGGCAGGGTGATGGTCGGGTCATTGGCGGCGGCCTGCAAGGCCAGTTCGAACTGGCGGATCAGAATGCGATGCCACGGATAGAACAAGGGACTTCGATGCGGATTGGGTATCAGCGGATTGCTCCCGCCCATCGAATTTTTGTGGATCTGGACAAAATCATCGTAGCGGGACTGCTGCCCGGGTCGCAGCACGCTGTCGACGTTGTTCTTCAGCCTCAGGATGGCATCGATGAAGGCGGCTTTCTGTTGTGGTGTCATGTCACGGTGATTACGACGAATATCCATATTGCGAAAACTCCATTGAATGTTTGCCCAATGGAGTCTGATCGCTGAGAGGATTTTCACCAGTTCATCACCATCGACAGCGTTCGTAGGAAAAATAATCCACAAACGGGTCGAGTGATTTTTTCCTATAGGGAATTGAGCGGAATCTTCAGATAAACCACGCCGTTTTCCTCCGCCGGTGGCAAATTCCCCGCCCGCACATTTACCTGAATCGCCGGCAGCAGCAGCGTCGGCATACCCAGCCCGGCATCACGTTTTGTACGCATCTCGACGAACGCCGCTTCATCGATCCCGTCATGCACATGAATATTGCTTTTGCGCTGCTCGCCGACCGTGGTCTGGCACTGCGACTCGCGGCCTTGCGGCGGGTAATCGTGACAGACGAAGAGTTTTACGCTGGCCGGAAAGGCCAGCAATTTTTGGATTGAAGCGAATAGCTGATTGGCGTTGCCGCCGGGGAAATCGCAGCGCGCAGTGCCGACATCCGGCATGAACAACGTATCGCCCACCAGAATCTGTTCGCCGTCGATCAAATAAGCCATGTCCGCCGGGGTATGACCGGGCACATGCAGGGCGGTGGCCTTGAGGTTGCCGATCCTGAATGATTCGTTCGGTGCAAACAGATGATCGAACTGTGAGCCATCGACGCAGAACTCCGGCTCCAGATTGAACAGTGCCTTGAACACGTTCTGCACTTTGCTGATCGATTCACCGATGGCGATTTTTCCGCCCAGTTGCCGGCGCAGGTAAGGCGCGGCGGACAGGTGATCGGCGTGGGCGTGGGTTTCCAGCAGCCACTGCACTTGCAAGTTGTGGGCGCGAACGAAGGCGATGATTTTGTCGGCCTGCGCGGTGCAAGTGCGCCCGGCGGCGCCGTCGTAATCAAGCACCGGATCGACGATCGCGCACTGCCCGCCATCGGTTTCATAGACCACATAACTGTAGGTCGAAGAGGCGGGGTCGAGGAACGATTCAATCTGCGCGGGCATGGACACCAACCTGAACAAGGAAAATGGGTTGCAACACTTTATCTAAAAACATAATGTTCGCAGCTTAAGTGACCTTCAAGGCATCGTGCAAATGCAATCCAGTCTGACCGAATGTGAAGTCGCCCAACTGCGCGCCTCGGCCTCCAAGGCCTGCGCCTTGCTCAAGGCCTTGGCCAATGAGGATCGCCTGCTGATCCTCTGTCAATTGACTCAGGGCGAACGCAACGTTGGCGAACTGGAAAAGATGACCGGCGTACGCCAGCCGACGCTGTCCCAGCAACTGGGCATCCTGCGTGATGAAGGGCTGGTCGCGACCCGTCGTGAAGGCAAGTACATTTTCTACGGGCTCGCCAGTCCGGAGGTCATTCAGGTGATGAAAACCCTGTCCGGGCTCTATTGCGGCGCCGTGCTGAAAAGTCTGGGCCATCAATAAATGCCAGCCAACACAAAACCCCTGTAGGCCTTCGCCTGCTCGCGATAGCGGTGTATCAGTCAATAAAGATATGGCTGACCCACCGCTATCGCGAGCAGGCGAAGGCCTACAATGGATTTGTGTGAAGGCTGAGAAATCCTTGCGTGCAGCAAAAGGAACAAGCAATGAACGATCAACACTGGGGCCCATCCATCAGTGCGGACATCGTGGTCATCGGCGGTGGTACGGCCGGTATCGGTTTCGTCGCCAGCCTGCTCAAGCGTGATCCGGCGCTGAAAATTACCGTGATCGAACCGAGCGCCCAGCATTACTACCAACCGGTGTGGACGCTGGTCGGCGGTGGTGCCTACGACGTCAAAGACACCGCAAGACCGATGAGCAAGGTCATGCCCAGACAAGCAAACTGGCTGCAAGCGACAGTCACTGCAATTGACCCGGACAAACGCCAACTCACCCTCAACGATCAACGCACGGTCAGCTATCAAAACCTGATTGTCTGCCCCGGCCTGCGTCTGGCTTGGGAGAAGATCGAAGGCCTGCAGGAAAGTCTCGGTCAGCACGGCGTCACCTCCAACTACAGCTATCAGCACGCGCAATACACCTGGGATCAGGTGCAGAAACTGCGCGGCGGCAAAGCGCTGTTCACCCAACCGGCGATGCCGATCAAATGCGCCGGTGCGCCGCAAAAAGCGCTGTATCTGTCTTGCGATCACTGGCTCAAAAACGGGTCGCTGAACAACATCCATGTCGAATTCAATCTGGCCGGCGCCGCGCTGTTCGGCGTGGCCACGTTCGTCCCGCCGTTGATGAAGTACATCGAAAAGTACCACGCGCAGTTGGCGTTCAATTCGAACCTGGTCAAGGTCGACGGCCCGGCGAAAACCGCGTGGTTCGAGATCAAGGACGCTGAAGGCAACGTCACCCGTGTGGCGAAAAGCTTCGATCTGCTCCACGTTGTGCCGCCGCAGGTCTCGCCGGATTTCATCGCGCAAAGCCCGCTGGCCGACACTGCCGGCTGGTGCGAAGTCAATCCGCACAGCCTGCAGCATCCGCGTTATCCCGAGGTGTTTGCACTCGGCGATATCTGCGGCACCAGTAACGCGAAAACCGCCGCAGCAGTGCGCAAGCAAGTGGTGGTGGTCGCGGAAAACCTGCTGGCCGCGCGCAAGCAACAACCGCTGCCGCTGAAGTACGACGGCTATGGTTCCTGCCCGCTGACGGTGGAAAAGGGCAAGGTGATCCTCGCCGAATTCGGTTATGCCGGAAAGTTGCTGCCGACCTTTCCTCTGGACCCGACGGTGGCGCGGCGTTCGGCGTGGTTTCTCAAGGCAACCTTGCTGCCGTGGTTCTACTGGAACGGCATGCTCAAGGGCCGTGAGTGGCTGACTGGTCTGTCCAAGGTTGACTGAGAAAACCCTATGTTGCTGGCAAGTCTGTTTGGCGTGGTGATGGGGTTGGTCCTCGGCTTGACCGGGGCCGGCGGCGGCATTCTTGCGGTGCCGGCGCTGGTGCTCGGGTTGGGCTGGACGATGACGCAGGCAGCGCCAGTGGCGTTGTTTGCGGTCGGCAGTGCGGCGGCGGTCGGCGCTATCGATGGTTTGCGTCATGGCCTGGTGCGCTATCGTGCGGCGCTGTTGATTGCGGCATTGGGCGCAGTGTTTTCGCCGTTGGGGATCTACTTCGCGCATCAGTTGCCGGAGAAAATCCTGATGATTCTGTTCAGTCTGCTGATGGTCATGGTGGCCTGGCGCATGCTGCGCCGCGAGCGTCAGCAGGAGGGGCCGAGCGATCACGGTCACGCCAGTTGGGGTCAGAAGAATTGCATGCTCAATGAAGAAACCGGGCGCTTCGACTGGACGGCGAAATGTACCGCAACGTTGGCAGCGTTAGGCGCAATTACCGGCGTGGTGTCCGGTTTGCTCGGTGTGGGTGGCGGGTTTTTGATTGTGCCGGCGTTCAAGCAACTGACCGATGTGCAGATGCGCGGGATTGTTGCTACGTCGTTGATGGTGATCAGTCTGATTTCGGCAATCGGGGTGATCGGCTCGTTTCACGCCGGTGTGCGGATTGACGGGCAGGGTGGGGCGTTTATCGTGGCCAGCGTTGTCGGCATGATCATCGGGCGCAAGCTCTGCGCGCGGGTGCCGGCGAGGGCGTTGCAGGTGGGGTTTGCCAGTGTCTGTCTGGTGGTGGCGGGGTATATGTTGTTGCGGGCTTGAGTATTGGAAGATCAAAAGATCGTCCGATCGCGGCCCGAGCCTTCGGCAGCTCCTACAGGGATTGCGTTTCCCTGTAGGAGCTGTCGAGTGAAACGAGGCTGCGATCTTTCAGGTTGTTACAACACCAAGTGCGGCAACCACAGCGAAAGTGCCGGCACGTAAGTCACCAACATCAACACCAGGAACAGCACGGCATAGAACGGCAGCAGCGCCTTCACGGTGCTCTCGATACTGACCTTGCCCACCGCCGAACCGACAAACAGCACCGCACCCACCGGCGGCGTTATCAATCCGATCCCGAGGTTCACCAGCATGATCATGCCGAACTGCACCGGATCGACGCCGATGCCGAGAATCACCGGCATCAGGATTGGCGTGAGGATCAGGATCAGCGGCGCCATGTCCATCACCGTGCCGAGCAACAGCAGCATGACGTTGATGCACATCAGGATCACGTAGCGGTTGTCCGACAGGGTCAGAAACGCCGTGGTGATCTTCGCCGGAATTTGCATCAGGGTCATGATGTAGCCGAAGCTCGCCGCGAAACCGATCAGGATCATCACGATCGAAATCGTCCGCACCGTGCGGTGCATCAGTTTCGGCAGTTCGCTCCACTTGTAGTCGCGGTAGATGAACATGGTGACGAAGAACGACCAGAGCACGGCGATGGCCGCCGATTCGGTAGCGGTGAAGATGCCGGACAGGATGCCGCCGAGGATGATCACCATCGCCATCAGGCCCCAGAGGGCTTCGCCGACGATTTTCAACGCCTGGCGCATCGGGATCACTTCACCCTTTGGATAGTTGCGTTTTCTCGCGAAAATCAGACACAGCACCATCAGGCAGGCGCTCATCAGCAAGCCCGGCACGATGCCCGCCATGAACAGCGAGGCAATCGAAACCGTGCCACCGGCGGCCAGCGAGTAAAGCACCGAGTTGTGGCTGGGCGGGGTCAGCAGGGCTTGCACCGAACCGCTGACAGTCACGGCGGTGGAGAAGTCCCGTGGATAGCCCTTGCGTTCCATTTCCGGAATCAGCACCGAACCCACCGACGCGGTGTCGGCCACCGACGAACCGGAGATCGCGCCGAAAAAGGTCGAGGCGACAATGTTGACCAGTGACAGGCCACCGCGGACAAACCCCACCAGCACCCCGGCACACGCCACCAATCGGCGGGACATGCCGCCCTCGGCCATGATCGCACCGGCCAGCACGAAGAACGGAATGGCCAGCAGCGAGAATTTGTTCACCCCCGAAGCGACCTGAATCATCACCGCCTGGAACGGAATGTCGATCCACCATGCACCGATCAGCGCGGCCGCGCCGAGCGCGTAGGCGACCGGCATGCCGATCAGGATCAAAGCGATAAAACTGCCCAGCAGTATCAGAGCGTCCATTAAGCGGCACCTTCACTTTCTTCAACCAGGTCGAACTGCACGACCCGCCGTTTGCTCTGGTCACCGAGCAAGAGTTTTTCCAGCACGAAAATCAGCGTCAGCAAGCCGCCCACGGGAATCGGCAAATAGGTCACGCCAACGCGCAGATCGGGCAGGGCCGCCATGAACTGGTTCCAGGTGGACATGCACAGCTTGGCGCCCCAGATCGTCATGAAGATGCAGATCGCCGCCATGAGCAGCTGGGAAAAAATCGCCGCTGCGGATCGCACGTGCGGCGGCATGCGATCGGTGAGCATGGCCACGGCCATGTGCGCGCCGGCGCGGTAACTGGCGGCGGCGCCGATGAAGGTAAACACCATCATCAGCAGGATCGCTGTGGGCTCGGGCCAGCTCGAACCGGTACCCAGCACGTAGCGGGCGAACACGCCCCAGGGAATCATCAGGGAAATCGCCAGGACGGAAAGGCCGGCGACCCAGATGCACGTCATGTAGATCTTGTCGTTGATACGCAGCAGTAGATTCTTCATCGGGTTCCACCGTAACCGGGCGCGCCGCAGTCATCGGGCGCACCGGGCCTTGTTCATGAGGACGGAGCGGGAGGCGTTACTGAACGGCTTCGATTTTCTTGATCAGGTCGGCGTACTTCGCGCCGTACTTTTCCCGCACCGGTGCGGTGGCGTCGTAGAAGGGTTTCTTGTCGACCTCGATGAATTCGACGCCGGCGGCCTTGAGTTTTTCTTCACTGGCAGCGGACTTCTTGTCCCACAGCACACGCTCTTCGGCCTGGGCAGCCTTGGCGGCTGTCTTGACCAGCGCCTGTTGATCCGGCGTCAGTTTTTCCCAGGTGATTTTCGACATCACGATCGGCTCTGGCAGGATCAGGTGACCCGTGAGGCTGTAGTACTTCGCATTCTGGAAGTGGTTGTGTTCGAGCAGGGTTGGCGGGTTGTTTTCCGCGCCGTCGATCACGCCGGTCTGCAGGGCACTGAAGATCTCGCCGGTGTCCATGGCGATACCGTTGCCGCCCATGGCGTTCATCATGTCGATGAACATCGGGTTGCCTTGCACGCGGATTTTCATACCCTTGAGGTCTTCGAGCTTGCGTACCGGTTTCTTGGTGTAGACGTTGCGCGTGCCGCCGTCCATCCAGGCCAGGGCCACCAGGCCGAACTCGGAGTTGGTGATTTTGTCGAGGATCTCGTCGCCCACTGCGCCGTCGATGACGTTACGCATGTGTTGGTGATCGCGGAAGATGAACGGCATGTTGAACACGTTCACGTCCGGGACCACGGGGCCGACGATACCCAGGCTGACGCGAGACAGCTGTACGGCGCCGACTTGCATTTGCTCGATGACTTCCTTTTCGGAGCCCAGCACACCGCCGGGGAAATATTGGAAGGTCAGTTCGCCGTTGGTCTCCTTGGTCAGAGTCTTGCCCATGTTTTCTTCGGCCACCACGGTTGGATAACCGGCGGGGTGAATGTCCGCGAATTTGAGTTGCAGTGCCTGAGCGGCGCCAGTGAAGGTAAACATCAGCGGGAGTGCAGCGGCCAGCAAGGTGCGTTTGAAGTTCATGGGGGTGAGTCTCCAGTCTTGTTATTTTTGTGTTCAAGGCACAGCGGTGCAGCAGAGGCGGGTGTTACAGCGAATCGTTGAACTGCGGTTCCGGCAAACCTTTGAGGTTGAGGTTCAGGGCGAACACGCCACCGGCGAGGGACTGCGGATCGTGGTCGTCACCGGGGCGAATCGAGGTCACGAACAAGGTGTCCATCCGGCTGCCGCCGAAGGCGCACATGGTCGGTTTTTTCACCGGCACGGCCAGTGAGAAGTCGAGTCGGCCGTTCGGCGCGAAGCGGTGGATCAGGCCGGCGTCGTTGGCGCAGATCCAGTAGAAACCTTCGGCGTCCACAGCAGCGCCATCGGGCCGGCCGGGGAAGTGGTTCATGTCGACGAAGACGCGTCGGTTCGACGGTGTGCCGGTATCGGTGTCGTAATCGAACGCCCAGATCAGTTGCACGTCGGGGTGCGAATCGGACAGGTACATCGTTTTGCCGTCGGGGCTGAAGCCGAGGCCGTTGGGCACTATGAAGCCGTCGAGTTGCGCCTCGATCACGCCAGACGCTCCGGCGCCGTAGCGATAGAGCCGGCCTTCGGCTGCGTTCAGGCCCATGTTCAACACCATGCTGCCGGCCCAGAAGCGGCCCTGACGGTCGCAGCGACCATCGTTGAGGCGCATGTCTTTGCGGCCGTGCTCGACGCTGGCAAGTCGCTCGCTGTCGAGGCTGCCGTCACTGTGCGGGTGCAAATGAAAGAAGCCGCTTTCCATCCCTGCGACCCAGCCGCCACGGCTGTGGCGGGCGATGCAGGCGAGCATCTCCGGGGTTTTCCAGGCATGCACATGGCCGGTGTCAGCGCTCCAACGTTGCAGGCCGCCGTTGGGAATATCGACCCAGTACAGCGCGTTTTCCTCTGCCACCCAGACCGGGCTTTCGCCCACAGCGTTGCGGGCATCGACGATCAATTCGGCTTGCATACTCAATCCCTTGTGTCGTTATCAGAGTGATCAGTCGCCGAACGGTCCGGCCGCGACAAACGCGCCGCCCTGATAGATCCGCGCCGGGTCATCGGCGGCAGGCATTGGCTGCGCCTCGACTTTTTCGCGGAACACTTCGGAGCTGTCCTTGGCCTCGAAGCCGAGATGACTGGCGAAGCGGTTGTCCCACCAGACGTCCTTGTTGGCGGACATGCCGTAGACCACGGTGTGGCCGACGTTCGGCGTGTACAGCGCGCGTTCGAGCAATTGCGTGAGGTCGTCGAAGCTCAGCCAGGTGTGCATCATTCGACGGTTTTGCGGTTCGGGGAACGAGGAGCCGATGCGGATGCTGACGGTCTCGATGCCGTAGCGATCGAAGTAGAAACTGGCCATGTCTTCGCCGTAGGACTTGGACAAACCGTAGTAGCCGTCGGGGCGTCGAGCGGAGCTGGCGTCGAGCGGTTCGTCCTGTTTGTAGAAGCCGATGACGTGGTTGGAACTGGCGAAGATCACCCGTTTCACGCCATGCCGGCGCGCGGCTTCGTAGATGTGAAACACACCGCAGATGTTGGCGCCGAGAATTTCTTCGAACGGTCGCTCGACGGAGACGCCGCCAAAATGCAGGATCGCATCGACGCCTTCGACCAGTTGATGCACGGCGTTTTTGTCGGCGAGGTCGCAGACCACGATTTCTTCGCGATCATCGACGGCCGGGGCGAGGGCAGCGATGTCCGACAGACGCAGGACATTGGCATAAGGGCGCATACGTTCGCGCAGGACTTTGCCCAGGCCACCGGCAGCGCCGGTCAGCAGGAGACGGTTGAACGGGGCGCGGGGAGTAGAGGTAGATGTCATGGCAATCCCTTACACGTTTGTTATTAGGTTTGTTGTAGGTTGTCGTATGACTGCGCTGAAGTATCGGTAGGGTTTCCGGAACTTGTCAACGCGACTTTTGGTGTAGATGACGGAAGGCCTAGCCCAGTCTTCAATCACCACAATTGCCTGTTTGGTAATGCAACTCCACTGTGGGAGCGAGCTTGCTCGCGAAAGCGGTGCGTCATTGAAAGATGAATTGACTGACTCAACGCATTCGCGAGCAAGCTCGCTCCCACAGGGAAACTCGGTGTGGCGACTGGCTTTACAACAACGAAATCGGATAACTGATAAAGATCCGGTTCTCGTCAAACTCGTTGGTGCTGAAGTCCCGGCGTATCGTCGCGTTACGCCATTTCACGTTGAGATTTTTCAGTGGCCCGCTCTGCACGGTGTAGGCCAGCTCCGACTCACGGCCCCATTCCTTGCCGTCAGTGATCGTCCCGGTGTGCACGTTGTCGCCGCTGATGTAGCGGTTCATCAGGGTCAGGCCGGGAACGCCGAGGGCGACGAAGTTGTAGTCGTGGCGCAACTGCCAGGAGCGTTCCTTGGCGTTGTCATAACTGGCGTTGTAACTGTCGTTGGCGAGGGTGCCGCCGCTGGTGCCGTTGACCCGCATCCATGCGTCGTCGCCGCTGAGTTTTTGCAGGCCGACATAGAACGTGTTGCCACCGTATTTGGCCGAAAGCAGAGCGAACGCGGTCTTGTTTTCGAGGTCGCCGGCCTGGGCGCTGCCGTCTTCCTTGCCGGTGAAGAAACCGAGGTTGGCGCCCAGCGTCCAGTCGCCCAGCGGCTGACTATGGCTGAGGTTGAAATACTGCTGCTGGTAGATGTCGCTGAGTTCGGCGTACCACACACCGACCAGCGTGCGCTTGTCGTTGAAGGTGTATTCGCCGCCGCCGAAGTTGAAGCGGTCGGAGGTGAACGCGCCGCGGCCGTTCATCGACATGTCTTCCATGCTCGCGTCATTGCGCGGGCTGTTGCCGCGGAACTGGCCGCCGTAGACAGTCAGGCCATTGATCTCGGTGGAGGTGATCTGGCCGCCGCGAAAGGTCTGCGGCAGCGAGCGGCCATCGTCGGAACGCAGGATTGGCAGCACCGGCATCCATTCGCCGACCTTCAATTCGGTCTTCGATACCTTGGCTTTCAGCGCTACGCCGAGGCGTCCGAAATTGTCCGCCGGGCGCCCGTCATCGTGGATCGGCAACAGCTGCGTGCCGCCCGTGCCTTTGCCGCCATCGAGCTTCTGCGAATACATCCCCAGCACATCGAGGCCGAAACCGACGGTGCCCTGAGTGAAGCCGGATTTGGCGTCGAGGATGAAGTTTTGCGTCCACTCTTCAGCCTTGCCCTGCGGGTTGGCCGGGTTGACGAAGTTGCGGTTGAAGTAGGCGTTGCGCAGGTTCAGCGTGGCTTTGCTGTCTTCGAGGAAACCTTCGGCATCGGCGCTCATCGGCATGGCAAGGGCGAGGCTGCTGCAGCCGATCAGACTTAAAGCGGTACGCGGGCGGGTGACGGAAAGACGGGAAGGGCGGACGGAATTGCAGACGAGTGTGCTCACTGTGACGCTCCCTGTTTCGTTTGTTGTTTTTATTATTTGTTATACGTCGTCGTACAACATGGTTGCGGATATTTCCTCGGTTTTCCGGGAATGTCAACAGCAAGTTATACGATGACTTGCCGTCGCGACGCAGATCACTTTGTAGGAGCTGCGGCACGCTGCGATCTTTTGATCTGGCTTTTTAAAAAACAGGATCAAAAGATCGCAGCCTCGTTTCACTCGACAGCTCCTACAAAGATTTGTGTTGTCCATGGGATGTGTGTTGCCAGTGAATTTGCGGCAAACTTCACTCACCTTCCGCACAAGGCCTTGCAATGGATCAATACGCCCCGCGCAACTGGCAACCGCACGAAAAGCCCAGTCTGCCCGGTTCCCCCTCGACGCCTTTGCACTCCAACCCCAAGCGCCTGGCCTATGCGCTGGTCGGTTTGCTAGTGGCGGTGACCGGTGGTTTGGGCAACTCGCTGGTGGTGGCCAACCTGACTTATCTGCAAGGCGCACTCGGTGCGACCACGGCGGAAATGGCCTGGTTACCGGCGGCGTACGTGATGACCAACGTGTCGATGAACCTGCTGCTGGTGAAGTTTCGCCAGCAGTTCGGTTTGCGCGCGTTCACCGAGGTGTTTCTGGTGCTGTATGCGCTGGTGACCTTCGGCCACTTGTTCGTCAACGACCTGAACTCTGCCGTGGCGGTGCGTGCAGCGCACGGCATGGTCGGCGCGGCACTGAGTTCGCTGGGCCTGTATTACATGGTTCAGGCGTTCCCGGCGAAGTGGCGGATGAAGGCGCTGGTACTCGGTCTCGGCACCTCGCAACTGGCCTTGCCACTGGCGCGATTATTCTCCGAAGATCTGCTGCAGATCGCCGAATGGCGCGGCTTGTACCTGTTCGAATTGGGCATGGCGCTGCTGTCGCTGGGTTGCGTATTGATGCTCAAGTTGCCGCCCGGTGACCGTTTCAAGACCTTTGAAAAACTCGATTTCCTGACCTTTGCCATTCTCGCCACGGGCGTGGCGTTGTTGTGCGCGGTGTTGTCGCTCGGGCGGATCGACTGGTGGCTGGAGGCGGACTGGATTGGCGTCGCCTTGGCCGCGTCCATCGCGCTGATCCTCACCGGTCTGGCCATCGAACATAATCGCAGTAACCCGCTGCTGATGACCCGTTGGCTGGGCAGCGGGACGATGATCCGCCTGGCGCTGGCGGTGACCCTGATTCGCATGGTCACCTCGGAGCAATCCACCGGTGCGGTGGGTTTCATGCAGAACCTGAACATGGGCTACGAGCAACTGCACAGCCTCTACGTGGTGATGCTGATCGGCAGTGTCGCGGGATTGTTGACCAGCGCGCTGACCATCGACCCCAAACACCTGCTGATGCCGTTGATCATCTCGCTGGGTCTGATGGCCACCGGGTCGGTGATGGACAGCTTTTCCAACAACCTGACCCGCCCGGAAAACCTCTACTTCAGTCAGTTCCTGCTGGCGTTCGGCAGTACGTTTTTCCTTGGCCCGACCATGGTTTTCGGTACACGCAACGTGCTGACCAACCCACGCAATCTGGTGAGCTTTTCCGTGTTGTTCGGGATCTGCAACAACCTCGGTGGCCTGCTGGGCGCGGCGCTGCTGGGCACCTTCCAGATCGTCCGGGAAAAATTTCATTCCAGTCACATCGTTGAGCACCTGACGCTGTCTGACCCCTTAGTGGCTGCGCGCGTGCAGAGCGGCGGCTCGGCGTATGGCTCGTTGCTGGCCGACCCGAGCCTGCGCAACCTTGCGGGCATTCGTAGCCTGGCCAACGCCGCGACCCGTGAGGCTAACGTGCTGGCCTACAACGATGTGTTCATGCTGATCGCCGTGATTGCGGTGCTGACCATGATCTGGCTGTCCATTCGCGCGCTGTGGCTGATGAGCACCACCAAAGCCGTCGCCCCAGCGCCATCCACACCTTCCAGCGGTGCCACTTCTTCATGACCGAACCGACCACCACAACCACCACCAATGCCATTGCCGCCACGCCTGAAGGCGTGGCGCCGCCGTCATCGCCGAACACCGAGCCACGCTCGCTGCGGGTGCGAATCATCTCTTCAATGGGCTTCGCGGCGATTGCCATCGTCGGTGTGTTGATCGTGCTCTATGCCTGGCAATTGCCGCCGTTCAGCAGTGCGGTCGAGACCACTGAAAATGCCCTGATTCGTGGGCAAGTGACGATCATTGGTCCGCAGCTCGCCGGTTATGTTTATGAAGTACCGGTGCAGGATTTCCAGTACGTGAAGGCCGGGGATCTGCTGGTGCGTCTGGACGACCGCATCTATCAGCAACGTCTCGACCAGTCGCTGGCGCAACTGGCGGTGCAGAAAGCCGCGCTGGCCAACGTGGTGCAGCAACGCAACAGCGCCGAGGCCACGATCAAATTGCGTCAGGCCGTGCAGGCCGACAGCGAAGCGCAATTGCGCAAAAGCGAGGCCGATCTGCGCCGGAATCAGGAATTGGTGCGCGACGGTTCGGTGTCCAAGCGTGAGATGGACGTGGCGCTGGCGGCCAATGCGCAAAGTGTTGCGGGGGTGGCGCAGGCCAAGGCCAATCTGGAAATTGCCCGCCAGGATCTGCAAACGGTGATCGTCAATCGCGGCTCGCTGGAAGCGGCAGTGGCCAGCGCCGAAGCGGCTGTGCAACTGGCGCGGATCGATCTGTCGAACACTCGCATCGTCGCCCCGCGTGACGGTCAGCTCGGGCAGATTGGCGTGCGCCTCGGCGCCTACGTCAACTCCGGCGCGCAGTTGATGGCGTTGGTGCCGAACCAGAAATGGGTGATCGCCAACATGAAGGAAACCCAGATGGACAACGTGCGCGTCGGGCAACCGGTGCGCTTCACCGTCGATGCGCTCAATCACCGCAGATTCACCGGGCATGTGCAGCATATTTCCCCGGGGACAGGTTCGGAGTTCGCTTTGCTGCAGGCGGATAACGCCACGGGCAACTTTGTCAAAATCGCCCAGCGGGTGCCGGTGCGGATCACCATTGATGCGGATCAGCAGGAAGAGGAACGGTTGCGGCCGGGGATGTCGGTTGTCGTCAGTATCGACACCGCCGCCGGCGACACCCAACCCCACTGATCAACACAATTCCCCTGCAGGAGTGAGCCTGCTCGCGATAGCGGTGTGTCAGTTACGGATATTTTGACTGACACACCGCTATCGCGAGCAGGCTCACTCCTACATTGGATCTCCATGATCTTTAGGCAGTGATCATCGGCGGCAGGGTGCCGAGTAGCGAAACGGCCGCCACCGCGCCAATGCCGAGTAACCACTCCAGCATTACACTGCGCCTGAGCGCGCCCATCCGCTGTTCGCAATCCTCAATCCGCAAGCGATTGAACAGCGCCAACCCAAGCATCCCCAGCACGATCAGCGCCTTGATCAACAGAATCAACGCAAACCCGCTGAACAACGGAGTCGGCCACCACTGACCGGTCAGCACGCGCACGTTGATCAAACCGGTGAGCAGCAGCCCCGCAACCAGCGCATAACCGACGCCGCTAAAACGCCGCAAAATCGCCGGCATCGGCTCCGTCGGCTGACGCAGAATCAGCACCAGCAGCAACAGTCCGCCAAGCCACGCGGCCACGCAGGTCAGATGCACGATCTGGTTGAGAATCAGCAATTGCCCGCTCACACCATCGAGCATGGCGCCATGCCCGACCGGTGCGAGGGTCGCCAGCAGCAACGCGCTCAAGCCCAGTCGCAACGGCATGTTCGAACGCCAAGGCGTAAACAACAGCGCCAACAACACAGCATTGATCAGCAGGTGCCAACGCCACACCTGGCCAAAAAATGTATGGCCCAGTACCAGCGCCACCGTGTCCGGATCAAACGCCGCCGCTGCCGAACCGGCCATGCTCGCGGTGATCAACAGCGCCCAGACAACCCCGCTGACCAGTGCCACAGCAGCCAGCCAACGCGCCAGTCGCGCCAGGTGCCGATCCACTTGCGGCGCTTCATCCTTGAGCAGCAACGGCCTGAACAGCCAGGCCCCGAACAGCATCAACACCACGATGAAATGCACAAAGCGGCACAGCACCAGCGCTTCACTCATGAATTACTGACCAACCTTGAACTGATAGGCGCCTTCGCTCTTGTGCGTATCGACCGACACCGCGTGCCATTCGACTTTGTACTCGCCAGCAGTCAGCGGCGCGGCGGGGGTGATGATCAGGGTTTTCTTGTCGTTTTCAGTGGTCAGCGCTTTGACTGCGACCGGCGCGCCATCCTTGGTCACGGTGACTTTGGTGAAACTGCCTTCAACGCCTTCGGAAAAGGTCAGGCGCAAATCGGCCGGCGCGGCGCCGGTGCTGTCGGCGGCCGGGGTCTGGCTTTTCAGGTGGGCGTGGGCAAATACGGAAGATGCGGCGAACAGTGAAGCGAGCAGGGCAGTGGTGGTCAGGACGTTCTTGAACAGCATCGCGAATACCTCTGGGGCAGGAGTGAAGAAGCGTCAGTTTAGCCATCCGCTGACGCCAGTACGAAGTTTTGTTTGCAGCGGTCGCCCGCGCAGCAGAGCGGATGCTAGTCTTGGGCAACGCTGTTGTCAGGGAGCCCTCATGGGCAATCACAAGATCGAGATTCGTCGCAATAACGTCGAGAAAATCCTGCTGGCGGCGGAAAAAGTCTTCGCCGAAAAAGGCTTTGGCGGCACGGCCATGGCCGACATTGCCGCTGAGGTGCAACTGCCGCGCTCCAACCTGCATTACTACTTCAGCACCAAGAGCGAGTTGTACAGCGCGGTGCTGTTCGACCTGCTGGAAGTGTGGAAACAGGACGCGCTGTGCTTCGAGATGTTCGACGACCCGCGCGTGGTGCTGAGCAGTTATATCCGCGCCAAGATGAACCACTCGCGCAGTCGTCCGTATGGTTCGAAAGTCTGGGCCAACGAAATCATCCACGGTGCGCCAACGTTGGGCGAGGCGCTGGATGTCAGCCTGTATGACTGGGCGAAGATGAAGGAAGCGAAGATTCGCCAGTGGGTCGAGGACAAGCGGATTTTGCCAGTCGAACCGTCGAGTTTGCTGTACATGATCTGGGCGTCGACGCAGCACTATGCTGACTTTGATCATCAGGTGAATATTCTGAATGAGCATCAGCCGCTGTCGGACATGCAGTTTGAGCGGGCGGTGCAGACGGTGACCAGTGTGATCTTGCGTGGGATCGGGCTGGAGCCCTGAAGCAGAAGCTGACCCTCATCGGAACGCCGCCCGCCCATCCCTCTCCCAGAGGGAGAGGGGGCCGACCGAGGTGTCTTGTGAGGTACATCGACCTGAAAAATCCAGTCGACTATGGATTCAAAAAGCCGTTCGAGCCTGTGCCTGTTTCGATTAGCCGTCCGTGCCTGGGCATGTATCGATTATGGATTCAAAGCAAATCGCTCAAGTCGGTGGATTTCTGGAATATCCCCCAATCAGTCCCCTCTCCCTTTGGGAGAGGGTTAGGGTGAGGGCCTTTCCGGATCAGCCCCCAATTCAGACCGCAACGTGATACGGATTGCGCGGATCATGATTCCAGTCCAGAAACGGCTTCCCAGTCTCCATCGGCACCATCTCGATGCAATCCGCCACCGGGCAAGTGATCTGGCACAAGTTACAACCCACACACTCCTCATCAATCACTTCATATTTATGCGTGCCGTCTGCCTGCTTCAGACTGCCAATCGCCTGGTGTGACGTGTCCTCACAAGCAATATGGCAACGCCCGCAACCAATGCACGCTTCCTGATCAATCCTCGCGATCACCTGATAGTTGATGTCGAGGTACTTCCAGTCCGTGGTATTGCCCACCGCTCGTCCGGAAAACTCGGCAATGCTGGCGTAACCCTGACTGTCCATCCACCGCGACAGCCCGTCCTTCATCTCCTCGACAATGCGGAAGCCATGCAGCATCGCCGCCGTGCACACCTGCACCGCGCCGCTGCCCAACGCCATGAATTCCGCCGCATCGCGCCAACTGCCAATGCCGCCAATGCCACAGATTGGCAAGCCTTGGGTCTGCGGGTCGCGGGCAATTTCCGCGACCATGTTCAGCGCAATCGGCTTCACCGCCGAGCCGCAATAACCGCCATGTGTGCTTTTGCTGCCGACAGTGGGCAGGGCAACCATGTGTTCCAGATCGACACTGGTGATCGAGTTGATCGTATTGATCAGCGACACCGCATCGGCGCCACCGCGATGGGCCGCGCGGGCGGCGACGCGGATGTCGGTGATGTTCGGCGTCAGTTTGACGATCACCGGCAGCGAGCAATAGGTTTTGCACCAGCGCGTGACTTGCTCGACGTACTCCGGCACCTGACCGACCGCTGCGCCCATACCGCGCTCTGGCATGCCGTGCGGGCAACCGAAATTCAGCTCGATGCCGTCGGCACCCGTGGCTTCGACCAGCGGCAGAATGTGTTTCCACGATTCCTCGACGCACGGCACCATCAGCGAAACAATCAGTGCGCGATCCGGCCAATCCTTTTTCACCTGAGTGATTTCACGCAGGTTGATTTCCAGCGAACGGTCGGTGATCAGCTCGATGTTATTGATGCCGAGCACTTCACGGTTGTTGCCGTAATGCGCCGAGTAACGTGACGACACGTTGACCGCCGCCGGGTCCTCACCGAGGGTTTTCCAGACCACGCCACCCCAGCCAGCCTCGAAAGCGCGGACGACGTTGTAGGCCTTGTCAGTCGGCGGCGCGGAGGCCAGCCAGAACGGATTTGGCGCTTTGATGCCAGCGAAGACAATCGACAGATCGGCCATTTACGCAGCCTCCACGTTAAGCATCAGTTGAGCGTTGATTGCCTCGGCGGCGCGTTTGCCGTGCTGCACGGCTTGCACGGTGAGGTCCTGATCGAGGCTGGTGCAGTCGCCACCGGCATACACGCCGGGGATGCTGGTGCGCAGGTTTTCGTCGACCTGGATGCGTTCGCCCTGACGCTTGAGTTCACGGGCCAGCGGGTCGGCGAGCGCGCTACTATCGAAGGCCTGGCCGATGGCTTTGAAGATCGCATCAGCGGCCAGTTCGAAGGTTTCGCCGGTGGTTTGCAGGCGACCGTCGACCAGATCGGTGCGGGCGAAGCGCATGCCGCGCACCTGGCCCTGAGCGTCGAGCAGCACCTCTTCCGGTTGCGCCCAGGTCAGCAGGCGCACCTGATTGGCTTTGGCGATGTCTTGTTCGTGACCGGTGGCGCCCATGTCGGCGGCGCCACGGCGATACACCAGATTCACATCGCGGGCACCGAGGCGGGCCATTTGCACGGCCATGTCGATCGCGGTGTTGCCGGCGCCGAGGACGATGCAGCGTTCGGCCAATGGCAGTTGCGTGAGGTCATCGGCCTGGCGCAGTTCGCGGATGTAATCGGTAGCGGCGAGCAGGCCCGGGGCATCTTCGTGGGGCAAGCCGAGTTGCTTGCTGGCATTGAGGCCGAGGCCGAGGAATACCGCGTCGAACTGTTGATGCAGTTCGCTGAGGGTCAGGTTCTCGCCAAGCTTCTGCCCGTGACGAATCTCGATGCCGCCAATCTGCAAGAGAAAATCCAGTTCCTTTTGCGCGTAATCGTCGACCAGTTTGTACTTGGCGATCCCGTATTCGTTGAGACCGCCAGCCTTCTCCCGCGCTTCGAAAATCACCACGTCGTGACCGTGCATGGCGCTGCGATGGGCGCAGGACAAACCGGCCGGTCCGGCGCCGACCACGGCGATGCGTTTGCCGGTGGCGGCGGCGCGCTGGAACGGGTGTTCGGTGAAGTGTGCGTTGTCCACGGCGTAGCGTTGCAGCAGACCGATCAGCACCGGTGCGCATTCCTGAGCGTTGTTGCGCACGCAGGCTTGCTGGCAGAGGATTTCTGTCGGGCAGACTCGGGCGCAACTGCCACCGAGGATGTTCGCCGAAAGGATTTTCGTCGCGGCACCGGTGACGTTGTCCTGGTGAATATTGCGGATGAACGAGGGGATATCGATCTCGCTCGGGCACGCGTTCACGCACGGTGCGTCGTAGCAATACAGGCAGCGCGAGGCTTCCAGATGCGCTTGCCGATCGTTGAGCGGCGGCGCCAGATCGGTGAAATGCCCGGCGAGGGCGGCCGCGCTTTCGTGCGGGTGGGGGAGATGGTTCAGGGTCTCGATCACGGTTTTGTGCCTCACGGTTATTGAGGTTCTCTGCCTCTGTCGGGCAGATCGTTCCCACGCTCTGC
>NZ_VCNJ01000016.1 GCF_005938625.1 Pseudomonas fluorescens
GGCCGCCGGGGATTTCCGGGTCGAGCAGGGCCAGGACCGAGATTTGTTTGGACGGTTGGACGAGCATGGCGGGGCACTCCTGCCGTAGATGGGGCGATGGAGTGATTAGGGGATAAAACCGGGAAAAGCGCACCTGTCAGATCTGACAGGTGTTTTAACGTTTTAGACCAACGGTAGTAACGTTATGGCTCAAGGTTTGCGCAAAGTCTTCTGCCGCAAAATATAAACCGTCACCAACACCGCACTGGTCAACATGAACCCCCGCGCCCACGGCAGCGGCACCAGATAACACGAAAACAGAATGCTCGCCCACATCAGCCCGATCGCGTAGACCTTGCCCTTGAGCGGTATGCCGTTGCCATCGAGATAATCGCGGATCCATGGACCGAGCCGTGGGTGCTCGACCAGCCATTGATAGAAACGCGGAGAGCTGCGCGCGAAGCAGGCTGCGGCGAGCAGAAGGAAAGGGGTGGTGGGCAGGACGGGCAGGAAAATCCCGATCACCCCCAATGCCACGCTGAGCCAGCCGACGGCCAGCAGCAAGTAGCGCAACATCAGGGGGCGGTTGCCTATGGGGTTGTCCATAGGCCGGATCTTAGTGGTGACGTGGCTTGAGGATTGCCGGTTTTTCGTCGGGCGCCTGGCACAGCAGGTACAGCGCGGTCAGGGCTTCCGGGATCTGCACGATCATGTCGTCCATCAGGTTGGCGTCTTTGGCGATGTCTTCGAATTCCGGCTGTTCGTCGAACAGGCCCGAACCGACCATGATCGGCAGCAACATTTCGCTGACTTCTTCTTCGGCGGTTTCGAACCAGGCGGCTTCACGCAGGAACACGCCTTCCATGAAACCGATGCACCAGCCGCGCAGTTCGGAATCGTCCGGCTCGTCGCCCAGATCCAGTTCGCATGGCAACTCGAACTCTTCATCGGACGCCAGTTGACGGGCGATGTGGGCCTTGAGGCCGATGAGCGTGGCTTCGATCTCTTCGCGCTGGGCTTCGCCGCTGTAGTGCGGTTCTTCGGCGAACAAGGCGTCGATCCACTCACGGTCCGGCACGACGTCCGAGCAGATCGACAGTGCGGTGAGGTAGCCGTGAGCGGCCACGTAATCCAGCGCCTCGTCATGCAGCTCGTCGGCGTCGAGGAAAACTTGCAGGCGGGTCAGTTGCTCAGCGAAGGACATTACGGGGCTACCTTGGGGAATAAACAATGCGGGAATTCTAGGCCTTCTTGCGCGCTCAAGCCAGCCGCAAGGCAGATTTGACCTGCCATACCCTGCATACACCCTGTAGGAGCTGCCGAAGGCTGCGATCTTTTGATTTGCTTTTAATAAAGACAGGATCAAAAGATCGCAGCCTTCGGCAGCTCCTACACAGGTATCAGCGATTGTATCGACGGGTGTCGCCCTGCGCAGGGGAGGCCTCGGGTATACTGCCGCGTTTTGCGATCCCTGCCCGCCTTGCGGTTGTCGTGCAATGCGTTCTTACGTTTTGTTTAAGCAGCCTTGGCTGTTCTGAACCAGCCTGAGCAGGGATGTATCGGTAGATTTTTGGAGTTTTTATGCTCGAACAGGCTCAACGCGTCCTCAAGGACATCTTCGGCTACGACAGTTTTCGTGGCCGTCAGGGTGCAATCATTGAGCGCGTGGCCAGTGGCGGTGATGCGCTGGTGCTGATGCCTACCGGTGGCGGCAAGTCCCTTTGCTTTCAGGTGCCGGCGCTACTGCGCGATGGCCTGGCGGTGGTGGTGTCACCGCTGATCGCGCTGATGGACGATCAGGTTGCGACCCTCGAAGAACTCGGTGTGGCCGCCGCTGCGCTGAACTCCACCTTGAGCGCGGAGCAGCAGCGGGATCTGGCGACGCGGATCAAGCGTGGCGAAGTGAAAATGCTGTATCTGGCGCCCGAGCGCCTGGTGCAGCCGCGCATGCTGTCATTCCTGCAAGGCTTGAATATCGCCCTGTTCGCCATCGACGAAGCGCACTGTGTGTCGCAATGGGGCCACGACTTCCGTCCGGAATACCTGCAACTGGGCCAGTTGGCCGAGATGTTTCCCGACGTGCCGCGCATTGCCTTGACCGCCACCGCCGACAAGCGTACCCGCGAAGAAATCGTCACCCGACTGCACTTGCAGAACGCCGAGCGCTTCCTGTCGAGCTTCGACCGCCCGAATATTTTCTATCGCATCGTGCCCAAGGAGCAGCCGCGCAAGCAATTGCTGGCGTTTTTGGCCGAGCGACGCAGTGATGCCGGCATCGTTTATTGTCTGTCACGCAAGAAAGTCGAGGAAGTCGCCACGTTTTTGAGCGAGCAGGGCTTTCCGGCGCTGCCGTATCACGCCGGTTTGCCCAATGAACTACGTGCTTTCAACCAGAAGCGCTTCCTCAACGAGGAAGGCCTGATCATGGTCGCCACCGTGGCGTTCGGCATGGGCATCGACAAGCCCAACGTACGTTTTGTCGCGCACCTCGATCTGCCGAAATCCCTTGAGGCGTATTACCAGGAGACCGGGCGCGGCGGCCGTGACGGCCTGCCGGCGGATGCGTGGATGGCCTACGGTCTGCAAGACGTGGTGATGCTCAAGCAGATGCTGCAGAACTCCGAAGGCGACGAGCGGCACAAGCGTCTGGAACAACACAAGCTCGACGCCATGCTGTCGCTCTGCGAAGAAACCCGCTGCCGTCGTCAGACCCTGCTGGCGTATTTCGATGAAGACATGCCCGAGCCGTGCGGTCACTGCGACAACTGTGTTGACGGCGTGCAGACCTGGGATGCCACCGAGCCAGCGCGTCAGGCGTTATCGGCGATTTTCCGCACGGGTCAGCGTTATGGCGTTGGTCATCTGGTTGACGTGCTGTTGGGCAAGGAAAACGAAAAAGTCCGCAGTTTTGGCCACCAGCATCTGTCGGTGTACGGCGTTGGCAAGGCACTGAGTGAGAGCGAGTGGCGCTCGCTGTTCCGCCAATTGGTCGCGCGCGGTCTGGCAGACGTCGATCATGAAGGCTATGGCGGTCTGCGTTTGAATGACAGTTGCCGACCATTGCTCAAGGGTGAGGTCACGCTGGAGCTGCGCCGCGATCTCAAACCGCAGGTCACCGCCAAAACCGCCAGCAAGAGCCCGGCCAGCCAACTGGTGCGCGGCGAAGAGCGTGAACAATGGGAAGCCTTGCGCGCCCTGCGGCGCAAACTGGCCGAAGAACATGGCGTGCCGCCGTACGTCATCTTCCCCGATTCGACCTTGCTGGAAATGCTCCGCAGCCAGCCGACCTCGCTGGCGGAAATGGCCCGGGTCAGCGGTGTCGGCGCACGCAAGCTGGAGCGCTATGGCGATGCCTTCCTCGAAGTGCTCGGCGGCGAGGTCGAGGCGCCGAAAGCGGTGGCCGATGTGCGCCACGAACTGATTACCCTGGCTCGCGCGGGGATGACGCCGTTGCAGATCGCCGGTCAGTTGCAGTGCTCGGAGAAGAACGTCTACACCATGCTTGCCGAGGCGATCGGCAAGCAGCAACTGTCGCTCGAGCAGGCGCTGGATTTGCCTGAAGAGTTGATGGGCGAAGTGCAGGACGCGTTCCTGGATGGCGAAGGTGAGTTGCCGTCGGTCGCCGAAATCGCCGAGTTGTTTGCAGGTCGTGTTCCGGAAGGCGTGCTGTATTGCGTTCGGGCTGCGTTGCAGTCGGAATTCGAAATGTAATTCGCCTGAGCACCCTCACCCCAGCCCTCTCCCAGAGGGAGAGGGGGCCGACCGAGGTGTCTTGCGCTATACATCGACCTGAATGACCGAGTCGATTATGGATTCAGCGCCGATCTGCCACGTCGGCGTAACTCCCAAATATCCCCCATTAAGTTCCCTCTCCCTCTGGGAGAGGGCTAGGGTGAGGGCCTGCCAATTCCGGATTCAGCAAAGCACCGTCAAGTCGCTGAATATCTAAAGCATCCCCCATTCAGTTCCCTCTCCCTCTGGGAGAGGGCTAGGGTGAGGGGCCTCAAGATGTAACGATTCAGTACAGACCGCCACTTGCCTATAACTGCAGCTCATGCTTAGCTGGCTAATAATTAGAAATTCTTTATTTTTCAGTCTAACCGTGAGTGTTTTATGCCGTTAACCGATCAACACCGCTTTGGCATGCAACTGGCCCAGATGTCCCGTGGCTGGCGTGCCGAACTGGACCGCCGGCTGGCCGGGCTGGGTCTGTCCCAGGCGCGCTGGCTGGTGCTGCTGCATCTGGCGCGTTTTGAAGAGGCGCCGACCCAACGCGAGCTGGCGCAGAGCGTCGGCGTCGAAGGTCCGACCCTTGCGCGCTTGCTCGATAGTCTGGAAAGTCAGGGCCTGGTGCAACGCCAGTCCGTGATGGAAGACCGCCGGGCGAAAAAGATCGTCCTCTGCGCGCCGGCGCTGCCGCTGATCGAACAAATCGAAACCATTGCCACGCAACTGCGCCACGAATTGTTCGAAGGCGTCGACGAAGCGGATTTGAAGGTGTGCATGCGCGTTCACGGGCACATTCTGGGCAACCTGGAAAAGTCTTGAGGCACATCCACGTGCCGGATCTTTGAGAGATCGCGCTGAGCCGACTATAAGAACTACTGGGCAATATCGTGTTCGTACCGGATGTGCGAACGCATAGAAGTCGGTTTTGCTTATTTAAGGGATGCTCATGCTCGCGAGTCGGCACGTGGTACTGCGCGGCGGCGCCAAATGGCTGCTGGTCGCTGGTGTATTCAGTTATTCGGCCTGGTCGATGGCCTTGGGGCTGGGTGATATCACCGTTCATTCCGGCCTTAATCAGCCGCTCAAGGCCGACATCGCGTTGGTCGATGTCGGCGGGCTGACGCCAAACGATCTGGCCGCGCGCCTGGCCACGGCGGATGAATTCGCCGAGGCCGGGGTCGAGCGGGTGTTCTTCCTCAACGACCTCAAGTTCATCCCGATCCTGCATGGCAATCGCCAGATGATCCGGGTGACCTCCAGCAAACCGGTCAACGAACCCTTTTTGAATTTCCTCGTGCAGCTCGATCAGCCCAATGGCCGTTTGCTGCGTGAGTACACGGTGTTGATCGATCCGCCGGGTTCACCGGGTATTGTGCCGGCCACCGATGAGCCGGATCCGCGTGCGCAATCCTCCGCCTTTCCCACTGTCGAGCCTGTCGTGGCGGTGCCACAGGCGCCTCAAGCCAAGCGCGATACTGTGCCAGCACCCGCGCTGGCAACTTCGGCCGCCAACGATGCACTGGCCGAGCAATTGGCGGCCAGTGTTTTGCTCGGTCAGCAACAGCAGAAGACCATTGATGAACTGAACGCAAAACTGCAGACACAGGATGTGCAGATTGCCGACGGCAAAAAGCAGATCAATGAATTGCAAATACGCTTGGTCGAGCTGCAGAAAACGCCGCCATCGACCGTGGTGACCCCGGCACCGGCTCCTGCGGCGGCTGTGGCGTCAGCCGAATCCAGCAATGACGGTTTGAACTGGCCATTGCTCGGCGGCCTGTTGCTGGTGTTGGGGGCGTTGGCCGGGTTGTTGGTACACCGTCGACGGCAGCAACAGCAGCAAGATGCCGAGCCGCTGCCCCAGTTGCCGCAGGGCAATGAGGTGGACGTCGCTGAAGCAGACAACGCCGATCCCGTCAGATCCCACGCTTCAGCCGAACACCGGGAAGAACCGGCGGCTGGCGATGTGCTGGAGGCGGTGGGTATCTATCTGACCTATGGCCGACTGGGCGAAGCGGCGGGTTTGTTGCGCGATGCCTTGCACAAGGAGCCGGAGCGCAGCGATATCGGATTGCAGTTGCTTGAAGTCCTGGGCCGTCAAGGCGACAGCGCTGCGTATGAACAACAGGAAAGTCATTTGCGTGAGCTGGGCGTGGATGCCCAGACGTTGCAGGATGTCCGCGCGCGGCACCCGAAACTGGCTGTTGCGGCACCGTTGGTCGCGGTGCCGCCCATTATTGCAGCGGCCCCGCTGGTCGCTGCCCAACCGGCACCTGAAGATGATTTCGAACTGAATCTGGGCGAGCTGTCGATGGATTCCAGTTGGGATCTGGAAGACAGTCGCCAGACTTCCGATGAGCCACAGGCAGACACCTCGGCGCTCGGCTCCGGGCTGCAAGTCCTGCCTCGGGATTTCGAATTGCCCGAGCCCGAGTCCAGCGAAGAGGCCGAGCTGGAATGGATCCCTGAATCGGACGCCAAGCTGCTGGATGAGGATTTTCTCAATGAGTTTGCTGATCCCGAGCCGTCACTGGCGCTGCAACCGCTGGATTTACAGACACCAGAGCCAGTCCACGACAAAAGTTCCGGCAAGCTCGAACAAGCGCAGACGTGCATTGATGACGGCGATATAGACAGTGCGATTGCGTTGCTCAATGAATTGCTCAAAGAGGGCGATGAACCTTTGAAGCAAACGGCGCGGACGTTGCTGGCGGGGATTCGCTGAGCCCCCGATCGATTTACGGTTGAGCTGAAGGCCAGTCTTCGCTGGCAGGCTCGCTCCCACAATTGGAATACGTTCCCCTGTAGGAGTGAGCCTGCTCGCGAAGACTGATCTTCAGTCAACATCAATTCCGGATCTGGATCAGAAGGTCTGCCCCAGATTCAGATAAACCGCCTGCTCATTCGCATCATTCAACCCATAACTGAAATTCAACGGCCCCAGCGGCGTGTCAAAACCGATAAACACGCTCGCGGCGTTGATGTAGCCGCTGTCGAACTCATTGTCGTTGTTCCATGCGCGTCCACGCTCCAGCGAGGCGCCGGCGTACAGCGGAAAATCCAGCGGCAGGTACGAACGCGGCGTCAACCGGCGGTAGTACACCGCGCGCATCAGGCTGATGTTCTGTCCGGAAATCGCGTCCTCACGGAAACCCGACAGCTGCCGTGCACCGCCGAGCAGGAAACTCGATGTCACCACATTGGCGTCGTTCAGCGTGCGCCCGTACCGGCCACCGAGAATCAGCGTATCCGGGCCATGGCTCATGGCTTTGTCGATTTTCAGGTCCCACTGTCGATAACGCGTGTCCGACCCCAGCCCCGGTTCGAACTGCATCAGCGTCAGGCTGACGTCCTTGCCTTCATGAGGGAAGTAGACGTTATCCAGCGAGTCGTAGGAGTACTTCAGCGCGTAGAAGCCTTCGTTGAAGTTTTCACTCGGCAGATCCTGATCGCCAATGCGCACATCGGCCTTGCCCCAGGCCTCGCCGACGCCGAAACGCACTTCGCCGTTGTTGCCGATCTGTCGACCGAAGTTAAGGCCGAAACCGTAGCGCTCGACGCGGTACTGTGCGATTGGATCGTTGTCGAGCACCGCTTCAACGTTCTGCGCTTCGAACGAGGCGTATGGCGCGACGAAGTAACGCGAGCCGACGTCCAGCGGTTGATAGAACTCGGTGTACAGCTCTTGTTTATCGCCAATCTGTGCACGAGTCAGCCATTCCGCGCCGAGGCGGTTGATGCCGTTGATGCGGTAGCTGGCGCCGAGGTTGAAGGCGCTGTCGCCGCGCATGTCGTCGGACAGATTGAGGCCGACCCGCAAGTAATCGGTGCCGCTGCGCTTGCCCCGAGCACTGATCACCAGTGTGTGATCCTCGCCCTTGTGCACCACGCGGTATTGCACCTGCTCGAAGTAGTCGAGGCCATACAAGGTGCCCATGTCCGAATGCAAACGCCCCAGATCCAGCGGCTCGCCGATGTGCTGGCGGATGTAATAGCGAATGATGTCGTCGTCGACCTTCGAGTCGTTCTCGACGCGGATCGCGGTGATGATCGGCGTACGCTGCCCCGGTGAGCGCGCGGCGTTCAGCTCGGCGTCCTGAGACTCGTTGGGTTTGAGCTGAGCAAGCCGCGCGTCGAGGATTCGGGTCGCGCGGTAACCGGCGTCGATCATCTCCTGAGCCTTGCCGAAATCTGTGACGCCGAATGCCGCCAGCGCGGGCTGGATCAGCACATCGGAGGGTTTCAGCGCGGCCAGTTGTTCTTCGGAGTTACTGCGGGTCATCAGGGTGATCGACTGGTTCAGCACGTCGACCACGGTTGTCAGTTGTTTGCGATTGCGCAGCGGTGTGCCGATATCGACGACGATGGCCACGTCAACGCCCATTTCCCGCGCGACATCGAGGGGAATGTTGTCGGTCATACCGCCGTCCACCAACAGTCGGCCGTCGAGCTCGACCGGGGCGAACACCGCCGGGATCGACATGCTGGCGCGGATCACCTGGGGCAAGTGGCCTTTGCGGAACACCACTTTTTCGCCATTGGAAATGTCGGTGGCGACGGCGCGGAACGGGATCGGCAGGTTGTCGAAATCCCGGGTGTCGCTGGTGTGGGCCAGCAGGCTTTCCAGCAACAGTGCCAGATTCTGGCCCTGAATCACCCCCAGTGGCAGGCCAAGGCTGCCGTCGTCGCGAAAACTGAGTTTCTGTTTCACCAGAAAGTCGCGGTCATCCTGCTTGCGTCGAAACGGCACGTCTTCACGCGGCGGGGCGTCGGACAGCGCGGCTTGCCAGTCGATGTTCAGCGCGAGTTTTTCCAGTTCATCGATCTTGTACCCCGAGGCGTACAGGCCACCGACCACCGCGCCCATGCTGGTGCCGGCGATCGCATCGATCTTGATGCCTTGCTCTTCCAGCGCCTTGAGCACGCCGATGTGCGCCAGCCCGCGCGCGGCACCGCCGGACAGCACCAGGCCGACTTTCGGTCGTGACGCCTCACTGGCATGGACAAGCAGAGGAAGGAAACCAAGCAGCAGGCAGAACAGCAGACGGCGCATTGTGAGTCTCGGGGCAAGCGTTAAAGCCGGCTATTATAGCGGCGCCCTCTGTCTCAGGAGTTTCAGCGAACATGACTGTCGCAAAAGCAGAAGTTGTCATCACCTATTGCACCCAATGCCAGTGGCTGCTGCGCGCCGCATGGCTGGCCCAGGAACTGCTCAGCACCTTTGCCGACGATCTCGGCAAAGTCTCGCTGGTGCCCGGCACCGGCGGGGTGTTTCTCATCACCTGCGCCGGCGTGCAGATCTGGGAACGCAAGGCCGACGGCGGTTTTCCCGAGGCCAAGGTGTTGAAACAGCGAGTTCGCGACCAGATCGATCCTGACCGCGACCTCGGACACAATGACCGTACTCAGTGAGACGCAGCTTCGGCGGCCACGGTTTTCTTGTCGGCGCTGCCGGACATCCGCGCGGACACGACGATGGCGATGATGATCAGTGCGCCGCCCATCAACATCCGTAGCGTCGGGTTTTCGTTGAACAGCAGCCAAGCGATGGTGATGCCGTAAACCGGCTCCATGGCAAACACCACCGCCGCCGTGCGTGCCTTGATCACCGCCAGACTGGCGACGAACAGGCTGTGTGCAACCCCGGTGCAGAACACCCCGAGCAGGGCGATCCACAACCAGTCCAGTGCCCGGACTTCGCTCAGTTGCGGCGCCGCGACCGGTAGCAGACACAACGCCACCACCACGTTTTGACACAACGCTGCCTGCACCGCCGGAATCCGTCCGGAACTGGCGCGGTTGGTCAGCGACAGCAACGAAAACAGCAGGCCCGATAACACCGCCCAGAGCAGGCCGGTGGTTGCGCCGCTGGCAAGATCGAACGCTGGCGTCACCAGCACCAGGCCGACTGTGACCAAAACGACGAGGATGATCTCATTGGCGCGGATGCGCTCGCGAAAGATCATCCCTTCAAGAATCACCGTAAACGCCGGGAAACTGGCAAAACCCAACGTTGCGATCGCTACGCCGGCAATCTTCACCGAAACGAAAAAACTCACCCAGTGCCCGGCCAGCAACACGCCGCTGAGGGCCAGACGCCGCCAATCCACGGCCTGAAGTTTTTGCCAGCCGTGCTGGCTGGCGAAGCGGGAGAAGAACGCCAGGGCGAGTACGGCGAAAGCCGCGCGACCGAAGACGATCACGGCGGGGGACGCAGCAGCGAGTTTGCCGAACACACCGGTCAGGCCAAACATCAAAGCGCCGATATGCAGAGCGCCAAGGGCGGTACGCGGAGTCATTGCAATCCTTAATCCAGACACGGTTTCTTGTGATTGATCGTTCCCACGCTCTGCGTGGGAATGCCTCTAGGGACGCTCTGCGTCGAGTGACGCGGAGCGTCACGGGCTACATTCCCACGCGGAGCGCGGGAACGATCAATAAGTCCATTGAACCCTGTATCGGCTTACAAGTCTGTCGGCAGATTATCGTCTTTTGTCGCAGGAATCGCGCCGAAGCTGGCCGGGTGATGAGCCGAACTCGCGCAGGACGGCGGCCGAGAAAGCACTCTGCGAGCTGTAGCCGACGCGACTGGCAATCTCGCCAATCGGCAGTGCAGTGTCGCGCAGCAGTTGCACCGCCAGATGCAAGCGCCGATTGCGGATGTAATCCATCGGCGTCTGCCCGCATTCGGCCATGAATCGTGCGTGCAGGCGCGCGCTGGACAACCCGGCCACGCGCGCCAGATCGGCGACTTGCAGCGGATAAGCGGCGTTTTGCTCGATATGCGCATCCAGAGCGGTATAGGGCAGGCGGCGGGCGGCGAGTTCGCCAGGTTGCGCGTGATTGAGACTGGCCAGCAGCAACACCGCGCCTTGCTGGGCAATCAACGGATCGCTGACCGGACTGTTCGCCAGCCAGCTGACCAACTGGCTTTGCCCAGAGTCCAGCGAAAGGCGTGCGGACTGATCAAGCAAGCGGCGACTGGCCTCGGCATGTTCACCGAGTGAATCCGCTACCCATTGCCCCTCCGGGATGTCGAGCACCAGACAGCGGCTGCCGTCGGGACTGCCGCAGGCATGATGCGCGCCGGACGGAATCACCACAAAACTCTGCTGGCGCACCTGACTGCCACAGCCTTCGACCTCGAAATCCAGCGCGCCGGACAAGCCAAACACCAATTGCGCGTGCTCATGGCTGTGCACGATCAAATCGCGGGTGTACTGACGCAGGGTGAGGATCGGTCGCATGGCAGGTTGTCTCCGAAGTGATCGCCAGTCTACACCGGTGCACGCCGGATGCGTTGTCACAGGACTGACTCGCGCTTGTCATGGTCGATTAACCGGGCAGGCGCACAGTGGCGAAAACATCGCAGAGGGTTGCCCATGACCAGCGCCGAGCTCGCCAGACCCAGTCGCAAACAACGGGTGCGAACCCTGTGGATCTCCGACGTGCATTTGGGCACGCGCGATTGTCAGGCCGAGCACTTGTCGCAATTTCTCAAGGGTTATCACGCCGACAAGATCTACCTGGTCGGCGACATCATCGACGGCTGGAAGCTGCGCGGTGGTATGTACTGGCCACAAGCGCACACCAACGTGATCCGCCGCTTGCTGACCATGAGCAAGCGCGGCACCGAAGTGATCTACGTCACCGGCAACCATGACGAATTCCTGCGTCGGTATTCCAAGTTGATTCTGGGCAATATCCAGTTGGTCGACGAGGCCGTGCATGTCACGGCGGATGGCCGGCATCTGCTGGTGATTCACGGCGATCAGTTTGACGTAATCACCCGTTATCACCGCTGGCTGGCTTTCCTCGGCGACTCGGCCTACGAATTCACCCTGACCCTCAATCGCTGGCTCAACCATTGGCGTGCGCGTTATGGCTACGGTTACTGGTCGCTGTCGGCGTACCTGAAACACAAGGTGAAAACCGCGGTGAGTTTCATCAGCGACTTTGAAGAAGCCATCGCCCATGAATGCGTGAAGCGCGAGTTGCATGGCGTGGTCTGCGGGCACATTCACCATGCCGAGATCCGCAAGGTCGGCGAGGTGGATTACCTCAACTGCGGCGATTGGGTGGAATCGTGCACGGCGCTGATCGAGCATTGGGATGGCACGATCGAGTTGTATCGACTGGCGGATGCGCAGGCGCGCGCGGCGGAGCTAAAGGCCGCCAAAGTCGCCGAACTCGCATAATGCTCTGGTGATTGAGAGGGCCTCATCGCGAGCAGGCTCACTCCTACAGGGGTACGCATTTCAACTGTAAGAGTGAGCCTGCTCGCGATGAACCGCGCAGCGGTTCCCGAGGTTGATTACGCTGGCGAGTGTTCTTCCATCGCGGCCTTGTAAATCGAGTTCTTCGGCTGCGCAAACAACCGCTCCATCATCGGTTCAAAGAAGCTCAACGGCAGCGTGTCATAGTCAGGATCAAACGCCGCCGCATCGTACTTGGCGCAAAACTCGGCCGTCGCCTGAAACTGCGGATGCCCGGCGAACTGCTCACGCAGATGCCGATCCATGCCAAGATGATGAAAGAAGTAATAACCCTGAAACACCCCGTGCTTCTCGACCATCCACAGATTCTCGGCACTGACGAACGGCTTGAGAATCGCCGCAGCAATGTCCGGATGGTTGTACGAGCCCAGGGTGTCGCCAATGTCATGCAGCAATGCGCAAACCACATATTCCTCGTCGCGTCCGTCACGAAAGGCGCGGGTGGCGGTTTGCAGCGAGTGGGTCAGGCGATCCACCGGGAAACCACCGAAGTCGCCTTCAAGCAGTTTCAGATGGGTCATGATCCGTGACGGCAACTGTTTGGCGTAGGCACTGAAGTCGGCGGCGATAATCGCCCAGTCTTCCTGCGTACCGTCTTTCATATGGGTGAAGCGGGCATTGGCATTCATTGGCTGGCCCTCATTCAGAACGCCACGCGACCCAGAATCATGTCGCGGTACATGACGAAGTCGCCGAGCAGGCTGTACAGCGGATGCTGGAAAGTCGCCGGTCGGTTCTTTTCAAAGAAGAAGTGCCCGACCCAGGCGAAGCTGTAACCGGCCAGCGGCAAGGCCAATAACAGCAGCCAGGCGCCTTTGGCGATGGTCATCGCCAGAATGAAAATCACCAGCGTGGTGCCGATGAAATGCAGGCGCCGGCAGGTGCTGTTGCTGTGTTCGCTGAGGTAATACGGATAAAACTCAGCGAAGCTGTTGAAATGCTTGATGTTTTCCACGACCGCGTTCTCTGTGGTTATTGTTCTGGCGACGAGTTGTTCTGCGGGTAGCTTATTTGAGTCTAGAGTGATCATTGGCGTGGGCCAGTGACAATCGGCGCCACTTTAGTATCCTTCGCAAATCAGGCCGTAATATGCGGCCCCTCATGTAAAAGAAAAACGCCATGAGCGAACGAACGACTTCTGCAAGCTGGGCGATGGGGATTGTCAAAGCATTGGAGATGGACGGCCTGGATTGCCGGGTTCTGTTCAAACAACTGGGGCTTGATTACACGGCTCTGGATGATCCGGATGCGCGCTTCCCGCAAGATTCCATGACCCGCCTCTGGCAACGGGCGGTCGAGCTGTCCGGCAATCCGGCGATCGGCTTGAACATGGGCAAAGTGGTGCGACCGGCGTCGTTTCATGTCGCCGGTTATGCGTTGATGTCGAGTAATACCCTGGCCGAAGGCTTTCAACGGCTGGTGCGTTATCAACGGATCATCGCCGAAAGTGCCGACCTGAGCTTCCGTCTGCTGGAAGAAGGTTATGCGCTGATTCTAACGGTGCACGGCGACCATCTGCCGCCGACCCGGCAAAGTGCCGAAGCCTCGCTGGCCTGTGCGCTGGGCCTGTGCGGCTGGTTGACCGGACGCACGCTGCACCCGGTCAAAGTGCTGGTGCAGGGCGCCGAACCGGATGACCTGGCACCCTATAAACAGGCCTTCCACGCGCCGTTGATGTTCAACGCGCCCTACGATGCGTTGATCTTCGAACGCGCCGATATGGAGGCGCCGCTGCCTACCGCCAATGAGGCGATGGCGCTGTTGCATGACCGCTTTGCCGGGGAATATCTGGCGCGTTTTTCTGAAAGCCGCGTGACCCACAAGGCGCGACAGGTGTTGTGCCGTTTGCTGCCGCAAGGTGAACCGAAGCGCGATACCGTGGCGCAGACCCTGCATTTGTCGCAGCGTACATTGCAGCGCCGCTTGCAGGAGGAGGGCACGAGTTTTCAGCAACTGCTCGATGACACCCGCCGTGAACTGGCCGAGCAGTATCTGGCGCAGCCGAGCATGACCTTACTGGAAATCGCTTATCTGTTGGGTTTTGCCGATCCGAGCAACTTCTTTCGCGCGTTCCGCCGCTGGTTCGACACCACGCCCGGCGATTACCGGACGCGGTTGTTGCAGGCGCCGAGCGCGGTCAGTGGCGCCAAAAGGCCGGAATACACAGTACAAACACCGTAATGATCTCCAGTCGGCCGAGCAGCATACCGAACGACAGAATCCATTTGGCCGCATCGGGCAGGGTGGCGAAGTTGCCCGCCGGGCCGATGGTTTCGCCCAGGCCCGGGCCGACGCCGGACACGGTACTGGCGGCGCCGGTCAGCGCAGTCATCCAGTCGACACCGAGCAGCGACAGGAGCAGGGCGATCACGCAGATGGTGATGGCGAAGAAGAACGAAAAGGTCAGAATCGAGCGCACGATTTCTTCGTCGAGGCGGTGACCGTTGTACTTCTGCTTGATCACTGCGCGCGGGTGAATCAGCTGATTAAGGTTGGCCTTGAGCAGGATATAGGCGACCTGAAAACGGAAAATCTTGATCCCGCCCGCCGTCGAACCGGAACAGCCTCCGACAAAGCCGAGATAGAAAAACAGCATCAGCGAGAAGTTGCCCCACAGGCTGTAGTCGCCGAGGGCGAAGCCGGTGGTGGTGACCACCGACGTCACGTTCAGCGCCACGTGGCGTAGCGCATCCAGCCAATGCAGGTTGGTCGTCCACCAGTACCAGGTGCCGAGCACCAGCCAGGTCACCAACAACATTCCGAGCAAACCCTGCACCTGCTGATCCTTGATCAGCGCTTTACGATTGCCGCGCAAGGTTGCCACGTACAGGGTGAACGGCAGGCTGCCGAGGATCATGATGACCACCGCCACCCAGTGCACTGCCGGTTGTGTCCACTTGGCCAGGGATTGGTCGGAAGTCGAAAAACCACCGGTGGAAATCGCCGACATCGCGTGGTTGATCGCGTCGAACGCGCTCATCCCGGCCCACCAGAACGCCAGGCTGCCAAGAATGGTGATGCCGACATAAGCCGCCACGATCAGCCGCGCCACCATGTGCGAACGCGGCATGACCTTTTCCGAGCGGTCCGAAGATTCGGTCTGGAACAGGCGCATGCCACCGATGCGCAGCAGCGGCAGAATCGCCACCGCCATACCGATAAAGCCGATGCCGCCGATCCAGTGCAGCAGCGAGCGCCACATCAGAATCCCGGGGGACATGTTGTCCAGACCGTTGAGCACGGTCGAGCCGGTCGCGGTGATGCCCGACATGCTTTCGAAGAACGAGTCGGTGTAGCTGATGTGTTGAGTCAACAAGAATGGCAACGCGGCAAAAATGCACACCACCAGCCAACTGCTCACGGTCAGCAGGTACATGTCACGCGGACGCAGGTGAATGTGTTCGGGCCGGCCGGGAATCACCAGCGCGAGGCCGGCGACGAAGGTGATCATGCTCGCCCAGAGGAACGACGGCAGGTCGCTGGTGCGCTCGAAAATCACCAGGGTGGCCATGGGCACGACCATGGCGACGGCCAGGGTGATCAGGAAGATGCCGATGATGAAACCAATGATCCGTAAGGTCGGCAACGCCATGAAGTCCGCTCGGGCTGATGTGGGAAGGGCGCCATTCTACCCGTGGGGCAGGGCATGTAAACCGGCATCCTGTAGGCAGATAAAGCTAGAATAGCCGCACATATTTTTCAGGAGGTGGCCGATGCAGGCTCTCGACGCGTTGCTCAACCGTGTTTCCGTTCCACGACTGGTCGAACCGGCCCCCACTGCCGAGCAGCGCGAAGCTCTGTTTGGCGCAGCGTTGCGCGCGCCGGATCATGGGCATTTGCAGCCGTATCGCTTTCTGACCGTCGAAGGCGCAGCGCGCGAGCAGATGGGCGAGTTGCTGGCCGAAGCGGCGCAAATGCAGGAAGGCGAAGTCACCGAAGCGATGATCGACAAGGCGCGCAACGGCCCGCTGCGTGCACCGCTGGTGGTTGTGGTGATCGCTAAATTGCAGGAGCACGTTAAATATCCTAAAGCTGAGCAACTGCTGGCGGCAGGGTGTGCGGCGCACGGGATTTTGCTGGCGGCGTATGCGCAGGGGATTGGTGCGGTGTGGCGTACGGGGGATCTGGCTTATTCCAAGCATGTAGCGCAAGGCTTGGGGCTGGCTGAGGGTGAGGAGGTGATTGCGTTCCTTTACCTTGGCACGCCGCAGAAGGAGCCTCGCGTAGCTGATAAGGTCGACCTGAGCGAGTTCGTTAGTGTCTGGCCTGGTAAAGCCTGAAGATCAAAAGCCCCTCACCCTAACCCTCTCCCGGGGGGAGAGGGGACTGATTGGGGGATGCTGTAGAAGTACGCCGACGTGAGCGATCTGCGCTGAATCCATAATCGACTTCGGTTTAAGTCGATACAGGGTTGATTACGGTGTTCAGAATCCATAATCAACTCGGTTCTTCAGGTCGATGTCTGACGCGAGACACCGCGGTCGGCTCCCTCTCCCTCTGGGAGAGGGCTGGGGTGAGGGGCTTTTTCTGGGGTGAGGGTGGCTTCTAGGGTTGGACGACTGCGCCGGG
Source organism: Pseudomonas fluorescens (assembly GCF_005938625.1). Classification (GTDB taxonomy): domain Bacteria; phylum Pseudomonadota; class Gammaproteobacteria; order Pseudomonadales; family Pseudomonadaceae; genus Aquipseudomonas; species Aquipseudomonas fluorescens_BD. The sequence continues at coordinate 16,554 of NZ_VCNJ01000016.1, forward strand.
TACAAGCGGCAATTCCAGGCTGGCAATAAACCCGCCCTGCGGATGGTTGGCCAACGTCAAACTCCCACCATGCCGTTCCGCTGCCCGCCGAGCAATCGCCAGCCCCAAGCCATGCCCCGCCGCCGTCTGCCCCGGTGCCCGGTAAAACGGCTCGCCCAACTGACTCAGATGTTCGGCCTGCACCCCCGGCCCATGGTCACGCACGCTGACGATGATTTTTTCACCCTGACGCGAAGCCTGCATTTCAATTGCCTGACCTTCCGGATTGAAGCGCTGAGCATTGCGCAGCAGGTTATCGACGGCACGCTCGATCATGGTCGGCCAACCCTTCAGACTCAGCTGCGATTCGGCATCGAGACGCACTATCTGCTCGGGTGATGCAAGTTTCGCGTCTTTCTGTAGCGTGCCGAGAAGTGCATTCAAATCCACGTCTTCAGCGCTGGCGTTGTCGGCATCGACCCGCGCCAGCACCAGAATTTCACTGATCAACGCTTCCAGCCGATCGCACTCGCGGGTCAGTCGTGGCCAGAGTTTCTCGCGTTCTTCAGGGTTGGCCCGTTCGGCCAGTGCCAGGGCAATTCGCAGCCGCGCCAGCGGCGAGCGCAATTCGTGAGACACGTCGCGCAACAGCTGCCGCTGGCTGCCAATCAGGCTTTGCAGGCGCGCGCCCATGCGGTTGAAATCGGTGGCGAGTACGCCGAACTCATCACGACGGTTGGCCAGTTTCGCCAGGCTGTTTTGCTGATAAGTCGTCTGCCCCAGATCATGCACCGCGCCACGCAAACGGCTGAGCGGGCGGGTGATGGAGAATGTCACCAGCAGGCTGAACAGGGTCAGCACCACCAACGCGATGCCCAGTGCACTCAGCGGCCAGAGCAGGCTTTCGCGGTGCCAGGCGTCGAGTTCCGGGTGCGGGATGCGGTAGATGAACAGGTAGGTGTCACCGGTTTTTTCACTGGTGAATTCGTCGGTCAGACGCCGCCATGGCAGGCGTCGGTCATCGTTGTTCTGGCGCGCTTCGAAGGCGGCGGCGCGACGCGGGAAGGTCCCGCGCACCACCGGATCGCCGCTTTCGTTGAGCACCTGAACGTCGATGTGATATTGGCGTTTGCGTTGTTCGAGGATGTCCTGGGCGGCTTCTTCGCCTTGTGCTTCGTAGGTTTGTGTCCACTCACTGGCGAGGGTGTTGAGGCCCGGGTGACGGCTGAGGATCCACGCGTCCTGATTGAGCATATGCCCGAGCAGAATGGACAGGCCAGCCACCAGCGCGATGGCCAGCCAGAAGCTCGCGAGAATACGCCAGAACAATGAACGCACAGAAAATCCTCAGAACAAACACAAATCCCTGTAGGAGCTGCCGAAGGCTGCGATCTTTTGACTTTGTTTTTTCAGATCAAGATCAAAAGATCGCAGCCTTCGGCAGCTCCTGCAGGTTCCGGGTTGCAAAAGACCCGACGGGTTAACCGTCGGGTCCGGGTCAGAACATTATTGCGCCTTTTGCGCCTTCCAAGCCTTGAACTCGGCCCATTCGGCGCGACGCTCGGCCTGTTTCTTCTGGATCTCGTCGAATTTCTTCTGTTGATCCGGTTTCAGCACCGCACGCACATCGGTCTCGGCTTTCTTGTGGTTGGCCGCCATCTCGTCTTTCATGGCTTTCTGGTCAGCCGGCGAGAGTTTTTCCAGGTACTTGTCGACCACTTGCTTACGCTCGTGCATCTGCTCGCCCATGATCTTGCGGATCTGCTCGCGCTGTTCGCGGGACAGGTCGAGTTGGCTGTACGGGCCTTTGCCGTGCATGCCGTGCATCTGACCGCCGTGGCGTGGGCCGTCGAGCGGGCCACCCATCGGGCCGCCATCTTGCGGCATGGCCATGGCGACGGTTGGCAGAGCGGCAGCGAACATCAGAGCGATAAGAGTCTTGCGCATGGTGTATCTCCTTGTCTCGTTCCCGGTACGTTCCGGATGAGTACAGATTACGGAGATCAAGGTCAGCGGCGGTCAGCACTGCGTAAAGCTTGGGTAAAGACGCTTTGTTGTAAGCCTTACACATATCCGGTGCAGGAGCTGTGGCACGCTGCGATCTTGAGGCTGTGGGACGCAGAGCGTCCCCGGCGGCATTCCCACGCAGAGCGTGGGAACGATCGATCGCAGCGTGCCGGGCGCGGTTCAGAGGCTATAGAAGTAACCGCGGCTGCGCAGGGCAACGATGCGCGGGCGGCCGTCCGGGTGCGGGCCGATCTTCTTGCGCAGGTTGCTGACGTGCATGTCGAGGCTGCGGTCGTACAAGGTCAGCTTGCGGCCGAGGGCGATCTGCGCCAGTTCCTGTTTGTCCAGCGGCTCGCCCGGCTGCTTGAGCAGAGCTTCGAGCAAGCGGCTTTCCGAAACGGTCAAGGTCAGTTCTTTCTCGTCGATGCTGACCACGCCGCGCACCGGGCTGAAACTCAGGTCGCCCAGTTCAAGCTGCGTCGACACCGCCGCCGGGTGACTGCGGCGCAACACCGCGCGCAGACGCGCGGTCAGTTCGCGCGGATCGCACGGTTTGGCCAGGTAATCGTCGGCGCCCAGTTCCAGGCCGAGGATACGATCCAGCGGCTCACCACGAGCCGAGAGCATCAGCACCGGCAAGTCGGCGTGGTCGTTGCGCAATTGCTTGAGCAGTTCCAGACCGCTGCCATCGGGCAGCATCACGTCCAGCACCACCGCCGCCGGGGCCGTTTCGGCCAACGCCTTGCGGGCGCTCTGGCCATCGTGGCAGGCGCGTACATGGAAGCCTTCCTGGCTCAGCCAACTACTCAGGAGTTCGCACAACTCCTGGTCATCATCAATCAGTAACAGCTCGCTCATGACTCACTCAATTTAGCCATTGCCGACGTTTTCGGCTTGCTCCACTGGCAAAGATACCGCAGAGCAGCGCCAATAGCGCTACTCCGGCGCCCGTGACGAACCACTGCTGCTGATCGGTCAACAGCCGCGGCAGCGGGCTGGCCTGGGCTTCCTTGAGTTGCAGCTTCAAGCGCTGGTTCTCTTGGCGCAACCGGGCAAGCTGGGCACTTTCGCGGGTGTTGTCGGCATTTTGCAGTTGTTTGTTCAATTCTTCCCGTTGCTGCTCGCTGGCCTTGAGGCGCTGCTGCAACTCGGTGATCTGGCTGCCGGCGCTTAACGACAATGGCGTGGAGCTGCCGCCTTCGGTGGTTTCCTCACCATGGGCGGGCGCCATGATCGACAACGTGACCAACATCAGACACAACGGACCCTTGCGCATCGCAACACCTGCTTCCAAATGGATATTGGGCAGGTTGTCGGCAGGCAAACGAGAATAATGAGCGATTGAGAGCAGCAAGAACCAGGAAGGTTCATTGCCAGACGCAATGTCGCGGGTGATGAGGGGAGAAATCCCCTCATCACCGGACTTTCAAGGCAGGACTTGCTTGAACGGCTTGACGATCACGTTGGCGTAGACGCCCGCAGCAATGTACGGATCGGCATCGGCCCACGCTTGCGCAGCGCTCAGGGAATCGAATTCGGCGACGATCAGGCTGCCGGTGAAACCCGCTGCACCCGGATCATTGCTGTCGACGGCCGGGTGCGGACCGGCCAATACGATGCGGCCTTCGCCCTTGAGCGCTTGCAGGCGTTCCAGATGCGCAGGGCGCGCGGCCAGGCGTGCTTCCAGCGAGTTGGCGACGTCAGTGGCAATGATGGCGTAGAGCATGTCAGTCCTCGGTTTTTGGTGTTGTTGTGGTATCGGCATCGTGCAGGTGACGCGACAGGTAAATGCCCTGTGCAACCAGGAACACCAGGGTCATGCCCAGGCTGCCGAACACCTTGAAGTCCACCCAGTAGCTCTGGAAGGTGAAGGCGACGAACAGGTTGGCGGCCCCACAGAACAGGAAAAAGGCGATCCAGGCGATGTTCAGGCGGGTCCAGACCGGATCCGGCAGGGTCAGCGCGTGGCCCATGATGCGTTTGATCAGCAGGCGGTCACCGATGAAGTGGCTGCCGATGAAGGCGACGGCGAACAGCCAGTTGACGACCGGGGCTTTCCACTTGAGGAAGGTCTCGCTGTGGAAGGCCAGCGTCAGGCTGCCGAACACCAGGCAGGCGATCAGGGTTAGCCATTGGCTCTTTTCCAGCTTGCGCTGTTTGATGAACAACGCGCCGTACACCACCAGGGAACTGATGATCAGCATCGCCGTGGCGCTGTAAATACCGCCTACAGTCACTTCATGGCCAGCGATGTCGACGACCCGTGGATCAAGTTTGTAAACGATGAAGAACAGCAGAAGCGGGATGAAATCGATGAATTGTTTCACAGTGAGAGCCAGAAGCTGGATGTGGCGGCATAATAACAAACATATGGGCGCGCGATAGCGCCAGCTGATTTGAGGTTACAACTCCCCGTGAATGTTGATTTGCACTGCCATAGCACGGCCTCCGATGGCGCCCTGGCGCCTGCGGTTCTGGTTGCGCGTGCGTTCGAGAACGGCGTGCGAGTCCTGGCGTTGACCGACCACGACACCCTTGAGGGCCTCGCCGAGGCACGCACAGCGGCCACCGAATTGGGCATGCAACTGGTCAACGGCGTTGAGTTGTCCTGCACTTGGGGCGGCGCGACCATTCATGTCTTGGGCTACGGTTTCGACGTCAACGCCGCACCGTTGGTCGAGGCGATCGCCAAATTGCACGATGGCCGCTGGCTGCGGTCCGAAGAAATAAGCCGCAAGCTCGCCCTCAAGGGCATGCCCGGTGCCCTCGAAGGCGCCCGGCAGGTGCAGCAGGAACTGGGCGACAGCGGCAACGCCCCGGCCCGTCCGCATTTCGCCGACTGGATGGTGCGTGAAGGTTTTGTAAAGGATCGCGCTGAGGCATTCCGCAAGTGGCTCGGTGCCGGCAAGCTGGGTGACGTCAAGTTGCACTGGCCGACGCTGGAAGACACTGTCGGCACGCTGCGGGCCGCCAATGCCTGGGTCAGCCTGGCGCATCCGTGGCACTACGATTTCACCCGCAGCAAGCGCCGAAAGCTGATTGCCGACTATATTCAAGCAGGCGGGCATGCAATCGAGGTGGTCAATGGCCACCAGCCCGCGGAACAGGTGGGCAGCCTGGCAATCCTTGCCCGTGAGTTCGGTCTGCTGGTCAGCGCTGGCAGTGACTTCCATGGCCCTGGCGGCTGGTCCGAGATCGGCCAGTACCGGCCGGTTCCCGAGGACCTTCCACCCCTGTGGGGTCGGTTCAAACATGACACAGATATTGCCGCCGTCTGAACAGGTAGAGAATGTGAGTCAATTTTTCCAGATACATCCGGAAAACCCGCAAGCGCGCCTGATCAAACAGGCGGTCGAGATCATCCGCAAGGGCGGGGTGGTGGTTTATCCCACGGACTCTTCATACGCGATCGGTTGCCAGATCGGCGACAAGACGGCGATTGAGCGCGTGCGACGCCTGCGTCAGCTCGATGAAAAGCACAACTTCGCGCTGATCTGCAGCGACCTGTCGCAACTGGGCAACTACGCCAAGATCGACACCGGCACCTTCCGTATTCTCAAAGCGCATCTGCCGGGGCCGTACACCTTCATTCTCAACGCCACCCGCGAAGTGCCGCGTCTGTTGTTGCATCCGAAGAAGCGCACCATCGGCCTCCGTGTGCCGAGCCATCCGATTGCGCTGGCGCTGTTGGCCGAATTGGGCGAGCCGCTGATGAGCGTGACCCTGATCATGCCCGGCGATGAAGACCCGCTCAGCGATCCCTACGAAATGCGCCAGTTGCTCGAGCACCAAGTGGACTTGATCGTCGACGGCGGTTTTGGCGGCATCAAAGCCTCCACGGTGATCGACCTGACCGGCGATGACCCGGAAGTGGTCCGCGTCGGTTGCGGCGACCCGACGCCGTTCATGGTCGAGGCCTGAATGTCCGCAGTGGAAACCGTTGTCGATCCGCAGGCCGGCGCTCAGCAAGAGCTGCCGTTTGCCATGGTCTATGGCCAGGCGGTCATGGAAATGCCGCTGGACCTGTACATCCCGCCGGATGCGCTGGAAGTCTTTCTGGAGGCCTTTGAGGGCCCGCTCGACCTGCTGCTGTACCTGATCCGCAAACAAAACATCAACATCCTCGACATCCCGGTGGCGGAAATCACCCGCCAGTACATGGGTTACGTCGAGTTGATGCAGTCGGTGCGCCTGGAACTCGCCGCCGAGTATCTGGTGATGGCCGCGATGCTCGCCGAGATCAAGTCGCGCATGCTCCTGCCGCGCGCCGAAACCGTTGAAGACGAAGAAGACGACCCGCGCGCCGAACTGATCCGCCGTTTGCAGGAATACGAGCGTTTCAAGGCTGCCGCCGAAGGTATCGACAATCTCAGTCGCGTCGGTCGCGACGTGGTTGTGCCCAAGCTCGATGCCCCGGAAGCCCGCGCGCGCAAGCTGTTGCCGGATGTGGCGCTGGAAGAAATTTTGATGTGCATGGCCGAAGTGCTGCGCCGTGGCGATATGTTTGAAAGCCACCAGGTCAGTCGTGAAGCACTGTCCACCCGCGAACGCATGAGCGATGTGCTGGAACGGCTCAAGGGCGGCGGTTTTGTGCCGTTTGTCGAGCTGTTCACCGCCGAAGAAGGGCGACTGGGTGTGGTGGTGACCTTTATGGCAATCCTTGAGCTGGTCAAGGAATCCTTGGTCGAGCTGGTGCAGAATGAGCCGTTCGCCGCGATCCACGTGCGAGCCCGAGCCGAATAACGAGTCGAAACATGAACCTGACTGAACCCCGCGAGCTGGCACCCCTGCTTGAAGCCTTTCTGTTGGCCTCGGGAAAGCCGCAATCCCTTGAGCGTCTTTTTGAACTGTTCGAAGAGGGCGAACGGCCTGAGCCTGCAGTCTTCAAGAAAGCCCTGACTCTGCTCGGCAAGTCCTGCGAGGGCCGCGCGTTCGAGCTCAAGGAAGTCTCGTCGGGCTACCGCTTGCAGATTCGCGAGAAGTTTTCGCCGTGGGTCGGCCGACTTTGGGAAGAACGCCCGCAACGCTATTCCCGCGCTTTGCTCGAAACCATCGCGCTGATCGCCTATCGCCAGCCGATTACCCGTGGCGAGATTGAAGACGTGCGTGGCGTGGCAGTGAACAGCAACATTGTCAAAACCTTGCTGGAACGGGAGTGGATCCGCGTCGTCGGCTACCGCGACGTGCCGGGCAAGCCAGCGATGTTTGCCACCACCAAGATGTTCCTTGATCACTTCAACCTGAAAAATCTCGAAGACCTGCCGCCGCTGGCTGAACTGCGCGAAATGGAAACCGACCCGGTCCTCGATTTCGACGACGCGCCGGTGCCGCAGGGCTTGCAGGAGCTGGCCGACGCCAGCGCCGAGCCGGAGGAGGAGAAGGAAGAGACCAGTTTCCATACGTTGCTGCTGGAACTGGACAGCATGGAGGAGGGGATCAAGACCGACTTCGACGATTTGCTGCGGGATGTGGCGGAGGGTGAGGCGCCGACGGTTGAAGCAGAGATTGAGGTTCAAGAGGTCGAGAGTGAGCCTGAGATCGCCGAACCGGTGATTGAAGTTGAACTCGAAGCGGAGCCTGAAGCCGAACCGGAAGAAGACATTTTAGGCGTCGCCGAAGCCCGGGAAAAACTCCTGGCCGCTGTCGCTGCCCTCGAACAACCGGCGCCAGAACCCGAAGCGGAGCTGAGCGAAGAAGAAGCCGAAGCCCGCGCCCTGGCCGAAGCCATCGAAGCCGAACGCCGCGAGTTCGAAGACTGACCGAAATCCGGAGAACAATGACGGCCCCTGTGGGAGCGAGCTTGCTCGCGAAAGCGGAGTGTCATTCAAAGATGATGTATCTGATATACCGCCTTCGCGAGCAAGCTCGCTCCCACAGGGTTTAGCGTGAACCAGGAATATCAAATGAGTTCCACTAAAGACCCGTGCATCAGCGTCTGCAAATTCACCGACGACATCTGCCTCGGCTGCGGCCGCAGCAAACGCGAAATCAAGGCCTGGAAGAAACTCGACAAGGACGACAAACGCACTGTACTGGCTGAAGCCGCGCTGCGCCTGATCAAACTCGGTGGCGCCGGTCGGCGGAAAAAGAAATAACTGTCGATCGATCAGCTAGTCTCTGATGCGCGACGGCGCACATCCGCGTATGATTCGCGACCCTTCGCCGATCCCTTCGGCTTAGTACCCAGATTTCAATGCTTCAGGCGCCGCCTGAACAGACCACACCGGGAGGTGCCCAGATGAGCGACATCATTCAGAAAGACGACCAGGAAATCGGCCCAGCAGGCGAAAAACTGCAGAAAGTCCTCGCCCGTATCGGCGTCGGCTCGCGCCGTGACGTGGAATCCTGGATCAGCCAGGGCCGGATCAAGGTCAATGGCAAAGACGCCACCCTCGGTCTGCGCGTCGACATGCACGACGCCATCACCATTGATGGCAAGGTGATCAAGCGCGAAGAGGCTGCCGAATCGGTACGCCGCGTGATCATGTACAACAAACCCGATGGCGAGATCTGCACCCGTGACGACCCGGAAGGCCGTCCGACCGTGTTCGACAAGCTGCCGCGTCCGAAAGAAGGGCGCTGGATCAACATCGGTCGTCTCGACATCAACACCACCGGTCTGCTGATGTTCACCACTGACGGTGAGCTGGCCAACCGCCTGATGCACCCGTCCTACGAGATGGACCGTGAGTACGCCGTGCGTGTACGCGGTGAAGTCGACGACGAGATGATCGAACGTCTGAAGGCTGGCGTGGTGCTGGAAGACGGCCCGGCGAAGTTCACCGACATCAAGCAGGCTCCGGGTGGCGAAGGCTTCAACCACTGGTACCACTGCGTGGTGATGGAAGGCCGTAACCGTGAGGTTCGTCGTCTGTGGGAATCGCAAGGACTGGTGGTCAGCCGACTGAAGCGCGTGCGTTTCGGTCCGGTGTTCCTCAACTCCGACCTGCCGATGGGCCGCTGGCGCGAAATGAGCCAGTACGAAGTCGACATTCTCAGTGCTGAAGTCGGCCTGACGCCGGTGGCGATGCCGCAACTGAACGCCAAGAGCAAAGACAAGCTTGAGCGTATGCAGCGCAAATCGTCGCGTCCGATGGGCAAGACCGAGCGCGTGCGTACGCTGCGTCCAGCCGCTGGCGCGCCGACCGGCCCACGCCCAAGCCGTGAGCCGCAGATCGAAGGCGAGCGTCCAGGTCGCAAGCCAGTTGCCGCCCGTGACGGCGAGCGTGCTCCGCGTCCGGCCAACGGTCGCACCGAGCGCGGCGAACGTGGTGCACCTGCCGGTCGTGGCACGCCTGTGGCGGATCGTCCAGCGGACACCACCAACAAGCGTCCGGCCAAGCCTGCGCCGAAGCGTCCGGGGATCAAGCTGGTTGACGGTGACAAGCCGTCGGGCAAGCGCCGTGGCGCACCGGCCGGTTCCGGTCAGCGTCCGGGTTTCGGTCGCAAGAAACCGGAATAAGGCAGCTGTGAGCTTCTAGCGGCAAGCTTCAAGCTAAAGCAGAAACGCCAACCTCAGGGTTGGCGTTTTTTTTCGTCTGGCGCACACCGATCGTTCCAACGCTCTGCGTGGGAATGCCTCAACGGACGCTCCGCGTTCGGCTCTTAAGGGACGCGGAGCGTCCCGGGCTGCATTCCCACGCGGAGCGTGGGAACGATCAGGTGCCGGCCCTAAAACACAAAGCGTCCGTCAAATACCGGCTTGTCATCCAGCGCCAACACCCCGCCAGAAAAGATCAGGTCCAGGTGATGACTACCCTTGGCGCCACCGCCCAATCCAAGGTGCAAGCCACAATGCCGCTCCTCAAACCCGGCATTGCGCGCATACAAATCCTTCACGCCTTCATTGGTGCCAATCCCTAATTCTTCAATCCGCCGATTCGACGGATTCGCATCCAGGTACTTGTTGAAATCATGCTCCAGCCCCGGCACCTCGGTGGCGATGCGGCTGATGGTCGAGTTCTCGATCCACAGTTCCAGCGGCGATTCCAGCACACCGTATTTGCGCGCAAACGGAATGGTGCTGAGGAACGTGCCCTTGAACTTCACATGGCCGTTGATGGCCTCGCTGTGCGTGGCGATTTCACCGGGGGCGAGGTCGAAGTTGCCGACACCGTTGATGTCGGTCCACTTCTTGACGCTGCTCAGCGGCGTTTCAAACCATGAGCCGTCGTCGTCCTTGAAACTCAGCGTGGTCGCCTGGGACATGCGCTGGATCAAATGGCTGTTCAGTCCGGCAATCCGCTGCGGGGTGACGCTGAAGGTGTCGTAGAAATAATCGCCGTAATCCTTGAACAGCAGCGACTTCTTCCAGTTTTCCGCCATGACCGCTTGCAGCGCACGGACGAATTCCGGGCCGTCGGGGCGTGGGTTGGGTAGGGTGGAAGAGTCGTAGAAGAAAATGTACAGATCGCTGTCGGTAATCGCCGAAGTCAGCGTTGCGGTGCTTTCCAGGTCCAGACGGCGGGCGCTGAACGTGAAGCGTGGATGATCGCCAGCCTGTTCGGCAATGGCGCCGGTCAGCGCTTCATAATCAGCCGTGTGGCCGAGCAATACCTTCGCCGAATCGAGGCCGGCAAGGGCAGGGTGGTGTTCGAGGTAGTAAAGGAAATGCGAGATCGCGCGGGGCTTATCCATGAGTCCTCCCTGACTGACCGTGAAGAAAGTGGCAGGCACGACCGGCCGGATCGTGCCTGCCCGGGATGTCTTACAGAGGCCACATCGCCGTGCCGAACGGAACTACCGCGTCGGCTTGCATCATTTCTACAGCTGCCTCGTGGGTCGGTGCTTCAAACCATTCGTCCAGTTGCAGTTCGGTATCCAAGTCTTTTTCCAGTGCTTGCATGGTCGATCTCCTAGATGACTTTCACGGTTGTGACTGGCCGGTCGAGGTGGCCGGCAAGACGTGAAGAACCTAGTTCACGGATTTTTGTAATGCAAAAAATTATTCATTTAATTTTTAAATAGATTTTTTATTCTGTTTTTCAACGGCGGTTTTCTTATTTGAAAACAAAAAACTAAGTCGCGTTTTTCATTAGCAGACTAGCTACCGTCAATTTGCAAACGTCCGACAGAATTTTCTGACATGGAAACTCTGCGTTACGCATCGTAAAGAAATGTTTACGAAAAACCCGGTAAAAACGAGTGAAACCAAGCCGCCATGACCGCTGTAAGGAAAAGCTGCCGAAGCACGCTCAGCCGCGGGCTGCGCAAGGCTCTGGTGCGCTTGTTTCAGCGCCGTTTGCAGGTTGAGATGCGCCCCATGCCTGTCGTGCAGGTGCATAACAAGAAGGAGGCGCAATGAACGCCGTGACTGATCTCCACCTCTCTCCGTGGGACGGTTTTTTCCTCGTCCACGCCGATGGCCTGCAAAGGCCTGACTCAACTTTTGCAGCCGCCCGAGTGTTTCGTGGCGGACACACGCAATCCCGGCAACCGACACGCTGATCCAGCGGGGTCTGGCAGCAGGGGGTTAGCGGTGTACAATGCGCCGCGTTTTAACTGTGACCCTCTGCGTAATCGCGCAAATCTCAAGGCTATCCGCCTTGTTCACTCCGTGGCGCCACAAGCGTCTCGGGTTCGATTTCGTCACAGATAAAAACAAACAGGTGACGCATGACCGTTGTAAATAAGCTGAACTCCTGGTGCCTGCGCTGGGGTTTGATCGGGGCTGCCTGAAATCGCAACCTTGCAGCAACGTCTACTGAACACCATCAAACCTTGCGTGAGACCTTTTTCATGAGTGGACAACCCTCGCAATCAGGCGAGCTGAAACGCGGCCTGAAAAATCGCCATATTCAACTGATCGCCCTCGGTGGCGCGATCGGTACCGGATTGTTCCTCGGCTCGGCCGGGGTACTGAAATCCGCCGGCCCGTCGATGATCCTCGGCTACGCCATCTGCGGCTTCATCGCCTTCATGATCATGCGTCAGCTCGGCGAGATGATCGTTGAAGAGCCGGTGGCCGGTTCCTTCAGCCATTTTGCGCACAAATACTGGGGCGGCTTTGCCGGTTTCCTGTCGGGCTGGAACTGCTGGATTCTGTACATTCTGGTGGGCATGTCGGAGTTGACCGCGGTCGGCAAATACATCCACTACTGGGCGCCGGACATTCCGACCTGGGTCTCTGCGGCAGCCTTCTTCGTGCTGATCAACGCGATCAACCTGGCCAACGTCAAAGTCTTCGGTGAAGCCGAGTTCTGGTTCGCGATCATCAAGGTCGTGGCGATCGTCGGCATGATTGCGCTCGGCAGCTATTTGCTGGTCAGCGGCAACGGCGGCCCGCAAGCCTCGGTGAGCAACCTGTGGTCGCACGGTGGGTTCTTCCCGAATGGCGTCAGCGGTCTGGTGATGGCCATGGCGATCATCATGTTCTCCTTCGGTGGTCTGGAAATGCTCGGTTTCACCGCGGCTGAAGCCGACAAGCCGAAAACCGTGATCCCGAAAGCGATCAACCAGGTGATCTACCGGATTCTGATTTTCTACATCGGCGCACTGGTGATCCTGCTGTCGCTGACGCCATGGGACAGCCTGCTGGCAACCCTCAACGCGTCCGGAGATTCGTACAGCGGCAGCCCGTTCGTGCAAGTGTTCTCGATGCTCGGCAGCAACACCGCCGCGCACATCCTCAACTTTGTGGTCCTGACCGCCGCGTTGTCGGTGTACAACAGCGGCACCTACTGCAACAGCCGCATGCTGCTGGGCATGGCCGAGCAGGGCGATGCGCCGAAAGGTCTGGCGAAGATCGACAAGCGTGGCGTGCCGGTGCGTTCGATTCTGGCTTCGGCGGCAGTGACGCTGGTTGCTGTGCTGCTCAACTACCTGATCCCACAACACGCGCTGGAACTGCTGATGTCGCTGGTGGTTGCGACGCTGGTGATCAACTGGGCGATGATCAGTTTCTCGCACTTCAAGTTCCGTCAGCACATGAACAAGACCAAACAGACGCCGCTGTTCAAGGCGCTGTGGTATCCGTACGGCAACTACATCTGCCTGGCGTTCGTCGCGTTCATCCTTGGCGTGATGCTGCTGATCCCGGGCATTCAGATCTCGGTGTATGCGATTCCGGTGTGGGTCGTGTTCATGTGGGTCTGCTACGTGATCAAGAACAAGCGCGGTGCGCAGCAGGCCGTGCACGCGGCAGGTGCTGCCAAGTAAACGCTGACCCAGAAATACAAAACCCGGCCTGAGCGCCGGGTTTTTTTATGGGGGCAAATGTTGGTGCGCTATTGATAGTCGGCGAGAGGATAGTCCCTGCACAGGGTTTCGACCTCTGAGCGAAACTGCGCAAGGAGCAAGGGCTCCAGGGTGTAATCCTGTTCGCCGAGCGGCGCTACCGTATTCAGAATCCGCACGATCAAATCGACGATCTGGCGGCTGCCGTGGACATCGACCCGGCGTTGCGCCAGAGCAGCGGTGCCGATACGCAGCCCGCTGGTGACAAGTGCCGAACGGGGATCGTCGGGTACGCGATGTTTGTTGACGATGATCCCGCAGTGTCCCAGCGCCGCCTCGGCGATAGCGCCCGTAATGCCGCCACGCAAGCGAACCAGCACCGTATGGTTCTCACTGCAGCCGCCGACCACCTCATAATCCTTGGCCTGAAACGCTTTGGCCATTTCATCCGCCGTACTGCGGATCTGCGCCATGCAGGCATCGAATGCTGCGGACATTGCGTAACCCAGCGCGGCAGCCTTCGCGGCGATCATGTTGGCGGCCGGCGCGCCCTGCATTCGCGGGTAAACGGCTTGATCCAGCAGGCGACTGAATGTGGTCCGCAAACCGGGAATCTTGGTGTTCGCATCAGCACCGCTGAGAATCACCCCGCCGCGAGGCCCGGCGAGTTGCTTGTGCGTGCACGTGACGGTGACGTGTGCCGCGTCGATCGGACTTGGATGGCGCCCGGTGGCGACCAGCCCGGCGATATGCGAAATGTCGGCAAGCAGGATAGCGCCGGCTTCATCGGCAATTTCACGAAACCGCTGGAAGTCCACGACGCGTGAATAGGCGGTGGCGCCGCAGAGGATCACGCGTGGGCGATGGGCGAGTGCCAGCAGGCGTACCTTGTCGTAATCGATCAGGCCGTCTGATGTCGTTCCGTACTGGATCGCCTTGTAGTAGGCGCCCGAAAACGCGGCCAGGCTGCCATGCGTCAGATGACCGCCGTGTTCCACCGCCATGCCCAGCAAGGTATCTCCGGGTTCAAGCAGGGACGTGAGCACCTGGTAAACGGCGTTCGACGCTGAGTGTGGCTGCACGTTGGCGTATTGAGCAGCGAACAGTTGCCGCGCCCGGCGGATGGCGAGCGATTCGACCAGCTCGACATTCTCGCACCCAGCGCTGTGACGCTTGCCGGACATGCCTTCAGCGGTCACGTTGACCAGCACGGAAGCGGAGGCCGCCAAGGTTCGCGGCTGGACTGCGCAGGAGGAGGAGACCAGTGAAAGCGTGTGCTGTTGACGCGTGACTTCAGTGTCAAGAATCGCCGCCAGTTCGGCGTCTTCTGCGCGGAGATCTTCCAGACCGCGTCGCAGCAAGTCAGCCTGGTTCTTGAGCGGTTCAGTAATGACTGCCATTGCTTGATTCCTTCCCTGGTTTTGCGTGATTTGCGCATGTCCTTGCTTGCCAGATCTGTACAGGCGAATCCGTGTTTTGACCGCTGTGCGCGCAAAACTAAACCCTGTACAGGCCTCCCGGTTTTTCGTCCTTTCACTCTCGAGAATGGGACACCGAGTTGACGCATCATAAATTTTTTAGTGAGGAACGCCACAGAATTAATCAAAAAAATGAACATTATTCAAAGAAAATGATTCTTTTTATAGTCGCGTCGGGTGTAAAACAGCCATGGCTCGGGGCCGATTTTCAGGCCTTGGGTGGAAGTCGACAGGAACTGACGAGCAGTACAGAGGCTGAAATGACCCCGCACGTTGGCGGAAGCAGCCTGTGAAAGCTGACTTTTTATACCGAACCCAAGGAGGGAGAATGCTATGATCCTGCGCGGCACTGACAGGGATATAACTGCAATTTCCTACCTCACTTGTGTATGTCCGGAATGATCATTCGGGGCGTGACATTGATTGCAGTTAAAAATGGATGATAAGCATGTGATGCACAGAAGAGAAAGATCGGAGAATCTGAAGAACAACATCAAATACCTGATAAAGAGTCGCGGGGAGACGCAGCTGTCCTTGTGCAACTCCAGTGGTTTGACCCGAACGACCATCTACAACATTCTTGAAGGTAAAGTGGTCAATGTCCAGCAGTCCACTGTGCGCAAGATTTCTGATTTCTTCGGGGTGTCTTACGAGGAAATAGAGACGATTGATTTTGAAGAAAAGGAAATCATCGAAAGCAGTATCTCTCCGCAGGGGAACATGAATCCGGCGGCGGTGCCTGTCATCAAGGAAAGTATGCTGCTGCAAAGTCTGGATAAAAGAATTGGCGAGCTGGCCACTATTTATCCACTGACTTACTATTTTGGCGCGTCCTTTAATCTGATTGGCGTGCTGCTGGAAAACGAAATCAGCGGCATGAATGAACCCGGCGATCTGTTGATCGTGCAGAAAGGAGCATCGACCAGCGACAGGGAAAAGCTGGTGTATGACAAAATCACAGCGAAGTTATCTATAAGCCATGAAGGCAGCTTTGATACGGATCGTGTATGCGTGATCGGAGATGTAATCGAGGAACGATTTAATGGATTGCAGTGTTGACGTTGAAAACAGCAAGTACAAGTTGCTGGGGTTCGAAAATGGAAAAAGCCTGGCCGTCATCATGGTCATTGCGACAGGCAAAATAATTAAAATAAAGCTAAGTGAAGTGTTGAATAGTGAGATTATGGATAATCTGAATAAAATCGAAGTGAAAAACCTCTACAAGAAGTTTTACTCCCAGGGCGGCGCACTCACCGCTTACGAAATAAATGACCGCCATGAGAGTTCCTGGATGATCTACATCATCCTGAACCTGATGCTGTTCACGCTTTACATTTTCACCAGTATTGCTGCGACAAAACCGATCTATCTGGAGTATTTCGATATTGTCGTGACACCGGGTACTTTCCTCTATCCGCTGACGTTTCTGATCGTCGACTTGCTCAACGAAACGTTCGGCCTGAGGCTCGCGCGAAAAGCGATCCTGTTCGCGTTTATCAGCAATGCCGCGATTATCATTCTGTTGGCTATCACTACCCATCTTCCGGGTCTGCCGGGCTGGAAACTCGATGGCGCTTATAACGATGTTATCAGTCAGTTGTCCGCAGTCCTTGTAGCGTCTTCTGTATCGTTCCTGGTTTCAGAGAATATAAACTCGTACCTGTTGTGCAAGATTAAAGAACTCACAAATTCCAGGTTTCTGTTTTTGCGAGTATTTTTAAGCACATTGTTTGCCGTGATCATCGACAGTTTTCTGTTCTGCTACATCGCTTTCTACGGGACGATGGAAAATAGCGCGATATTGGGCATGATCTACGTTCAGATTGCAATCAAGGTAGGCTTTGCCTTCTTTAATATCTTGCCGGCCTACGGGGCACGGTCTTTGTTCAAGAAATACCTGACGGGTGCGCAGACGCAGTAAGAGAAGAGAGCGCTCACTGTTGGCGGCATGCTGGAGTGAGCGCTTCTTGTCGCGGTTTTACTTTAAGTTGAGTTTCTCTTTCAAGCTTTGAGTGACCTGCACTTTATTATTCAGGAACTCATTCAAGCCTTTTGCACGAAGATTGCAGGCATCGCAATCGGAGCAACCAACGCCTTTGATGCCGTTGTAGCAAGTCAAAGTTTCTTCGCGAACCAGTTCCAGTTGATTGTGGTAATCAGCCAAGGCCCAGGTCTCTGCCTTGTTCAGCCACATCAATGGCGTATCCAGTTTCAGCTTGTAATCCATGCCTAATTCAAGAGCTTTATTCAAGGCCTTGACGAATTCATCCCGGCAATCGGGATAGCCCGAGAAATCGGTTTCACAAACGCCGGTAATGACCGTTTTGGCCTGGACTTGATAGGCATAGATAGAAGCCAGGGTCAGAAACAGAATGTTCCGCCCTGGAACGAAGGTGCTTGGCAGGCTCTCGCCAGAGCTATTCACGGTCGGCACCGGAATGTTATCGCGGGTCAGGCTGCTGATGGCCAGCTCATTGAGCAAGGACACATCCAGCGTTTTATGCACGGTCACACCGAGCTTTTTCGACAGCTGCTGCGCCACTTCAATTTCTGCGTGATGACGCTGACCATAGTCGAACGTGATGCAGTGGACTTCATCGTAGTGGGTCAGGGCGTGGATCAAGCACGTGGTGGAGTCCTGCCCGCCGCTGAATACGATAACTGCTTTGTTGGTCATGGTTATGCTTCCTGCATTGAGGTCTTGAGGGCAAAGGGGGAGATGATACTCGAAATAGGGATGGAGTTCGGTGCAGAGTCCAGATGCGCGCGTGAGTCCGTGAGCGGCTATCTTGAGGTGGAGTGAGGCCAGTCCCCGAGGACTTCCTCTCCTTGCAGGTGCTCAAAGGTGCAAACGCTAGATCGCAGTTAGCGCGTCCGTGGCGGATGCTCACGCGGGACGAAGTTGCGCAATGGTTCGATGTAGCTGACAGGCCGCCCGGCGGCCAGGAACATTGGGAAGCGCTTAGGCCTAGGCAGCTTTGATGGAATATAAATATGAAACGCTTCACCAAAATTTTAGGTTGGGAGCAATGTGATCTTATCCCTCTGCTAAAACTGGGGAAGATCAATTTTGTTTCTACTGAGAATTAATGACATTTTCTCTATGAACTTCGCCGGTAGATCAGTTGGTGCGCCATACAAATCAACTATCCCGACCTCGACTGCGCTATCCACAATCTGACATAAATCGTCAATATCTTGTGGTGGTATCGATTGAGTAAGGTCTGATGGCATATCATCGCCCCTCCCATTAAGTGGCAACAAGGCGCCATTTTTCTCCCATTCACCTAGGTTATGGGTTTCAGGGTAATTATTCAGATGTTCTATCAAATCATTGATGGCGCAGTGCTGAAAAGACTTGGCTGTGCAATAAGTCTGCAAAAGTTTTGACGCATAAAGTTGTAAGTCGCTCGGGGAGAACATGGAAAGTTCGCTTGAAATCTCTTGCATCAATATTTCCCTCCGCAGTCTTTGAAAAAACTCAAGACCGTTCCCATTGTAAGAAAAAATCTAGTTTCGCGACTACTCGCGCGCTTTCAGAAACCAACTATTGGTAAATGGCTTCTTAAGGCTCGGAGCTTAAAGAGTTTGACTCCTTAATTTTACTGCTCGATATTTTTGGGACGGCAAAAATCCTAACAATTTCATCTTTGGATGCGGAGTCATAAAATCTACTTTCATGAAGGTCAAAAACAGTCTCAAAACCTAACATATTAAAGATCTTTTTTACTTCTTTCATTTCTCGTGACACTGCTTTTCTTTTTTTTACACGTATCTTATCCACAAACCCGTTTGAAGCCGGCCCTGGATAAACAAAAATATTTGGAATAATGACATCGCCCACATCCAGCCCATCAAAATCGGTGAAAGTAATGGCGTAGAAATCTGGCTTGTCTGTTGGTCCCATTATTTTTATAGAATTCATTAAAAATATAGCGGTGCTCACTAGGAGTTCCGAAACTTTATCGTTATTCATTTCCTCTTTTAAAAAATCCAATCGGCTGTATCTGGATACGATCGGTATCTCTTCGAAACTTTCGTAGCTTTCAAAGAATACGTTCATATTGTTGTACGGTTCTTTACTTATGATTTTGTTATAAAATTCAACCAGCTTCATTTAAGGAATACTCCATCCATGATCGTTTAGCCATTCTTTTGTTTTCTTGGAAAAAGTCACGTCCCCTTTTCCTTTATCATGTATTGACCCATCAAGATTGTATCCGGACCCGCACTTGCAGTGTGCATGCCATTGGCTGCTAGGTACACTCTGTTCAGGCTCGTCAATTCGAGTAATCTCCGCAGGTGCTTGGCCTCTTCTAACCTTTGATTGAGCCTGTTTGGGTGTGCCTCCAGATTGAGAGCCTTTTTTAGCCAATCCTAATGGATCGACCCAGTTCGAAGGATTCGGAGCGTACTCGAAGAGGTTCAACCCTCCTGCGTAGCCAATCGGGTCTTGGCTGATAAAACGACCTACGCTTGGATCGTAATAACGATACCGGTTGTAATGCAGCCCCGTCTCATGATCGTGATACTGCCCCTGGAACCGTATCGGGTTCATCACGCCATGCTGCCGCGCCCACTCCGAGCGCTGCTCCGTCACCTGTCCCCACGCCTTGTATTGCGCGGTCCAGGCCAGGTTGCCTTGGGAATCCGTCAATTCCTGCGGCGTGCCGAGGTGATCACACTGATACCAGGCCAGCGCATCAAACGGTAATGCCGTTGCCTTGTGATTCCACACTGGATCTTCATCAAGGCTGTATTCACCGCTGTAATCCGGCAGCCCAATCAGATCAATTGGCGCATGCCGCACAGCCTGTGCAACAGGGACAAAAGTGCCCGGTTCGAAGACGTAGTGCACCGTGCGGCCGGGCTCGCCATCGCTTTGTGCCGGGCTGCTTTCCCAAGCGAGGTTGTCGCCATCCCAGCCGTACAAGGTGAAGCCGCAGCCGAGTTCGCGCTGTTTGCGCGCGTGCTCGTTTCTGTTCCAGAGAGAGCCTGCTTCTGGACGCTGTTTGTAGTGCGCGCGGGAGTTTTTGTGCAGGCGGCGTCCCAGTGCGTCGTAGGCGAATTCGACGGACAGGCGCGGGTCTTCGAAATGCACCAGTCGATCAAACAAATCCCACTGTAGGTCGCTGCGTTGGCCGTTGTGCCAGCGCTGGATCTGGTTGCCGCGTTCGTCGTAGTCGTAGTGGGTGCCGGCGTATTCGCGCAGCAGGTTGTCGACCAGTTTGCTGCGCGGTGGGGTCAGGTCCAGTGGGCGGCGAATTTCTGTCGCCTTGTCGTCGAGCAGGTTGCCGGCCGGGTCGAAGGCGAAGGTTTCCACGCCTTGACGTGTGGTGGCGCTGAGCAGTCGGCCGACCGGATCGTAGCGATAGGCGAGCGGGCCGCGGCGGCTGTCGTGGATGTCGGTCAGTTGGCCGGCGGCGTCATAGCTGTACTCGCGTTTGAGCAGCGTAGATTTGTCGTCGCTGCGTCCCAGCAGTTGTTCTTGCAAACGGCCGGCCGGGTCCCAGCTTTGGGTTTGCAGCAGGTGGTTGCCTTGATGGCGGGCGACTTCGCGGTGCAGGTCGTCACGCTCGTAGCCGATTAGTTCGTGTTCATCGAGGCGCAGGCCGAGCAGGTGACCGCTGCCGTACGTCAGCCAGCTGACGCGGTGGCCGTCGGGGCGAACGCTGGCGACTCTTTGGTTGAGCACGTCGTACTCGTGCTGCCAGATCGCGACGGTGGGCTTTTCCAGGCCGAGGTAATGCTGGTGCTCACGCAGCAGATTGCCGGCCGGGTCGTGGAACCATTGCAGGCGACTGTCGGCGTTGTCGGCCAGCACCAGGTTGCCGTTGCCATCGTAAGCGAAAGTCTCGCTTTGCGATTGGTCGCCCAAGGTGGCGCGACGTTCGGTCAAACGGCCCATCGGGTCGAAGCTCAGCGAGATGACGCGCTCGCCATTGACCGATTGGGCGAGGCGTCCGGTGAGCGGGTCGTACTGATAGCGCGTGCTGCGCCCATCAAAGCCGCGCTCTTCGAGCAGGCGTCCGACCGGATCGTAGTGGAAGTGCGCACGTTGTTCGTTTTCGTTTTCCAGCGCCGTTAACCGTCCGAGACGGTCCCAGCGATAGCGCAGGGTTTGTTCGGCGGCATCGATGCGTTCGGCGATCAGACCGGCGGCGCTGTAGCTCCAGGTGGTGCAGCGATCGAGTCCATCAACGTGCGCCAACAGCCGACCTTCGGCATCACGCTCGAAACGCTCTTCGGTCTTGTCCGGGTGCTTGATCAGCACCGGTTGGCCGGCCTTGTATTGGTATTCGGTGGCGTTGCCGGCAGCGTCGGTGAAGCAGATCATCTGCCCGAATTCGTTGTACTCCCAGGCGCTGGTTTTGCCCGAGCAATCGACGTACTCGACCAGTTGCCCGGCGTCGTTGTAGTCGAGGGTTTTTTCGTTGCCGTTGGCGTCCTTGATCGCGGTGGGCTGGCCGGATTTGTTGTAGGCGTATTCGGTTTTGTTGCCGAGCGGATCCAGCGCTTCGACCAGGTTGCCTTGGTCGTCATAGGCGCGCTGCCATTGCCCGCCCTCGGCATCGCTGATCTTGATCAGCAGGTCCTGATCGTCGTAGGCGTAGTGCATCACCGTGTGATCGGCGCGGATGTGTTCGAGCAGGTTGCTGCGCTCATCGTAGCTGTAGCGATCGGTGCTGCCGTCGGGATTGACGCGGCGCACGATATTCTTGGCCTCGTCGCGGAAGAACCACTCTGAGCGCTCATCCGCGTAGCGAATTCGGTAGGTATAGCCAAGGATGTCGTAGTAGTGCCAGGTCTCGTTGCCGAGGGCGTCAGTGACGTAGGTCAGACGGATGTTTTCATCCCACTCCAGGCGCGTGTCGAAACTGCCGTCGTCGGCCCATTCGCGGATGGCTTTGGCCTTGGCGCTTGAACCGTCCCACTGCAGATTCATGCCGCGCCCGGTGCGGTCGGTGTAGCGGGTGATCAGGTGATGCTCGAACTGATACGACCAGACGGCGCCGTTCTCGTCCTGCGCCTGAATCAGGTCGCCATAGGCGTCGTACTGATAGGCGCAGAGCTGGCGCAGCGGTTCGCCGTCAACGATCTGCCAGAGGCCGATAAACCGGCCGTGCTCGTCGATCATCGTGCCGAGGTGCAAATGGACTTTGGTGAAGTCGTTTTCCTGATAAGTGATCAGGTCGGAGAGCAGCGAGTGTTCGCCATGACGATGCTCGTAATGCAGCATCATCCCGGCGCCGTTGCGCAGCGAGATATTGCTCAGCACAAAGCGCTGGCCACGGCGGACGTAGGTTTCTTTGCGTTCGAAACCACGGCACAGCAAAAGCTGATCTTCGCTGTTGCGGACCAGGGTGATGTTTTCGATGGCGTCG
>NZ_VCNJ01000017.1 GCF_005938625.1 Pseudomonas fluorescens
AGTACAAGCGGACTTTATTGATCAGAAGCACGTCGCGACCACCTTTGGAGACCGAAACAACCGAAGCGACGACCACACCTACAACGGATCAGCTCTCCGCGGAGCGCACCTTGCAGCTGCTCTCAACGCTAGACAGTCCTATTTTGAATCCCGCAGTGTTTATTGATGATTACATCAACACAGGTATTAGTCGCTACGAGGAACAAAGCGGCACGACTTCTTATTTGTCGCCGGACAGCTATGTCAGTGTGACCTACCATCCCGGCCCCTACGACCCTACCATGATCCCCCCTCATGCACGTGCACCGAGCAGCAGCACGGTACGCGTAGCACTCCGGGACGTCGTGACGGGGCACTATCTCTACGCTTTCAAGCAAGCGAGGGATTCGCTGGGCCGTCAGTACTCGTATCCCCGAACCACGTTTGAGCCGAGTGAGCTGATCAATTCTCTGACTCAGGAAAATCTGCAAACCGTGATGGAACGCGCGTTGTCGACGTATCGGGCGAATCCTGCCAACCGTACCGGACTGACAGCGCTCTATCAGAAAATGGTACGACTACGTTGCATAGCGTATTTGGATAGTCCAGACAAGAATGTGGGATATGTGCCCGCCGTGGAGAATTTTCTAAGTGGGAATATTCAGGCCCAAGAAGTGCTCTTCAAAGGAACCAAGCTGAACGGAATGTTTCTGATACCCTCCGGCCGCAAAGGCGGTGTGCTTTTTGACGTAGACACCCCCGATTTTTTTCACGTGATCAGCGGGAGGCGCACCTATTCGACGTTCACGGGTATGCAAACCGAGTTAGTTTCTGTGTTTCCCGATACGGTGGCCTTTAAAGAACGGCTTCTTGCAAAGCTACCCTGCGTTTCGGCGCAGCAGTATAAAGATAGTCCCGTTTCGATTTTTCAACCTACGGTGGTATCCGATCTCAATGCCACGCCACCCGGTGTGTGGCTGATACACCCCTTTTCTTTCGTCGCCAGCGCAAACCTAAGTGATTTGGCCGATAAGCTGTTCGAGGGTCTGATGAGTCGTCTCGATTCGGACATCGATTATCTGGTGTTCAGTTCCTGGGAGCAAATCACTGGACACTTGCTAGAGGTAGCCAAGAGCATTCTGACGATTGCCGCCATTGGTTTGAATACTGTTATTCCGGGGACAGGGGCTTTGTTGGGCCGTATCGCATTGTTTTTGAGCAATCTGGCGCTGGACGGTGCTTACGTCGCAGCCAGCTGGACACAGGCGCAGATGGCTGACCGGCCGGAAGATGCCGCGGCCTTTCGCAACGAGGCGATCCTGGCCGGGATACTGGGTGGCGTGGGAACGCTGGCGAGCGCAGCGCCTTTGACCCGACACGGCATTACCGAAGGCCTTGCCCTTTATCGTCGAACCAAGTCAGCCACGCGTGCGTTCATTCCACAGGCGTTGCGCAGTGTGACATGGTCCCGACTCGCCGATAACGGCAAGATCAATCTTTTGGTTGATCACATGAAAGGCAGCGAGCCCGCCCGGCGCTTGGCGCTCCTGACCACTGCTGAAGCGGTGGAGCTGTCGATCCGCCGGAATTTGGAATTGGACTCCCTCGGGACCGTAAGGACACGTTTCGCTTGGGGGGAATTGGCCTTTGAACAAGCTCAGGCGCAACGCCGCCTGCAGTCTGACCTGACGCGGTTGAGCGCGGCCAATAGTCACATTCATGGTTTTCTGGACGCACCAGCTTCGGTTCCTCGTCAATCCTTGTCTGGAGAGCCAGAGCTAGCCGCCGCCAACTGGATCACCGGCAGTAGCCGATCGGCCCCCGATCCGGCATCAGTAAACGCACTGCAGGGGCGCATCCGGAATGTGCTTTCACAGAACCACCAGACCGATCTGATGGATATACATGCCATAGATCGCCTGCACGCGGTGGTGTACCAGCCTGCAGTAGGGCAAGTCGAGCGGGTGTTCCGTTCCAGCAGCGATCCGCTGTTCATGGGCTCGGATGTGGGCCGTGCCGGTTTTGTGAAAGCATTGGACGCCATTAAAATCAAGGTCCAGGCGGGGCAAGTAGACGCGGGCGAAGCGCTGTTTGGCGCCATTGTCCGTTACCATCCCTATGGAGATGGTAACGGTCGAACCGCACGTACTATTTATGCCTTAGCGCAATTGAATAAACAGGAGTCATCGTTCAAGGCGCTGACCCCGCTGGCTGAAGACATGCTCAGTGGTATTGATTCACTGCAGTGACCGCAAGCTGAAGGCTCAACTTACCGATTTCTAAGTCACCAGCATTCGCCGCACAGTGCGTGATTCGTCACGCGCCGTGCGTTGTGGTATCGCTAGGAATGAGTCGATGCTCAATTGAATGATGTTGCGCCTTCAGTTCTCTCACACGACCGTCCATGCGGGTCCGTATAGAGAGGTTCAATTAATACACTCGCTGCACAAGGCTACGTAACGAGAACAGCCCCATCTGGCGGAATACAACATCGGAGCCGCCTGATAAATGTGAAGAGTTGTGAAGTTCCACCGCTGTCGAAGAACTGACAACGCAATTTTCAACGCAGCCGTCCCCCATCCGCCATCACAAGATCGACTACATCGATTCTTCAGATCTTCCCCACCTTGAGAAGCCAATACTTTACATGCCATGCGCTCAGCGAAACCTTGCTTGATACAAAAAAAACGTTGAGAAAGCACTTATCCCCCTCCCGCCAGCGGGGTATGCGTGCCTTTTTATTGCAAAGCTAGATGACATGCAAACCGTCCTACCGCCAGCGTTGGAGTAGGGCATGCATGGGCCTATACCTTTTGCACAAAATGCAAAGTTTTGAAAAGAAATGGCATTTCTTTGCATAGAGGTTGGTTTCGAAAACCTGCCGAGTGGTGATCTGAAAGTCCCGTATTCATTGGCGATGGAGCGAAAAAAGTACAGATGCTCTTATTTTTCGAAAAGTGATCGCTAAATAAATCAGTGCCTCCGGAGACCGCCAGCTGTGCGGGGCATCACCCTAGGAGACATGAATGGCGGGGCTTAAGGCTGAGAATCCCAACAATCTATCGTTTCATTCAGGCGTAAAGGTAGGTGTCGACTAAGCTCCAGTTGCTCCGAACGTCCGTGCTCCCCTTTATCTCGACACCACTGGAGGTTTCGATGGTCTGTCATTCCGCTGAGTTTGTTAGGGAAATCCTGCAAGAAAAGCCATACGTTCAAAGACTGTCTATTCACCTCACAGGCCAGATCCTGGAACTGGATTGCGACGACTTTTCCCGATTGTTACGAGCAATCGACGCCGTGGAGGCAGGCGAGCCATCTACGAAAACTCCAGGAGATTTCAAAGAAACAGGATTGCTAGCTGGGTATGGTCATTTCCACTATCGGGCAAGTGACTGGGCGTCTACTAACTTCGCTGCGGCTCAAGGCAGGCCAATCGGACAATCGTTGGATCAAACGATAGATGACTTAGCAGAGCGAATTATCAGAAGTGGTGTAGACCCGAGCCTCGGGATCGAAGACGTAATGAAAAAATTCACTGAACGCCTTCCTAAGTCAACCGGCGACTGGGTTCTCTACAGAGAGGGGGCAGCGGGACGCGAATATTTGGCGATCCATTCCCATACAGAGAGAGGGTCAGAGGAAGAAAAAGCATTGAAGGCGTTGCTGGACGGGATATGAAAGCGTCGTTTTCGGTATGCGCTTTATATGAGATCGATTCTCAGGCAGGGGTGGGTATTTCAAAAAGAGTGATATAGGTGATACGGGGCGAAGGTTGCTCTGGAAGCCCCGATTTTACTGGGGTTTCTATATCACATAGAGAAGTAATATGAAGTGATATGAAAAGTGATATTTCCGCCGAACCCCCGGTTTCATTGGGTTTCGTGGTTTTGAAATATCACCTTATAAAAGAGTAATACGATTACTTCTATATCACTCAAATATCACCTTTCCGAAAATCATTCAAAGCCTTATAGGACGTGGCTTGTAGCGATATTTAGGAAGGCATATCACCTTTATTACTCTTTTTCCGCGGGGTCACACATTTTAGGCGCAACCGTCAGAAATGGCCGGGCGCTGGACTCGCTCACTGTATGAGCCGATGGCCGTCTGCATGCCTAGCTGTGCGTGCTTGAGCAGACCCGCGTATGGGATCGATCAGCGCGCTTGTTACGTGGCTTGTTACGTGTAGCGCAAAAACAAAGGGCCTGCATCGCTGCAAGCCCTTGTTTTGTATGGTGCCGGCACCAGGAGTCGAACCCGGGACCTACTGATTACAAGTCAGTTGCTCTACCAACTGAGCTATACCGGCGTTGTGGGCGACGATTATAGCGATTGGGAAGATCCTGTAAACCCCTGAATTCAGACTATTTTTGCATCGCGGCAAATTAAGCACTGTGCAATGCGTAACGCAGCATTTGTGCCTTACGCACGATAGGGCTGTTTTGCAGGACAGGCAGTGGAGTTTCGGCTTTCGCGAGGGCGAAATTATTCGCTCGGCGAGCGCCATTATTCGGCGGTTATGTCGTTTTGATTGGCAGCTTATGCACAACTGAGAGGCACGAAGTCATACTCAGGCGAGGTTTTGTGAACCCATTCTCATTTTGTTCGCAAATCCCTGTTTTACAGGTTTTTTATTTATGTGAACAAAAAATGACCAGTGTTGTTAAGGCGACGAAACAGGCGCAGATATTGGATCCACGGCAAATCCATCAACAGAGTTATCCACAGGCTGTAACGTTTTGAGCGCGTTCGGCCATTAGCAGCAAATTACGCGGAGTCAGCAAGGTGTCGCAGAAGCTGCCGAGGCGGACGGTGTAGCCCTGTTCTGAGAGGAAAAGCGCCCGATCCAGATTCAGCCAAAGCTCCAGTGGCCGTCGGAACAGCCCGCGAAGCAATTCGAGGTTGCGAACTTCGGCCAACCGCTGCCAACCGGCTGCTTCGAGTGCGGGCCAATCTCGCTCACCGATTGTGGATAACTCTTTGAGCGCAGCCAGATCCCGACAGTAATCAGCGAACGGTTTTTCCAGCCAGGCGCTGGGCAGGGAGGGCGTTGGCAAATACTCGTCGACGCCGCGCACTTGCCGTTGCAGCAGATCGAAGGCCAAACGACGGGCCATCGAAGTGTCGCGCTGACGTCGGACGCGAGCACCGGCTGTGACGGTTTCGCTCGCCGGCAGCGCCAGATCTTCCAGCGAGAGCTGTAGGAGCGATGCCGATCCTGCGCAGGACAATGCCTGATATTCGCTACGACTGATGCGGTTGTAGCAGCAGGGCGCGATCGCCATTCGTTGGCAACCGGCAGCACTGGCCAGTTGCATCAAGCGCACATGCAGATCACCACACGCATGCAGGGCGACGGGCGTGTGAGTCGCGCTCAACACGGTAGAGGCGTTCGCCGCCAGTACGTCCTGTTCCACGTGCAAAGCGTGCAACTGATGACGCTGACTCAACGCCTGACCGCTGGCGACCAATAGCGGATCGTATTCAACGCAAGTCAGTTGCTGCCCCGCGCCCAACAACCGTCGCCCCAAATGCCCCTTGCCCGAACACCAGTCCAGCCAATGCATCGGCTGCGAGGTGAAAGACAAACGACTGGCGAACGCCTCAATCTGCTGCCACTTGCGTCCCGGCACATCGACATTCAGTCGATGGCCCGCAGCTTCCAGTGCATGCCCCGGCAACTCACCAACTGCACTCAACTCAGCCGACAGCGCCGCCAATGAAGCGAACGGCTCCGGCGCATCGACAAGTTCGGCAGGTTGATTGTGAGCGTTTTCCGCGTCTTCCAGCGACCGTCCGCGCAGCCACAAGGCCAGCTCCGGGTAGGACGCTTCCCAAACAAGCGAAAGATGAGTGAACGGTCGAGGTTTCCACAGCGCCTGATGCTCAACCAAAAAAGCATCCAACGCGGTGAAGCGGGCGAGTAAGTTCTCGCCCGTCAGCACGTAGGAAGAATCAACGCCCTTGGCAGGCATCGACGCGCAACCATCGCTCCAGCTGTTTGAATGCCTGAACGAGAACAAACGACATCAGCAGGTAAATGACGCCTGCGGTGAAGAACATATCCACGGTGAGGTAGTTGCGGGCAATGATCGTGCGGGTAATGCCGGTGAGTTCGAGCAAGGTCACCGTGCTCGCCAGAGAACTGGCCTTCAACATCAGGATGACTTCGTTGCTGTAGGCCGGCAGGCCGATGCGCGCGGCGCGCGGCAGGACGATATAGAACAATGCCTTGGCCTTGGACATGCCCAGTGCACGCGCGGCTTCGATCTCGCCCGGCGGGATCGCTTGAATGGCGCCACGCAGGATTTCGGCGATATAGGCGGCAGTATGCAGGGTCATCGTGGCGACAGCGCACCAGAAGGGTTCTCGCAAATACGGCCACATGAAACTGTCGCGTACGGCGTCGAACTGAGCGAGGCCGTAGTAGACCAGAAACAGTTGTACGAGCAGCGGAGTGCCACGAAAGAAAAAGATGTAAGCGTAAGGAAATGCGCGAACAAACCAGAGCTTGGAGGAGCGCGCGATGCCCAGAGGGATCGCCAGCAACAACCCGAGAATAACGGCGATGCCCACCAGTTCGAGTGTCAGGACGGCGCCCTGAAAGAACTTCGGCAGCCACTTATAGATGACTTCCCATTCCATTACGTCGTCCTCACGAAGCCACGGGCGGCGCGTTTTTCCATGAAGTGCATGGTGGCCATCGCCAGTATGGTCAGGCCCAGATACATGACGGCTGCGACCAGATAGAAGGTGAATGGATGCTTGGCGAAGGTCACGGCGTTCTGCGCATTGCGCATGATTTCTTCCAGGCCGATGACCGACACCAGAGCAGTGTCTTTCATCAGGATCATGAACAGATTGCCCAGACCGGGCAGGGCGATGCGCCACATCTGCGGCATTATCAACCGGGTGAAGATCCGCCATTTCGACAGGCCCAGGGCCTGACCGGCCTCACGGTGTCCTTTCGGAATGGCCAGGATGGCGCCACGAAATACCTCCGTGGCATAGGCGCCGAAGCACAGTCCGAGTGCGGTTACGCCCGCCACAAAGGGGCTTAGCGCCAGGTCTGGATTGCCAAAGTATTCGCCAATGGCATTCATCGTCTTGACGGTGCCGAGGTAGATCAGCAGAACCCAAAGCAGTTCCGGCACACCACGTACGATGGTCGAGTAGGTTTCGCCAAGCCATTGCAGCGGCTTGTACGGGGAAGTCTTGGCCAAGGCGCCGAGCAGGCCGAGCACCAGTCCCAGGCACAGGGCGGTGAGAGCCAGTTGGACGGTCATCAGCGCGCCGGCAGCGAGGGCCGGGCCGAATCCGTAGAGGTCGATAATCATGGAGTTCTGTTCAAATTGCGGCAGGCAAAGTCGGAAGCCGGCGCCGTTGAGTCACGGCGCCAGTCCCACAGGTCAGGATCAGTAGATGCTGAACGGGAAGTACTTGTCGTTGATCTTCTTGTAGGTACCGTCGGCGACGATTTCCTTCAGGGCAGCGTTCAACTTCTCACGCAGTGGGTCGCCTTTACGCACAGCGATGCCGATCTTGTCGCTTTCTACAACCGGGTCGCCCTTGAACTCGTAGTTCTTGCCCGCGTCGCTTTTCAGCCAGTCGTAGTTGGCGTACTTGTCGGCGAGGATCGCGTCGACACGACCGGACGTCAGGTCGAGGTAGGCGTTTTCCTGGGTGTCATAGAGTTTGACGTTGAGATCGCTGCCGTAGTTGTCTTCCAGCCAGGTGCCGGCCAGCGTGGCACGCTGGGTACCGATGGACTTGCCCTTCAGCGAGTCCTTGTCGGTTTTGAAGTCGACGTTTTTCGGTGCAATGAACTGCAGCTTGTTCGAGTAGTACGGGTCGGTGAAATCGACCGCGCCTTTGCGCTCGTCGGTGATCGACAGCGAGGAGATCAGGAAGTCGAACTTCTTCGCGTTCAGGGCCGGAATGATGCCGTCCCAGTCGGAAGTGACCACGGTGCACTCGACCTTCATCTTCGCGCAGAGGGCGTCGCCGATGTCTTTGTCGAAGCCGACCACGTTGCCGCTGGCGTCTTTGTTGTTGAACGGCGGGTAGGCCGCTTCGATGCCCATCTTCAGGGTTTCAGCCATGGCACCGGCGCTGAACGCGAGGGTGACGGCGGCGGCCAGGAAGACCTTCTTGAAATTCTGCATGCATGTTGCTCCGTTAGCGGTTGCTGGACATGAATTGTTTGCAGCGCGCCGAAAGCGGGTTTTCGAACACCTGCTGAGGCGATCCTTGCTCTTCTATAAGGCCTTGGTGAAGGAACACCACTTCGCTGGAGACCTGACGGGCAAAACCCATTTCGTGGGTCACGAGCAGCATGGTGCGGCCTTCTTCGGCCAGTGCGCGGATGACACTAAGTACTTCCTGAACCATTTCCGGGTCAAGCGCCGAGGTGGGCTCGTCGAACAGGATCACCTTCGGCTGCATCGCCAGCGTGCGGGCAATCGCCGCGCGCTGTTGCTGACCGCCGGACAATTGCGCCGGGTAGGCGTGGCGCTTGTCGGCGATGCCGACCTTGGCCAGCAGTGCTTCGGCGACTTCGATGGCTTCGGCTTTGCTCTGGCCGAGCACGCGACGCGGTGCCTCGATGATGTTGTCGAGGATGCTCATGTGCGGCCACAGATTAAAGTTTTGAAACACAAACCCAATCTCGGAGCGCAGACGGTTGATCTGTTTGCCATCGGCGGCAACCAGTTCGCCATTTTTGGCGGCCTTGAGCTTGAGTTCTTCACCGGCCACCAGAATCTGGCCCTGGTGCGGGTTTTCCAGCAGGTTGATGCAACGCAGGAACGTGGACTTGCCGGAACCGGAGGAACCGAGGATCGAGATCACATCGCCGTCGCGGGCGGTCAGCGAGATGCCTTTGAGCACCTCAAGCTGTCCGTAGCGTTTGTGCAAGTTGCGGATTTCAAGCGCGGGCGTGGCCTCAGCCATGTGCGTTCCTCATATATGTTGCGCTCCAGCTGTTGGATGGCCGTCCTGGCGAGGCGGCCAAGCTAGCATAGCGTTTCAATGGCAGCCAACAGCGCTACGAGCGGTTAACGGGTGGCATGTGGCAGGTTGTCGCATCGGCACAGCAGACTGTCGCCCCATCAACAACCGAACGGATGTTTGATCGTGCAAACCCGTGGGTGTCGCGTAAAAAAAGGCGCGATGTTGCCAGCTTTGGCGGGGTGTTGGAAGCGCTATCCGGCCGAACGTTCCTGATTCGCCCTTTTATTGTGCATCCCACACTTTTTCAGTGTGTTTCTGGTGCGCTGATTCGTCTTGAAAGTGAGTCGCAGGGTAACGCTCTGGCGAATAGCCATTAATCTCAAGGACTTGCGATGACTGTTCGGTCGTGCGCAAAGCCGCAGCCCAGAAGACTTTGAAACATTTTGGCGCATTTATTGCGTGCAGAATCCGGAACGCCCCGTTGGTTTCTTTTTACGAGAAAGAAAATGCCAGACGGGCCGGACGCAATCGCTTTCCTTGCAAAGGTAGTTTCGATGAGCAGTACCCCAAGCTCCAATGGCCTCGAACAGGGGCTCAAACCGCGTCATGTGACCATGTTGTCGATCGCCGGTGTTATCGGCGCCGGTCTGTTCGTTGGCTCCGGCCACGCCATCGCTGCTGCCGGCCCTGCCGTGCTGCTGGCTTATGCTGCTGCCGGTACCCTGGTGGTGTTGGTGATGCGCATGCTCGGCGAAATGGCTGTCGCCTCGCCGGACACCGGTTCGTTCTCGACTTACGCCGACCGTGCCATCGGGCACTGGGCCGGTTTCACCATCGGCTGGTTGTACTGGTGGTTCTGGGTATTGGTGATTCCACTGGAGGCCAACGCCGCCGCGACCATCCTCCACGCTTGGTTCCCGGGCGTCGGCATTTGGGCTTTCGCGCTGATCATCACCATGCTGCTGACCGTCACCAACCTGTTCAGCGTGAAGAACTACGGTGAATTCGAATTCTGGTTTGCCCTGATCAAAGTGCTGGCGATCATCGGTTTCATCGCCCTCGGTCTTGCAGCGATCTTCGGCTACCTGCCGAACAGCCAGGTCAGCGGTGTGTCGCATCTGTTCGACAGCGGCGGCTTCCTGCCAAACGGCATGGGTGCGGTACTGGGCGCGATCCTGACCACCATGTTCTCCTTCATGGGTACCGAAATCGTGACCATCGCGGCCGCGGAATCGAAGAACCCGGGCAAGCAGATCTCCAAGGCTACCAACTCGGTGATCTGGCGGATCGGCTTGTTCTATCTCGTATCGATCTTCATCGTTGTAGCCTTGGTGCCTTGGAACGATCCTACGCTGGCCAACCTCGGTTCCTACCAGACCGTGCTTGAGCGCATGGGCATTCCTAACGCGAAAATGATCGTCGACATCGTGGTGCTGGTCGCGGTAACCAGCTGCCTGAACTCGGCGCTTTACACCTCATCGCGCATGCTCTTCTCCCTCGGCAGGCGTGGCGATGCCCCGGCCATGTCGACCCGCACCAACAAAAGCGGCACGCCTTACTGGGCGGTGATGCTGTCCACCGGCGCAGCGTTCCTGTGCACATTCGCGAACTACGTGGCCCCGGCCGCAGTGTTCGAATTCCTGCTGGCCAGCTCCGGTGCTATCGCGCTGCTGGTGTACCTGGTAATCGCCTTCTCGCAATTGCGCATGCGCAAACAACGCGTGGCGCGCGGCGAGAAAATCGACTTCAGCATGTGGTTGTTCCCGGGCCTGACCTACGCGGTGATCATCTTCATCGTCGCGGCCCTGACCATCATGCTGTTCCAGGAAGCGCATCGCGTGGAGATCCTCGCGACTGGCCTGCTGAGCCTGATGGTGGTGGCCGCCGGTCTGCTGGTGGCACGCCGTCGCAAGCTGGAAAAACGTGGCGCGGTGGTGTTGAACTGATCCGTAACACGTAATGCAAAACGGCCGCTGTCAGTGATGACTAGCGGCCGTTTTTGTTTGTGAGAGGGGTTTATTCGCTCTTTTCTTCCTGGGTGTCCACTGACTTGCCATAAGCATCCAGCGCAACCCCGAAATCGGTGATGAACTGTGGCTCGCTCAGCCAGGCCTGGGCCTCTTCGATCGTTACGCCTTCGGCCCACATGCGATAGTCGATCAGCATGTCGGCGGCCAGGTGGGTGGCGGCCATGCCTTCGTTGTCTGCGTTTTCCATGTCCAGCAGCTCTGGATGGTCAACGATGACGAACGCCAGTTCGCGCAGTAGCGTCAGCAGCATTTCATTGCGGCTGACGGCTTCGGCGTCGCGCATTTTGCTGAACATCGCCAGGACGTATTCCGGCACCGGCTCGGCGAGGTGGTCGAGGTCTTCGTCCTGTTCCAGCGGCTTGCGGCCGACCATACGGATTTGCTTGGCTTTGGCCTTGGCGCGTTTGGCGCGTTTCTGTTGCTTGTTCAGGGATGCCATGGGAACTCAGTTCTTCTGTTGGGTTTGTGCGGCGATCGCGTCGGACGCCGCTACATAGTCGGCCTGAAAGGCCGGGGATTCGATCCACGCCAGCGCGCCGGCTTCGTCGGTTTCCTGCGACCACTGGCGATACTCGATCAGTGCGGCGAGGATGAAATCCATCGCACCTTCTTCGCCTTCCTGCTCATAGACCAGCTCCAGCAGCGGGTCTTCGAGGAACGCGCTGCACAGCGCTTGCTGGCTGATCTTCTCGGCGTCGATCATTTTCTTGAACAGCTCGGTCAGGTCCACCGATTCGAAGTCGATGCGGTCATCGTTCGGGTCCAGCTCGACCGGCGCTTCAGCGCGTTTGGTGCGGTTCTGCTTGGCCTTGGCTTTGGCCCGGGTGGCGCGTTTTTGCTGCTTGTTGGCGGAGGCCATGATGTGTTCCGTCGTGCGTTGAGAGGGGCTCAGCTGCGCGGGACTTGCCGCCCCGGTGTGTCGGGGGCCAGTGCGCCGGTTTGCAGCCAGGTCAGAGCGATGGGCCATAGTGTGGCTTGGTATGCGCTGCGAAAAAAGGCGAAATGTCCGACTTGTTGTTCGCCGATGTCCTGCGGCTCGATGCGCAGGTGGGTTTTTGCAGCGTTACTGAAGTAGTCGAGCAGGCGTTCGATGGCTGCAATTGTGCCGTAGGGATCGTCGCTGATGCTGATCGCCAGGGTCTGTGCGCGGACGTTGGCGAAGGGCAGGGCGCCGCTCTTGTTGATCAATGCGCGACCACTGGGGCGCCGTTCGTAACGCGCAGCAGGCGTGCTCCAGTCGCGCACAACGCCTTTCGGCGTATCTTCCAGCCAGCCGAGTCGCTTGCCGGGGAAAAAGCCGCAGAACAGCGTCAACAACGGCATCAGCACATGCCATTTGCCGAACATGCGCCAGCGATGTTCCGGCGCATAGTCGCGCCAATAAGCGAACTGCGCGCCGACCGTTACCAGCCGTCGGATAACCCGCCCGGACTCGCCCAGACCCGCCGCGCAACCGCCAAAACTGTGGCCGACCACGTCGATCGGCTGACCGGGAAACTCCCGTTGCGCGCGTTTGAGCATCGCTTCGAAATCCAGTGCGCCCCAATCTGTCCACGAGGCGTTCAAGCCTTTGATTGACGCGGATCGTGATTCGCCGATGCCGCGGTAGTCGTAGGTCATCACGTCGAAGCCGTTTGCGCACAGATAAGCCGCGAAACGCGAGTAGTGGCGGCAACGTACCGACGTGGCGGCGCTGATGATCACTACAGGGCGTTGGCTATCAGGCAAGAACTGACGCCAGGTGAAACCGCCAAGTGCAAAGCCGTCGGCGGCGGCTTCTTTGAAAGGCTCACCTTGCTCAGCAGTCAAGGTTGGCGACCCTGACTGCATGTCTTGCCTTGCGGGCGTGTCCTGACAGCTCATGACGCTCGACCTAGAAGAATAAGCTGACAACGATAGTCTCCCCGCCGCCCAGCAACAATCCGCAAGTTTTACTCGGTGGATTGAGTGAGCCGGCGCTCTTCGATCAACGCCTGCTCGCGATTGAGTTCCGCGCGTAACTCGTCTTCACTCGGCAGTATCGTTTTGTAACTGCTGGCGAACAGTTGCTCATTACCCTTGAGCATTGAGTAGCGCGCCACCGAGTCGTTGCTCTCGGCAGACAGAATAATCCCGACTGTCGGCTTGTCGTCCTCGCTGCGCATGAGTTCATCGTACATGCGCACATACATGTCCATCTGTCCGACATCGCGGGCGCTGAGCTTGCCGCGTTTGAGATCAATGATCACAAAGCATTTGAGCAGGTAGTTGTAGAACACCAGATCAATGTACAGATCGACGCCGTCGGTACTGATGCGTTGTTGGCGGGCGACAAAGGAAAAGCCTTTGCCCAGCTCTAGCAGAAAGCCCTGCAGATGGTCGATCAGAGCTTGTTCGAGACCGCTTTCCCTGACCTTGCCTGCCGAGGGCAGACCCAGAAATTCGAGCATGACGGGGTCGCGAATGAATTCACGCGGGTTGCATTTCAGCGCTTCGATATTGGTGGTGGCTTCTTCGATCACATCGGCTTTGTCTCGACTCATGAGAAGCCGCTCGTAGTAGAGCGTAAGTATCTGGCGGTCGAGGGCGCGGCTCGACCAGCTCAGGTTGGCGCATTCGTCCATGTACCAGTGGCGGGCTTTCTCGCTTTCAACCCGCAGTAGACGGCGGTAGTGGGTCCAGCTCAATTCGGGACGCAGTGCGTCTCGAATTGGAAATTTTTGATAAAACAGGCGCATCTTCCACAAATTGGTTTCATCAAAGCCTTTTCCGAACTGCCCAGTCAGATCCTTCGCCAGTAGACCAATCAGCTGTTTTCCATAGCCCGCACGCTGCGCACCCTGTTGTTCAAACTCGACAATATGCCTGCCGATCTGCCAGCAGGTCTGCACTTGAATCGTGTCCACCGCTCGCAGCACTTTTTGCCGCGCCTGGCGAATCAGTTCGCCCAACTCCCCTAGCAACGAATCGATTTTCGGGTCTTGCGTGTCAGCAGGTTTTAACGGGCTCATCGGCTCTTCCACATCGTTGGAAACAGGCCTTAAAGCATGCCAAGAGTCGCCGTACGGGTATGTCGGGCGAGACGGTGATATGGGACGGAAGAAGGGATTGATGTTGCAGGACGTTGCCGCTGAAAGAGGCGTCAGAGAGTAATGGTCTGTAGTCCATTTCGTACATGCTCGTGAGTCGTGGTGATTGCAAAGCCTGGGCGCGGGTACAATCTCGCGCCTCATCTTTTGTGACGTAGGGAAGTGCTGGTTTGAAAGGGATTTTGCGTGCTGTTTGTGTCATCGGCCTGGTATTGCAGTTGGCCGGCTGCGGAACTTTTATCGGGCGATTGAATGACGGTTTGTCCGATGCTCAGTATTACCGTGGGGTGGATGGCAACCTGCACCTGTTGGGTGTGCGTGGTGGGGGCAGCGATGGCATGCCGGCGGCGATCGTCTGTTACATGATGATTGTCTGCCCGGTCATCACCGTCGTATCTCTGCCAGTGGATGCCGCGCTGGATACGGTTCTGCTGCCGATTGATTACATCAATACGCTTTAGGTTTTCTTTGCGCGGCGCTTGCTCTTCGGCGTGTGCACGGGCTCCTGCACTTTGCGGTAGATCCACAGTCCGAACACGCCCACTGCCAGCAGAAACACTGTGCCAACGCTCTGCCAGAAAAACTCGAACCAGAACTGCCGCGGTTGCAGCGCCAGGGTGTAGGTGCTTCGCGGGCCGCGGTTATTGGTGGTGATGGACCCCGTGATCCAGCTGTCGACCAGCATCCAGATCGACAACCCGATGGCTAAAGTAATCAGCAGAGCAACGAGAACAGTCAGCCAGGAAGTCACGCGACTTGGGCGATAGGGCGGCGGGTGGGGCAGGGGGACGCGGGTTTTCCTTTGGTTCATGACACTTGGGACCTGTTTCCGGGATTGATGAACCGCGCTATCTCGCTTGCCAACTCCACTGCGCGCGGCGGGTTTTCCCTGAGCCATGTCGATACAGCATGGTCGCAGCCTGGCAGGACGATTTTTCTCAACTGATGAGGGGCCAGGTTCTTTTCAATGGCCTCGATGACCTCATAGGGAATGGCGCTATTGATCACGCGCTCGCTCATTTGCTGCGTTCCGACAGACGTACCAGCGATCCCGCCAAAAGTGGTTGCCTGGAGACCATCGTATTCGCCAATCACCAGCAAAACCTCGCCGTCGAACGTGCGCAGGAACTCCAGCGATGGCGAGTCGAGAAAACCGTAAGGCACGGAAATGGCGCTTTTGAAGGTTGGTCCAAACGGTTGCTGCCAAGCCGCCTCCGCGTACAGGGCGGGACAGAACAGCACGATGCGCCTGACTGAAGCGCGATGCGCTTGCGCTACCTTGAGCGCGAGTGCGCCCCCCAGACTATGGCCGATCACCGTGCTGAGTTCGCCGCCAAGATGACCGGCAAACTGTAAAGCCTCCTGAAGGTTGTGCCTCAGTGAAGTCTCCTTCAGGGCGACGTCAGCGCTGGGACCGTGGCCGGAAAGATTGAAGCTCAGGCTGGCAATGCCCAGCGCCTGCAAGGGATACAGGATGGCGTTGAGTCGCGAATAGTCAGAGCGAGCGCCGTGAATGGCCAGCACCTTCGGCGTTGACGTTTCTGCGGCGGAACCGGCCAATACGCGACCTTCCAGTTGGTAGCCGGCGAAGGTTTGCGCAAAGAAAAACTCAGGGCCGGTTGGCGCCTCGTCGAACTGCAATCGAGAGCGAAGTCGAGATGCGCC
Source organism: Pseudomonas fluorescens (assembly GCF_005938625.1). GTDB lineage: Bacteria > Pseudomonadota > Gammaproteobacteria > Pseudomonadales > Pseudomonadaceae > Aquipseudomonas > Aquipseudomonas fluorescens_BD. The sequence continues at coordinate 15,695 of NZ_VCNJ01000017.1, forward strand.
GGTCAGCGCCAACCGATTGATCATAGCGCTGCCAGGGAGTGCAGGACGGCAACACGCAATGGGTTGGTCTCGACGCTCAGAAGTTTGATCGCCAGGGCGCAGCAGACCACGATCAGCATGGGTTTGATCAAGCGCGGGCCGACCCGGACAGCCGCTCTTGCGCCCAGTTGTGCGCCGAGAAAAGCCGCCAGCGCCATGGCTATCGCGATTGGCCAGATGATTACGCCTTTGGTGATGAAGACTGACAGCGAACCCAGGTTGCACGACGCGTTGGCCAGTTTGGTGAAACTCATCGCCCGCATCATGCCAAGCCCGCAAAGCAGCACGAAACCGACGATAAAGAACGAACCTACACCAGGACCGAAGATGCCGTCGTAGAAGCCCAGGATCGGCGCCACCGTGAACGAGAACAGCAGAATGCCGATTCGCTTGCGTCGATCCTCATTGGCCAGTTTCGGCGAGAGTGCAAAGTAGATCGCCACCAGAATAAGCATCACTGGCACGCACACCTCCAGATAGCGCTTATCAATAGAGCTGACCAAGAGAGCCCCGCTGGCGCCCCCCAGGAACGCGCAGATAACCAGGAAGCGCCCCTCGCGCCACTCAATCATGCCTTTGCGAGCGAACGTGACCGTAGCTGAAATAGTGGCCGACGCGGCCTGAAACTTGTTTGTGGCAATCGCACTGATCGGGTCGACACCGGCCAGAAACAAGGCAGGCAAAGTAATCAATCCCCCACCCCCGGCAATCGCATCAAAAAAACCGGCGCAAAAAGCCACAAGCGCCAACATGCCAATTACATCCCAAGCCATTACATTTTCCCTTTTTATAGTTATAGACCAGCCATCCACATGACTGGCCATTCAACAGCCTTGCCGTGCAGTGAATATCAGCCCTGTATCAGCAGCGGATCGTCTGAAATGACGATCGGGGACGAGAACTTCGACAGGCCGAAGATGCGCACCAGTACACGTCGATTGTCTTTGATGACATCACGACAGTGCAGGGCCCGGACGTTATTGATCACCATGGCCGATTCTTGCGTCAGTGTGTATTGAACCGGTGTTGCTTTACCCACGCTTTGGCAAAGTGCGGAATAAGCCTCTTTTACAAAGTCCGAGGCGTTTTCGTTGACCGAAAAACGATACGAGTTGAATCGCGCGGCGAATCCGACGTTGTCATCGAACTCCAGAATCGAAACATTGCGGCCGTCTTCGCCTTTGCCGTTGACGAAAGAGTCGCTGCGGGTGAACTGGAAGCTGCCCGTTGTGAGTGCGAGGCATCCAGTAACGCCGATTTCGTCCAGCAGAGGTGGCAACGGAATCACCGAGGTCGGTTCCAGGCCTGGATTCCACAGCGCCGATAGAATCAACGACGAAGGCGAGGGCGAGTGCCCGTCTTTCGCGTTGACGGCGCACCAGTACGGCGCTTCGGTGTGCGGACCGAGCGCGAGACCGGAGTGGGAACTCAGCTCTTTGATTTCCGGTTCATCATTGATTTTGGTCAGTCCGCCGCCCTTGAAGTTAGCGACGAGCCGGACCAGTTTGCCTTCGTTGTCCATGTCGTAGGCAAAGGAGCTGTTATCCACCAGTTTCAACAGAATCTGATTGCGTGACGCCAGACACAGTACGTCGTGACGATTCTCCAGAGCGGCCAGCTCGGGAAGTTCTTCCGGTGGGCTGGATTCGGTGAATGTTTGCATGCCCTCAAAAATCAGCAGGGAAACGAGGCCGTCGGAGTACGCGCCAAGCAGTTCGCATTGATCCTTGGAAAACGAAAACTTCAACTCGGTCGCTGCCAGCGAGGCCTTGGACTTGGCACCGGCGACTTGTGGCCCGCCCATGGCTGCCAGTTCCTCAGAGAAGGTGTGCAGCAGCTTGGCTTGTTGCGTGTCAAAACTGAAAGTTCTGACTTCCTGTTCAACTAAAGACTCAACGGTTTTATTGGTTTGTTGTAGGACTTCGGTCATTGGTTACATCCCTGTCGTATCCGCTCCCCTTATATTTTTTGTGGGAGCTGTTGGCTGTTTCGATGATGCAATGCGTGCCAGAGCGCACGCACAGATCCGGACGTGGGCGAGTTGATACAGGTCTGGTTTTTTCGGGAGGGCACAGGGCGCTGTGACGGGACAGTTCAAACAAGTGTTGAATGCCTCGTCGGTGTTTGCTGTCGCTTGCCTGACAGTTGAAACAACAGCAGATGACCTGCGCTGAGGTCTTGTCCTCCATGACAACTTTTTGATGGGTGTTAGTTATGCGAGCGTTCCTGCTCGCAGACGCAACTATCCGGGTACCTGCAATAACCTCGGTAGATTCCGATGTTGGAGGGCGCTGGGTGCGTAATTGGGTGATGCGTTAAATGCTGATCGTCAGGGCTGAAGTGCCCGGCGATTATTTCGGGCAGTCAATAATGACCTGCCGGAAAAAGCTGACGGAGCCTAACATCAAAATAATGGCCAGCAAAAGCACTGGAAGAGGAGGTGAGGTGTGGCTTATCAAATCGCAGGCATAAAAAAACCCTGAATCTTGCGATTCAGGGTTTTCGGTATTTGGTGCCCAGAGACGGAATCGAACCGCCGACACGGGGATTTTCAATCCCCTGCTCTACCGACTGAGCTATCTGGGCAACGGGGCGCATTAAAAGGGTTTTTCGGATTTACGTCAACGACTTTTTTAAAATTTCTTAAATTAATTCCGTCGCTTACGATCCGACCCCCGATTTTGCGGGGTTTACTCTGCAGGCGGAACGTAGCCTTCGGCTTGAGCGTATTCCTCGCCGGAGAAGTACTTGTCCATTTCGCCCTGAAGAAATTTGCGATCTTCGGCATTCATCATGTTCAGACGCTTTTCGTTGATCAGCAGGGTCTGGTGTTTCTGCCAGTCGGCCCAGGCCTTGGCGGAGACGTGGTCGAAAATGTCCTGACCTTTGGCGCCCGGGTAAGGAGGGCGTTCCAGGCCAGGCAGTTCTTCTTTGTACTTACGGCACATTACGGTGCGGGTCATGGCGACTCTCCTGCGTTCAAGACGGCGGCCGCGCGTTCGAGCAAGGTTTTGACCGGGGCGGCGAGGCCCAGGCGCGGCGGGGTGGCGAGGTTATACCAGAGCCAGTCGGCCTCGGCCACGTGATGGGCGGCCTCCTGCACCTGAACCAGCCAGGGTTCGATGGACAGCTGGAAATGGCTGAACGTGTGGACGAGGCTCGGCAGCGCCTGCTGCTCGCCCATGGTCAGCGAATGCTGAGCGGCGAGATGTTGCAGGTCGTCGAGGTCATCGAGTTCCGGCAGGCTCCACAGACCGCCCCACAAACCGCTGGAAGGGCGACGGTAAAGCAGAATTGCGCCGTCGCCGTTGGCGAGCATCGGCATCAGCGTGCGCTTCTGCGGGATAGCTTTGCGCGGCTTTGGGATCGGGTAGCGGGTTTCGAGGCCGAGCATGTGCGCTTCACAACCACGCTCCAGCGGACACAGCAGGCAACTCGGCTTGCTGCGCGTACACAGCGTGGCGCCGAGATCCATCATCGCCTGGGTGTAGGCGTTTACCCTGTCGTGTGGCGTAAAGCGCTCAGCGTTGGCCCACAGCTGTTTGGCGACCTTCGGCTCGCCGGGGTAGCCCTCTTGCGCGGTAAAGCGCGCGAGCACGCGTTTGACGTTGCCGTCGAGAATCGGCGCGCGCAGGCCCATGCTGATGCTCGCGATGGCGCCGGCAGTGGACAGACCAATGCCCGGCAGATCCGTAAGCTTCTCAACGTCACGCGGAAACTCGCCACCGTACTGGCTGACGACGATCTTCGCAGTCTTCTGCAAATTGCGCGCGCGGGTGTAGTAACCCAGCCCCGTCCACAGGTGCAGAACTTCGTCTTCTGGCGCCGCGGCCAGCGCTTCGACCGTCGGCAACGCGGCCATGAAACGGTCGAAATAGTTGAGCACGGTGCTGACCTGGGTCTGCTGCAACATGATCTCCGACACCCACACCCGATACGGGTTGATGTCCTGCTGCCAAGGCAGATCGTGGCGGCCGTGGCGGTCGAACCAATCCAGCACCGCCGTGGAAAATTGCTCCGCTCTCATCGCTTGAACAGCCCCTTCAATGCGTTTTTCAATTCCGGGCTGACCTTGTCACCGAGTTTCTCGTCGATCTTCTCACTGAGCTTGTCGCCAGCCAGTTTGGTCGCGACCTGACCGAGGCGATCGTTGTCGACGCGGCAGGCCTTGGCGCCCAGCTCCAGCGGGCCACGGCAGCGCAGCGGCCACTCGATGCCGACGAATTTTTCGCCGACCTGACAGGCAGGATCCGGCATGGCGCTGGTGTCGCCTTCGACGATGATGCCAACGCGATAGTCCATGCCGAGCACGCGCAGGTCGATATCGCCGTCACCGTTGACGGTCATGCCGGGGATGCGCACTTTCAGGTCCGGATTGCTGGCAATGCCGTTGCGGAAAGTCAGGTTGCCCTTGAGTTCCTGGAATGGCGTGTCTTTGCCGCGTGGTTCGCCGCTGAGGGTTTTGCGGTTGAGCGTGGCGATACCTTTGCACAGTTGCTGCTCAAGGTTGGCGTTGAGCAGCACGCCATTGTTGATCACAAAACTGGCGTTGCCGTTAAGCGTATCGATCAGTGCCTGTTGGCTGTTGCCGCTGCCAGTGACATTGCTGGTGAGGGTCACCAGACCTTTGACGGGCGGGTTCTTGCCTTGGCTTTCGAGGATTTTTTCTACAGGCACGCGATTTAGCTTGGTCTGCAGGTTCAGCACAGGCGCGCTCGGGCGTACATCGAGAGTCCCGTTGGCGGCGAAACCGCCGTTGTACAACTCACCGCTCAGGTTGGTCAGGGTCAGCAAGCCGCCCTGGCCGGTGGCTTTCAGTGCGGCGTTCTGGATCGGCAGTTTGTCGAGGGTTAGTTGGCCGAAGGTCAGATCGGCATCGACGTCGAGTTTGGCCAGGCGTTCAACCGGCAACAGGCGCTCGGTACTCCAGGCGGTTTTGCTCGGTTTGTCCGGCAGAGGCGTTGAGCCCGCGCCGGCCATGGCATCGGCTTCAGTGCTGGCAACTTCGGCCTGGCGCGTTTGTGTGGCGTTGGCGGCTTTTTCCGATTTTGGTGGCAGATAACGGTCAGCGTTGAACGTATCGGCCTTGAGGGTCGCCCGCAACGATTGCTTGGCGAAGTCTTCGACGGCGATACGGCCGCTGAAGCTGCTGTCGTCGAGTTTCAGGTTGATGTTGTCGAAGGCGACGCTGGTTGGCGTGGCTGCCACGCGGCTGACCAGTTCGACCTTGCTCAGACTGCCTTCGGCCATGGCCGGCAGTTTCTGACCGATGCTGTCGACGAATTTCGCCAGGTCGAATTGGGCAATGGAGAGGCCGCCAGTGATCTGCGGGGTCTTGTCGAGGTCATTGGCTTTCAGCTCACCCAAGGCGCGCAACTGGTTTGCAGAGATCTTGATACCGGTCCATTCGGCGACGTTCGCGGCTTTGTCCAGCGATAACTGGCCCTGAGCCGCGAATGTCATGGTTTTGCCTTGCAACGGATCGCCGGCCAGCTCGCCGGAAAGCTTCAGGTCTTCAAACTTGTAGCGTTGCAGGGCGCGTTCGATACGCAGCTCGCCAGTAAGCTCGGTACGCACGCGCAGAACCGGCTGATTGGTGCCGAGGAATGCCGTGGCTTTCACCGGGATATTGGTCGAATCGTGTACCGGCCCCGTGCTCAACTGAATGCTCTCGGCACTGAATTGCTTGCCGGTCTTCTCGTCGTTGTATTCAACGCGGGCGTTGTTGACGGTCAGGCTGTCGATGTCGAGGCGAATCGGCTGCGGCGGTTTTTTCACCGCTACAGGGGCTTCGCTGGCCGGTTGGCCTGCAGTACCGGCTGGCGGCGTTGCTCCGGCGGGGACGGGCACCTTGCCGATGTCTTCCCAGTTGCCGTGGCCGTCCTTGTCGCGGTTCAGGCGCAGATTCAGACCTTCGACGCGCACGTCGCTCATTTGCACTTCACGGCGCAGCAGCGGCAGCACGCGCACGGACAGGCCGAGCATCTGCAGATCGGCAAACGGTTCGGCAGGTTTGACCAGGGTGGCGACGCTGGCCTCGTGCAATTCAAGGCCAAGCCACGGGAACAGGCTCCAGCCGATATCGCCATTGAGCGTCAGCTCGATGTGGGCCTTGTCGCGGGCTATCTGGCGGATCTCGTCTTTGTAGTCGTTGGGATCGAAGAGGTGGGTCAGGGCAAAGCCTGCCGCCACAATGATCAGCAACAGCCCGAGAAGTACCAGACCCAGGATTTTGCCGAACGCTTTCATGGGCGAGTCCTTGTAGTTAGTCGAATTCGTAATTTAGCCGGGGAGTATAGCGCTGCAACCGTCCGATTCGCTGAGGCGTCATGTTGCCAGGACGTCTAGCGGTACCTGCAACCTGGCGGCGAGTGTCTCAAATTCAATATGCCCGACAGGAGCCAGCAGGCGCAGTTCCGCCCCCGCTTGCGACGCCATTTTCTGCGCTTGGTTCACCAGCCGCTCGGCAACCCCACGGCGTCGGGTAACTTTTCGTACGCATAAATGGGACAAATACCAAACGTCCTGGTGCCTTTGCAGGCGACCAGCACCGAGCAAGCGGTCGTTGAAGCGCCCGGCGATGAAAGTCCCGTCCGCGAGGGCGCTGTCGATCAGGCTGGTCTCCCCGGAAAACGGCGCGAACAGCCATTCCGGTGCATCGCGATAAATCTTCTGCAAATCCTGCTGATCCTGAAAACTGACGTCTTTCAGGGCTTGGACAATGATCGGCATGGCGCTTTCCTGAGTGATACGAGAACAGATGACATAAAAAAGGTGATATCAGTTTGGTTTTTCTGTCACGTGCAAATGGTAACCTTCGCCGGTTCGTCCGTCCTTCTGCGACTTAACGTCGCGCCTTCAAGGAGCTTCACCCAAAAAACGGTCATGCCTGCGTGCATAAAGGCCGGGGGTGAACAGTGGCTGGCGAACCATACTAATAATTGGGGGATACACAATGAGCACGAGCATCACGGCGGACGGCCTCAAAGCCGATCAGCCCGCGTTCCTGTCCAAGGAACGCATCATCGCCAAGCCCGGTTTCAACCGTTGGCTGGTTCCACCGGCCGCTCTGGCCATCCACCTGTGCATCGGCATGGCCTATGGCTTCTCGGTGTTCTGGTTGCCGCTGTCCAAGGCGCTGGGTGTTACTGCTCCGGTGGCTTGCGCACCGGACATGAGCTTCATCGCACAAGTGTTCTCGTCGCAATGCGACTGGCCGATCTCGATGCTCGGCTGGATCTACACGCTGTTCTTCATCTTCCTCGGCTGCTCGGCAGCGATCTGGGGTGGCTGGCTGGAGCACGCAGGTCCGCGCAAGGCTGGCGTGGTATCGGCATTGTGCTGGTGCGGCGGTCTGCTGATCTCGGCGCTGGGTATTTATACCCACCAGATCTGGCTGATGTGGATCGGCTCCGGCGTGATCGGTGGTATTGGTCTCGGCTTGGGCTATATCTCGCCGGTCTCGACCCTGATCAAGTGGTTCCCGGACAAGCGCGGCATGGCGACCGGCATGGCAATCATGGGCTTCGGTGGTGGCGCGATGGTCGGTGCACCGCTGGCAACCGCACTGATGAGCCACTTCGGCTCGGCTGAAGGTGTCGGCGTCTGGCAGAGTTTCGTGGCCATGGCTGCTATCTACTTTGTATTCATGATCGGCGGCGCTCTGGCTTACCGCGTGCCGCCAACCGGCTGGAAACCTGAAGGCTGGACCGCGCCGGCGAAGAAAGCCGCAAACGCGATGATCACCAATCGCCACGTGCACGTGAATGTGGCGTGGAAAACCCCGCAATTCCGTCTGGTCTGGCTGGTGCTGTGCCTGAACGTATCCGCCGGTATCGGCATCCTCGGCATGGCTTCGCCACTGCTGCAGGAAGTGTTCGGCGGCAAATTGCTGGGTGTTGATGTGCCGTTCGGTCAACTGGACGCCGGGCAACTGGCTTCGATCGCTGCGATCGCAGCAGGCTTCACCGGTCTGCTGAGCCTGTTCAACATCGGTGGTCGCTTCTTCTGGGCCTCGTTCTCGGACTACCTGGGCCGCAAAAACACCTACTTCGTGTTCTTCGCCCTGGGTTTTGCCCTGTACGCGCTGATTCCGAACATGGGTCACCTCGGCAACGTTGCGCTGTTCGTGGCGGCGTTCTGCATCATTCTGTCGATGTACGGCGGCGGTTTCGCCACTGTTCCGGCTTATCTGGCTGACCTGTTCGGTACGCAAATGGTCGGCGCGATCCACGGTCGTCTGTTGACCGCTTGGGCTGCCGCTGGCGTGCTCGGCCCGGTGCTGGTGAACTACTTGCGTGAATATCAGTTGAGCATCGGTGTCGAACGCGCTGCCGCTTACGACATCACCTTGTACATCCTCGCCGGTCTGCTGGTGTTGGGCTTCCTGTGCAACCTGATGGTGCGTCCGGTGGCTGACAAGTACTTCATGTCCGACGCTGAACTGGCTGCCGAACAGGCACTGGGTCACGACAAAGGTGCTGACGCCAGCACCGTTCTGGAGTGGAAAGCCGCGCCGGGCAGCAAGCCGCTGGCAATCGCCGCCTGGTTGGCGGTGGGTATTCCGTTGGCGTGGGGTGTGTGGGTGACCCTGCAGAAGACGGCGGTACTGTTTCACTAAGGTGTTAGCTGGATAAACACCGAACCTGTGGGAGCGAGCTTGCTCGCGAAGGCGCAGTGTCAGTCGACATCAGTGTTGGCTGAACTACCGCATTCGCGAGCAAGCTCGCTCCCATATTTGTTTTTGGCGTGCCTGTAATGGCTTGTATGGACATGTCTACCCGCGACAGCCGGGGGGTCTATCCGTCAGCCATCTCACCTCTCGTGTTTCTGTTTCGGCCCCGCGTGCCTATAATGGCTGCCTTTTTCGCCCAATGATTTTGCGGAGCTGGTGATGGCCGAACGTAAGGCTTCTGTCGAGCGCGACACTCTGGAAACCCAGATCAAAGCCTCGATCAACCTTGATGGCACCGGAAAGGCCCGATTCGATATCGGTGTTCCTTTTCTTGAGCACATGCTGGATCAGATTGCCCGTCACGGGTTGATCGACCTGGATATCGAATGCAAGGGCGATCTGCATATCGACGACCACCATACGGTGGAAGACGTCGGTATCACTCTCGGCCAGGCATTTGCCAAAGCCATCGGCGATAAAAAAGGCATCCGTCGCTACGGTCACGCCTACGTGCCGCTCGATGAAGCGCTGTCGCGTGTGGTGATCGATTTCTCCGGTCGTCCAGGCCTGCAGATGCACGTGCCTTACACCCGCGCCACCGTCGGCGGTTTCGACGTTGACCTGTTCCAGGAATTTTTCCAGGGCTTCGTCAACCATGCGCTGGTCAGCATGCACATCGACAACCTGCGTGGCACCAACACTCACCACCAGATCGAAACCGTGTTCAAGGCTTTCGGCCGCGCGCTGCGCATGGCCGTCGAGCTGGATGAGCGCATGGCCGGGCAAATGCCATCGACCAAAGGCGTTCTGTAATGCAGACGGTTGCAGTTATCGATTACGGCATGGGTAACCTGCACTCGGTGGCCAAGGCTCTGGAGCACGTCGGCGCCGGTAAAGTGCTGATCACCAGCGATGCTGCGGTGATTCGCGAAGCTGACCGCGTGGTGTTCCCCGGTGTTGGCGCGATCCGCGACTGCATGGCGGAGATCCGTCGCCTCGGTTTCGATTCGCTGGTGCGTGAAGTCAGCCAGGATCGTCCGTTCCTCGGTATCTGTGTCGGCATGCAAGCGTTGCTCGACACCAGCGAAGAGAATGACGGCGTCGACTGCATCGGCCTGTTCCCGGGTGCGGTGAAGTTCTTCGGTAAAGACCTGCATGAAGACGGCGAACACCTGAAAGTCCCTCACATGGGCTGGAACGAGGTTAAGCAGAAGGTCAGCCACCCGCTGTGGCATGACATTCCGGACATGGCGCGTTTCTACTTCGTGCACAGCTACTACATCGCTGCCGCTAACGCGCGGCAAGTGGTCGGTGGCGGTCATTACGGCGTCGATTTCGCTGCAGCGCTGGCCGATGGCTCGCGTTTCGCCGTGCAGTTCCACCCGGAGAAGAGCCATACCCATGGCCTGCAATTGCTGCAGAACTTCGCCGCGTGGGACGGTCGCTGGTAAATGGCTGCCAAGAAGTCCAAGCCGCCGATCTTGACCCTCACTCCCGAACAGGAGAACGAGGCCAATCGCAAGATTCAGCGGTTCATGGAAGACCGTTTCGAGCTCGATCTGGGATCGTTCGAAGCGGGGGAAATTCTTGAGCTGTTTACCCGCGAAATTGCTCCGCACTATTACAACAGGGCGATTTTCGATGTGCAGACCCACCTGAAAGAGCGGTTTGAAAGCATCGAAAGCGACCTGTGGGCGCTCGAAAAAAATTAGGAGCAGCTGCAAGCCGCAAGCTTCAAGCTGCAAGAACTGGTACACCGCATGCTCGCAGCTAGTCGCTTGCAGCTTGCCGCTCTTTTGACGAAGGAAAAAGCATGCTGATTATTCCCGCTATCGATCTTAAAGACGGTGCCTGCGTACGTCTGCGCCAGGGCCGCATGGAAGATTCCACGGTGTTCTCCGATGACCCGGTGAGCATGGCTGCCAAGTGGGTGGAGGGCGGTTGCCGCCGTCTGCATCTGGTCGATCTGAACGGCGCTTTCGAAGGCCAGCCAGTCAACGGCGAAGTGGTCACCGCAATCGCCAAACGCTACCCGACCCTGCCGATCCAGATCGGCGGCGGCATCCGTTCGCTGGAAACTATCGAACACTACGTCAAGGCTGGCGTGAGCTACGTGATCATCGGCACCAAAGCCGTTAAAGATCCTGCATTCGTCGCTGAAGCCTGCCGCGCGTTTCCGGGCAAGATCATCGTCGGTCTGGATGCCAAAGACGGTTTTGTTGCGACCGATGGCTGGGCTGAAATCAGCACCGTGCAAGTCATTGATCTGGCCAAGCAGTTTGAAGCCGACGGCGTCTCCTCGATCGTTTATACCGACATCGCCAAAGACGGCATGATGCAGGGCTGCAACGTGCCGTTCACCGCTGCCCTGGCCGCGGCCACCAAGATCCCGGTAATCGCCTCCGGCGGCATCCACAATCTCGGTGACATCAAGTCGCTGCTCGACGCCAAGGCGCCGGGCATCATCGGCGCCATCACGGGCCGCGCGATTTATGAGGGCACACTGGATGTGGCAGAAGCTCAGGCTTTCTGCGATAGCTACGCGACCAGCTCCAAGCTGTAAGCTGCGAGCTGCAAGTTAGAAGCGCGACCGCGTCCGCTCTTTCTTGCAGCTTGAAGCTTGAAGCTTGCAACTCTTAATCGGAGATTAAGCATGGCTCTGGCCAAACGCATCATCCCTTGCCTGGACGTGGATAACGGCCGGGTCGTCAAAGGTGTGAAGTTCGAGAACATCCGCGACGCCGGTGACCCGGTGGAAATCGCCCGTCGCTATGACGAGCAGGGTGCCGACGAGATTACTTTTCTCGACATCACCGCCAGCGTCGATGGCCGTGACACCACGCTGCACACCGTCGAGCGCATGGCCAGCCAGGTGTTCATTCCGCTGACCGTCGGCGGTGGCGTGCGTACCGTGCAGGACATTCGCAATCTGCTGAATGCCGGTGCGGACAAGGTGTCAATCAACACCGCTGCCGTGTTCAACCCGGAGTTCGTTGGCGAAGCGGCTCAGCATTTCGGTTCGCAGTGCATCGTCGTCGCCATCGACGCCAAGAAGGTTTCCGGCCCGGGCGAAACCCCGCGTTGGGAAATCTTCACCCACGGCGGGCGCAAGCCAACCGGCCTCGACGCGGTCGAGTGGGCGAAAAAAATGGAAGGCCTCGGTGCCGGCGAGATCCTGCTGACCAGCATGGATCAGGATGGCATGAAAAACGGCTTCGACCTCGGCGTGACCCGCGCGATCAGCGATGCGCTGGGCATTCCGGTGATCGCTTCCGGTGGCGTCGGCAACTTGCAGCACTTGGCTGACGGCATTCTCGAAGGCCACGCCAGCGCTGTGTTGGCGGCGAGTATTTTCCACTTCGGCGAATACACCGTGCAGGAAGCCAAGGCCTATATGGCGCATCGCGGGATTGTGATGCGTTAAATCGCCACCGACAAAGTAGCGGGTTTCGTCTCGAGCGAAACTCGCCGCTTGGCTTATTCTGCTGTCCGGGATTGCGCAGGGCGCAACTGATCAACCCGAACCTCTGAGACACTCAGGTTTCGATCCATCGTGAAACTGCATAGCGTCAGTGGCAGAGCCTTGATGGGGGTGTAAAATCCATCGTCGACTTTGCTGTAGCGCTCAGGATTGATCTCGGAGCAATTCGTTTCTTCTACAGGGCCTGTGTAGATCTGGGTCCAGAGATTGCGATCCGCCTCTTCTCGGTACTTGATAAAAAGATAATCTCCGTCAGGCTCAACGGTGAGCGTCGGCGCTGGTAATTGCACCAGAACGGGAGTTACAACTCTTGCGGCGAGGATTTGGGCATTTCCAAGGTATCCGCTATCGGTTTGTTGATCGATTGAGTTCGCACCGATCAAACACAAATAATGCAGGCCCGCTTCTCGGCCAATTGCTGATTGCACTTTTGCGTTAGTGGTGTTGATTCGATCGCTGTATTTGTCAGGTGAATAACAAGCCTGCGCATCACGAACAGTCTTGAAACGATAGAACTCGGTACTCATCGAAAAGGCGATGTCCCACTTTGGCGTTAGTTGGTGGGTGCTGGTGGCGGCTTTGTGCAGTCCGATATCTGTAATGGCTCGCGAATTCAATCTGAACTGAAAGTTTGAGTGTGCACTGAGTGCGCAGTTTTCTGCGCCGAGGTTGAATTTTCCATTGGTGAAACAAGTGCTCAGATAGTCGACAGGAAAACTCTGGCTTGCCTGATGCGGCAGCAGAGATTTTTTCTTGTTATTGCCACACAAGCCATGCCAGAAACACAAGTCATCTGAAGCGATACCGTAAGTAGTGCCGGATAATATGCCGGTGACTTCTCCCGTTGTAACATCGATCACCGGGGCGCCGGATGAGCCAGGCTCAATACCTTTGCAGTTTTGCTTCTGGTAATTGGTGTGAACGTTCAAATATTTGATCAGGGTGGTGTGGGTCGGCTCCTGGGTACAGGTCGAAAGCCTCAGGCCGGCTGCAGTGGCCGGCGCGCTGATCAGGTTCACCTGACTGACGTTGCTTGGCGCGGCTGCTGCGAGCTTGAGTGGGGTTATTCCGTCCTTTAGCAAGTTGTCCAGTGAGGTGCCTAATTGCAGGATCGCGATATCCGTACTGGCGAAACTGGCCCAGTTGACCTTGTCGATGTCATAACGCTTGGCACCTGCGCGCGTGTCATGGAAAAAATTGAATTGCATCTGACCTCGATACGCAATGTCAGCGATTGTGCCGACTCTGATGGAAGTGCAGTGCGCATTGGTCATTATGTAAGCAGGTCCGTTTGCTTCTTTACCGATTTCACGAGTATCGAGCAGGAATGCGCTGCAATAAGGCCTGTCGTCTTTGAAAATCTTGCCAACGCCGTTCCAGTGATTAAAGTCGCCGCCCGCATTACTTAGCAGAATGGCTTCCGGGGATTCGGCTGTAGTGCCTGCGCAGGAGGTTAAGGGAAGTGTCAGTGCTATTGCAGAGCACGCAAAAAATATTCGGACTTTATTAGTCATGATCAATCCTTGATCGTATTTTAGGAATTAATGGATTAACTGTATTTGGCTGGTGAGTTTAGTTTGTTGTGCTGTTCGGTGTGTACATGGCTAATGTGACTTGTTGTGAGTGCTGTTATCTGCAAGTCAATAGTGGGTTGGTGAATGCTGCAGGAATCGCTGATATGACGGAAAACTGCTCTTTCGCATGCTCTTTTTTTTGCGCCTCCAGCAGGTGCTGATTTTTTAATGGAGTCAGGGTCGAAAACCATACAGGCCAGTGGACAGCATGGCGCACCCAAGGCACTCTTGGGCACGCCATGGATTTCGGTAGCCCGACATGATCAAACGCCTGCTTCTTGTTCTCGCCAGCGCCTCGATGTTGCTCATCAATACTGCCCGGGCGGAAAACAGTCCCGACACCGATCTGGTGCTGCTCACCGAAAATTTCCCGCCATACAACATGGCAAAGAACGGCAAGAATTTCGCCCAGGGCGAGAACATCAACGGCATCGCTACCGATATCGTGCGCGAAGTTTTTCAGCGTGCCGGCATTACTTACAGCCTGACCCTGCGGTTTCCCTGGGAACGAGTCTACAAACTGGCGTTGGAAAATCCCGGTTATGGCGCCTTTGTGATGGCGCGCCTGCCGGACCGTGAAAAGCTTTTCAAATGGGTCGGCCCGATCGGTCCGGACGACTGGATCATGCTGGCCAAGGCTGACAGCAAGATCACCCTCGAAACTCTCGACGACGCACGCAAGTACAAGATCGGCGCCTACAAGGGCGATGCGATTGCCGAGACATTGGCCAAACAAGGCCTGAAGCCGATCGTAGTACTGCGCGATCAGGACAATGCGAAGAAACTGGTCAATGGTCAGATCGACCTTTGGGCCACCGGTGATCCTGCCGGGCGCTATCTGGCGCGGCAGGATGGTGTCACCGGTCTCAAGACCGTGTTGCGCTTCAATAGCGCAGAACTGTATCTGGCGCTGAACAAGGATGTCTCCGACGAAATGGTCGCCAAGCTTCAGGCCGCACTGGATCAGTTGCGCAAAGAAGGTGTGGTCGACGAGATCATGGGGCGGTATCTGTAGCCAGTGACAACTCGGGCTCCGCCAGCGCTGCGCTGATTTCGTCATCGGCCACAGACGTCTGCGCAGACGGTTCCACGGCGGGCTCCGGCGCAGGAACGACAATGACCTCAGCTTCCGCTGGCGCGTACTGGCTGATGTGCAAACTACTGCCATTGGTGTAGCTGAAACCCTCCGTCACTGACGTGCCGTCTGCGCGCACCAATCTGTAGTCGCTCTGCACCAGATAGGCTGCGACGGACCTGTTTTTGTCCACGATCGCAACCACTTCGATCACCGCCGTATTGAGCCATTCATTCGAATGTATTTCGCATTGGGTGAAATCATGGCCCAGCCGCGCAGAAAACATTGGCGCGTTGGGCTGATTGGTTTGCCATTGGGCACCGAACTCGACGGAAGTAGTCTGGGTGAATGTTCTCAAGCCTGGCGTTCGCTGAGCGCGAGGCGCTGTCCATCTGAATATCTGGCTGTCGTTGCCACTATTGCGTGCATGACCGACCAGGATGTACTGATCCTTGCGTTCCAGCATATAGAAGGGCGAGTGACGTAATTGTTCAGCGGCGGTGTAGCGCGGATCCTTTACCGTGAACCAGGGGAGACTGGCGGTGTAAGACGGATCGTCCGTTGGCTCGACAGATGTCGGCGTTTCCCCGCACAGCACGGGTGGCGATGGGCGCGTGTACAGCTGCAGGCCAATCTGCAGGCGCAAGCTGTAGGCCGGGAAACTGGCCGGTCTGGTGTAGTCACTCAAGCTGAAGAAACTGCCCGACGCCAAGTAAACCTCGCCAGGTAAAGCGGCTGGAGGAACGGCGCTCCAGGTGCTGACGCGCTGTCGGGCCTTGCTGCCTTTGTCGTCCCAGATCAGATCGGTGGTATTCGACGCGATCACCAGATCTGCGCGAACGCAGCGGACCGCATTGAGCGACGGTTTTTCATGATCCCTCGAGCACACCGACCCCAGCGCCACGTAGCCTGCGGGAGGCAGAGGTCGCCAGATCGACAGATCTCTTTTTGAACCTGACCCGGAATCCTTCCAGACCAGCTCGTAATCATTGGGACGACGCAGTGCCCTGCCTTTGGTGGGATCAATGCTGGCAATGTCTGCTTCGCAAGCCACCGCCACTACTCGTTCGCCGTTGATGTTGCCCAGGCCTCTGGTGACGACATCGCCCAAGGGGAAGTAACCGGGCAGCGCGTCGGGAGCCGGCGTCGGGCGCCAGAACGACGCAGGTTTGGCCGACACACCGTCGGTATCCCAGATGCGCATGAACTCTGTTGTGAAGTTGACCAACAGGTTATCGATTCGGATCGGTTCAGTCCGCCCAATGGGCGGGATGATCGGGGCGTTGTTTGTCATGGGCACTCCTGATAGTTGAAAGCGACTCAAAGGAGCCGCGACCTGTAGCAGGTCTTACTATCCGGAACGGAGTGGGGCGTTCGGTGGTAACTATGTATTGCAACGTGACCGGATGTTACCGGTAAACGCCATCCTTGCCATGACCAGCCATGGCACGATTGCTGCGCACGCTGATCATCTGCCTGATGTCGATCCAGTCAATCCCCTGTGCTTTCAGCTTCGGCAGTTCACGTTCCAGCACCGCCAGTGTCTGCGGATAAGGATGGCCGATCATCACCGCTGAACCCTGTTTGTGCGCTAAAGCAATCGCGGTCTGCAGCTGATTGGCAATTGCCGCTTCGGTACGCTCGTCATCGAGGAACACATCCCGGGAAACACTCGCCAGATCGATTTTCTGCGCCTGTTGCGCCGCGACGGTCTGCGCACTGGTGCGGCTGTCGACGAAAAACTTGTGCCGGCGCTGCAACTCGGCCATCAACCACGCCATCGCCATCGGTTGCGCAGTCATGCGGCTGCCCATGTGGTTATTGATGCCGGCGGTGTAGGGGACCATTTTGAACGCCGCGTTGAGGCGTTTTTCCAGCTCTTCGATCGGCAGTTCCGGGTGCCAGGCATAAGGCCCGGTAGCCGGATCCATGGGCATGTGCAGGATGACAATCTTGCCGGCGCGATGGGCCTCGCGGGCGAACTCGGTGGCGTGGGGGGTATCAGGCATGATCGCCGTGGTCACCGGGCCGGGCAGGGCCAGCACGCGGCGATCCCGGGGCAGATTCTGCCCCAGGTCATCGATGATCAGTGTCAGGTAGGCTTTGTGCGATGTTGAACTGGCGGGCTGCGCATGAGCAGCACCCGCCAGACAGCACAACAGAACGAAGACGAAACGCAAAGACATCCTCAGCGGCCGGATGTGATGCTCAGCCCTTTGAGCAGGCTCAGGGCCTGGGCCAGTTGGTAGTCGTCATCCTGCGGCATGGCTTTAGGCTTGGCGCCCGAGCCGGTCGGCTTGTCCGCGCCGCCGTTGCCGTTGCCCAAGTGACCTTGCAGGTCGGCTTCCTTGAAGTAATCGCCATCGGCCTCGTTGGTGATCTTGGCCTTGCGTACTTCGATATCCGGAACGATACCCTGTGCCTGAATCGAACGTCCGTTCGGTGTGAAGTACAGCGCTGTGGTGATTTTCAGTGCGCGGTCGTTGTTCAGCGGCAGCACGGTTTGCACCGAGCCTTTACCGAAACTGGTGGTGCCCATGACCACGGCGCGTTTCTGGTCCTGCAGGGCGCCGGCGACGATTTCCGACGCCGAGGCGCTGCCACCGTTGATCAACACAACCATCGGCACCGCTTCACTTTCGTCTTTGCCGGTGGCAGAGAAGCGCAGTTCGGAGTTGGCGATTCGGCCTTTGGTGTAAACGATCAGGCCTTTGGTGATGAAGTGGTCGACCACTTCCACCGCCGCTTGCAACACGCCGCCCGGGTTGTTGCGCAGGTCGAGAATGATGCCGTTGAGCTTCTTGCCGTTGTCCTTGCGCAGCTTGGCCAGGGCCTTGGAGACCTCTTCGCCGGTCTTGACCTGGAACTGGGTGATGCGGATGTACGCGTAGCCGGTTTCCAGCAGCTGCGCCTTGACGCTTTTCACCTGAATCACCGCACGGGCCAGGGTCACGTCAAACGGCGTTCCGCCGTCGCGCACCAGGGTCAGGGTGATTTTCTGGCCGATCTTGCCGCGCATCTTGTCGACGGCTTCGGTCATGGTCTGGCCGCGCGTTGGCGCGCCGTTGATCTTGACGATGAAGTCGCCGGCTTGAATACCGGCCTTCGACGCCGGGGTGTCATCGATTGGCGAGACCACTTTGATGAAGCCGTCTTCGGCGCCGACTTCGATACCCAGACCGCCGAATTCACCGCTGGTGCTTTCCTGCAGCTCGGTGAAATCTTCAGGGCCAAGGTAGGCCGAGTGCGGATCAAGGTTGCTGAGCATGCCTTTGATCGCGTTTTCCAGCAGGGTCTTGTCGTCCACCGGCTCGACGTAGGCAGCTTTGATCCGGTCCATGACCTCGGCAAAGGTGCGCAACTCTTCCAGCGGCAACGGCGCCTTGGAGGTCGCGGCAGTGCCTGCCGGAGCGACGGCCGGGGCCGGTTGCGCGGCGAACGCCAGAGGCGCGCCGATCACCAGGGCGATCGTCAGGGCCAGCGAGGTAAGGCGGGACAAATGCAGCATGTCGAACGAACTCCTAATTAGATGGTGCGCTTATCCTTGCGCACGACACCATTGCGCCGGATCACTCGGGTGACCCTGCTGACGAATTGCGAAATACAGCGCTGATGTATCCTGGCCGCCACTGTTACCGACAGTGGAGATGGACTCACCGGCTTTTACCACGTCACCGGCCGACTTGAGCAGCGTCTGGTTGTGACCGTAAAGACTCAGAAAACCGTTGCCGTGATCAAGGATCACCAGCAGCCCGGCACCGCGCAGCCAGTCGGCGAACACCACGCGACCACCGTGCACGGCATGCACCTGGCTGCCGGCGGAGGCGCTGATCATCACGCCGTCCCACTTGGTCCGGGCGTCGTCGCCACGGCTTTCGCCGAAGCGTGCCAGCAGTCGACCATCAACCGGCCATGGAAGTTTTCCCCGGGTTGCAGCAAAAGGACCACCGAAGGTCTCGCCGCTGCTCGAGACCAGCGCGCCGGGAGTGGATCTGGCGGGTTTTCGTGGGGCGTCGCTGTTTTCAGCCTGCGCCTCACGCAAACGCTTTTTTTCCGCTTCCTGCTGGGCGATCAGCGCTTTCTGCCGCGCTTCTTCTGCCTCACGTGCCTGGCGGGCCAGGGTTTCTTCAATGGTTTTAAGGACTTTAGACAGGTCTGCCTGATCCTGCTCGCGGGCGGCGAGTTTCTGGTCGCGGGCTTTCACGTCATCGTTGAGCTTGGCGAGGACCTGCTGACGTTCCTTGCGAACATTTTCCAGTTCGTCGCGCTGGGTATCGAGGCTGCTTTTCTGTACCAGCAACTGCGCCTGCTGGGCGGCAATGTCTTTTTCGACATTGGCCAGTTGGCGCAGGGTCTCGTTGAAGTTCTTCAACTGCTCCAGGCGGGCCTGGCTCAGGTAATCGTAATAGGTGAGGGTGCGGGCGAATTTCTCGGGATTCTGCTGGTTGAGCAGCAGCTTGAGGTATTCCTGCCGACCGTTCTGATAGGCCGCTCGGGCCTGAATGGCGATCAGTCGTTGCTGTTCAGTGCGCGCGCTCTGGAGTTTTTTTTTCTCTGCATCGAGTCGCTGTAGCTCGGATTCGCTTTTCTGCAGCTCTTTCTGCAGCGCATCGACCTGTTTCTGCAGCTTGCCCAGCTCGGTTTCAGTGCCCTTGAGCTCTTTCTGCACGCCGGATTTTTCTTCCTGGACCTTGCTTAGCAGTTTTTTCAGCTCGGCAATGTCCTGACGCGTGGCGTCCAACTGTTGTTGGGTTTGCGCGCGCTCGTCAGCGAAGGCCGGTTGGAGCAGGCAGGTCAGAGCGAGGGCGATCAGGACGCGGAGCATAGAGGCGGGCGGCACCAGGGTAAGGGACGGCCTAGTATGCCCGCCCGAGGCTGCAAAAAAAACGCCCAATTGGGGCTGTGTGATAACTGGCTGGAGATACAGCTAAAAATAATCTCTGAAACCACCGTAAACCATTATGGGAGCTGGCTTGCCAGCGATGGCGTCTGCACATTCAACATAGATGTTGGCTTTCAGATTGCTATCGCTGGCAAGCCAGCTCCCACAGGGTTTTGTGGTGTTTGATCGGGCGGGTTAGACCAAGATGGAAGTGCCGGTCATTTCCGCCGGTTTTTCCAGACCCAACAGCTTGAGCATGGTCGGCGCCACATCCGCCAGCACGCCGCCTTCACGGACTTTCAGGTCGCGCTTGCCGACATAAATGAATGGCACCGGCTCGGTGGTGTGCGCGGTGTGCGCTTGGTGGGTTTCTTCATCGGCCATTTTTTCGACGTTGCCGTGGTCAGCGGTGATCAGCGCTTCGCCGCCGACCTTTTCCAGTGCTTCAACGATGCGACCCACGCAGGTGTCGAGGCATTCAACGGCTTTCACTGCTGCGTCGAACACGCCGCTGTGGCCGACCATGTCGCCGTTGGCGTAGTTGACCACGATCACGTCGAAACGCTGGTTTTCGATGGCTTCAACGATGCGGTCGGTGACTTCCGGCGCGCTCATTTCCGGCTGCAAATCGTAAGTAGCGACTTTCGGCGACGGGATCAGGATGCGTTCTTCGCCCGGGAACGGTTCTTCGCGGCCGCCGGAGAAGAAGAAGGTCACGTGGGCGTATTTCTCGGTTTCAGCGATGCGCAGTTGGGTTTTGCCGTTCTTCGCCAGATAGTCGCCCAGCACGTTTTCCAGGCTGCCGGCGGCGAATGCCGACGGTGCCGGAATGCTCGCGGCGTATTGGGTCAGCATGACGAAGCCAGCCAGTTTCGGCTGGCGTGCGCGTTCGAAATCCTTGAAATCGTCTTCGACGAATACGCGAGTCAGCTCGCGGGCACGGTCGGCGCGGAAGTTCATGAACACCACGGCGTCACCGTCTTCGACTTTGACCGGCTCACCGATGGTAGTGGCTTTAACGAATTCGTCGCTCTCGCCGCGAGCGTAAGCAGCCTCCAGACCTTCCTGCGCGGTGGCGGCGTTGAATTCGCTGTTGCCGTCGACGATCAGGTTGTAGGCCTGAGCGACGCGATCCCAGCGGTTATCACGGTCCATGGCGAAGTAACGGCCGATAATGCTGACGATGCGGCCCTTGCCCAGTGCCTGGAACGTCGCATCGAGCAGTTCGATCGACGAGGCGGCGCTTTTCGGCGGCGTATCGCGGCCATCGAGGAAGGCGTGCAGGTAGATTTTTTCGGCGCCGCGCTTGAAGGCCAGTTCGGCCATGGCGATCAGGTGATCCTGGTGGCTGTGTACGCCGCCATCGGACAACAGGCCCATGAAGTGCACGGCTTTACCGGCGGCCACGGCTTTATCCACAGCGGCGCAGATGGTCGGGTTCTCGAAAAACTCGCCGTCGCGGATCGACTTGGTCACGCGGGTGAAGTCCTGATACACCACACGGCCAGCGCCAAGGTTCATATGACCGACTTCAGAGTTGCCCATCTGGCCGTCCGGCAGACCGACGTCCATGCCGCTGCCCGAGATCAAGCCATTCGGCACGCTGGCCCACAGGCGATCGAGAACGGGCTTCTTCGCCGCAAATACGGCATTGGATTCAGGGCTGTCGCTGTGACCGAAGCCGTCGAGAATCATCAGGACCAAAGGTTTAGGCGTAGTCGTCATGGAATTCACTCGTGGCTAATAAAGAAGAGGGCGATGGAAAAGGGAGTTGGAGTTTAAAGCTAAGTTCCGACCGCGTCACCGCCGGACGGGGTTTGGCCGACCATAGTGGCTGTGTATACTGGCCGACATTTTAACGCCCTGGAACCTCCTTCGATGGTTGCTCACCTGATTGAATTTGCCACTAACCACTACATTCTTGTCGGTATCTTCGTCGTACTGCTGGCTCTGCTGCTGGCGCACACGATGCAGGGCGGCGGTAAAAGCCTGAGCACCGGTGAGCTGACTGCACTAGTCAACAAAGACGCAGGCGTAGTGGTGGACATCCGTCCGGCCAAGGATTTCGCTGCCGGCCACATCGTTGGCGCGATCAACATTCCCCAGGACAAGCTGGCTGCGCGCACCGCCGAGCTGGAAAAGCACAAGGCCAAGACCATTATTCTGGTCGACGCCCTGGGCCAGACCGCTGGCACCCACGCCCGCGAACTGATGAAATCCGGCTTCACCGCCGCCAAGCTGTCCGGCGGGATCTCCAGCTGGAAAGGCGACAACCTGCCGCTGGTGAAGTGATATGAGCGAAGTCATCGTCTACTCCAGCGATTACTGCCCTTATTGCTCGCGAGCCAAGTACCTGCTCGAGAACAAAGGCGTGGCCTTCAAAGAGATCAAGGTCGATGGCAAGCCGCAGGTGCGCGCCGAAATGGCCCAGAAAGCGGGGCGCACGTCCGTGCCGCAGATCTGGATCGGCAGCAAACACATTGGCGGTTGTGACGATTTGTATGCTTTGGAGCGCGCGGGCAAACTCGACGCGCTGCTCAAGGCCTGAACGGCTGCACCCACGTACAGCACTCCCTAAAAGACCCAAGATCGATAAGGATCTGAGATGACTGACCAACAGAACACTGCAGCCAGCGAAGAAGAAACCGCACCGCAATTCTCCTTGCAGCGCATCTACGTACGCGACCTGTCCTTCGAAGCCCCGAAAAGCCCGGCGATCTTCCGCCAGCAGTGGGATCCGGCGGTCGCGCTGGATCTGAACACTCGCCAGAAAGCGCTGGAAGGTGATTTCTACGAAGTCGTGCTGACCCTGTCCGTCACCGTGAAAAACGGTGAAGAAGTTGCCTTCATCGCTGAAGTGCAACAGGCCGGTATCTTCCTGATCAAGAACCTCGATGCGGCTTCAATGAGCCACACCCTGGGTGCGTTCTGCCCGAACATCCTGTTCCCGTACGCACGCGAAACCCTGGACAGCCTGGTGACCCGTGGTTCGTTCCCGGCGCTGATGCTGGCCCCGGTGAACTTCGACGCTCTGTACGCGCAAGAATTGCAGCGCATGCAGGAAAGCGGCGAGACGCCAACCGTTCAATAAACGGTCCTGGCTACAACGAAAAAAGCGCCGTAACAGGCGCTTTTTTCTTGGCTGATCGTTCCCACGCTCCGCGTGGGAATGCCTCTGGGGACGCTCCGCGTCCAGTGACGCGGAGCGTCACGGGCTGCATTCCCACGCAGAGCATGGGAACGATCAGGTGTGTAGTTATTTGAAGTCGTTCTGGCGCCAGGCTTCGTATACAGCGACGGCCACGGTGTTGGACAGGTTCAGGCTGCGGCAGCCTTCGCGCATCGGCAGGCGCAGGCGCTGTTCCGGCGGCAGCGCGTCGAGCACTTCCGGCGGCAGGCCACGGCTTTCCGGGCCAAAGATGAACGCATCGCCAGGAACAAACGCGGCATCATGAAACGGCCGCGAGCCTTTGGTGGTGAACGCGAACAGCCGTGGATTACCCAGGCTTTCCAGGCAGCTGGCCAGGTCCGCGTGACGCTGCAGCGTGGCATATTCGTGGTAGTCGAGGCCGGCACGGCGCAAGCGCTTGTCGTCCATCTCGAAACCCAACGGTTCGATCAAATGCAGGTGGCAGCCGCTGTTGGCGCACAGCCTGATAACGTTGCCGGTATTCGGCGGAATTTCTGGTTGAAAAAGGATGACGTGAAACATGCACGGCTCCGAAGGTAAAGATGAGCGGCATTCTACGCCGCCTGTGGACAACCGTTCGAAACTATTCCCGCGAGTCATCGGTTCGCTGGCGATTGTCGGCGTGATGATCGGCTTGATGATTGGTCGCCTGACCACGCCGGATCCAACGGTGTTGCAGCAGGTTGAAGTGACCGATGGTGGTTTGCTGGTGTGGTTCAACAATGAGCCGAAGCTGCACGGTGAAATCATCGATGGCACCGTGGCGCTGCTGTTTCAGGCTGAAGGCCCGGCGCAGAAGGGACAGCTCAAGCTTAACGGCAAAGACGTCAATTGGCGTACGCGCAAGAGCGACGGCGGGTTGCTGCTGACGGTTCTGGCGGCGCGGCCGCTACAAGGCGAGTGGACAGGCAGCGAGGTCGACGACCGCTGGCGGCTGGAGATTCGACTGCAAGCGAACTGAGCGGGGACCTAACGTCCTGCTGGTTCACTCCCGCGCTTATTGACGTCTTTTCCCACTTCACAAGTCTGCCTTTCCGCTCTCCTTCATCGCCTGCGCACGCTATCGTGCGCTCCTCTTTCAAACCGGCAGGATGCCGAAACCTTCGTCCCTTGCGCGACAGACAGGGGCGAATTCTTCAAGGATGAAAAACATGCCAGTAAAACCACCTCGTGGTGGCAGTGCCCACGTGGATGTTCACGGAAGTCCGAGCCGATCGGTAGATGCGGACACTTCGCTCCCCGGCCCATCGGGCCGTCGAGGCGTCGACTCAGGTATTACTCTCGACAATCCGCAGTCGCGAGCCGACGCTAGAGACATTGATGCCATCCATCCGGCTCCGGCTGTCATCGTTCACACCGTCCCCGTTGAAACTCGTCTGCCCACTCCTCAGCCGTCGCTGGACCATTACGTAGTCAATGCCCGGGCGATACTTCCAGAAATCAACAGTGTAGGTTTAAGGGTTTTTAACAAGCGAACTTACGCTGACGTGGCCGGTGGCGACCTTGTCCTTGTCGCCGTGGATCCGCAAACGGGATTGCATCGAGCCCGACGCACAAGCGAGTTGCTTTTAGGCCCGGTAATGCTGCGCAATGCCCAGAGCGGTCTCTGGTACCAGCGTGAGATCGTTGAGCCAGCCACTCGAGCGCAGATCAAACAGTATTTTCCGGAATTGACCGATCAACACGCAGACGACTTTATCGCCAGGTTCAGTGACAAGGATGTGGCAAATGTGGAGCTCAAGCGTATTCAGCTTGGGCTACCGCAACTGGGCAGCGAACACGTCATCATCCCCAACCACCAAAATCACGTACCCGAGTCCCATGAGATATCTGAAGCGTTTGGCATGTGGAGCAGGCTACGCCAGTTGTACAAGTGGCAAGGTGAGCCTGATCAGCGGGTCTACAGCGATGGGCGGCTATCGGGTTTCAAGCTGGATATCAATCTCACGCTATGGCCAGTCGATAAGTTGCTTTCATTGAGGTTCAACTCAGTCGTTGCTCTTGCGTTAAGAGGTAATGCACCGCTGAACCCTGAGGTGTTTTTTGCGCAGTTTCCAAACATTGAAAGTCTGACGGTAACAAGCCAATTAATCACCAGAAGATCCTTCGGGGCCTCTATATATGAGCGTGCTTACTCAAGATTCAATATGGATTCGCGCTTTACCGAGCAGTTAGTGAAGCTTCCCCGTTTACGAGAATTGAGCCTGCAGGATTGTGATTTACAGGCAAATTTTTCGCTGCGGGGCATGACCAGACTGCAGGTGTTGAGGCTTGCAAACACACCGGGGCCAGCGGCGAATGATTCGCCCGGTCCGTTACGCTTTCAGATGCCTGTTCAACACCGGAACGATTTGCAAACGGATCCTGACATTTCCGGGATGACCGACTTGCGTGTACTGGATCTGACGGGAGCCGGAATACGCCGAATTCCTTTCGGGCTCGATGCCGACAACGGGCGGTCAACACTGGAAGTATTAAGGCTTGGCGACAATGCGCTGTCTGTCGCACCTTCACTCAAAGCAATGACTGCGCTGCAGGAGCTGGATCTTTCCAGCATGAGGTTAGACAGATTTCCGGAGGGCATCACCAATGAGATTCCCGGGAAAGTGTTGAATCTGGCGAACAATCGAATTACCTCGATCCCGGAATCCGTTGAACTCAGAGCAGGCTTCAATCTCATCGGCAATCCAATAACGGACCCGGCCTCACTCCGGCGGCTGATACGTGCACGGATAAAAACCGACTCCGATATTTGGTTGGGAGCAGAAAGTAGTGATGTGTCGGCAAATCTCTGGCTGCAGCATGTGCCGGCAGAGGAAGTACCTGCAAAACTGCAACTCTGGAACAGCGTTGCTCACCTTTCGAGCAGGCTTCGCAAACTGAGTCGTACGCCTGAGTTTCACGTTGAGTACCCGCTTCTGCAGCGGCGGGTCTGGTGGTTTCTCGAGGTCTTCGTCAAAGCTGACGCCAGCGAAAAGGCACGGCTGACAGACATTCTGAGCAATGAACCCAGTCCTGGGAAAATGCTGGACAGGCTTGAAGCAGAGATACGGGAGTATGACTCGGGGCGGCAAAACCAGCCCCTGCACCATTTACCCAAACGTCCGAAGCTTGATTAAAGCCGGGCTGAACGCCTCGGCGAGTGGTGTAAAAGCGGGAATCCCTGACCTGCCTGTATCAGGGTTCCCAAAACTGCTGGACTTCGCTGCGAGCGTCGGTCCGGTGTAAAGAGGGAACCCCCGGCCTGCCTGTACCAAGGATCCCAAAAGGGTGGGCTCGTCGCGTTGCGGTATGAGCCCGATGTAAAGAGGGGAATCCCCGGCCTGCCTGTACCAAGGTCCCCGAAACGGGTGGTGAAACGAATCACCTGCAAGAGGTATTGCAGGGGGCGTGCCAGGTTTTAATCTACTGAAACAAAAAATCTGATCAGAAACACGAAAGCCCCGGAATTCGGGGCTTTCGTGTATTTGAAAAGTTGATCATTCGGTGTTTTCGGAAGCGAACGTGGGGATTCGACTGTGCGCAATCGCGGGTCATCGTGCATTGATGCGGTGCACGGTTGCCCTAAAAGCTTCGCGAGCAGGCTCGCTCCCACCGTTGGAATGCAATTCCCTGTGGGAGCGAGCCTGCTCGCGAATGGATGTCACGGTCAGCGAAGATTCAAAGGCTGATCAGCCCTCATCCCCCTCATCATCATCCGCACCATCAACCTTCATCCCCAGTTCCTTGATCTTGCGCGTCAGGGTATTACGCCCCCAACCCAGCAGCACCGCCGCATCACGCCGACGCCCGGCCGTGTGCTTCAGCGCGGTCTCGATCATGATCCGTTCAAATGCCGGCACCGCACTGTCGAGCAAACTCGACTGGCCACGCGCCAAGGCTTGGTCTGCCCACTGGCGCAGCGCCTGCTCCCAGTTGGTCACTGGCGCCGAGTCTTGCGGCAGGTTCAGCAGTTCTGGCGGCAGGTCGCTGATGTGTACCTCGCGCCCGGACGCCATTACGGTGATCCAGCGGCAGGTGTTCTCCAGCTGACGCACGTTGCCGCCCCACGGCAGGTTCTTCAGGTATTCCTCGGTCTCGCTTTTCAGCAGCTTCGGCTCCACCGCCAGCTCTTGCGCGGCGCGGCTGAGGAAGTGCTTGGCCAGGGTCGGGATGTCTTCACGACGGTCCGACAGGCGCGGGATGTGGATGCGGATCACATTGAGGCGATGGAACAAGTCCTCACGGAATTTGCCGGCGTGCACCAGGGTTTCCAGATTCTGGTGGGTCGCCGCGATGATGCGTACATCGACTTTCACCGGCACATGCCCGCCGACGCGGTAGAACTCGCCATCGGCCAGTACGCGCAATAGTCGAGTCTGGGTATCCGCCGGCATGTCGCCGATTTCATCAAGGAACAGCGTGCCGCCGTCAGCCTGTTCAAAGCGGCCGCGACGCAGATTTGCCGCACCGGTAAACGCGCCTTTCTCATGGCCGAACAGCTCGGACTCCATCAGATCTTTTGGGATCGCCGCCATGTTCAGCGCGATGAACGGCGAGGCCGCGCGCGGGCTGTGGCGGTGCAATGCGTGGGCGACCAGCTCTTTACCGGTGCCGGATTCGCCGTTGATCAGTACGGTAATGTTGGAGTGGCTCAAGCGCCCGATGGCGCGAAACACTTCCTGCATCGCCGGCGCTTCGCCGATGATTTCCGGGGTGCGGGTCAGGGCCGGTACGACTTCCAGGCCTTGTTGTTCCTGTGCGTGTTGGTTCGCACGTTTGACCAGCGACACCGCTTCATCAACGTCGAACGGCTTCGGCAAGTATTCGAAAGCGCCGCCCTGATACGAGGCAACAGCGCTGTCCAGATCGGAGTGAGCGGTCATGATGATGACCGGCAACCGTGGATGCTGCTCGCGAATCCGCGCCAACAAATCCAGACCGCTGGCACCCGGCATGCGGATGTCGGAAATGATCACGTCAGGCTGCTGACGGGCCAGCCGACTCATCACACCATCAGCGCTGTCGAAGCTCTGCGTGGTCATGCCTTCCTGCTGCAGGGCCTTTTCCAGAACCCAACGGATAGAACGGTCGTCATCGACGATCCACACGGTTTCACTACGGCTCATGTCGATGTGGCTCCTTGTTCCAGTGGCAGAAAGATCGAGAAGGTGGTGTGGCCTGGATGGCTGTCACACTCGATCAGACCCTGGTGCTGGCTGATGATGTTCTGGGTAATGGCCAGACCGAGCCCGGTACCGTCCGGGCGCCCGCTGACCATGGGAAAGAAAATGGTTTCCTGAAGTTCCGCCGGGATCCCCGGGCCGTTGTCGATGATCTCGATCTTGGTCACCAGACGATGGCGGATGTGGCCGATGGTGAACTGGCGCATGGCGCGTGTGCGCAGGCTGATGCGCCCCAGGCGCAGCTCGTTCTGGCTGCTGATCGCCTGCATCGCGTTGCGTACGATGTTCAACACGGCTTGAATCATTTGCTCGCGATCGATCAACACGTCGGGAATGCTTGGGTCGTAATCGCGCACCAAGGTGATGCAGCCCTGGCTTTCCGCTTCGACCAGTTGGCAGACGCGCTCCAGCACTTCGTGGACGTTGCACATCGCCAGCGACGGCAGCTTGTTCGAGCCGAGCATGCGGTCGACCAGATTGCGCAGGCGGTCGGCTTCTTCAATGATCACGTTGGTGTAGTCGCGCAGGCTGTCTTCCGGCAGCTCGCGAGCGAGCAATTGCGCAGCGCCACGGATGCCGCCGAGCGGGTTCTTGATCTCGTGGGCGAGGCCGCGCACCAGCATCTTGCTGGTTTCCTGCTTGGACAGCTGCGCCTCTTCCTTGGTGATCCGCAGCAGGCGGTCACGCGGATGGACTTCCAGCAGGAGCATGGTCGCGCCGTTACTGAGGATTGGCGTCACCGCGTAATCAACGGTCAACGTCTGGCCGGTGAGGGCCGTGAGCATCGCTTCGCGTTTGGTGAACGGATGCGCCTGTTCCACGGCCTGGCGCAGGGAATTCAGCGCCTCGGTGGATTCGGTGAACAGCTCGCTGATGAATTGCCCATGGCTACGCTGCCCGCTGATGGCGAGCAGCATCTCCGCCGCCGGGTTCATGTACTCAAGGCGCAATTCGGCGTCGAGCAGGATGGTGGCGGTGGTCAGGTTGTCGAGCAGCAAACGGTGGATTGCGTCGCTAATAGTCATCGGAGCCTCTTTTGGGGGCGGAGCGTGCGCAAATAACAAGCGTCGGTGAACGGAAAATGCAAAAACCAAACCAAGGCTCTGAAAAGAAGCGTTCAACGCCTGAAACAGGCGTTTGACGCTCGTTTGCGTGGCAGGGTGCCAGCTCGAACGGGAAGTTTCGAACCAAAATGGGTTGGATTGTGGGTACGGTGCAATCTATTGCACCAATATAGTGCGCGAAGCTGAGCGGCGTTAGAAGAAACGCAGGAAGGGGTTTTTCGGTTCTTCGGGTTTGTCCTTCAAAGGGCATTCCGGGCGTACGCCGTAGTCATCGGCGACGCAGGGTTTGACCTGGCGTTTCTGCGCGAGGGAGATGCGCAGCATGTGGAAGGGCTGGTTGGCGGTGCGTTCGACGGTGCGGCCTTCGGCATCGAGTATTTCCACGGACAGGTTATGGCTGCCACGATCAATGTTGTTCAGCGGGAACACCGGACTCAGACCGGGTTCGCCGGTGGCCTGGCCGTCCAGTAGCAGGCGATAGCGGTGGCCACGTTGCAGGCCGGGTTCGCTGGTGACGCTGACGATGATCTCGCCGGCACTGCTGCGAATTGTGGCATCGGGTTCGGGCACCAGAATGCGCAGCATGTCGTAGTGAAACAACGGTTGTTCGACGGATTTTTTCGCCGTGGTGATCGGCGCAGCGGCGGTGGGATTGGCTGACATGCGATTGCTGGTGGCGATCGGCACGCGTTTGGCGTTGCCGCGCGGTTGGTCGGTGTAGACGCGGTTGCCTTGTGCGTCGGTGTAAGTGAAGACCTCTGCTGAAGCCTGCAGGGCCAGCAGCACCAACACGACGAACAAACATGCGCGGATCATGGCTTGTGGACCCGCTGCACGCTGAGGGGGACTGGTGGGCTCTGCTGGATGACCGTTTGCCCGTCAATTACCTGCACCGCTAAACGATGTTCGCCGCGATCTACGTTTACCAGTTGCAGGATTGGCACGTTGCTCGGCTGACCGTAAGGCTCATCGTCCAATACCAGTCTTAATTGATGCGGCGGCAGCAGGCGCGGTTTGATCAGCACTTGTACGGTGAACGTGCCGTTATTGGCGCGCAGGGCCTCTTCGGTGGGCAAACCAGCGAGTTCAAGAATGTCATAGGCGTTGCGCGCAGGTTCACGGTTGTCGGTTTCGGGCGCGGGTGGTGCGCTGGGCGCCTGAGGCTCGACCCGATTGAGCGGCGGCAATTCCACCGGTTGTGCCTGCACGCCGTCCGGCGAGTGATCGCTGTACACCGTGTGGCCGTTGGCATCGGTGTATTTGTAGATCTGCGCGGCGGCGGGCAGGGCGATCATCAGCAATAGAATGTAGAGAAAGGTGCGACCCATGAAATCGACCGGGATTGAAAGCGATGGGGTGCAGCATAGGACAGGTGTGGCGGTTGGCCCAACCCTGCACACATCCAGAGATCATTCATACACCACAATTGATCGTTCCCACGCTCTGCGTGGGTACGCCTCAAGGGACGCTCCGCGTCCAGTGACGCGGAGCGTCACGGGCTGCCTTCCCACGCGGAGCGTAGGAACGATCAGCATCACGTCATAAATGGCAGGCAATAAAAAAGGCCTCCCGAAGGAGGCCTCTTTCACTCACGCCACTTACCGCGGCGCTACCGGATCAGCAGCTGTAGTACAGCTCATATTCCAGCGGGTGTACGAAGGTGCGAACCTTGATTTCTTCTTCCGATTTCAGCGCGATGTAAGCGTCGATGAAGTCGTCGGAGAACACGCCGCCCTTGGTCAGGAACGCGCGGCCCTTGTCCAGCTCTTCCAGGGCTTCTTTCAGGCTGCCGCAAACTTGTGGGATCTCTTTCGCCTCTTCAGGCGGCAGGTCGTACAGGTTTTTGTCAGCAGCGTCGCCTGGGTGGATCTTGTTCTGGATACCGTCCAGACCGGCCATCAGCAGAGCTGCGAAGGCCAGGTACGGGTTGGCAGCCGGATCCGGGAAGCGGGCTTCGATACGGCGGGCTTTCGGGCTCGACACGTAAGGAATACGGATCGAAGCGGAGCGGTTGCGAGCCGAGTAGGCGAGCATCACTGGAGCTTCGAAGCCTGGTACCAGACGCTTGTAGGAGTTGGTCGCCGGGTTGGTGAAGCCGTTCAGGGCCTTACCGTGCTTGATAATGCCGCCGATGAAGTACAGAGCGGTATCGGACAGGCCGGCATAGCCTTCACCTGCGAAGGTGTTCTTGCCGTCTTTCCAGATCGACATGTGTACGTGCATGCCCGAACCGTTGTCGCCGTACAGTGGCTTCGGCATGAAGGTCGCGGTGCGGCCGTATGCATCAGCAACGTTGTGCACAACGTACTTCAGGGTTTGGGTTTCGTCGGCTTTCTTCACCAGGGTGTTGAATTTGACGCCGATTTCGTTCTGGCCGGCAGTCGCCACTTCGTGGTGGTGAACTTCAACGGTCAGGCCCATTTCTTCCAGTGCGTTGCACATGGAGGTACGGATTTCGTGGTCGTGGTCGAACGGTGGAACCGGGAAGTAGCCGCCTTTGACGCCTGGACGGTGACCCTTGTTGCCGCCTTCGATGTCCTGGTCGGACATCCACGAACCTTGCTCGGAGTAGATCTTGAACATCGAGCCGGAGATGTCCGACTTGAATTTCACCGAGTCAAAGATGAAGAACTCAGGCTCTGGACCGGCGAACACAGTGTCACCGATACCGGTGGCTTTCAGGTGTTCTTCGGCACGCTTGGCGATCGCACGTGGGTCGCGGTCGTAGCCTTGCATGCTCGAAGGTTCGATGATGTCGCACACCAGGATCAGGGTGGCGTCTTCGGTGAACGGGTCGAGAACGGCAGTTTCGTCAACCGGCATCAGGATCATGTCGGAGGCTTCGATGCCTTTCCAGCCAGCGATGGAGGAACCGTCGAACATCTTGCCGACTTCGAAGAAGTCTTCATCCAGCGCATCGCGAGCCGGCATGGTCACGTGGTGCTGAGTACCTTTGGTGTCCGTGAAGCGCAGATCAATCCACTTGACGTCATGATCTTTGATGAGTTGAACCGTCTTCGACATATGTCCTCCGGGTGGCTTCGGGCTTGGTAGTGGATGCCCTTGAATTTGGTTGATGCCGGCGCGAATACTCTGCCAAGGCAACCTGCCTCACAAGGGAGCAAATTGCATGCCAGTGCCCCAGCATGGGTTTTTTGCCCCAAATTCACGCTTATAAAGGCTTCAAACGCCTGAACGCTGGAAATCTCGCCCTCTAATGTAGCGTCTTGATTCGAAAATGACCTGTTTTGGTGCGTGCAAAACCTTCTGCACATTAACTGGTTAAACCTTGAGCAATTTCCGCTATAATCCGCGCCCCCCTTTTTCGGCTGGCCGTTCGCGCGCTGTTTTCATGAAACTAATCGTAAAAGTCTTCCCCGAGATCACCATCAAAAGCCGACCTGTCCGGACGAAGTTCATCCGCCAGTTGGCCAAGAACATCCGCACCGTGCTCCGCGACCTGGACCCGGCCGTGGTGGTGAACGGTGTGTGGGACAATCTCGAGCTGGAAACCCGCGTTACCGACGCCAAAGCCTTGAAAGAGATGGGTGAGCGCCTGACCTGCATGCCGGGCATCGCGCACTTTCTGCAGATCGACGAATACCCTCTGGGCGACTTCGACGACATCACCGAGAAGTGCAAACAGCACTACGGCGCAGCACTGGCCGGGAAGATTTTCTCGGTGCGCTGCAAGCGTGCCGGCAAGCACACCTTCAGCTCGATGGACGTCGAAAAATACGTCGGCAGCAAACTGCGCCGTGAGTGCGGTGCTGCCGGGATCGACCTGAAAGCGCCGGAAATCGAAGTTCGTATCGAAGTTCGCGACAAACGGTTGTTCGTCATCCACAGCCAGCACAACGGCATCGGCGGCTACCCGCTCGGCGCCCTGGAGCAGACGCTGGTATTGATGTCCGGCGGCTTTGACTCGACCGTTGCGGCCTATCAGATCATTCGTCGCGGCCTGATGACGCACTTCTGCTTCTTCAATCTGGGCGGTCGTGCCCACGAATTGGGCGTGATGGAAGTCGCGCATTTCATCTGGAAGAAGTACGGCAGCTCGCAACGCGTGCTATTTGTCAGTGTTCCGTTCGAAGAAGTGTTGGGCGAAATTCTCGGCAAAGTCGATAACAGTCATATGGGCGTCGTATTGAAGCGTATGATGTTGCGCGCGGCGTCCAACATCGCCGACCGCCTGCAGATCGAAGCGCTGGTGACCGGCGAGGCGATCTCCCAGGTATCGAGCCAGACCTTGCCGAACCTGTCGGTGATCGACTGCGTGACCGACAAGCTGGTCCTGCGTCCGCTGATCGTGGCGCACAAGCAGGACATCATCGACACGGCCAACGAGATCGGCACCGCCGATTTCGCCCGGCACATGCCGGAATACTGCGGGGTCATTTCGGTCAATCCGAAAACCGCCGCCAAACGCGGTCGCGTTGAACACGAAGAGAAAGAATTCGACATGGCAGTCCTCGAGCGTGCGCTCGAAAACGCCAAACTGGTGCCGATCGATCGGGTGATCGACGAATTGGGCCAGGACGTACAGATTGAAGAAGTCAGCGAAGCACTGGCCGGCCAGATCGTGATCGACATCCGTCACCCGGATGCCGCCGAGGATGAGCCGCTGGAACTCGCTGGCGTAGAAGTACAGACGATGCCGTTCTACGCAGTGAACGCTCGTTTCAAGGAGCTGGATCCGACTCGCCAGTACCTGCTGTATTGCGACAAAGGCGTGATGAGTCGCCTGCATGCTCACCATTTGCTCAGTGAGGGGCATGCCAATGTGCGCGTTTATCGACCGAGCTAAGTGCCCGGGGCTGTTTGCCTGTGGCCTGCGTCACCGGCCCCCCGACACCGCCGTCAAGCTGTAACGGCCATGCCGGACACTACTGCTAATCGCTGCCAAGACTTGTCAGCAAACCGAATCCTCTGATCGAGATACACAAGTGATCGAAAATCTACGCAACATCGCCATCATTGCCCACGTTGACCATGGTAAAACCACCCTGGTAGACAAACTCCTGCGTCAATCCGGCACTCTGGAGCGCAACGAGCTCAACGACGAGCGCGTGATGGACTCCAACGACCAGGAAAAAGAGCGCGGTATTACCATTCTGGCGAAAAACACCGCCATCAACTGGAACGGCTACCACATCAACATCGTGGACACCCCGGGCCACGCCGACTTCGGCGGCGAAGTTGAACGCGTAATGTCGATGGTTGACTCCGTTCTGCTGCTGGTTGACGCTCAAGACGGCCCTATGCCGCAAACCCGCTTCGTGACCAAGAAGGCTTTCGAAGCCGGCCTGCGTCCAATCGTGGTGATCAACAAGGTTGACCGTCCAGGCGCGCGTCCGGACTGGGTTCTGGATCAGATCTTCGACCTGTTCGACAACCTCGGTGCTACCGAAGAACAACTGGACTTCCAGGTTGTTTACGCCTCGGCCCTGAACGGCATTGCCGGTCTGGATCACACCGCCATGGCTGAAGACATGACCCCGCTGTACCAAGCGGTAGTCGACCACGTTCCGCCTCCGGCTGTTGACCGTGATGGCGCGTTCCAGATGCAGATCTCCGCTCTGGACTACAACAGCTTCCTGGGTGTTATCGGCGTTGGCCGTATCGCTCGTGGCCGCGTCAAGCCGAACACCCCGGTTGTAGCGATCGGTGCTGACGGCAAGCGCCGTAACGGCCGTATCCTGAAACTGATGGGTCACCACGGTCTGCACCGCATCGACGTTGAAGAAGCTGCAGCAGGCGATATCGTTTGCATCAGCGGTATGGACTCGCTGTTCATCTCCGACACCCTGTGCCACCCGGACACTGTCGAGGCGATGAAGCCTCTGACCGTTGACGAGCCAACCGTTTCGATGACCTTCCAGGTAAACGACTCGCCATTCTGCGGTAAAGAAGGCAAGTTCGTGACGTCCCGTAACATCAAGGACCGTCTGGACAAAGAGCTGCTGTACAACGTTGCACTGCGCGTTGAAGAAGGCGACACCGCTGACAAGTTCAAGGTTTCCGGCCGTGGTGAGCTGCACCTCTCGGTACTGATCGAAACCATGCGTCGCGAAGGCTTCGAAATCGCTCTGGGTCGTCCGGAAGTGATCATTCGTGAAGTTGACGGCGTCAAGCAAGAGCCGTTCGAAAACGTGACCATCGACATTCCTGAAGAAGCTCAGGGCAAGGTCATGGAAGAGATGGGTCTGCGTAAAGGCGACCTGAGCAACATGGTGCCGGATGGCAAGGGCCGTGTGCGTCTGGAATACAACATCCCTGCTCGCGGTCTGATCGGTTTCCGTAACCAGTTCCTGACCCTGACCAACGGTGCTGGCATCCTGACCTCGATCTTCGATCGCTACGACACCGTCAAGTCGGGCCACATGTCCGGCCGTCAGAACGGCGTTCTGGTTTCGGTTGAAACCGGTAAGGCACTGACCTACTCGCTGGAAACCCTGCAGGCTCGTGGCAAGCTGTTCGTAGAACACGGCCAGGAGATCTACAACGGTCAAATCGTTGGTCAGAACAGCCGCGACAACGACCTGGGTGTAAACCCAACCAAAGGCAAGAAGCTCGACAACATGCGTGCTTCGGGTAAAGACGAAACCATCGCTCTGGTTCCACCTGTTCGCTTTACCCTGGAACAGGCTCTGGAATACATCCAGGAAGACGAGCTGTGCGAAGTTACTCCTAAGTCCATCCGTCTTCGCAAGAAGATCCTGGACGAAAGCGAGCGTACCCGCGCTGCCAAGAAAGCCAAGAACTGAGTCATTAGTTCAGGCTGAATGAAAACGCCCCCGGTCGCGAGACCGGGGGCGTTTTTGTTTGTCTGGGGTTCAGGCGGTATTTGTGCTGGCTCCATCGCTGGCAAGCCAGCTCCCACAGGGTTTTGGGTCGTATATAAAATATGTGTACGACCACAATCATTGTGGGAGCTGGCTTGCCAGCGATGGCGGCCGATCAGCCGCCGAAAACCTCAGGGCCGATCAAAACTTCTCGATCGCGCGGAAATTCTGCTCGCGCACCACTTCCTTCGGCTTATAAGCGCAATACCCCGGCCGCGGCCCGATTTTCGGGTGATTGCGGCAAGTGTCCGGGCGCTTGTCATAAATGGTGCACAGGCGGCTCTTACGATCCAGGTAGTAGCAATCGTTGTTGCTCATGCGCTGGAGGGTGAAGATGCCGGACTTCTGATTGAAGCGCTCGACCAGGCCTTCCTTTTGCAAACGCTTGGCGATGTTCTTCGGCGGGTCACCGAGTTCGAATTCGTCGACCACACCGATGCGCACCAGATCCTTGATCTTCACCTCAACCGGCAGCGTGCAGCAGCTGGACACGCAGGAACCGCACATCGGGGCTGAGTATTTTGCCCACGTATCGAGACGATCGATCTCGGCGGCGGCAATCAGGTTGGGCTTCATCATCGGGAGTTACCAGGCGTGTGTGCATCAGGGCGCGCGATCATACCGGGACTGGTGGATTTTTGAACAACCTTTCGCCAGATTTTTTCTGCGTGCAGGCACATTGCCGGACAATTCGGCACGGCCCCTGCATTCATTAGCTCATCCGCCAGGGTAATGCCGGGCTATCTCACAGTCTCGGGAAATACTGCCGAACCAGAGCCTCGACCGTCGGTCAGACCGTCTAGGCTCAGACAATTCCCCGCTCGCTCGAGGTCCTATCGATGACTCAAGAACCACTAGTTCGCGAAGCAGAGGTGGCCGCATTCCGCGACGCCGTCCTGACCAAACTCACCTACGCGGTGGGCAAAGACCCCGATCACGCCTTCGATCATGACTGGTTCGAAGCCATCGCGTTGGCTGCGCGCGATCACATGGTCGAGCACTGGATGGACCACACCCGGCAGATCTACCGCAAAGGCCAGAAACGGGTGTACTACCTCTCGCTGGAATTTCTCATCGGCCGTTTGCTCTACGACAGCCTGAGCAATCTTGGTCTGCTCGACGTCGCCCGTGAAGCGTTGACCGAACTCGGCGTTGATCTGGAACGCATCCGTTTGCTGGAGCCCGACGCCGCGCTTGGCAACGGCGGCCTCGGTCGTCTGGCGGCGTGCTTCATGGAAAGCATGTCGACCCTCGGCATCGCCGGCCACGGTTATGGCATTCGTTATGAACACGGCTTGTTCCGCCAGGCCATTGTCGATGGCTGGCAGCAGGAGCAGACCGAGCACTGGCTGGATTTCGGCAACCCGTGGGAGTTCGAACGGCCAGAGGTCGTCTACTCAATCGGCTTCGGCGGCAGCGTTGAAACCGTCACCGACGTTTCCGGCAAGTCCAAACAATTCTGGTCGCCGGCAGAGACCGTCCGCGCGATTGCTTACGACACACCGGTGG
This sequence comes from Pseudomonas fluorescens, assembly GCF_005938625.1. Taxonomy (GTDB): domain Bacteria; phylum Pseudomonadota; class Gammaproteobacteria; order Pseudomonadales; family Pseudomonadaceae; genus Aquipseudomonas; species Aquipseudomonas fluorescens_BD. Next base: position 53,193 of record NZ_VCNJ01000017.1, read on the forward strand.
TCGGCTGGCGCGGGGCGAGCGTCAACACCTTACGGCTGTGGCGTGCTCGCGCCATGGAAGACTTGCACCTGGAGCGCTTCAACGCCGGTGACCACTTGGGCGCCGTCGCCGAAGTGGCCCGCGCCGAAAGTATCTCCCGCGTGCTCTACCCGGCGGACAGCACCGAAGCGGGGCAGGAACTGCGCCTGCGCCAGGAATACTTCTTTGTCGCCGCTTCGCTGCAGGATTTGCTGCGTCGTCACCGCAACATGCACACCTCGGTGTTGACCCTGGGCGATCACGCGGCAATCCAGCTCAACGACACCCACCCCTCGATTGCCGTCGCCGAATTGATGCGCCAACTGGTCGACGTCTACGACGTAGCGTGGGATGCGGCATGGCAAGTCACCGTCGACACGCTGTCGTACACCAACCACACGCTGCTGCCGGAGGCGCTGGAGACCTGGCCGGTGGGCCTGATGGAACGCATGCTGCCGCGGCACATGCAGATCATTTACCTGATCAATGCCCAGCACATCGATTCGCTGCGGGCCAAAGGCATTCACGATTTCGACGTGCTGCGCGCGGTGTCGCTGATCGAGGAAGACAACGGTCGACGCGTGCGCATGGGTAACCTCGCGTTCCTTGGTTCGCATAGCGTCAATGGCGTGTCCGGGTTGCATACGCAGTTGATGCGTAAAACCGTGTTCGCCGAACTGCACAAGCTCTACCCGGAGCGGATCAACAACAAAACCAACGGCATTACCTTCCGCCGCTGGTTGTATCAGGCTAACTCTGAACTGACTTCGATGCTGGTCGATGCGCTCGGCCCGGACTTGCTCGACAACCCGGAAGAGCGCCTGCTCGATCTCGAGCCGTTCGCCGAAAAAACCGCGTTCCGCAAAGCCTTCGCCGAGCAACGCCTGCACAGCAAAAAAGCCCTGGCCTATCTGATTCACGAACGCTTGGGCATTGCGGTCAATCCTGCGGCGATGTTCGATGTGCAGGTCAAACGGATCCACGAATACAAACGCCAGTTGCTCAACCTGATGCACACCGTGGCGCTGTATCAGGCGATTCGCGCTGAGCCGGAAGTCGACTGGGTGCCACGGGTGAAAATCTTCGCCGGCAAAGCAGCGGCGAGTTATCACCAGGCCAAACTGATCATCAAGCTGACCAACGATATCGCTCGGGTGGTGAACAACGATCCGACCGTGCGCGGGCTGCTGAAAGTGGTGTTTCTGCCCAACTACAACGTCAGCCTGGCGGAGAGCATCATTCCAGCGGCGGACTTGTCCGAGCAGATTTCCACCGCCGGTTTCGAGGCCTCGGGCACCAGTAATATGAAGTTCGGCCTCAACGGCGCACTGACCATCGGCACGCTGGACGGCGCCAACGTGGAAATGTGCGAACGCATCGGTGCCGAGCACATGTTCATTTTCGGCCTCAGCGCGCAGCAGGTGGAAGCGCGTAAACATAACCACGAGTTCAGCGCCTTGCCGGACATCGCCGCGTCCCATCGTTTGAACGACGTGCTGCAAGCGATTCGCAGCGGGGTGTTCTCGCCGGACGACACTTCGCGCTACACCGGGTTGATCGATTCGCTGGTGGATTACGACCGCTTCCTGGTCTGTGCCGACTTCGACTCGTATTGGGAAGCACAGAAACGCGTTGAGGCGCATTGGCACGACTCGAACAACTGGTGGCGCTCGGCAGTGCTCAACACGGCGCGGATGGGCTGGTTCTCTTCGGACCGGACGATTCGCGAGTACGCCACGGATATCTGGAAAGCGCTGGAGTAACTTTCCGTTCGGCTCGATATAATCGCGTGCCGGAAAAGATCGCAGCCTTCGGCAGCTCCTGCACAGGTGTTCACATAACCCTGTAGGAGCTGCCGCAGGCTGCGATCTTTTTGGGTCAGGCTGCGCTAATCTTCCCGGATTGGCCTTCGCGCTTAGGGATATCGACCATGCAATGGATGTTCATGTTGATCGGGCTGGTGCTCGGCTGGCTGCTCGACGAGTCGTTCAGTGATGCGCTGTTGGGCGCATTGCTGGGGCTGGTGATCGGGCAGACGATCCGCATCGCGCGGCTGGGCTCGCAGGCGATGGAGCAGCAACGTCAACTTGAGCAGGCGAAGGTCGCTTTGCAGGGCGTCGAACAGCGCCTGTTTCTGCTCGAAGGTGCACCGGTTCGTTCCGCGTCGCCACCGACCGCGGCGCCAGTGACCGAGCCCGTCGTAGAGCCGGTCAAAGTCGCCGAAGAAGCCCCGGCCCCCGAACTGGTCTGGGAACTGCCGCCCGCACTCGAACCGATTTCCGCCGTCGCCAGTGAAACCAGTCAACCACTGCCTGCTGATGTGTGGCGCCTCGACGCCGTCACGCCCGAGCCGTCAAACCCCGCCGAACCTCGTGGCCCGAACCTGATCGAACGCGGCATTAGTGCTGCGCGTAACTGGCTGTTCGGCGGCAACACCGTGCTGCGCGTTGGCGTGGTGTTGTTGTTCTTCGGTCTGGCGTTCCTGCTGCGCTACGCCACCGAAGGCATGGTCGTGCCGATCGAATTGCGTTACGCCGGTGTCGCGGCCGCGGCGTTGGGCTTGCTCGCGCTGGGCTGGTGGCTACGCCGGCGCAACAGCAATTACGCGTTGATGCTGCAAGGCACAGGGATCGCGGTGTTGTACCTGACGGTGTTTGCGGCGATGCGTCTGCACCCGTTGCTTGATCCGTCCGCCGCGTTGGGGTTGCTGGTCGCTGTGACGGTGTTCTCGGCGATTCTGGCGATCACTCAGGATGCTTTGGGGCTGGCGGCTGCGGCGGCGTTGGGCGGTTTCGCCGCGCCGATCCTGACCTCGACCGGCGCCGGCAACCACGTCGCGCTGTTCAGCTATTTCGCACTGCTCAACGCCGGCATTCTCGCCATCGCCTGGTTCAAGGCCTGGCGTCTGCTTAACCTGATCGGCTTCGTCGGCACCTTCGGCATCGGTTTCGCCTGGGGCCTGCGTTCGTATGCGCCGGAGCTGTTGTGGAGCACTGAACCGTTCCTGATTCTGTTCTTCCTGATGTACCTCGCCATCGGCTTGTTGTTCGCCCGGCGCAAATTGCTCGACATGCCCGATGCCCCGGCGGAGGGCGATCGCGAAGCGCTGCTGCAGTGGTCGGCGCGCAAAGGCGATTATGTCGACGGGACAATGCTGTTCGGTCCGCCGATTATTGGCTTCGGTTTGCAGTTTGCGCTGGTACAGCATCTGGAATTTGCCGCAGCGTTCAGTGCGCTGGCGCTGGGCATGATCTACATGGCGCTGGCCAGGGTGTTGATGGTCGGGCGCGCGGTGCTGCTGGGTGAAACCTGTCTGGCGCTCGGGGTTATTTTTGCCAGTCTGGCGATTCCGCTGGGACTGGATGCGCGCTGGACCTCGGCGGCGTGGGCGGTGGAAGGTGCGGGGATTTTCTGGCTCGGCTTGCGTCAGCATCGGCCGTTTGCCCGGGCCTTTGCCTTGTTGCTACAACTCGGCTCCGCGCTGGCGTTCCTCAGTCAGTTGCGGCTTGGCGAGAGCAGTCTGCTTGACGGTGCGCCGCTGGGCGCGCTGATGCTGGGCATTGCCCTGCTGTTCAGTTTCGATCAATTGCGCAAGGCCGCGCCGGAACAAGCCTCGCCTTGGGAACGCCAGGGTTTGCCGGTGTTGGCGTCTCTGGGCCTGACCTTCCTCTATCTGCTGGCGCCGCTGTTCTTCTTCGTGCAGGCCACGGCAATCAGTTGGGCGCTGGCCGGGTTGGCGACTCTGTTTGTCGGTCTGCGGATTCAATCGCGTACGTTCCTGTTCAGCGCATTTGCCGTGCAGCTGCTCGGTGGTGCGTTGTTCCTGCTACGTCTGCAAGGTGCCGGAGAAGACTCCGCCGCAGTGTTCAGCGCCGGCTGGAGCGGTTTGCTCAGTGCTTCGTTGATCGGTCTGGCGTTGATCGCCGGCATGCTGGTGGCCGCTCGCGATGAAATGGTGCGCGGCGATGTGCGTCTGTTGCGCGGTTTGTCGGTGGTGCTGCTGGCCGGTCTGGTGCTGATCAATCTGGCGGTGCTGTTCGTGCTGCCGTGGCAAACGGCGAGCGCAGTGTGGGCCGCCAGTGGTTTGCTGATCATCTGGTTGAGCCTGTACCTCAAGCAGCGGGTGAGTTTTGTCTTCGGTCTGCTGTTGCAGGTGATCGGTGGTGCGGCGTTTTTGTTGGCCGGCCCCGAGTTGCTCGGGCGATTGTCCAGCGAAGGTCTGAGGCCTTTGGCGCATGGCGGATTCTGGACGCCGCTGGTGTTGGGCCTGGCGGCAATGATCGGTGCCTGGCGCCTGCAACTGGGCAATCACGCTTCGGCATTTGATGCGTTGAGTTTGCAGCGCATGTCCGAAGTATTGCTGGTGTGGGGCGCGGGTTGGTGGGCGCTGGCGTGGGTTAGCGAGGTGCTGCGTTTTGCGTCGCCGAATCTGCAAGGTACGTTGTTGCTGTTTGTCGCGGCGCTCAGTGTTGCGCTGTGGACGCTGTTGTCGCTGCGCTTGAAATGGCCGGCGCTGGGTTTGCTCTGTACGTTGTTGATTCCGGCGGCTGTTCTTGTGCTGCTCGGCGCCTGGCATTCGCGTTATCACCCGGCGGCCGAATTCGGCTGGCTGGCATGGACGGCGGTATTCACCGTGCATTTCTTCAGTCTGCGCCGCTTGGCGCCGATGCTGCCGGCGCGCGCCTTGAGCGCTGCGCATGTGCTCGGCTGCTGGCTGCTGATCGGCGTGCTGGCGCTGGAGTTGCGCTACGGTCTGCTGCTGCTGTCCGAACAATACAACGCCTGGCGTTGGCTCGGCTGGGCGATTCTGCCGAGCCTGTATCTGTTGCTGGCGGCGGCACCGCGCACCTGGCCGTGGCCGGTGGCGGCATTCCCTCGCGAATACCGCTTGTATGCTGCCGCGCCGCTGGCGATGTTGATGCTGGCGTGGTTCTGGCTGGCCAATGGCGTCAGCGATGGTAATGCCGAGCCACTTCCTTACGTGCCGCTGCTCAATCCATTAGAGCTGGGTTTGTTGTTCGCATTGTTCGGCGTCTATGTGTGGTCGCGCAGTGCGATTTCGCAGTTGTCGATCCGTCAGGACTACGCCGATTACGGCACGCAATTGATTGCCGGTGTTTCGCTGTTTGCCTTCTGCACAGCGATGGTCACCCGCGCCGCGCACCATTGGGCCGGGATCCCGTTCGAGCTGGATACGCTGCTCGCCTCGATGCTGGTGCAGGCCGGATTGTCCATCGTCTGGACGCTGATGGCGCTGGGGTTGATGATCGGCGGGCATCTGCGCCATCGTCGCGAAGTGTGGCTGATCGGCGCGGCGCTGATTGCGCTGGTGGTGGCCAAACTGATTTTTGTCGAATTGAGCAACCGCGGCGGCCTCGCCCGGATCGTCTCGTTTATCGGCGTCGGCGTGTTGCTGCTGGTGGTCGGCTACTTCGCGCCGCTGCCGCCCAAACGCGTCGACGCTGACCCGGTGGTGGACAAACCGGCCCCGGACACCGAAGGAGTTTCATCTTGAGTCGCATGCAGAATCTGGCTTGGCTGGCGTTGGGCGTGGTGATAACTGCCGGCGCCCAGGAAAAACCGGCGGACTTCGCCACGCAAGTGCCACTGTCGGTGAGCGGCAACGGTCCGTGGTATCGCCTCGAGTTGCCGTTGAACGTGCAATTGCAGGCGCGCCAGACCGATCTCAGTGATCTGCGTGTGTTCAACGCCGCCGGCGAAACGCAGGCTTACGCCTTGGCGCGCGAATCGGCGCAAACCCGCGACGACGGTCAGTTGCACGAGGTGAAGTGGTTCCCGCTGTACAACGCCGCCGATGCCAGCGAACGCGCGCCGAACGTGCGGGTGCAATCGACCACTAACGGCACGTTGGTCGAGGTGCAGCCGTCCAGTCAGTTGGAGGCGGGTGAAGAAGTGCTGCGCGGCTGGCTGCTCGATGCCAGCGCGATCAAAGCGCCGTTGCAGCAACTGATCCTCGACTGGACCAGCGAGCGCGACGGCTTCCAGCGTTTCAGTATCGAGGCCAGCGATGACTTGCAGCACTGGCAGCCGTGGGGCGAAGGTCAGGTCGCCCGACTGACTTTTTCCGATGAGCGCATCGAGCAGCATGAGGTGACGCTGCCGGGGCAATCAGCGCGCTATGTGCGGTTGCTGTGGGAGTCGCCGAATTCGGCGCCGATTTTGACGGCGGCACAATTGAAAAGCAGTGATCCGCGCGATTTGCCGCTGCCATTGGTCTGGTCGCAGGCATTGGCCAGCAGCAGCACCAAGGCCGGGGAATACACCTGGCAGTTGCCGATGGGGCTTAATGTCGAGCGGGTGCAGGTCGAAATCAAACAACCGAACAGTCTGGCGCCGGTGACGCTGGCAGGGCGTCGTGAAAGCAGTTTGCCGTGGCAGACGCTGAGCAGCGGTTTGCTCTATCGCCTGACGCAGAATGGCCAGGACGTGGTGCAGAACGAATTGCAACTTTACGGGCAGACCGTGCAGCAGTTGAAGCTGGCGGTGGATGAGCGTGGTGGCGGTCTGGGTGAGCAGGCGCCGAGTTTGAAATATGCGGTGCGTGCGACTCAGGTGATCTTCCTCGCGCGGGGGGAGGGGCCTTACAGTTTGGCATTGGGCAATTCGAGCGTTAAAACGGCGAATCTGCCGTTGGCGACGCTGATTCCGGATTTCAAACCGGAGAAACTGGCGTCACTGGGCAAGGCGTCGGTGCAGGGTGATGCGGTGGCTACGCAGACTTCGACAGCGACCACGGCGGCGGTGGCGCAGACCAATTGGAAGAAGATTGGGTTGTGGGCAGTGTTGTTGCTGAGTGTGGTGTTCCTTGGGGCGATGGCGTTTAGCTTGTTGCGCAAGCCTCCTGCCAGTTCCTGAGAATGGCTGTCGCTGCGCGCCATTCGCGAGCAAGCTCGCTCCCACAGTGGATCTGCGTCGTTCAAAAATCCAGTGTGGGAGCGAGCTTGCTCGCGAAGGCGGCTTCTCAATCAATACATAACCGAAGCCGATCACCTTCGCCCGATTTCGGACTACGCTAAACCCGCTACCTGAACTCTCCACCGACAATCACGTCTCATGCAGGCAATTACACCCCAACGCACGTTACCGGGCGTCTTCGCTCGCTACGTTTTCAGACTCCCTGTAAACTGCGCGGGTTTTTAGCCCCCCATTCCACCGGAGCCGTCCATGTCCCGCGTTACCCTGAGTCGCTATTTGATTGAGCAGACCCGCAGCAATAACACTCCTGCCGATCTGCGTTTCCTGATCGAAGTGGTCGCGCGTGCTTGCAAAGAAATCAGCCACGCCGTGTCCAAAGGCGCCCTGGGCGGTGTTCTGGGCAGCATGGGCACTGAAAACGTCCAAGGCGAAGTGCAGAAGAAGCTCGACGTGATCTCCAACGAGATCCTGCTCGAAGCCAACGAATGGGGTGGTCACTTGGCCGGCATGGCGTCCGAAGAAATGGACAACGCCTACCAGATCCCGGGCAAATACCCGAAAGGCGCATATCTGCTGGTATTCGACCCACTGGATGGTTCGTCGAACATCGACATCAACGCTCCGGTCGGCACCATCTTTTCGGTACTGCGTTGCCCGAACGAATACCTGAGCCAGAACGAGCCGCTGAACGAGAAAGCGTTCCTGCAGCCAGGCACCCAACAGGTTGCCGCCGGTTACGCGATCTACGGCCCGCAAACCATGCTGGTACTGACTCTGGGCGACGGCGTCAAAGGCTTCACCCTCGATCGTGAAATGGGCAGCTTCGTGCTGACCCACGAAGACATCACCATTCCTGAATCGACCCAGGAATTCGCCATCAACATGTCCAACCAGCGTCACTGGGAAGCCCCGGTACAACGTTACGTTGGCGAGTTGCTGGCCGGTGAAGAAGGTCCGCTGAAAAAGAACTACAACATGCGTTGGGTCGCGGCGATGGTTGCCGACGTGCACCGTATCCTGACCCGTGGCGGTCTGTTCATGTACCCGCGCGACAGCCGTGAGCCATCCAAGCCAGGCAAACTGCGTCTGATGTATGAAGCCAACCCGATGTCGTTCCTCGTGGAACAAGCGGGCGGCGCGTCCACCGACGGTCACCAGCGCATTCTCAACATCCAGCCTGAAGGCCTGCACCAGCGCGTAGCAGTGTTCCTCGGCTCGAAAGAAGAAGTCGCACGCGCGACGGCCTACCACAAGGAATAAATCATGACCGCGCCCTGGCAGCCGTTGCTCGACTGGTGGTTCGGACAAGCCGAATCACCGGACGACATTTCGGCTGACAAGGGCATGTTGTGGTTCGGTAAGCGAGACAGCCAAGACCTCGAAGCGCGTGAGCGTTTCGGGGTCTTTGTCGATCAGGCCCTGGCCGGCGAATTGACCGAGTGGACGCAACGTCCCGAAGGTTGGCTGGCCGTGGTGCTATTGCTCGATCAACTGCCGCGAATGATCTATCGCGACACCCCCAAAGCGTTTTCCGGTGATCTGTGCGCGCAGAAACTCGTCGCCCAAGGTATTGCGGCGGATTTTGATCGGCAGTTGAAGCCGATCCAGCGTGTGTTCATTTATCTGGTGTTCGAGCACTGCGAGAATCTTGCGGTGCAGAATGAGGCGGTTTCCAGATTTATTGAGCTGGTGGCGGAACAGCCGGAAGGTGAGCGGGCGGTGTTTGCCGACAATCTGGATTATGCCGAGCGGCATCAGAAGGTGATTGCACGGTTTGGCCGCTTTCCGCATCGCAATGCGGTGTTGGGGCGGGAGTCTACGGCGGAGGAGTTGGTGTTTCTTTCTGAGCCGGGGTCGCGGTTTTAAGGGCTTACCCTCACCCTAGCCCTCTCCCAGGGGAGAGGGGACTGACCGAGTTGTCTGGTCTTGATACATCGACCTGCAAACTTCGAGTCGAACTCAGGTCTCGGACATCCCCCGATCGGCTCCCTTTCCCCTCGCCCCCCTGGGGGCGGTCCGACGTTTCGGGAGGGCTGGGGTGAGGGGGTAAAGCCGTTGATCTTAAATGCGGAAACTACCCACCAATTGCTTCAACCGCGCCGCCTGCTGCTCCAGATCCGAGCACGCCCGCAACGTCGCCTGCAAGTTCTCCACACCTTCCTGATTCAGCGTGTTGATCTCGTTGATATCGACATTGATCGACTCGACCACTGCGGTCTGCTCTTCCGTCGCCGTGGCCACCGACTGGTTCATCCCGTCGATTTCGCCGATACGCTGAGTCACGCTGCCCAACCGCTCGCCGGCCTGGTTGGCGATGCCGACGCTGCTTTCGCTCTCGCGCTGGCTCTCGGTCATGATGCTGACAGCCTGACGCGCGCCGACTTGCAGCTCTTCGATCATCTTCTGCACTTGCTGCGCCGAATCCTGGGTGCGGTGCGCGAGGTTACGCACTTCATCGGCGACCACGGCGAAACCGCGCCCGGCCTCACCGGCACGCGCGGCTTCGATTGCGGCGTTGAGTGCGAGCAGGTTGGTCTGCTGGGAAATGCTGGTGATCACTTCGAGAATCTGGCCGATGTTCACCGTGTTGCTGTTCAGGGTTTCGATGTTGCCGCACGAATCGCTGATCTTCGCCGACAGCTGCTGCATGGCCTGAATAGTTTTATCCACTACCTGTTGACCGTCCACCGCGAGGCTGCGTGCATCGCTCGAATGCTGCGAAGCCAGGGCGGCGTTCTGGGCGATTTCCTGCGCGGCGGCGCCGAGTTGGTTGATCGCGGCGGCGACGCTGTTGGTGCGGGTGGCTTGCTGATCCGAGTTGTACATCGACGAGTTCGACGCCGCGACTACGCGCAGGGCGACTTCGTTGACCTGGCCGGTGGCGGAGGACACTTCACGGATCGAGGTGTGAATACGTTCGACGAAGCGGTTGAACGAGGTGCCCAGCGCGCCGAATTCGTCGTTGCCGTGAATTACCAGACGTTTGGTCAAATCGCCTTCACCTTCGGCGATGTCGTGCATCGCGCGGCCCATGGTCAGCAACGGTTGCATCAGCACGCGGATGAGCATGCCGAGCAGGGCGATGATGATCACCACGGCAATGACCATGGCGATCAGCGCCGAGGTGCGGAATTCGCTGAGCATCGAGAACGCGGTGTCTTTATCGAGCACCAGCGCCACGTACCAGTCGGCCGACGGCACGCCGTTGACGCGGGTGAAGGAGATCAGTTGGGTCTTGCCGTCGAACTCGACTTCTTTCAGGCCCGGGCTGACTTTCGGCGCGCCGTTTGGATAGGCTTCGGCGAGAGTCTTGAGCACCAGTTTGCTGTCCGGGTGGATCAGGATTTTGCCCTCGCTGCTGACGATGAACGCGTGGCCGTGACCGCCGAAGTTCAGCGAATTGATGATCGCGCTGACGCTGGTCAGGTCGATGTCGGCACCGGCGACGCCGAGCATCTGGCCCTGGCGCTGCACTGGCGTGGCGACGGTGATCACCAGTTTGCCCGAGGAGGCGGCGATGTACGGTTCAGTGACGATGGTCTGCTGTGCGCTGTTGGCCGCTTTGTACCAGCCACGTGCGCGTGGATCGTAGTCCGGCGCGCGGTTGCCGGCTGGTACCGAGAACATCACGCCGTCGGCGCCGCCGAAATAGCTGAGCTGGAAATTGCCGGTGTAGGCGGGCAGATCAATGATGCGTTTCAGGCTGGCCGGGGCGTTGCCATCGACGGCCACTTGCTGCGACAGCGATTGCAGCAATTGAATGCGGCTTTCCAGCCAGGTCTGGATGTTGCTGGTGGTCAGGCTGCCCAGCCCCTGCATCGAGGCTTCGGTGCTGCTGCTCAGGGCTTCGCGCTGTCGATAGTCGTTGAAGAAAATGAAACAGGCGAACGCAACGGCCACCACGAGGGCGGCAGCCAACAAGATCTTGTGGCTGAATTTCATGTTTCTGGTCATCGAATGAACTACCGCGAAGGGGCTGGTCAAGAAAGGGCGGCAATTTGCCACACTCGGGGGCTTTGCGCTGCTCTTATTTCGACCGCGGCGCGCCAAAGATTAGGCGTCTTTGGTGAAATGCGACGAAATGCTCAATAGCCCTACAAAGTGTCTGATTTATTGGCAAATGCCAGACGGGCGGGCTAATAAATAGCCGTTCCTCCACGGAACCAGATGAGGGTTTTCTCTTCTAAGCTTCTGGTTGGCACCATGCCATCCCCCCTCGTTCCAGGAGTTACACCATGTCGCTGCGATCTATCGCCCTTCTGACGTTTTGCGTGCTGTTGGCCGCATGCAGCAAGGTCAATCAGGAAAACTACTCGAAGCTCTCGGCCGGTATGGCCAAGGCCGAAGTCGAGACTCTGCTCGGCAAACCGACTGATTGCTCGGGCGCGCTCGGCATGTCCAGTTGCACTTGGGGCGACAAGAACAGCTTTATCAGCGTGCAGTACGCCGGTGACAAAGTGCTGATGTTTTCCGGCCAAGGCCTGAAGTAAACCGGGGCTTCGCGCCCACGGAGAAGAAAAATGAAGCGGTTATTGCTGATCCTTTTTGCCGGCCTGGTACTGGCCGGCTGCGCCACTTCCGGCGTCGACCCGTTGGCGCCGAAAACCGTCAACAGCGTCAATCTCAAGCGCTATCAGGGCACCTGGTACGAGCTGGCGCGCTTGCCGATGTATTTCCAGCGCAATTGCGCGCAATCCGAAGCGCATTACACCCTCAAGCCTGACGGCAATGTCGCTGTGCTCAATCGCTGCCTGACGCCGGACTGGCAGTGGGAGGAGGCCAAGGGCACGGCTTATCCACAGGTGCCGGGCAAGACCGACAAGCTCTGGGTCGAATTCGATACCTGGTTCTCGCGGCTGATTCCGGGTGTGGCGAAAGGCGAATACTGGGTGTTGTACGTCAGCGATGACTACAAGACGGCCATCGTCGGTGACCCGAGTCGCAAGTATATGTGGCTGTTGTCACGCACGCCGACCGTCAACGGTGTGGTGCGTGAAGAACTGCTGAGCAAGGCGCGTCAGCAAGGCTATGACACCACGCGCTTGATCTGGCGTGCGTCGGATCGGCAGATGGCCAAGACTTCGAATTAAGCATCGCCACCAATCAAAATGTGGGAGCGAGCTTGCTCGCGAAAGCGGTGTATCAGTCAACATTTCAGTCGACTGATACGGCCTCTTCGCGAGCAAGCTCGCTCCCGCATTTTTGTTTTGTGTCAGCCTAAAAGATCGCGCAGGACTTGGGTGAAGGCGCGTGCACTGTCTTCTTCGCCGGCATGCCGCCCACCGCGCACAACCCACTGGCCATTGACCAGCACATCGCGCACTTGGCGATCGCCACCGGCAAACAACCAGCGATTCAAAATCCCGTCGCCATTGGCCGTCGCCAGATACGGATCATTGCCATCGAGCACAATCCAGTCCGCCCGCTTGCCCACTTCCAGCGCACCGATCGGCTGCCCCAGCGCCTGCGCACCGCCATCCAGCGCCGCGTCAAACAGCGTGCGCCCGACCATCGGCTGATCCGCACCGTACAAACGGTTACGCCGCTGATCGCGCAGACGCTGGCCGTATTCCAGCCAACGCAATTCCTCCACCACGCTGAGCGACACATGGCTGTCGGAACCGATGCCCATGCGCCCACCCTGAGCGAGGAAATCCACCGCCGGAAAAATTCCGTCACCCAGATTCGCTTCAGTGGTCAGGCACAGCCCGGCGATGGCGCGACTCTTGGCCATCAAAGTGACTTCTTCCCGGTTGGCGTGGGTGGCATGCACCAGGCACCAGCGCTGATCAACTTCGGCATTTTCGTACAGCCATTGCAGTGGCCGACGACCACTCCAGCTCAGGCAGTCATCGACTTCTTTCTGCTGCTCAGCGATGTGGATGTGCACCGGGCATTGCTTGTCGCTTGCCGCCAATACGTCGCTGATCTGCTGCGGCGTGACCGCACGCAACGAGTGGAAGCACAGACCCAGCGATTGCGCCTTTTGCTGCGCGAGCAATGGTTGCAAACGTGATTGCAAATTCAGGTAATTTTCGGTGCTGTTGATAAAGCGACGCTGGCCGTCATTCGGCGCCTGGCCGCCAAAACCGGAGTGGCTGTAGAGCACTGGCAGCAGGGTCAGACCGATGCCGCTTTGGCTCGCGGCCTGACTGATGCGCAACGCCAGTTCAGCCGGATCGGCATACGGCTGACCGTTGCTGTCGTGGTGCACGTAATGAAATTCCGCCACCGATGTGTAACCGGCCTTGAGCATTTCGATGTACAGCTGACGGGCAATGACCCCGAGCTGATCCGGGCTGATTTTTCCGACGAGCCGATACATCAGATCGCGCCACGTCCAGAAACTGTCATTCGGATTACCGGCCACTTCGGCCAGACCCGCCATCGCTCGCTGGAAGGCGTGGGAGTGCAGATTAGGCATACCCGGCAGCAGCGGGCCGCTCAGCCGTTCGGCGCCATCTGCGGTGGAATCGGCCTGGATTTGGGTCAGCAAGCCGTCGGCGCTGACTTCAAGACGTACATTGTTGGCCCATCCGTTAGGCAGCAGCGCGCGTTCGGCAAAGAAGGCGGACATGGTTCAGCACCCCATCGTGTGTTATTTGTATATACATATACAGACGTTTGCCTGCCCGGTAAACTCCGGCAAGCTAGCCACTTTCATCCAATGAACAGGGATCCACCGTGCCGACTCCGCCTCCAGTCTCCCCGTTGGCCGCGAACATGGGCGACAGTCCGGCGCCCTTGTACGCCCGCGTCAAACAGATGATCACCCAGCAGATCGACAGCGGAAACTGGCCGCCGCACTACCGCGTGCCGTCCGAGAGCGAGCTGGTCAATCAACTCGGTTTCAGCCGCATGACCATCAATCGCGCACTGCGCGAGATGACCGCCGACGGCCTGTTGGTGCGCATGCAAGGTGTCGGCACGTTTGTCGCCGAACCGAAAAGCCAGTCCGCGCTGTTCGAAGTGCATAACATCGCCGACGAAATCGCCTCCCGTGGCCATCGCCACACCTGCCAGGTCATCACCCTCGAAGAAGAAGCCGCCGGTTCCGAGCGCGCGCTGGCGCTGGACATGCGCGAAGGGCAGAAGGTCTTCCACTCGCTGATCGTGCATTACGAAAACGACATTCCGGTGCAAATCGAAGACCGTTTCGTCAACGCGCTGGTCGCCCCGGAATACCTCAAGCAGGATTTCACCCTGCAAACGCCGTACGCCTATCTCAATCAGGTCGCGCCGCTGACCGAAGGCGAGCATGTGGTTGAAGCGATCCTCGCTGAGTCGTCCGAATGCAAGTTGCTGCAGATTGAAAAGGGCGAGCCGTGCTTGTTGATTCGTCGCCGCACGTGGTCGGGCCGTCAACCGGTGACCGCTGCTCGACTGATTCACCCAGGTTCCCGTCATCGTCTGGAAGGGCGGTTCCATAAATGAGTGCACTTAAGGTTTTACGCGCCGAGGGATACCCGCGCATGCCGTGGAAAAACGGCGGCGGCAGTACCGAAGAAATCACCCGTGACGCGGGGGCTGGTCTTGATGGTTTCGGTTGGCGCCTGTCGATTGCCGACATCGCCGAGTCCGGCGGCTTCTCGACCTTCGCCGGTTACCAGCGAGTGATTACGGTATTGCAGGGTGACGGCATGACCCTGTGCGTTGATGGCGACGATACGCGGCCGCTGTTACCGCTCGACCCGTTTGCCTTCAGCGGGGAAAGCCAGGTCTCGTGCACTTTACTTGGTGGCGCGATTCGCGACTTCAACCTGATCTATGCGCCGCAGCGTTACAGCGCGCGGTTGCAGTGGCTTGAAGGTGAACAGCGGTTTTTCAGCTCGGCGGGGACGGTGCTGGTGTTCAGTGTCAGTGAGTTGCTGGAAGTACAGGTTGGTGACGCCGTTTCGCAACTCGGTCGCCATGATTGCCTGCAACTGGACGGTAACGCCGGACTGGTTGAAGTCACCACCAATGCCGCTTGCTGCGTGATCGAGCTGACTGCGCGCTAGTTAATCCTCCCCACTGATCGTTCCCACGCTCTGCGTGGGAATGCATCCCGTGACGCTCTGCGTCACCTCCATCGAAGCGGACGCGGAGCGTCCATGGCGGCGTTACCACGCAGAGCGTGGGAACGATCAGGTCCTGTTTCCATCCTCGCACCACTTTGTTACCGAACGCCCCAGCGTGGCGCAAAACCACGCTCATCTAACCAAGCCCCAACCACACAAATTCTCTCCGCGAAAAAATTCATCCACGCCCCAACCCTTGATTCAGGCGCTCTCCAGCCCTGCCCGCGATTTTTCTTGAATGCCGCTCCAACAAGTTGGCCGCTTGATTGCATATGCTTGTATGTACAAGTAAAGACGTATGCGTATGAGTCGCTCGAGACTCTCCGCAGCGTCCACTGATTCGCTTGTCGCGCAGCGAAGCGCACAGGCTGCTTGCCCACTGCCAGGGTTGGTTTGAATTGATCGCTGAGGAGTCTTTTTCGTGACTGACAATAAGCCTACAAAGTTTCGCAACGTTGAGATCCGCGCCGCACGCGGCAACAAGCTGACCGCCAAGAGCTGGCTGACCGAAGCGCCGCTGCGCATGCTGATGAACAACCTCGACCCGGAAGTCGCCGAGAACCCGAAAGAACTGGTGGTTTACGGGGGTATCGGTCGCGCCGCGCGTAACTGGGAGTGCTACGACAAGATCGTCGAAAGCCTGACCAACCTGAATGACGACGAGACCCTGCTGGTGCAATCCGGTAAGCCGGTCGGCGTGTTCAAGACCCACAGCAACGCCCCGCGCGTACTGATCGCCAACTCCAACCTGGTGCCGCACTGGGCTAGCTGGGAACACTTCAACGAACTCGACGCCAAAGGCCTGGCCATGTACGGCCAGATGACCGCCGGCAGCTGGATCTACATCGGCAGCCAGGGCATCGTTCAAGGCACTTACGAAACCTTCGTTGAGGCCGGTCGCCAGCACTACAACGACAACCTCACCGGCAAGTGGGTTTTGACTGCCGGTCTGGGCGGTATGGGCGGCGCACAGCCTCTGGCCGCCACCCTGGCCGGCGCCTGCTCGCTGAACATCGAATGCCAGCAAGTCAGCATCGATTTCCGTCTGAAAAGCCGTTACGTCGACGAGCAAGCCAAAGACCTCGACGACGCGCTGGCACGCATCGACAAATACACCAAGGAAGGCAAGGCGATCTCCATCGCGCTGCTGGGCAACGCCGCAGAAATCCTCCCGGAACTGGTCAAGCGCGGCATACGCCCGGACATGGTCACCGACCAGACCAGCGCCCACGACCCGCTCAACGGTTACCTGCCAGCCGGCTGGACCTGGGACGAATACCGCGCCCGCGCCAAGACCGAACCGGCTGCTGTAATCAAAGCCGCCAAGCAGTCGATGGCCGTGCACGTCAAAGCGATGCTGGAATTCCAGAAGCAAGGCATTCCGACCTTCGACTACGGCAACAACATCCGTCAGATGGCGCAGGAAGAAGGCATCGAAAACGCCTTCGATTTCCCGGGTTTCGTACCGGCCTACATCCGTCCGCTGTTCTGCCGTGGCATCGGCCCGTTCCGCTGGGCTGCACTGTCGGGTGATCCGCAAGACATCTACAAAACCGACGCCAAGGTCAAAGAGCTGATCCCGGACGACGCGCACCTGCACAACTGGCTGGACATGGCCCGCGAGCGCATCAGCTTCCAGGGTCTGCCGGCACGTATCTGCTGGGTTGGCCTGGGCCTGCGCGCCAGGCTCGGTCTGGCGTTCAACGAGATGGTGCGCAGCGGTGAGCTGTCGGCGCCGATCGTGATCGGTCGCGACCACCTCGACTCCGGCTCGGTGGCTAGCCCGAACCGTGAAACCGAATCGATGCAGGATGGTTCCGACGCCGTGTCCGACTGGCCACTGCTCAACGCCCTGCTCAACACCGCGAGCGGCGCGACCTGGGTTTCCCTGCACCATGGCGGTGGCGTCGGCATGGGCTTCTCGCAGCACTCGGGCATGGTGATTGTTTGCGACGGTACGGACGAGGCGGCCGAGCGTATTGCGCGCGTGCTGCACAACGACCCGGCCACCGGCGTCATGCGTCACGCCGATGCCGGTTACCAGATCGCCATCGACTGCGCCAGGGAACAGGGCCTGAACCTGCCGATGATTACTGGCAAATAAATGCAAAACCCCTGTAGGAGCTGCCGCAGGCTGCGATCTTTTGATGTTGGTTTTTCAAGATCAAAAGATCGCAGCCTGCGGCAGCTCCTACAGAGAATCTAACAATCCACAGAGGTTGAATCATGGCTGTCAACACCGATCGTGCAAGCAACAAACCGTTGATCGAAAGGCGTTCGATTGACTACATCCCGGAAGCGGAAAGACACGGTCGTCTGTTTAGCCAATTCACCCTGTGGATGGGTGCCAACCTGCAAATCACCGCGATCGTCACCGGGGCCTTGGCCGTGGTGCTCGGCGGTGATGTGTTCTGGTCGTTGATCGGTCTGTTGATCGGTCAACTGCTCGGTGGCGGGGTGATGGCGCTGCATGCTGCGCAAGGGCCGAAGCTTGGCTTGCCGCAGATGATCTCCAGTCGCGTGCAGTTCGGCGTTTATGGCGCGGCGATCCCGATCGTTTTGGTGTGCCTGATGTACCTGGGTTTCACCGCGACGGGTACGGTGCTTTCCGGCCAGGCGCTGGGCCAGTTGTTTGGCGTTAGCGACACCGTCGGCATTCTGCTTTTCGCCAGTGTCATCGTGGTGGTCACGGTGCTCGGTTATCGGGTGATCCACTGGATCGGCCGTGTCGCCAGTGTCATCGGCGTGATCGCTTTCGTTTATCTGTTCAGCCGTCTGATCAGTCAGGTAGACGTTGGCGCACTGTTGCAAATCCGTCACTTCAGCTGGAGCAGTTTCCTGCTCGCGGTATCGCTTGCCGCGTCCTGGCAGATCGCTTTCGGCCCTTACGTGGCTGACTATTCCCGTTACCTGCCGAGCAAGACCTCGGCGGTAAAAACCTTCTTCGCCGCCGGTGCCGGTTCGGTGGTCGGCGCGCAAGTGGCGATGGTTCTTGGCGTGTTCGCCGCGGCTTCGGCCAACGGCCAGTTCGCCGGTCACGAAGTTGCCTACATCGTCGGTCTGGGTGGCACCGGTGCTACTGCTGCGCTGCTGTACTTCAGCATCGCATTCGGCAAGGTGACCATCTCGACGCTGAACTCCTACGGCAGCTTCATGTGCATCGCGACCATCATCAGTGGTTTCAAGGGGCACCTGACCGTTACGCGTATGCAGCGTCTGGTGTTCGTGCTGGTGATCGTTGGCGCAGCGACCTTGATTGCATTGCTCGGTCAGCACTCGTTCCTCGGTGCGTTCAAGTCTTTCATCCTGTTCCTGCTCGCGTTCTTCACGCCTTGGAGCGCGATCAACCTGGTCGACTACTACTGCATCACCCGCGAGCGCTACGACGTGCCGGCGCTGGCCGATCCGAACGGTCGCTACGGTCGCTGGAACATGCTCGGTATCAGCGTTTATGTGTTCGGTGTGCTGGTGCAGCTGCCGTTCATCTCCACCAAGTTCTACACCGGCCCGCTGGTGGCGGCCCTCGGTGATGTGGATATTTCCTGGATCATCGGTCTGGTGCTGCCGGCCGTCGTCTACTACGTGTGCGCGAAAAAATGGCACAGCGCGGTACCCGATCAACTGATTCTGCCGGTCGAGCAGAACAGCGTTGTACAACCTAAAACAAGCGGGGCCGGACGCGCTGCGGCGCAGGCCTGATTGGACGTGGACAGGGCTGGATGCCTCTTGACTGCCGTAAGCCAATTCATGATTAGGAGCGTCACAACAATGAAATCGAACAAGACCCTGCTGACCACATTGCTGTCCATGGGCCTGTTGGCCAGTGCCGGTGCGACCCATGCCGCCGGCTGGTGCGAATCGGGCAAACCGGTGAAATTCGCCGGGCTGAACTGGGAAAGCGGCATGCTCCTGACCGACGTCCTGCAAGTGGTGCTGGAGAAAGGTTACGACTGCAAGACCGACAGCCTGCCGGGCAACTCCATCACCATGGAAAACGCCCTGAGCAGCAACGATATTCAAGTGTTCGCCGAAGAGTGGGTCGGCCGCAGCGAGGTCTGGAACAAGGCCGAGAAGGCCGGCAAGGTCGTCGGTGTCGGCGCTCCGGTAGTGGGCGCGGTGGAAGGCTGGTACGTGCCGCGCTACGTGATCGAAGGCGACGCCAAGCGCAAGCTCGAACCCAAAGCCCCTGACCTGAAAAACATCGCTGACCTGGGCAAATACGCCGCCGTGTTCAAGGACGCCGAAGAGCCGTCCAAGGGCCGTTTCTACAATTGCCCGGCCGGCTGGACTTGTGAACTCGACAACAGCGAAATGCTGAAAAGCTACGGTCTGGAAAGCAGCTACACCAACTTCCGTCCGGGGACAGGCCCGGCGCTGGATGCGGCGGTGCTGTCGAGCTACAAGCGTGGCGAGCCGATCCTGTTCTACTACTGGTCGCCAACCCCGCTGATGGGCCAGGTTGACCTGGTCAAACTCGAAGAAAAACCCGGCGTCGACAAGTCCGTGAGCATCAAGGTTGGCCTGTCCAAGACCTTCCACGAACAGGCACCGGAACTGGTCGCCGTGCTGGAAAAGGTCAACCTGCCGATCGACCTGCTGAACCAGAACCTGGGCCGCATGGCCAAGGAACGTATCGAGTCGCCAAAACTGGCGAAAATCTTCCTCAAGGAACATCCTGAGGTCTGGCATGCGTGGGTCAGTGACGACGCAGCCAAGAAAATCGACGCGGCGCTGTAGGTCGATACCTCCCGGCCAACCGAGAGGCAGGCCGGGAGATATGCCGTAAACGCTTGATTGAGATTTCTGATTGAGAGCCGCTTATGTTTCCCGAGAGCTTTACCTTTTCCATCGCCGACTGGGTCAACGGTTGGGTCGATTCGCTGGTCACCAACTACGGTGATGTGTTCCGCCATATCTCCGACACGCTGCTGTGGGCCATCGTCAACCTTGAAGGCCTGCTGCGCGCAGCGCCGTGGTGGCTGATGCTGGCGATCGTTGGTGTGGTTGCCTGGCACGCCACGCGCAAAGTCGTGACCACGGCGGTCATCGTCGGTCTGCTGTTCCTCGTCGGTGCCGTTGGCCTGTGGGACAAACTCATGCAGACGCTGGCGCTGATGATGGTCGCTACGATCATTTCGGTGTTGATCGGCATTCCGCTGGGGATTCTCTCGGCGCGCAGCAATCGCCTGCGTTCGGTGCTGATGCCGCTGCTCGACATCATGCAAACCATGCCAAGTTTCGTGTACCTGATCCCGGTGCTGATGCTGTTCGGTCTCGGCAAGGTGCCGGCGATTTTCGCCACCGTTATCTATGCCGCGCCGCCGCTGATTCGCCTGACCGATCTGGGCATCCGTCAGGTTGACGGCGAAGTGATGGAAGCCATCAATGCGTTCGGCGCCAACCGCTGGCAGCAACTGTTCGGCGTGCAATTGCCGCTGGCCCTGCCGAGCATCATGGCCGGGATCAACCAGACCACCATGATGGCCCTGTCGATGGTGGTGATCGCCTCGATGATCGGCGCCCGTGGTCTGGGCGAAGATGTGCTGGTGGGGATTCAGACCCTCAACGTCGGACGTGGTCTTGAGGCCGGTCTGGCGATCGTGATTCTCGCAGTGGTCATCGACCGCATTACTCAGGCGTACGGTCGGCCACGGCATGAGGTGAGCAAATGAGCAACGCAACCGTGAGCAAGATCGAAGTCAAAAACGTCTTCAAGATTTTCGGCAACCGTGCCAAGGACGCACTGGCCATGGTCGGCCAGGGCAAGACCAAGGATCAGGTGCTGAGCGAAACCGGTTGTGTGGTCGGCGTCAACGACCTGTCGCTGAGCATCGGCACCGGCGAGATCTTCGTGATCATGGGCCTGTCCGGTTCCGGCAAATCGACGCTGGTGCGGCACTTCAATCGGCTGATCGACCCGACCAGCGGCGCGATCCTCGTCGACGGCGTGGACATCCTGCAATACGACATGGACGCCCTGCGCGAATTTCGCCGGCACAAGATCAGCATGGTGTTCCAGAGCTTCGGCCTGCTGCCGCACAAGAGCGTGCTCGACAACGTCGCCTACGGCCTGAAAGTCCGTGGCGAGAGCAAGCAAATGTGCTCGGAGCGCGCGCTGCACTGGATCAACACCGTGGGCCTCAAAGGCTACGAAAACAAATATCCGCACCAGCTCTCCGGCGGCATGCGTCAGCGCGTCGGCCTGGCCCGCGCTTTGGCGGCAGACACCGACATCATCCTCATGGATGAGGCGTTCAGCGCCTTGGATCCGCTGATCCGCGCGGAGATGCAGGACCAGTTGCTGGAGCTGCAAAAGACTTTGCACAAGACCATCGTCTTCATCACCCACGACCTCGACGAGGCGGTGCGTATCGGCAACCGCATTGCGATTCTCAAGGATGGCCGGCTGATTCAGGTCGGCACGCCGCGCGAGATTCTGCATTCGCCGGCGGATGAGTATGTTGACCGGTTTGTGCAGCGGCGGGCGGCGGTGGTCTAACAGACTTGCGGTGAGGCTGCCGGCCCCTTCGCGAGCAAGCTCGCTCCCACAGGAGACCGCATTCCAATGTGGGAGCGAGCTTGCTCGCGAAGGGGCCGGCAGAGCTGCATCAATATTACGGTTGAGGTTTTAGATGTCCCAGGCTGAAAAAATCGTTATCACCGGCGCCCCTCTGCGTTGGCAGGACTTGGTCGCCGTTGCCCGTCATGGCGCGCTTCTGGAACTGTCCAGCGACACCTGGGCGCGCATCGAAAACGCCCAAGGCATCGTCCAGCGCATCGTCGCAAGCGGCGAGCGCGCCTATGGCGTCAACACCGGTCTGGGCGGTTTGTCCAACGTCTCGCTGCAAGACGAACAACTCAGCCAGCTCTCGCGCAACACCTTGCTCAGCCACGCCTGCGGCGTCGGCCCGGTCCTTGCCGACGAGCAGACCCGCGCGATCATCTGCGCCGCCATTCACAACTACAGCCACGGCAAATCCGGCATTCACCGGCGCGTTGTCGAAGCGCTGCTGGCGCTGCTCAATCGCGGAATTACCCCGCAAGTGCCGTCGCAAGGCTCGGTCGGTTACCTGACCCACATGGCGCACATCGGCATCGCGTTGCTCGGCGTCGGTAATGTCAGCTATCGCGGGCAGATCACCTCGGCGCAACAGGCGTTGGCCGAAGAAGGTCTGCAAGCGGTGCAACTCGGCGCGAAGGACGGTTTGTGCCTGGTCAACGGCACGCCGTGCATGACCGGCCTCAGCTGTCTGGCGATTGCCGATGCGACGCGTCTGGTGCAGTGGGCCGACGTCATCGGCGCCATGAGCTTCGAAGCCCAGCGCGGCCAGATCGATGCGTTCGATGCCGAGATCATCGCGCTGAAACCGCATCCGGGCATGCAGCAGGTCGGCATCAATCTGCGCGCGTTGCTCGATGGCAGTGAAGTGATTGCGTCGAGCAAGGGCATTCGTACTCAGGATGCGCTGAGCATTCGTTCGATTCCGCAGGTGCACGGCGCCGCTCGCGATCAACTGCAACATGCGATCAAACAAGTCGAGGCCGAACTCAATGGCTGCACCGACAACCCGCTGTTGCTCGGCACGCCGGACAACTTCCGCGTCATGTCGCAAGCCAACCCGCACGGCCAGTCGGTGGCAATGGCAGCCGATCTGCTGGCGATTGCCATGGCCGAAATCGGCTCGATTGCCGAGCGTCGCCTCGACCGTTTGGTGAACCCGCACGTCAGCGGTCTGCCGGCGTTTCTGGTGGCCAATCCCGGGGTGAACTCGGGGATGATGATCGTCCAATACGTCGCCGCGTCGCTGTGTGCGGAAAACCGCCAATTGGCGCAACCGGCGGTGCTCGACAACTACATCACTTCGGGCCTGCAGGAAGACCACTTGAGCATGGGCACCAACGCTGCGCTCAAGCTGCATCGCGCGCTGGAAAACTGCACGCAAATCCTCGCCATCGAGTATCTGCTGGCGGCGCAGGCGTTTGAATTTCTCAAGGAGCAGCGCTTCGGCGCGGGCACTGATCGCGCGTGGCGACTGCTGCGCGGAACGGTTCCGGCCTACGATCAGGATCGCTGGCTGGCGCCGGACATCGCTGCCGCTGCGAGCGTGTTGAAAAACACGAATCTGCCGCACAACGTTTTACCGAATTTGCACTGACCAATACCCACGCCAGCGTGCCAAGGCGCGACTCCCCAAAAGGCGAGACGCGACGGACAACGGACATCTCCGGAGCGTCTGGCGAGTTAATAACAAACTCTCAAAAGGAGCACAAAATGACTGCGCTGAACCTGATTCCCGGCCAACTGAGCCTGGCCCAACTGCGTGACGTCTACCTCAACCCGGTCAAGCTGACACTCGACAACAGCGCATCGCAGCAGATCGAAGCCAGCGTCGCCTGTGTCGAGCAGATCCTCGCCGAGAATCGCACCGCGTACGGCATCAACACTGGTTTCGGCTTGCTCGCTTCGACGCGCATCGCCAGTGAAGACCTGGAAAACCTGCAGCGCTCGCTGGTGTTGTCCCACGCCGCCGGTGTTGGCGTGCCGATCAGCGATGAGTTGGTGCGTCTGGTCATGGTGCTCAAGGTCAACAGCCTCAGCCGTGGTTTCTCCGGCATCCGCCGCGTGGTGATTGATGCGCTGATCGCGCTGATCAACGCCGAGGTTTATCCGCACATTCCGCTGAAAGGTTCGGTGGGCGCTTCGGGCGACCTGGCACCGTTGGCGCACATGTCGCTGGTGCTGCTGGGCGAAGGCAAGGCGCGTTACAAGGGCGAGTGGATGGAAGCTACTGAAGCTCTGAAAGTCGCCGGCCTGACGCCGCTGACTTTAGCGGCTAAAGAAGGTCTAGCGCTGCTCAACGGGACTCAGGTTTCCACCGCGTTCGCCCTGCGTGGTCTGTTTGAAGGTGAAGACTTGTTTGCCGGTGCTTTGGCGCTGGGCGGTCTGACGGTTGAAGCGGTATTGGGTTCGCGTTCGCCGTTCGATGCACGCATTCATGCGGCGCGTGGCCAGAAGGGTCAGATCGATGCGGCTGCGGCTTATCGTGATCTGCTCGGTGAGCGCAGTGAAGTCTCCGATTCGCATCAGAATTGCGAGAAGGTTCAGGATCCTTACTCGCTGCGTTGCCAGCCGCAAGTCATGGGCGCTTGCCTGACGCAGTTCCGTCAGGCGGCTGAAGTGCTGGCCGTCGAAGCTAACGCTGTATCCGATAACCCGCTGGTCTTCGCCGCTGAAGGCGACGTGATTTCCGGCGGTAACTTCCACGCTGAACCAGTGGCCATGGCCGCTGACAACATGGCGCTGGCCATCGCCGAAATCGGCTCGCTGAGCGAGCGCCGTATCTCGCTGATGATGGACAAGCACATGTCGCAACTGCCGCCGTTTCTGGTGGCCAATGGCGGCGTGAATTCCGGTTTCATGATCGCTCAGGTGACTGCAGCGGCGCTGGCCAGTGAGAACAAGGCGTTGTCCCATCCGCATTCGGTGGACAGTCTGCCGACCTCGGCCAACCAGGAAGACCACGTTTCCATGGCGCCTGCGGCTGGCAAGCGTTTGTGGGAAATGGCCGAAAACACCCGCGGGATTCTCGCGGTGGAATGGCTGGCGGCGGTGCAGGGGCTGGATCTGCGTAACGGCCTGAAGACCTCGGCGAAGCTGGAGCAGGCGCGGGCGATTCTGCGTAAGGAAGTGCCGTTCTACGAGAAGGACCGGTTCTTTGCGCCGGACATCAATGCGGCGACTGAACTGTTGGCTTCGCGGTGTTTGACTGAGCTGGTTTCGGCAAAGCTTTTGCCTAGCCTTTAACCCACCCACTGATCGTTCCCACGCTCCGCGTGGGAATGCCTCAAGGGACGCTCCGCGTCCAGTGACGCGGAGCGTCACGGGCTGCATTCCCACGCAGAGCGTGGGAACGATCACCAACCCCCAACGGAGGCCAACAGTGAAAACCCTCTGGCAACACTGCCACGTCGCAACCATGGCGCAAGGCGTCTACTCGATCATCGAGGATGCGGCCATCGTGACGTCCGGTGCGCTCATCGAGTGGATCGGCCCGCGTAATCAACTGCCCTCCGGCGAATACCCGGCGGTCAATGATCTGCAAGGCGCGTGGGTCACCCCCGGCCTGATCGACTGTCACACCCACACCGTGTTCGGCGGCAACCGCAGCGGCGAATTTGAAAAACGTCTGCAAGGCGTCAGCTATGCGGATATCGCCGCATCCGGTGGCGGCATCGCCAGCACCGTGCGCGCGACTCGCGAAGCCACTGAAGACGAGCTGTTCGCCAGCGCCGCCAAACGCCTGAAAAGCCTGATGCGCGATGGCGTGACCACGGTCGAAATGAAGTCCGGTTACGGTCTCGATCTGGTCAACGAACGCAAAATCCTCCGCGTCATCCGTCGCCTGGAAAAACAGCTGCCGATCAGCGTGCGCAGCACCTGTCTGGCCGCCCACGCGCTGCCGCCGGAGTACAAGGATCGCGCCGACGATTACATCGATCTGGTCTGCAACGAAATGCTCCCCGCGCTCGCCGCCGAAGGTCTGGTCGATGCCGTGGATGCGTTCTGCGAATACCTGGCCTTCTCGCCGGAGCAGGTCGAGCGCGTGTTTATCGCCGCGCAAAAACTCGATCTGCCGGTGAAGCTGCACGCCGAACAATTGTCCTCGCTGCACGGCTCCAGCCTCGCCGCGCGCTACAGGGCGTTGTCTGCCGATCATCTGGAGTTCATGGACGAGGCCGACGCCATCGCCATGGCCGAAGCCGATATCGTCGCCGTGCTGCTGCCGGGCGCGTTCTACTTTCTGCGCGAAACCCAGTTGCCGCCTATGGAAGCCCTGCGCAAGCACAAGGTGAAAATCGCCATCGCCAGCGACCTCAACCCCGGCACTTCGCCGGCGCTGTCGTTGCGGCTGATGCTGAACATGGCGTGCACCTGTTTCCGCATGACCCCGGAAGAAGCCCTGGCCGGCGCGACGATTCATGCTGCGCAAGCACTGGGCATGGCCGACACGCACGGTTCGCTGGAAGTCGGCAAGGTCGCGGATTTCGTTGCCTGGCACATCGATCGTCCGGCGGATCTGGCCTATTGGCTCGGTGGTGATCTGGATAAACGCGTCGTCCGTCACGGCGTCGAATCAAGTCTGTAGGAGAGCGGTTGTGGATAAGGTTCTGAACTTCAAACAAGGTCGCGTGCCGTTGCTGATCAGCATGCCCCACGCTGGCGTGCGCCTGACGCCGGCGGTGGACGCCGGGTTGATCGCGGACGCGAAAAGCCTGCCGGACACTGACTGGCACATTCCGCAGCTGTACGACTTTGCCGAGGAACTGGGCGCGAGCACGTTGGCGGCTGAGTACTCGCGGTTTGTCATCGATCTGAATCGACCGTCCGACGACAAACCGCTGTACGCCGGGGCGACCACCGGGCTGTACCCGGCGACGTTGTTCGATGGCATTCCGTTGTTCCGCGAAGGGCACGAGCCGTCGAAGGAAGAACGCGCGACGTATCTGGAGCAGATCTGGACGCCGTATCACCGCACCCTACAAGAAGAGCTGGCGCGATTGAAGGCCGAGTTCGGTTACGCGTTGCTGTTCGATGCGCACTCGATCCGTTCGATCATCCCGCACCTGTTCGACGGCAAGCTGCCGGACTTCAACCTCGGCACCTTCAACGGCGCCAGTTGTGATCCGCAACTGGCCAGTCAGCTCGAAGCAATCTGCGCCGGCCACAGCCACTACAGCCATGTGCTCAACGGCCGCTTCAAGGGTGGTCACATCACCCGGCATTACGGCAATCCGGCCGAGAACATCCACGCCGTGCAACTGGAGTTGTGCCAGAGCACCTACATGGAAGAGTTCGAACCGTTCCGCTATCGCGCCGACCTGGCCGAGCCGACGCAAGCCGTCCTCAAGGAACTGCTACAAGGCTATCTGGCCTGGGCAAAGTCTCACTACACCGGCTGATCCACCCCTGTAGGAGCTGCCGAAGGCTGCGATCTTTTGATCGTTCCCACGCTCCGCGTGGGAATGCCTCTTGGGACGCTCCGCGTCCAGTGACGCGGAGCGTCACGGGCTGCATTCCCACGCAGAGCGTGGGAACGATCAACGATCAGGCTCCGGAGCATGCTCATTGACGTAAATCGGGTTTATGATGCCCAACGGCAGAATAATAGAAGTCCCCCCAGGGATGACCTCGACCCCTTACGGAGCGCGCAATGCAGACTTTGTTTCCGCAGATCAAACCTCACGCCCGGCACGATCTGGCTGTCGATGACACCCACACGCTGTACGTCGACGAAAGCGGTTCACCGGAGGGTTTGCCGGTTGTGTTCATCCACGGCGGCCCCGGCGCCGGTTGCGACGCGCAGAGCCGGCGCTATTTCGATCCGAATCTGTATCGCATTGTCACTTTCGACCAGCGCGGTTGCGGTCGCTCCACGCCGCACGCCAGCCTGGAAAACAACACCACCTGGGATCTGGTCGCCGACCTTGAGCGCATCCGCAAACACCTGGGCATCGAAAAATGGGTGCTGTTCGGTGGCTCGTGGGGTTCGACGCTGGCGCTGGCCTACGCGCAAACTCATCCGGAACGTGTTCATGGTCTGATCCTGCGTGGGATCTTTCTCTGCCGTCCGCAGGAAATCGAGTGGTTCTATCAGGCCGGTGCCAGCCGTCTGTTCCCGGATTACTGGCAGGACTACATCGCACCGATTCCGCTGGACGAGCGCGACGACCTGCTCAGCGCTTTCCACAAACGCCTGACCGGCAACGACCAGATCGCGCAGATGCACGCGGCCAAAGCCTGGTCGACGTGGGAAGGACGCACCGCAACACTGCGACCGAACCCGCTGGTGGTCGATCGCTTCTCCGAGCCGCAGCGCGCACTGTCGATCGCGCGGATTGAATGCCATTACTTCACCAACAACGCCTTCCTTGAGCCGAACCAGCTGATTCGCGACATGGGCAAGATCGCCCATCTTCCGGGCGTGATCATTCACGGCCGTTATGACGTGATCTGCCCGCTCGACAACGCTTGGGAATTGCATCAAGCCTGGCCGAACAGCGAACTGCAGGTGATCCGCGATGCCGGCCACGCCGCGTCCGAACCGGGCATCACCGATGCACTGGTGCGTGCGGCGGGCAACATGGCTCGGCGCCTGCTCGACCTGCCGCCCGAAGAAGCATGAAGGGGCTTTTACAGCGCGTTCGCGGTGCGCGTGTCGAAGTCGCGGGTGAGGTAGTCGGGGCGGTCGATCAAGGTTTGTTGGTGCTGGTGGCGGTAGAACCCGACGACACGCGTGTCAGCGCCGACAAACTTCTGCATAAGCTGCTTAACTATCGGGTATTCAGTGACGCGGAGGGCAAGATGAACTTGTCCCTCGCCGATGTTGGCGGTGGGTTGCTGCTGGTCTCTCAGTTCACCCTCGCGGCCGACACCAAAAGCGGGTTGCGGCCGAGCTTTTCGACGGCCGCGCATCCGGCCTTGGGCGAGGAATTGTTCGACTATCTATTAAGCAGTGCGAAACAGGTGCATGGCACTGTGGCATCAGGTAGATTCGGCGCCGATATGCAGGTGCATTTGGTCAACGATGGCCCGGTTACCTTTTTGTTACAGACCTGAAAGCGCTTGAAACACCTTTTTGGGAAATTTCGACTGTTTTTAGGGTGTTTTCGCGATAAATACTTTGTTACCCCTGATGCGTTGTCATGCGGGCTACTAGATAATCGCGCGCACTGGGATCAGCGTTCGCTGATTCATTTTTGACTTAGGTAGAGACTTGTCCGGATCCGATTGGGGAATCATTTTGCCCCAGCGGAGTCGGAACAATGCTCGCCAACTTGGCAAGGGTGCTCTGGAAGGTCGGTTTTTCACTGCCGAAAGCCTCACAGGCACTTCATCTGGCCGTTGGTTTTTTGATCTGTTTTCGGCGAGGGTTGCTCGTGATTGTTAGTCCCTGTAATGCAGCAAAAATGTCTGCCAAACGCATGCGAAGTGCCCTGGTAGCGGGTTCGGCGCTCCTGTGCCTGCTCAGCGCCGGCCAGCTTTGGGCGTTCAATCTTGACGATGTATCGGCGAAGGCTAAAGAACTGGCCGGGCAGAAGTTCGAAGCCCCGCGCAGCAACCTGCCGAACGAATTCCGCGACATGAAGTTCGCGGATTATCAGAAAATCCGCTTCCTCACCGAAAAGGCTGAGTGGGCTGATCAGAAGACCCCGTTCAAACTGTCCTTCTATCACCAGGGTATGCACTTCGATACGCCGGTGAAAATCAACGAAATCACGGCGAACACCGTCGAAGAGATCAAATACGATCCGACGCGCTTCGATTTCGGCGACCTGAAATTCGATCCGAAAGCCACCGAACAACTGGGTTATGCCGGTTTCCGTGTGCTGTACCCGATCAACAAGGCCGACAAGCAAGACGAAATCATGACCATGCTCGGCGCGAGTTACTTCCGCGTTGTCGGCAAGGGCCACACCTACGGCCTCTCGGCGCGTGGTCTGGCGATTGATACCGCGCTGCCGTCGGGCGAAGAATTCCCGCGTTTTCGCGAGTTCTGGATTCAACAGCCGAAGCCGGGCGACAAGCACCTGGTGATCTTCGCCTTGCTGGATTCGCCGCGCGCTACCGGTGCCTACCGTCTGATTCTGCGTCCGGGCAGCGACACCATCGTCGACGTCAAAGCGCAGATGTTCCTGCGTGACAAGGTCGGCAAACTGGGCATCGCGCCGCTGACCAGCATGTTCCTGTTCGGCGCCAACCAGCCGTCGAAAGTCCTCAACTACCGTCGTGAACTGCACGACTCCAGCGGTCTGTCGATCCATGCCGGCAACGGCGAGTGGATCTGGCGCCCATTGAACAACCCGAAACACCTGGCCGTGAGCAACTTCAGCATCGAGAACCCGCGTGGTTTCGGTCTGCTGCAACGTGGCCGTGACTTCAGCCACTACGAAGACCTCGACGATCGCTATGACAAGCGCCCAAGCGCCTGGATCGAGCCGAAGGGCGAGTGGGGCAAGGGCACCGTTGATCTGGTAGAGATTCCGACCGCCGACGAAACCAACGACAACATCGTTGCGTTCTGGAGCCCGGAAAAAATGCCGGAGCCGGGCCAGCCACTGGACTTCGCTTACCGCATGCACTGGACCATGGACGAAGCGGCGATTCACGCGCCGGACAGCGCCTGGGTTTCGCAGACCCTGCGTTCGACCGGTGACGTCAAGCAATCGAACCTGATCCGTCAGCCGGATGGCAGCGTTGCCTACCTGGTCGACTTCGAAGGTCCATCGCTGGCTGCGCTGACCCCGGATGCCGACGTGCGCAGTCAGGTCAGTGTTGGTGACAACGCCGAACTGGTCGAGAACAGCGTGCGCTACAACCCGGAAACCAAGGGCTGGCGCTTGACCCTGCGGATGAAGATCAAGGACGCGAGCAAGTCGACCGAGATGCGTGCCGCACTGGTTCAGCCGGTGGTAACCGCTGATCTGGCGAAATCGGTGCCGGCGTCCAATTCGTCCGTCGCCAAGGCCGACAAGGTTGCCGCCAAGCAACAAGAGAAAATCGACAAGGAAGCCAAGGCCGCCGAGGCCAAACAGGCCGACGCCAAGCCAGCCGCAGATGCCAAGGACAAGGCCAACAAAGACGCCAAGCAGCCAGTTGCTGCCGACGCGGCCCCAGCCACACCGGAATCGGCACCGACTGAAGAAGTCCTGACCGAGACCTGGAGCTATCAGTTGCCTGCCGATGAGTAACTCTCAAGTACAGCCAGAGACTCTGTCCGAGTATCTGGCGCATCTGCCGATGACCGACGAGCAGCGCGCGGAACTCGCGGGCTGCCAGTCGTTCAGCGAGTTGCATGAACGCCTGTCGTCTTCAACGTTCGACGCGCCTGCCGAGGCCGCCCAGGCTTCGGTCGGCAAGCGCCTGGTTCTGAGCACTGCCGAGCAGCTGGAAGAAGCGGAGATGCTGGTGCTTGATGCCAGCGGTCGCGTCAGCCTGAAGGCAACGCCGCCGATCCGCCGCACCAAGGTTGTACCGGAGCCATGGCGCACCAATATTCTGGTGCGTGGCTGGCGCCGTATGACCGGTCGCACCAACCCGCCGCAGCCACCGAAGGATGAAAACGTCCTGCCGGCCGCGCGCTGGCGCACCGTCGGTTCGATCCGTCGCTACATTCTGTTGCTGCTGATGCTTGGCCAGACCATTGTCGCCGGCTGGTACATGAAAGGCATCATGCCTTATCAGGGCTGGTCGTTCGTCGATCTCGACGAAGTCTTGCATCAACCGCTGCTGCAAACCGCCACGCAAGTGCTGCCGTATGCGCTGCAAACCAGCATCCTGATTCTGTTCGGGATTCTGTTCTGCTGGGTATCCGCCGGTTTCTGGACCGCGCTGATGGGCTTCCTCGAGTTGCTCACCGGCCACGATAAATACCGTATCTCCGGCAAAAGTGCGGGCAACGAGCCGATTGCCAAAGACGCGCGTACCGCGTTGGTGATGCCGATCTGCAACGAAGACGTACCGCGCGTATTCGCCGGTCTGCGCGCAACGTTCGAATCGGTCGCCGCCACCGGTGATCTGGATCGCTTCGACTTCTTCGTTCTCAGCGACAGTAACGACACCGATATCTGTGTCGCCGAGCAACAGGCCTGGCTGGATGTTTGCCGCGAAGCCAAGGGCTTCGGCAAGATCTTCTATCGCCGCCGCCGCCGTCGCGTAAAACGTAAAAGCGGCAACCTCGACGACTTCTGCCGTCGTTGGGGCGGTGACTATAAGTACATGGTTGTGCTCGACGCCGACTCGGTGATGAGCGGCGAGTGCCTGACCAGTCTGGTGCGCTTGATGGAAGCCACGCCGGACGCGGGGATCATCCAGACCGCGCCGCGTGCGTCGGGCATGGATACGCTGTATGCGCGCATGCAGCAGTTTGCGACCCGCGTGTACGGCCCGCTGTTTACCGCCGGTCTGCACTTCTGGCAGTTGGGTGAATCCCACTACTGGGGTCACAACGCGATCATCCGCATGAAGCCGTTTATCGACCACTGCGCCCTGGCGCCGTTGCCAGGTAAAGGCGCGTTCTCCGGTGCGATTCTGTCTCACGACTTCGTTGAAGCCGCGCTGATGCGCCGTGCCGGTTGGGGCGTGTGGATTGCCTACGACTTGCCGGGCAGCTACGAAGAACTGCCGCCGAACCTGCTCGACGAACTCAAGCGTGACCGTCGCTGGTGCCACGGCAACCTGATGAACTTCCGTCTGTTCCTGGTCAAAGGCATGCACCCGGTGCATCGCGCGGTGTTCCTGACGGGCGTGATGTCGTACCTGTCGGCGCCGTTGTGGTTCTTCTTCCTGGTGTTGTCGACCGCGCTGCTGGCGGTGAACACGCTGATGGAGCCGCAGTACTTCCTTGAACCACGTCAGCTCTATCCGTTGTGGCCACAATGGCACCCGGACAAGGCGATCGCGCTGTTCTCGACGACCATCGTGCTGCTGTTCCTGCCGAAACTGTTGAGCATCATCCTGATCTGGGCCAAGGGCGCGAAAGAGTTCGGCGGCAAGTTCAAGGTGACCCTGTCGATGCTGCTGGAGATGCTGTTCTCCATGCTGCTGGCGCCGGTGCGGATGATTTTCCACACCCGTTTCGTCCTCGCCGCGTTCCTCGGCTGGGCCGCGACCTGGAACTCGCCGCAACGTGACGACGACTCGACGCCTTGGAGTGAGGCGGTCAAGCGCCACGGCCCGCAGACCCTGTTGGGCTTCTGCTGGGCACTGCTGGTGATCTGGCTGAACCCGAGCTTCCTCTGGTGGCTGGTGCCGATCGTTGGTTCGCTGATGCTGTCGATCCCGGTGTCGGTGATCTCCAGCCGTGTTGGCCTGGGCCTCAAATCCCGTGACGAGAGCCTGTTCCTCATTCCTGAGGAATACAATCCGCCGCAGGCGCTGCTGGCGACCGATCAGTACACCCACGAAAACCGTTACCACGCCCTCAACGACGGCTTCGTCCGCGCGGTGGTCGATCCACAGCAGAACGCTTTGGCGTGCTCGCTGGCGACCTCCCGTCACGGTCAGGCCGAGCCGATCGAGTGGCTGCGTCAGGAACGCGTGCGTCACGCGATCAAGGTTGGCCCGGCCGGGCTGAACAACCACGATCGTCTGCAACTGCTGAGCGACCCTGTGGCCTTGGCGCGTTTGCATGAGCAGGTCTGGGCCGAAGGTCATGCCGAGTGGCTGGATGCGTGGCGGGCTTCGGTGAAAGCCGATCCGCATGCGCCGTTGCTGCCGTTGCAGCCGGTGAGTTTGCAGGCTCAGCCGGCCTGATAAAGAAACCCCGCTAGCCAGCGGGGTTTTTTTTGCCTGCTGAAAAGCCCCTCACCCTAGCCCTCTCCCAGAGGGAGAGGGGACCGACCGCGTTGAATATTCGAGATACGCCGACCTGAGATATCGAGTCGAACTCAAGTTTTGAATATTCCCCGATCTGTTCCCTTTCCCCCTCGCCCCCTTGGGGGAGAGGGCTGGGGTGAGGGGGTAGCCCTTGATTGTTAAACAAATCGTCCATTAAACCTTGTGCAAAAAAACGAGTGCGTTAGCATCCGTCCCCGAATTGGCGCGCCCGGGCTTTTTTGCCCGTCACTGTTGGTTTTCGCGCCGCAAACGCAATGGTTTTGGGGACTTGAAGATGAAGAAGTATCTGTCGATGCTGCTGGTCGGCGTCACGGCACTGGTTGCAGTCAATGCGGCGCAGGCCGGCGCAATCGATGACGCGGTCAAGCGTGGCACGTTGAAAGTCGGTATGGATCCGACCTACATGCCGTTTGAAATGACCAACAAGCGCGGCGAAATCATCGGTTTCGAAGTCGACATCCTCAAAGCCATGTCCAAGGCCATGGGCGTCAAACTGGAACTGGTTTCTACCGGTTATGACGGCATCATCCCGGCACTCATGACCGACAAGTTCGACATGATCGGCAGCGGCATGACCCTGACCCAGGAGCGCAACCTGCGCCTGAACTTCAGCGAACCGTTCATCGTGGTCGGCCAGACCCTGCTGATCCGCAAAGAGCTGGAAGGCACCATCAAGTCGTATAAAGACCTGAACACCGCCGACTATCGCATCACCTCCAAGCTCGGCACTACCGGCGAAATGGTCGCCAAGAAGCTCATCTCCAAGGCCAAGTACCACGGCTACGACAACGAGCAGGAAGCCGTGCTCGATGTGGTCAACGGCAAGGCTGACGCCTTTATCTACGACGCGCCGTACAACGTCGTTGCGGTGACCAAGGTCGGCGCCGGCAAACTGGTGTTTCTCGACAAGCCGTTCACCTACGAACCTTTGGCGTTTGGTCTGAAGAAAGGTGATTACGACAGCCTCAACTTCATCAACAACTTCCTGCACCAGATCCACGAAGACGGCACCTACGATCGCATCCATGACAAGTGGTTCAAGAGCACCGAGTGGCTCAAGGACATGGAATAACGCCGGTCTGCCAGACCGCGTCGCCCCTTTCGCGAGCAAGCTCGCTCCCACAGAGGAATGCATTCCAATGTGGGAGCGAGCTTGCTCGCGAAGGGGCCCTCCAGAGCAACACAAAATCCGGAACCTGCAATGAAACAGAAAAAAGCCCAATGGCCCTGGCACGTCCTCACCGTGCTGGTGCTGGTCGGCCTGGCGGGCGCGTTGTATTACGCGACGTCGCTGATGTCCTACGAATGGCGCTGGAACCGTGTGCCGCAGTACTTCGCCTATCAGGCTGAAGAAACCCAGCGCGCCACGGACATTTCCACCGTCACTGAACTGGTGCGCAAGGGCAGTAGCGCGCAAGTCACCCTGCGCAATGACGCCGGTGACGAGCAGCACCTGACGGTCGACGAGAACAGCCTGCAATTCGCTCAGGGCGACGATGTGGCTGAAGGCGACGTCGTGGGTGTCACTCGGCATTGGGCGGCAGGACCGCTGTTGTGGGGGCTGTGGACGACGCTTTGGCTGTCGGTAGTGTCCGGGATTCTCGGGTTGCTGATCGGTCTGGTCACTGGCCTGTGCCGGCTATCGAACAACCCGACCCTGCGTGACCTCTCGACCATTTACGTCGAACTGGTGCGCGGCACGCCGCTGCTGGTACAGATCTTCATTTTCTACTTCTTCATCGGCACGGTGATGAACCTGTCCCGCGAGTTCGCCGGGATCGCCGCGCTGTCGCTGTTCACTGGCGCTTACGTGGCCGAGATCATCCGTTCCGGCGTGCAATCGATTGCCCGTGGCCAGAACGAAGCGGCGCGTTCGCTCGGTCTGAGCGCGGGTCAGTCGATGCGCCATGTGGTGTTGCCGCAAGCGCTGAAGCGCGTGCTGCCACCGCTGGCCGGGCAGTTCATCAGTCTGGTCAAGGACACTTCGCTGGTGTCGGTGATTGCCATCACCGAGCTGCTGAAAAGCGGCCGTGAAGTGATCACCACGTCGTTTTCGCCGTTCGAGATTCTGTTCTGCGTCGCTGGCCTGTACCTGTTGATCAACCTGCCGCTGTCGAAAATCGCCAGTCGGCTTGAGCGGAGGCTCGCGCAAAGTGATTGAAGTCCGCGATCTGGTAAAAGTCTTCGACACCCGTGGGCAAGTGGTGCGCGCGGTGGATAACGTCAGCACCACGGTGGCCAAGGGCGAAGTGCTGGTGGTGATCGGCCCGTCGGGTTCCGGCAAGTCGACCTTCCTGCGTTGCCTCAATGGTCTGGAGGAATTTGACTCGGGCTCGGTGAGCATCGATGGCCTGCAACTGGCCGACCCGAAAACCGACGTCAACGCCTACCGCCGCGAAGTCGGCATGGTCTTTCAGCACTTCAACCTGTTTCCGCACATGACCGTGCTGGAAAACCTCTGCCTGGCGCAGAAAGTCGTGCGCAAGCGCGGCAAGAAAGAGCGCGAAGCCAAGGCCATGGAATTGCTTAAAAAGGTCGGGATTGCGCAGAAGGCCAACGAATTTCCGTCACGCTTGTCCGGCGGTCAGCAACAGCGCGTGGCGATTGCCCGGGCGCTGGCGATGGAGCCGAAGGTCATGTTGTTCGATGAGCCAACCTCGGCGCTCGACCCGGAAATGGTCGGTGAGGTGTTGGACGTGATGAAAAACCTCGCCGTGGAAGGCATGACCATGGTCTGCGTAACCCATGAGATGGGCTTTGCCCGGGAAGTGGCGGATCGGGTGTTGTTCTTCGATCACGGCAAATTGCTGGAAGATGCAGCGCCGGCAGAGTTCTTCGATGCGCCGAAGGATCCGCGCGCTCAGGCCTTCCTGCGTCAGGTCTTGTAGTAACTGATCATTCCCACGCTCCGCGTGGGAATGCCGCCCGGGACGCTCCGCGTCCCTTTGCATGCGCGACGCGGAGCGTCGCAGGATGCATTCCCACGCAGAGCGTGGGAACGATCGTTGGACTAGACCTTGAACCGCCCCACCAGCATCTGCAGATGCGTCCCCAGCCGCGCCAGCTCAACGCTGGACGCTGCGGTCTCTTCACTCGCCGCCGATGTCTGATCGGAGACATCCCGCACATTCAGCACGCTACGGTTGATCTCTTCAGCCACCGCGCTCTGCTGCTCGGCCGCTGCCGCAATCTGCTGGTTCATCGCCTGGATCGCCGACACCGTGCGGGTGATGCTCTCCAGCGAACCGCCGGCACGCCGGGTCAGCTCGACGCTGCTGTCAGTCAGGGTGCGGCTGTTGTCCATGATCGTCGCGACTTGCTGGGTGCCGTTCTGCAGGCCGACGATCAGCTCTTCGATCTCTTCGGTGGACTTCTGCGTGCGCTGCGCGAGGCTGCGCACTTCATCGGCCACCACGGCAAAGCCACGTCCCGCTTCACCGGCACGCGCCGCCTCGATGGCTGCGTTGAGCGCCAGCAGGTTGGTTTGCTGGGCCACGGATTTGATCACGTCGAGGACGCTGCCGATCTTGTCGCTTTCGCGCTTCAGTTCGCCCATGGCCTCGGTGGAGTGACCGACTTCAACGGCCAGACGCTCGATCTGCGCGATCGCTTCGCCCACCACTTTGTCGCCCTCGCGGGCCTGTTGGTCAGCGGCGACGGCGGCTTCGGAAGCTTCTTCGGCGTTACGCGCGACTTCCTGCACGGTGGCCGCCATTTCGTTCATGGCGGTGGCGACCTGATCGGTCTCGATTTTCTGATTGTTGACCCCGGCACTGGTCTGCTCGGTCACCGCCGACAGTTCTTCGGCAGCGCTGGCGATCTGAGTGACGCCATCGCTGATCCCTCCCACCAGTTCGCGCAGACCCTGAGTCATGCTTTGCATCGAGCGTTGCAGTTGGCCCAAT
The DNA here is from genome assembly GCF_005938625.1 of Pseudomonas fluorescens. Taxonomy (GTDB): domain Bacteria; phylum Pseudomonadota; class Gammaproteobacteria; order Pseudomonadales; family Pseudomonadaceae; genus Aquipseudomonas; species Aquipseudomonas fluorescens_BD. The sequence goes on from NZ_VCNJ01000017.1 coordinate 90,509, forward strand.
TCGTCACGACGCAGGGACACCAGATTGTGGGTCAGGTCGCCAGCGGCCACGCGCTCGGCGACTTTCAGGGTCTGGTTCAGCGGGATGATGATCTGCCGGGTGATCGCCCAAGCGGCCAGCAAGCCGAACGCGACGGCCAGCAAAGTGGCGATGATCAGCATGTTCTTGGCGTGCGCGGCATCGGTGTCGCGCACCACGGTCTGCGATTCAGTGAGTTTCTTGCTGACGTCGATGAGGATGTCGCCCTGAGTCGACATGCGCGCGGCGGCCTTGGCGTTGTTGACCTGCGAGTCGCGGAACTGTGCAACTGCCGCACGATAGGCTTTGATCGAATCAGTGGCCTGTTGCAGGTTGGCAATGTGTTGCTCCGGCAGCTTGGCTGGCAGGCTGTCGAGGTTTTTCAGGGCGTTGTCGATGGCGTCGAGCGCCGGTTGCTCGGCTTCGGCCTTGCCGCTGTAGGTGTAGCCGCGCACCTGATAGCGCGCCTGTTGCAGCAGTTTGCTCAGGTCTATCACGCTGTTGAATTGCGCGACACTGTCGCCTTGCAGCATGGATTTTTCCACTTCGGCGACTTTCGCCACGGCATTGTCGGCACTGGCGCCGAGTTTGCTGCGAGCGTCTTCGCGCTGCACGGTGGCTTGGGTCATGTCGGCAAAAGCGCGTTTGTATTCGGCAACGGCGGCCAGTTGTTGATCGACCATCGCCGCGTCGGACGGCTGTTCAATCAGGCTGCGCGCGGTTTGCAGGCCGCTGTCGAGTTTGTTGAGCAGATCGGTGACCGCGCCCGGGCCTTGTTCGCCACGGCGTGCTTCGTAGTCCAGACGCGCGAGGCGCAGGTCCTTGGTCAGCTCATTGAGGCTGGAGATAAAACCGAGCTTGTCACCACGGCTGATAATGCCGCTCATGCCGGTCCAGCCGGTGAAGGTGATCAACAGTGTCAGCAACAGCACCAGGCCGAAACCGATTCCCAGCTTGCGTTTGACGCTGACGTTCCCAAGATTCTCGGCTAACCAACGGTACATGCGACGACTCCCCGACCACTAATTGGACTTATGGAGAGGGTATCGGCCGAATGATGGCAATCTGTAACACCATTTATCCGGTGCGCAGAATCAGAAGAGGCGGGCGAGCAGGGCGGTGACGGCGGTTTCGACGCGCAGGATGCGCTCGCCGAGCTGCACCGGTTGCAGGCCGGACTTGACCAGCAGATCGATCTCGTAGGGAATCCAGCCGCCTTCCGGGCCGATCGCCAGGGTGACCGGTTCGCTGAGGGCGCGCGGGCACGGCGGATAGTTACCGGGATGGCCGACCAGACCGAGAGTGCCTTCGGTAATCTCCGGCAGCCGGTCTTCAACGAAAGGCTTGAAGCGCTTTTCGATGATGATTTCCGGCAACACGGTATCGCGGGCCTGTTCGAGGCCGAGGATCAAGTTTTCGCGAATCGCCTCAGGCTCCAGAAACGGTGTCTGCCAGAAGCTTTTTTCGACCCGATAGCTGTTGACCAGAATCACCTTCGACACGCCCATGGTCGCCACCGTCTGAAACACCCGACGGAGCATCTTCGGACGCGGTAGTGCGAGCACCAGCGTCAGCGGCAGTTTGGCCGGTGGCGGCTGATCGAGGCTGACGCGCAGCTCAGCTTCGCCTGTTTCCAGTCGCAGCAATTCAGCCGAGCCCATCAACCCGTCAATGCGCCCGACGCGCAGGCTGTCACCGACTTCCGAACGGTGAACTTCCTGCATGTGCGTCAGGCGTCGATCGCGCAGCACCACACGGTCGGCCGCAATGAAATCGGCTTCTTCGAGCAACAGCAGGTTCATGCCTGGGTCGCTGGCGGCTGGTCGTTGTGGTCGTCGGCCGGGTTCTGGTCCGGGCGTTCGCGCTTGCTGATCAAACCGCCGAACAGAATGCCGATTTCAAACAGCATCCACATCGGCACGGCCAGCAGGGTCTGCGAAAAGATGTCCGGCGGCGTCAGGATCATGCCGACCACGAAGCAGCCGATGATCACGTACGGGCGGATTTTCTTCAGGTATTTGACGTCGACCACGCCGATCCACACCAGCAGCACCACGGCCACCGGGATCTCGAACGCTACGCCGAAGGCGAAGAACAGGGTCATGACGAAATCGAGGTAACTGGCGATGTCGGTCATCATTTCCACGCCGGCCGGGGTGGCAGCGGCGAAGAATTTGAAGATCAGCGGGAACACGAAGTAATAGGCGAACGCCATGCCGGTGTAGAACAGCAAAATGCTGGAAACCAGCAGCGGCACCGCGATGCGCTTCTCGTGCTTGTACAGGCCCGGCGCGATAAAGCCCCAGATCTGATGCAGGATCACCGGGATCGCGAGGAACAGCGAAACCATCATCGTCAGTTTCAGCGGCGTCAGGAACGGCGACGACACATCGGTGGCGATCATCGTTGCGCCGACCGGCAGGTACTGGCGCAGCGGCGTCGAGACGAAGGTGTAGATCTGCTGGGTGAAGGCGAACAACCCGGCGAAGATAATGAAGATCGCCGCCACACAACGCAGCAGGCGGGTGCGCAACTCGGTGAGGTGCGAAACCAGCGGCATGTGCTGGTCGTTTTCGGGGAGATCGCTCATGGGGCTCGCGGCGGCAAAGTGGTGTCGTGAGGCGCGGGTGTGATCGGCGCGGCGGTTGGAGACACGTGTTCAACCGAGGTTTCTGTAGCAGCAGGCACGGGTTCTGCCGGCGCTTCAACGGTAGTAGGCGCTGGTGCTGGTGCTGGTGCAACAGTAGGAGCAACTGCCGTAGTCGGCGCATGAATCGTCTGCTGACCCACATGCTCAACCGGCGTCGGCTCTTGCTGAACCGGCGTGAAAATCTTCCGCGCCTCTTGCTCCAGCGACAGAATGTGCTCGTTGTGCAGTTGCCGACGGATCTCGTCGGCGCCGATTTCACGCTCAACTTCCTGTTTGATCGCGTTGAAGCTGCGTTTCAGCCGTCCGACCCACAGGCCAGCGGTGCGTGCAGCGCCCGGCAAACGCTCGGGGCCCAGCACCAGCAGGGCGACGAGGCCGACGAGCAGCAGTTCAGAGAAGCTGATACCAAACATTAGTCAGTGCTCACACGTCTTTGCGGATCGGCTCTTCAACTTTCTGCGCCTGCACGTCGATGGTGTGCGGCGGGTTGGCCTGAGCGGTGGCTTGCGGCTGCACCGGTGGTACCGGTTGCGCAGGCGTCACGGTTGGATCAGCGGCAGGTTTTTCGTCGTCGTTCATGGCTTTGCGGAAGCCCTTGATCGACTCGCCAACGTCAGTGCCGAGGTTTTTCAGTTTCTTGGTGCCGAACACCAACACCACGACAACCAGAATGACGATCCAGTGTTTCCAGTCAAAAATGCCCATGTTGCTGTTCCTCTCTAAAAGTTGTTCAGGCGTACGGACGCGAGGCTTTCTCGACGTGTCCGGACAGGCCGAAGCGGCGATCCAGCTCATCCAGCACAGCCTGCGGATGCTGCCCCAGTTGGGCGAGCATGACCATGCTGTGGAACCACAGGTCGGCAGTCTCGTAGATCACGTCGCTGCAGTCGCCGCTGATCGCAGCGTCCTTGGCGGCAATAATGGTTTCGACCGACTCTTCGCCGACTTTCTCCAGAATCTTGTTCAAACCCTTGTGATACAGACTAGCCACATAGGAGCTGTCGGCGGCTGCGCCTTTGCGCTCTTCAAGTACCTGAGCGAGGCGGGTCAGGGTGTCACTCATGTTTGTGTCCTGCGGAATAGATAGCGTGCGGGTCTTTCAGAACCGGGTCGACGGTTTTCCAGTCGCCGTTCTCGAAGACACGGTAAAAGCAGCTTTGACGGCCGGTATGGCAAGCGATGTCGCCGATCTGTTCGACCATCAGGATGATCACGTCGGCGTCACAGTCCAGACGCATTTCATGCAGCGTCTGTACATGGCCGGACTCTTCGCCCTTGCGCCACAGCTTGCCACGGGAACGTGACCAGTAGATTGCACGGTTTTCCGCAGCGGTCAGTTCGAGCGCTTCGCGGTTCATCCAGGCCATCATCAGCACACGTCCGGTCTTGTGATCCTGGGCAATCGCCGGCACCAGGCCATCAGCGTCCCACTTGATCTCGTCCAGCCAGTTTTTCATCTTCAATTCCCGAAACGCAGCTACAAGCTTTGAGCTTCAAGCTGCAAGTAAAAGCAGATTGCGGTGTTCCAGTATCGTCAGGCTTGCAGCTCGCAGCTTATAACTTGCAGCTGATTCGTGCTATCGGCGAACGACCAGATACAAGCCCACGGCCACCATGATTCCGGCTGGCCAATGTCCCAATTCGTTTAGCGGGCCACCGATGGCGAGGATCACCCCGCCGGTCAGATGCGCGCAACCGAGCAGGCGCAGGAACCAGTCGTCCTTGCGTTTATGCCACGGTGGCGGCGGGTCGTAGGCGTGCGGCTGGGACATACGTTCGAGCAGATCGCGGGCCATATTCGCCAGATGCGGCAACTGTTCGAACTGGCTCTGCACGTTGCCGAGCAAGGCTTTCGGGCTGACGCGCTCGCGCATCCAGCGCTCCAGGAACGGCTGCGCGGTGTTCCACAGATCCAGATCCGGATACAGCTGACGGCCAAGACCTTCGATGTTCAGCAGGGTCTTTTGCAGCAGCACCAGTTGCGGCTGCACTTCCATGTTGAAGCGCCGCGCGGTCTGGAACAGGCGCATCAGCACCTGGCCAAATGAAATATCTTTTAACGGTTTTTCGAAGATCGGTTCGCACACCGTGCGGATAGCTGCCTCGAATTCGTTGAGTTTGGTTTCCGCCGGCACCCAGCCCGAATCGATGTGCAATTGCGCCACACGCCGATAGTCACGCTTGAAGAACGCGAACAGATTGCGCGCCAGATAATCCTGGTCTTCCGGGGTCAGGCTGCCGACGATACCGCAGTCGATCGCAATGTATTGCGGGCTCCACGGATTGACGGTGCTGACGAAGATGTTGCCCGGGTGCATGTCGGCATGGAAGAAACTGTCGCGGAACACTTGGGTGAAGAAAATCTCCACGCCGCGTTCGGCGAGCATTTTCATGTCGGTGCGCTGATCGGCGAGGGTCGCCAGATCGGTGACCTGAATGCCGTAGATGCGCTCCATCACCAGCACTTTCGGCCGGCACCAGTCCCAATAGACTTGCGGCACGTACAGCAGCGGCGAACCTTCGAAGTTGCGCTTCAACTGGCTGGCGTTGGCCGCCTCGCGCAGCAGATCGAGTTCGTCGTAGATGGTTTTTTCGTAGTCCTGGACCACGTCGACCGGGTGCAGCAGGCGCGCGTCGGCCGAGACCTTTTCGGCGGCGCGGGCAAGGATGAACAGCCACGCCAGATCCTGCGCGATGATCGGTTTCAGGCCCGGACGGATGACCTTGACCACGACTTCTTCGCCGGTTTTCAGTTGCGCGGCATGCACCTGCGCCACCGAGGCCGAGGCCAGCGGTTCGACGTCGAAACGGCTGAACACGTCGCTGATCTTCTTGCCCAGCTGTTCTTCGATCAGCTTGACCGACAGCTGTGAATCGAACGGCGGCACGCGATCCTGCAAGCGCATCAGCTCATCGGCGATGTCTTCTTGCAGCAAATCGCGGCGGGTCGAGAGAATCTGCCCGAACTTGATGAAAATCGGCCCGAGATCCTGCAACGCCAGACGCAAACGCGCGCCCCGGCTCAGATCCAGCGGCTTGCGCGGGAACCAGCGCCACGGCAGCACATAGCGCAGCGCCAGGAGGAACCAGGGCAGCGGCAGATCGAACAGCAGGTCATCGAGACGGTAGCGGATCACGACGCGCTGGATGCGCAACAGACGGCGGACGGCAAGCAGCTTCATGCGTTATCGCTTGGGTCGAGGGATCGGGAAAGGCGCTCGAAACGCGCCTCGAGACGTTCCAGATCAAGTTTGATCCGGTCCAGTTCGCTGAACCGCGCTTCGGCTTCGCGCTGCCCGACGAGGGTGCGCGATTCTTCGGCGAGGTATTCGGCGAGATTCTGGTTGAGGCTGGCAAATCCTTGTTGATACCAGCGCGTGCGGCTGCGCAGGTGACCACCAATCAGTTGCGTGGCGACCGGGCCGAGCCAGCGCGAGAGTTCGTACTCCCAGTCCAGCTCAAGGTCTTGCAGCACACCGGCCAGCTCCAGCAGCACGCCGCTGTCGCCATCGAGCTCGACTTCCGGGGCGTGCAACACCGCGGTCTTGTCTTTACTCAGGGCCAGTTTGATCAGGCTCGAGGCCGGGGCGCGCAAGGTGCAGTCGACGCCGGTTTCCCAGTGCGATGCCACCATCAAGCCTTCGTCGCTCGGCAAGATGAACAGTTGCAGCGCCGGGCTGCGGCAGTCGACGGCAATCACCTTGCCGGTCAAATGCGCCAGGCGCGGCAGCGCCGTGCTGTCGAGACGCAGCACCCGGTTGAGGCCGAGTTCAACGCTGGCGAGCAGCCCGGTGAGCAACATCAGGGCTTGATGCCGCGGTGCAGGGCGACGATGCCTGCGGTCATGTTGTGATAGGTCACGCGGTCGAAACCGGCGTCGACCATCATCGACTTCAGGGTTTCCTGATTCGGGTGCATGCGGATCGATTCGGCCAGGTAGCGATAACTTTCCGAGTCGTTGGTGATCAGCTTGCCCATCAGCGGCATGAAGGCGAACGAGTAGGCGTCGTAGGCTTTCGACATCAGCGCGTTGGTCGGCTTGGAGAATTCCAGCACCAGCAAACGACCGCCAGGCTTGAGCACGCGCAGCATCGAACGCAGGGCGTCTTCTTTATGCGTCACGTTGCGCAGGCCGAAGGCGATGGTCACGCAGTCGAAATGGTTGTCCGGGAACGGCAGTTTTTCGGCGTCCGCCTGCACGAATTCGACGTTGCCGGCGACACCCAGATCGAGCAGGCGGTCACGGCCGACCTTGAGCATGGATTCGTTGATGTCAGCCAAAACGACCTGACCGGTCGGGCCGACCAGGTGCGAGAATTTTTTGGTCAGGTCACCGGTACCACCGGCGATGTCCAGCACGCGGTTACCGCTGCGCACGCCAGACAGTTCGATCGCGAATCGCTTCCACAGACGGTGCATGCCGCCCGACAGAAGGTCGTTCATCAGGTCGTACTTGGCGGCTACCGAGTGGAAAACCTCAGCGACTTTTTCCGCTTTCTGGCTTTCCGGAACGTTTTTGAAGCCGAAGTGAGTGGTGGGTTCGGCATCGCTGCCTTTGCGCTGATCAGTCATATCGCTGTCACCAAAAGAGAATGCGCGACATTCTAATCCCCAAGCCATGCTTTGTCTTGGAATGGCTAAAGGTAAGATGGGCAACCTTCGGGACGATTTGCCGCAGCGGCGGTCAAGATTTACCGACACATCTTTTTCGCCCCATTCAAAAAGCAGGAGTCAATCAATGGCCAAAATCACTGTTGAGCGTGCCCACAATCTGGGTAAGGAAGCCGCCCGCGAGAAGGCCGACAAGCTGGCGCAAAAACTCTCCGAGCAATACGGCCTGGAGCCGCAATGGTCCGGCGACACCCTGAACCTCAAACGTTCGGGCGTGAAAGGCGCGGTGCATGTGGCGGACGATTCGATCAAGGTCGACGTCGAGCTGGGCCTGATGATGTCGGCCATGAGCGGCATGATCAAAGCCGAAATCGAAAAAGCCCTCGATAAAGCGCTGGTCTGAACATCAAAAGATCGCAGCCTTCGGCAGCTCCTGCAGGGGTACACATTCCCCTGTAGGAGCTGCCGAAGGCTGCGATCTTTTCGTTCAGGCAACACCGATTCATGTCAGTTGTTAGGGTGCCGTTTCTAATTTTTCTGCCTACTTTGTGCCAGAGCCCGACACTTTCGCGGGCAGTTCCTCAAACCTTCTGCGCGTGAGGTGCACCATGGCCAAAGTAATTTTGAAGAAAAAAATCGACGCTTCGACTTCTGCTCTGAGCGACGTCAAATCCTATGCCCGCAAGATCTGGCTGGCAGGCCTGGGTGCCTACGCCAAGGTCGGCCAAGAGGGCAACGAGTACTTTCAAGAGTTGATCAAGGCTGGTCAAACTGTTGAAAAGAAAGGTAAAAAAGCTGTCACCGAAAAACTCGAAGCGGCCAACGCCGAGATCGATGAAGCGAAGAGCGAAGTGAGTTCTTTCAAAGGTCGTGTCGAAGTTCAACTCGACAAGGTCGAGAAGGCGTTCGACTCCCGCGTAGCAAGCGCCTTGAATCGTATCGGCATTCCGTCTAAACATGACGTTGAGACACTCTCTGCTAAGCTCGATGAGCTGACGGCATTGCTCGAACGCGTCGCGCGTAAATCTTAAGGAGAACGGGATGGCTGGTAAAAAGAACACCGATAAAGAAGGCAGCTCGTGGATCGGGAAAGTCGAAGACTACTCCCGCAAAATCTGGCTGGCTGGTTTAGGCGTGTACTCGAAGATCGACACTGACGGCAGCAAGCTCTTCGATACATTGGTCAAAGACGGCGAGAAAGCCGAGAAGCTCACCAAGTCCGCAGTAGGCAAAAAAGTCGATGCCGCCAAGGACTCTGCTTCTTCGGCCAAGTCGCGCATCAGCGGCGTGAAAGATCGCGCACTGGGCAAGTGGGACGAGCTGGAAGGGGCTTTCGACAAGCGCCTGAACAGCGCGATTTCGCGCCTCGGTGTACCGAGCCGCAATGAAGTCAAAGCGCTCAACAGCAAGGTCGACACACTGACCAAACAGATCGAAAAACTCACCGGTCTGAAAGCTCAGCCTGTGGCGGCGAAAACCGCAGCAGCAAAACCGGCAGCCAAAACCGCAGCGGCCAAACCAGCGGCAAAATCCGCTGCCAAGCCTCTGGCCAAAGCGGCGGCTAAACCCGCAGCAAAAGCAGCGGCCAAGCCTGCTGCGAAAACGGCCGCCGCCAAACCAGCAGCAAAAGCCGCAGCCAAACCGGTTGCCGCCAAAGCCGCTGCCAAACCGGCCGCTAAACCGGCCGCTAAACCTGCAGCCAAAACTGCAGCGAAACCAGCGGCCAAGCCAGCAGCGAAAACCGCCGCCGCCAAACCGGCTGCCAAGCCTGCGGCCAAACCGGCTGCGGCGAAGAAGCCTGCTGTGAAAAAACCGGCTGCACCGAAAGCCGCTGCGCCGAAGCCAGCAGCACCTGCTGCAGCCAAGCCGGCCACCCCGGCAGCTCCGGTGAGCGCGTCGAACTCCGCCGCGGCACCGACTCCGGTGGCCACCCCGACTGTTGCATCGACGCCGTCGACGCCAACCAGTCAGTCCTGATTCTTCAGGGCAAAATAAAACGCCCGGCCTGTGAAGGTCGGGCGTTTTTGTTTGTGGTTTTTAAAAGCTTACCCTCACCCCAGCCCTCTCCCTAAGGGAGAGGGGGCCGACCGAGGTGTCTTGTGTCGTACGTCGACCTGAACGATCGAGTCGATTATGGATTCGGTAAAGCACGATCAGGTCAGCGTAACTCTTGAGCAACCCCCGATCAGTCCCCTCTCCCTCCGGGCGGTCCGACGTTTCGGGAGGGCTAGGGTGAGGGGCTTTTGATTTCAGTCGTGATCTTCAAGGTACTGCAGGGCCATGCGTTCGGTGGCGACCTTAACCGGCGGCAGCAAATGCGGCGCCACCAGCATCATGATCTGATAAACCACCAGCCTCACTTCCCCCTCACGATCCAGAATCCGCTGATAATCCAGCGAAAACAGCAGCGTCATGGTGATCTGCTCCACCAGTTGCCCCAACGCCTGCGTATCACTGACCAACTGACCCGCAGCCTTCAACCGTGCCAACAGCGATGCCAGCGTACGCTTCAACGCATTGAGCAGATGACGAATGCCTTTGGCCAGCTTCGGCAAGCGTCCGGCCAAGTTCGACAGGTCCTGAAACAGGAACCGATACTGCGCCAACCGCTCGACAATCAAGTGCAAAAACAGCCAGTAGTCCTCCGGCGCCAGTTCCACATCCGCCGGCGGATCGAGCAATGGCGCCAGTTCATTCTGAAAGCGTTCGAACAAGCCAAGAATCAGCGGTTCCTTGCCGTGGAAGTGGTAGTAGAGGTTGCCCGGGCTGATCCCCATTTCGTTGGCCACCTCCATGGTGGAAACGTTCGGCTCGCCCTTTTCGTTGAACAGTTGCAAAGCACATTCGAGAATCCGGTCGCGGGTTTTCATCCAGTCTTCTTAGAAAAGTTCGGTTAAGCGTCAGCGCACACGCACGTAAGTACCGGGCGCCGCCTCCATCGGTGGATAGTTTGGGTTGCCGAGAGTGAACGAGGTTTCGTGCTGCGCCCCGGAACGCTGTTGAATCCATTCCAGCCACTGCGGCCACCAACTGCCGTCGACGTGTTTGCCGTCGTAGTACCAGGCACGCGGGTCGCTGCTCATCTTGGCGTTCTCGACGTAGGCGGCTTTCGGGTTGCTCGGCGGGTTGAGAATACTCTGCACATGGCCGCTGTTGGACAGCACGAAACGTCGCTCGCCACCGAGCAGCAGGGTCGAGCGATACACCGCATCCCACGGAGTGATGTGGTCGTTCATGCCGGCAACGCTGAAGCTGTCGACGGTGACTTTCTGCAGATCGATTGGCGTGCCGCAGACTTCCAGACCACCCGGATGGGTCAGCGGGTTGTGCTTGAAGAAGTCCAGCAGATCACCGTGAAACGCCGCAGGCAGACGGGTGTTGTCGTTGTTCCAGTAGAGGATGTCGAAGGCCGGCGGCTCTTTGCCCAACAGGTAGTTGTTGACGAAGTAGCTCCAGATCAGATCGTTGGGACGCATCCAGGCGAAGACTTTGGCCATGTCGCGACCGTCGAGCACGCCCTTTTGATACGAGCGACGCTTGGCGGCTTCAAGGGTCTGTTCATCGGCAAACAGTGTGGCCGAAGTTTCGATTTCACTGTCGAGCAGGCTGACCAGATAGGTCGCGCTGGAAATCCGCCGCAGTTGTCGTTTGGCCTGCAAATGCCCTTGCAGGGCGGCGATGGTCAGGCCGCCAGCGCAAGCGCCCATCAGATTGACCTCGCGGGCGCCAGTGATCGCCCGGCAGATGTTCATCGCCTCTTCCACCGCTTCGACATACGTCGAAAGGCCCCATTCGCGATGGCGCACATCGGGGTTGCGCCAACTGATCATGAAGGTCTGCAAACCGTTTTTCAGCGCGTACTGAACGAAGCTGTTGTGCGGGCTCAGATCGAAAATGTAGTACTTGTTGATTTGCGGCGGCACCACCAACAGCGGCTTGGCGTACTGCTTTTCGCTCATCGGCTTGTACTGGATCAGCTCAAGCATTTCGTTTCGAAACACCACCGATCCGGTCGTGGTGGCGACGGTCTTGCCGACCTCGAAAGCCTGTTTGGTCACCTGGCGCGGCAGGCCATCGTTGTGCAGCAAGTCATCGAACAAATGGCTGAGGCCACGCACCAGACTGTGACCGCCTGAGTTGAACAGCTCCTTGACCGCCAGCGGATTGAGCAGGGTGTTGGACGGCGCCACGGCGTCGTTGAGCAAGGTGAAGGCGAAGTGCGCCCGAGCGCGATCGTCCGGGCTCATGTTGCTTTCATCGATCCAGCTTTTGACCTGCTTCTGCCAGGCCAGATAGGCCTGCAGGCTGCGCCGGTAAAACGGGTTGAGGCTCCACGCCGGGTCAGCGAAACGGCTGTCGTTCGGATTGGTCGGGTGCAGGGTTTCACCGAGCAGGACGCGGCCCAGCTGGCCGCCGAGCTTCAAGGCGTGCTTCGCGCTGTGAATCGGATTGCGCAGGCCATGGGCGGCGACGCTGCGCAAAGTCGAGATCAAGTCCCGGCCACGCAGGCCGGTAATCGCACTTTGTGCATTGATGAACACGGCGGGGCTGGGCACTACGCCCGTCGCTGGTTTGTCGCGCATGACTCAACACTCCTTCGTCTTCAGGCCAAAAACAAACTCACCGAACCAGAACACCATAGACGCTGTTGCGGGTTGCTGCCTGCGCGGCGTCCTGCTGCGCACTCTTTCTTAAAGCACTGCATAAAGCCTGCCGCCGGAGTTAACCGCCGAGCGGTGTCGGATGCGGGTGCATCACCGCGCGCTGACGTTCCTCCTGAAGGAATTTCATGATGATCGGCGCCACCGCTTCGGCGCGGGTAATCAGGAACAGATGACCGTCGTCGATGATGTGCAGTTGGGCATTGGGAATGCGCCAGGCGAGCATGCGCATGTTGATCAGGGGGATTAGCGGATCGTCGTCACCGGCCAGCACCAGGGTTGGCTGATGGATCTTGTGCAGCCAGTGAATGCTGGTCCAGCCGAGGCCGGCGAACAGTTGCCAGTAGTAACCGAGCTTGCCCGCCGAACGCACTTTCGCCGCGTGGCTGGCCGCCAGTGTCGGGTCGCGACGAAACGAGCCGCCGTAGATCAGCGGGGCGATGCGGATCACATGGGAAGGTTGGATGTAGCGCCGCGGACTGGCCATCATCCACAGCACTTTCGGCTTGCCCGGCACCATCACCGCACCGGCAGCGGTCGCCGCCAGCACCAGTTTCTTGCAGCGTTCGGGGTAGTCGTAGGCGAATTGCTGCGCCAGTGCGCCGCCCCACGATACGCCGATGACGTTGACCTGACCGTAGTCGAGGTAATCGAGCATGCGCGAGGTCAGCTTGGCCAGCCCTGGAAAGCGATACGGACGGTTCGGTGTCGAGGAACCGCCGACACCGGGCACGTCGAAGGCGATCACTTCCAGATCCGGGTCCAGCGCCGCGACAAACGGAAACACCAGCTCCAGGTTGGCGCCGATGCCGTTGAAAATCAGCAAGGGCGTCAAGTGAGGCTTGCCGGGGCGTACCGCCGTGCGGAGGGTCTGGCCATCCAGATCGACGGTACGGAATATGAACGGTTGCGGCATGCTTCAGGCCCTGTGGATTTCAAGTACACCCGATCCCCTGTGTAGGAGCTGCCGAAGGCTGCGATCTTTTGATCTTGATTTTAAAAACAGAATCAAAAGATCGCAGCCTGCGGCAGCTCCTACATTGGGCCGGGTGGTGTCAGTTACCGCTCGTGAACGTAAGTGCCCGGCGATGCTTCTCCGGCCGGATACGCCTTGTTGCCCAGTTTCAGCGGGGCCTTTTTCAGGTTGCCCGAGCGTTCGGCCTGCCACGCCTGCCAGTACAGCCACCAGGAATCAGTGTGCTTGGTCGAGTTTTCTTGCCACTCATCGGCATTAGCCGCCATTTCCTCGCCGGTCATGTAACGCGATTTCGGGTTGCCCGGCGGGTTCAGAATGCTCTGGATATGCCCGCTGCTCGACAACACGAATTCCACCTTGCCACCGAACAACTGCGCCGACTTGTAGCAGGACTTCCACGGCGTGATGTGGTCGTTGGTGCCGGCCAGCGAGAAGATGTCGGCGGTGACCTGCTTGAGGTCGATCGGTGTGCCGCACACTTCCAGTGCATTCGGACGGATCAGTGGGTTGTTTTTGAACATCTCGATCAGGTCACCGTGGAACGCGGCGGGCAACCGTGTGGTGTCGTTGTTCCAGAACAGGATGTCGAACACCGGCGGCTCGTTGCCGAGCAGGTAGTTGTTGACCCAGTAGTTCCAGATCAGGTCATTGGGACGCATCCACGCAAAAACCTTGGCCATGTCTTTGCCTTCGAGCACGCCGGCCTGATACGAGTGGCGCTTGGCGGTCTCCAGGGTCTGCTCGTCGACGAACAGGGCGACGTCGCTGTCCAGCGTCGTGTCGAGCACGCTGACCAGCAGCGTGAGGGCATTGACCTTCTTCTCGCCGATCGCCGCGTAGTGGCCGAGCAGGGCGGTGCAGGTGATGCCGCCGGAGCAGGCGCCGAGCATGTTCACATCTTTGCTGCCGGTGATCGCGGTGACCACGTCGACGGCTTCCTTCAGCGCATCGATATACGTCGACAGGCCCCACTCGCGCTGGGCCTTGGTCGGGTTGCGCCAGCTGACGATGAACGTCTGCACGTTATTGCGCAGGCAGAAGCGCGCCAGACTCTTGTCCGGGCTCAAATCGAATACGTAGAACTTGTTGATCTGCGGCGGCACCACCAGCAAGGGACGCTCGTGGACCTGCTCGGTGATCGGCTTGTACTGGATCAATTCCAGCACGTCGTTGCGAAACACCACCGCGCCTTCGGTCACGCCGAGACTCTTGCCGACCTCGAACGCGCCCATGTTGACCTGGCTCGGCATACCGCCGTTGTGCACCAGGTCCTTGGCCAGATGCGAGAGACCGTCGAGCAGGCTCTTGCCGCCGGTTTCGAAGAAGCGTTTCACGGCGGCCGGGTTGGCGGCAGTGTTGGTCGGGGCCATGGCTTCGGTCATCAGGTTGATGACGAAGTGGCCGCGCGCGATGTCTTTGGGCGAGAGGCTGCTGTCATCGATCCAGGAATGGAGTTCCTTGCGCCACGCCAGGTAGGTTTGCAGATAACGTTTGTAGAGCGGGTTCTGGCTCCACGCAGGATCAGCGAAGCGACGGTCATCGCCAGCCGGTTGCAGTTCGGATTTACCAAACAGCACGTTCTTCAGTTCGAGGCCGAAATGGGTGACGTGCCTGACGCTATGGATCGGTTGTTTGATGGCCTGTTTGAGCACCATACGAGCAGAGGCCAGCAGATCCTTTCCGCGTAGCCCAACGACGGGATTAAGCCCCAAGGTGTTTTCCGAGGCTTGGTACTTCAGGTCATCGTTATTCTTGTTACTCATCTACGACGCTCCATTGTCCTGAGACGAGTACCCGGTTTTCTGCTGTGCAGTTCCACAGCCAATGCCAGGTACTACTGCTCGGGTGACCGTTAATTCTGCATAGCTGCTTTACAGTCGTAGAGCACTGCAGGGAACTTGCCAGCTCCATTGGTTACCCGAGTTTAATTTTTTTCGCAAGCGGGCCGATCCTCGGCCACACAGCGGAGCATTCAAACAGATGAATTTAGAAAATGCCCTCTAATGAGCGCGAGGCTCGGGCTAGAGCATCAGCTTGACGATGGACTCGTTCGGGTCGCGGGTTTTTCCGGCAGCTTTGAGCTCGGCCAGATAATCGGCCCAGAGTGCGTCATAACGTCGCCCCAGCTCGTAGAGATAATCCCAAGTGAACAAGCCGCTGTCGTGACCGTCGTCGAAGGTCAGTTTCAGTGCGTAGTGACCGGCCGGTTCCAGTTTGCTCAGACCGACGTTGATCTTGCCGAATTGCAGGATTGGTTTGCCGTGGCCCTGGACCTCGGCGGAGGGGGAATGCACGCGCAGAAATTCGGCGGGCAGGGTGTATTCCTCGCCGGACGCGTAGGTGAGCGTCAGGGTTTTCGAGGCTTTGTGCAGTTTGATGTCGGTAGGAATCATAAAAACAGCCTTGAGCTGCAAGCAACAAGCTGCAAGCTTAACTCAGCTTGCCGCTTGTAGCTCGGAGCTTGCCGCTTTACAGAATATAACGGGACAGGTCTTCGTTCTGCGCCAATTCGCCGAGGTGGCTGTTAACGTATTCCGCGTCGATCAGAATCGGCTTCTCATCGTGGGTGCTGGCCAGATCGCCGGCACTGAACGACACCTCTTCAAGCAGACGCTCAAGCAGGGTGTGCAGACGACGGGCACCGATGTTCTCGGTCTTCTCGTTGACCTGCCAGGCGATCTCCGCCAGACGCTTGATGCCTTCGGGCTGGAACTGGATGTTCAGGCCTTCGGTTTTCAGCAGCGCGCAGTATTGTTCGGTGAGCGAAGCGTGCGGTTCGCTGAGGATGCGCTCGAAGTCTTCCGGGCTCAGGGCCTTGAGTTCGACGCGAATCGGCAGACGACCTTGCAGCTCCGGCACCAGATCGCTCGGCTTGCTCAGGTGGAAAGCACCGGAGGCGATGAACAGGATGTGGTCGGTTTTGACCATGCCCAGTTTGGTGTTGACGGTGCAGCCTTCGATCAGCGGCAGCAAGTCGCGCTGTACGCCTTCGCGGGAGACGTCGGCGCCGCCGACATTGCCACGCTTGGCAACTTTGTCGATTTCGTCGATGAACACGATGCCGTGCTGTTCAACCGCTTCCAGCGCTTTGGCTTTCAGCTCTTCTTCGTTGACCAGACGCCCGGCTTCTTCGTCACGCACCAGCTTCAGCGCTTCTTTGACCTTGAGCTTGCGCGACTTCTTCTTGCCCTTGCCCATGTTGGCGAACAGCGACTGCAACTGGTTGGTCATCTCTTCCATGCCGGGCGGCGTGGCGATTTCGATGCCGGCAACCTCGGCGACTTCGATCTCGATTTCCTTGTCATCCAGCTGACCTTCGCGCAGGCGCTTGCGGAACAGCTGACGGGTGTTGGAATCGCTGCTCGGCGCTTCTTCATTGCTGAAGCCCATGCGAGCCGGCGGCAGCAGTGCGTCGAGGATACGATCCTCGGCAGCGTCTTCGGCGCGGTGGCGCACGCGAGTCATTTCCTGCTCGCGGAGCATCTTGATCGCGGCGTCGGCCAGATCACGGATGATCGATTCGACGTCACGGCCGACGTAGCCGACTTCGGTGAACTTGGTCGCTTCGACCTTGATGAACGGTGCGTTGGCCAGTTTTGCCAGGCGACGGGCGATCTCGGTTTTACCGACGCCGGTAGGGCCGATCATCAGGATGTTCTTCGGGGTCACTTCAACACGCAGCTCTTCAGGCAGCTGCATGCGGCGCCAGCGGTTGCGCAGGGCAATCGCGACGGCGCGCTTGGCATCGTCCTGGCCGATGATGTGGCGGTTGAGTTCGTGGACGATTTCGCGGGGAGTCATGGACATAGTAGTTGGCGGTCCTCAAGCACAAACAAGCCGTGGCACGGTGGCCAAGACAGGCTTATTCGGCGAGATCCTGCTCCTCAATGGTCTGAGTGTGGTTGGTGAATACACAGATGTCGCCGGCGATGCCAAGGGCGGTTTCGACGATTTCGCGGGCCGACAGGTCGGTCTTTTTCAACAGGGCGCTGGCCGCAGCCTGCGCGTAACCGCCGCCGGAACCCATGGCGATCAGGCCGTCTTCGGGTTCGACCACGTCACCGTTGCCGGTGATGATCAGCGAGGCGTCTTTGTTGGCGACCGCGAGCATGGCTTCGAGGCGGCTCAGGGAGCGGTCGGTGCGCCATTCTTTGGCGAGTTCGACAGCGGCGCGCACCAGGTGGCCCTGATGTTTTTCAAGCTGGCCTTCGAAACGTTCGAAGAGGGTAAAGGCGTCGGCGGTGGCACCGGCAAAACCGGCGATGACCTGGCCGTGGTACAGGCGACGGACTTTTTTCGCGTTGCCTTTCATCACGGTATTGCCGAGAGAAACCTGGCCGTCGCCGCCCATGACGACTTTGCCGTGACGGCGGACTGAAACGATGGTGGTCAAGGGAAGAGTCTCCACACAGCGGGGCGAAAGTGCCTTATGCCCATTCATATGGGGGTGCTGGAGAAGATTTCAACCGTAGCGCGGGAGAGGAGACGAGCGGCGTGTTGCACCTGATCGTTCCCACGCTCTGCGTGGGAATGTAGCCCGGGACGCTCCGCGTCCCTTAACCGCTGGGACGCAGAGCGTCCCTTGAGGCGTTCCCACGCAGAGCGTGGGAACGATCGTCGGTGGATCAGCGGCTTTGGCGTTGTTGTAACAACAGGTTACTGAAGCCGGCACCGGCCAGTTGTTTTTGCGCAGTAGTCAGCTGTTCGCGGTTGCTGAACGGGCCGACCAAAACGCGATACCAGGTTTCATCCTTCACCGTGCCGGATTCAACCGCCACCGCCTGACCAAGCAGAATGATCTGCGCGCGGACCTTGTCGGCATCGGTTTCCTTGCGGAACGAACCCGCCTGCAGGAAGAACTTGGTCACCGGCGCCGCTTTGCTCACCGGCGGTGCTGGTGGCGGGGTAATCCCGGCCAGAGCTGCCTGAGCGCGCGCGGTGTCGATCTTCGCCGCTTCCGCCGGGGTCACTGGCGTAGTCGGGATGGCCGGCACTTGTGGCGTCGGCAAGGTCTTCTCCGGCACCGCGTCCGGCGGCACGATGACTTCCGATTCCGGCAACAGGGTGTAGAAGTCGTACTTCGGCTTCACCGGTTGCGTCGGGCTCGGCGGGGTCTTGTTGGCCTCGGCGATCTTCGACGCTTTCTGCTGTTGTGCCTGTTCGACCTTCTCACGCTTGACCGTGTCGCTGCCCTTGCCCGGCTCCAGCTTCATCAGAAACACGATGAACGCGCCGACCGTCAGGCCGATGGCCATCCACAGCCAGCCCGGAATCGGTTGCTTCGCAGGAGCTTGGTAACGGCTGGCGCCACGCTTGGGTGCAGGTTTTTTCTTGGCAGCCAACTTACATACGCTCCAGAGTTTCCAGACCCAACAGCTCCAGGCCTTGCTTGAGGGTGCGACCGGTCAGCGCGGCCAGGCGCAGACGGCTCTGCATCTGGGCTGGCGTTTCGGCAGCGAGGATCGGGCAGTTCTCGTAGAAGCTGGAGAACAGACCGGCAACGTCGTACAGATAAGTGCAGAGAATGTGCGGCGTGCCTTTGTCGGACACGTTGTTCAGCACTTCGCCGAACTGCGCCAGTTTCGCCGCCAGCTCTTGCTCGTGCTCGGCTTCGAGAACGATTTGGCCGTCGACTTCGCTGAAGTCCTTGCCCAGTTTACGGAACACACCGGCGACGCGGGTGTAAGCGTAAAGCAGGTACGGCGCGGTGTTGCCTTCGAAATTCAGCATCAGGTCGAAGTTGAAGCTGTAGTCGCTGGTGCGGTGCTTCGACAGGTCGGCGTATTTCACTGCGCCGATGCCGACGACTTTGGCGATGTTGCGCAGCTCGTCTTCGGCCAGTGTCGGGTTCTTTTCTTTGACCAGGTTGTAGGCGCGCTCCTGCGCTTCGGTCAGCAGGTCGATCAGCTTCACGGTGCCGCCGTCACGGGTCTTGAACGGACGGCCATCGGCGCCGTTCATGGTGCCGAAGCCCATGTGTTCCATCTCCATCGGATGGGTCACAAAACCGGCCTTGCGCGCTACGGCGAACACTTGCTGGAAGTGCAGGGCCTGACGCTGGTCGACGAAATACAGCGCGCGATCGGCTTTCAGTTTGCCGCTGCGGTAGCGCACGGCCGCCAAGTCAGTGGTGGCGTACAGGTAACCGCCGTCAGCCTTGACGATGATCACCGGCAGCGGGTCGCCGTCGGCATTTTTGAACTCGTCGAGGAACACGCACTGGGCGCCGTTGCTCTCGACCAGCATGCCAGCGGCTTTCAAGTCGTTGACCACGTTGATCAGGTCGTCGTTGTAGGCGCTTTCGCCCATCACGTCGGCCATGGTCAGTTTGACGTTGAGCAGTTCGTAGATCTTCTGGCAGTGCGACAGCGAGATGTCCTTGAACTTGGTCCACAGTGCCAGGCAATCAGCATCTCCGGCCTGCAGCTTGACCACCAGGCCACGGGCGCGGTCGGCGAATTCTGCGGATTCATCGAAACGTTGTTTGGCGGCGCGGTAGAAGTTTTCCAGATCCGACAGCTCGTCGCTGGTGATCGGGTTTTCCTGCAGATACGCCATCAGCATGCCGAACTGAGTGCCCCAGTCGCCGACGTGGTTCTGACGGATCACTTCGTCGCCGAGGAATTCGAGGACGCGGGCCACGCCGTCGCCAATGATGGTCGAGCGCAAGTGGCCGACGTGCATCTCTTTGGCCAGGTTCGGTGCCGACAGGTCGACCACGGTGCGCTGCGCCGGGCCGGCCTTGCGCACGCCAACATGGGCATCAGCCAAGGCAGCGTCGAGGCGCGAGGCCAAAGCCTGGGTGTTCTGGAAGAAGTTGATGAAGCCCGGGCCGGCGATTTCGGCCTTGGTGACGTTCTCGTCAGCCGGCAGCGCGGCGATGATTTTTTCCGCCAGATCGCGCGGCTTCATGCCCGCAGGCTTGGCCAGCATCATCGCGATGTTGCTTGCGAAGTCGCCGTGGGTCTTGTCGCGGGCGTTCTCCACCTGGATCGCCGGCGACAGGCCTTCAGGCAACACACCTTCGTTGACGAGTTGGGTGAGGGCTTGTTGGATCAGCTGGCGAATGGTGTCTTTCATGGTCTTCTCTTTCGACCGCAAGCGCGGCGGGCGCATCGATGCGCGGGTGGAAAAACTGGGCATTATCCGTTGCGAAGACGGGCTTGCCAACCTTAGCAGGCAGCTTATGGATATGTGGTGACATTAAAGGCAAAAGATCGCAGCCTGCGGCAGCTCCTACACCGGGATACGCATTTTCCTGTAGGAGCTGCCGAAGGCTGCGATCTTTTGATCTTCAATATAAATCGACGGGATCGACATCCAGCGACCAGCGCACCGCGCGTCCGCTTGGCATCTGCTCCAGCACCAGCAACCAACTCGCCAACAGCCGATGCAACGGTGCCCGCGCCGTCGCCTGCAACAAAAGCTGCGCGCGATACCGTCCAGCACGGCGCTCCATGGGCGCCGGCACCGGCCCGAGCAATTCAATCCCGCTCAAGTTCTGCTCGGCCAGCAAACGCTCGGCTTCGCTACACGCTTCATCGAGAAAGCCTTCCGCCTGCCCCGGCTTGTGCGCTTCGGCACGCAACAACGCCAGATGCGCAAACGGTGGCAGCCCGGCAGCCCGGCGTTCGCTCAAGGCCTGCTCGGCAAAGGCGAAATAGCCTTGTTCGGTCAGCTGCACCAATAAAGGATGGTCGGCGAGGTGCGTCTGAATGATCACCTTGCCCGGCTCTTCCGCCCGACCCGCGCGGCCAGCGACCTGCACGATCAACTGCGCCATGCGCTCGCTGGCGCGGAAGTCGCCGGAAAACAGGCCTCCGTCGGCATCCAGAATCGACACCAGCGTCACCCGTGGAAAATGGTGCCCTTTGGCCAACATCTGTGTGCCAACGAGAATGCAGGGCTGGCCCTTCTGAATCGTCGCGAACAGTTGATTCATCGCGTCTTTGCGCGACGTGCTGTCGCGGTCGACGCGCAGCACCGGGTAATCGGGGAACAGAATCGCCAAGCGTTCTTCGGCGCGTTCGGTGCCGGCACCGACGGGCCGCAAATCAACCTTGTTGCACTTCGGGCACTGGCGCGGCGTGCGTTCGACGTAGCCGCAATGGTGGCAACGCAATTCGCCGTAGCGCTGGTGCACGGTCATTCGCGCATCGCAACGCGAACACTCGGACATCCAGCCGCAATCGTGGCAGAGCAATGTCGGCGCAAAACCGCGACGGTTGAGGAACACCAGCACTTGTTGCCCATTCGCCAGTGTCTGACCGATGGCTTGCTGCATCGGTCCGGAAATTCCGCTGTCCAGTGGACGGCTTTTTACATCCAGGCGCAGGAAGCGCGGCTGCTTGGCGCCGCCGGCACGTTCATTCAGGCGTAGGAGGCCGTAACGGCCGGTGTAGGCGTTGTGCAGACTCTCCAGCGATGGCGTGGCGGAACCGAGCACGATCGGGATGTTTTCCTGCCGTGCACGTACCAACGCCAGATCGCGGGCGTGGTAACGCAGGCCTTCCTGCTGTTTATAAGAGCCGTCGTGCTCTTCGTCGATGATGATCAGACCGGGGTTTTTCATCGGCGTGAACAGCGCCGAGCGGGTGCCGATAATAATGTCAGCCTCGCCATCGCGCGCCGCGAGCCAGGCGTCGAGACGCTCGCGGTCGTTGACCGCCGAATGCAGCAGGGCGATGCGCGCATTGAAGCGCTGCTCGAAGCGCGCCAGGGTCTGCGGGCCGAGGTTGATCTCAGGGATCAGCACCAGCGCCTGTTTGCCGGCTTCGAGGGTTTCGCGGATCAGTTGCAAATAGACTTCGGTCTTGCCGCTGCCGGTGACCCCGGCCAAGAGGAACGCGTGATAACTGTCGAAACCGGCGCGAATCGCTTCGTAGGCGGCACGTTGCTCGGCGTTGAGCGGCAATTCTGGTTGCGCCAGCCAGTGTTCGTGCCGCGCGCCCGGTGCGTGGCGGCGGATTTCCACCTGCACCAGATTTTTCGCCAGCAGCAGATCGAGGCTGTCCTTGCTCAGCATCAGTTTGCTCAGCAACTGATGGGCGACGCCGTGCGGGTGTTGAGCGAGGGTGGCGAGTGCTTCACGCTGGCGCGGCGCTCGGGCGATGCGCGGATCATCAAGGCTGGCGCCGGGAGTGATCGACCAGAAACGTTCCTGGCGGGCCTCGGCCAGTTCGCCCTGACGCAGCAGGACTGGCAGCGCCCAGTTCAGGGTGTCGCCGAGGCTGTGCTGATAATACTGCGATGTCCACAGACACAGCTTGAACAGGGCTGGCGGCAGTGGCGGCGTGGCATCGAGCAGGGCCAGCGCCGGTTTGAGTTTTTCCACCGGCACTTCGCTGGTGTCGGTGACCTCGACCAGAATCCCGATCATCTCGCGCCGACCGAACGGCACCCGCAGGCGCATGCCCGGCTGCAATTGCTCGCGCAGCACGCCGGCCGGCGCTCGATAGTCGAACAGGCGGCGCAAGGGTGAAGGCAAGGCGAGGCGCAGAATGGCGTCGGGCACGCGGGGGGATCTCGATAAACGCAAAATAAGGGACGAGTGCAGATCAATTGTGGGAGCGAGCTTGCTCGCGAAGGCGGCGTGTCAGGCGCTAAAACATTGGCTGGCACAACGCATTCGCGAGCAAGCTCGCTCCCACAGTGGAGTGCGTTCAAGGCCGGGAGCCTAGCAGACGGTCGGTCTCGGTGACAGCTTGCGTGTTTGAAAAGGTCTGGTAGAATCCGCGGCCTAATTACGTGCGGTATTCAACAATAGTGTTGGGTGGCGGCACGCTAGCTGAGGAAGACATCATGAAAGCTGATATTCACCCGAATTACCCAGTCATCGCTGTTACCTGCAGCTGTGGCAACAAGTTCGAAACCCGTTCGACTTTCGGCAAAGCTCTGCCAATCGACGTTTGCAACGAATGCCACCCGTTCTACACCGGTAAGCAGAAGACTCTGGACACTGGCGGCCGCGTTCAGCGCTTCGCAGACCGTTTCGGTGCTTTCGGCAAGAAACCTGCTGCTGCAGAGTAAGGTTGAAGGGCCCGGTGGGCTTTTCCTCGTTGCTGAAAAAGGCGTCCCTCGCGGGCGCCTTTTTTGTGTCTGCGATTTGGCTGTCCGGCGCGCAGGCCTTCTGCCCGGCACCTGCGGGGCTGACCAGCGTCATAGTGCAGCGCGTGGTCGATGGCGACACGCTGCGCCTGAGCGATGGTCGCAGCGTACGCATGATCGGCCTCAACACGCCTGAGCTGGGCAGACAGGGTCGCAGCGACGAGCCCTTCGCCGTGGCGGCTCGCAAACGCCTGCAAGCGCTGGTCGATGCCAGCGGCGGACGTGTCGGTTTGCGCCCCGGCAAGCAAGCCAAAGACCATTACGGGCGTACGCTCGCGCATATTTACAGCGCCAGCGGCGCCAATCTCGAAGCACAAATGCTCGCCGATGGCCTCGGATTTCAGGTTGCGGTGGCGCCGAATGTCGATCTTGTCGCCTGCCAGCAAGCCGCCGAACGCAACGCGCGAAACGCCGGGCTGGGCCTCTGGCGGCAGTCTCCTGTACTGAAAGCGGAGCAGATCCAGCGCTCGGGTTTCGCCGTGATCAGTGGCCGTGTGAGCAAGGTTCAGCGCAATCGAGGCGGAATCTGGATCGAGTTGCAGGACGCGCTTGTATTGCGCGTTGCACCCAATCTGGTCGGACAATTCGACAATGCCCGGTTGCAGGCGCTGAAAGGCAAGCAGATCGAGGCTCGCGGCTGGATCGTTGATCGTTCGCGGCGCGGTGGATTGCAATCCGGACAGTCACGTTGGCTACTTCCGCTGACTGATCCATCGATGTTGCAAACGCTACGCTGAAGAAAAAATTGTAGACATTTTTTGTGTCGATTGTGAACAGTCAAGCCCTTGTGCGCCGTGGCTCTTGGTCCAAAGTCGTAGGGCAGGGCGCTTGACAGGGGTGACCGCTCAGTCTTGTGGGGACTTTGCGAGGCGCGTATCCTCGCTGACCAGTCTGTCCAACAGTAAAAAGCGGAATGCCAAAATGTCTGATCTGAAAACTGCCGCTCTCGAATATCATGCCAATCCTCGTCCAGGGAAGCTGAGTGTCGAGCTCACCAAGGCCACTGCTACCGCTCGCGACTTGTCGCTGGCCTACAGCCCCGGCGTAGCTGAACCAGTGCGTGAGATCGCTCGCGATCCTGAACTGGCCTACAAATACACCGGCAAGGGCAACCTGGTTGCAGTCATTTCCGATGGCACCGCGATTCTCGGCCTGGGCAACCTCGGCCCATTGGCTTCCAAGCCAGTGATGGAAGGTAAAGGCGTACTGTTCAAGCGCTTCGCCGGCATCGACGTTTTCGACATCGAAGTCGACTCGGAAAGCCCGCAAGCCTTCATCGACACCGTAAAACGCATCTCCATCACCTTCGGTGGCATCAACCTGGAAGACATCAAGGCGCCAGAGTGCTTTGAGATCGAGCGCGCTCTGATCGAGCAGTGCGACATTCCGGTATTCCACGATGACCAGCACGGCACCGCGATCGTGACCGCTGCGGGCATGATCAACGCCTTGGAAATCGCTGGCAAAACCCTGCCAGAAGCCAAGATTGTTTGCCTGGGCGCTGGCGCTGCGGCCATCTCCTGCATGAAATTGCTGGTGAGCATGGGCGCTCGCATCGAAAACATCTTCATGGTTGACCGTACCGGCGTGATCCACTCCGGCCGTGACGACCTGAACCAGTACAAAGCGGTATTCGCTCACGCCACTGAAAAGCGCAGCTTGGCTGACGCCCTGGCAGGCGCTGACGTGTTCGTCGGTCTGTCCGGCCCGAACCTGCTGAGCGCTGAAGGCCTGCTGTCGATGGCACCTAACCCGATCGTGTTCGCCTGCTCGAACCCGGACCCGGAAATCTCCCCGGAACTGGCGCACGCTACCCGTAGCGACGTGATCATGGCCACCGGCCGTTCCGACTACCCGAACCAGGTCAACAACGTACTGGGCTTCCCGTTCATCTTCCGTGGTGCCCTGGACGTTCGCGCCAAGCGCATCAACGAAGAAATGAAAGTGGCGGCGGCCAACGCCCTGCGTGAACTGGCCAAGCTGCCTGTACCTCAGGACGTGTGCGATGCCTACGGTGGCGCGCCGCTGGAATTCGGCCGTGAGTACATCATTCCGAAGCCAATGGACAAGCGCCTGATTACCCTGATCTCCGACGCTGTGGCCAAAGCCGCGATCGAGACCGGTGTGGCGACCCTGCCGTATCCGAAGAACTACCCGCTGAAAAGCGTGGATGACGTGTTCAACGGCTAAGCCTTTGTAACGCTTCAACTGAAAGCCCCGGCTCGTGAGAGTCGGGGCTTTTTATTGCCTGAAGATCAAGAGCCCCTCACCCTAGCCCTCTCCCGGAGGGAGAGGGGACTGACCGTGGAAGATTCGCGAGATACACCGACCTGAAAGTGCGTTAGCGCCTATGGATTCAACACAGCACGTTCAGGTCGGCATCACTCACCAGCATCCCCAATCAGTTCCCTCTCCCTTTGGGCGCTCCGACGTTTCGGGAGGGCTAGGGTGAGGGGCCCTTGATCTTCATCCACAAAAAAGCCCCGCACTTCTCGCGAAGGCGGGGCTTTTCAGTGTCAGCGGATCAGAACAAATCGATCGGCGCCTGCTCATCCGCCGGCAACGGGCTGCCCGGCGCAGTGCCATTGCCCAGTTCATTCACCGACGGCGGCGTATCTTCAGACTTGAACAGTTCGAAGTACGCGCCCGGCGTGCTCGGCGTCGCCGCACGACCACTGACCGGGTCCACGCGCAGGCTCAGCAAACCTTCCGGCTCTGGCTGAACATGCGGCGGCTTGTCCTTGAGCGCAGCCGACATGTAGTTCATCCAGATCGGCAGCGCTACGGTGCCGCCGAACTCGCGACGACCGAGGCTTTCCGGCTGGTCGAAACCGGTCCATACCGTGGTTACGTAATCGGCGTTGTAACCGGAGAACCAGGCATCTTTCGATTCGTTGGTGGTACCGGTTTTACCAGCGATATCGCTGCGGCCCATGGCCAACGCGCGACGACCGGTGCCGAGCTTGATCACGTCCTGCAACATGCTATTGAGGATGTACGTAGTACGACCATCAACAATCCGCTCAGCCACTGCCGGCGTTTGTGGCATGGCTGCGTTGCCCGGTACTTCACCCGCAACCGGTGTGGCGTTGACCGTAAACGACTCGCTGTTCGGTACTGCGATACCGTCCGTCGCCGAACCACCCTCAGGCACGGTCGGCGGGTTGGCGACGAACAGCGTGTCGCCGTTACGGCTTTCGATCTTGTCGATGATGTACGGGGTGATCTTGTAACCGCCGTTGGCGAACGTACTCCAACCGGTGGCAATCTCCATCGGCGTCAGCGTTGCGGTGCCGAGCGCCAGCGACAGGTTGGGCGGCAGATCCTGCTTGTTGAAACCAAAGCGAGTGATGTAGTCGATAGTCTTGCCCACGCCCATCGCCTGCAGCAAGCGGATCGACACGAGGTTACGCGACTTGTACAGCGCTTCACGCAAGCGGATCGGGCCGAGGAAGGTGTTGGTGTCGTTCTTCGGGCGCCAGACCTTGTCCAGATACTCGTCGACGAACACGATTGGCGCGTCGTTGACCAGCGTCGCAGCGGTGTAGCCGCTGTCCAGTGCAGCGCTGTAGACGAACGGTTTGAAGCTCGAACCCGGCTGACGCTTGGCCTGCATGGCGCGGTTGTAGTTGCTCTGTTCAAAGGCGAAACCGCCGACCAGCGAGCGAATCGCGCCGTTCTGCGGATCCAGCGACACCAGCGCACCTTGTGCCTGCGGGATCTGGCTGAACTTCAGCGAGTTGTCTTTTTGACGCTGCACGCGGACCAGATCACCGACCTGCGCGACATCCGACGGCTGGCGAGGGTTGGCGCCCATGCTGTTGGTGTTGAGGAACGGACGCGCCCATTTCATGGTGTCCCAGGCGACGTGTTCTTCACCGGTGCGGGTCAGCACTTGCAGGCCATTCTTGTCGACCTGAGTGACGATGGCCGGTTCGAGGCTGCTGATGGTGCGTTGTTTGGTCAGCTCA
Source organism: Pseudomonas fluorescens (assembly GCF_005938625.1). Lineage (GTDB taxonomy): Bacteria > Pseudomonadota > Gammaproteobacteria > Pseudomonadales > Pseudomonadaceae > Aquipseudomonas > Aquipseudomonas fluorescens_BD. The sequence continues at coordinate 117,503 of NZ_VCNJ01000017.1, forward strand.
CTGGCCCAGGCTTCGCGGGTTTTGCCTGGCAGGCGCGATTCGGGGCCACGGTAGCCATGACGCTGGTCGTAGGTCATCAAACCTTCGTGCAGCGCGGTGTTGGCCATTTCCTGCAGGTTGCTCGGCACCGTGGTGGTGACGCGGAAACCTTCGGTGTAAGCGTCGCTGCCATAGCGGCCAACCATTTCGGCGCGGGCCATCTCGGCGATGTACGGCGCGTTCACTTCCGGGGTCGGCACGTGATAGCTGGCGTTCAGCGGCTCGTTGATCGCAGCGGTGTAGTCCGCCTCGCTGATCTTGCCGAGCTTGTACATGCGCCCGAGGATCCAGTCGCGGCGTTCTTTACTGCGCGCCGGGTTGGCCAGCGGGTTGAAGCGTGAAGGTGCTTTCGGCAGGCCGGCGATCATCGCCATCTGCGCCAGGCTGACATCGCGGATCGACTTGCCGTAATACACCTGCGCCGCCGCCTCGATGCCGTAGGCGCGGTTACCGAGATAGATCTTGTTCACGTACAACTCAAGGATTTCGTCCTTGGTCAGCTGTCGTTCGATCTGCAGGGCCAGAAGGATTTCGGTGGTTTTGCGCGAGAAGCTGCGTTCGCTGGTCAGGAAGAAATTCTTCGCTACCTGCATGGTGATGGTGCTGCCGCCGGACTGAATGTGACCGCTTTTGACCAATTGGGTCGCGGCGCGCATCAGGCTGCTCGGATCGACGCCATAGTGATTGGCGAAATTGTCGTCTTCAGCACTTAGTAACGCATTAATGAAATTGGGCGGAATGTCGGCGAAACGGATCGGTGTACGGCGCATTTCGCCAAATTCTGCGATCAACTTGTTGTCGCTGGAATAGACCCGCAATGGAATCTGCAACTGAATGCTTCGCAGAGCCTCCACAGACGGCAAACCCGGACTAAGGTAAAGAAACGCGCCGCTGAGACCTAGAAGCAGTCCGCAGAAAACGGCGACGATGGACCAACCGAAAAATTTCAGCAGACGAATCAAGGCGTTTGGACATCCAGTGCAAAGAATGAATTTGGCGACGGGGTTCCGGCTACACACAGAACCATCCGCGCAGGCAGTAAAAAGCGGAAAAAAACGCTGGGCATTATAAGCACTTTTCTGCTGGGGGCGTCATTTGCGCTTCTGTCAAGACGGGGTGAAGGAACGCAATGCGTATTACAGAGTCCGTAACTCACGGAAAGTCATAGGGAATTGGTAGTGCTGGGACTCTTCAATAAAAAGACCAATACGGTACTGGGGATCGACATCAGCTCTACGTCAGTGAAGCTGCTGGAACTGAGCCGTCAGGGTGATCGCTACCGCGTCGAGGCGTACGCGGTAGAGCCATTGCCGGTCAACGCCGTGGTCGAAAAGAACATCGCCGAGCTTGAAGGCGTTGGTCAGGCCCTGAGCCGCGTGCTGGTCAAGGCGCGCACCGCGCTCAAGAGCGTGGCGGTTGCGGTGGCCGGTTCCGCCGTGATCACCAAAGTCATCGAAATGGATGCCGGGCTGTCCGACGACGAGCTGGAAAATCAGCTCAAGATCGAAGCCGACCAATACATTCCCTATCCGCTGGACGAAGTCGCCATCGATTTCGAAGTCCAGGGCATATCACCGCGCAATCCCGAGCGGGTCAACGTGTTGCTCGCCGCCTGTCGCAAGGAAAACGTCGAAGTCCGTGAAGCGGCGTTGGCTTTGGCCGGGCTGACCGCGCGGGTGGTCGATGTCGAGGCCTATGCACTGGAGCGCTCGTTCGGCTTGCTGGCGACGCAACTGGCCGCGTCGCAGGAGCGCCTGACGGTCGCGGTGGTCGACATCGGCGCGACCATGACCACCCTCAGCGTTTTGCACAACGGCAAGATCATCTACACCCGCGAGCAATTGTTCGGCGGCCGGCAACTGACCGAAGAAATCCAGCGTCGTTATGGCCTGACCCTCGAGCAGGCGGGGCTGGCAAAAAAGCAGGGCGGTCTGCCCGATGATTACATCAGCGAGGTCTTGCAACCCTTTCGCGAGGCGCTGGTGCAGCAGGTGTCGCGCTCCTTGCAGTTCTTCTTCGCCTCCGGGCAATACAACGCGGTCGATCACATTCTGCTGGCCGGCGGCACGGCGTCGGTGCCCGGGCTGGACCGCTTGATCGAGCAACGCCTGAACACGCCAACGCAAGTGGCCAATCCGTTTGCCAACATGGCCTTGAGCAGCAAGGTCAACGCCGGAGCGCTGGCCAGTGACGCGCCGGCGCTGATGATCGCCTGCGGGCTCGCGCTCAGGAGTTTCGACTGATGGCGCGGATCAACCTCCTACCCTGGCGCGAGGAGCGTCGTGAAGAACGGCGCAAGCGCTTCCTGCTGACCTTGATCGGCGTGGTGGTCGGCTCGGTCGGTGCGGTACTCATCGCCGATCAGATCATCAGTGCGGCCATTGAGCGGCAAGTTGCGCGCAACGACTACATCGGCAAGCAGATCGCGGTGGTCGACGAACGGATCAAGCAGATCAGTGAACTCAAGGCGCGCCGTCAGCAACTGGTCGAACGCATGCGCATCATTCAGGATTTGCAGGGTAACCGGCAGATCAGCGGGCGAATCTTCGACCAACTGGCGCGGACATTGCCGGACGGTGTGTATTTCACTGACGTGAAGATGGTTGGCAAAACCTTGTCGATCAGCGGCGCTGCAGAATCGAACAACCGGGTCTCCGAGCTGATGCGCAACCTGGATGCTTCTGACTGGTTCGACGCCCCGAGCCTCAATGAGGTGAAAGCGACGACCGCCGGCGAGGTGGATCAGGCCAACACTTTTGAACTGACCGTTCGGCAGACTCAGCCCAAGACCCTGGAGGACGAGCAATGAAGCCGTCCGAATGGCTGGAAAGTCTGCGCGACATCGATTTCAACGACCTCGATACGAGCAACATCGGCTCGTGGCCAGCGGCAGTGAAAGCCATCGCCGGGGCGCTGTTGATGGTGCTGGTATTGGCGCTTGGCTATAACTTTTTTATCAGTGATATGGAGAACCAGCTGGAGGCCAAGCGCGAGGAAGAGGCCACGCTCAAGGAGCAGTTCGCCAGCAAGGCGCGCCTGTCAGCCAACCTTGAGTTGTACACCCAGCAAATGAAGGAGATGGAAAACACCTTCGGCGTGTTGTTGCGGCAATTGCCCAGTGACACCGAAGTGCCGGGGCTGCTTGAGGACATCACCCGCACTGGCCTGGGCAGCGGTCTGGAGTTCGAAGAAATCAAACTGCTGCCGGAGGTCACCCAGCAGTTCTACATAGAACTGCCGATCCAGATCACCGTCACCGGCGCCTATCACGATCTCGCGACCTTCGTCAGCGGTGTGGCCGGGCTGCCGCGCATCGTTACCTTGCACGACTTCGAACTCGCTCCTGCCGATAAAGAAGGCGGGCCGAAGCTGCGCATGAGCATCCTTGCCAAGACCTATCGCTATAACGACAAGGGGCTGCAGAAATGACCCCGAATCGTTACATCGCGTTGTCGATGACGCTGCTCGCGTTGAGCGGTTGTGGAGGCAGCGATGACTTCAGTGACCTCGATGCCTACATGAATGAAGTGCGCCTGCGCCCGGCAGGCAAGATTGAACCAACCCCGACATTCCGGTCTTACCCCACATTCACTTACAGCGCGGCCAACCTGCGCAGTCCGTTTTCGCGCCAGGTGCGCGTCGATCTGGCCGGGCAGAAGCACGGCTCGCGCAACGTCAAACCCGACCCCAATCGGGTCAAGCAATACCTCGAAGGTTTCAACATCGAGCAGTTCGAGATGGTCGGCACGATTGCCAATGCTTCCGGCTCCTTCGCGTTGTTGCGCGGGGCGGGCGGAGTGCATCGGCTGAAAGTCGGCGACTACTTGGGGCGCAACGACGGGCGCATTGTCGCCATCAGTGCGACCCAGGTCGATGTGGTCGAAATCGTTCCCGACGGCGAAGGCGCCTGGCTGGAGCGTCCGCGCACCATTCCTTTGAAAGAGCACTCATAGTGGAAGTCGAACAATGAACAGGATTTTCTCCACCCTCGGTTTTTCGCTATGGATAGCGCTGATGTCGCCGATGGTACTCGCGGCCAATCTGAAGACGCTGGACGTGGCGGCGTTGCCGGGTGATCGCGTCGAGCTGAAGTTGTCGTTCGACGGCCCGCCGCCACAACCCAAGGGCTACACCACCGAATCACCGGCGCGGATTGCGCTGGACCTGCCCGGTGTCGCCAGTCAGTTGGCCAGCAAGAATCTTGATCTGGGCAGTGGTAATGCGCGCACGGCCACGGTGGTCGAGGCCAAGGAGCGGACTCGGCTGATTGTCAGTCTCACGCAACTGGCGCCTTACACCACGCGGGTCGAAGGCAATAATCTGTTCGTGGTGGTCGGTCAGGGCGCACCGGCAGCGGCGGCACGTCCTGCTGCCGTCGCACCTCGTGCTACTGCTAAAGCGGTTGCGCCTGCCAAGGCCTTTGTGCCGAAAAACCGGGCGATTCGCGGTGTGGACTTCCAGCGCGGTACGGCAGGTGAAGGCAATGTCGTCATCGACCTGTCCGACCCGACCATTGCACCGGATATTCAGGAGCATGACGGCAAGATCATCCTCAGCTTCGCCCGCACGCAGCTGCCGGACAAGCTGCGGGTACGCCTCGACGTCAAGGATTTCGCCACCCCGGTGCAGTTCGTCAATGCCGGAGTGACCGCTGATCGCACGGTTATTACCGTTGAACCCAGCGGCACCTACGAGTACTCGACCTTCCAGACCGACAACAAGCTGACTGTCAGCATCCGCCCGATGACCGTCGATGACCTGCAAAAGCGCAACGCTGACCGTCAGGCGTACGTCGGCGAAAAGCTCTCGCTGAACTTTCAGGACATTGATGTGCGCTCGGTGCTGCAACTGATCGCCGACTTCACCAACCTCAATCTGGTCGCTAGTGACACCGTGCAGGGCGGCATTACCTTGCGCCTGCAAAACGTGCCGTGGGATCAGGCGCTGGATCTGGTGTTGAAAACCAAAGGCCTGGATAAACGCAAGATCGGCAATGTGCTGCTGGTGGCTCCGGCCGATGAAATCGCTGCCCGCGAGCGCCAGGAGCAGGAGTCGCAGAAACAGATCGCCGAGCTGGCGCCGCTGCGTCGTGAATTGCTGCAAGTGAACTACGCCAAGGCGGCGGACATCGCCAAACTGTTCCAGTCCGTCACCAGTGCCGAGGCGAAAATCGACGAACGCGGTTCGATTACCGTGGATGAACGGACCAATAACATCATTGCCTATCAGACTCAGGATCGACTCGATGAGCTGCGGCGGATCGTGGCGCAGCTGGATATTCCAGTGCGTCAGGTGATGATCGAGGCGCGGATCGTCGAGGCCAACGTCGATTACGACAAAAGCCTGGGCGTACGCTGGGGTGGCTCGATCCAGAACAAGGGCAACTGGAACACTTCTGGGGTGAGCAATGGCTCATCGACCACCATCGGTACGCCGGGCAGCACCAGCACCAACTCGCCGTTCGTCGACATGGGCACAGTGGGCAATACCTCAGGGATCGGCATCGCCTTCATCACCGACAACGTGCTGCTCGATCTCGAACTGACCGCGATGGAGAAGACCGGCAACGGTGAAATCGTCTCGCAGCCGAAAGTGGTCACCTCCGACAAGGAAACCGCAAAAATCCTCAAGGGCACCGAAATTCCGTATCAGGAAGCCAGTTCCAGCGGCGCGACGTCGGTGTCGTTCAAGGAGGCTTCGCTGTCGCTGGAAGTCACCCCGCAGATCACCCCCGACAACCGCATCATCATGGAGGTCAAGGTCACCAAGGACGAACCGGACTACTTGAACAAAGTGCAGGATGTACCGCCGATCAAGAAAAACGAGGTCAACGCCAAGGTGCTGGTCAATGACGGCGAAACCATCGTGATTGGGGGCGTTTTCTCAAATACTCAAAGCAAGGTCGTAGATAAGGTGCCATTTCTTGGCGATGTGCCGTATCTTGGCCGCCTTTTCCGGCGTGATGTGGTTTCGGAGAAAAAATCCGAGCTGCTGGTATTTCTCACACCACGTATCATGAATAACCAGGCGATTGCTGTGAGTCGTTGATTCTGTGCGAAATTTGATACTTGTAGGACCGATGGGTGCTGGCAAAAGCACCATCGGCCGGTTACTGGCCAAAGAGCTGCGCCTGCCGTTCAAAGATTCCGACAAGGAAATTGAATTGCGCACGGGCGCCAATATCCCGTGGATCTTCGACAAGGAAGGCGAGCCCGGCTTTCGTGACCGTGAGCAGGCGATGATCGCCGAGCTGTGCGCGTTCGATGGCGTGGTGTTGGCAACCGGCGGTGGCGCGGTGATGCGTGATGCCAATCGCAAGGCCCTGCATGAGGGTGGGCGAGTGGTGTATCTGCACGCCTCCGTTGAACAGCAGGTCGGCCGCACCTCGCGCGACCGCAATCGACCGTTGCTGCGCACCGCCAATCCTGAAAAAACCCTGCGTGATCTGCTGGCGATCCGTGATCCGCTTTATCGGGAAATCGCCGATCTGGTGGTGGAAACCGACGAACGGCCGCCACGCATGGTGGTGCTCGATATTCTTGATCGCCTCGCGCAGCTTCCACCCCGTTAAAGCCTCGCCCGAAATGCGCTATCCTCGGCGTCCTGTCACAGCCGTAGAGGTTGTGGCGGATGGCGTGCGAGCGGCGTCATACCCGCTATAGGCCGCAGACAACCAATAATTCAGGGCAGGACGCCTGCTTCCATCTTCACTGTGGGGACACATGCAGACACTCAAGGTCGATCTAGGCGAGCGCAGCTACCCGATTCATATTGGCGAAGGATTGTTGGATCAGCCTGAGTTGCTGGCGCCGCATATCCATGGGCGGCAGGTGGCAATCATCTCCAACGAGACCGTTGCGCCGCTCTATCTCGAACGTCTGACCCGCAGCCTCGCGCAGTTCTCGGTGATCTCCGTGGTGCTGCCGGACGGCGAAGCCTTCAAGAACTGGGAAACCCTGCAACTGATCTTCGACGGTCTGCTGACCGCCCGTCATGATCGCCGCACCACCGTGATCGCCCTCGGCGGCGGTGTGATCGGCGACATGGCCGGTTTCGCCGCTGCCTGCTACCAGCGCGGCGTCGACTTTATCCAGATCCCTACGACATTGCTGTCCCAAGTCGATTCGTCGGTGGGCGGCAAGACCGGCATCAATCATCCGCTGGGCAAGAATATGGTCGGCGCGTTCTATCAGCCGAACGTCGTGCTGATCGATACGGCATCCCTGAAAACCCTGCCAGAGCGCGAGCTGTCCGCCGGTCTGGCCGAAGTCATCAAGTACGGGCTGATTTGTGACGAGCCGTTCCTGACCTGGCTCGAAGACAACGTCGACGCCCTGCGTGCGCTGGATCAGAAAGCCCTGACTTACGCGATCGAGCGCTCCTGCGCAGCCAAGGCTGCGGTGGTCGGCGCAGATGAGAAAGAAACCGGCGTTCGCGCCACGCTCAACCTTGGCCACACCTTCGGCCACGCCATCGAGACCCACATGGGCTATGGTGTCTGGTTGCACGGGGAAGCGGTCGCGGCTGGCACCGTGATGGCGCTGGAGATGTCCGCGCGTCTGGGCTGGATCAGTGATGAGGAGCGTGATCGCGGCATTCGTCTGTTCCAGCGCGCCGGTCTGCCGGTGGTACCGCCGACTGAAATGACCGAGGCCGATTTTCTTCAACACATGGCAATCGACAAAAAAGTGATCGACGGTCGTCTGCGCCTGGTGCTGCTGCGCCGGATGGGCGAAGCGGTAGTGACCGACGATTATCCGAAAGAGGTTCTACAGGCCACGCTGGGAGCGGATTACCGCGCCCTGGCTCAGCTTAAAGGTTAATAAGATTCCGATGACTAGTTTGCATGCCGACGAGGCGTTCCTCGGCCATTTCCAGTTAAGCCACGACCCGTTCGCGCCGCGTGTGCCGGGCTTCAAGTTCTTTCCGGCTCAGCGCAAACCGGTGCTGGGTCAACTGCATCATCTGGCGCGTTACAGCCAGTTGTTGCTGGTGGTCACCGGGCCGCAAGGCAGTGGCAAGACTTTGCTGCGTCAGGCGCTGGTCGCCAGCACCAACAAACAGTCGGTGCAGAGCGTGGTGGTGTCCGCCCGTGGTGCCGGGGATGCCGCTGGCGTGCTGCGCCAAGTCGCGCAGGCACTGAACGTCGCTCAGGCCGAAGTTGGCGCGATTCTGGATCAAGTGGTGCAACTCGCACTGACCGGTCAGGAAGTCTATCTGCTGGTGGACGACGCCGAGCAGCTCGACGAATCCGCCCTCGAAGCGTTGATGGCGCTGGGTGCCGGCGCGCCGGAAGGTCGCCCGCACGTGTTCCTGTTCGGCGAGTCGTCGCTGATCGCTCAGCTCGAGGCGTTGCACCTTGAGGAAGAGCGCTTTCACGTCATCGAACTGCAGCCGTACACCGAAGAAGAAACCCGCGAGTATCTCGACCAACGGCTCGAAGGTGCTGGCCGGGGTGTCGAACTTTTCACCGCAGATCAGATCTCTGATATTCACGAAAGTGCCGAGGGTTGGCCGGGCAACATCAACCAGGTCGCTCGCGATGCTCTGATCGAAGTCATGATTGCCAGCCGCTCAGCGGTCAAGCGTCCAAGTATGGGGTTCAACATGCCGAAGAAACACGTATTGGCGATTTCCGCCGTCGTTGTGGTAGCGGTCGCCGCCGCCTGGCTGATGCCGGGCCGCAACAAGGCGCCGACCACCGGTGCACCGGCCAATGAACAGGCGCAGTTGCCGTTGGGCCAGGGCGCAGCCAATGGCGGCGCGCCGAACGTCGAATTCGCCGGTAATACGCAGCCGATGCCGCTGCCGCTGGTCGGCAACTCGCAGCCAGTGATGCGCGGCCCGCTGGCCGAAGCAGCCGGTGGCATCACCGAAGGCGACGATGGCGTGCCGCTGGAAGGTTCCAGCAATACCCCGCCGACCGTAACCACTTCCGCACCGCCTGCGGGCGTTCCGGCCGGCCCTGCGCCGACACCGGTTCCGTTGCCAGCGGCCAAGCCGACTCCGGCGCCGACACAAGTGGCTACCGCCAAGCCAGCTCCGGCCGCACCGGTCGCCAAGCCGGCTCCAGCGCCGGCCAAGCCAGTCGTCGCTGCCAAACCGGCGGAGAAGCCGGTTACCGTCGCCAAAGCGGCCGGTGGCAGCTGGTACGCCGGTCAGCCGACCAGCAACTACGTGGTGCAAATCCTCGGCACCAGCTCCGAAACTGCCGCGCAAAACTTCGTCAAGGAGCAGGGCGGCGAGTACCGTTATTTCAAGAAAGTCCTCAACGGCAAGCCGCTCTACGTGATCACCTACGGCAACTTCGCCAATCGTGATGCAGCCGTTTCTGCCATCAAGGCCTTGCCAGCGAAGGTTCAGGCTGGTAAACCTTGGCCTCGCACTGTTGCCAGCGTCCAACAGGAACTGGCAACAACTCGCTGAAGATTCGGCGGCCTTACCCAGGCCGCCTCTCCAAGCACCTCAAAATTTCTACGAGTGCGCGCTTCCTTCCAGGTCGCGTGCCTTGTGGTGTCTGCGTCACAGTAGTCTTTGAGTCGTTGCGGTCAAAATTAAAAAAGTTTTGACTAGCACAGCAGATCGCTTTAAACCTTTCACAAATGCGACATGAATTTGCGACATTTCGTCGTCAAATTTGTGAGCCTCTGTGTCGCTGTGTACAATGACCACCCTTTTGCCCCTGCTAAGCTGGCGTACGTTCGGCGCGGGATGCAAGTGGTTGAATTGAAAAGAAATTTGCCTCGAAAAGAGGCAGCCTGGTGAGAAAGTGTCTATGAAAGCAGGTCTGTACCAACCAGATGAATTCAAGGATAACTGCGGTTTCGGCCTGATAGCCCATATGCAGGGCGAGCCCAGTCATACCCTTTTGCAAACGGCCATCGAGGCCCTGACCTGCATGACCCACCGCGGTGGGATTAATGCCGACGGCAAGACCGGTGACGGTTGCGGTCTGCTGATTCAAAAGCCTGATGCGTTCCTGCGGGCCATTGCCCAGGAAACCTTCAGCGTTGAGCTGCCCAAGCAATATGCGGTGGGCATGGTCTTTTTCAACCAGGATCCGGCCAAGGCCGAAGCCGCTCGCGAGAACATGAACCGCGAGATCCTTGCTGAAGGCCTGCAACTGATCGGCTGGCGCAAAGTGCCCATCGACACCTGCGTCCTCGGCCGCCTCGCTCTTGAGCGCCTGCCACAGATCGAGCAGGTGTACATCGGCGGTGAAGGCCTGAGTGATCAGGACATGGCCGTGAAGCTGTTCAGCGCCCGTCGTCGTTCGTCGGTATCCAACGCCGTCGATTCCGACCACTACATCTGCAGCTTTTCGCACAAAACCATCATCTATAAAGGCCTGATGATGCCGGCCGATCTGGCCGCGTTTTATCCAGACCTGAGTGACGAGCGCCTGCAAACCGCGATTTGCGTGTTCCACCAGCGCTTCTCCACCAACACCCTGCCGAAATGGCCGCTGGCTCAGCCATTCCGCTTCCTCGCCCACAACGGCGAGATCAACACCATCACCGGTAACCGCAACTGGGCGCAGGCCCGTCGCACCAAGTTCACCAACGATCTGATGGATCTGGAAGAACTCGGCCCGCTGGTCAACCGTGTCGGTTCCGACTCGTCGAGCATGGACAACATGCTCGAACTGATGGTCACCGGTGGCATCGACCTGTTCCGTGGCGTGCGGATGATTATTCCGCCGGCGTGGCAGAATGTTGAAACCATGGACCCGGATCTGCGTGCGTTCTACGAGTACAACTCGATGCACATGGAACCGTGGGACGGCCCGGCCGGCGTGGTAATGACCGACGGTCGTTACGCGGTGTGCCTGCTCGACCGTAACGGTCTGCGCCCGGCGCGTTGGGTCACCACCACCAACGGTTTCATCACCCTCGCCTCGGAAATCGGCGTGTGGGACTACAAGCCGGAAGATGTGATTGCCAAAGGTCGTGTCGGCCCTGGCCAGATCTTCGCCGTGGACACCGAAACCGGGCAGATCCTCGATACCGACGCGATCGACAACCGTCTGAAGTCCCGTCATCCGTACAAGCAATGGCTGCGCAAGAACGCTCTGCGCATCCAGGCGACCATGGAAGACAACGATCACGGTTCGGCGTTTTACGACGTCGATCAGCTCAAGCAATACATGAAGATGTATCAGGTCACGTTCGAAGAGCGCGATCAGGTCCTGCGTCCGCTTGGCGAGCAAGGCTACGAAGCCGTTGGCTCGATGGGCGACGACACGCCGATGGCCGTGCTCTCGCAGCGCGTGCGCACGCCGTACGACTATTTCCGGCAGCAGTTCGCGCAGGTCACCAACCCGCCGATCGACCCGCTGCGTGAAGCGATCGTGATGTCGCTGGAAATCTGCCTCGGTGCCGAGCGCAACATTTTCCAGGAGTCGCCGGAACACGCTTCGCGCGTGATCCTCAGCTCGCCGGTCATCTCCCCGGCCAAGTGGCGCTCGTTGATGAACCTCGACCGCCCGGGTTTCGAGCGGCAGATCATCGACCTCAACTACGACGAAAGCGTCGGCCTCGAAGCGGCAATCCGCAATGTGGCCGATCAGGCTGAAGAAGCCGTGCGCGCCGGTCGCACCCAAATCGTTCTGAGCGACCGTCATATCGCCCCGGGCAAGCTGCCGATCCACGCCTCGCTGGCGACCGGTGCCGTGCACCACCGCCTGACCGAAAAAGGCCTGCGTTGCGATTCCAACATCCTTGTTGAAACCGCGACCGCCCGTGACCCGCATCACTTCGCCGTGCTGATCGGTTTCGGCGCCTCGGCGGTGTATCCGTTCCTCGCGTACGAAGTGCTGGGCGACCTGATCCGTACCGGTGAAGTGCTGGGCGACCTCTATGAGGTGTTCAAGAACTACCGCAAAGGCATCACCAAAGGTCTGCTGAAGATCCTCTCGAAGATGGGTATCTCGACCATCGCTTCGTACCGTGGTGCGCAGCTGTTCGAAGCCATCGGCCTGTCCGAAGAAGTTTGCGACCTGAGCTTCCGTGGCGTGCCGAGCCGCATCAAGGGTGCGCGTTTCGTCGACATCGAAGCCGAGCAGAAAGCACTCGCCAGCGAAGCCTGGAGTCCGCGCAAGCCGATCCAGCAGGGCGGTCTGCTGAAGTTCGTCCACGGTGGCGAATATCACGCGTACAACCCGGACGTGGTCAACACCCTGCAAGCCGCCGTGCAGCAGGGCGACTACGCCAAGTTCAAGGAATACACCTCGCTGGTGGACAACCGTCCGGTGTCGATGATCCGCGACCTGTTCAAGGTCAAGACCCTCGACGCGCCGCTGGACATCAGTGAAATCGAGCCGCTGGAATCGGTGCTCAAGCGCTTCGACTCCGCCGGTATCTCGCTGGGCGCCTTGTCGCCGGAAGCTCACGAAGCCCTGGCCGAAGCCATGAACCGCCTCGGTGCGCGTTCCAACTCCGGCGAAGGTGGTGAGGATCCAGCACGTTACGGCACCATCAAGAGCTCGAAAATCAAGCAGGTTGCGACTGGCCGTTTCGGGGTAACGCCGGAGTATCTGGTCAACGCCGAAGTGCTGCAGATCAAGGTCGCGCAAGGCGCCAAGCCGGGTGAGGGCGGGCAACTGCCGGGCGGTAAAGTCAACGGGCTGATCGCCAAGCTGCGTTATGCAGTGCCGGGCGTAACCCTGATTTCACCGCCGCCGCACCACGACATCTATTCGATCGAAGACTTGTCGCAGCTGATTTTCGACTTGAAACAGGTCAACCCGAAGGCGCTGGTTTCGGTGAAACTCGTCGCCGAAGCGGGCGTCGGCACCATCGCCGCCGGTGTGGCCAAGGCCTATGCGGATTTGATCACCATCTCCGGCTACGACGGCGGCACCGGTGCTTCGCCGCTGACTTCGATCAAATACGCTGGCGCACCGTGGGAACTCGGCCTTGCCGAAACCCACCAGACCCTGCGCGGTAACGACCTGCGCGGCAAAGTCCGGGTGCAGACCGACGGTGGCCTGAAAACCGGCCTCGACGTGATCAAGGCAGCGATCCTCGGCGCCGAAAGCTTCGGCTTCGGTACCGCGCCAATGATCGCGCTGGGTTGCAAATACCTGCGTATCTGCCACCTGAACAACTGCGCCACCGGCGTTGCGACGCAGAACGAGAAGCTGCGCAAGGATCACTACATCGGTACCGTCGACATGGTGGTGAATTTCTTCACCTACGTCGCCGAAGAAACCCGTGAGTGGCTGGCCAAGCTCGGCGTGCGCTCCCTCGAAGAGCTGATCGGTCGCACCGATCTGCTGGAAATCCTCGAAGGCCAGACCGCCAAGCAAAACCACCTGGACCTGACGCCGCTGTTGGGCAGCGATCACATCCCGGCGGACAAGCCACAGTTCTGCGGCGTTGAGCGCAACCCGCCGTTCGACCAAGGCCTGCTGGCCGAGAAAATGGTCGAGATGGCTTCGTCGGCGATCAACGACATGAGCGGCGCCGAGTTCGATCTGGATATCTGCAACTGCGATCGTTCGATCGGCGCGCGGATTTCCGGCGAAATCGCGCGCAAGCACGGCAACCAGGGGATGGCGAAAGCGCCGATCACCTTCCGCTTCAAAGGTACTGCCGGTCAGAGCTTCGGCGTGTGGAACGCCGGCGGTCTGAACATGTACCTCGAAGGCGATGCCAACGACTACGTCGGCAAAGGCATGACCGGTGGCAAGCTGACCATCGTGCCGCCGAAGGGCAGCGTTTATAAGACTCAGGACAGCGCCATCATCGGCAACACCTGCCTGTACGGCGCCACTGGCGGCAAGTTGTTCGCCGCCGGCACCGCAGGCGAGCGTTTCGCCGTGCGCAACTCCGGTGCCCACACGGTTGTGGAAGGCACTGGCGATCACTGCTGTGAGTACATGACCGGTGGTTTTGTCTGCGTTCTGGGCAAGACCGGTTACAACTTCGGCTCTGGCATGACCGGTGGTTTCGCCTATGTGCTCGATCAGGACAACACCTTCGTTGACCGGGTCAACCACGAACTGGTGGAAATCCAGCGGATCAGCGGCGAGGCGATGGAAGCCTATCGCAGCCACCTGCAAAACGTGCTGAACGAGTACGTCGCGGAAACCGACAGCGAGTGGGGTCGTGAACTCGCCGAAAACCTCGATGACTACCTGCGCCGTTTCTGGCTGGTCAAACCGAAGGCGGCGAGTTTGAAATCTCTGCTCTCCAGTACTCGTGCGAGTCCGCAATAACGGCGCAGCTGCAAGCCACTGGCTTCAAGCGGCAAGCTGGAGCCAGTGCGCGCTGTAACGGACTAATGTGATTTTCTTGCAGCTTGAAGCTTGTAGCTTGGAGCTGTCGTGTAAGAGGTTTTGAAGATGGCCGAACGTCTCAGTAACGACTTTCAATTCATCGATGTCGGGCGCAAAGATCCGAAGAAGAAACTGTTGCGTCAACGCAAGAAAGAGTTCGTCGAAATCTACGAACCGTTCAAACCCCAGCAGTCGGCCGATCAGGCCCACCGCTGCCTGGGTTGCGGCAACCCGTATTGCGAATGGAAGTGCCCGGTGCACAACTTCATTCCGAACTGGCTGAAGCTGGTGGCCGAGGGCAACATCCTTCAGGCCGCCGAGCTGTCGCACCAGACCAACACCCTGCCGGAAGTCTGCGGCAGGGTCTGTCCGCAGGATCGTCTGTGCGAGGGTGCCTGCACCCTTAACGACGGCTTCGGCGCGGTGACCATCGGTTCGGTCGAGAAGTACATCACCGACACCGCGTTCGCCATGGGCTGGCGCCCGGACATGTCCAAGGTCAAACCGACCGGCAAACGTGTCGCCATCATCGGTGCAGGCCCGGCGGGTCTGGGTTGTGCCGACGTGCTGGTGCGTGGTGGCGTGACCCCGGTGGTGTTCGACAAGAACCCGGAAATCGGTGGTTTGCTGACCTTCGGCATCCCCGAGTTCAAGCTGGAAAAGACCGTGCTGAGCAATCGCCGCGAAGTCTTCACCGGCATGGGCATCGAGTTCCGTTTGAACACCGAAGTCGGCAAAGACGTGACCATGGAACAACTGCTCGCCGAATACGATGCGGTGTTCATGGGCATGGGCACCTACACCTACATGAAGGGCGGTTTTGCCGGTGAGGACCTGCCGGGCGTTTATGACGCGCTGGACTTCCTCATTGCCAACGTCAACCGCAACCTGGGCTTTGAAAAGTCGCCAGAAGATTTCGTCGACATGAAAGGCAAAAAGGTTGTGGTTCTCGGCGGCGGCGACACGGCGATGGACTGCAACCGCACGTCGATCCGTCAGGGTGCCAAATCGGTGACCTGCGCTTATCGTCGTGACGAAGCGAACATGCCCGGCTCGCGCAAAGAGGTGAAGAACGCCAAGGAAGAAGGCGTGAAATTCCTCTACAACCGCCAGCCGATCGCTATCGTCGGTGAGGACAAGGTCGAAGGCGTCAAAGTGGTCGAGACCCGTCTCGGCGAACCGGACGCCCGTGGCCGTCGCAGCCCCGAGCCGATCCCGGGCTCCGAAGAGATCATCCCGGCCGACGCCGTGGTCATCGCCTTCGGTTTCCGCCCGAGCCCGGCGCCGTGGTTCGAACAATTCGAGATCCAGACTGACAGCCAGGGCCGCGTCGTTGCGCCTGAGCAAGGTCAGTACAAGCACCAGACCAGCAACCCGAAAATCTTCGCCGGTGGCGACATGGTGCGCGGTTCCGACCTGGTGGTGACGGCCATCTTCGAAGGCCGCAATGCCGCCGAAGGCATCCTCGATTACCTGGGCGTCTGATTACATTTCAAGCTGAAATGCGATCAAAAATGTGGGAGCGAGCTTGCTCGCGAAAGCGGTCTATCAGCCAACTGCAATGTTGGATGTGCCGGCCCTTTCGCGAGCAAGCTCGCTCCCACAGTTGTTTCCCGGTGCTGCAAAATCAGCATTCCCACGCAATAAATTGACCCGATAGACAAAAGGCTGACCTGCATCCGTGCCTTTTGCGTCGCGCTCTGAGAAAATGCCCGCACTTTTTTTCCGGATGCCGACATGACTGCCCTGAAGAACGACCGTTTCCTCCGCGCCCTGCTCAAGCAACCCGTAGACGTCACCCCGGTGTGGATGATGCGCCAAGCCGGCCGCTACCTGCCGGAATACCGCGCCAGCCGCGCCCAGGCCGGTGATTTCATGAGCCTGTGCATGAATCCGGAATTCGCCTGCGAAGTCACCATGCAACCGCTCGACCGCTATCCACAACTGGACGCGGCGATCCTGTTTTCCGACATCCTCACCATCCCCGATGCTATGGGCCAGGGCCTGTACTTCGAGACCGGTGAAGGTCCGCGCTTCAAGAAAGTCGTCAGCACCCTCGCCGATATCGAAGCGTTGCCAATCCCTGATCCACACAAAGACCTCGGCTACGTGATGGACGCGGTCAGCACCATCCGTCGCGAGCTCAACGGTCGTGTGCCGCTGATCGGTTTCTCCGGCAGCCCGTGGACCCTGGCGACCTACATGGTTGAAGGCGGCTCGTCGAAAGACTTCCGCAAGACCAAAGCGATGCTCTACGACAACCCGCAAGCAATGCACCTGCTGCTGGATAAACTGGCGCAGTCGGTGACCTCGTACCTCAACGGCCAGATCATGGCCGGCGCACAAGCGGTGCAGATCTTCGATACCTGGGGCGGCAACCTGTCGGCGGCGGCGTATCAGGAGTTCTCGCTGGCTTACATGAAAAAAATCGTCAGCGGCCTGATCCGCGAGCACGACGGTCGCAAAGTGCCGGTAATCCTCTTCACCAAAAACGGCGGCCTGTGGCTGGAAAGCATCGCCGAGGCTGGCGCCGACGCACTGGGCCTGGACTGGACCTGCGACATCGGCAACGCCCGCGCCCGGGTTGGCGACAAGGTTGCCCTGCAAGGCAACATGGACCCGACCGTGCTCTACGCCAAACCGGAAGCGATCCGCACCGAGGTCGGGCGCATTCTGGCCAGCTACGGAAAGGGCAGTGGGCATGTGTTCAACCTGGGTCATGGCATCACGCCTGAGGTTGATCCGGAACATGCGGGTGCGTTCCTGCGCGCGGTGCATGAATTGTCGGCGCAGTATCACGAGTGATCGCCACACAGCTCTAAATAACAGAAAACAAAACGCCCGGCTTATGCCGGGCGTTTTTTCAAGATCAAAAGATCGCAGCCTTCGGCAGCTCCTACATGGTATTAATGTAGGAGCTGCCGAAGGCTGCGATCTTTTGCTTTCAGGCTTTGACACCACCGAGAGGCGGCAACTTCGCCAGCTTCAACGCCACCAGCAGCGCGATCAGCAACAACGAACCGATAAACAAACCAATCCCGTTCCACCCGCCGAGATGCCAGAACACCCCGCCCGCCGTCCCGGCGATGCTCGACCCTGCGTAATAGCTGAACAGATACAACGACGACGCTTGCCCCTTGGCCTTGGTCGCGCGTCGACCGATCCAGCTACTCGCCACCGAATGCGCGCCGAAGAAGCCAAAGGTGAAAATCAACATGCCGACAATCACCAACAGCAACGGCGTAAACATCGTCAACGCCAGTCCCGCAAACATCAGCGCAATGGTCGCCCACAGCACTTTGCGTCGCCCCAGCTTGTCCGCCAGCGAACCGATCTTCGCCGAGCTGTAGATCCCCGACAGGTACACCACCGACAGCAAGCCCACGAACACCTGATCGAGGTTGTACGGCGCGGCCAGTAAGCGATAGCCGATGTAGTTGAACAGCGTTACAAACGCGCCCATCAGCACGAATGCTTCAAGAAACAGCAGCGGCAGACCGGCATCGCGAAAGTGCATGGTGAAGCCGTCAAGCAAACTGCGCGGGTGCAGCGAGCGTGAACGGAAGTTGCGCGACTCGGGCAGGATCTTCCAGAGCACCGCTGCGGCAATCATCGCCAAACCACCGATCACCAGCATCGCCGTGTGCCAGCTGACGAAGTCGATCAACACACCGGTGATCAAACGCCCGCTCATCCCGCCAATCGCATTACCGCCGATGTACAAACCCATCGCCAGGCCAATGTGCTGCGGATGAATCTCTTCGCTCAGATACGTCATCGCCACGGCCGCCAGCCCGCTCAACGACAGCCCGATCAGCGCACGCATGATCAGCACACCTTCCCAACTCGGCATCATTGCACTGGCCATGGTGCACAGCGCTGCCGCGAACAGTGCGGTCACCATCACCGGTTTGCGCCCGACCCGATCAGAGATCGGCCCGGTGATCAGCAGGCCAATGGCGAGCATGCCAGTGGCCACCGAGAGGATCAGGCTGCTCTGCGCGGCGTTGATCCCATATTCGTGGGACAGCAGCGGCATCATCGGCTGCACGCAATAGAGCAGGGCGAACGTCGCGAAGCCGCCGCTGAACAGCGCCAGCACCGTGCGCATGAACATCGGCGTGCCTTTTTCGATATAGATCTCTTGTAGCTCGGCGACGACATGGTCCGCCGCAGCAGGCGGGATTTCATGGGCTAGGGGCGCAACAGCAGTTTTCACTTCAGACCTCGGAGGGCACGGCCAGGCAGGCAATGAAAAAATCATATAGCTGGCTAATGTTTCTATCCAATATATTGTTCGACCTGTTTGATAGCTTTAACGACCTAATGGAGTTTTCATGGAATTGCGTCATCTGCGCTACTTCATCGCCGTCGCTGAAGAACTGCATTTTGGCCGTGCCGCGCAGGTGCTGGGCATCTCGCAGCCGCCGCTGAGCCAACAGATTCAGGCGCTGGAGCAAGAGGTTGGCGCAAGGTTGTTCGAGCGGACCAATCGTCGGGTCGAGTTGAGCGAGGCTGGTCGATTGTTCCTCGAAGAAGCGCGCTTGGTGCTGGCGCAGGTCGATAAAGCGGCGGACGTCGCCCGGCGTGCGCAACTCGGTGAATTGGGCGAGTTGAAGATTGGCTTCACCTCTTCGGCGCCGTTCAACTCGACCATTCCGCAGGCGATCTTTTCCTTTCGTCAGCGTTTTCCGGCGGTGCACCTCAACCTTCGTGAGATGAGTAGCACGCAAGTCGCCGAGGGCCTGGTGGATGAATCAATCGAGGTCGGCATCATGCGCCCGCTGGGTTTGCCCGATTCGCTGAGTGTTGTCGAGTTGATGCGCGAGCCGCTGGTCGCCGTGCTCGGTTCCAAGCATCCACTGGCGCAGGGGTCGGAGGAGGGCTTGTTCCTCTCGGCGCTGGCGCTGGAGCCGTTCGTGTTCTTTCCGCGCAGCTACGGCAGCGGGCTGTATGCGCAATTGCTGAGTCTGGCGCGCGATGCCGGGTTCAGCCCGCACTTCGCCCAAGAGGCGGGGGAGGCGATGACCATCATCGGCTTGGTCGCAGCGGGGTTGGGGGTTTCGGTGCTGCCGGCGTCTTATCAGCGGATGCGCATCGACGGCGTGGTGTACCGCCCGTTGCTCGATCCGGAGGCGGTGTCGGCGGTGTGGCTGGTGCAGCGCAAGGATCAGAAATCGCCGATGGCCAAGGCTTTCGTAGATTTGCTCACGCGCAAAGTCGAGCCATCAAAAGCGTGATTGCTGCGCAATCAAATCGCGAGCAGGCTCGCTCTCACAGGGGAACGCATTCCAAGGTGGGAGCGAGCTTGCTCGCGAAGGCGTCCGCTCAAGCACCACCCAATTCAGGGCAACCGCACCAAATCCCCCTTCAACGCCACCCGCGTCACAAAGATCCCCGCCCTGCATTCATACGTATTCAAATCCTTGCGCACATGCTGGTCGTAATAGCTGACGATATTGACCACCGCATTCGCCCCGACCCGTTTGGCATCGGCCTGCAACTTGATCAGATTCGACTGCAACACCCACTCGCAGGAGTTGTGGTCGCTTTTGTTGAAGCCGTTGGTCTTCAAATCGCTGACCACCCCAGGGCGCAGCAACTGCTGCGTGCCCTGCGGTCCATTACCGAGCAGATAGAACTTCACACTGCCATCCAGCCGCCCGGCACGAATCGCCTCCGACAGCACGGTTTCGAAGGGCATGTACATCAGATTGGTAGCATGGCTGGCGCTGGGCAGTAGCACGAAAAGCGCAGCGGCGATCAGGGCTTTCACTTGCATGGTCATCTCCTTGACGGTGAAAGAGAACCGCGAGTGCTCGACCGACCGGGCCCGCCGTTCTGACAGGCGTATTGATGGCCTGCATGAGCGAGTGTAGATGCTGTGTGGCGAGTGTTCAGCTTGTGCAGCCGAGTTCACCACATTTGCGGTTACGAACTGTTTTAGCGAGTGTTTGTTTTCTTGCGCAGAATCGATTTCTTTAAGTGAGTGCCATGGATGCCACTTCGATACCAGCCCAAGGAAGGTAGTGTTTTGATCTGCGATTTCAGAGGTTATGAAGTACCTGAAATGGTCAAGGTCAGGCCCGTTGTCGTAATACGCAAACACAGAACCAACAGTATGTTGGTGACGGTCGTGCCGCTGAGTACTACTGCGCCGGATTGCTTACTTGATCACCATTACGAACTCTCCAGCCATCTTCAAGGCGCCAGCCCGATCTGTTGGGCGAAGTGCGATATGGTGGCCACTGTCAGCCTTTCCCGACTGGACCGAATCAAAAGCAGAGATCGTGAAGGAAAGCGCGTCTATCTGATCTCACACCTTGAAACAGAAGAGTTCTGCGCCGTTAAAGCCGCAGTCAGGCGGGCGCTTGGGCTGTAATGGCTGCAGAAGTGGCGCAGTGAGGCCAAACGCCAGCCGTTGTCCGGATTGATGATTCGGGCAATACTGCGAGCGTTCCCGCAAGGGGCTTGTGAGACTCTAAGGATCCTGGGTGACCAGCCATCGTAGAGCCAGACAGGTAATCGGTGATGACAAGCCAACCTGTTTGTGAAAGGGCGCCGAATGGCGCCCTTTGTCGTTTCTACAATCCCATCAATCCACGTGCGCCAAATCCCCGCGCAACGCCACACTCGACACCACCAGCCCGGCACGGCACTGGAATTTCTCAGTGTCTTTGTACAGGTCGCGCTGGTCGACGCTGGCGATGTTGATCACCGCGTTGGCATCAGCTTTTTTCGCGGCGTTCTGCAGAGTTGCCAGCGCCGATTGCAGCGCCCAGAAGCAGGCGTCTTCGTCGGACTTGTTGGAGCCGTTGGTCTTGCGGCTGCTGCTCACGGTGTCGAGTTTGCGCACCTGTTTTGGCAGCGTTTCGCCGGCCAGGTAGAACTTCACGCTGCCGTCGAGCAGGCCGGCGTCGGTGGCGCGTTTGACGCCTTCGCGGAAGCTCAGGTAAGTCGGTTCGTCGGCGCCCTGTTTGATGATGCCGAGGTTGTTAACGGCTTCAATGTCCGGGTTGATCGACAGCTCTTTGAGCACGTTGTCGCGCAGGCGGTTGACCCAGCGGTTGTAGTTGCCGTGGATCTTGCCGTCCTTGGCGTCGAGGCCGTAGCTGCTGCGGTAGTCGATTTCGAACGAGGTCGGGGTGAACGGAATATCGACTTCGGCGTGATGGCGACCGCGTACGGTGATCGCCGCTTTGATCATGCCCGGACGCACCGATTGCACGACCCACTGGCGATCGTTCAGTGCAGTGACGATGGCGCGGCTCATCTGTTGCTGGGTGAAACCGAGGTTGGGCGAGAACTCTTCCTTGGCGTTGTAAACCGGTTTGCTGGTGCAGCCGCCGAGCACAAAAGCCAGTGCCAACAGAGCGGCGATGCGGTGAAACTGAGTCATTCCCTTCACTCCAAACGTGTTGCGGTCAGTGCCAGCGGCGGAAAATCAACGAGGTGTTGACGCCACCAAAAGCGAAATTGTTGTTCATCACGTAGTCGTGATGCATCTGGCGGAATTCGCCGCGCAGGTAATCGAGTTTGCCGCAGTGTGGATCGACCTCGTCGAGGTTGAACGTGTGCACGTAAAGGTCGCGATTCATCATCTCGATGCTGAACCACGACTCCAGTGCGCCGCAGGCGCCGAGTGTGTGGCCGAGGAAGCTTTTCTGCGAACTGATCGGCATGCGTTCACCGAACAAACTGCTGGTTGCCAGTGTTTCGGCAATGTCGCCCTGTTCTGTAGCGGTGCCGTGGCCATTTACATAACCGATGGCATCCGGCGTCAGGCCGGCGTCTTCCAGCGCCAGTTCCATTGCACGACGCATGGTCACTTGTTCCGGGCGCGTGGTGTGCTGGCCGTCGGCGTTGCTGCCGAAGCCGACGATCTCGGCGTGGATGTGCGCACCACGGGCGAGGGCGTGTTCCAGCTCTTCGAGCACGAGCATGCCGCCACCTTCACCGATCACCAGACCATCGCGGCCCTTGTCGTACGGGCGCGGGCTGGTCTGTGGCGCATCGTTTTTCAGGCTGGTGGCGTAGAGCGCATCGAAGACCATGGCCTCGGTCGGGCACAGCTCTTCGGCGCCGCCGGCGAGCATCAACGGCAGGCGGCCGAACTTGATCGCCTCGTAGGCGTAACCGATGCCCTGACTGCCGCTGGTGCAGGCGCTCGACGTCGGGATCAGCCGCCCGGTCAGGCCAAAGAAGATGCTGATGTTGGCGGCGGTGGTGTGCGGCATCATCCGCACATAGGAGTTGGCGTTGAGGCCTTCGGCCACCGAGTTGAGCAGCATGTTGCCGAACGCTTTGATCTCGTCGGTGCTGCCGGTGGACGAACCGCAAGCCACGCCCATTCTGCCGTCCTTGATCGATTCGTCACCGAGCAAACCGGCGTCAGCCAGGGCGTTTTCTGCAGCACGAACCGCCAGCCGCGACACCCGGCCCATGCTGCGCAGTTGCTTGCGGGTCCAGTGCGCAGGCACTGCAAAATCATCGATCGGCCCGGCCAGGCGCGTGTTGAGTTCGCTGAAGCGATCCCACTCGTCCATCCGGCGGATGCCGCTGCGGTTGGCCGCGAAATTGCCGGCGATGGTCTCCCAGTCACTGCCCAGCGAGGTGATGCCGGCCATGCCGGTGACGACGACGCGCTTCATCAGCACAAGCCTCCGTTGACCGCCAGGACCTGACGGGTGATGTACGAGGCTTCCGCCGACATCAGGAAATTCACCGCACTGGCGACCTCTTCCGGGGTGCCCATGCGTTGCGCGGGGATCATTTTCATCAATTCTTCCACCGGCACGTTTTCGTCGAGCATCGCCGTGTCGATCAGGCCCGGCGCGACACAGTTAACGGTGATTTTGCGCTTGCCCAGCTCGATCGCCAACGCCTTTGCAGCGCCGATCACGCCAGCCTTGGAAGCGCTGTAGTTGACCTGGCCACGGTTGCCGATCAGCCCCGACACGGAAGTGATGCAAACAATGCGACCAGCGGCGCGGCGGCGGATCATCGGCATCATCACCGGGTGGAGCACGTTGTAGAAACCATCGAGGTTGGTGCGCAGAACCACATCCCAATCGTCATCGCTCAGCGCCGGAAACGCGCCGTCGCGGGTCAGGCCCGCATTGAGCACCACACCGTAATAAGCCCCGTGGCTTTCAACGTCGGCTTCAAGGATGGTTTTGCAGGTTTCACGGTCGGCAACGTCGAATTGCAGGATCCGCGCCTTGCGGCCCAGCGCTTCGACTTCAGCCTGAACGCTTTGCGCTTCAGTCACGCCGCTACGGCAATGCAGGACGATGTCATGCCCGGCCTGCGCCAGACGCAAGGCAATGGCGCGGCCGATGCCACGGCTGGAGCCGGTGACCAGCACGGATTCAGTCATGGTTCGACTCCTGTGTCTGTTGCAGATATTGAGTAACCTGGGGCGGGCGGAACACGTTCAGCCGCGCGCTGGCATGGATGCCGGCGCCGTGGATATGACATTCGAAGACGCCCATGCCGTTGTCGTCTTCCAGCGAGCGCAGACCATGAATGGTCAGATCGCTACCGGCGGGAAACGCTTCGACGTTGCATTCGAACTTGCGCGTGCCGAGCAGGAACCCCAGCTCCACCGGATTGCCTTTGAGTCGCGCGTGGCAACCGGCAAACGCTGCGACGCTCTGTGCCATCAGTTCGACGCCGACCCATGCCGGCAGGCTGCCGTCGGGCAGATTGAACAGGCCATCTGGCTTGACCGTGAGGCGGGTAAAAATCTGCTCCTCGTCAAAGCTGAGGATGCTGTCGATCAGAATCATGTCGCCCGCGTGGGGCAGCAGTTCGGCGAGCGGCCAGGCCGTCATGGGGCGTCTCCGATAATCAGGCTGACGTTATTGCCGCCGAAGGCAAACGAGTTGCTCATCAGGTAGCGGGGTGCAATGGACGTCAGGCGTTCGCTCGCGGTCACCCACTTTAGCGGCGGCAGCGCAGGATCGGGCTGAGCGTCCCAGACGTGTGGCGGCAAGGCGTGGTCGGGGTTTTCGGCGCTCAGGCTCAACCAGCAAAACGCTGCTTCCAGTGCGCCGGCTGCGCCGAGGGTGTGGCCGGTCATCGGTTTGGTCGATGAGCAGGCGACTCCCTCGGGAAACAGTTCGGCGACCGCCAGACTTTCCATGGCGTCGTTGTGTTGGGTGGCGGTGCCGTGCAGGTTCAGGTAGCTGATTTGCGTGGCATGCAGGTGTGCGCGACTGAGGGCTTTTTGCATCGCTTGCAGTGCGCCGCGCCCCGTCGGCTCAGGGGCGGAAATGTGATGCGCGTCGGAACTGGCGCCGGCGCCGAGCAGGGCAATGGCCGGGCCTTCACCTTGCTGTTTGCTCATTACGAACAACACCGCCGCCTCGCCAATATTGATGCCGTTGCGATTGGCCGAGAACGGATTGCAGCGTTCGTCCGACACTGCTTCCAGCGACGAAAAACCGTTAAGCGTCAGCTTGCACAAACTGTCGACGCCGCCGCACAGCACGGCGTCGCACAAGCCCAGATCGAGCAGGCGCTGAGCGCTCATCAAGGCGCGGGCGCTGGAAGTACAAGCGGTGGAAATCACGTAGGCCGGGCCGCTCAGTTGCAGCCAGTCGGCGAGGAAATTTGCTGGCGCGCCGAGTTCCTGCTGACGGTAATCGTATTCCGCCGGGAACTGCTGCTCGCGAATGTAATGCGCCAGGCCACGGCTGGCCTCGTCGATGCCCGAGGTGCTGGTGCCGAGCACAACACCGATGCGGTCGCGGCCGTAGGTCTGGATCGTTTGATCAATGTTATCGCGAATCTGTAGCGCCGCCTCTAGCAGAAGCTGATTGTTGCGGCTGCTTTGATCGGCGAGTGTCGGCGGGATCGGCGCCAGTTCACCGTGTACGGCGGCCACCGGCAATTCACGCTCCGCCACCCAGCCGGACTCGCGGCGCATGCCCGAACAGTCGCCAGCGAACAGGTTACGTGCGATTTCGGACTTGTCGCGGCCCAGGGCGCAGATCACGCCGAGGGCATTCAGGTAAGCAGTCATGGCGTCGGTTTACCCAGCGGAGAAACGCGGTAGTGCGGGCCTTGAGGCAGGTTCAATTCGAAGCTCAACGGTTGGGCATAACGAATGTCCCAGCGCGCCGGCAGAGAGCGTTGCCCGGCCTGTACCTGCGCAGTGGGGTAATTGCGCAGCAGCTCGCCGGACGGGGTCAGGGCGAATAACAGCGCGGCAAACAATTCCCGGGCTTCCGGGTTCGGCGGCAGCAGCCCATCGGCTTGCCAGTGGCCGTCGATCAGTTGCTGACGTGCCTGAGGAATACCCAGCGGATCCATCATCGACCAGCGGATGCCCGGGCCTTCGCGCTGGATCACCAGCAGCCAGTCCTGGCGTTGTTCGGCTTGTTGGCGTTCGATGTGCAGTTGCAGAGGCAGCGGGAGTGTTGGATTGCCCGCCGGCAACGGCGCCTGGCTGGCGCAGGCACTCAACAGAAGCATCATGCCAAAAACAAAAAATCGCCACACCGCGGACACTGTAGGAGTGAGCCTGCTCGCGATAGCGGTCGCACATTCAAAATACAGGTTGGCTGACCCACCGCTATCGCGAGCAGGCTCACTCCTACAAGGATTTGTGTACATCAGGAAACCTCTGCCAGAGGCTTGCGCGCAACGACATTCACCAACGTCTCTTCGCGCTGCCCGAACGGCTTGGGTTTGAGTAAGCCGAACCGCTCCAGCAAACCAAAATCCTTCGACCGGCTCCACCACAGATACGGGTAGGAAACATTGCCCTCGGCAAACTCAAACCCTTGCTCGCGAATCATCTGCAGATACTGCGCCGCACTCTTCTGCACGTGCATCGGATGACGGAACAGCCAGCGAATCACCCACGTATCAATGTATGCCTCGGTGGACTCGGCGAACAGCAGATAGCCGCCCGGTTTCAGCACCCGATAAAACTCGGCCAGGGCCTTTTCCTGCTCAACCAGATGATGAAAAGTCTGGTGGCAGAACAACAGATCAACGCTGGCATCCGGCACATTGAGCGTCGCGCAATCGCTGCCGATCAATTCCACCTCCAGTTCCAGACGCGCCGCTTCTGCGCCGCTCAATTCAAGGCTGTGCGGGTCAGCATCAACGCCGATCAGACGCTGGGGCGCGAAGGTCTGGCGCAGGTGACCGAACGACTTGCCCTGACCGCAACCGGCGTCCAGCAACACCGGGTTTTGCGGCAGCGCTTCACTGAACAGTCCGCGCAGATCATTGATCGCCACGCGCAACACATGGTGCTGCCAGGTGTGGCTGCGCAGGAACCAGAAACCGAAGCGGGTCTCCTCGACGTAGCTGTCGCTCAAGTAATTCATGGGGCGTCCTTTGCACAGAGTTCGGAGATCATTTTCAAGCGGCGGCGCGCTTCGCTGACGAACGGGTTGCGTTCGTCCCAGGCGTAACCGGCGAGGATCGAGCAGATCATCCGACGGATTTCTGGCTGACTGTCTTCATAAAAAATCACGTCCTGAAAGGTGCCGGCGTACCAGCCCTCGACGTAGCAGCGGAAGGTGTCGACGCCACGTTTCAACGGCTCGGCGAACTCGCTTTGCCAGTCGACGGTTTCACCCTGCAACTGACGGTGCAGCACCGCGGCGGCCATGCTCGCCGAGCGCATGGCGATGGTCACGCCGGAGGAAAACACCGGGTCGAGAAATTCCGCCGCGTTGCCGAGCAGTGCGAAGCCCGGCCCGTGCAAGGTTTTCACATTGGCCGCGTAGCCGCCGAGGGTGCGCGCGGGGGTATCCCAGACAGCGTTGTTCAGCACGCCGGCAAGGCTCGGGGTTTCGGCGATGAAACCGCGCAGGCAGGCATCCAGATCGCTGTCGCGGCCGTTGAAATGCTCTTGCGCCGCGACCACGCCCACCGAGCAACGACCGTTGCTGAACGGTATTGTCCAGAACCAGACATCGCGGTGCTCTGGATGGGTGGTGACGAGAATTTTTTCGCGGTCGAATGCCGGGTTGTCGATGTGATCTTCGACGTGGGTGAAGACTGCCTGGCGCACCGGGAAATTCGACGGCGCTTCGAGGTCCAGCAGTCGCGACAACACGCGACCGTAGCCGCTGGCGTCGAGGACGAAATCCGCTTCGACGCGGTACTTACTGCCGTCTTCGCGGCGCACATCCAGCTGCGGTTTCGTCCGCTCGAAATCGACGCTGACGATGGCGTCGCCGTAGCGGATTTCCGCGCCTTGCAGCGCCGCTTGATCGGCCAGCAGTTTGTCGAAATCGGCGCGTTGCACCTGAAACGTGGTCGGTTTGCCGCCGGTAAAGGTGTCACCGAAATCGAAGGCGCTGTAACGCTCACCCCAGGCGAATGCGGCGCCGGTCTTGCGCTGGAATCCGGCGGCATTGACAGCGTCGAGCATGCCGGCCTCTTCGACGAAATCCAGGCAATGGCTGAGCAGGCTTTCACCGATGGAAAAGCGTGGAAAGTGCTGGCGCTCGATCACCAGTACATCGTGGCCCTTGCGCTTGAGCAACGCTGCAGCAATGGCGCCGGACGGGCCAGCGCCGATGATCACGACCTGACGGGATTCCATTTCAACGATTGGCACGTGAACTCCGGGGCAAAGGATGTTGCAGATTCAATGGCGCGCGATGCAGACCGATCAGGGCCGGTAGCAGCGTCGCGATCAGGCCCATCAGCATCAGCGCGAAGTACAGCGCCGGGGTGATGAGTTGTTGTTGCAAGAGCAGATTGAGAAAGACGATTTCGCTTAGGCCACGAATATTGAGCAGCACGCTTTCACGCCAGCGGCTGGCGCCTTCGAACGAGGCGCCGGCCCAGCCGAGACCGAGCCAGTTGCCGAGCAGTTTACTGGCAATCGGCAACAGCAGCAGCGCCGCCCATTGCGCCGCGCCGAGGCTGGCGAGGGCGCTGTGTACATCGATCTGGACGATGCCGAACGTCAGAATCAGCGGAATCGCCAGCCACGTTTGCAAACGGCTCATCCAGCGCGCCGGCAAGGGCAACACCAGCGGCACTTTCAGCGCGGCCATGCACAGCAGATAGCCGATGCCGAAGATCAGCGCGTTGAGTTTGTAATGCTCGGCCATCACCAGCAGCGCGAAAAAAACGAGGCTGTAGGTCAGCGGCCGGCGCACACGCAACAGACTTAAAAGCAACGGCACACACGCGAGTCCCAGTGGCAGCAACAGACTGCTCAGATGCAGACTGCCCTGGGCGAGGCCGAACAGCGTCCAGCAGGTCAGATCAATGAGGATCGCGGTTTGCACCAGGCGGCGCGTGGCGGCGGGCGGGTAATCGATGTGGCGCAGATACAGGTACAGCACCGGGATCGCGGTAATCGCGAACACCAGGCCGATGGCCAGCGAGTTGAGCCACGGTTGCGCCGGCAGTAGCCAATAAGCCGCGGCAAGACCACAGGCGAACGGCACGGCGAAACTCGGCACGGCGATTTTCACACTCTGCCGATCCAGTTTCAGATCGATCACATCACTGAGAATGTGCCCGAGCAGCAGGGCAAAGCTCAGGCTGTAGAGGTTTTTCAGCCAGTCTGGCGCGATCAGTTCGGCACCGCTGAGCTGCCAGCCCGGCTCGATCCAGAAGTACATCAGCAGCGGCAAGCCGAAGCTCGCCAGCAACAACTGGCTGACAATCGGAATCAGGCCGAAGTGGCGGCCAACACGAGTGGCCACGGCGAACAACGCCATGGTCAGCAGCCAGAAAACGGCGACCATCATGCCGCTGGCTCCGCGACTGTCGCGGTGTGTTCGTGACGTCCGGCCCACGGTGCGAGCATGAAGCTGAAGGCCAGACCGAGGCTCACCGACAGACCGAAGTTGCTCACCGCCGGCGTGCTGGACACCGCCAGCAAACCAAACGACAGCCACGTCGTCACAGCGGCCAGCAAGGTGCCGAGCAGGCTCACCGCCGCACCACCGACTTGTTCACGCATGAGAATCGCGTAATCGACGCTGATTGCCGTCACCAGCAGCAGGCCGAACAGGCTGAACAGGGTCAGTGGCTGACCGAGCCAGCCAAGGCTGGCGAGACTGCACAGCGCAGCGAGCAGCGGCAGGGCGACAATGCGTAGCGCGCCGCCGAGACCGAACGGCAGCATCAGCACCAGCACGATCAACGCGCAGGAGGCGAGTTTCAGTTCAGCAGCGCTGATCTGCGTCGCCGCAAAAACTTCATTCAATTCACCGAGGCGATCGACCAGCATCACCCCCGGCAAGTCCAGCGCTTGCACGCGCAACAGCGCCGGGTTGTTCAAGCCTTGCAGGCTGGTTATCGCCGCCACGCCAGCCTCGCTCGGGCCGAGCCAAAGCATGCGATAAGGCTCGCCGAGCGGGCCGGCCAGTGCCGCGTCGATGTCTTCGGCGGGCACGGTCTGCAGCTGTTGCAGTTCGCTTTGCAGGGCGGCGAGCGGTACACCGAGGTCGAGCAGTGGCTGCCAGTATTGCGGCAGTTTGTTCAGCGCCTCGCGCACCTGTTCTTGCTGGTTCGGTGGGCTGACCAATTGATCGAGGGCCAGATAACCTTGCAGCTTGTCGAGGTTGACCAGTTGCTGCAGACGCTCGCTCAGCGCGGCCTGACGCTCGAGCAATTGCTGCTGATTGTCGGCGCGCACGAGGAAGAACTGGCTGGTGGGCTGATAGCCGGTGATACGCGCGATGGCCTGCGCCTCGTCGGTCAGATGATGCGGTGCGCCGACCCATTGGCGGATGTCATTCTTGCTTTGCAGCTGTACCAGACCGCCCACGCAGAATGCGATCAGCAGCGCCAGCAACACCGGTGTGCGCACGCGCTCGAGAAGTTTTTCGCGCAGGTTGACCATGCGCTCGGCCAGATGCAGCGGCCACTGCGCGGGGCGCAGTTCGACGTTTTTCAACAGCGCCGGCAACAGGCATACCGCCGACAAATAGGCACCGAGCAATCCAGCGGCAGAGAACACGGCGATTTGCGTCAGTGCCGGGAACGGCGTCCACGCCAGCGCCAGATAACCGATGGCGCTGGTGATCAGGCTCAGGGTCAGCCCGGACAAGGTCAAGCGCAACGCCGGCCAACTGCGCCACGGCTTCAGGCTCCAGCTCTTCGACAGATAGTGCAGCGGATAATCCACGGCCACGCCGATCAGGCTGGAACCGAGCACCAGCGTCATCACATGCATGTGACCGAATAACGCCACACACGCCACCGCACCGAACAACATGCCGACCAATACCGGCACAAACGCCAGCAACACGCGCCAGCGGCGAAACGCCAACAGCAGCAACAGCAGAATGCCGACGGTGGCACCGCCGCCGACCCAGGTCATTTCGCGAGTGGCTTGTTGCTGACCGTTGGCCGCGTACAGCAAACCGCTGGCGGCCAGTAGTTGCACGCCGGATTTCGCGGCCTGTTCGCGACTGTGTTGCAGCAGCGCGGCGACTTGCAGCGGCAGGTTCATGTCAAAGGCGTTGCCGGTGGTGCGCGCCCGCAGCAGCACCCAGCTCTTGCCGTCGGCATCGGCAATCAACGCGCCGCTGCCGATGTCCAGTTGCACCGAACCGTGCTGCGGCTGGCTGTTCTGGATGCGCCCGGTCAGGCCGAGCCAGTCGTCCTGACTCGGCACCAGACTGAAACCGCTGAACGGGTCGAACAGGGCTTGTACGCGCTGCTGAATGAATGCGTCGGGGTGTTCGATCAGCAGTTGCCGGTCATCCGCCGAGAGCATCGCCAGCCGCCCTTGCAGCAGTTGCGTGCGCAGCGCTGGCAGGTCTGCTTGCAGGTTCCACTGCACCTTTTCGAACAACCCGCTGGCCTGCCATTGCTCACCCAGGGTCTGCGCCATGGTGACGGCCTGCTGGCGATCGGTGTGGCCGACCAGCACCAGCATTTCGCGGTTGAGCGGTTCCTGCATACGCTGCTCGGCGCGCTGTTCAAGAGCGTCCGGATGAGTGCCGGGCACCAGCTCCATCAGGTTCGCCGACAGCGGCGCACCGTCGCGCCATTGCCAACCGGCCAGCGCGACGACCGCCAGCAGCAGGATCAGGAACAGCCATGGCAGCCTGCGTTCACTCGGCAAAGTCATGTTGCTCCGCGTCGCTCAACGGTTGACTGGCGATGCTGTCCTGCATGCGCAGCACGGTGCTGTCGCCTTGGGTTTCCAGCAGTTCGATGGTTTGCACCAGCGCGCCGCCGTCGATGTTGATCTGGTTGAACACTTGCTTGAGCAAAAGCGAGCGCGGGGTCAGGGTCAGTTTCCACTGTTGTGCATCGCCGCTCAGCGCCAGTTCGAAATCACGTTGCAGGCCACTGCTGTCGCCTTGCAGCACGGCGAGAAACAAGCGGTTCTGCTCGGCACCGGCACTCTTGTTCGGCAGCAACTGCCAGCCGTTATCGTCGCGGCGAGCGATGCCTTTGGCGCTGATGCGGTAATCCTGCTGCAGCGGCGTTTTCAGTAACCAGAGCAGGCCGTGGTTTTTGGCGAGAACAAAACTGCCCTTGCTGATCAGCGGCTGCGGTAATGCACGCAGGTGCTTTTCCTGAATGAACTGGCCGTGGATCACGTCCGGTTTCGCCAGTTGTGCGCTGAGTTGTTGCAGGTCGAAGGCGTTGGCCAGCGCTGACAGCGTCAGCAGCGCCAATACGCTCAGGCTTTTAACCAAAACATTCATCGCAGCATCCTTTCCACGGCATCGGTAAAGACCTTTGGCGAAGCCAGTTGCATCTCACGGCTGCTGACTTCAACGGCGACCTGCACCGAGCTGGCGCGAGTCAAGCGTTCGCCGCTGTGCAGGTCGGTGATCAGGTAATTGATCTTCAGACGGTTTTCCCATTCGACCAGACTGGCGCGCACATTCAGGCGCTGACCGAACACCGCGCCGCGCACATAGCGCAGTTGCAGGTCGATGATCGGCCAGGCGTAACCGGACTCGACCATGTGCGTGTAGTTGTGGCCGATCTTGTCGAGCAACGCACAACGGGCGACTTCGAGGTATTTGACGTAATGGCCGTGCCAGACCACGTGCATCGTGTCGACGTCGAAAAACGGCACGAGGATTTCGGTGTCGGCGTGAAGCACTCCGGCGCTACGCATGCAGCCTCCAGTGTTGCGCAGCGATGCGTTGCAGGCACAGGCGCAATTCGCCTTCCAAGGCGCGGTCTTCGATCACCGGCGGGAAGTCCTTGGCCAGTTCTGCGTGCATTGCCGCCAGCGACGGCGGCAA
This sequence comes from Pseudomonas fluorescens, assembly GCF_005938625.1. Lineage (GTDB taxonomy): Bacteria > Pseudomonadota > Gammaproteobacteria > Pseudomonadales > Pseudomonadaceae > Aquipseudomonas > Aquipseudomonas fluorescens_BD. The sequence goes on from NZ_VCNJ01000017.1 coordinate 150,038, forward strand.
CGGCCGGGCATCTTCGGCTTGAGCACGCAGCCACACGCCCTGGTTGGCGGCGAGCAATGTCGCGGCAGCGACCTGTTCGGTCAGTTCCAGCACACGGATTGCATCGCGGGCGGCGATGGTGCCCATGCTCACCTTGTCCTGGTTGTGGCACTCGGTGGAACGCGAGAACACGCTGGCCGGCATGGTGTTTTTCAACGCTTCGGCGGTCCAGGCGCTGGTGCCGATCTGCACGGCTTTGAAACCATGGTTGATCATTGCACGATCCGCCGGAGCGCCGGACAGGTTGCTCGGCAGGCCGTGGTTGTAACGTTCGTCGACCAGCAAGGCGAGTTGCCGATCGAGCAGGTCGGCGACGTTGGCCACGAGGTTTTTCAGGCTGTCCATGGCGAACGCAATGTGCCCGCCGTAGAAGTGCCCACCGTGCAAAACGCGCTCGGCTTCGGCGTCGATGATCGGGTTGTCGTTGGCGCTGTTCAGTTCGGTCTCGATGAACGAACGCAGCCAGTTCAGGCTGTCGGCCAATACGCCGAGCACGTGCGGGGCGCAACGCAGCGAATAGCGATCCTGCAGGCGATGCAGCGGCGCGGTCGGTGCGTCGATCGCCAGATCCTTGCGCAGCCATGCGGCGACCTGCATTTGCCCGGGATGCGGTTTGGCGGCGAACAGGCGCTCGTCGAAGTGCTCCGGATTGCCTTGCAGTGCGACCACATTGAGCGCGGTGATGCGCGTGGCCAGTTGCAGCAGATAGTCGGCGCGGGCGAAAGCGAGGCAGGCAAGGCCGGTCATCACGGCGGTGCCGTTCATCAGCGCCAGCGCTTCTTTCGGGCGCAACACCAGCGGCGTCCAGCCGAGTTCGCGATGCACATCGGCCGCCTGACGGCGCTCGCCACGGAACATCACTTCACGCTCGCCGGACAAGGTCGCGGCGACGTAGGACAACGGCGTCAGATCGCCGCTGGCGCCGACCGAGCCTTCTTCAGGAATCAGCGGCAGGATGTCGTATTCGAGAAAAGCGTGCAGGCGCTCGAGCAGTTCTACGCGTACCCCGGACACGCCGTGGCACAGCGACTGCAAACGCGCCGCGAGCACCGCGCGGGTGGCTTGCGCGTCGAGCAGTTTGCCGAGGCCGCAACCGTGGAAGGTGTAGAGGTGACGCGGCAACGCTTCGACGTGATGCAACGGCACCGCGACCACGCAGGAGTCGCCGTAACCGGTGGTCACGCCGTAGATCACGCCTTCCTTGTCCAGTAGCGAATCGAGAAACCGCGCGCCCTTGGCGATGCGCTCGCGATAGTCGGCGTCGCTCTGCAACTGCACGGGCGCCTGACGGTTGGCCAGGGCCAGCACGTCTTCGATGCGCAATGGGCGTTCGCCGAAGGTTACCGGCTCATGGGTTGGCGTCGTCATCGGTCTTCCAGAAAGGGTAAAAGTTGAACCATTGTTGCGGCGCTTCGAGGCAATAGTGACTCAGGCGCTGCGCATAGCGGGAGGCCCACTGATGAATGACCTGCTCGCGCTCGCTGCGCTTCCACACCACGGCGTCGGCGAAGGGTTCGAGGGTCAGGCGATAGTGACCGTCTGGTTGCTTGAGGCACATCAACAGGTTGACCGGGCATTTCAGCAGACCGGCGAGCAGCCACGGGCCTTGCGGGAACGGCGCCGGATGGCCGAGGAAATCGACGGTCACGCTGCGCCCACCGTGCAGCGGCACACGGTCGCCGGCGATCGCCAGCCACTCGCCGCGCTCCAGCCGTTCGTGCAATTGCAGCATGATCACCGGGTCGAGCTCACTGACCTGAATCAGGCGCAGATTGGTCGCTCCAGCCTCGCCCAGCAAACGGTTGAACTGCTCGGCATGCTTGGTGTGCACCAGCACGTTCATGGTGACCTTTTCACCGATCTCCGCCAGTGCGCGACAGACTTCGAGATTGCCCAGGTGAGCGCCGACCAGCAGTTGCCCGCGACTGCCGCGCAACTGGTTGCGCAGCAGCGCCGGGTCGATGATTTCGATCTGTTCGATTCGGAGTTTGCCGTTCCACACGTCGAGCTTGTCGAGCATCGAATCGGCGAACGCCATGAACTGGCCGAACACGCGCCATTGTGTAGGGCGCAACGCTTCGCGCTGACTCCAAGCGGCCAGGCGCTGCTGGTATTGCCAGGCACTGCGCCGGGCGGTGCGGCCGAACAGGAAAAAATACAGGACGATGCCGTATAGCAACGGGCTGAGCAGACGTCGCCCGAGGACCTTGGCGGCGAACGCGGTGAATTTCATCAGCAGGAAACTGCCGCGTTCCTCGCGGTCAGCCCAGTGCTTCTTGTCGGTTTCGCCAGTCATGCGCGCCACCGCCGCCAGAGGATCAGCGGAAAGCGCAGCAACATGCCGAGAAACAGCCGTGTGTGCATGCTGGAAATCAGCGCGTTGTCGTGGAACAGACGGAAGTGCGACACACCGTCCAGCGGGTAGTGAACGCTGGTTTGCAGCCAGCGCATCGGCTGATTGCGCCACGACAGGCGCACGAGAATGTCCGAGTCGAAATCCATGCGCTTGCCGACTTTCGCCGAGTCGATTACCGCCAGCGTCGGGGCCAGTGGATAGACGCGAAACCCGCACATCGAATCGCGGATCTGCAGCGACAGCGTGTTGATCCAGACCATCACGTGGGTCAGGTAGCGCGCGTACAAACGGCCTTTCGGTACACTCTCGTCGAACAGCGGATAACCGCAGATCATCGCTTCGGGATGGGCGCGGGATTCATCGACGAAACGGGCGACATCGTGCAAATCGTGCTGACCGTCGGCATCGACCTGCAGTGCATGGGTGAAGCCCAGCAGCGCGGACTCGCGCAAACCGGTCATCACTGCACCGCCCTTACCCTGATTGGCGGTGAGGCGTACCAAATGCACCTTGTCGCGCTCGGCCAGAGTATCGAGCACCTTCGCGCAGGATTGGGTGCTGGCGTCGTCCACCAGAATGCACGGCAGGCCTTGGGCGAGCAGAGCGTCGACCACAGTGGTAATCGCGGTTTCGTGGTTGTAAACCGGGATAACGGCGCAGGGATTATGCATACCGACGATCCCTGTAGGAGTGAGCCTGCTCGCGATTGAGTGCGTAGCACTCACCAAGGTCAATCATGCTCTACACCCAAAAGAATCCGCCCACTGGAACAGGTCGCCGTGTCATTGCGATAAGCGAAATACAATTTGCGGCGCTCAGGATCAAACCGCAGGTGTAACTGGATTTCATCGCCGGGGCGCACCAGTTGCTGGAACTTCAGCACTTCCATCCCGGCAAACGGGCCAGTCAGGTTGAGCAATTGGCGACCGAGGTTCAGCGCCCATTCAACCTGCACCACGCCGGGCAATACCGGGGCTTTAGGGAAGTGGCCACTGAAATAAGCCAGATCCGGCGGTACGCTCAGTTGCAGACTGCATTCACCCTCGGTCTCGACTTGTTCCAGCACTTGCGGCGCTTTCGGTCGCGGCGCCATCAACAGTGCTTCAACGTCGGCCTGCGGCAGCTTGCCTTGGCTGTTCAACGGCAATTGCCGCACCAGCCGCCAACGTCGAGGCAAAGCCAGCGCTTCACAGTGTTGGCGCAAATGCTGGCGCAGGGTTTCGGTCAGACTGCGACGGCCGTGTTCACGCAAGGCAAACAGGCCCGACTCACTGAGCACCAACAGAGCACCCAGCGAGGCACGATTCTCTTGGACCACGCCCAAGCGCGCTTCGGCGACCCAGTCGTTGGCAACCAAGGCTTGTTCGAGCATGGGCAGCGAGATGCGTTTTTCTTCGAGTTTGACGATCCGGTCCAGCCGTCCGAGCAGTTCGAAGCGGCCATCGGCGGCGATTCGCGCGGCGTCGGCGGTGTGCTCAACGTGCCCGGCCGGTAAATAAGGTGAAGCGATCAGCAGGGCGCCGTCGCTGTCCTGGCTCAGTTCGACACCGGCGAACGGTTGCCACAGTTGTTCGCCCTGACGCCAGGCGATTCCGCCGGTTTCCGAGCTGCCGAGGATTTCCGTCGGCCATTGCTGCAAGCGTCGTTGCAAGCTCTGCGCAGCTTCAAAGGGCAGCGCGCCACCGGAGGAAAACACCCGGCGCACGGCGCTGAGGGCAGGCCAGTCAAGGTTATCGCCCATACGCTTGAGCAACGCCGGGCTGGCGACCCAGGCGAAGGCCGGATGTTCGCGGCTGGCGCGCTGCATATCTTCCGGGAAGGCCAGTTGCTGTCGCACAAAAGTGCGCCCGGCGCACAGCGGCCACAGCACGCGAAAGAGCAAACCGTAGATGTGTTGGGTGGCGACGCTGCCGATGATGCAGGCCTCACCGAGGTCCGCGCCCCACAGTTGCTCCAGCGCCAGGACTTCATTGGCCAGTTGGCGCAGGGTCTTGTCGATGCGCTTGGGCTCGCCGCTTGAGCCGGACGTACACAGGCTCAAACGGCACTGGTCGAGATCCAGCTCGGCGCCATGCAACGGCGGCTGATGAAAGTCGCTCAGCTGCGCGTCATCGGCGTGATCCGTCAGCCACAGATCGACCTCAGTCGACCAGCGCTGGCGGGTTTGTGCTTGCAGATCCGAGGGCAGCAGCACACTCACGCCGGCACGCCATGCGCCCAGCAAAGCGACGGCCAGTTCTGCGGCATCTTCCAGATGCACAGCCATGCGCTTCACGCCCTGAGCTTGCAGACCGGCGGCAACGCTCAACGCCTGCTCGCACAGTTGTGTGTGTTCGAGGGCCGGTGCGTGGCTGATGGCCCGCGCCGGCACAGGCTTGAGCAACAGCTGCTCAAGTTTTATCCAGTTCATGTACGGCCTCTTACCCGTTGTCGTATCAGCCATTCAATGGCAAACATCAGGCCGATCAATCCGTAGGAGATCAGACCGGTGTACAACATCCACCAATTCAGCGGCGCCCACAGGGTCAGCAGGGCGGCGCACAAACCGTTGCAGAAGAAAAACACGCTCCAGGCCACCGTGACCTTTCGCGTATAGCGAATCGCAATGTCCGGCAGCTCTGGCTCACGCAAGCGCGCCAGGCGCTCGACCATTGGCGGGCCGTATTTCAGGCTCAGGCTGAACAGCACCAGCATGAAGCCGCTGATCAGCACCGGATACCAGCGCAGCAACAGCGGGCTGTCGAACAGTGCCAGCAACAGGCAGAACGCAATCGCCACGCCGGCCATCCACAGGCTGCCGGGCTTGCGTTCGCCGGTCAGTGCCCGCGCCAGCCACAGGCTGCCCAACAGCAGGCCGAACTGCCACGGAGCAAAATGCTCCATGCCGAAATACACCGCAAAGGGGTACAGCAGACCGGCCAGCAGCAGGCCGAGGCCGATCAGTCGGCTCATGCGGCCGGTTGAACCAGACGGTAGACCGCCTCGACCACGTCGCCGACCGTGCGCACCGATTTGAACTCTTCGGCGGCGATTTTCTTGCCGGTCTGGCGTTTGATGTGATCGATCAGATCGACCGCGTCGATGCTGTCGATTTCCAGATCCTGATACAGGTTGGACTCCAGGCTCACACGGGCCGGATCCAGTTCGAACAGCTCGACCAAGGCATCGCGCAGGGTGTTGAAAATATCGTCACGAGTTTGCATGGTCCGGTCTCAAGCTGCCTGTTTTGCCGTGACGAATGCCGCAAGGCTGGCCACGTTGGTGAAATGGTTACGGGTGTCTTTGGCGTCGGCGTCTATCTTGATGCCGTATTTTTTCTGGATCGCCAGACCCAGTTCCAGCGCGTCGACGGAATCCAGGCCCAGGCCTTCGCCGAACAGCGTCTGCTCGTCGCCGATGTCGTCGGCGCTGATGTCTTCAAGGCCAAGGGCATCGATGATCAGCAGTTTGATGTCACGCACCAGGCTAGGGGTGTTCAGATCGCTCATCTTCGGCGAGCTCCTTAATGAAGTAGTTGTGCAAATAATCGTTGAGCTTGCGCGAGGCCTGCGGTGCAGGCCCCTGAGCGGCGAAGGCTTGTGGGTCTATATCGGCCCCGACGCGAAAACTGAAGTGCACCCGGCGGCTGGGAATCCGATACCAGGGTTCGGCTTTGGTCAATGTGGTCGGGCTGACCTTGATGATCACCGGTGTGAGGATTTTCGCACCGCGCAAGGCAATTGCCGCAGCACCCCGATGAAAGGCTGGCGCCTGGCCCGGCTGGGTGCGAGTTCCTTCAGGAAAGATGATCAGGGTCTGGCCGTTTTGCAGGGATTGGGCGGCGGCATCGAGCATGTCCATGCTGCCGTCGTTGCTGATGTATTCGGTGCTGCGCAGCGGGCCACGAGTGAAGGGGTTTTCCCACAGGCTTTTCTTCACCACGCAATTGGCCTGGCGCACCAGACCGATCAGGAACACCACGTCGATCAGCGACGGGTGGTTGGCGATGATCATCTGCCCGGGACGGCCAAGACGTTCGGCTCCCTGAATGTCGTAGGTCAGCACGCCAGCGCGGGCCATGAAACGCACGAAAAACCAGAACAACCGGCTGACGGTCTGCCGCGCGCGTCGGCGATGTGCAAGGGCGTCACCGGGCAGGCAGCCCAGCAGTGGAAACACCAACACACGCAGGCACAGCCCGCCAAGCCCGAACAGGGCGAAACTTGCGGCGGTGGCCAGCAGGCGCCAGTAATAGGCGTCGCGGTTTTTCTCGGTCACGGGCTGCGTTGCCAGGTCCATACACGATTTTTCCAGGCATGTTGGCAATGGGGTTGCTGGCCGAGCAAGGTTCGCAGCAGATTCAGCGCGTGGGGCCAGTGCGCTTTTGACCGTGTTTCTGAGGTGCTGTTCAGGGTCAGCTGCCAGTCGGTACCGGCGGTGAGCAAAAGACCCAGCGCATATGGAAACGGCACGTCATCGATCCACGCTGAATAGGCCTCGGGTGGTTGTTCTTCTGTGATCACCAGCAACACCGCCGGGGCGCCTTCATTGAGCAGGGCGGCGGCTTCGAGCATGCCGTGTTCGAGGCCGTCGCCGGCAGCGGCAAGGGCGCTCATTTCGCTGGTTTCGCCACGCATGATCGACCACAGGCCAATGATCGCGTTGTGCACCGACAGACTGAACTGCGTCGGTGACAGCGGCTGCTCGTTCGCCAGATCGCTGAGGATCTCGTAAGTGCGCGGGGTTTCGCCGTGACGCGAAACAAACACCAGCGGCAGATTGTCCCGTCCGTCGGCCAGGGGCCAGCCAACACTGAATGCCATACGCGCCAGTCGGCTGAGGCGGCGGCGCTGCATGGCCGGCAAAAACGACACATCGGGCGCGGCATCACTGCTCTGGAGCACGACCGGTTGTCGGCTCCAGGCCTGCCAGGCGTCCACGCTGTCGAGGCCAGGGGCCCAGGCGCGCCATTGGGCGATGTTGAAGTTGATCACGGACATTCATCCCGCCCCTGCGGGCTTGTGTTGACGCGTTTGGATGCCAAAGCCGCAGCAGGCCTGACGTGGCGCATGGCGCCGAGTGGCGCGCATTATCCCGGTGCGACGAGTGTGTAGCAAATGCTGGTTACATTATGTGCAATGAAATGTACCGAGTGGTTCGCAAGAAAACTGTCACTTGGCCATTATCCAGATTGTCAGCGGCTTGTCTGTCGGGCTTCTCGCCGATCAATGGAGGTTATTGCGCTATCTTTCCGTGGATATTTGCACCTGACTTTGTAGTCCGTGTCCATGAAGGTAGCGAAGCAAGGTCGCGCACATCTACACTCGGTCATTCTTTGATACACGGAGGTTTGGTCATGCGGCGCGTGGTGTTCAATCAGAAGGGCGGCGTAGGCAAGTCGAGCATTGCCTGCAATCTGGCGGCGGTCAGCGCCAGTGAGGGTTATCGCACGTTGTTGGTGGACCTCGATGCCCAGGCCAACTCCACTCAGTATCTGACCGGGCTGACGGGTGACGACATCCCGATGGGCATTGCCGACTTCTTCAAGCAGACCCTGTCCTCGGGGCCGTTCTCGAAGAAGAATCAGGCGGATATCTACGAAACGCCGTTCGACAACCTGCACATCATCACCGCGACGGCCGAGCTGGCCGATTTGCAGCCCAAGCTCGAGGCCAAGCACAAGATCAACAAGCTGCGTAAGTTGCTTGATGAGCTGTCCGAGGATTACGACCGGATTTACCTCGATACGCCACCGGCGCTGAATTTCTATGCGGTATCGGCATTGATTGCCGCTGATCGCGTGCTGATTCCCTTCGATTGCGACAGCTTCTCGCGTCAGGCTCTGTACGGCCTGATCGCCGAAATCGAAGAGCTGAAGGACGACCACAACGAAGGTCTGGAAGTAGAAGGCATTGTGGTCAATCAGTTTCAGGCCCGGGCAAGCCTGCCGCAGCAGATGCTCGATGAGTTGATTGCTGAAGGTTTGCCGGTATTGCCGGTGTATCTGAGCAGTTCCGTGCGCATGCGCGAATCGCACCAGGCCAGCATGCCGCTGATTCACCTCGACCCACGACACAAGCTGACCCAGCAGTTCGTTGAACTGCACAACCTGCTCGAAGATCACTGATCCCTTGAGCTATCCATGAACACCTGTGGGAGCGAGCTTGCTCGCGAATGCGTCAGTTCAGTCGACATCTTCGTTTACTGATCCACCGCTTTCGCGAGCAAGCTCGCTCCCACAGGGGGTTCTGGGGTGTGTCAGATCCCCTGGCTACGCAGCCACGCCATCAACTGCGGCAACGGCAACGCACCACTCTGCCGCGCCACCTCGCGGCCGTTCTTGAACAGAATCAAGCTCGGAATCGAACGAATCCCCAACTGCGCCGACAACTGCTGATTGGCCTCGCTATCAAGCTTGGCCAAGCGGCACTTGCCTGCCAGCTGCGCCGCCGCCTGCTCGAACACCGGCGCAAACGACTTGCACGGCCCGCACCAATCCGCCCAGACATCCACCAACAACGGCAGATCGCCTTTGATCTGGCTGGCGTAATCACCTTGCTTGAGTTCGAAGGGTTTGCTCAACAGCACGGCGGATTTGCAGCGGCCGCATTTGGGCTGATCCGCAAGGCGCTCGGCGGGGATGCGGTTGAGGCCGTTGCAGGAGGGGCAGGGGATGAGGAGTGGTTCGGACATGATGGGTTCTCAGGCAGGACGTCTATGAGACGGATCTGGAGGCAAAGTCACGATTATCAAGGAATTGATCTGTAGGTCGTTACCTTCCTCAGTTGAGGAAAGGGCCTACGCACGTCTGCGCGGAGGCTGACTATCTGTATTTTATCTAATCGGTCATCTTGTGCAGAACTGAGCGAAATACCTTCCTATGACCGCCAAGACCGTTAAACGCCTTCCACTCTCGGAGCTTTTGAAGGGCTCTGAATATCTTTAAACCTTAAATGCCCGGACGAGTTGTTCGCTCACCGGGGACTCTGTTGGCTTTGAAAGTTTTTGCCTTGATTCCGGTGCGGGCCAAGGTCCGGGTCTCTTTACTCGTTTTCTGCAGTTGCCAGAAAACGAAGACGACTACGATGCCTTGGTGTTGGCGGTCGACGAACTGCTGGAAATTACCGGTGATGACGAGTCTCATCCGTTGATGAGCTTGGTGGATATCATTGGTGACTGGATTGAAGAATGGGATCAAACGCATCACCCGGCCCCAAAACCTCCGGGTTTTGAAGTATTGGGATATCTGATGCGTGAGCATGGTTTGACCCAGAGCGACTTGCCTGGAGTGGGCACTCAGTCAGTCGTCTCTGAGATCCTGAGCGGCAAGCGGCAACTAAACCTGCGACAGGTTCGATGGTTGGCTGAGTACTTCAAGCTGCCTGTAGATGTGTTTATCTAGGCCGCCTCAGGAAGAACAACTGATCTCCAAATGCTTGCCCCACTCCGGCGGCCGCTCGGCATAACCCTCCATTCCCGGCTGCTCCTCAAACGGTTTGCTCAGCACTGCGTGCAACCGGCGTACTTCTGAGTAATCCTCTTGCTCTGCCGCGTCGATGGCTTTTTGCGCCAGATAATTGCGCAGGATGTACAGCGGATTGAACGCGTGCATGCGGATGCGGCGCTGTTCCTGATCGGCATCACCATCGCGGGCAACCCGGGCGACATAGCGCTCGCCCCAAGCATCAAAACCTTTGATGTCGACGAAATCATCACGCAAGCGGGCGACTGCCTGCTGAGGTGAGTCTTCGCCAAGTCGGCGGAAAAACAGCGTGTAGTCGACGCCGCTGTTCTGCATCAGTTGCAGCAGATCCTCCAGCAGTTTCTGGTCGTCATCTTCAGCCGTGTTGAAGCCGAAGCGGCGGCGCATCAGGTCGAGGTAGTGCGCCTGGAACAGTGGCAAGTACAGGCCGAGGGTTTCGCGCAGGGCTTCGACGCTGATGAACGGCGTCAGTGCCTGCGCCAGTGCACTGAGGTTCCACTGGCCGACCGGCACTTGATTGCTGAACGAGTAACGCCCCTGATCATCGGAATGGTTGCAGATGAAGTTGGCGTCGAAATCATCGAGAAAGGCGAACGGGCCGAAGTCGAAGGTGATGCCGAGGATCGACATGTTGTCGGTGTTCATTACGCCGTGACAGAAGCCATAGGCCTGCCACTTGGCGATCAGTTCGGCGTTGCGTTCGACGATCTCGCGGAACATCGCCAGATACGGTTCCGGTTGTTCCAGGCACTCAGGGAAATGCATTGCCAACACGTGCTCGCCGAGTTGCTTTTGCTGCTCGGGACGCTTGGTGTAGTAGAAATATTCGAAGTGGCCGAAGCGGACATGGCTTGGCGCCAGACGCAGGACCATCGCTGCGCGTTCCTGCTTTTCACGCCAGACCGGGGTGTCGGAACCGATCACGCACGCCGCGCGCGACGAAGGAATGTTCAGCGCGAACAAGGCTTCGGAGGCGAGGAACTCGCGGATCGACGAACGCAGCACCGCACGGCCATCGCCCATGCGTGAAAATGGCGTCTGCCCGGCGCCCTTCAGGTGCAAATCCCAATGCTCGCCGGCAGTGTTGTAGACCTCTCCGAGCAGCAGCCCGCGACCATCGCCCAGTTGCGGCGTATAGCCGCCGAACTGATGCCCGGAATAGACCATCGCCCGCGGCTCGGCATCGGCCCACAGCTTGTGGCCGCCAAACAATTCGGCAAATTCCTGGGTTTCAGCGGTCGCCGGGTCGAGATCCAGCAAGGCCAGGGCGGCCGGACTGGTGACGACCAGACGCGGATTGTCGATCGGCTCGGGCAGCACGTGGGCGGAGAACGCGTCGCCCAGGCGGGCGAAGCGATTGTCGAAGGTCAGTTCGTCGAGGGCTTTCAAGGGCCGGCTCCAGCAGAATGTCCGAGCATTCTGCTGGGATTAGACCGGTTAGTCGAGTTTGGCCGGCGGCGGCTCTTGCAGCGGTTTCTGATCGTCGGCAACCGGCACGATGGTTTTCGTTTCCGGCTCGATCGGCACCATCTTGTATTCCTGGCCGTGAAGGTTCTTCAGGTACACCTCCATCTGGCGGAACGAGATGTTGATGTGCTGCTTCTTGAACTCGCGGTTGATGAAGCGGTTGACCTCATCGAGCACCGGGTTGCGGTCACCGAGGTCGCGCACGTGCATGCGCAGCTCGTGGTCGAGGGTGCTTTCGCCGAAGTTGAGGAAGTACACGTGCGGCTCAGGCTCTTTGAGTACGCGCGGGTTCTCGCGGGCAGCCTTGAGCAGCAGTTCCTTGACCAGATCCAGATCCGAACCGTAGTCGACGCCGAGTTTCAGCGTGACGCGGGTGATGGTGTCGGTCAGCGACCAGTTGATCAATTGCCCGGTGATGAACGTCTTGTTCGGGACAATGATGTCCTTGCGGTCGAAGTCGGTAATGGTCGTGGCGCGGATGCGGATCTTGCTCACCGTGCCCGACAGGTTGCCAATGGTGATGGTGTCACCGATCCGCACCGGGCGTTCGAAGAGGATCATGATGCCGGAGATGAAGTTCGCAAAGATCTCCTGCATGCCGAAACCGAGGCCGACCGACAGCGCCGCCACCAGCCATTGCAACTTGTCCCAGCTGACGCCGAGGGTCGACAGGGTGGAGACGAAACCGACGCCGGCGATCACGTACGACAGCAACGTCGTGGTCGCGTAGGCACTGCCTTGGGCAAGATTGAGCTTGGACAGCACAAACACTTCCAGCAAGCCGGGCAAGTTGCGCGCGAGGGCGAAGGTGATGCCAATGATGATCAGTGCGCCGAGCATATCGCCGATGCTGATCGGCACCATGCTCATGTTGGCGCCAGTGCCGCTGGTGTATTCGTAGAGGGTGATGTTGTCGAGGTACGAGAACACCGAAATCAGGTCCGACCAGACCCAGTACAGCGCGGCGATGAAGCCGCCGAGCAGGGCAAGGCGGATCAGGCGCAGGGACTGTTCGTTGACCTTTTCGATGTCCAGCGTCGGCTCTTCGATCACCGCTTCACCGTCGCCAGCCTCTTTCGCTGCTTGACGTTTAGCCAGAGCGCGCTGGTAGGCCAGGCGTCGTGCGGCAACACTCAGACCACGGACGAAAGTCGCTTCGATCACCAGCCAGAACATCAGCAGGTAGAGGGTGTTGATCAGTCGGTCACTGAGTTTCAGTGCGGTGTAGTAGTAGCCGAAGCACACCGCCACGAACAAGGCGATCGGCAGCAAGGTGAACATCACGCCGACGGCTTTGCGGAACAGCGAGGTGTTCTCGTGGGCCGGGCTGCTGATCAACAGGCGACTGAGCAGCCAGGCCATCAGGGCGTAGCAGGTCAGCACCACCGGCATGCCGAGCACGTCATCGGCCAGGGCGGCCGGCTGCAGTTCGGCGACGGCGACAATGGTCACCAGCGCCATCACCACCAGGCCGAGGCGGCGGATCCAGCCTTGGAGGAATTCGACCTGAGGCTTTTCCCAACGGAAGTGCAGTTCCGCCACACCACCCGGCGCGAGAATCCGGTAAGCGGTATAGAACACCAGCCACGCCTGACCCATCTGCAGCAAAGCCGCGCCCATGTTGGCGTTCTGCCCACGGGCGTCGATCTGCAACGCCAGACCACAAAGCGCCAGCCCCAATGCGACCGGCATCGCCAGCAGGATATTGATCAGGATCGCCTGCGGCGTGTGCCACTGGCTGTCGCGTTTGAAGTGGCCGATGTCCTGGTGAACCTTGTTCAAGCGCGCGTACAGATTTTTGCGCCGCCATAGCAACGCGCCGATCAACAGTGCCAGCGGCAGGAACAGCAGCGGCCGCTGGGTCAGACCGTCGGTCAGCTCACTGAGGCTGGAGGCCCACGGCAGGGTGTCGACCTGGCGTTTCAGGCGCTCCGGCACCGCGCGCATCCATTCCAGATCCAGCGGCTTGTTGCTGGGAATCCAGAACATCTGCTCATCGAGCGTCGCACGCAGACCTTGTGCGGTGCTCAGCAGTTGTTTCTGATTGAGTTGCAGGGTGATCGACTCGTTGAGCATGGCGCTCAGTTCGCGATTCAGACGTTCCAGCAGGTCGGCGCGGGTGTTGGCCAGATCCAGCAGGTTTTTGCGCAATTGCGGCGTGACCTGCTCCGGCGGCTGAGTGGCCAACAGGGTGTCGACGTAGGCGGCCGGATTACTCAGTTGCTCACGCTGCTGGCTGACGTCGAATTGCCACAGGCGGATGTCGGCGATCTGATCCGCCAGATCGCGGTCGACCTTGAGCCGTGGCAGGGCTTGTTTCTGCTTATAGAGAATCTTCGACAGCAACAGGCTGCCCTTGAGCACGCTGATCTGCTCGTCCAGCGCGGAATCGCTTTGGGTCAGGCTGTCGAGCTGTTGTTTGGTCTGCAGATTCTGCTGGGTGACTTCGTTGAGGCGGTCGGTGCTTTTGAGCAGGTAGTCGGAGAGCTTGAGGTTGGCCGTGCTTTCGATGGCCAGCAGACTGCTGCTACCGGCCTTCTGCGCTTCGATCGACTGCTGGGTAACGGTCTCCTGCGACTGCGCCAGACGTTTCTGGTTGATCAGGGTTTGCAGTTCCTGGATCTCGCGGTCGAGGCGCTCGGACTTCTCCGAGAGCAGGTCATGCTGAGCGTTGCCCAGATCCTGCAACTGGCTGTTGCCGGCCAGTTCCTGACGACGTAGCGGGATCAGCGCATTCAGCGCCGCCAATTCGGCGTTCAACTGGTCGCGCTGCTCGGCGGTGACGGTTTTACCCGCGTCCTTGCCGGATTTGAGGATGTTGTTGATCTGTTGGATGCGCGTCTGGCTGGCGGAAATCTCTGCCTGAGCACGCTCGGGGCGCGTCTGTGCGGTGATGATCAGGCTGTTGGCGTCGGCGAGGGCTTTTTGCAGGTCACTTTGCTGAGTCGAGCGATCGGTGAGGATTTGCTCCAGTTGCTGAATCGACTCTTTGGGAAAACGCTGCGCCACCGGTACCACGGCCGTAGCCTTGAGGCGCGTCAGTTCGCGGGTGCTTTCAATCGTCTGCTTGGGCGCGGTCGCCAGTTGCTGCTTGAGATCGATCAGCTTCTGCTCGTAATCACGCTGATTGTTCAATTGATTGAGCGTGTTCTGCAGGACGGTTTGCAGGCTCTTTTTATCGGCATCCGGCAGTTTGCTGTCGGCAAGCTTGTCGAGGCTGGCCTGTACGGCGTCGCTGGACGGTGGTTCGGCGGCGTACAGCGGGCCGACAGTAAGACTCAGGCCCAGCAGGGCCGCGGCGAAAAAGGAGCGCAGGGTAGGCATAGAGACCGGTCAAGCAAGTGAGAGTGGACGCAGTTTAGAGGAAGAGCCCGGGGCCCGGGCGACTTCCTTCGGGGAATCTGACGCCCACTTTGCCGATCTTGTTCCCGTCCATGACCGCAACCGTCCAGTGGGTGTTGTTCCACTCCACCTGGTCACCGACGATCGGTGCGCCACCCACTTTGTGGGCAATAAAGGCGCCCAGGGTCATGTCCGGATCGATGCCCTCGGCTGGCAAGCCATAGAGCGCCGCAACCGCTTTAAGCTGGGCGTCTCCTTCAAGCACGAAATCACCGAAGAAGCGCAGATCGAGACCCCGTTGCGGCGCTTGGCTGAACAGTTTTCCGAGCGCGCCAAGGTTGTGTTCATGGCCGATAACACACAGCAAATCATCGACTTCCAGCACCGTACTACCCGACGGATGGAGCAATTGCTGGCCACGAAACAGTGCGGCGATACGTGTGCCTTCGGGCATTTTCAGCTCACGCAGGGGCGAACCGATGCACCATTTCTCCGCGCCGAGCTTGTAAACGAACAGCTCCCACTCGCTGGTGACATGAACTTCCAGCGCCGCCCGGGAAATCGGCGCGGGCTCTGGCGGTACCGTCACCTTCAACAGCTTGGCCACCCACGGCAGACTTGTGCCCTGTACCAGCAGCGACACCAGCACGATGAAAAACGCGAGGTTGAAGTACAGCTGCGCATTCGGCAGCCCGGCCATCAGCGGGAACACCGCGAGAATGATCGGCACCGCACCGCGCAGGCCGACCCAGGAAATAAAGGCTTTTTCGCGGCCATGGAACGCCTTGAACGGCAGCAGGCCGACCATCACCGACAGTGGCCGCGCAAACAGAATCATCCACAGTGCCAGACCGAGAGCGGGCAGGGCGATCGGCAGCAAATCGTGCGGCGTCACCAAAAGGCCCAGCACGAGGAACATGCCGATCTGCGCCAGCCATGCCATGCCATCGAGCATGTGCAGAATGCCGTGACGGCTGCGCACCGGGCGGTTGCCAATGACCAGACCGCACAGGTAAACCGCGAGGAAGCCGCTGCCATGCAAGGCGTTGGTCAAGGCGAACACCACCAGACCGCCGGCGATGACCAGAATCGGATACAGACCGGCCGCCAGATTGATCCGGTTGACCAGTTGCAGCATCAGCCAGCCGCCACCGAGGCCGATCACGCCGCCGATGCCGAACTCGCGGATCAGGTGCGTCAGCAGACTCCAGTGCAGACCGGTCTGGCCACTGGCGAGCATGTCGATCAGGGTCACGGTGAGAAACACCGCCATCGGGTCGTTGCTGCCGGATTCGATTTCCAGACTGGCGGTGACCCGTTCGTTCAAGCCTTTGCCACCGAGCAGCGAGAACACCGCCGCGGCGTCGGTCGAGCCAACGATGGCACCGATCAACAGGCCTTGAATCAGGTTAAGGTCGAATAACCAGGCGGCAGCCATGCCGGTCAGCCCGGTGGTGATCAACACACCGACCGTGGCCAGCGACAGCGCCGGCCATAACGCCACGCGGAAACTCGACACCCGTGTACGCAAGCCGCCGTCGAGGAGGATTACCGCGAGTGCGAGGTTGCCGACCAGATAGGCCGTCGGGTAGTTATCGAAAATGATCCCGCCGCCATCGACCCCGGCAGCCATGCCGACCGCAAGAATAATGACCAGAATCGGGATGCCGAGACGGGAAGAAAGAGAACTGACAAGAATGCTTGCACCTACCAGCAACGCGCCGATCAAGAACAGGCTGTTGATGGTCGTCGCATTCAAAGGCAGTACTCCAGAAGCGGAAAGACGGGCACAAACTGACCATGCAGTCTGCGTGCCAGCGATTCTAACCTGTTGAAATGTGATGCTGTCAAAAAGCTTTTTCAGCAGGGCATAAGGTTTTGTGTCTGGCGGGCGATTGCTGCCCTCACCCTAGCCCTCTCCCGGAGGGAGAGGGAACTGATCGAGGTGTTTGTGCGAGGTACACCGACCTGAAATTCCGAGTCGAACTCAGGTTTTGAAAAATACGAAGATCTGCCCCCTTTCCCCCTCTCCCTCTGGGAGAGGGCTGGGGTGAGGGGCTTTTGACCTTGATCTCAAAATTTACAGGCTGAACCGCCCAACCATGTTGTTCAGATCCAGCGCCAACCGCGACAGCTCATTACTCGCCGCACGTCTGATTCGCCCCGGTCGCCGATTGCACCGACAGATCACGAATATTCACCAGATTACGATCCACTTCCCGCGCTACTTGCGCCTGCTCTTCGGCGGCGCTGGCGATCACCAGGTTGCGCTCGTTGATCTCGACGATGGCGGTGTTGATGGTGTCCAGCGACATGCCGGCACCACGGGCGATGTTCAGGGTCGACTCGGCACGCTCGGTGCTGTTGCGCATCGAATCCACGGCGTGTTCGGTGCCGCTCTGAATGCTGCCAATCATCCGCTCGATTTCGCTGGTCGACTGCTGCGTGCGGTGCGCCAAGGCACGGACTTCATCCGCCACCACAGCAAAACCACGACCGGCTTCACCGGCACGTGCCGCTTCAATCGCCGCGTTCAGTGCCAACAGGTTGGTTTGATCGGCCAGACCACGAATCACATCCAGCACCTTGCCGATGTCGCGGGACTCATTGGCCAGATCACCGATCAGCGACGCAGTGCTCTGCACATCGGCGCTCATGCGTTCGATCGCGCTGACGGTTTCCTGCACCAGATCACGACCATCACCGGCCGAGGTGGTGGCGTTCTTCGAGGCTTCCGAAGTGCTCACGGCGTTGCGTGCGACTTCTTCCACGGCGCTGGTCATTTCGTTGACCGCAGTGGCCGCCTGTTCGATTTCATTGTTCTGCTGTGTCAGTCCACGCGCGCTTTCGTCGGTGACGCTGTTCAGTTCTTCAGCCGCCGAGGCCAGTTGAGTGGCCGAGCCGGAAATGCGCTGCAGGGTGTCACGCAGTTTCGATTGCATCTTGGCCATGGCTGCCAGCAGGCGCCCGGCTTCGTCACTGCCATCGACGTGAATCGGCTGGGTCAGATTGCCTTCTGCGATGGTTTCCGCCGCTTCCAATGCTTTCGAAATCGGCTTGGTGATGCTGGTGGTCAGCAGCCAGGCGAACAGGAACGTCAGGCCAGTGGCGATCACCAGCAGGGTCACGACCAAGTCGAACGCCGAAGAATACTGCTCGGCTGCTTGCTGGTTGGTCTCGCTGATCTGCTCGCCGTTGATCTGCATCAGACGGTTGAGCACGCTGTTCATCGCTTCGGAATTGTTCAGCAACTCGGTGTTGAGCAAGGTGCGCAGCTCATCCACTTGATTGTTGCGCGACAGGCTCTTCATGCGGTCTTCGATCTGGCGGTACTGGCCGAGCAACTGCACGTACTGGTCATACGCCGCACGTTCCTCGGGGCTGCCGATCAACGGCTCGTAATCGCTCTGGGCTTTGCGGATCTGCTGGTTACGCATGTCCAGCAGTTCAACGGTTTTCTGCTGCACGTCCGGCTCGCGGTTGACCAGCAAGCGGTACGACAGCACGCGCAGGCGCAGGGTCAACTGGGTGAATTCGTCGAGGTTCTTGATGCTCGGCACACTGCTGGACGAGATGTCCTCGGCGGCGCCACGGATTTTGCTCATCTGGTTCAGGGCGAACACACCCAGAATCAGCATCAGGCCGCCGATCAGGGCGAAGCCGGTAAACGCCCGTGGGGCGATATTCATATTGCGAAGGGACATGGGGCGGATACCAAGAGAGGGCCGCTTCCATGCGGGCTGAGACTGCTGTATGGATGACTTATCGGTCATACGACTAAAGTCTTGAGGCAGTGTGCGTATTTGTCGCACAAGGGCTTGGGCGACGAAGTGCAGGAACCAGATCGGCAGATCACAGTCTTTAAAACTCGCAGGAACGGTCCGCCACCAGGAAAATCAAGGCCTTGCGCCGGTTTAACCCTGGCATCCGTGGTGACTTTTCTTTATCGTACGCGCCCTTTGAAAAACGCTTGGAAGATCAAAATGTTGGAAGCATCCCTCAGCCAATTGGAACAGCTCGTCAGCGACCTGGTGCAACAGAACCAGAGCCTTGCGCAAACCAACCAGACTCTGTCCACGGAACTGGCCCAGGCCAAGGATGAAAACGAAAGCCTGCAACTGAACCTGATGGAGCAGGAAGAAAAACACGGCGCCACCGCTGCCCGCATTCAGGCACTGGTTGATCGCGTCAACGCAGGTCCGGTCAGCGCATGAACCACCACACAGCAGGGGTAAAAGTCGTCTCCATTCTCGGGGAGGACTATTCGATCAAGGCACCGGCCGGGGAAGAACAGACTCTGCTGGACGCGGCCATGATGCTCAAGGCAGCGCTGGACGACACCAAACGCAAATACCCGACACTGATCGGTGATCGCTTGCTGGTGCTGGCGGCGATGAATCTGTGCTCTCAGCAGATTGAAATGAAGAAGCAGCACAAAGAAGAACTCGACCGTTACCAAGAGCAAGTCAGCGCCACGGTCGACACTATTGCCAAGACCATTAACCAAAGTTGATGGAGCTGCGCACAACCAAAGAATAGATTGTCGACTGGGTTGTATACAATCGGCACGGCTGTTGCATTGTTTCGGCCACTTATTCTTTGGGGGTGCTCCATGCAGTTGTGGCGACGCAGTATTCAATGGCAGCTGATTCTCAGCATGGGCACCGCCCTGCTGGTCAGTATCCTGATCGTGGTTGGCATTTATACCCTGGTGGTCAACCGTCTCGCCCAGAGCTATCTGGTCGAACAAGCACTGCCGTCGAGCATCGAAGCGACGCGCAACGATATCGAGCGCATCCTCGTGCAACCGCTGACGGCGGCCAAAGATATCGCCAGCAATACGATGGTCCGCGACTGGCTCGCCTCAGGCGAAGACAGCAGCAAAACAGCGGGCTTCGCGCAGTATCTGGAAGGCATCCGCGCCGAACATAAAGCTTTTACCGCTTTGATCATCGGCACCGAATCCAATCACTACATCACCGAAAAAGGTCTGGACCGCACCCTCAGCCGTTCAAAACCGGCTGACGCGTGGTTCTATTCCTTCCTCGACAGCAATCAGCCGCGCACCCTCAATATCGACAACGACGGGGCGACCGGAGAGTTGGCGCTGTTCATCGATTTGAAGGTTGAGCAGGCCGGTAAAGTCGTCGGTGTGGCCGGGCTCGGTTTGAGCATGAAAGAGCTGTCGGAGCTGATCCACAACTTCAGCTTTGGTGAGCGCGGCAAGGTCTATCTCGTGCGTTCCGACGGTTTGATCCAGGTGCATCCCGAAGCGCAGTTCAGTGGCAAACGCACCTTGAGCGAGCAGATTGGTGCCAATGCGGCGCAGGCCGTCATGGGCCAGCTCTCTACCTCAAAGGCTGCCGCCGTCAGCAGCAGCTTCCAACGGGATGGCGAAGACTTCCTCGCCTTCAGCCTGCCGTTGCGTGGTCTAGGCTGGACTCTCGTGGCCGAAGTGCCGCAATCGCAAATCTATGCCGAAGCCCGAAAAGCGATGTGGATGAGCGGCGGTATCGGTCTGGCCGTAGCGCTGGTGTGCCTCGCTTTGGTGGTGTGGCTGGCGCAAGGGCTGGTGCGGCCGATTCGTCAGGTAACAGCGGCGCTGGTAGCAATCGGTAGCGGCGGTGGAGATTTGACCCACCGGTTAGATTCCAGTCGCGCCGACGAGTTGGGCGATCTCGCCCGAGGCTTCAATCGTTTCCTCGACAGCCAGCGCGGGATGATCGGCGAAGTGCTGACCACCAGCGAGCGTCTGCGTACGGCCGTGGGGCAGGTGGCGAAAGTGGTGGAGAACACCGCTGAACGTTCTGGCCGTCAGCAGGAAATGACCGACATGGTCGCGACCGCCGTTCACGAAATGGGCCTGACCGTGCAGGAGATTGCGCAGAATGCCGGTAACGCGGCGCTCGCCTCGCAAACCGCGCGCGATGAAGCGATGCAGGCGCGGGAAGTGGTCGGCGGCTCGATTCGGCATATTGAAAGCATGTCCGATGAAATTGGCATAGCGGCTGGCGCGGTGGGGGAGTTGGCGCATCAAGTGGCGTCGATCGATTCTGTATTGGCGGTGATTCGCGGGGTGTCCGAGCAGACCAACCTGTTGGCGCTCAATGCTGCCATTGAAGCGGCGCGTGCCGGTGACATGGGTCGGGGTTTTGCCGTCGTCGCCGATGAAGTGCGCACTTTGGCGCGCAGGACGCAAGCGTCTACTGACGAGATCCAGCAGATGATCGGCAGCCTCAAGCAAGGTGCGGAAAACGCAGTGTCGTCGATGCGTACCGGGCAGGCCGCAACCGGCACCGGGGTTGAGTCGAGCCAGCGCACCGGGGCGTCGTTGACGGCGATTACCGGTCAGGTCGAGCGCATCAGCGATATGAACCATCAGGTGGCGACGGCGACGGAAGAGCAGTCGGCAGTGACGGAAGAGATCAACCGTAATGTGCAGGGGATTTCGGATCTGGCGCGGGCGACGGCGGGGGAGGTTCGGGCCTGTCGCGAGGATTGTCAGATGTTGCAGAAACTGGCGGATGATCTGGCGCGGCAGATGGGTGGCTTCCGATTGAAGTGAGTGACTCTGACTTTGGTACAGACCCGACGCGCCTCGAAGGCGCGTCGGTTTCACTTTGGTTTCGCCATTCAGAACAGCAGGATTTCTCGCCCATAGAAATCGATGCCACCAATTGTCTCCAGGTAAAACACTCGCTTCTCTCGGACAGTCCACACCTGCTGGTCTTCGTGGTAAGTGTCGCCAGCTGCCAGTGTTCTGAACATATCGTCTCTATTGAAATCCTTATTACTGATATAACTCGAGCGCGAAGTGATAACCATGGCTTGGTAGAGATTTTCCCCTTTTTTGATGTAACGCTTTTCCGTAACGCGCTCTGCAGTGGGATCTTTTACTACGTCATTAACTCTTGCCGAAAACACAAACTCTTCTGCGCTCAGAACGACGTTAGGATCAATCAGCAACTTCGCGTCTGCGCCGCCATACACTACTGCTCGCACCTGAGTGACACCTATGAACGTGTAGTCTTTGTAAGCTACGCGATTGACCGTCTCATAACGGTCCTCCGCCATAATGATCTCGAACATTGCTGCTGCTGTTGTTTCGACAGCCGGTACTGAGTTGTCCGGCGATGTCGTGATGCTGATCTGCGATCGCTCATCAGAAAGGCGATGGTGATTTTTGCTGGTTACAGTGGAAACCGAGGAGTTTTTGTTAGTCCAGACTGTGCCGTTTCGCGATCCAAATTGCGAAATCGAAGCAAGGACGCAATAGTCCTGCGTTACCAGTCCTGCAAGTTTGATGGTTTGGTCGGCAGTTTGGCTGTCCATGTTGTTCGCTCTTTTGTAGGGTAAGAAGAGGACGTTAAGTCCGAACTTGCCGGGCAAACTGCAAACTACATGTCAGGCGGATACAGCCTATCGCGCAGAGCTCATTTCCACACCTGTCAAACATGACAGGTGTGGAGCGCGCGATAATGTGTTTTGTCTGGGTAATGGCGCTGAAATCAGAACCACGCATCCTGCATCGCCAGGCACGTATCATCCCGCACCTCCAGCAACGTCAGTTCATGATGGCAACCCGGCACTTCCCACGTCAGAAAATACCGCGCCGCCTGCAGCTTGCCCTTATAGAAGTCAGCATCCGCTGCATTCCCTTTGGCCAACCCTTCCTCGGCACGAATCGCCTGTTCCAGCCAGCGCCAGCCAATTACCGTGTGGCCGAACACCTTAAGGTACAACGCCGAGTTCGCCAGACTGCTATTGACCTTGCCCTGCGCCAGATCGGTCAGCAAACCGATGGTCACCGTTTGCAGGCGCGCCACCAGTTTTTCCAGTGGTTCACGCAGTGCGGTCAGCGATTCGTATGCTGTAGCGCGTTCAGCGGTGGTGGCGATCAGGCGAATCAGTTGCTTCAGCCCTGCGCCACCGTTTTGCGCCAGTTTGCGCCCGAGCAAGTCCAGCGACTGAATGCCGTGGGTGCCTTCGTGGATCGGGTTCAAGCGGTTGTCACGGTAATACTGCTCCACCGGATACTCACGGGTGTAACCGTGACCGCCAAGAATCTGGATCGCCAGTTCGTTGGCCTTGAGGCAGAACTCCGATGGCCAGGATTTGACGATTGGCGTCAGCAGATCCAGCAATTCATGAGCCTGTTTGCGTTCGGCTTCGGACTCGAGCGTGGTGGTGTCATCGAACAGGCGCGCTGCATACAAGCCGAGGTCAAACGCCCCTTCGACGTAGGACTTCTGCGTCAACAGCATGCGTCTGACATCCGCATGCTGAATGATCGCCACCGGCGCGGTGGTCGGGTCCTTGCTGTCCGGCACGCGACCCTGCGGACGTTCGCGGGCGTACTCCAGTGAATACAGATAACCGGCATAACCGAGCATCACCGCGCCCATGCCGACACCGATCCGCGCCTCGTTCATCATCTGGAACATATAGCTCAAACCGCGATGCGGCTCGCCCACCAGATAGCCGACACACTCACCGTTATCGCCGAAGTTCAGCGCCGTGGAGGTGGTACCACGCCAGCCCATCTTATGGAACAGTCCGGCCAGCAGCACGTCGTTGCGTGGGCCGAGACTGCCGTCATTGTTGACCAGAAACTTCGGCACGATGAACAGCGAAATGCCCTTAACACCCGCAGGCGCGTCCGGAAGCTTGGCCAGGACCATGTGCACGATGTTCTCCGACAGCGGGTGATCGCCGCCGGAAATGAAGATCTTGTTGCCCTTGAGGCGATAGGTGCCGTCGGACGCAGGCTCGGCGCGTGTACGAATATCCGACAGGGACGAACCGGCATGGGGTTCGGTCAGGGCCATGGTGCCGAAGAAGCGGCCATCGATCATCGGTTGCAGGAAGCGTTGTTTCTGTTCTTCGGTGCCGAAGCTCTCGATCAGGTTTGCCGCGCCCATGGTCAGGAACGGGTACGAAGTCGACGCAGCGTTGGCCGACTGAAAATGCGCGAAGCAGGCTTGCGACAGCAATGTCGGAAGTTGCATGCCGCCGGCGTCGAAACTTCTCGCGGCGTTTAGGAATCCGGCTTCAAGGAAGGCATCCACAGCCGGTTTTACCTCAGGAATCAGAATCGCCTTACCGTCCTCGTAGCGCGGCTCGTTCTCGTCGCCCTTGCGGTTGTGCGGGGCGAAATACTTCTCGGCGATGTTGCGCGCGGTGCCGATGGCGGCGTCGAAGGTCTCGCGATTGTGCTCGGCAAAGCGCTCACGCCGGGTCAGGCCCTCGGCATCAAGGACTTCATACAGCTCGAAAGCCAGATTGCGGGAACTGAGCAGCATCTCGGACATGGCGGCCTACCTGAAATTGGGGTTGGGCCGAGTCTAGGCGTGCTGATAAACGCTGAACAGGATGATTGATGGGCGTGATGTTGGAGCCGCGCAACAACTTTGCAAACACCACAAACCACTGTGGGAGCGAGCTTGCTCGCGAAGAGGTCGGCACATTCAACAGATGAGTTGACTGGCAAACCGCTTTCGCGAGCAAGCTCGCTCCCACAGGGACTGCTGCTATGCCGGGCACCTATGCAGGTGCCCGGTTCATCGGGTTTAGCCGATCGTCATCAAGCTCGCATTACCACCCGCCGCAGCGGTGTTAACGCTCAACGCCCGCTCAATCACCAGACGCTCCAGGGCAATGTTGGTCTCGCCCTGGGACAAGCCCTGAACCCCAACGATCGCGCCGGCACGCTTGGCAATCTGCTGGCAAACGCCGCGCAACTGGTCGGAATGGCCGTGATGCAGAACCGCATCAAACACCACTTCGTCCTTGTTCCAGTCAGCAACCAGCTTGATCCGCGCCTGAATGTCCTTCGGCAGGCGTGCGAACAATGCCTTGCTGATGTCGGACTCTGGCCACACTGCAGAACCACCTACCGCCAGCACCGCTGCCAGTTGCGTCAACAGATCACCTTCAACCTCGGCCAGGCACAGCACGTGCTCGCGCGGCAGAATGGCGTAGCTGTTTTTCTCACCGGTCGGGCCGGCCAGCACGCGGGTAATCCCGCTTTGCGATTGCGCAGCGTACTGCACGCACAGGGTGATCAGGTCAGCGAACTTGTTGCTGTCGGCCCACGCTTTCAGTGCGTTCAGCGGTTTGCTCATGGCATCGCGCAAACGAACGTCCGGGGCGATAACGGCATCACCGCGAGCGAAGGATTGTTCGATGGCGTCGGTAGGACGGGTCGCCAGCAAACGGTACAGGTAAAGCGGGCCGCCGGCTTTCGGGCCAGTACCCGAGAGGCCTTCGCCGCCGAATGGCTGCACGCCGACCACAGCACCCACGATGTTGCGGTTAACGTAGACGTTACCGGCGTTGACGTTGTCGATCACCTTGGCGATGGTCTCGTCGATGCGGGTGTGTACGCCCAGTGTCAGGCCATAACCGGAAGCGTTGATCTGGCCGATCAGTTGATCGATCTCTTTGCGCTTGTAGCGCACCACGTGCAGCACCGGGCCGAAGATCTCGCGTTGCAGCTCGTCGAAGCTTTCCAGTTCGATCAGGGTCGGCATGACGAAGGTGCCGCGTTTGACCTCTTCGGTGTCGGCGATTGCCACCTGGTAGACATTGCGACCTTTGTCGCGCATGCCCTGGATGTGCTTGTCGATGCCAGCCTTGGCTTCGGCGTCGATGACCGGACCGATGTCCACGGACAGGCGCTCAGGGTTGCCGAGGCGGCTTTCAGCCATGGCACCTTTGAGCATTTCGATGACGCGATCGGCGGAATCTTCCTGCAAGCAAAGTACGCGCAGCGCCGAGCAACGCTGACCCGCGCTGTCGAAAGCCGAGGACACCACGTCGATCACAACTTGTTCGGTCAGTGCCGAGGAGTCGACGATCATCGCGTTCTGGCCACCGGTTTCGGCGATCAGCGGAATCGGACGGCCCTGGCTGTCGAGACGGCCAGCGATGTTGCGTTGCAGCAGACGCGCGACTTCGGTGGAACCGGTGAACATCACGCCTTTGACACGTTCATCACCGACCAGACCGGCGCCGACGGTTTCACCGCGACCCGGCAGCAGTTGCAGCACGCCTTCCGGAATCCCGGCTTCAAGCAGCAAACGCACGGCTTGAGCGGCAACCAGCGGAGTTTGCTCGGCAGGTTTGGCCAATACCGGGTTACCGGCTGCCAGTGCCGCAGCAACCTGGCCGCTGAAGATTGCCAGCGGGAAGTTCCACGGGCTGATGCACACCACCGGACCCAGTGGGCGGTGGGCGTCGTTGCTGAAATCGTTGCGCGCCTGCACCGCGTAGTAACGCAGGAAGTCGACGGCTTCGCGGACTTCGGCGATGGCGTTGGCGAAGGTCTTGCCGGCTTCGCGAGCCAGCAGGCCCATCAGCGGCTGGATCTCGCCTTCCATCAAGTCCGCGGCACGCTCCAGAATCGCTGCGCGTTCGGCCGGCGGGGTGGCCTGCCAGATCGGTGCTGCGTTCAGTGCGCATTGAATGGCGTTGTCGACGTCTTCGACGGTGGCTTCTTGAACATGACCGACCACATCACGGTGATCTGCGGGGTTCAGCACTGGTGCAGGGGTTTCAGTGCTGGAAGCGCAACCGAGCATCGGCGCGGCTTTCCAGTCGTTGTGTGCAGTGGCAAGCAGGGCGCAGGACAACGAGGCCAGACGATGTTCGTTGGCCATGTCGATGCCGCTGGAGTTGGCGCGCTCAGCACCGTAAAGATCACGCGGCAGCGGGATGCGCGGGTGCGGCAGGCCGAAACCACCTTCCACGGTCGCCATCTGCTCGATCTGCGCCACCGGATCGGCTACCAATTCCTGAATAGAAATCGACTGATCGGCGATTCGGTTGACGAACGAAGTGTTCGCGCCGTTTTCCAGCAAGCGACGTACGAGGTACGCCAGCAGAGTTTCGTGCGTGCCGACCGGTGCGTACACGCGGCACGGACGGTTCAGCTTGCCTTCGGAAACCTTGCCTACAACTTGTTCGTAAAGCGGTTCGCCCATGCCGTGCAGGCACTGGAATTCGTACTGGCCCGGGTAATAGTTCTGACCGGCGATGTGGTAAATCGCCGACAGGGTGTGGGCGTTGTGCGTGGCGAACTGCGGGTAGATGACTTCCGGCACCGACAGCAGTTTGCGTGCGCAAGCGATGTAGGAAACGTCGGTGTACACCTTGCGGGTGTAGACCGGATAGCCTTCCAGGCCTTCGACCTGAGCGCGTTTGATTTCGCTGTCCCAGTACGCGCCTTTTACCAGGCGGATCATCAGGCGATGACGGCTGCGACGGGCCAGATCGATCACGTAGTCGATCACGTACGGGCAACGCTTCTGGTAAGCCTGGATGACGAAACCGATGCCGTTCCAGCCAGTCAGTTGCGGCTCGAAGCACAGGCGCTCGAGCAGATCCAGCGACAGTTCGAGACGGTCGGCTTCTTCGGCGTCGATGTTCAGGCCGATGTCGTATTGCTTGGCCAGCAGGGTCAGCGACAGCAGGCGCGGGTACAGCTCGTCCATCACACGCTCGTACTGCGCACGGCTGTAACGCGGGTGCAGTGCCGAGAGCTTGATGGAAATGCCCGGACCTTCATAAATCCCACGGCCGTGGGACGCTTTGCCGATCGAGTGAATGGCTTGTTCGTACGACGCCAGGTACTTCTGTGCGTCGTGTTCGGTCAGCGCAGCTTCACCGAGCATGTCGTAGGAATAACGGAAACCCTTGGCTTCGAACTTGCTCGCGTTGGCCAAGGCTTCGGCGATGGTTTCACCGGTGACGAACTGCTCGCCCATCAGGCGCATGGCCATGTCGACGCCCTTGCGGATCATCGGCTCGCCGCTCTTGCCGATGATGCGGCTCAGCGACGACGTCAGGCCGGCTTCGTTGTGCGTCGAGACCAGTTTGCCGGTCAGCAGCAGACCCCAAGTGGCGGCATTGACGAACAGCGACGGGCTGTTGCCCAAATGCGGATGCCAGTTGCCGGTGCTGATCTTGTCGCGGATCAGTGCATCGCGAGTGCCCTTGTCCGGGATACGCAGCAGCGCTTCGGCCAGGCACATCAGGGCTACGCCTTCCTGGGACGACAGAGAAAATTCCTGCAGCAGACCCTGAACAATGCCTGCACGACCGCCGGCACTTTTCTGGTTACGCAGTTTTTCCGCGATGGACGCAGCGAGCTTGTTGGTGGCTTCAGCCATCGCGACCGGCAGGCGAGCCTGCTCGATCAGCATTGGCACCACTTCCGGCTCAGGGCGACGGTAAGCGGCGGTGATCGAAGCACGTAGTACGGACTGCGGCAGGATGCTTTCGGCGAATTCGAGGAAGCACTGGTGCGCGTGATCGGTGTGGATTTCGCCCGCCTCATCGGCGTCTTTGGCGGTCAAACCGTTCAGCTCGGTCAGGGTTGCACCACCCTCGAGTTTTTCCAGGTAATTGAAAATTGCCTGCTTGATCAGCCAGTGCGGTGTGCGATCAATCGAGGTAGCGGCGGCCTTCAGGCGCTCGCGGGTCGGGTCATCGAGTTTGACCCCAAGGGTGGTGGTAGCCATATTTTTATCCTCATGGTTGCCACAGTTGCGTGGCATCAGCTGGCGGCAAGATTAGCCGTGCGCTGAAAGAGGTGCAACCGGGTGCAACCCTTTTTTGTCGGAATAATAAGCAGCTCGTCAGGAATTATTTTCTGGTACGAAAGTGCCGCACTTGCTTGGTGCTTTTGCTTCTAGCAACGCGCCTTTACTGCGCTAAAAGGGAGCAAAAACCGCCTGTTTCTCGGAATATCCGACTAGGTGCAACTGATTCTCGCGAAACTGGTTGCACCTTTTTAACTTTGTTGCATAGCATTCGCGCCCTAGGTGCAACCGGGATAACCCGGTGCATCGGCTGGTGGCTTTCCTGGGGAAACATCAGTCCTAAATGCGCGGGATCCCGAATCGTCTGCCAAACGTCGTCGTTTGCGCGGGCTTCATCACCGCTGCTACATAAAAACAAAGCCAGGGCGTAACTTAATGAGCGTAAGCAATCCAACACTGATCACGTTCGTGATCTACATCGCAGCAATGGTGCTGATCGGCTTCATGGCCTATCGCTCCACCAATAACCTGTCTGACTATATTCTTGGCGGCCGTAGCCTGGGCAGCGTCGTCACCGCGCTGTCTGCCGGTGCGTCCGACATGAGCGGCTGGCTGTTGATGGGCCTGCCGGGCGCCATTTACATGTCCGGTCTGTCTGAAAGCTGGATCGCCATCGGCCTGATCGTCGGCGCCTACCTGAACTGGCTGTTCGTTGCCGGCCGTCTGCGCGTGCAGACCGAGCACAACGGCGATGCCCTGACCCTGCCAGACTACTTCTCCAGCCGTTTCGAAGATAAAAGCGGCCTGCTGCGCATCATTTCGGCGATCGTGATTCTGGTGTTCTTCACCATTTATTGCGCTTCCGGCATCGTGGCTGGCGCCCGTCTGTTTGAAAGCACCTTCGGCATGTCCTACGAGACGGCGCTGTGGGCCGGTGCTGCGGCGACGATTGCCTACACCTTCGTTGGTGGTTTTCTCGCGGTGAGCTGGACCGATACCGTACAAGCCACGCTGATGATTTTCGCGCTGATCCTCACGCCGATCATCGTCCTGCTGGCTACCGGCGGCGTCGACACCACGTTCCTGGCCATCGAAGCGCAAGATCCAAGCAATTTCGACATGCTCAAAGGCACCACTTTCATCGGCATCATCTCGCTGATGGGCTGGGGTCTGGGCTACTTCGGTCAACCGCACATCCTCGCCCGATTCATGGCGGCGGATTCGGTGAAGTCGATTGCCAAGGCGCGTCGCATCTCCATGACCTGGATGATCCTGTGCCTGGGCGGCACCGTGGCCGTGGGCTTCTTCGGTATCGCGTACTTCTCGGCACATCCGGAACTCGCCGGTCCCGTCACCGAGAACCACGAGCGTGTGTTCATCGAACTGGCCAAGATCCTCTTCAACCCATGGATTGCCGGTGTGCTGCTGTCGGCCATTCTGGCCGCTGTGATGAGCACCCTGAGCTGCCAGCTGCTGGTGTGCTCGAGCGCCCTGACCGAAGACTTCTACAAAACCTTCCTGCGTAAATCCGCTTCGCAACTGGAGCTGGTCTGGGTCGGTCGCGCCATGGTGCTGTTGGTTGCACTGATCGCGATCGCCCTGGCAGCCAACCCGGAAAACCGCGTGCTGGGCCTGGTGTCGTACGCCTGGGCTGGTTTTGGTGCTGCGTTCGGTCCGGTTGTACTGATCTCGGTGGTCTGGAAAGGCATGACCCGCGACGGCGCACTGGCCGGTATTCTGGTCGGCGCGATCACCGTAGTGGTGTGGAAGCATTTCGAGGTGATGGGTCTGTACGAAATCATCCCGGGCTTCATCTTCGCCAGCCTGGCCATCTACATCGTCAGCAAGATGGGCGAGCCGACCAAAGGCATGGTGCAGCGCTTCGAAGCGGCGGAAAAAGATTTCCACCTGAACAAGTGATTGTTCTGAGCTAGCGCTCACCCGAAAACGGCCCGTTTCCTACAGGAGGCGGGCCGTTTTTTTGTGCCTGTGATTTCTCTGATTCACCGCGCTCCCCTGTAGGAGTGAGCCTGCTCGCGATAGCGGTGTGTCAGTCGACATCAATGCTGAATGTCACACCGCTATCGCGAGCAGGCTCACTCCTACAAGGTTCGGTGGTGGTTTTGGAGGATTTGTCTGTAGTTGAAGGCGCCGATTTTTGCAGGGTTTTTCGGCAATAGAAGTAGGGCAAATCTGATTTCCCCGTCACCCATTCATCACCCCTTGCCCCTCATGCAGAATCGCCCGCCCTCACACTGCAGAGAGACATCGGATGTTCGCGCCTGCCAATCAACCGCGTTTTACGTTGACCCTCGAAGGCGTCCAGCATGACCTCAAAGTCCTTGAGTTCACGGGCAAGGAAGCCATCAGCCAACCCTTTCGTTTCGAGCTGGAACTGGTCAGTGAACGGGCGGATCTGGATCTCGAGAGCCTGCTGCACTGTCAGGCGTTTCTGAGTTTTGATGCTCAGGGCTCTGGCATTCACGGTCAGATTTATCAGGTCGGGCAGGGCGACTCCGGGAAACGTCTGACGCGTTATCACTTAAGCCTTGTGCCACGTCTGACGTATCTGGGACACCGCATCAATCAGCGGATTTTCCAGCACCAGAGCGTGCCGCAAATTGTTGCGCAGGTGCTTAAGGATCACGCGATCCTTCGTGATGCGTTCGAGTTTCGGTTAGGCAGCGAATACCCGGTTCGAGAGTATTGCGTGCAGTACGCCGAAAGCGACTTGGCGTTCATTCAACGCCTCTGTGCCGAGGTCGGTATTCATTACCACTTTCAACACAGCCCCGACGCGCACGTACTGGTGTTCGGTGATGACCAGACGGTGTTTCCAAAACTGGCCGCGCCGACCCTTTATCTGCCGGGCAGTGGCATGTCTGCCGGTGCCCCGGCGGTTCAGCGTTTCAACGTTCGTGTGGAAACCCGCACCAGCGTGGTCACTCGGCGCGACTACAACTTCGAAAAGCCGCGGCTGCAGTTGCAAAGCCGTATCGACGGCGAGCAGCGCCCGGTGCTGGAGGACTATCACTTTCCCGGACAATTCAACGATCGTGAAACCGGCAAGCATCTCGCCCAGCGGGCACTTGAGCGACATGTCGCCGATTATCGTCAGGCCGAAGGCATCAGCGACGAATCCGCGCTGGTTTGCGGACATTTCCTGCAACTGACCGAGCATCCGCGCCACGACTGGAACGACCTGTGGCTGCTGACCGCCGTCGAACACCATGGCCGTCAGCCGCAAGTGCTGGAGGAATCGGTGACCAGTGATGGGGAAGGATTCCAGGGTTACCGTAATACCTTTCTCGCTACGCCGTGGGACGTGTTCTTTCGCCCGGCGCTGGGGCCGGAAAAACCACGCATGCTGGGTTACCAGCCGGGCGTTGTGACCGGGCCGAAAGACACGGAAATCCACTGCGACGAGTACGGTCGGGTCAAGGTTCAGCTCGCTTGGGATCGCGACGGTGAATTGAACGAGCACTCAAGCTGCTGGCTGCGCGTTGCCACTAACTGGGCGCACGACCGTTACGGCAGCGTGTTGATCCCGCGAGTCGGCATGGAAGTGCTGGTCGGCTTCATTGATGCCGACGCCGACAAACCGCTGGTCGTGGGTTGCCTGCCCAACGCCGCGACACCGATCCCGCTGGACCTGCCGGCGGACAAGACCCGCAGCATTTTCCGCAGTCAGAGCAGCCCCGGCGGGGGCGGCTACAACGAACTGCGCATCGAGGATCGCAAAGGCGCCGAGGAAATTTACCTGCGCGCCCAGCGCAACTGGACGCAGCATGTGCTGAATGATCAACAGGTGCAGGTCGACAACCAGCGCAGCATCGTCGTCACCGGCACCGCCCGCCATGAGTTGAAGGCTGATGAGCAACGCATCACTCATGGTCAGCGGCAGACCGAAGTGAGGCAGGACGATCATCTATCTGTGACGGGTGATCGGCATGTCCGCGTGAGTAATCAGGCGACCAGCGCCAGTGGGCAATTCCACGTCAGCGCCGGCCAGCAAGTGGTCATCGACGGTGGCGCGAGTGCGACGATTCAGGCCGGCGGGCAGTGGATCAACATCGGCCCGGGTGGCATTTTCAGCAGTGTGCCGATTGTCGTAGGTGGTGCGCCGATGGCGGCGATGAGTGCCGCGCCGGTTGTCCCGGGATTACCGGAGAAACTGGTCGCTGCGCCGGCAGCGATGCTCACTGCCGCGCAAATCATGAGCTTCAAGGGTGATGCACCATTCTGCGAAGAGTGTGAGCGTTGCAAGGACGGTCTCTGTGCAGCCTGATTTTCTTTTGCCTGCCGAATGGTTGGCGCGGGAGCCGTTGCAAGCTTCCGAGCGGTTGTTCGCGGTATTCAGCAATGCCAGCGAGGCGAAGCCGCTCAAGGGCTGGCCAGGCATGGCGAGTCCGATCTGGGCCGGTACGATCTATGCCGAGTGGGATGCAGTGATGCCTCACGTGGGAATTGTCGCCGCCGACAGTGAGTTTCTGCATTGGGTGGCCACAACCGAGTCGCGGGATTGGGGGTGGCTGGCGGTGTCTTCGGCGAGTCTTGAAGAGGTGTTGGCGCACTTTCGCAGCCTGACCCAAGTGCTGATGCCGGACGGCAAAACAATGTTTTTTCGTTTCTGGGACGGGCGGTTTCTGTTGCCGATTTTGCAGGCCAGCGAAGTGGATGCGGCGCAGCTGTTCCCGCTGATCGGGCGTTGTTTGATCAATGGGCAGGCGCTGGATATCGGTGGCAGGGCGCTGGTATCGGGGCGGGTATTCCCGTGGTGGCAGGTGCCGGAGTCGGTGCTGGCGCAGCAAGGCCATGAAGTTCGAACGGCCAATGCGTTGCAGTGGTTGAGCGAGGAATATCCGGCAGTTTTCGAGGCCTTTCCCGAGGCGGTTTTGCGTTGCAAGGTCAGGCGGTTTTTTCAGGTTTCTATGTCGGAAGAATCGTCGCAATCGGCACTGTTGGCGTTTTTGCTGGCAGAGTCGGAGTGAGTTTTCGGGGCGAAGGTCTCGGACGATTCCTTCGAGTTGCGGCGGTTTTCATGAACTGGTGGGGGATGGGTTGCAGGGATAGTCTTAAAAGGTCACCGCAGATGCGGCGACAGGGTGTAGGAGCCTTGAGACTAGAAGAGTGCATAAACGTCGTTGCCTGGTTTGCGGCAGTCTACGTGCGTCCGTAAGATCATTTGCGGCGGTTATGTGCGGGCACGCTTCGGCGTGGCCGAGTTCTCTGGTCTCGGTACTCCTACCCCGCGCATGGCTGCCACCCAAACCCGTAGGAGGGCGATGGTGGAAGCTCATTTCACTACCAGAGGTTCAAAAATGAAAACGCTAACACCCGATCCACCCTACGAAAAAATCATCCCCCATCCCGACAACCGCTTCATGGCCCTGACCGACAATTGCAGCGACATGCCGACCCTGTTCATCGACACCCACGTGCCCCTCGACATCCTCATGGACGCCGCCAACCATCGCCTGCGCGCCGTGATCCAGGTGCTGGAAAACATGTGCATGCGCGGCTCGGTCGAATGCGACTCCGTCATCCCCAGCGACTTCGCCCAGCTCTGTGTGATTCCTCTGCGTGACGGCTGTGATGTGCTTGATGTCATCGGCAGGCGCCTGCGCAGCATGCCCGCCTGAAAAAGATCAAAAGATCGTCCGAACGCGGCCCGAGCCTTCGGCAGCTCCTACACGGGACTGGCGTTCGCCCTGTAGGAGCTGCCGAAGGCTGCGATCTTTTGACGTTAAAGGAAATCAGTTAGTCAGTCAGGGATGTACGCATCCTGAGAGTTGATAAAGCTGTTGAACGCCTCGGAGTTGTAGACCTTCAGGCACGCAAGGAACACCACTTTTTCATTCGAGTATTTGCTGTTTGAAGGTGTCTGCTCGTAAGCCGTTAATACGTAGTTTCGGGTTTCTTTGTAGGGATCGTGCAGCACCTGCAGCGTGTCTTCATTTTGCAGAGTGGTATGCATGCCTTTGCCCATGAACGAATAGGCATTGGCGGACAGTGCAATGTCTTTTTCCAGCGCGGAGCGTTCGTTGAATGGCTTCAGAATGCAGTGGCTCAGGCCGTAGTTCTTTAGTGTCTGGCGTGCCTGCTCAATGTGGGTTTCGTCGGCAAGGGCGAGGTATGGGCTAAGCAGGCTGAATAAGCAGATGATCAGATATCGCATGAGTTTTTGACTTCCTGTCGCTTATGTTTTGCCAGTGTAATGCCATAAAAGCAAAGCCCCTCACCCTAGCCCTCTCCCAGAGGGAGAGGGGACCGACCGAGGTGTCTGGGTGATGTACGCGGACCTGCGACTTCAGCGGTGAACTTGGCTTGGCCAAGCCTGGATGGTGGTGTTCTTTCGGGGGACCGACCGAGTTGTCTGGGCGGTGTACGCCGACTTGCGACTTCCGCGCTGATCTTCGTTTGGCCAAACCTGAGATCACGCTGATCTTTCAGGTCGATGTAACTCGCAAGATCACCACCGTCAGTCCCCTCTCCCTCCGGGAGAGGGCTAGGGTGAGGGAAAGGCTTTTGTCCGCTCGGCTGCGAACCCCTGACTTGCCGCCCGGTAAAAGGTAAACTTTGCGCCCTTCGCAGGAGCAGCCATGAATTATCGTCACGCCTTCCATGCCGGCAATCACGCCGATGTGTTCAAACACCTGACCTTGACCCGCCTCATCGCCTTGATGTCGCGCAAGGAGCAGCCGTTTGCCTATCTCGACACGCACGCCGGCATCGGTCTGTATGACTTGCAGGGCGATCAGGCGAATCGCACCGGCGAATACCTGGAAGGCATCGCGCGCTTGTGGGATCAGCCGGATCTGCCGGCGCTGACCGCCGATTACATGAAGGTGCTGCACGAGATGAACCCGGATGGCCAGTTGCGCTACTACCCGGGTTCGCCGGAGCTGGCGCGGCGTCTGACCCGTCCACAGGATCGAGTGATGCTCAACGAGAAGCACCCGGAGGACGGCGTGCTGCTCAAGGACAACATGGCCGGTGATCGTCGGGTCAAAGTTCATCTCGGTGAGGGCTGGCACGTCGCGCGGGCGATGTTGCCGGTGCAGGAGAAGCGCGCGGTGATGTTGATTGATCCGCCGTTCGAACAGCTCGACGAGATGCAGCGTTGCGCGGCGTCGTTGAAAGAGGCGATTGGTCGGATGCGTCAAACCGTGGCGGCGATCTGGTATCCGGTGAAGGACCAGCGTGCGTTGCGCCGCTTCTATCAGGATCTGGCCGGCACCGGTGCGCCGAAGTTGTTGCGTGTGGAGCTGCTGGTGCATCCGCTGGATACGCCGAACAGCCTGAACGGCTCGGGCATGGCGATTGCCAATCCGCCGTGGGGGCTGGAGGAAGAGTTGCGTGAGTTGCTGCCGTGGTTGTCGAAGAAGCTTGGGCAGACCCAGGGTGGCTGGCAGATGGATTGGCTGATTGCCGAGAGCTGATCAACGGCAAGATCAAAAGATCGCAGCCTGCGGCAGCTTCTACAGTGATCGTTCCCACGCTCTGCGTGGGAATGCCTCAATGGACGCTCTGCGTCCGCTGTTGGGACGCGGAGCGTCCCGGGCTGCATTCCCACGCAGAGCGTGGGAACGATCAGTCGGCGGGTTAATTGCCTGCCAGACTCGGTGGCATGCACACGCCGGTGCCGCCAATCCCGCAGTAACCCTCAGGATTCTTCGCCAGATACTGTTGGTGATACGTCTCGGCGAAGTACACGGTGGGTGCCTGTTCGATCTCGGTGCTGATTTCACCCAGACCTGCTTTCGCCAGCTCAGCCTGATAGGTCGCCTTGCTCTTCAGCGCCGCATCCAGATGCTCAGGCGAGGTCGCGTAGATCACCGAGCGGTACTGCGTGCCGATGTCATTGCCCTGACGCATGCCTTGCGTCGGGTTGTGCAGTTCCCAGAACATCGCCAGCAGCTCTTCGTAGCTGACTTTGGCCTTGTCATATACCACCAACACCACTTCCGCGTGGCCGGTCAGGCCCGAGCAGACTTCTTCGTAGGTCGGATTCGGCGTGAAACCGCCGGCATAACCGACGACCGTGCTGACCACGCCTTCGCGCTGCCAGAAGCGGCGCTCGGCGCCCCAGAAGCAGCCCAGACCGAAGATCGCAAAATCGACGTCCTGGAAAAACGGGCCAAGCAGCGGGGTTTCTTCGAAGACGAAGTGCTTTTCAGGCAGGGTCATCGCAGTTTCGCGGCCGGGCAGAGCTTGTTCTTTAGTCGGGAGCACGTTTTTGTTCACCAGAATTTCCGAGCGCAGAACCATGATCGTTCCTCTCAGTCAGGTTGGATGTAAAAAGTCAGACCGCCAGTGTGCCCAATGATGCCCGACTTCGCACTATCCAATGTAGGAGCGGC
>NZ_VCNJ01000018.1 GCF_005938625.1 Pseudomonas fluorescens
GAACTGGCCCCTTCGCGAGCAAGCTCGCTCCCACATTGGATTTGTGGCATACACAAAACCTGTGGGAGCGAGCTTGCTCGCGAAGGCGGCCGATCAGACGCCGCATCTCTGATGCCGGTCTCTCTGCTACCATGTCGCGCAATCGCCCCAGCCCGTGACGACGTCCGCCCATGCCCCACGCTTCCCGCTCCACCTCCCTGCCCGAATTGACCGCCCTGTTCGGCGCTGTGCAACAGCACTTCGTCAACGTGATCGTGCCGCTCTGGCAAGGCCCGGGCTGGAACGCCGACATGGCGCTGCCCTACGAGGCGCTAGACGCCGCGCATCAGCCGCTGCCACCGCAACGCTATCGAGCGATGGCCTGTGCACGGCAGTTGTATCTGTTTTCCAGTCTGATCGGGGTTGTGGATAACGCTGAAATCCGTGCGGCGGCGCTGTTCCGCTCGCTGCAACGGCACTTCCATGATGCCGAACACGGCGGCTGGTTCTACAGCATCGACGCACAAGGCAAGCCGCTGGATCAGCGCAAGGACCTCTATACCCACGCCTTCATCCTGTTTGCCTGCGCGCATTACTGGGAGAAGTCCGGCGATCCGTTGGCTGAGTCGACGTTGAATGCGGCGCTGGAAATCATTGGCCGACGCTTTGCCACCGGCGATGGCTTGTACGAAGCCTGCCTGGAGCGCGACTGGATCACCCTGCAAACCGGTCCGCTGCAGAATCCATTGATGCATCTGGCCGAAGCGTTTCTGGCCACCCTGGCGGTTCGCGAAGATGCCCAGACGCAGCAGGTATTGCTGGAGTTATGCACGGCCATGCACAAGCAGTTCGTCGATCCGCAATATGGCGTGTTGATGGAGAAGCCGCTCGGCGCTGTGGATAACTGGTATGAGCCGGGGCATCAGTTCGAATGGTATTTCCTGCTGGAATCGTCGCCGTTGTTGCGCGGTTCGAAACTGCATGCGGCGCTGGATCGGGCGTTTGCCTTTACCGAGCAATACGGTGTGGTGCAGTCATCCGGCGCGGTGCGGGCGATGCTCGATCTGGAAACGGACGGGCGCCCGCGAGACTCGACTCAGCGGATCTGGGCTCAGGCGGAATATCTGCGCGCGCTGACGTTGCGTCAGGGCAGTGAAGCGGTGGTGCTGCGCCAATTGCAGGCGTTGCAGCAGCGGTTTCTGCATGCAGGTGGCTGGCATGAGTGTCGGGATGAATTGGGCGAGGTGAGTCGCAAGGACATGCCTTCTACTACGCCGTATCACCTGGCGACTTGCTATAGCGGCCTGGCTGAATATCTGCGCTGACGGATAAATAGCTATCGCGAGCAGGCTCACTCCTACAGGGGAACGCATTCCAAATGTAGGAGTGAGCCTGCTC
Source organism: Pseudomonas fluorescens (assembly GCF_005938625.1). Lineage (GTDB taxonomy): Bacteria > Pseudomonadota > Gammaproteobacteria > Pseudomonadales > Pseudomonadaceae > Aquipseudomonas > Aquipseudomonas fluorescens_BD. The sequence continues at coordinate 1,378 of NZ_VCNJ01000018.1, forward strand.
CGGGCGGCGATCCGACGATTAGCCGTTATGCGGTCTCTAGGCGATCCACTTCTTGTCCCCGGTAAAGCTGATGGTCAACCAGCGCGCCGCATCCGGCTTGCCCAGCTTCGCCGATATCTCTTCGCGTAACGCGTCCAGCTGTCCGACATTGCTCAACGCATAATCCGCCGGCAACACCACATGAATCTCGATAAACCGCGCCCGACCGTGCTTCTGCACGTACGACACGTAATCGTCGAAACCATGTTCGGATTTCGCCGCCTCCATCACCTGGCGCACCTGATCATCCAGCGTATCCGGGGCGATCCCCAGCACATCGCGCAGCGCCGGGCCAAGGATCTTGAACGCCGGTGGCAACATGGTCAGCGCCAGCACGATCAGGATCAACGGGTCGACATACACCGCCCACTGACCATAGCCCTGAGACTTGAGCAGCAGCGCCGCAAGGAAACTGATCAACAGGCCCACAGACAGCATCGCATCCACCAGCCAACTGATGTTGTCGAACTGGATCAGGCTCGATTTTAGCTTGCGATTGCGGTGCCGTACGTAGAAGAAGTAGGCGAATTCGACCATGGTAAACACCGCGGCATAAATGATCACCAGCCCCAACTCGATGTCGCGGCCACCGTTGATGATGCCGAACACGCCGTTGAGGAACGCGTAGATCGCGATCAACATCAGGAAGCTGCCTTCGATCAGCAGCACCATCGGCTCCAGATGCCAGAACCCGAACTGGAAGCGGTGGTTGCTTTCCTTGGCAATCAACTTGGCGGTGATCAGCATCAAGACCTTGATGAACGTTGCGATCAGCGAGAAAAAACCATCAAACAGGATGGATTGCGAACCTGAAACAAAACCGGTGACGATCCCGGCAATCGCCACGGCGAACATCAGAATGGTCGATTGTTTGAGCAGTGCCTGCTCACCTCGGTTACTCACTTTGACTCCTCGAAAACCTTGAAAACCGCGGGGTGCGGTTGGGTTGTTGCGAGGGGAGTTTACCTTATCGGAATTTATTGCCTGTGGCGGCCCCTTCGCGAGCAAGCTCGCTCCCACATTTGATCGCGGTCTCATGTGGGAGCGAGCTCGCTCGCGAAGAACGATGACGCGGTGTCAGGCCTTATTACGCTCGATGGCAAAACCGGCCCAGGTCTGGCTCACCGGCATCAACTCAAGGCTGTTGATATTGATGTGCGCCGGCGCATTCATCACCCAGAAAATCGTCTCGGCAATGTCCTGTGGCTGGATCGGCTCGGCACCCGCGTAGGTCGCGTTGTAACGCTCCTGATCACCAGCGAAACGCACCAGCGAGAACTCGCTTTCGCACAGCCCCGGCTCAATGTTGCTGACCCGCACGCCGGTGCCCTGCAAATCGCAACGCAGGTTCAGCGAGAACTGTTTAACGAACGCTTTGGTCGCGCCATACACGTGGCTGCCCGGGTACGGATAGTTGCCGGCGATAGAGCCAAGGTTGACGATGCCGGCGCCACGACCATGGGCGATCAGGCGTGGCAGCAGCAAGCGCGTGGCGTACATCAGGCCTTTGACGTTGGTGTCGACCATGGTGTCCCAATCGTCCAGATCGCACTTCGGCGCCGGGTCCACGCCCAGTGCCAGACCTGCGTTGTTGATCAGACCACGCAGTTTGGCGAACGATGGCGGCAGATTGGCAATCGCCTCTTCCATCGCCTTGCGGTCACGCACATCGAGCACCAGGCTATGCACTTCGGTCTGCTTCGACAGTTCGGCGCACAGCGCATTGAGGCGTTCTTCACGACGACCGGTCAGCACCAGTTTCCAGCCAGCCTCGGCAAAACGGCGGGCACAGGCTTCACCAAATCCGGACGTCGCGCCGGTGATAAACAGGGTGTTGGACATCGTGTTCTCCTTGCTTCGGCCGCCGGGGCAGCCCTTGGAATAGAAATTCAGCAGGCAGCATGCCCGCCCGCGCTTTCACGGGCAACACCCACAAGCTGTACAAAAAACAACCAAGCGTACCAACACCATAGCCACCGTGGCCTGTAGCCATGTGCACGCATGTTATCCACAGTCCCTTCCACAGTTTCCGGGGGCAAGTGCAAACACGTAAAGCCGCGCCACACAAGGCTTTGCGTGCGAAATAGAAAGTTTTTTGCTTGACCCTGAAGCGGCGGATGTGCCGGAGATGGCATTTTGCACGACTGACGCGTCAACGCAGTGATTGCGCGAGGCCAGTAATTACGGCCCTCAGCGCAGTCTTTCCAGAGTTTAATCACAGACTTATCCACAGGATTGTTCACCCGGAATCACTGCTATCCGCGACGCTATAAAATGGTTGACAACGAAGACTTCAAGCCCCGCAAAAACGCCTGATCAAAAAACAACCACACACTTGCAGGCCACGGTTTACATGGCGCGCAGCCAGATACACCCACGTTATTCACAGCCAGCTCCACAGCAAACGGGGACAAGTCAAATCTGTGGAAAAACAGCCATTTGCAGCGTCTATATGTCGCGCTTTCACAGCTTGGGGAATTTGTTTTCCACAATTTCATGCAACACTTGAAATCACTGATCAATTCCCTGTAGGAGCTGCCGAAGGCTGCGATCTTTTGATCTTTAAAGACAACATCAAAAGATCGCAGCCTTCGGCAGCTCCTACACAGGCGTGCGGTATGTTTGAGGAATGAAAAAGCCCCGGGACTTGCGTCGCCGGGGCTGTGCATAACGTCGAGGAATCAGTGCCCGCCCAGATAGGCGTTACGCACCTCCTCATTCACCAGCAACTCTTTACCCGTGCCCGTCAGGCGTATCTCGCCGTTAACCATCACATACGCCCGGTCCGACAGCTTCAGTGCATGATTGGCGTTCTGCTCGACGAGGAAAATCGTCATCCCGGTTTTCGCCAATTCGCGCAGGGTCGCGAAAATCTGCTTCACCACAATCGGCGCCAACCCGAGGCTCGGCTCATCGAGCAGCAACAACTTCGGCCGACTCATCAGTGCTCGGGCAATGGCGAGCATTTGCTGCTCACCGCCGGACATGGTCATCGCCCGCTGGGTGCGCCGCTCTTCCAGCCGTGGAAACAGCGTGAACATGCGCTGCATGTCCTCTTTGGCGTACTTGTCGCCAATCGGGATGGTGCCCATCAGCAGGTTTTCCTCGACGGTCATGTCGGGGAATACCCGCCGTCCTTCCGGCGACTGCGCAATGCCGTTGGAAGCGATGTAGTGCGAGGACTTGTGGGTAATGTCGACGCCTTGATAGAGAATCTGCCCGCCCGCCGCCCGTGGCTGACCGAAGATCGACATCAGCAACGTCGATTTGCCGGCGCCGTTGGAGCCGATCAGGCTGACGGTTTCACCTTCGTTGATCTGCAGCGAAACACCTTTGAGCGCCTGGATCGGTCCGTAGAACACGTCGAGGTCTTTGAGTTCGAGGATCGGTCGGGTCATACCAGCTCCTCTTCGTCGGCGCCCAGATAGGCGGCAATCACTTTCGGATCGTTACGGATCGCTTCAGGCCCGCCTTCGGCGATGACGATGCCGTGGTCCAGCACCACGATGTGGTCGGAAATGCTCATAACCATGCCCATGTCGTGTTCGATCAGCACCACGGTCAGATCGTGCTCGTCACGCAGCAGACGGATCATCGCGCTCAGCGCTTCGGTTTCCTGAGGGTTGAGGCCGGCGGCCGGTTCGTCGAGGCAGATGATCTGTGGCCGCGTGCACATGGCCCGGGCGATCTCCAGACGGCGCTGTTGGCCGTAGGAAAGTTCACCGGCGAGACGGTTGGCACAGTCCACCAGATCGACCACTTCCAGCCAGTAGAACGCGCAGTCCAGCGCATCGCTTTCGGCCTTGCGATAGCCCTTGGTGTTGAGGATGCCGGCGAGCATGTTGCGGTTGACCCACATGTGCTGAGCCACCAGCAGGTTTTCCAGCACCGACATTTCCTTGAACAGGCGAATGTTCTGGAAGGTCCGCGCCAGGCCTGCACGGTTCACCAAGTGCGTACCGCCGAACATCTTGTAGTACATGCGGCTGAGGAAAGATTTCGGCGAGACGAAATCGGTCGGTTTGAACGATTCGCCCAGCAACTGGATAACGTTGGTCTGCTGGCCGCGCACGTTGAGTTCGATCTTGCCGCCGGAGGCTTTGTAGAACCCGGTCAGGCAGTTGAACACCGTGGTCTTGCCGGCGCCGTTGGGGCCGATCAAGGCGAAGATCGAGTTGCGTTTGACCTTCAGGCTGACATCGCTCAACGCCTTGATGCCACCGAAATGCATCATCAGTTTTTCAACAGAGAGTACGACTTCACTCATGGCGCAGTCCTCTCATAGTGAATGGCACCTTTGCGTGGAGTGACCCCGGTACGGCTGATGCGAATCAGCCCGCGTGGTCGCCAGATCATCATCAACACCATCAGGATGCCGAACAGCAGCACGCGATATTCGGCGAAGCCGCGCAGCAATTCCGGGGCGACGGTCAGCACGAACGCGGCGATCACCACACCGATGGTCGAGCCCATGCCGCCGAGTACGACGATGGCGAGGATCAATGCCGATTCGAAGAAGGTGAACGAGGTCGGGTTGACGAAGCCTTGGTAGGTTGCAAAGAACACACCGGCGAGACCGGCCGTCGATGCACCGATGGTGAACGCCGAGAGCTTGACCAGCACGTGATTAAGGCCCATCGAGCGGCAGGCGATTTCATCTTCACGCAGAGCTTCCCACGCACGGCCGACCGGCATTTTCACCAGCCGATGCTTGATGTACAGCACGGCCAGCACCACGAGGAACAACACCGCGTAGATGAAGTAGTACTTCACGTCCGGGTTATAAGCGATGCCGAAGAACTCGTGAAACGGCACCCCGCCATCCTTCGCCCGTTTGCCGAACTCCAGACCGAAGAACGTCGGCAGCGGTGCCGGCATGCCATTCGGGCCGCCGGTCAGCGACAACCAGTTATTGAGGATCAGGCGAATGATTTCACCGAAGCCCAGCGTCACGATCGCCAGATAGTCGCCGTGCAGGCGCAGCACCGGAAAACCGAGGATGCACCCGGCAAGCCCCGCCGTGATTGCCGCCAGCGGCAGCACCGTCCAGAAACCCAGGCCCAGGTACTGATAACCGAGCGCCAGACCGTAGGCGCCGATGGCGTAGAACGCCACGTAACCGAGGTCGAGCAGGCCGGCCAGACCGACCACGATGTTCAATCCCAGCCCCAGCAGCACATAGATCAACCCGAGGATGACCACGCCCAGCAGATAGGAGTTGGAGACAAACGGCACGATGATCGCCAGCACAATCAACAGCGGGATGATCCAGCGCAGGCGTGTTTTGTGATCGGCCGGCAGCACATGCACACCGGAACCGGTGCTCTCGAATCCATCGAGAATCTTCAGGCCCTTGGGCGTTTGCAGGAACAGGCTGAGGGCAAAACGGCCGATCATGACGATGCCGATCAGCCACGCTACGCGGGTCGGCTCAAGATTGAAGCTGTAACCTTCGAGTACGACGCCGACAATCGGCCCGAAAACAATCAGGGCAATCAGGCCGGCCAGAATCGCCTCAACCAGGCTTTTTTTGATATCAATGCTTTTTTGAGTGGTTGAAGACATCGCTTACACCTTCGACACAAGAGGACGGCCCAACAGGCCCTGCGGCCGGAAGACCAGAACAAGTACGAGCAGCGAGAAGCTGAACACGTCTTTGTAGTCGGAGTTGACCAGGCCGGAGAACAGCGACTCGGAGATACCGAGAATGATCCCGCCCAGCATCGCACCCGGCAGCGAACCAATCCCCCCGAGTACCGCAGCAGTGAAGGCTTTAATACCGATGACGAAGCCGGCGTAGAAGTCGAACGTGCCGTAGTTCATGGTAATCAGCACGCCGGCCAATGCCGCCATGGCTGCACCGATGATGAACACGTAGGAGATAACGCGGTCGGTGTTGATCCCCAGAATCGAGGCCATCTTGCGATCTTGCTGAGTGGCGCGGCACATGCGGCCGAGCTTCGTGTACTTGATCACGTAGGTCAGCAGCCCCATGCCGACGAACGCGGCCACCAGGATGAAGATCTTGGTGTAAGTGAGCTGAACGAAGCCGGTGCCGATGTCGACGCGCCAGGCGCCGGTGAGCAGCGTCGGAACACCCTGTTGGCGGGCGCCCTGGCTGATCTGGGCATAGTTTTGCAGGATCAGGGAAATACCGATGGCGCTGATCAGCGGTGCCAGTCGGGTGGAGTTGCGCAGGGGTTTGTAAGCGACTCGTTCAATGACCCAGCCATACACCGCCGTAACGACGATGGTGAAGATCAGAGTGCCGAGCATCAGCAGCGGGAAGGATTCAATACCGAAGTACGCCAGCAGAGCCAGACTGATTGCCGCCAGGTAAGCAGAAATCATGTAAACCTCGCCGTGGGCGAAGTTGATCATGCCGATGATGCCGTAGACCATTGTGTAGCCGATGGCGATCAGGCCATAGACCGACCCGAGGGTCAGGCCGTTGACCAGTTGCTGCAGGAAAATACCATCCATAACGCAATCTCACGCAGTGAGAACCTGCACACCTGTGATGTGCGGTTCTTCTAGGAAAAATACAGATTTACGTCGGAGCAATGTCAGCCACGATCAGAACGACCACCCCGGCCCCTTGTGGGAGCGAGCTTGCTCGCGAAAGCGGTGTATCAGCTACCAGCGACGGCGACTGACACCCCGTATTCGCGAGCAAGCTCGCTCCCACAGGGGATCGGTGGGGGTTAACTGATCGCGTCAGCCCTTACTTCTGTTTTTCCAGCTGGTGATATTTGCCAGTCGCGTCCCACTGGTACACCACGTAGTCGGAGACTTTCAGGTCGCCCTTCTTGTCCCAGGCTTTCTCACCCATGACGGTTTTCACCGGATTGGCCTTCAGCCACTCGGCAGCTTTCTCGCCACTGTTGGACTTGGCGCCGTTGAAAGCGGCAGCCAGGGTTTGAACAGAAGCGTAGGCGTACAGGGTGTAGCCTTCTGGTTCGGTGCCGGCCTTGCGGAAGGCATCGACGACGGTTTTACTTTCCGGCAGCAGACGCGGGTCGGCGCCGAAGGTCATCAGCACGCCGTCGACGTATTGCGGGCCGCCCGCGGTGGTCACCAGTTCGTCGGTGACGATGCCGTCATCGGACATGAACTTGACGTCTTTCAGGCCTTCGGTACGCAATTGTTTGACCAGTGGACCGGCTTCCGGGTGCAGACCGCCGAAGTAGACGACATCGGCGCCAGCCGCGCGGATCTTGGTGACCACGGCGCTGAAGTCTTTCTCGCCACGGGTCAGGCCTTCATACAGCACTGGCTTCACGCCGCGCTTCTCAAGCTGAGCCTTGGTGGCATCCGCCAGGCCTTGGCCATAGGTGTCCTTGTCGTGCAGCACGGCAACCTTCTTGCCTTTGAGCACGTCGACAATGTAGTCACCGGCGACGATACCTTGCTGGTCGTCACGCCCGCACATACGGAACATGGCGCTAAGGCCGCGCTCGGTCACTTGCGGGTTGGTGGAACCCGGGGTGATCGCGATCACACCGGCTTCGTCGTAAATTTCCGAGGCTGGAATGGTTGAAGAAGAGCAGAAGTGACCGACCACGCCAGCAACTTTCTGGTTGACCAGGTCCTTGGCGACCGTCACGGCCTGCTTCGGTTCGCAGGCGTCATCGCCCTTGACCAGTACGATTTTCTCCCCGTTGACGCCGCCCGCCGCGTTGACTGCGTCAGCCGCCGCCTGTGCACCCTTCATGTACTGCTCGCCAAATGCCGCGTTGGCGCCAGTCATTGGACCCGCTACACCGATTTTCACATCAGCTTGAGCAAACGCAGAAACACCCAACGCAGTAGCCACTGCGAGGGCCAGAAAGCCTTTCTTGTAAAACGTCTGGGACATGAGGTGGTGCTCCAAGGTTTTTTTTAGTTGGCACTGCGACTTCACTTCACTGAATGCTCTGAGCAAGGGCCGTGCCATCGGTTTTTTATTCTTCAAAAAGTCGCTGCTTTCTTGTTATTTCGACTGTTTCGTTCCCATTTTCATTGGGCGTGCAACCGTCTAAACCGCGGAAGGTAAAACCATTTATTTTTTCAGGCGCAACCCGCACGCGCCATCATTGCAACCGCGGCGCCAAACGACGTGCAACCAGCCTGTAACAGCCCGCGTCACCGAACTGCACACTGCTGGTGCGGGACTGCTACAACCCGCACCATTACAGGCTAGTCGCTACATCGAAAAGCGCCGCTTCCGGCAACATATTTCAACACTCAAATCACAATGCGCAGGCACTGGCCCGCGTGATACAGCGAGAATCCGGCCTCGTACAGGCAACTGCGCAAGCCCACACCCGCCAAGGGCTGCATCGGTGCGAAAGGAATCGGCAAAGCATGAGGATCGCCGTTACACAGGTAGTCGGCGAAGGCTTTGCCGACCACGGTGCCAGTAGTGACGCCACGGCCGTTGTAACCGGTGACGGCCACCAGACCCGGTGCCGGCTCGAACAGGCGCATGAGGTGATCAGGCGTGAATGCGATGCGCCCGGTCCAAGTGCATTCCCACTCGACCGGTTTCAGATTGGGGAAGTAATGCTGCTGCACGCGGTCGGCCCAAGCCTTGAGAAACCACGTCGGTTTCTGATTGCCATTGCCCAGGCTGCCGAGCAACAAGCGCCCTTCTTTGTCACGGCGGATGCTGCTCAATACTTGGCGTGTATCCCACGATCCCTGCCCGCCCGGGAGGATTTCCTGGGCGGCGTCTTCGCTTAGCGGCACCGAAGCGACCTGATAGTAATAACCGGGGAAGAAGTTGCGCTTGAGTTCGGTCCAGTCGCCTTCGGTGTAGGCGTTGGAGGCGATGACCACTTGTTCGGCCAATACTGAACCGTGCTCGGTCTGCACTGACCAGTTCGAGCCCTGACGCTCAAGCCGAGTGACCGGCGAATGATCGAACATTTGCCCACCGAGACCGCTTACCGCATTGGCCAGCCCGGTGACATACGCCATCGGATTGAGCGTACCGGCGCGGCGATCGAGCAAAGCCGCAGCGATCTTTTGCGTGCCGGTGGCTTGTTCGCAAGCCTTGCCGGTCAGCAGTTCGACCGGCGCACCACGGCGTTTCCATTGTTGTTCACGACTGCGCAGATCCGCCTCGCCCTTGGCGTTGTGCGCCATGTGCAACGTGCCTTCGCGGCGTAACTGGCAATCGATGTTGTACTTGTCCACAAGGCTGAACACCAGTGCCGGCGCGGCCCCGAGCATGCGGTTGAGCTGGCTGCCAACCGCCTCGCCGAAACCGGCCTCGATCTCGTCCGGCGGGATCCACATGCCGGCATTGACCAGCCCGACGTTGCGCCCCGAACCGCCGTGACCGGCGCGATGAGCCTCCAGCACACAGACGCTTTTGCCTTTTTCCAACAGATGCAGCGCCGCCGCCAATCCGGTGAACCCGGCGCCGATCACACAGACATCGACTTTGACTTCGCCCTTCAGCGCGGTGTTATCCGGCCTTTGCGGCGTAAGCTTTTCCCACAGACATTCTTCGCGTAACGGCATTGCCAAGCTCCTGTCGGAGCAGCTGCAAGCTTTGAGCTACAAGCAGCAAGCCGATCTGCTTGTAGCTTGGGGCTTGAAGCTCGCTGCTGCTTAATCGAATGTGATGCCCTGCGCCAGCGGCAACTCTAACGAGTAGTTCACGGTGTTGGTTTGACGGCGCATGTAAGCGCGCCATGCGTCGGAACCCGACTCACGACCACCACCGGTTTCTTTCTCGCCACCAAACGCGCCACCAATTTCCGCACCGCTCGGGCCGATGTTGACGTTGGCGATGCCGCAGTCGCTGCCGACCGCCGACATGAACTGCTCGGCTTCGCGCACATCCGTGGTGAAGATGCACGACGACAGGCCTTGTGGCACAGCGTTGTTCAGGCGCAGCGCTTCCTGGAAGTCGCTGTAACCGACCACGTACAGAATCGGTGCGAAGGTTTCGCTGCAGACCACGTCACTCTGCTCCGGCATTTCAACGATGGCCGGCGACACGTAATAGGCGTTAGGGAACTGATCTTCGAGCTGGCGCTTGCCACCAAACACCCGACCGCCCTCGCTCAACGCCTGCTCCAGCGCGTCCTGCATGTTTTCGAAGCTGTGTTTGTCGATCAGCGGGCCGACCAGATTGCCTTCCAGCGGGTTACCGATACGCACTTTCGAGTACGCGGCTTTGAGGCGGGTGACGATTTCTTCTTTGACCGACTCATGGGCGATCAAACGGCGCAAGGTGGTGCAACGCTGTCCGGCAGTGCCGACGGCGCTGAACAGAATTGCACGTACCGCCATGTCGAGATCGGCACTTGGGCCGAGGATCATCGCGTTGTTGCCGCCCAGTTCCAGAATGCTGCGAGCAAAACGAGCGGCAACCTTCGGCGCCACTTCACGACCCATACGTGTGCTGCCAGTGGCGCTGATCAGCGCGACACGCGGGTCATCGACCAGCGCTTCGCCTGCGTCGCGACCACCAATAATCACCTGGCAAAGATTCGCTGGGGCGTCGGTGAAATTCTTCACTACACGATCAAACAGTGCCTGACAGGCCAACGCGGTCAGCGGGGTTTTCTCTGACGGTTTCCACACCACCGGGTTGCCGCAGACCAGCGCCAGCGTGGTGTTCCACGCCCACACTGCGACCGGGAAATTGAACGCGCTGATGACCCCGACCACGCCCAGCGGATGCCAGGTTTCGCGCATGTGGTGGCCCGGACGCTCGGAAGCGATGGTCAAACCGTACAGCTGACGGGACAGACCCACGGCGAAGTCGCAGATGTCGATCATCTCCTGCACTTCACCGAGACCTTCCTGAGTAATCTTGCCGGCCTCCCAGGAAACCAGTTCGCCGAGGTCGGCTTTGTATTCACGCAACACTTCACCAAACTGACGCACCAGTTCGCCACGACGCGGGGCTGGCACCTTGCGCCACTGCTCGAACGCATGATCTGCGCGACTGATGTGCTGCTCGACTTCGGCCGGGCCTTCCCAGTTCACGGCGGCGATGCGGCTGCCGTCGATCGGCGAATGCACCGGCACTTTGCCGTTCTGGTAAAGGGCCGGGTTCACACCAAGACGATCAAGCAATGCGGCAACCATGGGTCACTCCTCAAGCAAAAAACTGAATGTGTGCGGGCGCTTTTTCGCGACCGGGCAGGCCTTTAGTTGTAGCGTCACAATGGCGAGGCAACAAACGACCTTTACGCGAGATATCATTCCGTTTATTCATGCAGCGCTAGAAAGACAAGAAAAGGATCGGCCATGCTGAACAAACGCCACTTGCCCTCGTTCACTGCATTGCAGTGCTTCGAAGCCGTGACCCGGCACTTGAGCTTCACCCGCGCCGCCGAGGAACTGAACCTGACCCAGAGCGCGGTGAGCAAGCAGGTCGCGCAGTTGGAAGAACTGTTGCAGCATTTGTTGTTCCGCCGCGTACGTCGGCGTTTACAAATGACCCCGGCCGGGGATTTGTACTTGGTCGAAGTACGAAAAATTCTCTCGCAAGTGGAGATGTCGACGCATTACCTGCGTTCCTACGGCGGCGAAACTGAAGTCCTGCGCGTGTCTACACCATCGACATTCGGCGCGCGCTGGCTGGTGCCGCGCCTGAAAGGCTGGCGGCTGCGCCATCCGTCGATTCATCTGGATTTGTGCAACGAGCAGGAAGCGGATGATCTGCTGCAAGGGCGCAGTGATCTGGCGTTTTATTTCGGTCAGGGCTCACGGCCGGGCACGGAGTGCCTGAAGTTGTTCGGCGAAGAACTGGTGCCCGTCTGTGCGCCTGGCAGCCTGCCGGACACACCGTTTACTGACCCGACGCAACTTACCGATCTGGTGCTGCTGCAAAATGCCTCGCGCCCACAAGCCTGGCACGACTGGTTCGACAGTCAGGGTTACCAGACCGAACACAGCTATCACGGGCCGCGTTTCGAAACCTTTTATATGTGCATTCGTGCCGCGCAGGTCGGCTGCGGTGTGGCGCTGTTGCCGCGGTTTCTGGTGGAAGAGGAATTGGCCGACGGCAAACTGGTCATTCCCTTTGAGCATGCCATGCCCAGTACCGACGCTTATTACCTGGCGTACCCGGAGCATGCGGCGGAAGTGCCGAAGGTGCGCGACTTCGTCAAATGGATGCTGGAGCAGATCGACAATCCCTGATCGATCTCCCCGTAGGAGCTGTCGAGTGCAACGAGGCTGCGATCTTTTGATCTTAAAAGGCCGACATCAAAAGATCGCAGCCTGCTATGGGTTCTGTCAGGCGATAACAAACAGGCCCTCAACAACCTGAGCCTGAGCCAGACGCGCGCGCAGATCGTCATCGATAGCGCAATCATCAGGCTTGTACAACCGAACGCGTCGATAGGCATCGACGCGATTGATTTCCTGTCCCAGATATTCCCAGACAACCCTTGAGCACGCTGGAGCACGATGATCCGCCGCTGAAACCCCTATTTTCAAACCATTGAGCCGTGTAATACAGCTTTTAAAACTTGGGATGAGAATGGTCTGGCTGATTTCGTTGGAGGTAAGCGACTCATAGTCGATGAAAAACAAGCGATCACGCAGGTAATAAGCAACACCCAGATATTGATACCGTTCAAAATCTTCCCCCGCCCCGGCTATCTGTAAGCGCTCGTTTCTCTCGTAGACGACGTCATCCCCCTCCCCCCGCACATGCACGAGCGAACACAGAATGGAGCCGGGGTCAGTCATTGCGTGGTAATACTCGTAGTAATAACCGATGTGGGCTTTCAGTTCCGCTGAGGACTTCTGACGCAGATGCTCATGCATTATCTGTGGCGCAGTTACCTCGCCCAAGGCTGGGTTCTTACGGGCTTTCACGCCAATCAGGTTGATGAATTGCTCCGTTGGAAGTCCAATCTCAAACTCCTCCACACCAAAGAAGTCGCAGATTCGTTTGAGATTAAAAGGTGTCGGAACGCTTTTCCCACAAAGGTACTTATTGAATTGCCCACGATTAATGCGAACTTTCCTACAAACCTCCGCGACAGATCGGTAGTGACTACACAGCAGTCTCAAGTTTGCCGGAAGAAACTCACACATACAGTAATCCAACAAAAATCAAGAAGAGGCAACCATAGCAGCAACTCGCATCACTTTTAAGCAACTTGCGAAATTGCGCCGGATGAAATATGGCTGGATATTACGACATCTGAAAGCCTTCAGGACTGACGACACCATTAATTCGCCAGCACTCTATATAGCAAGGAGCTTTGAATGCTAGACGTCATCAACGATTTTTTGTCGGGCAAGGTATTAATACCTTTAGTTCTTGGATTGGGAAGCTATTTCACTATCCGATCGGGATTTGTCCAGATTAGATATTTCCGCCACATGTTCGGTGTTTTACACGGAAGTTGGCGCGCAGGCAGCCATCAATTGAGTTCATTTCAGGCACTCACACTCAGTCTTGCCGGACGCGTGGGCACCGGCAATATCGTTGGGGTCGGGATTGCCGTCAGCATGGGTGGGCCCGGCGCCGTATTCTGGATGTGGATGACCGCACTTTTGGGTATGTCAAGCAGCCTCTTCGAATGCACGCTGGGCCAGCTCTATAAACGCAACGACGAAAACGGTCTCTATCGAGGGGGTCCGTGTTGGTACATCCAGCACGGTCTGGGCAAACGCTGGCTCGGGATAATAGCGGCTGTATTAATGCTGGTGACCTTCGGCTTTGCAATCAATGGTCTCGAGTCCCATGCAGTATCTCACTCGCTAAAGGATGCGTTTGGTCTGCCACCCATGTGGTCAGGACTCGCACTTTCCTTGATGCTGGGAGTCGTCTTCATCGGCGGGATAAAGCGCATAGCAGCAGTAGCCGACCTTTTGGTTCCTATCAAGGTCCTCGCCTATATCGGCGTAACGGGCTACGTGTTGATTCTGCAGTTCGATCAAGTTCCGACAATGCTGGTCACCATTGTCAAAAACGCCCTCGGCCTGGATGAGGCGCTTGGCGGTCTGATTGGCAGTGCAATCATCATGGGGGTCAGACGCGGAGTATTTTCCAACGAAGCAGGTCTGGGAAGTGCTCCCAACGTTGCGTCAGTAGCGACGGTCAGTCATCCGGTTGCACAGGGCGTCGTACAAGCACTGAGTGTTTTCATCGATACATTCGTGATCTGCACATGCACTGCACTAATGATTTTATTATCCGGTTTCTACACTCCGGGCCTTGAAGGTGACGGTATCGCTCTGGCACAAAACTCGCTGGCAGCCGTTGTAGGAGAATGGGGGCGGATGTTTATCAGCGTGGTGCTTGCGTTGTTTGTATTCACGGCGATGCTTTACAACTATTACTTGGGAGAAAACAGTTTGCGCTTCATGTTTGACGAACCTCGCAAAGTGCTGATTCTCTATCGCGCGCTGGTGTTGACTCTAGTGTTCTGGGGATCGGTCGAAGATCTTTCCACTGTTTTGGCTTTTGCAGATATCACCATGACGTTACTGGCACTCGTCAACCTGATAACGATGGCCTTGCTTTTCAAGATATGCCTGCGCATCTTGCGTGATTACGATGACCAACGCCGCGCTGGAGTCGAGACACCCATTTTCGATTCAAAATTATTTCTTGATCTGGATCTTGATCCTGTGGCGTGGCCACCGCTAGCTTGCCGCTCAAGCACAATGAAACTTGGCGAGTCCTCTGACTCCCCGGAAATCAGCAAACAGATTGCTCAGGCATAGATAGAACAGATGCAGAGCCATTAAACCAGGTAATGGCTCTGCAGAAGGCAAACCAAAAAACCCAATCTTCAAACTAAAACAATATTAGATTCCTCGATCTGTCACGTCTAAAACAACCTGAAGGAGCTTATCCCATGAATCGATTTCATCCGCTCAAAGCAAACGCAACTAATATCCCCACCTTCTTTATAGACTCGCACGCCGCACCTGATCAGTTATTTGAAGACGCCTGCTTCAGAATCCGCGCCGCGGCCAGTCTCTTGGAGACTTTCACATCAGTCACCATTAAAGGCACCAACGACTCCGACTTCTATCGCCTGATACTTCCTGCCTATGTATTACTTCAGGATGGCGTTGATACGCTGGAACAGATCTCCTTCAAAGGAAGTTTCATCCATGTATAAAATTGCCACCAACGAAATGATAAGAGCTGCCATGATTAAAGCAGTTGAAACCAAGCTGATACCAAGACACTCTCTGCTCGCCGAGTATATAAAGAGCTGGGACTGTCTTGAACAAGTGCTTCAAGCCGCACTTGAGGTACAACCGAAAATGAACAATTTTTGCGGGCTAAGGTGTATGGCCTCAGCGGATCTTTCACCTGAAATCAAAAAAGCACTGGCAATCCCCACCGCTGATATGCGCCACTAGCGCCATTGATTGAGACCGCGCACAGGCGCGGCGCACCTGGAGACCCCGTTATGAGCGAGAGTGTGTTTGCCGATCGCATCGTGCAGAACCTGCTCGACACCGACTTCTACAAACTGACGATGATGCAGGCGGTGCTGCACAACTACCCCAACGTCGAAGTCGAATGGGAGTTCCGTTGCCGTAACAGCGAGGATCTGCGCCCGTATCTGGCCGAGATCCGTTTTCAGATCGAGCGGCTGGCCGAGCTGAGCCTGAGCGCCGATCAACTGAGTTTTCTTGAGCGCATCAGCTTCCTCAAACCGGACTTCCTGCGTTTCCTCGGGCTGTTCCGCTTCAACCTGCGCTATGTGCACACCGGTATCGAAAACGGCGAGTTGTTCATCCGTCTGCGCGGGCCGTGGCTGCATGTAATCCTCTACGAAGTGCCATTGCTGGCCATCGTCAGCGAAGTGCGCAACCGCTATCGCTACCGCGAAACCGTGCTCGAACAGGCGCGGGAACAGCTCTATCGCAAGTTCGACTGGCTGACCGCCAATGCCTCAGCCGATGAGTTGTCGCAACTGCAAGTCGCCGATTTCGGCACCCGTCGACGCTTTTCGTATGGCGTGCAGGCTGAAGTGGTGAATGTACTCAAACACGACTTCCCCGGGCGCTTCGTCGGCACCAGCAACGTGCACCTGTCGCGGGAACTGGACATGAAGCCGCTGGGCACCATGGCCCACGAATGGATCATGGCCCATCAGCAGCTCGGTCCACGGCTGATCGACAGCCAGATCGCCGCGCTCGATTGCTGGGTCCGCGAGTATCGTGGCTTGCTCGGGATTGCGCTCACCGATTGCATCACCACCGATGCCTTCCTAGGCGATTTCGACCTGTTTTTCGCCAAGCTTTTCGACGGTCTGCGCCACGACTCTGGCGACCCTGTGGTGTGGGGCGAAAAATGCATCGCTCACTATCACAAGCTCGGCATCGACCCGATGAGCAAGACCCTGGTGTTCTCCGACAGCCTGACCCTGCCCAAGTCGCTGGAGATCTTCCGCGCGCTGCACGGTCGGATCAACGTCAGCTTCGGCATCGGCACCAACCTCACCTGTGACATTCCGGGTGTCGAACCGATGAGCATCGTGCTTAAAATGACTGCCTGCAACGGCCAACCGGTGGCGAAGATCTCCGACGAGCCAGGCAAGTCCCACTGCAAAGACCCGAATTTCGTCGCCTACTTGCGACACGTGTTCCAGGTTCCTGCCGATTCCCGTCTATCTAGCAAGGAGTGAATTCATGCAAGCCGTACAGCGTGAGATTGCTGAGCAGCTCAAGGTGCAACCGCCGTTCGCCGACTACCAGGCCCTGCAGGCCGAAGTCGCCCGACGCATTGCCTTTATTCAGGATTGCCTGGTCAATTCCGGGCTCAAGACGCTGGTGCTGGGCATCAGCGGTGGTGTCGACTCGCTGACCGCCGGCCTGTTGGCCCAGCGCGCGATGCGTGAGCTGCGCGACCAGACCGGCGACAACAGCTACAAATTCATCGCCGTGCGCCTGCCGTACGAAACCCAGTTCGATGAACACGATGCCCAGGCCTCGGTGGATTTCATCGCTCCGGATGAGCGCCACACGGTCAACATCGGCCCGGCGGTGAAATCGCTGGCCAGTGAAGTGGCGGCTTTTGAGGGCAAGCACGCCGTGTCGGTGGACTTCGTGCTGGGCAATACCAAGGCGCGGATGCGCATGGTCGCCCAGTACACCATCGCCGGCGCCGCGCACGGGCTGGTGATCGGCACTGATCATGCAGCGGAAGCGGTGATGGGGTTCTTCACCAAGTTTGGTGACGGCGCTTGTGATCTGGCACCGCTCAGCGGTCTGGTGAAGAATCAGGTGCGGGCGATTGCACGCAGCTTTGGCGCGCCGGAGTCGTTGGTCGAGAAAGTGCCGACGGCGGACCTTGAGGATCTGTCGCCGGGCAAACCCGACGAAGCGTCCCATGGCGTGACGTACGCCGAGATTGACGCGTTCCTGCACGGTGAGCCGGTGCGTCAGGAAGCGTTCGACATTATCGTCGCGACTTACAACAAGACCCATCACAAGCGCGTGATGCCATTCGCCCCGTGAGTTGAAAGCCCCCTGTAGGAGCTGTCGAGTGAAACGAGGCTGCGATCTTTTGATCTGGCTTTGAAGATCAAGAGCAAAAGATCGCAGCCTTCGGCAGCTCCTACAGAAAACAAAAAAGCGTCCCGAGAGACGCTTTTTTTATGCCTGACTCAATTACTTGACGGTAATGGTGCCTTTCATCATCGATATATGGCCAGGGAACGAGCAGAAGAAGCCGTAGCCACCATCAGCAATCTTCGCAACGTCAAAGGTCAGCGAGTCGGTTTCCTTGGCGCCGATGATCTTGGTGTGAGCGATGATGCGTGCATCACCTTCCGGTAGGTAGTTCTTGTCGATACCGGCGGCCAGGCCAGCGGTAGCGATTGGCTGCATGTCAGCTTCTTTGCTGATCACCAGGTTGTGGCCCATGACGTTCTTCGGCAGGCTGCCGGAGTGGGTCAGTTCAACGGTGAAGGTTTTGCAGCTCTTGTCGATCACGATTTCCTTGGTGTTGAAGGACATCTGATCGGTGGAGTCAACGGTGGTTTTGCACTCGGCAGCCATCAATTGGCTGCTGGCCAGCGCCAGCAGGGATACCGCAACAACTTTGGAAAACATGGTGAATCTCCAAGGCAGGGTTAACAAAAACACGAATGGTGGAAAGACTGCCTGAAATCTTCGCAAGTTCCTATGACTTGAGTCAAAAATTGTATACAACTTTCAGGCTATGACACTCATCGACACAATCTAACGGCCAGATTCCCCGGCCGGCCCTATGATCGGCGCATCTACTGAGACGGAGTGCCTGTCATGTTCTTTAACGGTCTGTTGTGCAGTTTGCTCGCCGCCTACGCCTGTGGCGCCAGCGGTACGTTTGAATCGCCTGAACGCGAAGTTTAGGCCTTGGATCACGGCGTGCCAGCCATTACCCTGTGACGGATTGACCCAGGAGGAAGGCATGTCTCTGAAATCCGTGTGTGTATTTTGTGGTGCCAATGCTGGCACTGATCCGGCTTACACCGAAGCCGCCATTGCCCTTGGCCGGGCTTTGGCCGAGCGTAAACTGACCCTTGTCTACGGCGGTGGCGCCGTGGGTTTGATGGGCATCGTTGCCGATGCGGCACTGGCTGCCGGCGGCGAAGTGATCGGCATCATCCCGCAAAGCCTGATGGACAAGGAAATCGGCCACAAGAGCCTGACGCGCCTGGAAGTGGTTGAAGGCATGCACGCGCGCAAGGCGCGCATGGCTGAACTGAGCGACGCCTTCATCGCCCTGCCCGGCGGCCTCGGCACGCTGGAAGAGCTGTTCGAAGTCTGGACCTGGGGCCAGCTCGGCTACCACGGTAAACCTTTGGGCCTGCTGGAAGTGAACGGTTTCTACAGCAAACTCACCGCTTTTCTTGACCATATCGTCGGCGAAGGCTTCGTTCGAGCGCCACACCGTGACATGCTGCAAGTGAGCGAGTCGCCGCAAACGCTGCTCGATGCCCTGGACAACTGGAAGCCGACCGTCACGCCAAAGTGGGTCGACCAAAAACCCGGCTAACCACCGGGCACCGATACAGGGCAGAATACGCGCCGCTCAACCTCACCTTCGACCAAGAGGAACGCCCATGGCCAAACCCAATTACTCCTTCGCCAAACGTCAACGAGACCTGGCAAAGGAACAGAAGAAAGAGGAAAAGCTTCAGCGCAAGAAACAAACCGCTGAAGAAGCAGCACTGAACCCTGAGGGTGAAGTGGCACCGGAAGATGATGTTGATGCAACCGAAGCACCGAAAGATCAGGCGCCCGATGCCTGAGCCCCACCGGGTTTGATGATCGAATCAGACCCTGCGGATTTGTGACGGGGCTGGCGGTTTCACTGCCGGCCCTCACAGCCTTCCCCGAAATACCCAATTCCCCCTGTAGGAGTGAGCCTGCTCGCGATAGCGGTGTGTCAGCAGCAAATATTTCCACTGACACACCGCTATCGCGAGCAGGCTCACTCCTACAGTTTGATCGTCGCTAATCCAGCGGCATCACGGTAACGCGCACTTCCGGGTCGTGATTGCCGCCGCCAAGGATCACCCCGCGCAACGGTGACACATCGGAAAAATCCCGCCCCCACGCCAATGTAATGTGCTCCAGCGCCGGTTGCACATTGTTGGTCGGATCAAAATCCACCCATCCCAGCACCGGACAAAATACCGACACCCACGCATGCGACGCGTCGGCGCCGATCAAGCGTGGCTGCCCCGGTGGCGGCTGTGTCAGCAAATATCCACTGACATAGCGCGCCGCCAATCCTCGCGAACGCACGCACGCCAGCATCAAATGGGCGAAGTCCTGACAAACCCCGCGTCGCCGCTCCAGCACCTCCACCAGCGGTGTCGCGACCTGGGTTGCCTCGGCATCGAAAGTGAATTCGCTGAAAATCTTCTGCATCAAGTCCTGCACGCCCAACAGCAACGGCCTGCCTGCCGGAAAACAACTTTGCGAGAATTCGACGAAACTGCGTTTCAGATGCACGTACGGTGACTGGAACCGGTAGCGACAGGCTTCGAGCAACTCAGCGGACAACGGCTGACTGCTGTACGTCAGCGCATCGCGGGTCAGCTCCCAGGCGGGTGACTGATTAAAGTCCAGCGCCGGCCGCGCCAGCACTTCAACGGTGAGTTGTGCATTGACCTGCAATTCGTCATGCGGCCGCTCAAACGCCAATCGGGTCAGCGGATTACCAAACACATCCAGCTCATCGCGCCGCGCTGTCGGGTCCGGGCTAATCAGCAATTGCTGCTCGGTGCAGCGCTGCCAGCCGCATTCACGCGGCCACAGGTGCGCCAGTTGCTGCGCCAGGGAAACCGGGCTGTCGTAGTGGTAACAGGTGTCATGGAAGATCTGGTATCGAGCATTCATCAGACAGACACCGTGCGTTGGCTGACGTCATCGACATGGGCGAAATGGCGCAAGGCCAGACGATCCGAGACCTGACCGCTGGCATCGGCAATCTCTTGCAGCAGATCCGCCAGACCATTGAGCGCCGCTCGTACGCTGGCCTCCCCGAACAATGGATTCTCCAGGCAACCCAGATCAAAACGCGCAAGACGCTCGACCAGCTGCGGCAACCCCGCTTCCCGTGGGACACCGAAGTCATCATTCAAACGCTTCAACGTGCGGGTCACCAGCTTCAACTGGAACAACACCGCGTGCGGGTTCTGCTCGTCCAGCAGCAACAGGTCGAGCACCGGAATCAATTGCGCCACGGCCAGGTAACGCGAGCGGTAGGTGATGCTGCTATTGCCCAACTCCAGCAGCCACTCCAGGCCCGCCTGATCGAAAGCACCGGCGCCACGCAGAAACGCCGCGAGGCTGCTGCTGAGAAACTGCAGTCGCTCGATGCGCCGGCCAATCATCAGAAAGCGCCAGCCTTCGTCGCGAGTCATGTCGTCGAGGGCAAATCCGGACAGCGCCGCCAGCGACATCACCAGCCGGTTGAGAAAATCCAGCAGCTCGCCGAAGTCGGGTTCATCGGTATCCAGGTCCATCGCTTCGCGCTGCAACTCCACCAACGCCTGCCAGTTCTCGCGCGAGAGCTTGCCACGCACCTGCGAGGCCGCCCACTGCAAACGCTGCAGGTTGGAACGCAGACTGAACGACCAGTCCTCACCCAGCAGCGCTGCCAACAGGCGCTCAGGGAGTTCACCTTCGTCCGGCAGCAGCGTCAGCCGCTCACCGAGGTCGACCGCCGCCTGCAACGCTTGCGGGTCATCACCATCGACATACCGTGCGAGCATGATCCGTAGCAGTCGCGCACTGTCGTCACAGCGCTCACAGTAACGGCCGAACCAGAACAGGTTCTCAACGACTCGCGACGGGAGATAAGGGTCGCGGCGCACCAGATCGTGCACGCCGACGTTTCGCTGACTCTTCCATTGCTCGCCACTGGGTGGGCGATCACCGAGCACCCAAGTGTCCTTGCTGGCGCCGCCGCGCTGCATCGATACCACTTCGGCATCGGCCTCGGCGGCCACCCGGGTCAAACCACCGGGAAGCACACGATAACCCTCACCACTGGCCACGGCGTACATACGCATGCCGATGGCCCGTGGTTGCAGTTGACCGTTTTCCGCCTGCCAGATCGGCGCGTGGGACAATTGAGCCAATTCTTGCGCAACGTAGGCATAAGGGCGCGCCTGCATGCGTTCGCCAAGCGCCTGACGCTGTTTTTCACTCAGATCACGGCCCAACACGGGCGCGAAGCTTTGTGATGGGAACGCTGGTTTGATCAACAGTTCTGGCAGCTTTTCCAGCGCCTGCGCCAACACCGGCGCCTCGCCGCACCACCACGTCGCAATCGACGGCAGGATCAAATCTTCGCCGAACAGGTATTGGTTGATCTTCGGTAAAAAACCCAGCAACCCAGGCGATTCCAGCACGCCACTGCCCAATGCATTGCCGACCAGCACGCGGCCCTGACGCACCGCTTCGAGCAGACCGGGAACACCGAGCGCCGAATCCGTACGCAGCTCCAGCGGATCGCAGAAATCATCATCGAGCCGGCGCATGATCGCGTGCACCCGGCGCAGACCGCTGAGGGTTTTCAGGTAGACCGTGGCATCGCGCACGGTCAGATCGCCGCCCTCCACCAGTGGATAACCGAGCTGGCGAGCCAGATACAAATGTTCGAAATAACTTTCGTTGAAGCGCCCCGGTGTCAGCAGCACGACCAGCGGTGCGTCATCGTCACACGGCGCCTGTCGCGTGAGAGTTTCCTGCAATGTGCGGAAGAACCCGGCCAGATGCTGCACCTTCAGATCGCGGTACAACTCGGGAAAGGCACGGGACACGATGGTGCGGTTTTCCAGGGCATACCCGGCGCCCGATGGCGCTTGTGTGCGATCGGCAGTCACCCACCAGCGCCCGTCCGGCGTACGTGCCAGATCCACGGCGTACAGGTGCAGAAATATCTCTTCCGGCGGCGCGATATGCTGACACGGCCAGAGAAAATTGTTGTGTCCAAAGACCAGCTCTGCCGGCAACAAACCTTCGCTGATCAGCCGTTGCGGGCCATACAAGTCCGCCAGCACAGCATTGAGCAGGCGCGCACGCTGGGCGATGCCTGCCGATAATTGCTGCCACTCATCGGCGGCAATCACGTGGGGCAGCAAATCCAGCTCCCACGGCCGGTCCGCACCTTTCGGGTCGGCATAGACGTTATAGGTGACACCATTTTCCTGAATCTGCCGCGCCAGCAATGCCTGCCGCTGCACCAGTTGCGCCGGCGTGCTGCGCTGCAACTGATCGAACAGCCGCCGCCAGTGCGGGCGCACCGCGCCACTGCCGTCGAGCAGTTCATGATAAGTGCCCGCCGTAAGCGGGTAGCGGTCTAGCAGGTCAGGCATGGAAAGCTCGGCAGACAGCAAGGAACGGTCAGACTAACGCAGGCAGATGACGCGCGGATATACGAAAAACCCGCGTGTCGCGTAGGCCTTAGAAACGTCGTAAATCGATTGTCATCGGTAACTCGTCACTGATTTCCACGTTCGGTACAGGAAGTTTCCCCGGCGTGTGTCCGACGCGGAAGAACCGCGCCATACGCCGGCTCTCCGCTTCGTTGGCGTTGACTGGCAATGTCTCGTAATTGCGCCCGCCCGGATGGGCGACATGGTACTGACAACCGCCCAGCGACCGCCCCATCCAGGTATCGAGCAAATCGAACACCAGCGGCGCGTGCACCGGGATGGTCGGCTGCAAGCAGTTAGCCGGTTGCCACGCGCGATAACGCACCCCAGCGACGAACTCTCCCACGCGTCCGGTCGGATGCAATGGCACGGCGATGCCATTACAGGTCAGCAGATAACGCTGCGGCGGCAGCCCTTTGAGTTTGACCTGCAAGCGCTCCAACGATGAATCCACGTAACGCACCGTGCCGCCCGCCGCGCCCTCCTCGCCGAGGACATGCCACGGTTCCAAGGCCTGACGCAATTCGAGCTCGATACCGTTGACGGCGTAATCGCCGACCTTGGGAAAACGAAATTCCAGATGCGCGGCGAACCATTCTGCCCGCAGCGGATAACCGGCGTTGTTCAGTTCGACGATGACGTCGGCGAAGTCCTGCTCGATAAAGTGCGGCAGCAAAAAACGGTCGTGCAACTCGGTGCCCCAGCGCGCCAGTTTCGGCGGCGCATAGGGTTCGCGCCAGAAACGTGCGACCAGCGCCCGCAGCAACAGCTGTTGAGCGAGGCTCATGCGCGCGTGCGGCGGCATTTCAAAGGCACGCAGTTCCAGCAAGCCGAGACGCCCGGTGGCGCCGTCCGGCGAGTACAGTTTGTCGATGCAGAACTCGGCACGGTGCGTATTGCCGGTGACGTCGATCAGCAAATTACGCAGCAGTCGATCGACCAGCCACGGTGCGCATTCCTCGCCCGGCTCGGGCATCTGCGCGAAAGCGATTTCCAGTTCGTACAGCGCGTCATTGCGCGCCTCGTCAACGCGCGGCGCCTGCGACGTCGGACCGATGAACAAACCGGAAAACAGGTATGACAGCGATGGATGGTTATGCCAGTAACTGATCAGGCTGCGCAGCAGATCCGGGCGACGCAGAAACGGTGAGTCCGCCGGCGTCGCACCACCGAGAACGAAATGGTTACCGCCGCCGGTGCCTGTGTGGCGGCCGTCGATCATGAATTTCTCGGTGGTCAGGCGAGTTTGTCGCGCTTCTTCATAAAGAAACTCGGTGCGCTCGACCAACTCGTCCCACGTCGCCGACGGTTGCACGTTGACCTCGATCACACCCGGATCGGGTGTGATGCGGAAATTGCTCAAGCGCTGATCAGCCGGCGGCTCGTAGCCTTCCAGCAGCACCGGGCAATGCAATTCCTCGGCGGTGGCCTCGATGGCCGCGACCAGTTCCAGATAATCCTCGACCCGCTCCAGCGGCGGCATGAACAGGTACAAGCGGCCCTCGCGAGCCTCGGCGCAGAATGCAGTGCGGGTCAGCCAGTCAGCGGACTCGTCGATTTTCGGCGCGCGTTCGTCAGTCGCAGCCGGTTCGCCGTGACGGTTGAGCTGCGCCGTTTCCGGCAGATCAGGGAAGTCCTGATTCGGATCCTGTGGATGAATAAACGGATACTCGGCGGCCTTCACCCACGGCTGCGATCCCAACGGCAGGCGATAGCCCAGCGGCGAATCCCCCGGCACCAGTCGGCAATGTTCGTCACGCAGATACCAGCGCCCGCTCTGCCATTGGTCGCTCTTGGCCGTGCGCGCCAGAGGCAGCACCTGGCCAATCACCTTGTTCAACCCCTGACTGAAGACCTTGCGCAGTCGCGCACGCTCAAGCGGCTCCTCCAGACGTGGATCTTCGGCGCTGACGTTGCTGGGTAATGTGCCCTCGCGCCAGAGGTAGTAGAAATTGTCCTCGTAGGCCGGGAAGACAAAACGCGTAGGCAGTTTCAGGCGTTCGGCGACACTGGCGAGGAAGCGCCCGGCCAATTCGCCATTGGCGCCGTAATCCTGTTGCTCGTCGGCGATCAAAGCATCGTTGTGCCAGATCGGCACGCCGTCACGGCGCCAGTAGCAATTGAGCGACCAGCGCGGCAGTTGCTCGCCGGGATACCACTTGCCTTGGCCAAAATGCACCAGACCTTTCGCAGCGTAATGTTTGCGCATGCGCTGGAACAGTTCGGCAGAGAGCCGGCGCTTGTCCGCGCCTAACGCAGCGGTGTTCCACTCGGCGCCATCCGGGTCATCGATGGAAACGAAAGTCGGCTCGCCGCCCATGGTCAGGCGCACGTCATCCGCCAGCAGGTCGGCATCGATCTGCCGGCCGAGCGCCTGAATCGCCAGCCATTGCTCATCGGTGTAGGGCTTGGTGACGCGCGGCGCCTCCCAGATCCGCTCCACCGACATTTCATGGCTGAACTCACATTCGCACGGCTCGACCAAACCACTGATCGGTGCCGCCGAGGACGGATCGGGACTGCAGGCCAACGGGATATGCCCTTCGCCGGCAAACAGCCCGGAAGTCGCATCGAGACCGATCCAGCCCGCGCCCGGCAGATACACCTCGCACCAGGCGTGCAGGTCGGTGAAGTCGACTTCAGTACCGGACGGACCGTCGAGGCTTTTCACGTCGGCGGTCAATTGAATCAGGTAGCCGGACACAAACCGTGCGGCCAACCCGAGGTTGCGCAGCAATTGCACCAGCAGCCACGCCGAATCCCGACAGGAACCGGAGGCATGTTCGAGGGTGTGCTCCGGGGTTTGCACGCCCGGCTCCATGCGGATCAGGTAACCGATGTCTTCGCTCAAGCGCTGGTTGAGCGCCACCAGAAAATCCACCGCCGGCAGCGGCGTGCGGTCGATGGCGTCCAGATAGGCTTTGAATTTCGGCGTCAACGGCAGGGTTTCGAGGTATGGCGCCAGCTCCTTGCGCTCATCGGCGGCGTAGGAAAAAGGGATTTTCTCGGCGTAGGGCTCGAGGAAGAAGTCGAACGGATTGAACACCGCCATCTCGGCGAGCAGATCGACTTCGATGCGCAACTCATTGGTTTTCTCGGGGAACACCAGCCGGGCGAGGTAGTTGCCCTGCGGGTCTTGCTGCCAATTGATGAAATGCTGCTCGGGCGAGACTTTCAGCGCATACGACAGAATCCGCGTGCGGCTGTGGGCAGCCGGGCGCAGACGAACGATCTGCGGGCCGAGTTCGACAGCGCGGTCGTAGCGGTAATGCGTGACGTGATGCAATGCGACATGAATCGACACGGCGTGCCTCCTGCGAGCCTAAGCGTATTCGAAAGCGCGCAAGACTTATGCCATGCACAGGCTTGGGCGCTTTCCCGGAATGCTTAAGGCAGTACAGCACCAAAATCGGGCGATGCGGGGAAATGGTTTGGGCTGATTGCACGCAAATGTTGCGAAGAGCCCCTCACCCTGGCCTCTCCCAGAGGGAGAGGGCCAGGGTGAGGTGGCCGTTGGAGATACGCCGACGTGAAAGCCTTGAGTCGAATCCGAATTTTGAAAAGCATGGAGATTGATCGTTCCCACGCTCTGCGTGGGAACGCAGCCCGTGACGCTCTGCGTCACACCCATGCTCGACATGACTCCGGGGGAAGGCTGGAACGCGGAGCGTCCCTGAGGCACTCCCACGCAGGAGCGTGGGAACGATCAGCAAAACGCCAACCCGAAGGTTGGCGTTCTGTTCAGCTCAAGCGATGTTTAGCGCGGTACGACCGGCTTGCGCGTCGGCTTCGGCCCTTTGCCTTTCGCGGCGTCCTTGCGCTCCTTGGCCGCCTGCTGGTTGCGGGCAAACGCCGCAGCCTTGGCCTGTTCACGCTTGTCCCAAGGATTGCCACCATCACTGGCACGCGGCGGCAGGCCGGTGTGCTGGGTGAGGATCTTGGTGGTCTTCTCTTTGCCTTCCTTCGCCACTTTATGGCTGCCGGCCGGTGTCGAGTTCTTGCGACGGGCGCTCTGGTAGCTGTCGGTAGCCGGCTGGTGCGTCGGGATCAACTGATCCTTACCCGAACCAATCAGATCACCACGGCCCATGCGAATCAGCGCTTCACGCAGCATCGGCCAGCCTTTCGGGTCGTGATAACGCAAGAATGCCTTGTGCAGGCGACGCTGCTCCTCGCTCTTGACGATGGTCACGCCGTCGCTCTTGTAGGTGACCTTGCGCAGCGGGTTCTTGCCCGAGTGGTACATCGCGGTGGCAGTGGCCATCGGCGACGGGTAGAACGCCTGCACCTGGTCAGCGCGGAAGCCATTGCCCTTGAGCCACAAGGCCAGGTTCATCATGTCTTCGTCGGTGGTGCCCGGGTGGGCAGCGATGAAGTACGGAATCAGGTACTGCTCCTTGCCCGCTTCCTTGGTGTACTTCTCGAACATGCGCTTGAACTTGTCATAGCTGCCAATGCCCGGCTTCATCATCTGGTTGAGCGGACCTTCCTCGGTGTGCTCCGGGGCGATCTTCAGGTAACCACCGACGTGGTGAGTCACCAACTCTTTGACGTACTCCGGCGACTCGACCGCGAGGTCGTAACGCAGGCCGGAGGCGATCAGAATCTTCTTCACACCCGGCAAGGCACGAGCGCTGCGGTACAGCTGAATCAGCGACGAATGGTCGGTGTTCAGGTTCGGGCAGATGCCCGGAAACACGCAGGACGGCTTGCGGCACGCGGATTCGATTTCCGGTGTCTTGCAGGCAATGCGGTACATGTTCGCGGTCGGGCCGCCGAGGTCAGAGATGACACCGGTGAAGCCTGGCACTTTGTCGCGGATCTCTTCGATTTCGCGAATGATCGACTCTTCGGAACGGTTCTGGATGATCCGGCCTTCGTGCTCGGTGATCGAGCAGAAGGTGCAGCCGCCGAAGCAGCCACGCATGATGTTCACCGAGAAACGGATCATGTCGTAGGCCGGGATCTTCTCCTTGCCGTACGCCGGGTGCGGAACACGTGCGTAAGGCATGCCGAACACGTAGTCCATTTCTTCAGTGGTCATCGGAATCGGCGGCGGATTGAACCAGACGTCGACTTCGCCATGCTTCTGCACCAGCGCACGGGCGTTGCCCGGGTTGGTTTCCAGGTGCAGCACGCGGTTGGCGTGGGCATACAGAACCGCATCGCCACGGACCTTTTCAACCGATGGCAGACGAATCACGGTCTTGTCGCGGGTCATGCGCGGGCTGGCCAGGATCTGTACGACCTTGGCCTCCTGCGGATCTTCGACCGGACCTTTTTCCTGCTCGATGGCGCAGGCCTGGGTGTCCTGAGTGTTCACGTACGGGTTGATGATCTTGTCGACCTTGCCCGGACGGTCGATGCGCGTCGAATCGACTTCGTACCAGTCTTTCGGCGTATCGCGACGAATGAACGCGGTACCGCGCACATCGGTGATGTCTTCGATCTTGTGCCCGTAGGACAGACGCTGGGCGACTTCGACAATCGCGCGTTCGGCGTTGCCGTACAGCAGGATGTCGGCGCTGGCGTCGATCAGGATCGAGTTACGCACACGATCCTGCCAGTAATCGTAGTGGGCGATGCGGCGCAGCGAGGCTTCGATGCCGCCAAGGACGATCGGCACGTGCTTGTAGGCTTCCTTGCAGCGCTGGCTGTAAACCAGGCTCGCGCGGTCCGGACGCTTGCCGGCCATACCGCCTGGCGTATAAGCGTCGTCGGAACGGATTTTCTTGTCCGCGGTGTAACGGTTGATCATCGAGTCCATGTTGCCCGCCGCAACCCCGAAGAACAGGTTCGGCTCGCCGAGCTTCATGAAGTCGTCTTTGGACTGCCAGTTCGGCTGCGCAATGATCCCGACGCGAAAACCCTGAGACTCCAGCAGCCGGCCAATGATCGCCATGCCGAACGACGGGTGATCGACGTAGGCATCTCCGGTAACAATGATGATGTCACAGGAATCCCAGCCAAGCTGATCCATCTCCTCCCTGCTCATCGGCAGGAATGGCGCTGGCCCGAAACATTCGGCCCAATATTTTGGATAGTCAAATAACGGCTTGGCTGCTTGCATGTCGACGACCGGTGTTGAAGTGAAAAATCGCGGGCGCGGAATATAGCACAAATTTTGACCAATTCCGACGGCAATGGTCGGTTTCTCTTACAGCCTTCGCGGTCACATCTTGCTCGGCAATCGGAGACGAAAATCGTCAATCAAATCAGACACTCATCGGCCAGCGCTGACGCTGGCTGATGTGACAACCCTTCAAGGATGAAGAAATGTCACCAAAATTGCCTGCCAAGGCCACCCGCAGGAGCGACGCCGGAACGCGTCCCTCGCCATCAATCGCCACCCCTGCACGTCCTTCCGTCAGCACACCCCACGTCGGCACTGATAGCCCGTCGATCATCAGGCCGGGAGAAGCATCCATCAGCGTCGACAGATCCAGTGGCTCTCAACCTGCCGTCATCGTCAGCCGCAACGAGTCCGGCGCGGCCATGGTATCCACTGCTGTACGTCGACCGCTGCAGGATTACTGGATAGCCAGCGAGGCCCCCCTTCCGGCTGCCGACACTCAGGGCTTTCGAATTTTCAAGGGGCGTCGCTACGTCGAGGTGTCAGGCGGGCACCTGGTGCAGGTGTTGATAGACCCCAATATCGGTCTGTACCGAGCGAGGCTGGCAAGCGAGCGAACCCCCTCTGGTCCGTTATTGATGCGTGACCCTGACAGCAAACTCTGGCAGCCGCTGGAGTACTCGAAGGGCAAATTGCCCATTCGCCCGATGGACGATCTGAACCATGAGCTGGACGTCCACTTCAAGCAGGTAGAGGAATCGGCGGACGCGGCGAAACTGCTACAGCTCGCCTGGCACGCCCGAGAGGGGAAAGAAGGCGAGAGAACCGCACTGGTTCAATACGAGGTGCAGTGTCACCGCCATCTGGCGATTCTGCAAAAGGCCCTCGACTTCTACACAAAGGAACAGGTGTCGCTGCTGATTTACAAAGGACCCGGCGAATATGAAGCCGAGTTCCTGAAAATTCAGCAGAGGCAAATTGAAATCTACACCCGGCTGATGCGGGCCGGTGATTGGCGCAAACAACTGGATATACCGCCCGGGAGTCAACTCACGCTTGATCATCATCGTTCGATCGCGGGTTACTTGAAGGGCAAATTGATGCTGCTGCAAAAACGTCAGGCCATTGTCGATGAAGTTCTGAAAAAATCGCGCTATCTGGAAAGCGATTTTACAGAAATGGGTTACGACCCCATGGAGATACACGAAAACACCGCGGACTGGCTCCACGCAAAAAGCCAGTTGATGGCCGCTGATCAGCACGACCGCGCGCCGATCTTTCTCTCGTTGTCGTTTTCCGAAACCACTATCGCCTTCCGCAACATCGACAACATCCCGCTGCAATCGCGCATGCCGGTGCTGAGCGACCTGCTAGAACAGTGCGCCTCGGTCCGCGCTTCGTTTGAATTTCTCGAAGTCCCGAACGACGCTGCCCACACTGTCGCACGGCTGGACATGATCAAGGCCGTCAAGGCGTTCGAAAACACGCTGGAGCAGCGACTGGCGCTTTATCACCAGGATCTCGAAGACATCGCCTCATTGCCCGTCTCGGAGGAGTCCATTGACTTCGACTTTATTCCGGCGCAAGGCAAAGATCAGCCAGCGGCGGCGCCCAGACGCATGTTTCGCAGCAAGCACCACGGTGTCGACCGGATTCGAGTCGGCCAGGCGCGGCGCAGCGAAATTGGCGAAGAGCTGATCGATGTCATGCACCCCCACCGCCCCGCCGAAGTCTTGCAGACGTATGAGCGACGGGAGGGGCAGTGGCGTCGGGTAATGGCCGCTCAGGAAAAAAACCTGTCGATCCTGACCCGACAGGCACAGCAGCATCTTGAACAGACAGACCTGTATTTGCGCCAAGCCTGGCAGGACGAAGCCGCCAGACACAACGCTTCGAGCATCGTCGAATTTCTGGGTGGAAAAGCCGAGGCTCTTGATGATCTTTGCCTGCAGATGGAAGGTGCTCCCAATCCTGCGACTCTCGATGTCGCGTCTTTTCTTCAGCGCCTCACACATGACAGCCAACGCCTGCGCAATGAAGGCGAAGCGATTCGCATCCGACTGTACAAGGACAAGCACTATCTGAGCGCCGACCGGGTCGTGTACCTGCTCCGGCACGATGAATTGCAAGTAAAGCGACCCCAAAGCCGCGTGACGCTCGGTAAAGCGCAGAAAAAAGACTTTCTCGACGTCTACTCGCTGCACGACAAACGCACCGATGAGCCCTTGTGGGAAGTCCATTTCCACTATGGAAAAAAGGACAGCCCGGTCATGGCGTTCAAGGACACGGGGGGGCACTTGAAAACCCTTGAGCAGGCCCGTTCGGGCATCGTGTCCCAACGTCGGGATGAACAGGCCGGGCGTCCGCATGTCGCCATCTGGAGGCTGAACCTCGACCGTAAAACAGCGCAGAAAATCTTCGACCTGGCGTCGTGAAACCCATGCTGAACCGCTGTTCCACCTATTCTTCAAGGATGAAGAAATGTCACCAAAATTACCTTTGAAGGGCGTCATCACTGTCGATGTCCATCCACGTCCCGGCGAACCGGCGGTCGTGTCTGTCCCGCGCCCGTTCGTTCAAGCCGGCGCCCCACCCGCGCGCACCGTCTCCACGCAGGGCAGAACCGCAGTGGCTGCTGATCTCGATGCCATCACACCAATGCCCTCGGTCGTAATCAGTCAGCCCCCCTCGCCGGCAAACCCTCAGCCTGCAGTGAAGCTGACGCTGGAGCATTATCGAATCGACGAACAGACTGTGTTGCCCGGTCCCGACGCAGCAGGATTCAGGATACTCAAGGGCCGTCGCTACGTTGATGTATCGGGCGGTGCCATCGTGCACGTTGCGGCGGATCCTCGGACCGGTCTCTACAGGGCGAGGCTGCCGAGCGAGCTGACACCCTCCGGACCGACGCTTCTGCGTGATCCGGAAAACCTGCTCTGGTATCCCCTGGAGATGTTCGCGCCGATCACCTTTCCCTTGTCCGGCACGCGCCTGCAGGCGTTTGCCACGGACCTGGATTTCAGCGCTGCGCCACTCGCCGGGGATCACCTGCATCGTTACGCCAACAAACTCTATGTGGTCATCGACGACCTCGCCTATCAGGTCTTGCATGATCTCGATGCATCCTCGCCGGCAATGACCGTCATGCGCATCGTGCGTCCCGAAGATCCCGTGGCTGCCGACCCCGGGAATGTTTACGTCGCGACCCGTCCGGGAAGATCGGAACCGATTGTCTTTGATGTCCTGGACGGCTGGCAGGGGACGCTGGTCGGTGGGGCGGGCGGCATGCGGCGAAAAGTGGAACAGAGTGGCACCGTGCAAGCGGCGGATCTGCTGTTCCAGCTGCAGACCCTGGATCTGCAGTTTGATCAGGCGATGGCTGCAGGAGAGCGTCTGCAAATGCTTTGGCGAGCAGTGAAAGGTACGGAGCACGAACGCAATGTATTGGGGCGCCTCGAAGCGCACCACCAGCGCGAGCTGGCGCTTCTGGAAGAATCACTTCAACTGCACAACGAGCAAAAGGCGCAGATCGTTGCGGCCAGAGGCCGTACTGTCTATCGAGACAAAATGGTCATGCTGCAAAAGGGC
Organism: Pseudomonas fluorescens; assembly: GCF_005938625.1. Classification (GTDB taxonomy): domain Bacteria; phylum Pseudomonadota; class Gammaproteobacteria; order Pseudomonadales; family Pseudomonadaceae; genus Aquipseudomonas; species Aquipseudomonas fluorescens_BD. The sequence goes on from NZ_VCNJ01000018.1 coordinate 33,955, forward strand.
CGAATGCTGACGTACAACCAGCTCATGATTGCCAGCGACTCCTGCAAATTACTCGACGGACCGATCTTCGGCGGCCCCGTGTCGGAGCATCCGGCTGTCGCGGCGCACCTGTCGAGCAAACTGGTCATCCTGAAAAAACGCCAGGCCATCGCCGAAGAGTTGACGAACAAGTGGCATGTGTCGCCAGACGAGTTGCAAGAAACTGCATTCGACCCGATCGAGTTGCACGACCACGTAGCCTTTTGGGTCTATGCCAAAAGCCGGCTGCTGCTCGATGAGCATGCGACGGTCGATGTCAACAATGCCAATGCCCGATACCTCGCCTATTCATTTGGTCAGGTAACGTTTGCATTCCGGGCTCTCGACAGCATTCCTGCCGAGGCGCGTATCTCAGTACTCAGTGACCTGCTGGATCAGACATCTGCCATCAGGGTGTCATACGAACATCTGCCCCTGCCGCCCGGCCCGGAGCATGTCAGCTCGCGCAGCGAAATCGTCGAGGCCATGCACGCTTTCGAAAGCACGCTGGATCAGCACCTCAATCGGTATCACCACGAGCAGGAGACAACCCCAGCATTGCCACCGCACGAACAACCCATCGATTTCGATTTCATCCCGCCCCAGCAGCAAAACCAGCAGGCGGCAGTGCCGAGAAAAATGTTCCGCAGCAAGCAACACGGTGTCTACAAGATCCGCGTCGGCCGGCCACGCCGCACTCACGCTGGCGAAGAGGTGATTGATGTGGTCAACCCCCATGATCCGACTCAGGTCATGCACACCTATGAGCGTCGGGAGGGAGAGTGGCGCCGGCAAGTGGCCAGACAAGAGAAAAACCTGTCGACCCTCACCGATCAGGCCACCGCATTGCTCGATCAAACCGAGCCCCGTCTTACTACCGCCCTGCGCGATGAGAGGGCGAAGGTCAACGCCAACAGCATTGTCGAATTCCTGACCGAGCGCGCTGACCATCTGGGCGATCTGGCCCGGCAAATCGAGCGCGCGCCGAATCCGGGCAACCGCGAGATTGCGCCTTTGCTGCAACGGCTGAACCATGACAGTCAACGTCTGCTCGATGAAGGCCAGGAGATTCGCGTACGCCTGTACAAGGACCCTGCCTACCTGAGCGTAGATCGGGTCGCGTTTCTCCTCAGCCATGGTCATCTCGGCGTCAGCCGTACTCAATCGCGGGTGCAACTGGGCAAGGGCAATAAGAAGGATTTCCTCGACGTCTATGCGCTGAACGACCGACAAACCGGCAAGACACTCTGGTACGCGCACTTTCACTACGCCGAAAAAGACACGCCAGCGCTGGACTTCATGCAGCGCCGCGGCCACCTGAAAACCCGTGAGCAAAACCGCTTGGGAACGTCATCGCAACGCCGGGATGAACAGGCCGGTCGCGCGCATGTGCGGATCTGGCGAGAAGACATCGACCTGTCGACCGCGCAGAAAATTTTCCAGCTGGCCTCATAAAACGGCCTGTCCCTGGGCCAAATGCCAGGGACCACTTTTCAAGGATGAAAAACATGGTTTCAAGAACGCCCGTCAGGGGCAGCACTTCAGTCCAGGTGCATACGCGCCCGCATCAAACGCAAGAGGTGACCGTTGCGCGCGTTGACACCGGGCCTCGATTCGACTCAGACATTCCGGGCACCGGCCGGTATGGGCCGACAACAAGACTTGACGCTGATGCCGATCCGGATGCCATCCGGCAGGTTCCGACCGTCAGAATCGAAACGGTGTTGGCTCACACGGAAAATGTGCCAGCAGTACAGCAATCGATCGAGCATTACCGTATCGCCGTTGCGACGCAGTTGCCGGCGGCGGATGGCGAAGGGTTCAGAACGCACAAGGGCCGCCGCTACGTCGACATGGTCGATGGCGGCACCGTGCTGATCGGGCTGGATGCGGGCACCGGCCAGTACCGCGCCAGACTCCCCAGTGAACGGGCGCCTTCCGGGCCGCTGTTGCAGCGCGAGGCTGACAGCGGCTTGTGGCACTCGTCACGTTCGGATGGTTCCGCCACCGCATCATTGAGCGAAACCAGCCTGCAAGCTTTTCGCACGGGTCTGGATTTCAGCGCTGTGCAACCCGACAGCGATGGGGTGTTCCGGCATGGCGGCAGGTGCTATGCGCTGATCCACAATCACGCGTATCAGGTCATGCTCGATGTCGATGCCTCCAGCCCCAGGCAAGCGGTGTGGCGCGTGGTCAAGCCGCAGGACCCGGTGGCTGCCGACAGCGAAAATCTCTATCGCGCCAGCCGCAGTGGTCTGACCCGTGCCGTTACGCGCAACGAGAACAATGACTGGGTGGCGGCATCTGCGGGGCTGCGGGGTGGCATGCGGCGTGGCCAAGAACGCGCGACGGCGGATCTGCCCGTGCTGTTGCAGCAATACGTGCCGATTCAGAATGCTCACGCTGCACTGACCGAATCCGTCGAGCGCTATGACGTCCTGTGGAGCGAAGCCCGAGCACTGCCTGCGGGCAGCGCGGCGCAAGCCGAAAAGCTGATCGCTTTAGAAGTCCATATGCTCAAGCACATCAGAAAACAAACCGAGTTTGTGCAGTCGCTTATCGACAACAGGACCTGGCTGGTGCGCCTGAAAACGAGTGCAAGATTCAAAGAAGAGCTGCAGACCTTCCGCATTGAAAGAGTGGAATACCTGAACCGGCTCATGGCTGTCATGGATTTGCGGACCCGGCCGACGGAGTTGAATCTGAGCGCCGAAACCTGCAGAAAATGCATCGCCAATCTGCACAAAAAACTGAAGTTCCTCGAAGAACGTCAGGTCGTGATCGAACACATCAGAAAGGCCAATCCCGGGGCGGCGCCGAAACTCGCCGAGCTCAGCGCGCAGGTGCCCAGTGCCGAGCGCATCAACTTCAACAAGCTGACCCTGTACGTTCACCTGCTTGCCGGCACGCCTGACCATTCGCCACACCTGACCATGCCTTCGCTGTCATCCATCGATCTGCTCACCGGGGACCTGGCCAACGTTCCCGAACGCGAACATCCCATGGCGCTGGTCTTGACCCTCGAACAGCTGAAAAACGACAGGAGCCGATTTGAACGGCTGCTGGCCGCCAATAGCCCTGACACCGGGTACATCAGGGAAATTCTCGCACTGATTGGTCCATTCGAAACCCGTATTGAAAACCGGCTGACGGACATCTTCGACTCGTTCGATGGCGACACCGTACTGCCGAGGCTTGATCAGGACATCGACTTCGACTTCATCCCGCCGCAACCCGTCGACAGCGGGCAGGCCCATCCCGCTCCGGCAAGAAAAGTATTCCGCACGCGCCAGCACGGTACTTACCGATTGCTGGTAGGCGATACCGAAACGGCTCGGGACGGCAGCGTCACCATCAAGGTTGCCGATCCTTTGCGCCCGGACCGCCAGCCCCTGCGCTATGAAAGAAGACAAGGTGAATGGCTGCCGGTACGGCAACCGATCACTCGCGCAGCCAGACCGCAACTCATTGACGAGGCCAAGCGTTTGCTCAACGGCGTCGGTGAACACATCGCTCTGGCCAAGGCTCATCAGGCCAGACAATACAACCCGACGGACATCATCGAGGATCTGGGCAAGGCCACCGACCAACTCAACGAACAGGCCCGGCGCCTGGAGCACCACGAATCGACGGCAGCCAATTCCGAGATCAACACGCTGGCCACGCGCCTGCGCACGGCCGCCGACTCGCTGACCGCGCAAGGACAGGAAGTCCTGGTGCGGATGTACAAGAACAAGGACGTGCTGGACATTTTGCGACTGAACTACCTGATCGATCACGCTGAGCTCAGTACCGTCAAAACGGTTGATCGCAAACAACAGGGCAAAGGCAAGGACAAGTCGTTTCTCGATGTCTATTCGATCCGGGACCGCGTCGACGGCGCGCCGTTGTGGGAAGCGCACTTTCACTATGACAAACACGACAGCGAACCACTGAATTTCACCATCAGGGGCAGCCATCTGAAAACCCTCGAACAGAGCAGGCGCGGCATCGAGTCCCAGCGCCGCGACGAGCAGGCCGGCCTGCCCCATGTCGCCATCTGGCGCCAGACCTTCGATGGCAAGACAGCAACAAAGATATTTGCACTGGCCAGCCCGGCTGCCGTGCCCGAGTGAAGGGCACTGGCATTAGACGATCAATCAGGCAATGACGCCGCCCCTGCCATCAGCTCCGATTCAGGTGAGCTGATGTGCAAACTACAAGGATAGAAAAGACATGCCCGTTAAATCGCCTCCCAAAGGCAGCAGTTCCGGTAACACGCCGGTTCGACAACACGATTTGCCAGACGTGGACACACCGCGCCTCGACTTGCCCACGCGTACCGATGTCGATATCTCGACGCCGGGCGAGCATTCGCCGCGACCAGGAAGATTACCAACGCAAGCCGACATCGACGCGATCGAACCGGCCCCCATCATCACGGTCCATCAACCCACAGTGCCGCTTGAAAGTCCGCGCTCGCTGAATTATTCGCTGGAGCACTACTGGGTTCCATCTGCCATCGGTTTGTCGGATAGCAATGCTGACGGTTTGAAAACGCACAAGGGTCGCCAATACGCCGACGTGCCCGGTGGCATCGTGCTGGTTGGCAGAGATCCGGACACTGGACTGTATCGGGCCAGGCTGCCCAGCGAGTCCAAGCCCTCGGGACCTGTGCTGCTGCGCGATTCCAGCTCAGGTGTCTGGCATGAGCTGGAACAGTTCGAGCCGATCGGTGTGCCGTTATCGGCCACCCGCCTGGAGGCTTTCCGTACACCGCTGGACTTCAGCAACGTTGAACGTGGCAACGATGGACTCCACCGCTTCAACGGCAAACTTTATGCGGTGATCGATAATTTCAGTTATCAGGTACTGCACGACATTGACGCTTCGACCCCGTCGACAGCGGTGATGCGCATTGTCCGTGAACAAGATCCGGTAGCCGGCGACGGTACCAATACCTATATCGCCACCCGCCCAGGGCGGTCGGAGCCGATTATTTTCGATGCCCGCGAAGGCTGGCTGGGCACCGAGGTCGGTGGTGCCGGCGGGATGTTCCGTAGCGAGTCAGGCAGCCCCGCGCACCCCGGTCTGCTGCAACGGCTTGCCACGGCGATCAATCAATTGCGCACACCAGAGTCCCGCGCGCGAAAACTCTTCCCGGCCCTCAATGACGAGGAAATTACACAGCTTCTGCGCTCGCAAGGCGATGATGTGCGCGGTTATCTCAGCCAACGCGAGGCCAGGTACAAATCGCTCAAGGCGGATCTCGATTCCTGGATCAAGAAGACTTCTTCGCAAGCGCCCACTGAAGCCGCACATCCTTCGGTGGAACGCGCCGCCGAAGAAGTCAAACGCTGCTGGAAACGGCAGACCGGGACGACGCTGAAACTGGATTTGGGGGATGCGATCCTTGCGCCGCTGACCGCTGATTTCAGCCATGTGCGGACGCTGGAGCTGAACGCGGTCACCTGGTCGGACACCGCTGAGACATTTCTTGGCAGTTTCCCCAACCTCGAAAAACTGTCAGTGACCCACTCCACCCTGGATAAGCTGCCGCCGGGCATCGCGCAGAAGTCCGGTCTCAAGGCTCTGGATCTGAACTCGAACCGCATCGAGTTGAGTGAGCAAACGGCGTTGAGACTGGGAGCGCTCAACCAGCTCGAGCACCTCGATCTGTCGGGCAACCCGCTGGGTAGAACACCGGACTTCAGCGGCATGGCACAACTCCAGTCATTGAACCTGAACAACACCCGACTGGAGCAATGGCCCAGCGGTTTACAAGAGCAAGTCACGCTGGAGGTGGTCGACTTGCGCAACAACCAACTGCGCGAAATTCCACAGGCGATCCTCAACCCGCCAAGCGATCAGCTCTTGGCCATCGCCCGTATCAACGCGGTTACGCTGATAGAAGGTAACCCCTTCCCTAACGGCTATTGGCGATCGCTCGAAGTGTATTGGCGGCGCGTAGTGGCCGAGTATCCGGCTATGCGCACCGGCTCCCGCGCAGACGCTTTCAGGCTGGATGGGGACATCCCTGAAGTGGCGATGGTGCGGCGCATGTACCCGGACAAGGATCTGCAAGCTGCCAGGGAGTATCTGATCGGCTTGGGTGATGGCGCCGAAGATCAGATCGCCCAACGCCTTGCCGGTTTCGACTTACTGGAAACGCAACTGCAAGCCTACATAGCCGACAGTCAAACCGGCCCAGCCAGCGCCATGGGGCCGGAACGAATCAACGCAACGCGCCTGGCAAGAATCATCAGAGGCTGCTGGCTGGGCGAATCGGACGGCGTCCTGAAACTGCCTCCGCTGTACGGACCACTGCCCTTGCTGACCGTGGACTTCAGTCATGTCAAATCCCTCAGTCTCGACTCGATTGTCTGGTCGGATACCGCCCATACGCTTCTGTCCAACTGCCCCAACCTGGAAAGCCTGACCATTGTCCATTCCGGCCTTGATAAATTGCCCGGCAAAATTGCCGAGATGGACAAACTCAGCTCTCTGAACCTGCGTTCGAACCGGATAAGACTGGATGAGCAAAGCGCTTTGGCGCTAAGTGGACTGCACCAGTTGAAACAGATCGATCTGTCCAACAATCAGTTGCGCACACTGCCCGACTTCAGCGCCATGTCCGGGTTACAGACCTTGAACCTGAAAAACACAGGTATCCGTCAGTGGCCTGACGGGCTGCTGGACAAAGTCGGCCTGACCAGCCTGGACCTTCGTGACAATCGCTTGAGCGAAGTCCCCCAGGCGAACCTCAACCCGGCACCCGAGACACTCTCAGTCGTCGCGCGGATCAACAATGTCACGCGGCTAGAAGGCAACGACTTCCCCTCTGCTTACTGGAGAAAATTCGACATCTACTGGCGACGCCTGAAAGAGTCTCACCCTGAGCTGATGGAGCCGGCCACTCCCGGCGCGTTCGACAGCGAAAACTCCAGGGCGCAGCGCTATCGAAATCTTTACCCGACCAAGAGCATCAAAGAGTGCCGGGAGTTCATCTGGAATCAGGACAGTGGCACCGTTGCACCACGCTTGCTCGCGTTGGAGCAAGAGTTTGACCTGCTGAAAACCCAGCTCGACGATTGGGTTTTTTCCGGGGGCGGCAATCGGCTGCGTTACGTTCGGGCCAATCAGCTGCAAATCAATGCCACAACCCGTAATGACCGCACCACAGCCCGCGAGCGAATCATCATTTGCTGGCGACGTGAGACGGCGCAGAAGCACGCCTTCGACGGCACGCCGATCGGCCTGGAACTGGATTTGAGCGGTCTGACGTTGCCGACGCTGCCGGATCTGAGTATCGACTTCAGCCATGTTGGCTCACTCCGGTTGAGCAGCATGAATCTGACGGCGTCTCCGGAAGGTTTCCTCACCCGTTTTCGCCATGTGCGCTGGCTGGACATGTCGAACAACCGGCTCAGGGACCTGCCCCCGGCGGTTGGAGAAATGCACGGTATGACGCGTCTGTTTTTGCAGCACAACCAACTTGAGCTCACTGCAGATGCGGCGCAGATACTGGCCGGGCGTATCACGCTCAGAGCACTCTGGATAGACAACAACCCGCAACTTGGCGTGATCCCGGATTTCAGTCAGATCACCGACATGCGCGAGGTCAGTCTGAGCAGCACGGGTATCACACAATGGCCGACCGGACTGTTTGATCAACCCCTACTGACCAGAATCGATCTGAGCAACAACCGGATCACCACAATTCCTGACTTTGTTGCCGCGCCCGCCCCGGAGCGTCTGGCGCATTCGGTCCAGGTCAACAGTGGCACTCTGGTGAGCAACAATCCATTGTCTGCTGCCACACCCCTGCAGTTGCTCGCCTACAGTGAGCGACTAAGGTTAGCCGGGACGCCTCTGAACCGTACACCCAACCTGATCTCGACGGCTGTCACTGTTGCACGACGCGCAATTGCGAGAGACACCATGGAGCCGGATCCGCGATGGACTGCGGGATTGTCCGTCGAGCAAGCAGCCGCCAGAAAAACTCAATGGCGTACGTTGCGCGAGCAGGAAGGCTCGGATGGCTTTTTCAACATCCTGGCGAGCCGCGTCCACCATGCCGATTTCCGGCGCCAGGTCTGGGACGTGATCGATGTCCTCACCGAAGCCAGTCCGCAGTCACGAACCTTGCGCAGGGAGCTGTTTGATCGTGCGTGCGAAGCCGGCTGCACCGACCTCGCCGCCGCGACCTTCACCGATCTGCAAATCCTCGCCATGACCCACAAGGCTCGCGTACAGGCCAGACAAGATATGAATGGCGGGCGATTGGTTGAGTTGTCCAAAGGCTTGTTTCGTCTGAAGCACGTTGACGGGTTTGCGGCGGCAGAGATCGCATCGAGCAGGGCAATCATTGACGATCCGGCAACATCCCGAGAGCAGCGAAACAGCCATAGCCTGCGCATACGCGATCCCCATGAAATGACCATGGCCTACCGCTTCGGCCTCAAGGATCGGTTGCAATTACCGTTTCAACCGCAGTCACTTTCCTTTATCGGCATGGCCGGCGTCACTCCGGCCGTGCTGGATGTGGCTTATCAAAAGGTCATTGCCTTGAATGGTTCGCCCGAAGAGTTTCAGGCGCTGGTATCGATGGATTTCTGGCAGGACTTCATCATTCACAAATACCAGGCGCAATTCGATGCGAGCCGCCAGCCGTTTCAGGATCGGCAAGAGATTCTGGACAGCCAGTCGTCGCAGCGCCTGCTGAGCGAGGCGCAATACAATTCACAAACCGATGATGTGACGGCGCAGTTGGCGATTGTCGAAGCGACTTTGATTCAGACCCTGACGCGGCAGGAGCTGCAGCCTCGAGCAACCATCGAGACGACTTCTGCCAACGTCACGCCTGCGGATGAAACTGCGGGGCCGAGCGGCGCAACGGTGTAATCGATTCCGCGTAACAGCAGGTCGAATGACTTCGGCCTGCTGTCACTCGTCGTCGTCGAAGTTGTAACTGCCCGGCGCAAGGTTTTCGAAGCGCGTGTACTTGCCGATAAACGCCAGACGGATAAAACCGATCGGGCCGTTACGCTGCTTGCCGATGATGATTTCGGCGATGCCCTTGTGCTCGGTTTCCGGGTGATACACCTCGTCGCGGTACACGAACATGATCACGTCGGCGTCCTGCTCGATCGCTCCGGATTCGCGGAGGTCGGAGTTGATTGGCCGCTTGTTCGGTCGTTGCTCCAGGGAACGGTTGAGCTGAGACAGCGCCACCACCGGGCAATTGAATTCCTTGGCCAGAGCTTTCAAGGAACGCGAGATTTCAGAAATCTCGTTGGTCCGGTTGTCGCCGCCGGAACCTGGAATCTGCATCAGTTGCAGGTAGTCGATCATGATCAGACCGATCTCACCGTGTTCCCGCGCCAGACGCCGGGTACGTGCACGCATTTCCGAAGGGCTGATACCGGCGGTGTCGTCGATGAACAGCTTGCGGTCATTGAGCAGGTTGACCGCCGAGGTCAGGCGCGGCCAGTCGTCATCCTCCAACTGACCGGAACGCACCTTGGTCTGGTCGATCCGGCCAAGCGAGGAGAGCATACGCATGACCAGCGATTCACCTGGCATCTCGAGGGAATACACCAGCACCGCCTTGTCGCTGCGCAGTACGGCGTTTTCCACAAGGTTCATCGCGAAGGTGGTCTTACCCATCGATGGACGACCGGCGACGATGATCAAGTCAGCCGGCTGCAGGCCACTGGTTTTCTCGTCGAGGTCGGTGTAACCGGTAGACAGGCCGGTGATGGCGTTGTCGGTGTTGAACAAGGTGTCGATGCGGTCGATGGCCTTGGTCAGCAAGTCGTTCACACCAACAGGGCCACCGGTTTTCGGCCGGGCCTCGGCAATCGCGAAGATCTGCCGCTCGGCTTCATCGAGGATCTCCTCGGCGGTGCGGCCTTCCGGGTTGAAGGCGCTGTCGGCAATCTCGGTGCTGATGCCGATCAGTTGGCGCAACGTCGCGCGCTGGCGAACGATCTGCGCATAGGCCTTGATGTTGGCGACGGATGGCGTGTTTTTCGCCAGCTCGCCGAGGTAACCGAGGCCACCGACTTGCGAAGTCTGACCTTCCTTGTCCAATTGCTCGGCAAGGGTCACGACGTCAATCGGGGAGTTCTGATCAGCCAGTTTGGCGATCGCACGGAAGATCAGGCGGTGGTCATGTCGATAGAAATCGCCGTCGGAGACTTGATCGAGCACGCGTTCCCAGGCGTTGTTGTCCAGCATCAGACCACCGAGTACAGCCTGTTCGGCCTCGATGGAATGCGGCGGCACCTTCAGGGCAGCGGTTTGCAGATCGTATTGCTCGGGAGCGGAGATATCGTTCATGGCCACTTGTGTTGTTTGGAAAAACAGGGAATTCAGAAAGACAAAGGGCACGACCTGTAAACAGGATCGTGCCCGATGTTAACCGTCTGACGGACAAGCCGCCAGCCGATCAGTGTTGCTTAAGCTGCTACCACGACAACGCGTACGGTGGCTTCAACTTCGGCGTGCAGGTGCACAGCCACGTCGAATTCACCCACGTTGCGGATGGTGCCGTTCGGCAGACGAACTTCGCTCTTCTGCACTTCAACGCCGGAGGCGGTCAGTGCGTCAGCGATGTCGTGAGTACCGATCGAACCGAACAGCTTGCCTTCGTCGCCAGCGGTGGCAGTGATGGTCACTTCCAGCTCGGCCAGTTGGGCAGCACGGCTTTCAGCCGATGCTTTACGGTCTGCAGCAGCTTTTTCCAGCTCAGCACGACGCTCTTCGAACGCAGCCAGGTTGGCAGCGGTCGCAGCGGTAGCTTTGCCGAAAGGCAGCAGGTAGTTACGGCCGTAACCGGCCTTAACGTTTACTTTGTCGCCCAGGTTGCCCAGGTTGGCGATTTTTTCCAGAAGGATCAGTTGCATGTGGAAATCCTCTTAACTTTTAACCTTCACCGTTCGCGTTATCGGTGTCTTTCGACACGTGACGACCGCGAAAATCAATCAGGCTGTCGACAATGGCCAGGACCACGAGCAACGGATAGATCAGCTGCATGAACAACAGCAGCGTGACGTACAACCCCACCAGCCAGAAACCGGCCAGTCGCTTCTGCCCGACCAGCCCGTGAATCAGGGCAAGTCCGGCGAACACCAGCGGTACACTGCACAACGGCGTCAACATGGCCATCTGTGCACCGAGATTCGGGCCCAGAAGCATCAACGCCAGCAGCAACATCGCCGGCCCCAGCGGGATCCGGATGGCGCGAAACTCGCGACCAAAACCACCCGGGTTGTACAACAACGCCTGCCAATGCCGCCCGACAATCAGGCTCAGCACGCTGACGATTTGCAACAAAGCCGCAATCAGTCCGGTCAGGACTGGTGCAATCAGGGACGCGAAACGCGCTTGCTCATCGACCGACAATTGCTTGTAGGTCTCACCGAGAAGCGCTGGCATGACCTTTATCAAGGCCTGCGCGAGCATCTCGATCTGGGCCGCAAACGCAGCCCCGAGCACCACCGAAAACACCACCCCAATCACTACGCTGACCAGCAGCGTGCGAACCCAGGACTCACTCGCGCGCAAAACCAACGCAAGTCCCGAAGACCCCAGCAGCACCAGAAGTGCCCGTGGGTCATCGGCATACAGCCACCAGATCAATGCCGGCAGCAGCCCCAGAGACAGAACACCCAGGGCGTCCGTCAGTCCGCGCCGCAGCAGCACAAGGCTCCCGGCGGCAGCGCCCAACCAATACAACAACGGCAATGTTGCACATCCGGCCACCACGAGAGTGGCCTGCATACGGCCTCGCATGATGAACTCAGCTAAGGCACGCATGCATTCAATCCTTTGCTACTTGTCGACTGCCCGGTCTCAGCGGCCGTGGCTGTCGGTGTAGGCCAGCAGGGCCAGGAAGCGGGCGCGCTTGATAGCGGTGGCCAGCTGACGCTGATAACGAGCTTTGGTACCGGTGATGCGGCTTGGAACGATTTTGCCGGTCTCGGATACGTAGGCTTTCAGAGTGTTGAGATCTTTGTAATCGATCTCTTTCACGTCTTCAGCGGTGAAACGGCAGAATTTACGACGACGGAAGAAACGTGCCATTTGATAGGCTCCTTAATAAGGTCCGTGGATTACTCGTCAGCGTTATCGCTGTCGTTCTCTTCGCCTTCAGCGCTTTCAGCGCCTTCGTGCTCAGGACGATCGCGACGCTCACGGCGCTCACTGCGGTTTTCTTCAGCCTTGAGCATCTCGGACTGGCCGGTAACGGCTTCGTCGCGACGGATGACCAGGTTACGGATCACTGCATCGTTGTAGCGGAAGTTGTCCTCCAGCTCGGCCAGGGCCTTGCCAGTGCACTCAACGTTCAGCATCACGTAGTGAGCCTTGTGAACATTGTTGATTGCGTAGGCCAGTTGACGACGGCCCCAATCTTCCAGACGGTGGATTTTGCCGCCGTCTTCTTCGATCAGCTTGGTGTAACGCTCTACCATGCCGCCGACTTGCTCGCTTTGATCCGGGTGGACCAAAAAGATGATTTCGTAATGACGCATGAATGCTCCTTACGGGTTGTAGCCTGCCGCTCAAAAACGGTCAGACAAGGAGTGAATGACACTTATGGACTTGCTGGCGCGGGGCACATGCGTGCCTGCCGTCACAGCAAGGGGCGCAATTGTAGAGAAGGGATAGAAGAGGTGCAAGGCAATTGGTGATTATTTGAACAACCACCCATTTATGCCACACCACAAAACACTGTGGGAGCGAGCCTGCTCGCGAATGCGATATATCAGGCAACATTATTGTCGTCTGACACACCCCTTTCGCGAGCAGGCTCGCTCCCACATTTGAATCGTGTACGACTCAGGATTTCTTCGCGCCAGCCTTGGCTTTTGCACCGCGCTGGCGCTGCGCTTCGAACAGGCAAACGCCGGTGGCTACGGACACGTTGAGGCTGCTGACGCTACCGGCCATCGGCAGCTTCACCAGATAGTCGCAGTGTTCACGAGTCAGGCGACGCATGCCTTTGCCTTCAGCGCCCATGATCAGAATGGTCGGGCCAGTCAGATCCTGGTCATAGATACTGACCTCCGCCTCACCTGCCGTGCCGACAATCCACAGACCGCGCTGCTGAAGTTTTTCCAAGGTGCGAGCGAGGTTAGTCACTGCAACCAATGGAATAACTTCCGCCGCGCCGCAAGCGACTTTACGCACGACCGGCGTCAAAGTTGCCGACTTGTCTTTCGGCACGATCACCGCCAGCGCACCGGCCGCATCGGCCGAACGCAGGCAGGCGCCGAGGTTGTGCGGATCGGTCACACCGTCGAGCACCAGCAACAGTGGCGCACCTTCGGTACGGTCGAGCAACTCGTCTAGCATTGCTTCGCCCCAGACCTGGCTTGGGCTGACTTCCGCGACCACACCCTGATGCACGCCTTCAACCCAGGCATCCATTTCGCGACGTTCGGCCTGGCCGACCTGAACGCGATTTTCGTTAGCCAGTTCAACCAGGGTCTGCACGCGCGGATCGTTGCGGCTTTCCGCCAGCCAGATCTGCTTGACGCGCTTCGGGTGGTGACGCAGTAACGCTTCTACCGCGTGAACGCCGTAGATTTTTTCCAACTGACTCATGACTTCGCCTTCGGTTTACGTGCCCCGCCGCTTTTGGCTGGAGCCGAACCCGCTTTTGGCGGGCCTTTACGGTGTTTGCTCGGTTTCGCTGGCTTGCCGCCGGAGGCCTTTTCAGGCGCCGACCGTCCAGTCTTTCCCCCGGACGCCGCTTTACCACCGTTTTTAGCGTCGGAAAGCAGAGCTTTCTTCATTTCACGGCTTTTGCGCAGCTCGGCGTTCTTCGCCACAGCGTCGCTTGGGCGATAGGCTTCGGCAGCCTTTTCTTTGGCCGGACGACGACCAGCGGTTTTCGCTGGAGCCGCTTCGGCTTTTTCCTTCGCGGCGGGCGCGGCAGTTTCAGCACCACGCTTTTTGCGACCGATCGGCGCGCTGATGGTTTTTTCGGCCATCTCGAAGTCGATCTTGCGTTCGTCGAGGTCAACGCGCATCACGCGCACTTCAACGGTATCCCCAAGACGGAAGCTGCGACCGGTGCGCTCGCCCGCCAGACGGTGATGCACAGGATCGAAGTGGTAGTAATCGCCCGGCAGCGCGGTGACGTGCACCAGGCCTTCGACATAGATATCGGTCAGTTCGACGAACAGACCAAAACCGGTCACTGCGGTGATCACGCCCGGGAACGATTCGCCTACGCGATCCTTCATGAACTCGCACTTGAGCCAGTTCACAACGTCGCGGGTCGCTTCGTCGGCACGGCGCTCGCTCATCGAGCACTGCTCGCCGAGCTGCTCCAGCGCCGCTTCGTCGTACGGATAGATGCGCGCCTTCGGAATGGTCATCGCACCGGCACGACGAACGTGCGGGGTGTCCTGTTTCGAATGGATCACGCTGCGGATTGCTCGGTGGGTGAGCAAATCCGGGTAACGACGGATCGGCGAAGTGAAGTGGGTATAGGCTTCGTAATTCAGGCCGAAGTGGCCCTGATTGTCGGCGCTGTACACTGCTTGACTCAGCGAACGCAGCATCACAGTCTGGATCAGATGGAAATCCGGACGATCCTTGATGCTCGCCAGCAATGCCTGGTAGTCCTTCGGCGACGGGCCGTCCTTGCCTTTGTGCAGGGACAGACCGAGTTCGCCAAGGAACGCACGCAGCTTTTCCAGACGCTCCGGTGGCGGACCATCGTGAACGCGGTACAGCGCAGGAATTTCGTGTTTCTTGAGGAATTCGGCGGTGGCCACGTTGGCCGCCAGCATGCATTCTTCGATCAGCTTGTGCGCATCGTTACGGGTGGTCGGACGGATTTCGGCAATCTTGCGCTCGGTACCGAAGATGATTCGGGTTTCCTGCGTTTCGAAATCGATCGCGCCACGGACGTGACGAGCCGCCAGCAGCACCTTGTACAGCGCATAAAGCTGTTTGAGGTGCGGCAGAACGTCGTTGTACTCACCGCGAAGCTGACGCGCCTCGGTGATTTTCGGCGTTTCCAGCATCGCGCTGACTTTGTTGTACGTCAGACGAGCGTGGGAATGGATCACCGCTTCATAGAAGCAGTAGTCGGTCATTTCGCCGGACTTGGAGATGGTCATCTCGCAAACCATGGCCAGACGATCGACGTGCGGATTCAGCGAGCACAGGCCGTTGGACAGCTGCTCAGGCAGCATCGGCACGACGCGCTCGGGGAAATACACCGAGTTGCCACGCACTTGCGCTTCATTGTCCAGCGCCGAGCCAATCTTCACGTAACTGGAAACGTCGGCAATCGCCACGTACAACTTCCAGCCGCCAGAGAACAGGCGCAGCTTGCCCGGTTTGGCTTCGCAATAAACAGCATCGTCGAAGTCGCGGGCATCTTCGCCGTCGATGGTGACGAACGGCAGATGGCGCAGGTCGACACGCTTCTCTTTGTCTTTTTCTTCGACTTCCGGCTTGAGCTTGGCGGCTTCTTTCAGAACGGCTTCAGGCCAGACGTGCGGGATATCGTAGGTGCGCAGGGCAACGTCGATCTCCATGCCCGGCGCCATGTAATTGCCGACCACTTCAACCACATCGCCTTGCGGCTGGAAGCGCGGCGTCGGCCAGTGGGTGATTTTCACCTCGACGAACTGACCAATCTGCGCGTTGGCGTTGCGGCCCGGGGTGACCAGCACTTCTTGTTGAATCTTCGGGTTGTCCGCGACGACGAAACCGATGCCGCCTTCTTCAAAGTAGCGGCCGACGATGGTTTCGTGAGCACGCGATACCACTTCGACGATCACGCCTTCGCGGCGACCACGACGGTCGAGACCGGAGACGCGCGCCAACGCACGATCACCATCGAACACCAGACGCATTTGCGCCGGGCTCATGAACAGGTCGTCGCTGCCGTCGTCCGGGACGAGGAAGCCGAAACCATCACGGTGACCGCTGATGCGGCCGAGGATCAGGTCGAGCTTGTCTACCGGCGCGTAAGTGCCACGGCGGGTGTAGATCAGTTGAGCGTCGCGCTCCATGGCGCGCAGGCGGCGGCGCAGGGCTTCGATCTGGTCTTCTGTGGTCAGACCAAACTCTTCGACCAACTGCTCGCGGGCAGCAGGCGAACCCCGATCGGCGAGGTGCGCCAGGATCAGTTCGCGGCTAGGAATAGGGTTTTCGTATTTTTCCGCTTCACGAGCGGCCTCGGGATCGAGGGACTGCCAATCGGCCATTAGAGAGTTTTCACCTTGTCTATATGCGGGTTAGTTTGGCATAGGCGCCATGAAACGGGAAATTTCCGACTCTATAAGGCGCAACTGAGGGCTTGTATCGACGCTCAGAAGCTGTTTTGAACACCGCTGGTAAAAAAAATCATATTTTTTGCTGACAGGGGTTTACAGTTAAAAAGACGCTCCGTATAGTGCGCGCCATCGACGACGCACAGCGTTGCCGATACTGCCCAGATGGTGAAATTGGTAGACACGCCAGCTTCAGGTGCTGGTGACCTTACGGTCGTGGAAGTTCGAGTCTTCTTCTGGGCACCAATTTCGAGCTTGAGACTAGATCAGTTTCAAGGCTCACACAAAAACCCGCGAAAGCGGGTTTTTTGCATTCTAAGCCCGGGTTTTCTTAAAACTGATTTATTAAAATTAAATCAGGGGTTTACAGATCAAAACGCGCTCCGTATAGTGCGCCACATCAACAGCGGCAACGCTCGCGATGATTGCCCAGATGGTGAAATTGGTAGACACGCCAGCTTCAGGTGCTGGTGACCTTACGGTCGTGGAAGTTCGAGTCTTCTTCTGGGCACCAATTCAAATTCAAGGTTACGATCTTGAATTTCACAAAAACCCGCGAAAGCGGGTTTTTGCGTTTCTGGCTTTCAGAAATCCATCACTACGCCTATCAAAACGCCAACTCCACCGCAAGGCGCACTTGAGAAACAATATCGTTTATCATTGTTGCAAGTTTTTGCAATGCGACAGTGAGGAACCCCGCGAATGACGTTTCGAAATACCCTGCGCCGAGGCCTGACCTTCACCCTCCTCGGCCTGGCGCTCGCCACTCCCCTCACCCAGGCTGCCGATACGGTTTCCCTGACTCTCTATAACGGCCAGCATAAAGAAGTCGGCGACGCGATCGCCAAAGCCTTCGAAGCCAAGACCGGCATTCACGTCAACGTGCGCAAAGGCAGCAGCAATCAACTCGCCAGCCAGATCATCGAAGAAGGCGACCGCTCCCCCGCCGACGTGATCTACACCGAGGAGTCGCCACCGCTGAACAATCTCGGCGAACTGGGCCTGCTGGCCAAGACCGACGACGCCACCCTCGCCGTTTTGCCAGAAAAATATGTCGCTGGTAACGGCACGTGGATCGGCGTGACGGCGCGCGTTCGTGTGGTCGCCTACAACCCGAAACTGGTCGATGAAAAAGACCTGCCGAAATCGGTCATGGAATTCTCCGATCCACAATGGCAAGGCAAAGTCGGTTTCGTACCGACCAGCGGCGCGTTCCAGGAGCAGGCTGTGGCGATCATCAAGCTGCACGGTCGCGATGCCGCCGAAGAATGGCTCACCGGCCTGCGCGCATTCGGTAAAACCTACAGCAACAACATGGTCGCCCTCAAAGCCGTGGAAAACGGCGAAGTCGCCACCGTGCTGGTGAACAACTATTACTGGTTCGCCCTGCAGCGCGAGAAAGGCAAACTGGATTCAAAACTGCATTACTTCACCGGCGGCGACGTCGGCGGCTTGATCACTGTATCGAGCGCGGCCGTGCTGAAATCCAGCAAACATCCCAAAGAAGCCCAGCAATTCCTCGCCTATATGGCCAGCGAAGAAGGTCAGCGCGTGATCACTCAGACCACCGCCGAGTATCCACTGCACAAAGGCATGGAATCGGATCGCGGGCTCAAGCCGTTCAGCGAACTGGAAGCGCCGAACGTCACTCCGGCCGATCTGGGCAATGCCGAAGAAGCGCTGGAACTGGAACGCGAAGTTGGCTTGAACTGATGACCGCATCGTTATCCGCCCCCGCCGCGCGCGGGGGTTACGTACCAAAGCGCAAGCGGCCATCGATCTGGCTAGTAATGCCGGTGTTGCTGCTGGTAGTACTGAGCTTGCTGCCGCTGGCCTACGTCGGGCTCAAAGCCTGGCAGGCCGGCTGGGCCGAGGCGCTGCATTTGCTGTGGCGCCCGTATGTATTCGGTCTGCTGCGCAACACCTTGGCATTGATGGTGGGCGTGACGATCACCTGCGGCGTGATCGGCCTGTCGCTGGCATGGCTGTTGGAACGCAGCAATTTGCCAGGGCGGCGCCTGTGGGGTGTGATTCTGTGCCTGCCGTTCGCGGTGCCGGCGTTTGTCAGCAGCTTCACCTGGGTTTCGTTGAGCGCGCAGTTCGAAGGGCTTGGCGGGGCGATTCTGGTGATGAGCCTGTCGAAGTACCCGCTGATTTTCCTGCCGGTGGCGGCGACGCTGCGCAATCTCGATCCCTCTCTTGAAGAATCGGCCCGCACCCTCGGGCAGAATCGCTGGGGCGTGTTTTTTCGGGTCACCCTGCCGCTGCTCTGGCCTTCACTACTGGCGGGTTCTTTGCTGATCGCCCTGCACATGCTGGTGGAGTTCGGCGCTCTGTCGATCATCGGCCTGCAAACCTTCACCACGGCGATCTATCAGCAATTCGAACTGGAGTTCAGCAACGCCAACGCGGCGATGCTGTCGGCCGTGCTGCTGGCGCTGTGTCTTGTGTTGCTGTGGCTGGAGTTGCGCGTACGCGGCAAGGGTCGGCATGTGCGCACCGGGCAAGGCGCCGCGCGCCAGGCTGAACAGGTTCGACTAGGGCCATGGGCCACGGTCGGTCAGTTGTATTGCCTGATGCTGGCGGTTGTCGGCAGCGGCATTCCCCTGGGAATGCTGGCGTATTGGCTCGCGGTCGGTTCGTCGGCGGCTTTTCCGGTGGCCGCGATTACTGAAGCTTTGCTCTCGTCTTTGGCGCTTTCGCTAGGCGGCGCGGCGTTGTGCCTGGTGCTGGCCGTGCCGGTCGGCTTGCTGGTGGTACGTTACAAAGGCCAACTGGCGATTTGGGCCGAGCGCTTGCCGTATCTGCTGCATGCCCTGCCAGGATTGGTCATTGCGTTGACGCTGGTGTATTTCGCCCTGCATTACGTGCCGGCGCTGTACCAGACTTCGGGATTGCTGCTGATCGCTTATGCGTTGTTGTTTTTGCCGCTGGCGCAGGCACCGATTCGCACAGCGCTGAACAAGGCTGCGCCGCAACTGGAAGAGGCTGCGCGCACGCTGGGGGCTTCGTCGTTCACGGCGTTTTGTCGGGTGACGTTGCCGATTATCTTTCCGGCATTGGGCGCGGCGTTTGCGCTGGTGTTTCTCGATGCGATGAAGGAATTGACGGCGACGTTGCTGTTGAGTCCGACCGGGCTTAACACGTTGGCGACCGAGGTATGGGCGCATACCGCGAATGTCGAGTTTGCGGCGGCGGCGCCTTATGCGGCGTTGTTGATTTTGGTATCGGGATTGCCGGTTTATCTGCTAACGACGCGGATGTATCTGAGCCGCTAAAAGATCGCAGCCTGCGGCAGCTCCTACATGGGATTTCGCGTTTCAATGTAGGAGCTGCCGCAGGCTGCGATCTTTTGATCTTAAGCCCTGAACTGTCCCAGGCTTGCCTTCAGTTGCGCCGCCAGACCATCCAGCACCTTGCCACTGGCCGTGGTTTCCACCACCGCCTGCGCCGCTTTCTCGGCCTGCGCATGAATCGTTTCGACCCGCCCACGCACAGCCTGCGCGCCCTGCGCCTGATGCGCCGCAGCCTGGGTCGCTAGACCAATCGCCGCATGCACCTGCTCAACCGAAGCCTGCACCGATTGCTGCAACCGCGCGCTGTCGCGCAACACCAGCAAGCCTTCGCTGGCCTGACGCCCGGCCTGACCGATCGCCTCGACCGCTTCACGCGCGCCCTGCTGCAACGCGACGATGTGCGCTTGAATATCGCCAGTAGAGCTTTGCGTTTTGCTGGCCAACGCCCGCACTTCGTCGGCCACCACCGCAAACCCGCGCCCGGTCTCACCGGCACGTGCCGCTTCGATGGCCGCGTTGAGCGCCAGCAGGTTGGTCTGCTCGGCAATCCCGTGAATCACCGTCAGCACCACTTCAATCTGCTCGCTCTGCTGCGCCAGCCGCTCGATGACTTTTGCCCCGGTATCTACCTGTCCGGCCAGCGCTTCGATCAGGCTGCCGACCTTGGCAGAGGTGCGGGTGTTTTCGTCAGTCGCCTGACGAATATCCACCACCTGCTTCAACGCAGCCTGCATTGCATGGCTTTCCGACTGCGCCTCATCAGCCATTTGCGACAGCGCGCGCAGGCTTTCCGCCACTTCGTCACGCTGCATCCCGGCCGCCGCATCCGCCCCGGCATTACGCAGGGTCATGGCACCAATCTCGACACCGGTACGCTGCGCGACATCGCCCGCCTCGCGCACGATCGGCTGCAACTTATCCACAAAGCGATTGACCGCTGAGGCCATGTCGCCGATTTCATCTTTGCTGTTGATCTGCACACGCTTGGTCAGATCGCCCTCGCCCGCCGCCAGATCATCCATCGCGGCATTGAGCATCTTCAGCCGATTGACTACGCGATGGCCGAGCACGACCGCGAGCAACAGCAGCACCCCGCAACCGACCAGCGCCAGGCCCATGCCGATCCGCCAACGCAGGGTTGCTGCCGCTTCCTGGACGGTATTGGCTGTATTAGCTTTCATCTCGACGGCCGTAGACTGCGCCGATTGCAGACGCGCCTGCATGGCCTTGGCGCTGTCCGCTGCGGCGCCTTTGAGGCTATCGCCGACCAGTTGATCACTGCTCGCGATCAACGCCGAGAAGCGCTTGTCCAGTGCCGCCAGATCGGTTTCCACCGAGGCTGTGGACACACCCATCAGGACCTTGCCGATTTCTACGCCATTGGGATTGATCGAGGCTTCAAGGTAGTAAACCGACGGATCGTTCTTGGCCGCATCCAGCACTTTATCCAGCGCACGCTCGCCTTGGCCCTTTTCCAGCAAGGCCTTGTTGATCGGGTTTTCGCGGTTGAGATAACGGGTCAGGTGCTGACCGGTGGCATCGTCGTACACCACAAACAGCACGTTGGGATTGCGCTGGGCGCGCCGGGCGAACTCGGACAGGGTCGGAACGTCGCTGTCCCACATGGCGCGCGGTGCCACCGAGGCGAGCAATTGCGCCATGTCATTGGCTGAATCCTTCAGATCCTTTTCCAACGTCGCACGCAACTGCGCTTGCTCGTCTTTCAGTCGCGAAGACAGGCCGGCAGTCAGCCGCTGACGGGTACTGGCGGACAAGGCGTCCAGGCTTGAGGTGACTTCACGCCCGGCCTGCTCCAGCTCGCCGGAGAGTTTCTGACTGTCGGCACCAAGACGCACTGCCAAATCAGCTTCCAGCGCCGTGACGGTGCTCCGCGTCAGGGCAACCGCCACCAACACCTGCACCAAAAGGGCGATACCAAGGGTAACGAACACGGGCCGCAACAAACGGCTTTGTAACAGTGAGAGAACGGCCGACACTGTGAATCCCTCTACTTCTGACGCCATTAATTTGATGGCACTCTTGTAGACAGATTCACAGCAAAGGTCATGCCGTCCAACAGGCATAAACGACAAAGGCCCCGATTAAGGGGCCTTTGTGTTTTTACATCAACGACTTATCAAGCAAACGGATGACGCAGAACGATGGTTTCGTTGCGGTCCGGGCCCGTCGAAATAATGTCGATCGGCGCGCCGATCAACTCTTCAACGCGTTTGATGTAGGCACGAGCGTTAGCTGGCAGCTCTTCCAGAGTCTTGGCGCCCACGGTCGATTCGGTCCAGCCCGGCACTTCTTCGTACACAGGCTGCAGGCCTACGTAGCTGTCAGCGTCGGTCGGCGCAACGGCGTTGCCCTGCGCATCTTTGTAGCCGACGCAGATGTTGATGGTTTCCAGACCGTCGAGTACGTCCAGCTTGGTCAGGCAGATGCCCGAGATGCTGTTCACATCGATCGCGCGACGCAGGATAACGGCGTCGAACCAGCCACAACGACGGGCACGGCCGGTGGTCGCGCCGAACTCGTGACCTTGCTTGGCCAGGTGCGCACCGACTTCGTCAAACAGCTCAGTCGGGAATGGGCCCGAACCGACGCGAGTGGTGTAAGCCTTGGTGATGCCCAGGATGTAGTCCAGGAACATCGGGCCAACGCCGGAACCGGTCGCCACGCCACCAGCGGTGGTGTTGGAGCTGGTCACGTACGGGTAGGTACCGTGGTCGATGTCGAGCAACGAACCCTGGGCGCCTTCGAACATGATGTCTTTGCCGGCGCGACGCAGGTCGTGCAGCTCAGCCGTCACGTCGAGCATCAGCGGCTTCAGCAGCTCGGCGTATTCCTTGCACTCGGCCAGGGTCTTTTCGAACTCGATGGCCGGTTCTTTGTAGTAACCAACCAGCATGAAGTTGTGGTAATCCACCAGTTCACGCAGCTTGTCTTCGAAACGCGGCATGTTCAGCAGGTCGCCAACACGCAGGCCACGACGCGCAACCTTGTCTTCGTAAGCCGGGCCGATGCCGCGACCGGTAGTACCGATCTTCAGCTCGCCACGGGCCTTTTCACGGGCCTGGTCCAGCGCCACGTGGAAGGACAGGATCAGCGGGCAGGACGGGCTGATACGCAGACGCTCACGCACCGGTACGCCTTTCTCTTCCAGCTTGGTGATTTCGCGCAGCAAGGCGTCAGGTGCAACTACCACGCCGTTGCCGATCAGGCACTGCACGCCTTCGCGCAGCACGCCCGAAGGAATCAGGTGCAAAACGGTTTTTTCGCCGTCGATCACAAGGGTGTGACCAGCGTTGTGGCCACCCTGGTAGCGCACTACGGCGGCAGCATGTTCGGTCAGCAGATCAACGATCTTGCCTTTGCCCTCATCACCCCATTGGGTGCCCAGGACTACGACATTCTTACCCATAACACTTGTCCTCATTCGCGCAAACTTGGTGCCGGCGATGGCCGGCAGGAAAACTCAAGAAGCCAGTGGCGATACTTGCCAAAGCCCGTTCTGCTGAATCAATTGCCGGTCGCAGTCCGCATCACGGGCGGCGGCCAAAGGTTGTCCAGGCAACGCCTGAACGACACGCTGACCCTCACTGCGCAACTGGCAAACCTGCTGCCAGAGTGCCGCATCCGTACTGTCAGGCATCCAGATACCGCCAGACGGTAGCTCGATCTCAGCACGCCCCAGGGTCACCAGGGTTTTCAAATCGGTGGAAAAGCCAGTCGCCGGACGCGCACGACCAAAATCCGCGCCGATGTCGTCGTAGCGACCGCCCTGAGCGATGGATTGGCCAACGCCCGGTACGAACACCGCGAACACCACACCGGTGTGGTAGTGGTAGCCACGCAACTCGCCCAGATCGAAGTACAGCGGCAACTCCGGGAAGCGCGCCGACAGACGCTCGGCGATCGCCAGCAAATCTTCAAGTGCCGCCAGCACCGGCGCCGGCGCATTGGCCAGACGCTCACGGGCAGCACTCAACACTTCACGGCCGCCGCACAGATCGACCAGCGCGCGCAGCATGCCGGACAAGTCGGCCGGCAAGCCTTCGGTCAAGGTAATGACCTCGTCGATGGCCTTGCGTTGCAACGCATCGAACAACTGTTGCTCGACTTCACCGGACAGACCGGCGGCACGCGCCAGACCACGGTAGATGCCGACATGACCGAGGTCCATGTGCACATCCGGCACATCGGCCAGTTGCAGCATGGCCAGCATCAGGCTGATCACTTCAACGTCGCTGCTCGGGCTGGCGTCGCCGTACAACTCGGCGCCCAACTGGATCGGGCTGCGCGAGGACGACAATGCACGCGGCTGGGCATGCAGCACGCTGCCGGCGTAGCACAGACGGCTCGGGCCTTCGCGACGCAGGGTATGCGCATCGATGCGCGCCACTTGCGGCGTGATGTCGGCACGGAAACCCATCTGCCGGCCCGATTGCGGGTCGATGACCTTGAAGGTACGCAGATCCAGATCCTGGCCCGCGCCGGTCAGCAGGGATTCCAGGTACTCGATATGGGGAGTCACGACAAACTCGTAACCCCAGCTCTGGAACAGATCCAACACCTGACGACGCGCGACTTCAATGCGCGCCGCTTCCGGTGGCAGTACTTCTTCGATGCCATCTGGCAGCAGCCAGCGGTCTACCGTTGCCATTACGCCATTCCCCTTTGATCCGGGCGGCCAGCCTGCGGGCGAGCCTTGAGTGAAGCAGAAAATGACCGGCCCGTTCAAAACGCACGCGCATGAACGACGCGGCGAAAGGCCTGTTACCGGCTTCGCCCATCACTTTCCTCGAAAAACTCTCGGGCCATTCAACCCGATGCCTGCAACAAAAAACAGCAATCAAACGTGCAGACGCAAAAAAGCCGGGAATTTCCCGGCTGCCGCATCATACACACGTTTTCCCAAAGGATCACCCCGCCCGAGGTTTTAGCCGCCGGGCGGAATGATTCAGGTCAACGTCGTATCAAGGCTTGGACTTTTCCAGGTAACGGAAGAAGTCGCTGCTTGGGTCGAGGACCAGGACGTCGGATTTGTTCGCGAAGCTTTCACGGTAGGCGCGCAGGCTACGGTAGAAACCGTAGAACTCCTGATCCTGACCGTAGGCCTTGGAGTAGATCGCTGCGGCCTGGGCATCACCGTCACCGCGAACCTCTTCCGATTCACGATAGGCTTCAGCCAGCAGCACGCGGCGTTGACGATCGGCGTCGGCACGGATGCCTTCGGCCAGCTCGTTACCCTTGGCACGGTGCTCGCGAGCTTCACGCTCACGCTCGGTGCTCATACGCTCGAACACGCTGCGGTTTACTTCTTTCGGCAGATCGATGGCCTTGACCCGGACATCGACCACTTCGATACCCAGCTCTTTTTCAGCCATCTTGTTCAGCGACGCGGTGATGTCAGCCATCAGTGCGTCACGCTCACCCGACACCACTTCGTGCAGGGTGCGCTTACCGAACTGGTCACGTAGACCCGATTCCAGACGACGGGACAGACGCTCGTCGGCGATTTGCTTCAGACCGGAAGTCGCGGTGTAGAAGCGCTCGGCATCTTTCACGCGCCACTTGGCATAGGCATCGACCATCACGGCTTTCTTTTCCAGGGTCAGGAAGCGTTGTGTCGGTGCATCCAGCGTCATCAGGCGTGCGTCGAATTTACGCACCTGGTTAACGTAAGGCACTTTCACATGCAGACCTGGCTGAACATCCGCCTGAACCACGCGACCGAATTGCAGCAGTACCGCACGCTCGGTCTGAGCGACGATGTAGAAGCAATTCCAGCCCACCAGCACGACAACGACGCCAACAATAAGGGCGATCAGCGATTTATTGCTCATCAGCGGGTCTCCCTTGTGCGCGACTGCGGCAGGTCAGTGACATGCGGCGCGGCATCCGTGTTGTTACTGGCGGCGGCCGAACCGGTGACCGGCGCATTGCTGCCCGAACTGTTTTGAATCATCTTGTCCAACGGCAGGTAAAGCAGGTTGCTCTGGCCATTCTTGTTACCGGTCACGAGTACCTTGCTGGTGCTACTGAAGACTTCCTGCATGGTGTCCAGGTACAGACGCTGGCGGGTGACTTCAGGTGCCTTGCGATATTCGGCGACCAGTTTGGTAAAGCGATCAGCTTCACCCTTGGCGCGCGAGACCGTTTCGTCACGGTAACCGTTGGCATCTTCAAGGATGCGCTGGGCCTGACCACGGGCTTCCGGCACGACGCCGTTGGCGTAGGTTTCAGCCTGGTTGCGCGAACGCTGCTCGTCTTCACGGGCGCGGATCACGTCATCGAAGGCTTCCTGTACTTCACGCGGTGCCGCTGCGCTCTGTACGTTGACCTGGGTAACGGTGATACCGGTGCGATAGGTATCGAGGAAGCGTTGCAGACGCTCCTTGATTTCGCTGGCCATCAATTCACGACCTTCGGTCAGCACCTGGTCCATCGCGGTGGAACCCACCACATGGCGCAATGCACTGTCGGTCGCATGCTGCAGGCTGATTTCCGGCTGATCGACGTTCAGCACGAAATCCTGCAGGTTGCTGATCTTGTACTGCACGGTCAGTGGGACTTCGACGATGTTCTCGTCTTCGGTCAGCATCTGGCCCTGCTTGGTGTAGGCACGCTCACGCGTGACGTTTTCCATGTACTTTTTATCGATCGGCGGGAAGTAGATGTTCAGGCCCGGGCCGACAGTCTCGTAGTACTTGCCGAAGCGCAGCACCACGGCTTGCTCCTGCTCGTCGACCACGTAGACCGCGCTGTACAGCCAGACAGCCGCCAGCACAACGAGGCCGATGCCGAGCAGACCGCCGAAGCCGCCACTGCTCTTGCCCGAACCACCGCCGTCATCACCACGTTTCTTACCACCACCGAACAACCCGTTCAGGCTTTCCTGCAGCTTTCGGAAGGCCTCGTCGAGATCCGGTGGCCCCTTGCGGTCGCCGTTATTGCGGCGTTTGCCACCCCAAGGATCCTGATTATTCGAGTTGCCACCCGGCTCATTCCAAGCCATAGCGCTCTCCATCTGATAAAGCAAAGACGCACCCACGGCGCGCCGACCAATGCTACAGAATGCCTGCCGTTGCGGCACAACCGCTTTGTCAGGCTTTTATTGCAAAGTGTGTTGCTCGATGAACTCCATCGGCTGCAATCCTTCGCGGCTTACCAGTCGATTCAACTCGACCCGGGGCAAACGAACGGCCAGCAGACTGATGCCTTCTTCGTCGTGCTCTTCTTTCTGCACCGCACCGAGTTCGAAAAACTGCGCACGCAGTCGCGCGAATCGTTGCGGCAAGCGCAAGGTACCGATAAACAAATCACTGCCAAGTAATTCAGCGATGGCTTGCTCAAGCAATTCCAGACCACTGCCGTCACGCGCCGACAGCCAGACCCGCTGGGGCTTGCCGTTTTCGTCACGCTGGATTTGTGGCTCAACGCCTTCAAGCAAATCGAGTTTGTTATAGACCTCGAGGATCGGCAAGTCCTGGGCACCAATCTCGCCCAGCACCACCATCACCTGCTCGATCTGCAACATGCGATCCGGTTCAGCCGCATCGATCACGTGCAATAACAGATCGGAATTGCTCGACTCTTCGAGGGTAGACCGAAATGCCTCGACCAGCTTGTGCGGCAGGTGACGAATGAAGCCCACCGTGTCCGCCAGGACAATCGGCCCCAGGTCGTCCAGTTCCAGACGGCGCAAGGTCGGGTCCAGCGTGGCAAACAATTGGTCGGCCGCGTAGACGTCGGATTTCGTCACGTTGTTGAAGAGTGTGGATTTGCCGGCGTTGGTGTATCCCACCAGAGAAACGGTCGGGATGTCCGCACGGGAACGGCCGCGACGCGATTGCTCGCGCTGGCTGCGCACCTTCTCGAGCCGGCCTTTGATCTGGCGCAGGCGAACCCGCAGCAAACGGCGGTCGGTTTCCAGCTGGGTTTCACCCGGGCCGCGCATGCCGATGCCGCCACCTTGGCGCTCAAGGTGAGTCCAGCCGCGAACCAGCCGGGTGCTCATGTGGTCAAGCTGGGCCAGTTCAACCTGGAGCTTGCCTTCATGGGTACGGGCGCGTTGGGCGAAGATATCGAGAATCAGACCGGTACGGTCGATCACGCGACACTCGAAAACACGTTCGAGGTTACGTTCCTGACTGGGCGTGAGGATGTGATTGAAAATCACCAGATCGGCTTCTTCAGCCTTGACCAGGTCGCGCAGTTCCTCGACCTTGCCGCTGCCGATCAGAAATTTGGCGGTTGGCCGATGACGCGGTACGTTAAAAAACGCAACGGTCTCGGCGCCGGCCGAATTAGCCAATTCCTGAAACTCCTGCGGATCTTCGCGCGCCTCAGGGTCCTGTCCATCCAAGTGAACGAGGATCACTCGCTCACCACCACCGTGGCGCTCAAAGAACAAAGGAGACTCCTATCAGGCGTTACCTGGCTCAGCGTCACCTGCTTCGGATTCGGTTGCGCTAGGCAGACGAATTGGACGAACCGGCACTACTGTCGAGATAGCGTGTTTGTAAACCATCTGGCTTACGGTGTTTTTCAGCAGGATCACGAACTGGTCGAACGACTCGATCGTGCCTTGCAGTTTGATACCGTTGACCAGGTAGATGGAAACCCCAACTTTCTCTTTACGTAAAGTATTCAAGTAAGGGTCTTGTAGCGAATGCCCTTTTGACATGTGCCGCACTCCTTTAAGGATTCAATAATAAAAAATAGGTAATTCAGATGGCTTTGGCCGTCACACCCCCAAGGATAGACGGCAATTGCAAGGACTCAGCTCAATATGGAGATGGTCCCAAGGTATTTCAAGGCGCGTGGCAGATTGTCGCAATCAAGACTGTCCAGCCAGTGTATATCTTCCCAGCTGCGCAGCCAGGTGAATTGGCGTTTGGCCAATTGGCGCGTGGCGATGATGCCGCGCTCCTGCATTTCGGCCAATGTCAGCTTGCCATCCAGGTAGTCCCAGACTTGGCGGTAGCCTACCGCACGTATAGACGGCAACCCCGAATGCAGGTCACTTCTTTTACGCAGGGCTACGACCTCGTCGATGAACCCCTGTTCCAACATATTTGTGAATCTTTGTTTAATGCGCTCGTGCAATACCTGACGATTTGCCGGGGCAATGGCCAAGTTCGCGACAGTATAGGGCAATTGTTGCAGTCCCGAAGCGGCTGCTTCAGTACTTTGCGCAGATTGTTGCTGGCGCAGCTCGGTCATGCTCTGACCGCTGACTCGATAAACTTCCAGCGCGCGACTCAGGCGCTGCGGATCGTTCGGGTGAATCCGCGCCGCGGACACCGGGTCGATGACCGCCAATTGGTCGTGCAGGGCTTGCCAGCCAAGGCGTGCAGCCTCTTCTTCGATCTGCGCACGGACGTCGGCATCGGCCGCTGGCATATCAGCCAGGCCTTCGACCAAAGCCTTGTAATAGAGCATCGTGCCGCCGACCAGCAGCGGAATTTTTCCGCGTGCGGTGATTTCAGCCATGGCTTGCAGGGCATCACGACGGAAATCCGCAGCGGAATAGGCTTCGGCGGGATCGAGAATATCGATCAAACGGTGCGGATATTCGGCCAGCAATTCTTTCGAAGGCTTGGCGGTGCCGATGTCCATGCCGCGATAGACCAGCGCCGAATCGACACTGATCAACTCGCACGGCAGCACCTTGGTCAGCTCGATAGCCAGATCGGTCTTGCCCGCAGCGGTCGGGCCCATCAGGAAAATCGCTGGAGGGAGCTGGCTCATCAACGACCGCGCAAGAACAGTTTGTCCAGATCGTCCAGGCCCAATTGGGTCCAGGTCGGTCGGCCATGGTTACATTGACCGCTGCGCTCGGTGTTTTCCATATCACGCAGCAGGCCGTTCATTTCCGGCAGGGCCAGGCGCCGGTTGGCGCGAATCGCGCCGTGACAGGCCATGGTGCCGAGCAATTCGTTGAGGTGCGCCTGAATCCGGTCGCTGGTGCCGTACTCCATCAGATCCGACAGCACGTCACCGACCAGGCGATTGGCTTCGGCCTGCTTCAACAACGCGGGAATCTGGCGAATCGCCAGGGTTTCCGGGCCCAGACGCTGCAATTCGAAGCCCAGACGCTGGAACCATGCGGCGTGTTCTTCAGCGCAATCGGCCTCGCGCTGGCTGACGGCGAGTGATTCTGGCACCAACAACGGCTGACCACTGAGGCCTTCGCTGGCCATGGCGATTTTCAGTCGTTCATACATGATCCGCTCGTGGGCGGCGTGCATGTCCACCAGCACCAGCCCTTGGGCGTTTTCGGAAAGAATGTAGATACCTTTCAACTGCGCCAAGGCATAACCGAGCGGAGGAATATCTTCCTGACCGGCCGGCAGTGCGTTGGCATTGGCTTCAGGCAACGGCGCAAAAAACTCGCGATACGCAGCCTGAGCCTCGGCAGCCGGCGGCATCGCCGATTGCGGGCGCGGTGTGTATTGATACTGATAAGCGCCGCCAGCACTGGCAGCGGACGCGGTATTGAACGCCGGTTGCGCCTGCGGTTGCTCCAGCAGCGCATTGGCCGCCAGACGCATTTCACCCTGCGGCCCGAACTCACCGGCATCGAGACCCGTCGGCCGCACGACGGCCGTGGTCACGGAACCGGCAAGCTGATCTTCCGGGCGCACATCGCCCAAAGCGCGGTGCAGCGTGCCATAAAGGAAGTCATGCACCATGCGTCCATCACGGAAGCGCACTTCGTGTTTGGTCGGGTGCACGTTGACGTCGACGGCCGCCGGATCAACCTCGAAGAACAACGCAAACGTCGGATGGCGACCGTTGAACAGCACGTCGCGATAGGCCTGACGCACCGCGTGGGCCACCAATTTGTCGCGCACCGCCCGGCCATTCACAAAGAAATACTGCAAATCCGCCTGGCTACGGTTGAAGGTCGGCAAACCGACCCAGCCCCACAGGTGCAAGCCGTTGCGCTCGATCTCGATCGGCAGCGCCTGTTCGAGGAAACCCGAGCCGCAAATCGCCGCCACACGCCGGGCGCGGGCCGCATCATCGTGGGCCTCGTGCAGGCTGAGGATGGTTTTGCCGTTGTGGCGCAGATGGAACGCCACGTCGAAACGCGCCAGCGCCAGACGTTTGATCACTTCTTGCAGATGATCGAATTCGGTTTTTTCGGTCTTGAGGAATTTGCGCCGCGCCGGGGTGTTGAAGAACAAATCGCGAACTTCCACCGAGGTGCCAACCGGATGCGCTGCCGGTTGAACCCGAGGCGCCATGTCACGGCCTTCGGTTTCGACTTGCCAGGCTTGATCGGCATCGCGGGTGCGCGAGGTCAGGGTCAGGCGCGCCACGGAGCTGATCGACGCCAGTGCTTCACCACGGAAACCGAGGCTCATCACCTGCTCAAGGTCTTCGAGGTTGCGAATCTTGCTGGTGGCGTGACGGGCCAGCGCCAGCGGCAGGTCATCGGCGGAAATCCCGCTGCCGTCGTCACGCACGCGCAGCAGCTTGACCCCGCCCTGTTCGACATCGACATCAATGCGCTTGGCGCCAGAGTCGAGGCTGTTTTCCAGCAACTCCTTGATCACCGAAGCCGGGCGTTCAACCACTTCACCAGCGGCGATCTGGTTCGCCAGCCGTGGGCTGAGCAGTTCGATGCGGGCAGCCGAGTTCAACACTTCGTTCATTCTTTGGACGCCAGTTCGGTGCCCGGAATGGTCAAGTGCTGACCGACTTTCAGCTCATCACTTTTCAGGTTGTTGGCCGCGCGCAACGTGGCAGGCGACACCTGATAGCGCACGCCGATCATTGCCAGCGTTTCACCCGGGCCGACGCGGTGATCACGCGGGCCCTGGGCGATTTTGCCGGAATCACGCAGCCAGGCGATGTAGGTGCCCGGTGGCGGGTTCTGCTGGAAGAACTGGCGCACGCCGCTGCTGATCGAACGGGCCAGCGCTTGCTGGTGGCTCGATGCCGAGAGCTTGT
Source organism: Pseudomonas fluorescens (assembly GCF_005938625.1). Lineage (GTDB taxonomy): Bacteria > Pseudomonadota > Gammaproteobacteria > Pseudomonadales > Pseudomonadaceae > Aquipseudomonas > Aquipseudomonas fluorescens_BD. The sequence goes on from NZ_VCNJ01000018.1 coordinate 65,528, forward strand.
TCGCTTCGTTGGCGTTGGAGATAAACCCTGTTTCGACCAGGATCGACGGAATGTCCGGCGACTTCAACACCATGAACCCGGCCTGTTCCACACGCTGTTTGTGCAGCGGCGTGACGCGACCAATGTTGGTCAGCACTTTCTGGCCGACGTTGAGGCTGGAAGTCAGCGAGGCGGTCATCGACAGGTCGAGCAGTACGCCCGCGAGCATGCGGTCCTTGTCGTCGAGGCTGACGTTGCCGGCACCACCGATCAAGTCGGAACGGTTTTCGCTGTCGGCCAGCCAACGCGCGGTCTCGGAAGTAGCGCCGCGATCAGACAGGGCAAACACCGAAGCGCCGAAGGCGGCCGCAGACGGCGCGGCGTCAGCATGAATCGACACGAACAGATCGGCGCCCTTCTTGCGGGCGATTTCGGTACGGCCGCGCAACGGGATGAAGTAGTCGCCGGTACGGGTCAGTTCGGCGCGGAAGCCTTTCATGCCGTTGACCTGACGCTGCAACTCGCGGGCGATCTGCAATACCACGTCTTTTTCACGCTGGCCGCGCGAGCCGGACGCACCCGGGTCTTCGCCACCGTGACCGGCGTCGATCACGACAATAATGTCGCGCTTGCCGGCCGGGGCTGGCGGCAACTTGATTGCAGGTTCGGTCGGGGTTACCGGCACCGCTGGCACGGTCGCCACCTGCGGGGTTGGCGCAGGCGGCGGTGCGGCATCGGCCGGGTTGTCGAACAGATCGACCACCAGACGGTTGCCATACTGCGCGTTCGGCGCCAGCGAGAAGCTTTTCGGGGTGACGGCTTTCTTCAGATCGATGACCACGCGCAGATCGGTCGGCGTACGCTGGGCCGAACGCATTGCGGTGATTGGCGTGTTCGCAGTCTGCACATTCAGCGGCGCACCGAGGGTGGCGCCGTTGATGTCGATCACCAGCCGGTCCGGTGAGGTCAGGGTGAAGACGCTGTGCTGCACCGGGCCGCTCAGGTCGAAGACCAGTCGCGTGTTGTCCGGCGCCCGCCACAGGCGCACGCTGTTGACCTTTGAATCGGCCACAGCGTTGACGGTTACTGCCATCAACAACAGTCCAGCGGCAGCCACCAACGCGCGAAAGCGCATACCTAACCCCATCATTTAATTGGATTCCAATGCCAAAGCGGCACACCAGGTATCGCCACGCGAGCCCTGGGATAAAATTTTCAGCGAACGCCCGCTGTCTTGCGGGCTAATGGTAATGGTCAGGTCAGGCTTTGGCAAAAAGCCTGCACCTTTATCGGGCCATTCGATCAGGCACATCGCGTCGTCTTCGAAGTAGTCGCGGATGCCGAGAAACTCCAGCTCTTCCGGATCGACCAGGCGATACAGGTCAAAGTGGAAGGCGCGGATGTCACCGATCTCGTAGGGTTCGACCAATGTAAAGGTCGGACTTTTTACCGCGCCGACATGGCCCAGCCCGCGAATGATGCCCCGCGACAGGGTGGTTTTGCCCATGCCCAGGTTGCCTTCGAGAAAAATCAGCCCGTGGCCTTGAGTCACGCGGGCAATCCGTGCGCCAAAGTCGCTCATGGCCTGTTCATCGGCCAGGTACAGGGTTACTTCAGACACGGTGCTTGCTCCTCCAACAACTGACGAATGGCTGGAATCAGATCACTGGCCGCCAGCCCACGGCCGAATTTTCCTTGTTGCCTACCTGCATTGGCGTGCAGCCAGACGGCCAGGCAGGCGGCATCGAAGCCGTCCATGCCTTGCGCCAGCAGCGCACCGGTCAAGCCCGCCAGCACATCACCCAGCCCGGCGGTGGCCATGGCCGGATGACCTTGGTGACACAACGCCAGACGTCCATCGGGATGTGCGATCAGACTGCCAGCGCCTTTCAACACAACCACTGCCGTATATTTTTTGCTCAACGCCAGCGCCGCGGCCGGACGATCCGCCTGCACCTGCACTGTGCTGATTCCGAGCAAACGCGCCGCCTCGCCCGGATGCGGGGTGATCACGCAATCCTTGGGCAACTCAACGAAACCGCTGGCCAGCAGGTTCAGCGCGTCGGCATCCCACACTTGCGGCAATGCCGCGTTGGCGGCCGCCGACAACAGTGCGCGGCCCCAACTGGCCTGTCCTAGGCCAGGACCGACGACCAGCGTCGAGACTTTCTCCAGCAAGCCCATCAACTGATTGGTCGAGGAAGTGCCGAGCACCATGGCCTCCGGCACTCGCATCAACGCTGCCGGGACATGTTCAGGGCGAGTCGCCAGCGACACCATGCCCGCGCCACTGCGCAATGCCGTTTCGGTGCTGAGCAGGATCGCGCCGCCAAAACCGTGATCGCCACCGATCAGCAGCACATGGCCGAAACGGCCCTTGTGCGACGTCAGGGCGCGCGCCGCCAGTTTCGGAAGATTAGCCGGGTTGAGCCGTCGGGCGATGATCGGAATGTCACGATAGATGTCGGCGCTGGCCTGCAAATCGTTAAACAGCAATTCGCCAATATGATCCGCCGCGTCCCCGGTGAACAAGCCGAGTTTCAGCCCGATGAAGGTCACCGTCAGATCGGCCTGCACGGCGGCGCCCAGCACGTGTCCGGTGTCGGCGCACAATCCAGAAGGAATATCGACGGCGGTCACCGGCAAGCCGCTGGCGTTGATTGCTTTGATCGCCGAGAGATAAGGCTCGCGCACTTCGCCGTTCAGGCCAGTGCCAAGCAGCGCATCAAGGATGACGCCACGAAGTTCGCTGTGAGACTGCCAGCCTTGCACCAAAACACCTTCCGCCAGCGCTTCGGCATGGGCCAACGCCGCATCGCCCTGCAATCGCTGTGGATCGCCGACCGCCAACACACGCACCGGCCACCCGGCTCGCTGTGCCATGGCCGCGACCAGATAACCGTCGCCAGCATTGTTGCCATGCCCGGCCAGCACCGTCAGCTCAGTCGCCGACGGCCACTGCCGAACCAGCGCGCGCCACGTCGCATGCGCGGCGCGCTGCATCAATTCGAAGCCCGGCGTACCGGCGGCAATCAGCCGTGCATCGAGTTCGCGCACCTGTGCGGCGCCATACAGCGCGTCGGGTAATTTATCTTTCGTGTGCGGCATGCGTCTTCGGGCTCCGATGTCTGGCAGAATTATACGCACCTCAGCTCCGGTTTCTCTCGCCTCATGTCCGCCATCACCACAGACCTGCCCGCCCTCGCCCAATCGATCAAGGATTGGGGCCGCGAGCTGGGCTTTCAGCAAGTCGGCATCAGCGGCCTGGATCTCGCCGAGCATGAACAGCATCTGGAGCGCTGGCTCGCGGCCGGCTACCACGGCGAAATGGACTACATGGGCGCCCACGGCAGCAAACGCTCGCACCCGGAAGAGCTGGTGCCGGGCACTTTGCGTGTGGTCTCGCTGCGCATGGACTACCTGCCCGGCGACACGCAAATGGCGCAAATGCTGGCGCAACCGGAAAAAGCCTACGTGTCGCGTTATGCCTTGGGCCGCGATTACCACAAATTGATCCGTAAACGCGTTCAACAATTGGCGGACAAGATTCAGTCCGAGATCGGTCCGTTCGGTTTCCGCGCCTTTGTCGACAGTGCCCCGGTGCTGGAAAAGGCCATCGCCGAACAGGCCGGACTGGGCTGGATCGGCAAAAACACCCTGGTGCTGAACCGCAAGGCCGGTAGTTACTTCTTCTTGAGCGAACTGTTCGTCGATCTGCCGTTGCCGGTGGATGAGCCACACAGCACCGAGCACTGCGGCCGTTGCACTGCGTGTCTCGATATCTGCCCGACCAACGCCTTCGTCGGCCCCTATGTGCTGGACGCGCGACGCTGCATTTCCTATCTGACCATCGAACTGAAGACCGCAATCCCCGAGGATCTGCGGCCGCTGATCGGCAATCGCGTGTTCGGCTGCGATGACTGCCAGATCGTCTGCCCGTGGAACCGCTTCGCCAAGCCCTCCGGGGAAAGCGATTTCAAGCCACGGCACAACCTCGACAACGCCGAGCTGGCCGAGCTGTTTTTGTGGGACGAAGAGAAGTTCTTGAGCAGCACTGAAGGTTCGCCGTTGCGGCGGGCGGGCTATGAGCGCTGGTTGCGGAATCTGGCGGTGGGGCTGGGCAATGCGCCTTCAACGATTGCGGTGCTGGAAGCGTTGAAGGCGCGACGGGATTATCCGTCAGACTTGGTCAGAGAACATGTGGAATGGGCGCTCGAACAGCACTCCAGACCTTCGAACCCATAAAGAGCAGGCAAAGTACTCATTCTGCTCATATGCGCGTTGTATCAATGCTTTTAGCCGTTTTCATCATTGTGTTGGTCTGCCCGTCGGACAAATGGCCGCCCGCCTGTAGGACTTTGCAAACTCTCTGCTTACTGTCCTCTAGAAGGTAAATACGCTCCCCACGTCCTTTGGTCTTCGCAAAAAAAACATGCGTTACTTTTCTTCCAGCGCCGACGGGGCCGAACTCCTCGTACAGCATCTCGGACTCCGCGGCCGCCTGGCGGGCGGACTTATTGCTTTCCACGAGCTTGTAGAAACCGTTAGCCCTCTCCTCATTAATTTCAGCCACGAAATTGTCTTTTTTGGCCCTATGCAATTGCCAAGGTTCGTCCGGCACTGTCTCCACGGGCGCATTGGCTTTTTTGGCCGCAGCCTTGGCGCCTTTTCCACCCTTCTTCAAATATTGCCCCGCTTTGCCTGCCCCCTTGCCACTGAGCCCTTGGCTAAAGGCTGAAGCCATCTTCCTGCCGGCATTCACGGCAGCTTTTGCACCCGCCGCCAAACCTGCACCGAGCGATGCCAGCCCAAGACCGACACTGATCCAGCCCAATATCTCGCCTGCTTGAGAACCCGGTGCCAGCTCATTGACCACCTCGCTGGCAATACCTGCCAGACCTGAAGCCACCGCCAGCCCCAATGCTGCCGCTGCCCATGGCGTCGCCGCGCCCATTGTCAGCACGCTGGCAACAACCCCGAGAATACCGAGCCCGATGCCCAGGATCGATTGCCAGGAGATATGCCCGGTAGGGTCAACACGATTGACGGGATCGCCCAGGCAATAACTGTAAGCGTTCAAGCCGCCCGCGCCGAACGGGCTCATGCTGTCGGGGGCGAGAAAACGCATCAGTGTCGGGCTATAGGCCCTGTAACCGTTCCCCAGCAAATACAGCCCGGTCACCGGATCCAGTTGCTCGCCGTTAAACCCCGCCAGGCTGAACAAACCACCTTCAGCAGGACGATGCCCGTAAGGGCTGTAGGCGCAATCGGTGAGCTGCTCCTTGCCCAGCGTTGCCAGCACGCTTTGCTGCTGATCGGTACCAAACAGCTGAGCGCCGGCGTTCAAACCGAGTTGCTGCTGCCCCACCAGCGCTCCACCGTGACGTACAACGCTGGATGAATTTTCACCACTCACCTCATTGGCGACCCGGCCTGCGTAGTAGTAACGCTGCGCAGTTACCTTCCCGGGTTGCGACAGTTCAACCAGATCGTCGAAACCGTCGTAATGGTAGCCGCGAATGACTGATCCCCCTGCGCCGGACAATTGCTCGAGACGTCCGAATGCGTCATAGGCCAGGGTTCGCGCCTGATCATCCTTGATCATCCTGCCGTTGGCGTCGTATTCCAGCGTCACTGCCGGTGGATAGTCGACATGGGAATGTTTGACTGCGCTGAGCTGTACAGGATCAGGATTGCCATAACTGAAGGTGCTCAGATTCACACCCAGCGGGAACTTCGTCTGCACGGTAAGAATGTTGTCCAGCGCATCGAAGGTGAACATCTGCTGGACAATTTCCTTGCCATACGGATCGCGGGGCTTTTGCGTGCCGGCACAGTCGTACTGGATCAGACGCCCGCGTACATCGTAGGTGAATTGCTCATCGCGCAATAATTGCGTGCCGCGCCTGGAGACTTTCTGCGCCAGTTTGCCGGCAAGCGTGTAAGTCGATTCCAGGGTCTGATCAGGCTGGCCTTGAATCTCGAATGTGCGGCGGGTTTCACGACCGATATCGTCATAGGCAAACCGGGTGATCATCTGCCGCTTGATCGACGTTTCTTCGGTTTTCGTCCAGCCCAGCATCCCTGTCTGGATGTCGTAGTGGAATTCGGTTTTCAGCGAGCCCTGCGAGGTGGATAGCAGCCGGCCGTGCTTATCGTATTCGGATGTGCTTTCGGCGCCGAGTACATCGACATGGGTGATCGGTCGCCCTTGCAAGGACCAGGTACTGGACGTTGCTTTGGTGATCGCGCCGAAGGTCGTCGTTTCGGATTTGATGCGCCCGGAAGGGTAATAACTAAAGCTGCGTTCCCTGCCGTTTTCGGTACAGGCCGAGGGATTGCCACTGACGGGGTCATAAGTCAGGGTAGTGACCAGTGCCCCTGACTTGCGCTCCGCCAGCAAACCGCCCATAGCACGCAAATAAGTGAATTCGGTTTTTTTGCCATCAGCACTCTTGTACCACTGAGGCTGAGTGAAGCCCGCTTCATAACCCGCCTCAGACTTGCGCCCGCCCACGGTACTTTGTGTCAAACGACTCAAACCGTCATACGTTTGCTGCCCTAATACTTTGTCACCGACCTTGATGCCGATCGGCAGCCCTTCATCGCTATGCTCGGCGTAGTCGGTCACGACTGCACTGGTGTCAGGCAGGACAGTGCGGATTATCCGGTCGAAAACGTCGTACTCATATCGAGTGATATTGCCGACAGGATCTATCTCGCTGGTTGTGCGCCCGAACCCGTCATAGGTGTAAACGGTTTTGCCCAGACTCTTGTTCTTCAGATTGAAGCGCTCGACGCTGAGCGGTTTACCGAACTCATTGACGAGGGTGAGTGTCTTGCCCATCCCCTGGAGCCAATTGGTTTGCTGGCGAAGAACCGGATTCGCCTCGCTGTGTTCGATACGCCCGTCAGCATGCAGCGTCTTGCTGACCTGCCCCCAGGAATCGAATTCATAGTGGCTACTGACCGGATAAGGCTTGCCATCACGCCAATCGGTCAGCGTCACTTTCACCGTGTGACCGACCGAATCATGCAGGGCAGAATAAATCGTGCGAGCCTGCATCAGCCCGTCTTTGTCGGGGTGGTCGCAGTCCTTTTCCTGAACAGTGATCACCCGCTCCAGGCCGTCATAGTTCACTCGTTGCTCACCGCCGACGGGATCCGTGATCACCATTGTGGCCGGCTGCTGTTTACTGGCGGCCAGATAGGCCCACTGGGTAGCGGCCGCATAAGGACTCCCGCCAGCAACCGTTTTGCGCACTGCCCGGCCGATGGCGTCGTATTCATGTTCGATGTGCTCGCCATCGACACCGACCTCTGACACCAGCAATCCGGTCAGCGTCGAAAGCACTTTCTCAGTGGTCTGCAGCGCATCGTCAAACCCGCGTGTGCTGGACTTGACCCGCAACCTGTCGCCCTCAAGCTCATAGGAAAATTCGAGAGCGGTTTTTTTGTCATTCAGGATGACACTTTGCTGTTTCGTGGCCCCGTGCTTGAGCGGATCTTTTGGCGAGTTCAGATAACTGCGTTCGGATTTCGAACGCAAGACCTCAACACCTTCCACGACTTCGAAAAAACGTTCCCCAACCGGTAACACGCAGGCCAGTTCCGCTCCTTCCAGCGCGGGATGCAAGGCATAGTCATAGTACGTGACTGTCGAAGCACCACCCGACGCGGCAGCGGTGACCGTCCTCTTTTTAGGAAACCTGGAGAAACCCAGCGGATCCTCCGGGCAATTATCGCCACCACTTACCGGATAAAATTCCGTCGAAGTCGTCACCCCACTTGGCTCAACATGCTTGAGCAAGTTGCCTTCGTGATCGAACTCGGTGACGGTGGTTTCCACACGCTGCTGTTGGGTGCGTCGATCGAGGTGAGTCACCGTATGGACTTTCGGCATGCGGAACTGAGCCAACTGCTCATTGAAAGGCTTGGTGACGGAACAGTGATACTCGGTGGCGGCCGCGATCCGGGCGTCGCCACAGGTTGTAACCTCAGCCACCAACAGATGGAATTTGTTGTAGGTGCGTTTAATGCGCGTATGTACTTTGTCGCTCAGTAACAACTGCTCGTCCGAGGTGTAGACATAGTTGCCGGGCGCCAGATAGAGCGGATCCAGATCATTATCCTTGGCCGGGAGGAGGCCCTGCCCAAGGAAGTTATGGTCGGAATACGTATAGCTCTTGCAGAGTCTGGGCTGGCCGCGCCCAGGGTAGGTATCGTGAGCGATTACAAACGGCAGTGTCCGTTCCACGCCATTTACGAAGCTATGACCCTGGCGCTTGTAGCGAATGATTTCCACGCCGCGCAATGGATTGACGACGCGGTGCAAATAGCTGGCCTCTTCGATAACTTCATATTCCAGCTCCCAACCTTTACCGACCGGAAGCTCGATCGCCGTTACCCGAGCGTTCTTTAAAATCAACTTGTAGGCGGAACTGGATGAGGTATCGGGGTGCCGGGTCAATGTGACCTGACCTGCATTGCGTGTAATTTTCAGCAGGCATCGTTTGGCGTCACGAACTTCGCTCAACCTGGGAAACTGGTTGAACAACTCGTGCTTCAACGCGATGCTCACACCGTTCGCCGCAATTATTTTTTCCGCTACGGCGACTTGAGTGCCAGCCAGGACTTTGAGCAGTTCACGCCGACCATCCTTGTATCGAACCTCATAGCGCCCTGTTCCAGTGACTGACACCTTTGCCGTTTGCAGTTTCATTTCCTTGAACTTCAGACCGGTAGACGTCTCGACAGCCTTGTAGCGTTCACCGTTGGACAGGGTCATGATTTTGCTGCGCAAGTCGTAACTGGTCATGGTCAAAGACCAGCCCACACCGAAACCGGCATCCTCTTGATTGAGCGGATTGAAGCCCATTGAAAGTGCAAGCTCAGGACCATTGAGATCCGCCGAATGCAACTTCCCCAACGAAAAGGAGCACGTATACATGCCCGTGCGCGGATCAACACCTCCGGAAACAAACTCACCGAAGTTGAAAGCGTTTGAATGAACAGCGGAAGATGAATTACTTTCCATAGAAAAAATCTCCTTTATTCCAGATGCAGATAGGGGCAGGTCAAGTTGGCCAGCTAAAAACCGCTGACCACATCGTAAAATCAGATGAGCTGTTTCATTGGCCGCTTGGAATCACTCAGAATAAAAGCGCGTTGTTCTTTATCACCTTGGATACAAAGTCGGTGTTTCGTACCAAATTCATCAATCACAGCAAACTCGAACTCACCGTCGCTCTCCCGCCCTACTTGCAGGTCCGCGGAAGTATATTGAATAACCGTCAACTGTCCTGGCGCGTCGTTAATCGGCACTAGCATAGTGCCAAGGGGGCTGCGAAACGTTGCTTTCAACCCGTAGATGGGGGCCATGTAGCCGTAAAAATTCCTGCGCCCATCCTGAGTGCCGGGTATATTTCCGGACGCATAGACCTGCACCGCATCTTCGGAATCATAAGGATCAAGTTTCACCTCGCTGCTGTACCAGTCAAGCAGGTGAATCTGTCTGCCCTCCGCATACAGCCCGATATGAAAACTTTGAAGCCAGTCATATTGCGCTTTCTGCTGTTTGTTACCATATTCGTTGAACGTGAAGTTTTTCAGCGAATATTCTTTCGGCGGAACTGCCTCCAGCGTAACACTGCTGTCAAAGCCAATTCCGTTACTTCGCAACAACACCCCATCCATGACTATTTCGGCGGCCACTTCCATGATCCCGGGCCTGGTTGCCGAAACCCAAAACTGGAAAATCTGCACCGGATCAGACTCGTTGCTTATCCGATTGTGGGTAGTACGTGGAACTTCGGTAATCCGCGGCGCAGTACCCGACATTTCATGAGCGTAACGATTTTCCTGCAGCGATACATTCCAGTCACCCTCTAGAGGCCGCGCTCCGTTATAGGCAATCAACCGCAGTGATTGCAATGCGGGGTGGCCATACAGCGATGCGCCGTCGCCATTGTTATCGATCCCGTGCAGAAGCACCAACACACGCACTTGCATGCGCCCGTTGGCATAAAGCACTTTATGCTGGCCAGACCTTGTGGAGTCGAGTTTTACCTCGATACGGGAAACACCAACTTGATCATCAAACATTTAACAATACCGTGCTGATTAATGGATTTCGCCCTTTAAGGACTCAGCAAAGTATTGAGGTTCGATTTAAATAAAAACAGCCGCGACATTCGACAAATTGTGAGGGGGTAATATTTCAACATTACCCTAAACAACTCACATAAATACTAATATTTTAAAAAATCGTGAACTTTATAATACCGACTGCAACAACGCTCTTTTTACCCCTTTGGTTCCAGCACTCAGTGACAACCCCCCTCCAAACCTAAACTGGACATAATCAGAAGGGGAATCATCGAGCCGTTTATTTCTTGTCAGGCTATGTTAGCCAAACAAAGGAGTCGTTACTTTTACCAATATTCAGTCACTGTCTGAACCTGTCGAAATCCCGCTCTCTGAGGACTCACTATCGGAGTCAGATTCTGAAACCACATCCTCCGTCTGGATTTCCACCTTTCGATCCATGCTGGAGCTTTCAAGATATTGACTAATCCGTTGCCTTGATGCGTCATTCAGCGGATTATTCAATAGACCAACGAACAGATCCTGTGTATCTGGAATCTCGAACAATTCATATCCAGCGTCATGAATATTATTATCATGCAATGCCACCACGCCCAGTTTCCTGAGCTTATCTATACCTGAAGGAACGCTGGAAAGATTTGCGTTGTTCAGCATCAATCCGGTTAAACCTGCCATATAGCCTACATGCGGGGCAACTGTCAGAGGGTTGTTTGCCAGATTCAACCGGGTAAGCGTTTCGATTCTGGACAATCCTTCAACTGTGACCTCGGATAGCTTTAGCGAGCACCCGTCCAGCGTAAGCTCGTTTAACTGGCGCATTTGAAATATTCCTGACGGGAACTCCTCCACTTTTATGCCCACGATCCCCAAGGATTGAATATTGGGAAAACTGTCAAGAAACGCGCCTAGCCGTGCGCCTGGTCCATAGGCGGTCAATATCAACTCTGTTACATACTCGAACCGGCTGGACAGCCTTGGTAACTCACCCGAAAAATCGACATAGTGAGAAAAATGATGTTCGCCCTCCCCCCACTTTGAAACCGACTTGCGCTGCCAGATATCTTGCAACTTTGCGCTGAACTGCTCGCGCGCCTGGCGTCGTTCGGCGGGTGCCGGCGCGCCTTCTGGTTCCGACGCCTGCGCATGCGGTAATGGCCCTTCGGCAGTCCAAGTCGCCAATTCATCACGCAGCGTCGCAAACTCTTTTTCCAGGCGAAGCAAAACGCCGGCGGGATCGCTCTTCAAGCGCTCGTTGATAACTTTTGTCACCTCTTCATCTGGAATCTGTGGATAAAGGTCACGTACACGCTCTTCGACGGATTTTTTTGCTTCCGGCTGGCTGTCGCCACCACCTCGCAATCGCCCCGCTTGCCTGATTGGCGCGGTGGCTGGATCGACGGTTACCGGCAGCGGCGCGAGCCCCAACAATTCACCCACGGTTTGCCGCGACGGCAACGGCTGTGTACGGATCAACTGTTGCAGCGCCGCACCACCACCCTCAGTCACGCCCAGCGACTGACGATGACCGGGCAACAACAGAAACCAGAGGGTTGAATAGAGATCCTTGTTTCCCTGAGGTAATTGGGCGTCGCTGCTTTGGATGACATAGCCATCATCCTGACGAATCAAGACGTGACGAATCGGCGACCGGGCATCGCCGATAGCGCCCAGAACATCGCCGTCCGCCACGCCCTGACAAATCTCGATACGAACCTTTCGCGGCCACCCCGCCAGGCGCCCGATCATCTGCAACGCCAGTCGGTCGCTGTCCGGGCTGGATACCGAATCCAGGTATATGCCCTCGCAGGCCTTGGCAAGACGTACATCGCGCAGCGCCAGCAGCGCTTCTTCTGCCATTTGCCGAGGCATTCCCAATCGGGTGTGCATATGCAGACGTTCCGCGGCACTTGCGTCGCGCCACAATGCCTGCGCCGTCGTTTTGGGCAAGTGAGGAAAAATCCGCCGCATCTGCCGGGTGTTTTCATCACAGTCGAGTTCGAACGCCCGCTCATGTTTCTGAAAGAGCAAAGCACGGTCCCGTTGCGCCCAACGCTCGACAAGATTGCCTTCGCGTTTCGGCAGCAGAGCTTGCAGTTGCGGATCGGCCTGAGCGCGCACCAGCGGGTCGGAGTGTTGCATTTGTGTGATGAATAACCCGACTTTGCGATCGAGGCTGAAGCGCCTGAGTGTGTCTTTCAGCAAAGCGAGGGGTCGAGAATAAATGGGGGAATCGCTCGCCAGTTTTTCGCCCATACCACTGACCGCAAGAATGCGGTTAATCGTGACTTGGGGGAAATCGTCCACTGAATGCCCCATACGAAAAAACAGTTCTGCCGTTCGCCTGCGCATCGAATGGAGGTTTACAGAGCGATTACGCAAATCACTCTTGTCCAGCGGGATCCAGAACCGGCCTTCGCTGTCCGGCTTAAGCAGCGGGCCGGAGGGGTCGAGTTCACTGGCCAGCGTGGCACGAAACAGGCCACTCTCGACATCCAGCACCACTTGCACCATATGGTCATCGGCTACGGCAACATACTGACGCTGCTTCACAACCCGGATGCCTCGCGCATCCGCCTCGCCGAGGTTTTTGGGCAGGGGTATCCAGTAATCTGCCAGTGACGACTTTGCGGTATGCATCGCGAATTCATCAATCGCGGAAGAAATCGGACTCGCGCTCACCCTGATCGCTGGCGTCACTACCACCGAGTCAGGCGCGAAGGAAGGGTGCAACGGTTCCACGCGATGAGGTCTGGGCAGAGGCGGAGTTAATGAAGAGGCGGACGGTGAACGATGAGTTCCCTCTACGCTGAAGTCGGGTGTTTTGGTTGGAACAGATACAGGTTTGACCTTAGGCGATTTGCCAGTCATGACGACTCATCCTTGAGTTGTGGTTATGTTGGCCCCGCATGACTGAAGGGCCAACACTCGATCTAAGTAAAAGCGCTGTGGATGCGATTACCTGATAATTGAACACCACAGCTTATCGATAGTCGCCATCCAAAAAAGCATAGATATCTACTACGTCCACCGACATTGCATCAGTGAAGGTCTGACTTAGCCTCGCTCCAGATATAAATTTCGCTCATACAAGTTCAGGCGAATCGCCAGCTTATGTTCCGAGCCATGCTGGTCAATGGCGCGCAAGTGAAGTACATCGTCGTATCTGGATTGTGGTGCAACTTCCGAGTATTCGGACAGGGCTTGCACGACGGTCAGCTCTCCGTCGCGATCATTGACCTTCACCGAATAACGTTTGCTTTGCCTTGCTATGGCATCAGGAAAGACGAACGCAACGGAATCTCCGTTAAACGGCAAGTACACGTCCAGCTCTCTTCGTTCGGGGCGAACCAGAGTGGCCAGCATGTAATTGGTTTTTGATTCGTGAAGTTTGTTACCGCCGACAAAGGGCTGGTCAACGCCTGCTTCTACTCCCTCTACAAGCCAATCGACCAGTTTGAGCTGCTGCCCCTGCGGATACAGCCCCAGATAATAGTTCCAGATACGATTGCCAGGCTGCTCATTGCCGCGTCGGGTCTGATACCAGCGAAATTGTTCAACCGCATAGGTCGCCGGTGTTTGTGCTTCGAGCGTTACGCTGCTGTCATGAATACTGGAAAGCGTGGTTCCGTTACTGAGAATCCTCTCACCGTTCAGAGACAAGCGTGCAGCGATCTGGATCGTACCCGCGCCCCGATGAGGATACCCAGAACGTGCGAACCTGAGGATAGACGCTGTCATTGTCCACATCGTCTTCGGTAACTTCTGCGACGGTGGATGGAATGTGCGCCTCAAGGGTAAATCGCCCTTGTTCGGTGCTCGCGACCCAGCCGTCGCGCAACGTCCTGCCAGTGCTGTAATGAATCAGTTCGATGCTGTCCATTACCTGCTCCGGTACGTGCATCGGGTTGCCATCAACATCCACCCCGGAAACCAGAACTTGCACTTTCACCTGCATCCGTCCATTACCGAACAGCGACTTGTTGCGAGTAACTTCGTTGGCATCAAACTTGACGCTCATTCTGGCAAGACCTGCAAGAATCGGCGCAATGGTTTGCTGATCGGGAGTAGCGTCCATGCTTTCGCTCATGATGTATTCCTTTGAAGAGTTATATTTAAATATTGGCATCGAAAACATGCCAACAAAAAATTTATAGACCTTTCAAATAAACAGCAAAGCGAAAAATGTAAGAAACATACACTTGCAATATCTTTAGCGGCTTACAAATTTATCCGCAGAATCACTATCTTCTCGCAACAAGTATCAATGCTCGTCGTTATAAACGAACTTGGGCATTTCCCAATGAAAGCGGATGGCCAGCAGGCGTAACAAAAACCCGCCGAACAGAGTGATCAGAATGGCTTGTTCACCCGGCACATTCAGATAAAGACACAGCATGTAGCACCATGCCGCAGCGAACGAGACACTCGCATAAAGTTCGCGCCGAAAGATCAACGGAATGTCATTGCAGAAAATATCGCGCAGGATGCCGCCGAATACTCCGGTGATCACACCGCTGACCGACGCCACCAACATGCCGTGACCCATTTCCAGGGCGGTCATGCAGCCAATCAGGGTGAACGCCACCAGACCGACGGCATCGAGCACCAGAAACAGCGAGCGCAGGTGACGCATCCAGCGCGCGGTGAACACCGTGAACATCGCCGCAACCGAGGTCAACACCAGGTATTCCGGATGCTTAACCCAGGTCAACGGATAATGCCCGAGCAGCACATCGCGTACCGAGCCACCACCCAACGCCGTGACGCAGGCGATCAGCACCACGCCAAACCAGTCCATGCCGCGCCGCCCGGCAGACAGGGCGCCAGTCATGGCTTCGGCGGTGATGGCAATCAGATAGAGCATCAGCAACATGGTGGCGATCCAGGCAGGAAGGCGCGCAGTCTAGCCATTTCGATGCGGCACCAAAAGGGGGCAATTGCTTTACCCGCCCCCATCGCCAAGTATCAGAACTTGATGAAGTGCTTGCGGTAATGCTGCAGCTCGGCGATCGATTCGCGGATGTCGTCCAGCGCCAGATGCGTGCTGCCCTTCTTGAAGCTGTCACGCACGTCCGGCGCCCAGCGCGCAGCCAGTTCCTTGAGCGTGGAGACGTCGAGATTGCGGTAATGGAAGTAGCTTTCCAGCCCTTTCATGTGCGTATAAAGGAAACGACGGTCCTGGCAGATGCTGTTGCCACAGATCGGCGATTTGCCTTTCGGCACCCATTTTTCCAGGAAGGCGATGGTTTCAGCTTCGGCTTCGGCCATGCTGATGCGGCTGTCGCGCACGCGCTGGGTCAGGCCGGAGTTGCCGTGGGTGCGGGTGTTCCACTCGTCCATGCGCGCGAGCACTTCGTCGCTGTGGTGGATGGCGATCACCGGGCCTTCGGCCAGCGTGTTGAGATCGCTGTCGGTGACGATGGTGGCCATCTCGATGATGACGTCGTTTTCCGGATCCAGACCGGTCATTTCCAGGTCGATCCAGATCAGGTTTTGCGGGTTTGGCATATTTCGGCTCCTAAGCAATGCTGCGCAGTTTAGCCTAGGCCGGTGGCCGGGCGTGCTAAACTCGCGGCCGTTTTACCTAATCGCAGCATTCTTCAGACGGAACACCCATGGCCAAACGCCAACTCAATCGTCGTCAAAACTGGCGCATCGAAAAGATTCAAGGCGAACGCGCCGCACGCGCCGCCAAACGCGAGTCCTCGGCTGTCGAAGCGCTCGAGGGTGGTGACCTGGGCCCGGAACAGACCGGCCTGGTGATCGCCCACTTCGGTGTGCAGGTCGAGGTCGAAGCTGTTGACGGCGATCAGGCCGGCCAGGTGTTCCGCTGCCACTTGCGCGCCAACCTGCCGGCGCTGGTGACCGGCGACACCGTCGTCTGGCGTGCCGGCAATCAGGGCATCGGTGTGATCGTCGCGCAATTGCCGCGCACCACCGAACTGTGCCGTCCGGACAGCCGTGGCCAGCTCAAACCGGTGGCCGCCAACGTTGACATGATCGTCATCGTTTTTGCCCCCCTGCCCGAGCCGCATGCCAACCTGATCGACCGTTATCTGGTCGCCGCCGAACACGCTGGCATCCGCCCGTTGCTGCTGTTGAACAAGTTCGACCTGATCGACGAGCAGAACGCTCCGGCGCTCAATGCCCTGCTGGCGGTTTATCGCACGCTGGGTTATCCGGTGCTGGAAGTGTCGGCGCACCATGGCAACGGCATGGAGCAACTGCAACAGCAGCTCGACGGACGCATCAGCGTCTTCGTCGGCCAGTCCGGCGTCGGTAAGTCGTCGCTGGTCAACAGTCTGCTGCCAGAGGTTGAAACCCGCGTCGGGCCGTTGTCCGAGCTGTCTGGCCAGGGCACGCACACCACGACCACCGCGCGGTTGTTCCACTTCCCCGGCGGCGGCGAGCTGATCGACTCCCCGGGTATCCGTGAATTCGGTTTGGGCCACGTCAGCCGCGCCGATGTCGAAGCCGGCTTTATCGAGTTCGATGACTTGCTCGGCACTTGCCGTTTCCGCGACTGCAAGCATGATCGCGAACCGGGCTGTGCGTTGCTCAAAGCGCTGGAAGACGGTCGCATCCAGCAGCAACGGATGAACAGCTACCGCTCGATCATCGCCAGTTTGCCGGAAAACGGCTACTGAGTAGCCAGACACAAAAAAGCCGCGATCATCTCGCGGCTTTTTTTTGCCTCAAACGCTGGCAGGCGGTTTTGGCACGACCACTTTCGGCTCAGGTTTCTGAAACGCATACAGATGCTGACGCACAATCCCGCCCGGCAACTCCTTGCCGAACACGCCATAACGCACAGGCCATTCCTTCGGCGGTAGCTTGAACGTGCCGAACAGCATGTCCACCAGCGGCGTGTGGATCGCGTAGTTTTTGTAGATATAGTCCTTGTGCCGGGCGTGGTGCCAATGGTGGTAGCGCGGCAGCACGATCAGGTAGTTCAGCCAGCCACCATTGATCCGCACGTTGGCATGCGCCAGTACTGCCTGGACGCCGACCAGAATCACGTAGGCGTTGAGTGCCTGAGGCGCGAAGCCCAACAACATCAGAGGCACCAGCACGCCAGTGCGGGTCAGCAGGATTTCGATGAAGTGCACGCGCGAACCCGCGAGCCAGTCCATGTGCGTGCTGGAGTGATGCACTGCGTGGATGCGCCACAGCCACGGCACCACATGGTAGAGGCGGTGCAGCCAGTATTGGCCGAGATCGGCGACCAGGATCGCCAGCAGAAACTGCACCACCAGCGGCAGACTCTGCACACTTGCCTGCAAGCTCGGCGACATCGCCCAACCGGCAATGTAACTCGAAGAGGCGGTGATGAAGATCAGGATGAATTGCACCAGCATGTGGCTGACGAAGAAGTAGGTCAGGTCGGTGCGCCAGTGCGGGCGCAGGATGTTTTGCTCGGGGTCCTTGGAGTAGAGCTTCTCCAGAGGAATGAACACGATGGCCGATACCAGCAACGCCAGCACAAACCAGTCCAGGCCCAGCGAGTAGGGAGTCTGTCCGATCGAACTGACCTGGACATTGGTGCCACCGAGGAACACTGCCAACCCCGATGCAACCAGACCGGTAATTCCCAGGCGTTTACGTTTGTTGAGCAGGATATTCAGGGTGCCGAGGCTGAACGACAGCACTAGACCGAGCAACAGCGTGGTGCGCGCGAACTGCTCGTCATAGACCTTGCGCAGTTCGGCCGTGGTCAGCCACTCGGGAAACAGGAAGCAGAACACTGCCAGCAGGCTCAACAGGCCCAAGGTGGCGGAAATATAGCCACTGACCCGCCCCTCGCCAAATTTGAAGGGTGCGTTGCCATGCCGTTGAAAATAGGCTTTGAGTCTTTCCATTAACTGATCTTCCGTGATTGCGAAAACTGCGACTGGTCATTGCGACGCAGGCAGATACAAAAAAGCCACGGTAACCGTGGCTTTTTGTGGATCACTGCTTCGGCGCGGGGGCCGGGGCAGTGGCTGGCGGAGCAGCGGAGGCAGGCGCCGCGCTCCCCGGCTCAGCCGGTTTCGGTGCGTCGTCGAACAGGTTCAGGCGTTCGCGCAGTTCATGCGCAGGCACCGGTTGCTGATCCGCTGGCAGTGCATTCGGGTCAACCGGCGCTGCCGGAGCGGCGCCGTTCTGACCTTGATCCACCGGTTTCGCCGGATCCGCACCTTGCGAACCTTCGATAGCCGCCTGGGCTTTTTTGGTCAACACCACAATGTCGATGCGACGGTTGACCGGGTTGAACGGGTTTTCCTTGTCGAACAGCGCCGACGAGGCATAACCGACGACCCGCGCCACTTGCGCGTCCGGATAGCTACCGGCGACCAAGGCACGACGGGCAGCGTTGGCCCGGTTGGCCGACAGTTCCCAGTTACCGAAATCACCGGTGCCGGTGTACGGCTTGGCGTCAGTGTGACCGCTGATGCTGATCTTGTTCGGCACCGCTTTGATGGTGTCGGCCATGGCCAGCAGGATGTCTTCGAAGTACGGCTTCAGGCGTGCAGAACCCGAGTCGAACATCGGCCGGTTCTCGGCATCCATGATCTGGATACGCAAGCCGTTCGGGGTGATCTCGAAGAGGATCTGGTCCTTGAATTTCTGCAGCTGCGGGTTCTCGTCGACCTTGTTCTGCAGTTCTTGCAGGAGCAGTTCCAGACGTTCCTTCTCGACCTGCTCGGCCATGCCCTCAACTTGCTCAGTGTCGACCGTGACCTTGTCGGGCTGCGGTTGCGACTTCACTTCCGGGTTAAGGGTGTTTTCCGGCGCCAGGGTCGGCGTGCCGCCCAGGTCGATAATGTACGGCGTGCCGCTTTCGGAAAAGCCGACCGGGTCTTTGAAGTAACCGGCGATGGCGATCTTCTGCTCCGGAGTTGCCGTGGACAGCAGCCACAACACCAGGAAGAACGCCATCATCGCCGTGGCGAAGTCGGCGAAGGCGATTTTCCATGCCCCGCCGTGATGCCCGCCGGCTATGCGCTTGACGCGCTTGATGATAATCGGCTGATTATTTTCCATTTCTTAGCGACCGCGAACGGCTTGTTCCAGCTCGGCAAAGCTTGGACGGTGGGCCGGGTACAGCACCTTGCGACCGAACTCGACCGCCAGCGATGGCGGCATGCCGGAAGCCGAAGCGACCAGCGAGGCCTTGATGGCTTCGTAGACGTTCAGCTCTTCCTTGGCATCGTGAGCCAGGGAATGCGCCAGCGGACCGAAGAAACCGTACGCGGCGAGAATACCGAAGAAGGTACCCACAAGTGCCGCACCAACGTGCAGACCGATGGACTTCTGGTCGCCTTCACCCAGCGAGGCCATGGTCACCACGATACCGAGTACCGCCGCAACGATACCGAAACCGGGCATGGCGTCGGCGATGCCGTTCACCGCGTGGGACGGATGCTCAAGGTCTTCTTTGAGGCTGTACAGTTCCATGTCGAACAAGCCTTCCAGCTCATGCGGAGCCATGTTGCCGGACGACATGATGCGCAAGTAATCGCAGATGAACGCGGTCATGCGCTCGTCTTTGAGCACTGCCGGGTACTTGGCGAAAATCGGGCTCGCAGCAGCATCTTCGATGTCGCCTTCGATGGCCATCATGCCTTCGCGGCGGCTCTTGTTGAGAATCTCGTAGATCAGCCCGAGCACTTCCAGGTAGAAAGTGTGGCTGAAGCGCGAACTGAACATGCTCAGGGATTTCTTGAGCACGTGCATGGTCATGTAGCCGGGGTTGGCCTGCAGGAATGCACCGAGTGCAGCACCACCGATGATCATCACCTCGAAAGGCTGGATCAGGGCGGCAATCTTGCCGTGGGAGAGCACGTATCCGCCGAGCACGCTCGCGAATACGACGATGATGCCGATAATTTTAGCCATAGGTAGAAAGTACTTACTTAAGTCGGGTTCAAGGTCATATTCGGAAGTTAAAAAATCTCTTCTTCTACTTATCGGCAAAACTGCGCCAGACTATAGCCAGTTCAGGCGAAAAGCCAATTTAGCCCATGCCGGGCGCGTCTACAGTCAGTGAAGATCCCGTCCAGACATGGCTAATGAAACGAACGTCCCACACGCAAAACCGACCACGCTCGACGGCTGGGTCAAGTTGCTCGACAGCGTCCGCCTGCCCGTCCCGCAAGAGGCTCACGACAAGGTGTGTCGGGCGATTCGCGACAATCGCAGCTCGTTGCGCGACATCGCCGACCTGATGCAGGACAGCCCGGCGCTGGCCTTGAGCATCATTCGTGAGGCGAATCGTCACACCCACGGGACCATGGCCACGCCGGCAGAAAATCTTGAGGTGGCGATCAATCGTCTGGGCCTCGCCCGCACCGAAGAATTGCTCGCGCGCCTGCCCGCCGAACCGCAAATGCAGATCCCCAAGGCTCTGCGCCAGTTACAGATGATCAGCCAGCACGCGACGCAACAGGCCAACGGTTTTTTCGCCAGTCGCTTGGCGCGGCTGTGGCAGGACATTCATTGGGGCAGCCTGCTGTTTCTGTCGCCGCTGTGGCCACTGGCGCTCACTTATCCACAGTTGCTCGAAGAGTGGGAGCTGCGGGTTATCCACAAGGGTGAATCGGCACGCGTGGTTGAGAAGCAATTATTCGGCGTGCGCCTGCTGCGGATCGCTGAAGCGCTGGTGGCGGTCTGGCATCTACCGATCTGGGTGCAGCAAGGCTATAAATTGCTGCTCAGCGAACAGCGTGAACTGGTGAAAGTGCTGCGCATCGCCCGCGACAGCGGACATCCGCTGCGCCAGCAGAATCGCCTGGATGACGATCCGACCTTGCGCCGCTGGCTCAACCAGCCGGCCAACACTGTGCTGCTGGCCAACGGTCTGGCGCTCTCGGCGCAACAGGCCTGGGACAGTCCGCACAGTGAACGCTGGCAGTACCTGACCAGCCTTTATCTGCAAATCTCGATGGACGAGGTGCAACAACAGTTGCACCAACAAGCCGCCAACAGTGCACGCCAGCATGCAATGCCCGATCTGTGGCACCCGGCGGTTTCGCTACTGTGGCCATGGGGCACGCACCGTTTGCCGGCGGGTATGTTGCCGGCAGCTGCGCCGAGCGCTGAAGACCTTGGCCAGTGGCGCCGCCAATGCGCCGAACTGCTCGCCGAACCGAGCCGCTTCACCAATGCGATGAGCCTGACCGTCGCCGCTCGCGATGCACTGGTTGCCAGCGGCATGCGCCGGGTGATGATCCTGATGGCCGATCGCACGCAGTCGAATCTGCGCGTGAATCAAACCGCTGGCCTGCCCAAAGAAGCGGCGGCGCTGAATTTTGTCGTCAGTCAGAGTAGCGTGCTGCAACGGCTGCTGGCGCAACAGGCGCAGGTGCGGATTACCCCGGAGAACAACGCGCAGTTCTCCGCCCTGCTGCCGCCGGGCCTGCGCACACTGTTTCGCGGTGAGCACCTGTTTCTCCGTTCACTGGTCAACAATGGCCGGGTGATCATGATTGTGGTCGCCGATCAGGGCGGCGGGCCGTTCGCCGACATCACCGTGCAAGCCTTTGGCAAAACCGCGCAGTGCATCGAAAAAGCCCTGCACAGCTTTAGCAGCCGCGGCCGATGAGGCTGCGCTACAATTCCCCCCTTTGTGCTCTGGAGACCTCGCATGTCTGACTTCTCTGGCTTGCCGCTCGTCATCGAACCGAGCGACCTGCTGCCTCGGCTTGAGTCTGAAGAGCTGATTCTGGTGGATCTGACCAGTGCCGCGCGCTACAGCGAGGGACATCTCCCCGGCGCGCGCTTTGTCGACCCCAAGCGCACCCAGCTCGGCCAGCCGCCGGCGCCGGGGCTGCTGCCGGCCAAAGCCGATCTGGAAGCGTTGTTCGGTGAGCTGGGCCATCGCAAGGACGCGGTCTACGTGGTTTACGACGATGAGGGCGGCGGTTGGGCCGGACGCTTCATCTGGCTGCTCGACGTGATCGGTCACGACAAGTACCACTATATAGACGGTGGTCTGCCGGCATGGCTGGCGGATGGCATGCCGATGTCGATTCAGATTCCACCGGCAGCCGGCGGCCCACTGCCGTTGACCCTGCACGACGAGCCGACCGCGACCCGTGAATACCTGCAAAGCCGTCTCTGTGCTGCCGATCTGGCGATCTGGGACGCGCGCGGGCCGCTGGAGTACTCCGGCGAGAAAGTCCTGGCCGCCAAGGCCGGGCACATCCCCGGCGCGGTCAACTTCGAGTGGACCGCCGGCATGGACAAAGCGCGTCAGCTGCGCATTCGTACGGACATGCCGCAGATCCTCGAAGACCTCGGGATCACCAAGGACAAAGAAATCATTACCCACTGCCAGACCCATCACCGGTCGGGCTTCACTTATCTGGTGGCCAAGTCCCTCGGTTATCCGCGGGTCAAGGGCTACGCCGGTTCCTGGGGCGAATGGGGCAACCACCCTGACACGCCTGTCGAGATTTAAGGTTTTTAAGGACAACTAATGAAAGAGCGTCTGTTTATCCTCAGCCAATACCTGCTGCCTCATCACCTGCTGTCGCGCCTCGCCGGCTGCATTGCCGAGTGCCGCGTGCGCTGGTTCAAGAATGCCTTCACCCAGTGGTTCGCCAAGCGTTACCAGGTGGACATGTCGCAAGCGCTGGTCGAAGACCTGACCGCTTACGAGCACTTCAACGCCTTCTTCACCCGCGCCCTGAAAGACGGCGCGCGGCCACTGGACGAGACTCCGGGCGCGATCCTCAGCCCGGCCGACGGAGCGGTCAGCCAGCTCGGCCCGATCGAGCACGGTCGCGTGTTCCAGGCCAAGGGCCACAGCTTCAGCGTGCTGGAACTGCTCGGCGGAGATGCGGCCAATGCGGCGCCGTTCATGGGCGGCGACTTTGCCACCATCTACCTGTCGCCGAAGGACTACCACCGCGTGCACATGCCGCTGGCCGGCACCCTGCGCGAAATGGTCTACATCCCGGGCCGGATCTTCTCGGTCAACCAGACCACCGCCGAAAACGTTCCGGAGTTGTTCGCCCGTAACGAGCGTGTGGCGTGCATCTTCGACACCGAGCGCGGGCCGATGGCCGTTGTACTGGTGGGCGCGATGATCGTCGCTTCGATCGAAACCGTGTGGGCCGGTCTGGTTACCCCGCCGAAGCGCGAACTGAAAACCTTCCGCTACGACGAAGCCGCCCGTGCCCCGATCCATCTGGAAAAAGGTGCCGAACTGGGGCGCTTCAAGCTGGGTTCTACCGCGATCGTGCTGTTCGGGCCGGATCAAGTGAAGTGGGCTGAAGAACTGGCAGCCGGTTCGCCAGTACAGATGGGCCAAGGCCTGGCACTGCCAAACGCCTGAAATGCTGTGAGCCACTGATCCGCCCGTTCGCACGTCTGCGAAAGGGCGGATACGACTCGGTGGTGCCGTTACTCTATCTGCCCACGGAAGCCGATCGGGCCTTCGTTGACATAGGTATTGGTGCCACTGAGGTTTTTCCCTCCGTCACTGGACGTGACGCTCAACGCAACAACGTTCTGATTGTCCCGGCCGCCAATCACCCACTTGCCGCCCGGATGCCATGGGGCATCATTGCCACCCCACTGATTTTCGACGTTGTACTGGTTCTGACCGGTGCGTTGCGCTTTGAAGCCAATGGGACCTTCCCCGGCATAGGTCATGGTGCCGGTGAACGTTTTGCCGTCATCGCGCGAATTGATCTCGATAGCGACGACATTCTGGTTGTCCCGCCCGCCGAGTACCCAGGTTCCACCCGGATGCCACGGCGCCGAACTGCCACCCCATTGATTTGCCACTGCATATTTAGACATGAACCTCATCTCCTTGAAGTTTCGGGAGACCTGCCCGAGATTGACGGCAGGCCGTGCAACCGTGCGTTTCCGATCGCACGCCTGAGAGACTAGTAGGGCTCATGAACTGGCATCCGGCCAGCAGACCAGCGGTCAAAAAGCCTGACGCCATCCGACGAAACAGACCACAGCTGCTAGAGTTTGGGGCATTGCCCATTTCGCCGCCGGAGCCATTCACGGCATGAGTGAATCTCGCCCCCAAGCCTCCCTGAGCGCCCCGACTCCGACGCAAATACGCCTGTCGTTTTGCGAAGCCACCCCGCGTGAACTCAAGCGCTGGATCGCCGACCTGCCAAAAGCCAACATCGGCGAAACAGCCCGCCTGCTTTATCAAGCCTTGGGCGAACTCAACCTGTTGCTCACGCCCAGCGACAACCGCCTCAACCTGCTGGAGCTGTTGCGACCCGAGGTGTATTTCGTCTGTCAGCATCTGGAGCGGCATTTCCTGCATCAGGCGATCATGCTCGACGAGCGTTCGCGCAAGATCAGCAATCTCTGTCAGGCACTGCAGAGCCATCTGGCCGTCGGCTACAAACAGATCGTGCTGCGCATTGCACCGAAGTACAGCAAGGATCGCGCAGCATTGGTCAGCACGGCCCTGCAACGGGCAGCTCATGCGCTCAAAGGGCAGCTGCTGCGCGCCACGCAGTTATACAGTTCGCCGCCGGAACATCTGTGGTTCGAACTGCATCAGCTGTATCGCAGCGCCGCTGAATTACAACTGCAACACCGCCGTGTGCACGACGATCTGGCCAGCCTGACAACAGAGTTGAGCCTGGAACAGACCTACATTGCTGCACTCTTGCTGGGCAGCGCCCGTTGCAATCAGTTGCGGCAGAATCAGATCGCACGCTTGTCTGAAGTGCTGGAACCGTGGAGTGCGTCGCTCAAACTGCATCCCGCAAGCCCGGACGCTGGCCTGTTGGCGATCAGCGCGGAACTGGATGCGGGTCCTCGCTATCGCAGCATGTTTCGCAGCGAGCAACAGCGTGGACTACTTGGCTTCGATCCGCAGCCGCTGGTGAATGCCATCGAAGCCCATTTGCTGCATCAGCACACGTCGACGCCGCTGCCCGTCCCGGCCGGGCTGAGCTTCGATACCTTGCAGCACCTGCATGCAGCCTGGGGTCAGACTGCAGAACGCAGTTTTCAGCGCACGGTTGGCCAAGGCAATCTGACCGTGTGCGTCGGCATGAGCGCCCTGCACTTCTACCTCGGCGGCGAGCGCAGTTTCAGTGAACTGCTCAAGCATCCAGGTGCAAGCTCGGCGAATTTCAGCCATGCCGTCGCCCAAGGTGAAAAGGACAGTTGGAGTCAGGCCTTCGACGCAGCACCGCAGAGCAAGGCCGATGAGTTTTTACCCTACGAGGAAATTCAGTACGACCATTTGTTCGAGGATGAAGGCGCCACCGACAGCACACCGCATTACCCGACCCATGCCCTGCCGGTGATCAATCACAGCCCCGGTGGTTACTGTCTGGCGTGGCCAAGTGAAGTGCCCGCCGAGTTACAGGCCGGAGAAATGCTCGGGATTCAGGACAGTGTCGGCCTGGGCTGGAGCATTGCGGTGATCCGCTGGATTCGACAGGTGCGCGGCGGCGGCACGCAGATGGGCATTGAACTGGTGGCACCGCACGCGCAGCCCTGCGGCTTGCAACTGGTGCGTTCGCGGGACGACCACAGTCAGTATTTGCGCGGATTATTGTTACCGGAGATCAGCGCGATCGATGTGCCGGCAACCTTGCTGGCGCCGCGCTTGCCGTTTCAGGAGGGCAGCAAAGTGCTGATCAACACCCACGGCGAAGAACACCGCGCCGGGCTGGATCGGCGGCTGGCGAGTACGCACAGTTTCAATCAGTTTGCCTATCGCTCGCTGGAGGCTACGCGCAATGGCGGGAGCGAGGAGGATTTTGATTCGTTGTGGAAATCGCTTTGAGTATCAGATCTTGAATCGGTGGCGCGGCCTTCGCGAGCAGGCTCGCTCCCACATTGGAATGCATTTCAACTAATGAAATGGTTACC
>NZ_VCNJ01000019.1 GCF_005938625.1 Pseudomonas fluorescens
CGGGGAGATCAGGCGTTGAAAAATATTCTTCAGACGACAAGATCATATGTAGGAGTGAACCTGCTCGCGATAGCGGTGGTTCAGTCGACTTCGAGTTGACTGAACCACCGCTATCGCGAGCAGGCTCACTCCTACAGGGATTGGTGGGCCTTAGATAAGGCTCTCTTGCAGATGGCTACGCAGCGCCTGCAACTCCGCTTGCAGGTTTTGCAGGCGTTCCAGAGAAAAACCGCTGGCGCCAAGGATACATTGTGGAACGGTCTGGGCTTTTTCTTTCAACACTCGGCCTTGCTCGGTCAGCTCGACAATCACCACCCGCTCATCCTCACGACTGCGTGTGCGGCTGAGCAAGCCTTCGCCTTCCAGTCGTTTGAGCAGCGGTGTCAGCGAGCCGGGATCGGTCAACAGGCGCGTGCTGATTTCTCCGACGGTCAAGCCATCCTTCTCCCACAGCACCATCATCGCCAGGTACTGCGGATAGGTCAGGTTCAAGGCTTGCAGCAGCGGCTTGTAGACCTTGGTCATCATCAATGAGGTGGAGTGCAGGGCGAAGCAGGCCTGATTATCCAGCAGCAGGTCGTCGCAGGTGTCGCGTTCGGAAGTCATGTCAAAGCCTTGTTCGGTGATGGTCATGAATCTAGCGCTCGAATCTTTAATGCGCCAGATAATTTTCCGGCGTTAGTGCCGTCCCAGATCTCGCTGCAACGCCAGATCCCAGGGCGGTACAGGACTGAAGCGGGTCTTGAGGTATTCCAGAAGCAGGCGGCTGCGCGAGTTGGTTTGTTGCTCCATGCGCAGCGCGTAGATGCCGGTGGACTCCGGCTTCGGTAGACCGCTTTCGCAGAACAGCGGCAGCAATTCACCGCGCAACAAATATTCGCTGGCCAGCCACGTCGGCAGATGCGCGATGCCCAACCCGGCGAGGGCGCCAC
Organism: Pseudomonas fluorescens; assembly: GCF_005938625.1. Lineage (GTDB taxonomy): Bacteria > Pseudomonadota > Gammaproteobacteria > Pseudomonadales > Pseudomonadaceae > Aquipseudomonas > Aquipseudomonas fluorescens_BD. The sequence goes on from NZ_VCNJ01000019.1 coordinate 933, forward strand.
ACACCAGCGCTTCGGCATTGTTGGCGCTCATGCGGATGCGCGCCGGGCGGTGCAATTGCATCTGCCCGTCCTGTTCGAAACGCCAAGCGAAGGGTGGGGCAAGGCCCTCCCAATCCAGACCATCATGCTCACCGAGTTGCGCCGGACTGCCGGGCACGCCCCGGCGTTTGAGATAGTCAGGACTGGCGCAAGCAATGCGCACCATACTCGCTAAGGGCGTGGCCACCAGCCGGGTATCTGCCATCTGTCCGGCACGCAGCACCAGATCAACCTTGCCCAGGTTTGAGCCGCCCATGTCGACGAAACTGTCGATCAGATGCAGTTGCACATCGAGCCCCGGGTAGAGGACGAGAAAGTCAGCAATCACCGGCGCCAGATGCCGTCGTCCAAACGCTGCGGGTGCATCGATGCGGATCAGGCCTTCTGGTGCACTGCTCAGCGATACGGCTTCGGCCCGGGCCAGTTGCAATTCGGCAACGATCCGTCGCGCACGTTCGGCAAACGCCAGACCGGCTGGCGTTGCGCGTACGGCATGGGTGCTGCGAACAAATAACTGGCTGCCGACGGCGCTTTCCAGGCTGTCGATCCGCCGGGCGACGGCCGAGGGTGTCAGCGGATGACGGCGCGAGGCGGCTGAAAAGCTGCCGCTTTCCAACACATCGAGAAACAGCCCGAGTTGATCGGTCAATTGATTGGGATTCATATCGGCTCAACGCTTGTGCGGAATCGGCATAGCCATTGTGCGTTGCTGTGCGTTTCCCCGCCAGCCATGACTGCGTAGGATTAATCGCCTGACGTAGGAGGAACTCAGCTGTGATGGAGTTTTTGTTGTACCTGTTGTTTGGCGCTGCCCTTGGCACACTTGGCGGCATCTTCGGCATCGGCGGCGGCTTGATCGCCATTCCGTTGCTCGGCGTGTGGTTTGGTCTCGATCAGCAAATCGCCCAAGGCACGGCGCTGGTCATGGTGGTACCGAACGTGATGCTGGCGCTGTGGCGTTATCACCAGCGCAATCGCATCGAACTGCGGCACGCGTTGCCCTTGGCGGTGATGGGCTTCTGCTTTGCGTGGATCGGTTCGATCTGGGCGGTGGGTATCGATGCGCAAACCATGCGCATCGGCTTTGTCGCGTTCCTGGTGGCGCTGTCGGCGTACAACCTGCTGAAGATGTTCGGCAAGCAACCCGGTGCGACTTCCGAAATGCGCTATTCCTGGCCGTGGCTTGGCGTGCTTGGCGCGGCGTCCGGGACCATGGGCGGTTTATTCGGTGTCGGCGGCGCGGTGGTGGCAACGCCGGTGCTGACCAGCCTGTTCGGCACCACGCAAGTGGTTGCTCAAGGCTTGTCGCTGGCGCTGGCCTTGCCAAGCACCGGCGTGACCCTGGTGACTTATGCGGCGCACCACGAAGTGGACTGGATGATCGGCCTGCCGCTGGCCATCGGTGGTCTGGCCAGCATCAGTTGGGGAGTCAAAGTCGCCCACGCCATGCCGGAAAAACTCCTGCGTGGGCTGTTCTGCGGTTTCCTGGTGCTGTGTGCGGTGATGCTCGCGTTTAAGGTTTAAAACCTTCGACGATGTGCTCGGCCAGGCACTCGGTGATCGGCGACGGATTGTTCAAATTGCGGATCAGCATGATGCTGGCTTCGGGCAACAGCGGCAGATCTTCGGCGGCGCCAAGGATGCGCATGTCCGGGGTGATCAGGCTTTCCAGTTGCGCGGTGATCGCCAGACCTGCGCTCACCACCGCCATCAGCGCCGACAGGCTGGTGCTGTTGTAAGCGATGCGGTATTCGCGGCCCATCGCATCCAGCGCATTGCACGCCCACAAGCGGCAGAAACAATCACTGTTGAACATCGCCAAGGGCAACGGCGTTTGTTCGTGGGCGCTGAAGTTTTGCGCTTCGGCCCAGACGAAACGCTCCTTGCGCAGCAACTGGCCGATCTCGTTGCCCGGTTCGCGGGTAACGATCGACAGGTCCAGGTCAGTGCGCTGCAACAGTTGTTTGGTCGACTCGCAGTGCACTTCGATCTGGATCAACGGATAGAACTGCGCAAACCGCGACAGAATCCCCGGCAGAAAACGCATCACGTAATCGTCCGGCGTACCGATGCGCACCGTGCCGACCATGTGCGGCTCGCGCAAGGTGTTGAACACTTCACTGTGCAGCTTGAGGATGCGCCGCGCGTAACCGAGCAGCACCTGGCCTTCAGCGGTCAGTCGCACTTGGCGCCCATCGCGCTCGAACAACTGACGCTGCAACACGTCTTCTTCCAGACGCTTCATCTGCATGCTCACCGCTGATTGCGTGCGGTTGACCATTTCGCCGGCGCGGGTGAACCCACCCTGATCAGCAATGGCGACAAAGGTGCGCAGAACATCGGTATCGATACTGGGGTAGGCCGACAATTGATGAATCTCCGTGATGCATGCCATCAGAAACATTCGTTGGATTGATCTTAGCGCCGGCGCGAGACTTGAGCCATCCACAAAGGAGGCAACACGATGAAAGGTCAAAGAGAGTACGTAGACGAATCAAAATTTTCCGGCCACGGCCATATCGTTTCCGACCTGCTGCACAAGTTTAGCCGCTGGTACGAACTGCACCGTGAACGCGAGTTGCTCGCCAGTCTGAGCGACGAAGCGTTGAAAGACATCGGGGTCAGTCGTGCCGACGTTGAACACGAAGCCGTGCGGCCGTTCTGGGATGACCCGATGCATAAATGACCCGCTGCATAAATGATCAGCAGAGCGCTACACAAACCAACTTCAAGTGAGGTAGGTTGCGAGCAGACAAGGAGATGTTCATGCCCGCGACTCTGGCCTTTTCCCTCAAACAGGCGCGACGACTGGCGCTGGCAGCCCAAGGGTTCAACGGGCGCCAGCCGCCGACTGTCAAAGCCGCTCACGTCAACCGGCTGATCGAACGGCTGGGCGTGCTGCAAATCGACTCCGTCAACGCCGTGGTGCGCTCGCACTACCTGCCGCTGTTTTCCCGTCTCGGTTCCTATTCTTCCGACTTGCTCGACCAGGCTGCCTGGAGTTCGGGGCGACGTCGTACGCTGTTTGAATACTGGGGACATGAAGCGTCATTGCTACCGCTGTCGATGTATCCGTTGATGGCTTGGCGGATGCAGCGAGCCAGGCGCGGCGAAGATATCTATCAGCAACTGGCGAAATTCGGTCGCGAGCAGCAGGACGTGGTTCGCCGGGTGTTGAGTTCGGTTGAAGAGCAGGGCGCGTTGGGTGCCGGCAGCCTGTCGACTCGCGAAGACAAGGCCGGACCGTGGTGGGACTGGAGCGCGGAAAAGCATGCGCTGGAGTGGTTGTTTGCGGCCGGTGAAGTGACGGTGGCGGGGCGGCGTGGTTTTGAGCGTTTGTATGATTTGCCGGAGCGGGTGATTCCATCTTCGATTCTGCAACAGGCGTTGCCTGATGAGGCCGAGGCACAGCGTGGTCTGTTGCTGCACGCGACGCAGGCCTTGGGCGTCGGTACTGAAAAAGACTTGCGCGATTACTTTCGTCTGAATCCGGCGGATGCGCGTCCGCGTCTGGCGGAGTTGGTCGAGGCCAAGCAACTGCAGATGTGCGAAGTCGCCGGTTGGCGCCAGATCGCTTATTGCCTGCCGGAGCCGAAAGTCCCACGCAAGGTGTTGGCCAGTGCGTTGTTATCGCCGTTTGATTCGTTGATCTGGGAACGCAGCCGGACTGAGCGCTTGTTCGACTTTCGCTATCGACTGGAGATTTATACGCCGCAGGACAAGCGGGTTTACGGCTATTACGTGTTGCCGTTTTTGCACAACGAGCGGATTGCTGCGCGGGTCGATTTGCGCGCCGAGCGGGCGGCGGGGCAGTTGGCGGTGCATGCGGTGCACGAAGAGGAAAAGGGCCTGGATGATGATGGGATGTTGGCGCTGGCGCTGAACTTGCGGCAGATGGCGGATTGGCTGGGGCTTGCGCGGATGCAGGTGAATTGTCAGCGCGAGAGTGCGGCGCGGTTGCGGGTGGCATTGGCAGAGATTGGCGGTGTCTGAGCCGGTCTCTTCGCGAGCAAGCTCGCTCCCACATGGGTTGTGTGTACGACACAGGTCCAGTGTGGGAGCGAGCTTGCTCGCGAAAGTGGCGACGCGGTCTAGCGGCGAACCTGTTTGAGGGTTTCGGCAATCAAAAACGCCAACTCCAGCGACTGATCGGCATTCATCCGTGGATCACAGTGCGTGTGATAGCGGTCCGACAAGCCATCTTCGGTAATCGGCCGCGCGCCACCGATGCACTCGGTGACATTCTGCCCGGTCATCTCGATATGAATGCCGCCGGCGTAGCTGCCTTCGGCTTCGTGCACCTGGAAGAACTGTTTAACTTCACCGAGGATCTGCGCAAAGTCGCGGGTCTTGTAGCCGCTGCTGGCCTTGATGGTGTTGCCGTGCATCGGATCGGAACTCCACAGCACCTGCTTGCCTTCACGCTGCACCGCGCGGATCAGCGCTGGCAGGTGATCACCGACCTTGTTGGCGCCCATCCGCGCAATCAGGTTCAGACGGCCCGGATCGTTGTCCGGGTTGAGCACATCGATCAGGCGGATCAGGTCGTCGGGGTTCATGCTTGGGCCGACCTTGACGCCGATCGGGTTGTTCACCCCGCGCAGGAATTCGACATGCGCGCCGTCGAGCTGACGGGTGCGGTCGCCGATCCACAGCATGTGCGCCGAGCAATCGTAGTAATCGTTGGTCAGGCTGTCGCGGCGCACGAAGGCTTCTTCGTAATTGAGCAGCAACGCTTCGTGGGCGGTGAAGAAACTGGTTTCGCGCAGTTGTGGCGAGCTGTCCATGCCGCAGGCGCGCATGAAGGCCAGGGTTTCATCGATGCGGTCGGCGAGGTGGCTGTACTTCTCGGCCAGCGCCGAGTTGGCGATGAAATCGAGATTCCACTTGTGCACCTGATGCAGATCGGCAAAGCCGCCCTGAGCGAACGCCCGCAGCAGGTTCAGTGTTGCGGTGGACTGGTGATAGGACTGCAGCAGACGTTCCGGATCCGGCACGCGGCTCTTTTCGTCGAAGCCGATGCCGTTGACGATGTCGCCGCGATAAGCCGGCAGCGTCACGCCGTCGATGGTCTCGTCATTGGCCGAGCGCGGTTTGGCGAACTGACCGGCCATGCGCCCGATCTTGACCACCGGGCAACCGGCGGCGAAGGTCATGACGATCGCCATTTGCAGCAACACTTTGAACGTGTCGCGAATCTTCGCTGCCGAGAACTCGGCAAAGCTTTCGGCGCAATCGCCGCCCTGCAACAGGAATGCCCGGCCCTGAGTGACCTCGGCAAACTGCCGGCGCAGCTCACGCGCTTCGCCGGCAAACACCAGTGGCGGGTAACTGGCCAGGGTTTGCTCGACCTGGCGCAGGTGCGCGGCGTCGGGGTATTGCGGTTGTTGCTGGATCGGCAGGGCGCGCCAGCTGTCAGGGCTCCACGGTTGGCTCATCACGGTCTCTAATTGGTTCTACGCACGGGAAGCCCATGGTAGCAGCAATTAGTGCGTGACCTGCTCCCGCCCCATCACCGACAATCGCCGCTTTGCCACGGCGCCACAGCGGTGCCATCGCGTCACCGCGCCCGGTGACCATCAGGAGACGAAATGACTGAGGAGCGCGTCGAGCATCTGCTCGCCGAAGTACAGGATGAGTTCGGCGTGATTCGCGTGCTGGAAGTGGCTGATTACCGCTTTCTCGAGTTCGGCGATGCGATTGAGCAGAGCTGCGTGTTCACGGCTGATCCGAGCTGGCTCGAATACGATTACACCCGGGCGATGCTGATCGGTGCGTTGTGCCATGAGCAACCGGAGAGTGCGCTGTTTCTTGGGCTGGGTGCCGGCACGCTGACGCAGGCCTGTCTCAAGTTCCTGCCGCTGGACGATGTCGAAGCCATTGAACTGCGTCCGGATGTGCCGCGTCTGGCCATCGAATACCTTGGGCTGGACGATGATCCACGGCTGTACATTCGCGTCGGCGATGCGCTGGAGTTGCTGCCGAGCGCTGAACCGGCGGATCTGATTTTCGTCGACCTGTATACCGATGTCGGCCCGGGTGTCGGCCATCTGGCGTGGAGTTTCCTCGGTGACTGTCAGAAACGGCTGAATCCGGGCGGTTGGCTGGTGATCAATCAGTGGGCCACCGATGATGGCAAGCCGTTGGGCGCGGCGTTGTTGCGCGGGCTCTATCACCGGCACTATTGGGAATTGCCGGTGAAGGAGGGCAACGTGATTCTGATTGTGCCGGCGGATCTCGATCAGGTGCTGGACATGCAGGCGCTGACGGCCCGGGCTGAAGCGCTGGCGCCGCGGTTGGGGTACTCGTTGCAGTCGTTGATCAACAGTATTCGCCCGGCCACCTGAGGCGTCGGTGCTGGCCCCATCGCTGGCAAGCCAGCTCCCACAGGGTTCGCGCCGTACGCAAAATGTGTGAACGACTCGGTCAATGTGGGAGCTGGCTTGCCAGCGATGGCGCCACGACAGACGCCATAATTTTCAGATCCCCCTGAAGACTCCAGGCCGCCGCTCCACCAACGACCTGACCCCCTCCTTGGCATCCTCACTGGCCAACAACTTCTTCACCAGCGCCGGCAACCCTTGCGCCGCCGCCGTCTCACCCTCATACCGCGCCTGCCGCGCCGACATCAACGTGGCCTGCACGCCCAACGGCGCCTGCCGGGCAATCCGCTCAGCCAACTCAATCGCCCTCGGCAACAGGTCTTCACTGGCCATGACTTCCTGCACCAACCCCAGATGCAAGGCATCGTGCGCATCAAACTCATCCCCGGTCAGCAACCAGCGCATGGCATTGCCCCATCCGGCGACTTGATGAAAACGTAAAGTCGCGCCACCAAAAGGAAAAATCCCACGCTGCACTTCCATTTGTGCAAAGCGGGTATTGCTCGCGCACAGGTTAATGTCGGCGGCCAGCATCAACTCGATGCCAATGGTCAGGCAATAACCTTGCGCGGCGACAATCACCGGTTTGCTCACCCGTGGTCCGACGAAAACACCCCACGGATCGCAGCCGCCGGTCGGAACCTGCCAGCCTTGGGCGAGGGCGGAGCTGGCATTGACCAGATCCAGACCGGCGGTAAAGTGTTCGCCGTGGCCGAACACTATCGCCACCCGCGCTTCACTGTCCGCCTCGAACTCGCCATAGGCCAGGCTCAGGTCATTCAGCAGGTTGAGGTCGAATGCATTGCGCTTGGCCGCTCGATCAAGGCCGATCAGGTGGACGTGACCACGGCGTTCACGGCTGACGCCGCCGGGGCAGGGCTGATTCATGGCGAAATCCTCGGGCAGGAAGGGCGGGTGCGGCGACGGAATGCCGCATGTCGATGAATCGTTTAAGCGTCATCGCCCGCAGGGCCGGGCCTTTGAAAAATAGACCTTGGCGCGATTATCCGCAAAACCCCGTTACACAGCGGTGACACAGGTATTTTGGCAATAAAAAAAGCTCCCTTTTTTGGCAAAATCCGGTATAGTGCGCGCCGGCCTTTAACCGGGCCGCGTTTAGGTAGCGCAATTTCCCGAAGTCAGCTTCGGCTGCACGTCCGCATTGCGGGCTCTTCCCGGACGATTCTTTTTTTCATTCATTCGTTTTCGCAAATCCCCGCCGACAAAGCTGCCAGGGCGACTCTTGAGTCTCAACACGGCATGCGCAGCTTTGGAGCATGGGTCTTTGCGGATGCACTTAGAGGCAGACCCATGACCCAGGAAACCGGCGGATTCGCCGCTTTTAATCTTAACCCGAATATTCTTGCAGCCGTCGCAGCGACCGGCTACGAAGAGCCTTCGGCGATTCAGCAGCAATCGATCCCGATCATCATGGCCGGCCAGGACATGATTGGCCAGGCGCAAACCGGTACCGGTAAAACCGCCGCGTTCGCACTGCCTATCCTGCACCGCATCGATCCTGCCAAGCGCGAACCGCAAGCCCTGATCCTGGCGCCAACTCGTGAGTTGGCGCTGCAAGTAGCAACCGCTTTCGAAACCTACGCCAAGCAAATGCCGGGCGTTACCGTTGTGGCCGTTTACGGCGGCGCGCCGATGGGCCCGCAACTGAAAGCAATCCGTAATGGCGCACAGATCGTTGTCGCCACTCCGGGCCGTCTGTGCGACCACCTGCGTCGTGACGAAAAAGTGCTGTCGACCGTGAACCACCTGGTTCTCGACGAAGCTGACGAAATGTTGAAGCTGGGCTTCATGGATGACCTGGAAGTCATCTTCAAGGCTCTGCCAGCGACCCGTCAGACCGTTTTGTTCTCGGCTACCCTGCCGCAGTCGATCCGCGCCATTGCCGAACGCCATCTGCGCGATCCGCAACACGTGAAGATCCAGACCAAGACCCAGACCGTTACCGCGATCGAACAGGCTCACCTGTTGGTTCACGCTGACCAGAAGACTTCGGCCGTTCTCAGCTTGCTGGAAGTGGAAGATTTCGACGCGCTGATCATGTTCGTGCGCACCAAGCAAGCGACCCTGGATCTGGCCAGCGCCCTCGACGCCAAAGGCTACAAAGCCGCGGCGCTGAACGGTGACATCGCCCAGAACCAGCGTGAGCGCGTCATCGACTCGCTGAAAGATGGCCGTCTGGACATCGTTGTTGCGACCGACGTTGCTGCCCGTGGTCTGGACGTTCCGCGCATCACTCACGTGTTCAACGTTGACATGCCGTACGACCCAGAGTCCTACGTTCACCGTATCGGCCGTACTGGCCGTGCCGGTCGCGAAGGTCGTGCACTGTTGCTGGTGACTCCACGTGAGCGCCGCATGCTGCAAGTGATCGAGCGTGTAACCGGTCAGAAAGTTGCCGAAGTACGCCTGCCGGACGCTCAAGCTGTTCTCGATGCGCGCATCAAGAAACTGACCAACAGCCTGTCGCCGCTGGTCGCTGATGCCGAATCGACTCACGGTGAGCTGCTGGATCGTCTGACTGCAGACATCGGCTGCACTCCGCGTGCTCTGGCTGCTGCGCTGCTGCGCAAAGCCACCAACGGTCAAGCGCTGAACCTGGCTGCTATCGAGAAGGAACGTCCACTGGTGCCGAACAACGCACCGCGTGGCGACCGTCCTGAGCGCACCGGTGATCGTCCTGATCGTGGTGACCGCGAGCGTCGCGCGCCAATGCCTTTGGGCGAAGGCCGTGCTCGTTGCCGTACCGCGCTGGGTGCGCGTGACGGTATCGCTGCCAAGAACCTGCTGGGCGCCATCCTCAACGAAGGCGGTCTGGCCCGTGAAGCGATCGGTCGCATCCAGGTGCGTGACAGCTTCAGCCTCGTCGAGCTGCCGGAAGATGGTCTGGACAAACTCCTGACCAAACTGAAGGACACTCGCGTTGCCGGTAAGCAGCTGAAACTGCGTCGCTACCGCGAAGATTGATCCGCCTTTGGGCTGATTGATCGAGCATAAAAAATCCCCGACTGGTTCGGGGATTTTTTTTGCCTGCCTGAAAGATCAAAAGATCGCAGCCTTCGGCAGCTCCTGCAGAGGGAACGCATTCCAAATGTAGGAGCTGCCGAAGGCTGCGATCTTTTGCTTTTAACCGAAGCGATAGATGTCCATCCCTAACGCACCCATCGTGAAACCCTTGTGCGCCACGCTGAACTCTCCCCCCGCGCCCCGGGCAAAATACAACGGCAACAAATGCTCATCGCTCGGATGGCTGCGCACCGCATGCGGCGCCTGCTGGCGATAATCATGCAGCGCCGCCTCATCGTCGGCCGCCAACTTCTCGATCACCCAGTCACGGAAATCCCGCGCCCATGGCTCGACACTTTCCGGGCCGGCGTGCCAGTCGAGTTCACGCAGGTTGTGGGTGATGCTGCCAGAGCCGATCAGCAAAATGTCTTGATCACGCAGACTCGCCAGCGCGCGGCCGACCCGGGTTTGCAGCGCCGGGCCAGCGCGACTCGGCAGCGATACCTGCACCACTGGAATATCCGCCTGTGGGTACATCAGCGACAACGGCACCCAAACCCCATGATCGAAAGGACGTTGCGGATCGAGGCGGGCAGGCAGGTTATTGGCAGTCAGCAAATCAGCCACTTGGGCAGCCAGTTGCGGATTGCCCGGCGCCGGGTACTGCACTTCAAACAACGCACGCGGAAAGCCGCCGAAGTCGTGCCAGGTTTCCGGTTGCGTATTGCTGCTGACCAGCAACTCGTGGCTTTCCCAATGCGCAGAAACAATCACGATGGCTTTGGGCTTCGGTAGTTCGGCGGCCAGACGCGCCAGCGCCGGGCCACTGGCGCCTGGTTCCAGCGCCAGCATGGGCGAACCATGGGAAATAAACAGGCTGGGAAACATGATGGGTTCCTGAGCGTTAAGATGGCCTCATCTTCATTCAGATCATTGATCTAAATCTAATATAAGTTTTAACGCTTTTTGATCGAATTATTGGGAGTGATGCATGCAACCTGAGTTTTGGCACAAGAAGTGGGCTTCGGGGCAGATTGGTTTTCATCTGCCCGAGGTGAACCCGTATCTGCAGCGGCACTGGGCGGCCCCGGCATCGGCGCGGGTGCTTGTGCCTTTGTGTGGGAAAAGTCTGGATCTGGCGTGGCTGGCAGGGCGCGGTCACAGGGTGCTCGGGATTGAACTGTCGGGAAAGGCTATCGAAGACTTTTTCAGTGAGCATCAGGTACAGCCACAGATCAGCGAGAGAGGCGCATTCAAGGTCTATCGCAGCGATGCCATCGAGTTGTGGTGCGGGGACTTCTTCGCGCTGACGGCGAGCGATGTGACCGATTGCACAGCGTTGTACGACCGCGCCGCGCTGATTGCCTTGCCAGCGCCGATGCGTGAGCGTTATGCGGCGCATCTTCAGCGGATTCTCCCGCAAGGTGTACAAGGGTTGCTGATCACGCTGGATTACGATCAGGCGCAGATGCCGGGGCCGCCGTTTGCGGTGGGGGATGATGAGGTGCAGCGGTTGCTGGGGGATGCCTGGCAGGTGCAAGTGCTGGAGGCGCAGGATGTGCTGGCTGAGAGCTGGAAGTTCCTGCAGGCAGGCGTGACGCGGCTGGAGGAGCGGGCTTACCGCGTTTCTTCCCGATAGTTTGTTGGCGCCCTTACGGGCCTCTTCGCGAGCAAGCTCGCTCCCACAGTGATTTGTGCTGTTGCGCAGATTACATAAGCACCAACTATCTCTGTGGGAGCGAGCTTGCTCGCGAAAGGGCCGGCACTGTCGCCGCATAATCCAGAGGTATAAAAAAGGCCCGCATCACTGCGGGCCTTTGCATTGTTACCGGTTGGATCAACCGCGACGACGCAGCGCGTCGATACGCTCTTCCAGCGGCGGGTGGCTCATGAACATGCGGGCAAAGCCCTGTTTGATGCCACCGTTGATGCCAAAGGCGTTCAGGGTGTCCGGCATGTGCACCGGCAGGCCCTGCTCGGCGCGCAGGCGTTGCAGTGCACCGATCATTGCGCTGGTGCCGGCCAGACGGGCGCCGGCTTCGTCGGCACGGAATTCGCGCTTGCGCGAGAACCACATGACGATCGCACTGGCGAGAATGCCCAGTACCAGTTCGGCGAAGATGGTCGCCACGTAGTAGGCGATGCCCTGGCCTTCTTCGTTCTTGAAGATCACTTTGTCGACGAAGTTGCCGATGATCCGCGCAAAGAACATTACGAAGGTGTTCACCACGCCCTGGATCAGCGCCAGGGTGACCATGTCGCCATTGGCAACGTGACCGATTTCGTGGGCCAGTACGGCTTTCACTTCATCGGGCGAGAAACGCTCGAGCAGGCCTTGGCTGACCGCGACCAGCGCGTCGTTCTTGTTCCAGCCGGTGGCGAACGCGTTCGCTTCATAGGCCGGGAAAATACCGACTTCGGGCATCTTGATCCCGGCTTCGCGGGACAGTTGCTCGACGGTTTGCAGCAGCCATTGCTCATGCCGGGTACGTGGCTGGCTGATGATCTGGGTACCGGTGCTCATTTTCGCCATCCACTTGGAGATGAATAGCGAAAACAGCGAGCCGGCGAAACCAAAGACCGCACAGAAAACCAGCAGCTGACTAAGGTCGAGATCAACCCCGTTGGCCGCCATGAACCCGTTGAAGCCGAACAGGCTCAGGGTGATGCTGGCTATCAGCACGACCGCCAGGTTAGTGGCCAAAAACAGCAGGATGCGCATCATGGTTGTAGAAATCTCCTCAAGCTAAAGATGTAGCGTACTGCGGGGTATATAAGGTGCCGCACCGGGCTATTCAACTGAGTGACTATTTCAAACTGTGTCCTGCAGCGGATTCTTCGGTGCTCGGCACATTTCCCACGACAGATAACGATAGGGATGACGGCCAGCCGCGACCCGTCGCCATTACCTTGGGCGCTGGTAAGCGGTATGAATCGCAAGTGTAGAAGGCGTGTGCAGACGCGGAACGCAGAAGTGTTGCTGAATCAGACAGTGCGCAACGTTTCGCCGTTGCGCACTGCTGGCCAGTTACTGGCGGTAGGACTTGAGGAAGTTGCCGATACGGCCGATGGCCATTTCCAGATCGTCGACGCGCGGCAGGGTGACGACGCGGAAGTGATCCGGCCACGGCCAGTTGAACGCCGTGCCTTGCACCACCAGCAGCTTCTCGGAGAGCAGCAGGTCGAGGACGAATTTTTCGTCGTTGTGGATCGGGCAGACCTTCGGGTCGATTTTCGGGAACGCATACAGTGCGCCCATCGGCTTGACGCAGCTCACGCCCGGAATGTCGTTGAGCAATTCCCAGGTGCGGTTACGCTGCTCCAGCAGGCGACCCTGCGGCAGCACCAGATCATTGATGCTCTGGTAGCCGCCGAGCGCGGTCTGGATTGCATGCTGGCTCGGCACGTTGGCGCACAGGCGCATGTTGGCCAGCATGTCGATGCCTTCGATGTAGCTCTGGGCGTTGTGTTTCGGCCCGGAGATGGCGATCCAGCCGGAGCGGAAACCCGCTACGCGGTAGGACTTCGACAGGCCGTTGAAGGTCAGGCACAGCAGGTCCGGAGCCAGCGACGCGGTGCAAATGTGCACGGCATCGTCATACAGAATCTTGTCGTAGATCTCGTCGGAGAACACCACCAGGTTGTGCGCGCGGGCGATTTCCAGCATGCCCAGCAACACTTCCTTCGAATACACCGCGCCGGTCGGGTTGTTCGGGTTGATGATCACCATGGCTTTGGTGTTCGGGGTGATCTTGGCCTTGATGTCGGCCAGATCCGGGAACCAGTCGGCGCCCTCGTCGCACAGGTAATGCACGGCATTGCCACCGGCGAGGCTGACGGCGGCGGTCCACAGCGGATAGTCCGGGGCTGGCACCAGCACTTCGTCGCCGTTGTTGAGCAGCGCTTGCAGCGACATCACGATCAGCTCGGACACGCCGTTGCCCAGATAGATGTCTTCGATGCCGACACCTTCAACATTCTTCTGCTGGTAGTACTGCATCACCGCTTTGCGCGCGCTGAACAGGCCTTTGGAGTCACTGTAGCCTTGCGCGGTCGGCAGGTTGCGGATCACATCCTGGAGGATTTCGTCCGGCGCTTCGAAACCAAACGGCGCCGGGTTGCCGATATTCAGCTTGAGGATGCGCTGGCCTTCCTCTTCCAGTCGTTTGGCGTGCTTGAGCACCGGGCCGCGAATGTCATAGCAGACGTTGGCGAGCTTGTTCGATTTGCTGAACTGCATGGCGATGTGATCCCGAAAATGAACGATCCAGGCGGCGGGTGGACAACCGTACTGGGATTCCTGCGTCTTCACGCAGGCGGACGTCTTGAGCCGTGGCTCCCATAATCCGTTTGAATGCGCCCGGTCTGGCTGCCAGACTGGTGCGTGACGAGGCGCAATCATACGTGCCGCCCGATCCGTGGAAAAGGTACAGATCGGGCTTTTTCAGCCGCTGAGGTGTGATGATGGAAAAGTTGGAAAAAACCCTGGAAGAATGGCGGGCGATGCTCGACCCCGAGCAATACAACGTTTGTCGTCTGAGTGCGACCGAGCGGCCGTTCTCCGGCAAATATAACGACACCAAGACCGACGGTGTCTACCACTGTGTTTGCTGCAACGAAGCGCTGTTCGACTCCAAGACCAAATTCGATTCCGGCTGCGGCTGGCCGAGCTTCTACGCGCCGATCGGCGAAAGCGCCATGACCGAAATCCGTGATACCACTCACGGCATGATTCGCACGGAAGTGAAGTGCGCGTGCTGTGATGCGCATCTGGGCCACGTATTCCCCGACGGCCCGCCGCCGACCGGCCTGCGTTATTGCATAAACTCGGTGTGCCTGAACCTCGAGCCGCGCGCATAAACGATTGAAGGCGACCTTCGGGTCGCCTTGTTATTCGATAATTAAATTGCACGCAATTTAATTGCTCGCTATGTTTGGCCTTTCCTGACTGTCTGCGGAGCCCAGTGCCATGAGCGACAACCTGCTGAACATTCCTTGCACCACGATCAAAGGTGAGCAAAAGACCCTGGCTGATTTCGCCGGCAAAGCGGTTCTGGTGGTCAACACCGCGAGCAAGTGCGGCTTCACCCCGCAATACAAAGGCCTCGAAGAACTGTGGCAGACCTACAAGGATCAAGGCTTGGTCGTGCTGGGCTTTCCGTGCAATCAGTTCGGCAAGCAGGAACCGGGTAACGAAGGCGCAATCAGCGAGTTCTGCGAGCTGAACTTCGGCGTCAGCTTCCCGCTGTTCAAGAAGATCGAAGTCAACGGCGCCGGCGCTCATCCATTGTTCGTGCAGTTGAAGAAACGCGCCCCGGGCGTACTCGGTTCGCAAGGCATCAAGTGGAACTTCACCAAGTTCCTCATCGGCAAGGACGGCCAGTTGGTCAAGCGCTTCGCCCCGGCCACCAAGCCGCAGGATCTGAGCCGCGAGATCGAAGCCCTGCTCAAATGAACAGCTTGCCGGTTGATTCGCTGAAGCTCGACAGCCAGTTGTGCTTCAAATTGTACGCGGCGTCCCGGGCGGTGATTCGCGCCTACAAACCGATGCTCGATCAGCTCGGCCTGACGTATCCGCAATATCTGGCGATGCTGGTGTTGTGGGAATGGCAGGACGCCGCGCCGGAGCAACCGACCGTCAAGGCCTTGGGCGAACGCCTGGCGCTGGACTCGGGCACGCTGACGCCGTTGCTCAAGCGTCTGGAGCAGTTGCAATGGGTGCAGCGCCAGCGTTCGACGCGCGACGAGCGGGAAGTCCATCTGAGCCTGACGCCCGCAGGGCAAGCCTTGCGCGAGCAGGTCGGGCCGCTCAAGGCCCGGTTGCTGTGCGACAGCGGGGTGGATCTGGATCGCCTCAACGACTTGCGTGACGGCCTCGATCACTTGTTGGGGCAGATCAGAGCGCTGTCGTAGTCGGGATCCATTGATCGAGCAGTGCCGCCAGTTCCTCACGGCGGAACGGCTTGGCCAGATAGTCGCTCATGCCGGCGGCGCGGCAGCGTTCGCGTTCTTCGGACATGGCGTTGGCGGTCAGGGCAACGATCGGCAGATGCGGCCAGCGCCCGCTCTGGCGAATCTGCCGGCTGGCTTCGTAACCGTCCATGACCGGCATGTTGCAGTCCATCAGCACCAGATCGAATTCGTGATATTCCAGTTGATCCAGCGCTTCGGCACCATGGGCGGCGACGATGACCTCGCAGCCCAGTTTGCCGAGCATGCCTTTGGCCACCAGTTGATTGACCGGGTTGTCCTCGACCAGCAGCACCCGCCCACGCCGTATCGAGGGAGCGGTTTCGAGCTGCGCGTCGTTAATGGCAACGACGTCCGGTTGCAGGGTGCGCCGCAGGTTCTGGTAGAGCGCGTTACGCGCCAACGGTCGTGCCTGTTGTTGCAGAGGGGCGAGCGCAGCTGCTTCTTCGCTCGGCAGAAAGCTGCCGTAGGCGGTCACCAGCAAAATCGGCGCAACGAGCGTCGGGCGCAGGCCGAACAGGCACTCAGGGCAATCGGTGATCACCACATCTGGGGTCAGGCCCAGCAGTGAGTCATCGATGGTGCGTTGCTCGTATGTAAGTCCCCACACCGGTAGCAGGCTTTGAAGCAGCTCCGCCAAGCCACTGCTGGCGGCGGTGATGGCGAGGATTTTCCCGTGCAGCGGCGCAGGTGCCAGCGCGCGGGTATGACAGGGCAGTGGCAACTCGGCACAGAACTGACTGCCAAACCCGGTCTCGGAACTGATGGTCAGGCGCCCCTGCATCGCTTCGCAAAGGTTATACGTCAGCGCCAGTCCCAGCCCGGTGCCGCCGTACTGTCGAGTGATGCCGGCACCCGCTTGAGTGAACGGCTGGAAGATTTTCAGCTGTGCGTCCTGGGCGATACCGATGCCGGTGTCGCAGA
This sequence comes from Pseudomonas fluorescens, assembly GCF_005938625.1. GTDB lineage: Bacteria > Pseudomonadota > Gammaproteobacteria > Pseudomonadales > Pseudomonadaceae > Aquipseudomonas > Aquipseudomonas fluorescens_BD. The sequence goes on from NZ_VCNJ01000019.1 coordinate 17,273, forward strand.
CCTCGATGCGCACGCCATCCCTGTAGGTCGACAAGCGCACATCCACCCGGCCGAAGCGGGTGAATTTCAGCGCGTTGGACAGCAGGTTGCTGACGATCTGCCGGACCCGGGTCGGATCGCCCAGCACCAGTGCCGGGAAGTGCGGATCGATCAGGCAGGTCAGCTCGACGCTCGGCGCGGCATTCTGCGACAGCAGGTTGGCGGTGTCTTCGATCAACGAGCCAAGATCGAAAGGGATGTGCTCGAGCTCCAGTTGCCCGGCATCGAATTTCGACAGGTCGAGGATATCGTTGAGCAACTCGACCAGCACCTTGCCCGAATCGTGGGCGATCGACAGCTGTTGCTGTTGTTCGGCGTTCAACGGGCCGTCGAGTGACAGTGCGATCATCCCCAGCAGGCCGTTGAGCGGCGTGCGGATTTCATGGCTCATGTTGGCAAGGAATGCCGAGCGGGCCTCGGCCATTTCCAGAGCGGTGCTGCGGGCGACTTCGAGTTCCTGATTGGACTGGCTGAGCCGCGCGTTGATTGCCTTGAGTTCGGCGGTGCGCGCCGAAACGATGTTTTCCAGTTGCCCGAGGTAGTCGGTAAGGCGGTTTTCGGCGTTGCGCCGCTGCTGGATCTCGGTGGCAATGTTCTCGAATTGCTGGTTGGCGACTTTGACCAGCACGCCGATTTCATCGTTACCGTGGCCGGACGGGCACTCCAGTGTGGTCGGTTCGGCACTGCGCGGGTCGCGCCCGCTGAGTTCGCGGATCACCCGTACCAACGGTTTGGTCAGCATCACGTAGAACAGCGCCAACAGGATGCCGGTGAGAATCAGGCTGCGGGCGAAACCATTGAGCAAGGTGACCTCGGCCCGGCGCAGAAAGCGGCTGCCGAAGGCATAGGTGTCGACCTCCAGGCTCAACACCCCGAGCGATTCGTTGGGCAGATGATCCAGATACAGACGATCCTCGAACTGGCGCTTGGCGCCAAACAGGAAGTCGCTGATCACCCGATAACCGCTTTGCAGTTCCGGGCGTTTGACGCTGGCCAGCACCGTGCTGTTGTTGTCGATCAGTTGCGCAGAGATGATTGCCGGTGAGCGCAACAGGCCCAGGGTCAGTTCCTGTGCCAGTTCGGCGTCGATGTTGTAGGCGATCCGTGAGGCCGGGTTATGGCTGATTTCCAGCAAAGACAGGATTTCACGGTTGATGGAGGCGTCTTCACTGGCATAATCGATGCCGATTTGCAGCAGGCTGAGCAGCGTGCCCAGAATGAACCCGACCAGCACAGTAAGCCTGGCTTGCTTGTAAGACAGCCGGTGGGTGAATTTGATATCCATGGGGTGTTGAACCACTTCCGTTTCCCTTCGCTGCTCAAGCATAGTCGATCATGTATGGATACCGAGGTTCCCGAATCGCCTTGTAACAAGGCTTGGTAGGGTGAATTTTATCTGTGTGTCGTCGCAGCAATCGCCATCATCACTGTGAACGTGCCCGAGGAGAAGACGTGGATTCCCGATTGAATGCTTTTCTTGAACGCGCCGAGTCGGTTCTGGCGCGGATCGAACCGTTGTTGCCGGCACCACGGCCGGTGATCGACTGGGGCACTTGTCTGGCGGCGCGTTGGCAGCGCGACGGGCGCAGCGGCTATCTGTTGCCGCTGGAAGTCAGCCTCGACATGCGCCTGTCCGACCTGATCGGTGTCGACCGTCAGCTCGAACAACTGGGGCGTAACACCCAGCAATTTCTCGATGGCATGCCAGCCAACCATGCATTGCTCTGGGGCTCGCGCGGTACCGGCAAGTCGTCGCTGGTGCGGGCCTTGCTGGCGGAACACGCCGCCGCAGGCCTGCGCCTGATCGAGATCGAGCGCGACCATCTGGCGGATCTGCCACGAGTGGTCGAGCAGATCGGCAAACTGCCACAACGTTTCGTGCTGTTTTGCGATGACTTGTCGTTCGAATCCGGTGAGGGCGATTACCGCGTGCTCAAAAGCGTGCTCGACGGCTCGCTTGAACAGGCCCCGGACAACGTCTTGCTGTACGCCACTTCTAACCGTCGCCACCTGGTGCCGGAGAAAGAAAGCGACAACGAAAACTGGAAACGCGTCGACGGCGAACTGCATCCCAGCGAAGCCGTTGAAGACAAGATCGCGCTGTCGGACCGTTTCGGTCTGTGGCTGTCGTTCTACCCGTTTACCCAAGAGCACTTCCTCAACGTCGTCGAGCACTGGATCGGCCAGTTGTCAGCCAAGGCCGGCCTGAGCTGGCAGCGCGACGAAGAACTGGACATCCTTGCCGTGCGTTGGGCCACCGGCCGCGGTAATCGCAACGGACGTTGCGCGTACCAATTCGCCCGTTACTGGGTGGGACTGAAATTGTTGGAGCACAAGGCATGATTGATTTGCAACAAAGCGGCCAGGGCCTCGAAGGCTATGGCATGTTGGCCGCACAGCTGGAATCGCTGCTGGCGGACGAGCGCGATTTCATCGCCAACGCCGCGCAGTTTTCGGCGTTTCTGTTCAACCAGCTCGATGACTTGAACTGGGCGGGTTTTTACCTCAATCGCAATGAAGAACTGGTGCTCGGTCCGTTCCAGGGGCAGATCGCCTGCGTGCGCATTCCGTTCGGCCGTGGCGTGTGTGGCGCGGCGGCAGCGACTCGGCAAACCCAGCGCGTTGAAGACGTGCACGCGTTCCCGGGGCATATCGCCTGCGACAGCGCTTCGAACAGTGAGCTGGTCGTGCCGCTGGTCAAGGAGGGTCGTCTGATCGGTGTACTCGACCTCGACAGCCCGAAACTGTCGCGTTTCGGTGCGCAGGATCAGGCCGGTATCGAGCAACTGGCGGCGATTTTCCTGCGTCTGACCGACTGCTGATCACGCGGTGAGGCCAGCCTTGTGCAACAGGCTGGCCGGATCCACGCTGTCGATCTGCTCTGGATCGAGAAAGCGCACGGCGTACTGCATGTACACGCCCTCATTGATGAACAAGCCAAACAGTTGTGCATCGATGTGCGCCTCGCGGGACATGGTCGCCATGATGGCCAACGCTTCATTCAAGGTTTTGGCTTTCTTGTACGGGCGGTCGGCTGCAGTCAGCGCCTCAAAGATATCGGCAATCGCCATCATCCGCGCCGGCAGGCTCATGTCCTCACGCTTCAGGCGTTTCGGGTAACCGGTGCCGTCCATTTTTTCATGGTGACCGCCGGCGATTTCGGCAATGCTGTCGAGGTGGCCGGGGAAGGGCAGGTGGCTGAGCATCATGATCGTCTGCACCATGTGATGATTGATCACATAGCGCTCTTCGCGGGTCAGGGTGCCACGACTGATACTCAGGTTGTACAGCTCGCCGCGATTGTATTTGTAGTGCGGCACATCCAGTTTGAAGCCCCACGGATTGTCTTCGGGGATCAACTCGTTCGGGTCCCGTTCGAGCAAATGCTCAGGCTTGTCTGCCAGAAGCTTTTCACTGACCGGTAAACCCGGTGCCGGCGTGCGCGACTGACGCCGATTTTCCTCCCATGACACACCCAGTCGATCATCAAGGGTGCGCAGCCAGGTGCGCCGGGCCAGATCATCGAGGCGTTGCAGATCTGCTTCGGCCATCGCTTCACTGCCCAGATTGCAGCGGGCGACAAACGCAAAATCATCGTCCAGCGCGGTCAGCGTAGCGTCGCGCAGCTCGGCCAGTGCACCCTCGTCGCCGCCCAAGGCCCGCGCCTGCCAGTAACTGATCCAGGCATCACGCTTGAGCACTTCGAAACGGGTGCGGATTTCATGAATACGGTCGTTGATGGTTTCCAGTTTGGTGGCTTTGTCGACCACGTATTCCGGCGTCGTGACCTTGCCGCAATCGTGTAGCCACGCGGCAATGTGCAAGGCTTCCCATTCATCCTCGTTCGGCTGGTAGGCGCGGAAGGCGGGCGCCTGACTGGCTGCCGCAGCCTGGGCGAGCATCAGCGTCAGCTCTGGCACACGCTGACAATGCCCGCCGGTGTAAGGGCTTTTGGCGTCGATGGCGCCGGCGAGTAATTGAATGAAAGCATCGAGCAGTTGTTTCTGGCGGGCTTGCAGGCGCTGACTCTCGATGCTCACCGCCGCAGCGCCGGACACAGCCTGGAGGAAAGCGATACGGTCGGGGCGAAGTTTCTCCAGGTCGGCGGCGGCGCCGCTGTCGTTCACCAGCAGAATCAGCAGACCGATGGTTTCGTCGTGGCGATTGTGCAGGCGGATACCGATGAGATGGATGCGTGGCGATTGCATCGCCAGCAGAACCTTCTGCAGATCCCCGGCCTGATCGACGCCGAAGTTGCTGACCACGTTGTTGGCGCTGACCAATTGTTCGAACCACGCCGGCCCTTTGTTCTGTTGCAGGTCGTGGCCCTGAATGTCGAACGCTTCCAAGGCCTGGGAAGTGCCATCGATCACCAGCCCGTAAGGCTCCATGCGACTGCTGTCGCTTTCACGCAGATAGATCAGCCCTGCCTGCGCCTGGGCGATCTGCACTGTTTCGAACAGCACCCGTTGCAGCAGCGGGGCGAAGCGGGTTTCGGCGCCGAGGGTGTCGGTGATCCGGAAGAAGCTCGACAGGGTGTCCTTCATCCGCGCCATCGACACACTCAACTGATCGACTTCAAGCACTGGCGAGCGCCGGGCCAGCGGAAAATTGAAATCGAAACTGCGGATCGCGTCCGCTTCCTTGACCAGCGCATGCAGGGGCTTGACCAGTATCCGCGAAATCACCCAGCCCAGCGGCAGGCACAACAGCAGGGTCGCGAGGGTGATCAGCGCGCCTTGCCAGCGTAAACGGTAGGCATCGATCAATAACTCGTCTTCCGGCACCAGCAGCGCCAACTGCAAACCTTTCGGGCCGCCCTCCTGAATGCTGCTGCGGGCGACGATCCACTGACGACCATCGGCTTCCAGGCGATTGCCCTTGGCTGCTCCGGACAACAGCGCATGCAAGCCCGGACTCAGATCCGCCGCTTTGGCCAGATGCGCACTGCTACTGTCGACGATCAGGCGCTCGCTGTCGGGATAGGCCACGGCGTTGCCGTCGGCATCGAACAGGGCAATCTCGGTGGCGGGTGTGACAACATGTTTGCTCAGCGCAGCCGACAGGGCGACCAGCGTCAGGTCAGCGCCGATCACGGCGTTCTCGCCGCTGCGGCGGGCCAGCGTCGTGCCGACATTGCGCGTGGAGAAAAACACGTAGGGTTCGGTGGTGATTTGTTGGTTTTGCTGGCGAGCATCGTTGAACCACGCGCGGCTACGCGGATCGTAGCGGTCATCGGGGTTGTCCTGACGGCTGATTGGCGTCAGTGCCTGATCGAAAAACAGCGATTGCGAGTGCACCGCGCCCTGTGGGTCATGTTCGATACTCCAGATCTGATAAGCCGCCGCTTCAGGGGCCTTGAGCAGCGTCTTCAGCGCAGCACTGCGTAGTGGGCGCACCATGAAGAAATCGCCATTGGCATAACCCAGATATAGCGACGCCAGATTGGGATTGTCGCTGAGCGACTGGCTGAACGGTCGGAGCAAGGGCAAGCGTTGTTCAAGGCGCGCAGCCTGAGTGGCAGGGTCATCCGCCAGCAAACTCAGCAGGTGGCGGATCGGCTGATAGGTGGCAGACATGTCCAGCCGCACGTCCTGCTCGATCCGCTCGAACAGCTTTTCGCTGCCCGAGAGGATAATCTGTGTCGTCTGATGGTAATTGAACAGCCCCAGCACGACCCCGGTGAGCAGCAACAGAAAGGTGAACATGACGCTGATGTGCACATGCAGCGGAAACCGGCGTTGCTCCGGGCGCAGTGGGCTGGGCATTTCTGGCTCTCCATGATGGTTAACTCACTGCTCAGCGCCAAGCATAGTTAAGGCAAGCTCATTGTGCTTAGGTCCGACACCGCCAATTGTTGCTGCAACGCTTGCTCCAGATCGAGCATCGCCCGGTTGCTCGCCTCGCAACGGCGAGCGATCTCGTCTGTCGACGTGGCTTCGGCGCAGGCCTGTTCAAGGGCGTCGCAACACTCGATCACCCGTGATGCCTGAGCGATACGCGCGGCTCCCTTGATCTTGTGAGCGACCACCGCCAGCGCTCCGCGATCATGTTCGGGCGACAGTGCAAGCAGTTCCTGGCGGTCGAGACGGCTGCTTTTGAGCAGTTCGGTCAGCAGACGGCGGGCCTGTGCAGGATTGCCGCCGGTCAGCATGTTCATGTTTTGCAGGTTGAAGGCTGGCGGTGCAGACGTCGGTGAAATGCCGTCGACCCACTGGCTGAGCAGGCTCAGGCTCAGGGGTTTGAACAGGCAATCGTCCATGCCGGCCTGTTTGCAACGCTGGATTTCTTCCGGCTGTGCATTGGCCGTGAAGCCCAACACGGTGCAGGGCGGGCAGCGCGCCTGCAGTTCATGCTGGCGTATGGCACGGGTCAGTTCATAGCCGTTCATCAAGGGCATGTTGCAGTCGACAATCACCAGGTCGAAGCGATCAGCCTTCCACAATTCCAGGCCACTGCAGCCGTTCTCGGCAATGCTGAAGTGATGACCGAGGAACTCCAACTGCTGACACATCAACAAGCGATTGGCCGGATGGTCATCTACCACCAGTACACGCAGGGGTGTTTGCGATGTCTTGATCGCCGGTTCACTTTTGGCCGTGCCCGGCTGTATCGGCAGGGTTTCCAGCGCCAGGGAAACGCAGACCTGGGTGCCGATGCCGGGCTGGCTGCTCAATTGCAGTTGTCCGCCCATCATTTCGCAGAGGTTGCGACTGATCACCAGTCCCAGGCCTGCACCGCGTCTGCCTTGCTGACTGCTGTTTTCTGCCTGGGCAAACGGTTCGAACAGGCGTTGCTGATCCTCGGCACTGATACCGATGCCACTGTCTTGTACGGTGAGTTGCATCAGTGCGCGAGCGGGCACATCGGTGTTCATGAGATCCAGGCTAATCCGTACATGCCCTTGCTCGGTGAATTTGATCGCATTGCTGACCAGATTCGACAGCACCTGTTTGAACCGCAGTGGGTCCAGATGCACATCGAGTGCTAGATCCGGCGGATTGAAGATGACTTGCAGGGTGAGGTTTTTCTGCCGGGCAAGGCCATCGAAGATTCTTGCCACAGACGCTACGGTATCGACCAGATTGACCCGTTCGGGGCACAGACTGAGGCGCCCGGATTCGATCCGCGCAATGTCGAGAATATCGCCGATCAGACCCAGCAGGTCTTTGGCCGAATGATAGGCCGTGTCGATCGATGAACGATCCGGATGCTGTTGATCCATGCGTTTGAGCGTCAGTTCGAGCATGCCGATCACGGCATTCATCGGCGTGCGAATCTCGTGACTCATGGTCGCCAGAAACGTGCTTTTCGCCCGATTGGCCTCATCGGCCTGTTCTTTGGCCGTGCGCAGTTCCTCGAACAGCTGACGGCGTTCACTGATGTCGATCCAGCCGCCAATGATGCCTTTTACGTCACCGCTGGAGTCGCGGTACGGCAGTATCCAGTGGTAGATCGTCAGGCGTCGGTTGCCGATGTGCAAAGGCCGGTCGACGACCATCGGTGTGCCTTCTGCGACGACTCGCTGGTAATCGGCCTGAAAAGCCTGAGCCTCGAAAGCGTTGCTCAGGGTGCCCTCAATGACGCTTTTGCCGATGACGTCTTCACGCTTGGCATTGAAGGCTTCGAGATAGCTTTCATTGCAACTTTGCAAGAGACCCTGGCGGTCGCGAACGTAGATCGGATGCGGTGTGCCGTCGACCAAAGAACGCATGAATTCGAACTGGTCGTTCAGCGCGCGCTCGGCGGCCTGGCGTTGTTTGATCTGGTGGCGCATGTAGGCGTTCCAGGCCAATAGCAGCAGCAATAGCAGACAAGCACCGATGATCACTTGGTAGAACAGGCGCTGGTAGTTGTGCCAGATGTTCTGCGATGACGTGGAATAACCGCGCCAGCGACCATTGATCACGCCCAGCTCATCGGGGGCGATGCTCAATAACGCCTTGTTGATGATCGACGTCAGTTCCGTGTTGTCCCGCGCGGTCGCCAGTGAAAATGCCGCCTGGCCGGTGCCGATGGTGGTGGTGATCTGCAGCGCCTGATTAAAGATCCGCGAAGAAATGAAGTAGTTGGCAATCACCAGTGAGTTCACCGCGCCGTCGACATGGCCTTCGGCGAGCAGCGACACTGCGCTGAAGGTGTCCGCCGTTTCGATCAACTGGATGCGCGGGTATTCTCGGCGCAGGTATTCGACCATCGGATTGCCTTGGGCTATCGCCAGTTGTTTGCCTTTGAGCTGGCCCAGATTGGTCGGGCTGTCGGCACTTTTACGGGTCAGCAGAACGTAGGAGTTTTCCAGGTAGGGACGGCTGAAGTTGAGGGTTTTTTCGCGCTCTGTTGAAGGTAGAAGCGCTGCGATCAGATCAGCTTGATGACGGTCTATCTGCTGGATCATTTCCGCGTCGTTGCGGCTGCGACGGATCTCGAAACGCAGACCGGTGCGCAGGCGGACCAGCTCGAGCAGGTCGGCACTGATACCGCGAAAATTGCCGTCGTTGTCAAAGAATGTCAGGGGCGCGAACGCTTCATTCACCACCACACTGACCACCGGATGCTGCTTGAGCCACGCTTCTTCGCGCTGGGTCAGTTGCAGTTTCTGGTCGGTGAACAGCAGATCGCTGCCCGCGCTCCAGCGCTTGGCAATGTTGTCGCGTTCACTGGCCGGCACGGCCTTGAGCACGCTGTCGACGATGGCCAGCAGTTGCGGGTTGTTGCGGCGCACGGCGAAGCTGAATCCCTGGGCTTCCTGCTTGCCGAAATTGGCCATGCGCACGTTGTTCAGGTAACCCTTGTTGATCATGTAGTGAGTTGAAAGGGTGTCGCCGAGGAACACGTCGGCCTGATCGAACGCCACGGCGTTGATCGCATTCTGGTAGGAGGGATAACAGGTAATGAGCGCTTTGGGATACAGCGCCTTGACTTCGGGCAACGGCAAATAGTGATAGACCATGCTCAGCCGTAACCCGGCCAAGCCTTCGGTGAGTGAGCGGGTTTCGCCTTCGCGGGTGACCAGCACTGGCAGGTCAATGGCATAGGGTGTCGATAGCGCCAGATTGGCGTTGCTCGCTTCGAAGCCGTTCGCGGTACCGAGCAGGTCGATCTGGCCGTCGACCAGTGCGCGAATGGCCTCATTGCGAGAGGGGAAGCGCTGCACGCGGATCGGCAAACCGGTGGCCTGGCCGAGGAGTCCGGCGTAGTCGGCCGTCAGACCTTCGTAATCCTTGCCACTGACCGTCATGTCAAAGGGCGGGTAGTCGGGCGCGGATGTGCCCAGAACCAGTTCGTTGCGTTCAAGCAGCCACTGCCGTTGGGAGTGTTCGAGCGTGACCGGCACCGGTTCGTTAACCGATCGGCTGAGCAAGGCATAGTCCGGTGATGTGCCGGGCATGGCGTACACGCTGGTGCTCAGGTAAAGACCTGCGCTCAACGCAATTAGATAGTCCTTTAAACGGCTGGGCATGCGGGCTCTCACACGAGTGCGTTTCGTTTGGCCATCTCGATAAGTTCTACAAGGGATTTGGCCTTGAGTTTCTGCATCAGACGTTTTTTATAAGTGCTGACGGTTTTATTACTGAGAAACATGCCCTTGGCGATTTCCTTGTTAGTGCGACCTTGAGCGAACAATTGCAGGACCATTAATTCGCGATCATTGACGGATTTGAACAGTTCCAGTTCGGCAAAACGGATGTCGTCACTGCGCACCGGATTCAATGCTTGACTGGGGAAATAGTTGTAACCGGAAAGTACCGCTTTGATGGCACTGACCAGTTCGCTCAAGTCTTCCTGTTTGCAGACATAACCCGATGCGCCGGATTGCATGCAGCGAATGCCGAACAGTGTCGGACACTGTGCCGTCAGAATCAGGATTTTCAGCGGGGACCCCATGGCATTGAAGCGGGCCAGCACTTCCAGGCCGTCCAGCTTGGGGATGCTTACATCGAGAATGACCAGATCGGGCATGCATTCGCGCACCATCTGCATGGCATCGACCCCGTTATCGGTTTCGCCGACGACCTTGTAACCTTCATGCTCCAGCAACATTCGAACGGCGAGACGGATGACCGGGTGATCGTCGACAATAAAAACGGAGTTCATAATCAAATCCCATGCAAGCACGAATAAAGCGCGCACCTTAGCTCAGATGAATGAGCACTCGCATGAAGTGACGTGGCTCCAGTCACGCTATCGGATTATTCCTACAATTAATGAGGAAACGGACTACGGCCAAACTAGGTTTGACGTAAGGAAGTGCAGGAATTGAATGGGCTTATAGTTTGCCTTGATTGATTTGCAAGTACTGGCTGTAACTGGGTTTTTGTAGATGTTTAAAAGTTGCTGAATGGCCTGCGGGGAAGCGCGGCGTTTCCAGCGATATCAGCGGTTCGTTAAACTTTCGCGGGTCGACGATGACAGGGTGTATGCAGAGGGCGGCCATTGTTATGGCCACCCGCAGGCGAGAGGGTCAGTGGCTGGAGCGGCCGGTCATTTCCAGCGCCATATCGCTGGCGTAACTGTCGGTCATGCCGGCGATGAAGTCGATCATGCGCAGAAACGACGTGTGCAACGAACCCTGAGGATCCGGTGCGTTACTGCCCAGCAGATCGAGAATGCGTCGGCTTTTGAACGACGGCGTACGACCGTTGTGTTGTTCCAGCGCGGCACCGCAGAACGAATTGAGCAAGATCTCCAGCGTCGTATAGGCGCCGATTTCATGCAGGGTTTTGCGTTTGTCCTGGAAGATTTTCTTGCGGGCGATGTCCTTGGCGTTCAGGACGCAACGCTTGGCCGGGCCATGCATGTGCTCGACCAGATCGCCGTGCAGCGTGCCGGCTAGCAGTGCGTCCTGTTGCTCGACAAAGGCCCGCGCCGCGGCGTTGGTCAAATGCTCGATGGCCTTGCCGCGCAGGATCGCCAGTTTGCGTCGGCGCGAATCCTGCGGGCCGAGCTGACGATAGGTTTCCGGCAGATCATCACCCACCAGCCCGAGCAGCAGGGATTCGACTTCGGCGTATTCCAGTAGCTCCATTTCGAGGCCGTCTTCGAGATCGATCAGCGCGTAGCAGATGTCGTCGGCGGCCTCCATCAGGTACACCAGCGGGTGACGCGCCCAGCGCTGGTCTTCGATTTGCGGCAGGCCCAGTTTGTGCGCGATCTGTTCGAGCAGCGGCAGCTCGCTCTGATAACAACCGAATTTATGTTTCTTGTAGCCCAGAGAATCGGCGTGACGCGCAGTCCACGGGTACTTCAGATAGGTGCCGAGCGTGGCATAGGTCAGCCGCGTACCGCCGTCGAACTGGTGGTACTCCAGCTGAGTCAGGACGCGAAAGCCCTGGGCGTTACCTTCAAAGTTGAGGAAGTCGCCGCGTTCGGCTTCACTCATGCCGTCGAGCCAACCACGTCCGGCCGCCTGCTGGAACCAGTGGCGAATGGCATCTTCACCGGAATGGCCGAACGGCGGATTACCGATGTCGTGGGCCAGACACGCCGACTGCACGACCATGCCGAGGTCGGCCGGGTCACACCATTCGGGCAACGCACTGCGCAGGGTTTCGCCCACCCGCATGCCCAGTGAGCGGCCGACGCAACTGACTTCCAGCGAGTGGGTCAGGCGTGTGTGAATGTGATCGTTGCTGGTGACCGGGTGCACCTGGGTCTTGCGTCCGAGGCGGCGGAAGGCACCGGAGAAAATAATGCGGTCATGGTCTTTGTGGAAAGGGCTGCGGCCAAGTTCTTGCGGGCTGTGCAGCGGCTTGCCAAGACGTTCGCGGTTGAGCAGGGTTTGCCAATCCAAGGCTGATTCTCTCCGTCAGGTGACTGGGGCGTTGGCCCCTAGCTTCCCGGTTCGCGCACGCCCCTGCAAGCGTAACTACAACCCTGCCGCGTCGATGTCGATCAACAGCAAACGCTCACCGTTGTCAAAAAACTGCCCGGCCGTCAGGCAATACTGATTGCTGGTGGCATCGCGGTAGGTATTGGAGAGCGTCAAACGCCGCTCCTCCCAACCTTCGGCGAGCAAATGATAGAAATACGGGCGCCACGACCAGTTGTGCCCCAGATAGCGATTGTCGGCGACCCAGCCATGCTGCCGCCATTCGAGGTTGGGCGTCAGTTGGGTGCCGTGGCGATCGCATTGATAAAACCGCAGCAGCCAGGGGAAGGCGTCCAGTTGTGGCAATGCGCTCAACGGCGCATGGGCCTGAGCCCAGGCTTGCAGGATCGACATCAGTTCGGCGAGTTGCTGGCGCATTTGCATCAACCGCCCACGCTCGGCGAGCTTCTGCCGGACATAGCGCTGGCGCAGCTCGGCGAAGCGTTGCACGAACGCGTCAGTGGGGAAAAACGCCTCCTGCGCCCGCGCGAACAGGAAACCCTGCACATAGCGCGATCCGCATTCCAGGGCGAAATTCAACTGCGCTTCGGTCTCGACGCCTTCGGCAATGATCCAGCAACCGGTCTTCTCGGCCATCTGCGCGAGTGCCTTGACCACGTCGCTGCTCGGGCCGCCCAGTGCCGCGGCCTGGAACAAACGCATGTCGAGTTTGAGAATGTCCGGTTGCAGCGCCAGCACCCGATCCAGTTGCGAGTAGCCGGCGCCAAAGTCGTCGATGGCGATTCTTGCTCCCGCCTCGCGATAGCGCGCGACGACTTCGGCCAGGCGTTGACTATTGCCACCCAGTTCGGTGATCTCGAAGACGATGCGTTGCGGATCGATGTCGTAGCGCGCCAATTGCTTGAGGCTGGGCAGGGCTTGATCGGCGCGCAGACGACTGATCCAGCGCGGCGACATGTTCAGGCTGAGAAACCAGTCTGCCGGCGCTTCATGCAAGCGGCTCAGGGCGTTGTCGCGGATTTGCCGGTCGAGGCGGCGCAGGGCAATGGCGGGTGTGCGCGGGTCGGCGAACAATGGCCCGACCGAATTCAATTGACCGTCAGCCTGGCGCAGGCGACCCAGCGCTTCAACGCCGGCAATGCGTCCCGTGGCGGTATCGATGAAGGGCTGAAAGCAGGCGAGCGGTTGCCCGTCGATCACGGGGCCTCCTTAGTGGTTCTTGTTCTGGTGAACCCCGCCGACCGGGTAGGCGCACGGGATTGAACCTCCGGATAAAGAGGTTCATCCCGCCGGTATTGCAAGAATGTAGCCAGATGTATCTGCTTAGCGCTTTGCCGAGCTCTGCATGACCAGTTTGATCAGCGGCCCGAGGCTGGTGCCGAGCCGGATCAAACGGCTTAACCCACCGACGCCGCCACTTTTCGTGCCTTTGCCAGTGATAAAGCCCAATAGCGTAACGGCAGCCACGCCCCACAATGGCGCGTGTTTGATGCCGAAGCCACCTTGCAGGTTTTGCGTCATGCCGCGCACGCGTTGCAGCGGTTGCAGCACTTGCCCGGCTTCATGACGAATTTCCTGGCGATGCATTTCCATGCGCAGGCGGATCAACGCCTTGCGCATTTCCCGACGCGAGCTGTTGTGTGGCAGTTCAGGCAGGCTCATGGCAGCAGGCGCTCCCGGTCGTTGGCCAGCTCTTCGAGCGTGCCGTGGAAAGGCGAGGACTCATCGAAGATCGCCGCCTTGAGGCGCAGCGCGCAGAAGATCGAGGCCAAGGTATAGAAGACGCATAAGCCGATGATCGCGGCGAGACGGTAGGTGTCCCAGAACACGATCATCACCAAGGTCGATAAACCCACCAGCAACAACAGGGCAAAGACCAAGGCCAGACCGGCGAACAGCAACAGGCTGACGGTACGTGATTTCTGCTCCTGCAATTCGATGCCGAACAATTCGACATGGCTGTGCAGCAGACCTAGAACGGCGGCGCCCAGGCGTCGCGTGGAAGAGGCGGTGCCCGCAGTCGGGCCGGATTCACCGATCGACATAATCAGCGCCGAGTGGCCAGCAGGCCGATCAGGAAGCCAACACCGGCAGCAATGCCGACTGACTGCCAAGGGTTGGCCGACACATAATCTTCAGTGGCTGTGACAGCCGCCTGACCGCGATCGCGAAGGGTGTCTTCGGTCAGTTTCAGGGTTTCGCGGGCGCGCAGCAGGCTGTCGTGGATCTGCTCGCGCAGCTCATCAGCCTGATCGCCGGCCAGGGTGGCGGTGTGCTCGAGCAACCGTTCGGTGTCGGCGACCAAAGTCTGGAAGTCGTTCATGAGGATTTCTTGAGCAGTTTTTGCCTTGATGCTGGCCATGGGTAGATCTCCGTAAGTGACGTCTGAAGCGTTCGAGTATGAGCCTTGCGCGAAGGTTCAGTACAAATGACTGGTACAACTTTTGCTTTGTCGTGGTGCGTTGCCCGGCGGTTGTGCGCTGTTGCCGGGCGCTCGCATCAAGAAACCTTATCCCAAACAAGCCCGGTTCGTGTCAGGACATCGACCTTGTGCGCCAAAGCAGTTCGCCGGACCATCGGACTCGTGACTGCGCGGTCGCAACTTGGTGCATGAAATGTGCGCATGAACCGCTTTGGTGCCTTTTTCGCCTTTAGGTCAGCCTGCTTATGGAAAATCTGCAAAGCGCTGTGGACACCCTGGTTCACAGCTCCAATACCTTGTTCATTCTGATCGGTGCGGTGATGGTGCTGGCGATGCACGCCGGTTTCGCCTTTCTGGAGGTCGGCACAGTCCGTCAGAAAAACCAGGTCAATGCGCTGTCGAAGATTCTCAGCGATTTCGCCGTCTCGACGCTGGCCTATTTCTTTATAGGCTATTGGATCTCTTATGGCGTGACCTTCATGCAGCCGGCGGCGGTGCTGAGCGCCGATCACGGTTATGGACTGGTGAAGTTTTTCTTCCTGCTGACCTTTGCCGCCGCGATCCCGGCGATCATTTCCGGTGGCATCGCCGAGCGCGCGCGTTTTGTGCCACAGTTGTGCGCGACAGCGTTGATCGTCGCGTTCATCTATCCGTTTTTCGAAGGCATGATCTGGAGCGGCAACTATGGCCTGCAAGCGTGGCTGACGGCGCAGTTTGGTGCCGCTTTCCATGATTTCGCCGGTTCCGTGGTGGTGCATGCCATGGGCGGCTGGCTGGCGCTGGCGGCGGTATTGCTGCTGGGGCCGCGCAATGGTCGTTATCGCGACGGTCGTCTGGTCGCGTTCGCACCGTCGAGCATTCCCTTTCTGGCGCTGGGCTCGTGGATTCTGATTGTCGGCTGGTTCGGTTTCAACGTAATGAGTGCGCAAACACTGCAGGGCGTCAGCGGTCTGGTGGCGGTCAATTCGCTGATGGCGATGGTCGGCGGCACGATGGCGGCGCTGCTCGTCGGGCGCAATGACCCGGGCTTTCTCCACAATGGTCCATTGGCCGGTCTGGTGGCGATCTGTGCCGGGTCCGATCTGATGCATCCGGTTGGTGCCCTGGTGACTGGCGCGATTGCTGGCGCGCTGTTTGTCTGGTGCTTTACTGCCGCGCAGGTGAAATGGCGCATCGATGACGTATTGGGTGTTTGGCCATTGCACGGCTTGTGTGGAGTGTGGGGCGGGATTGCCTGCGGGATTTTCGGCCAGACTGCGCTCGGCGGTATTGGCGGCGTCAGTTTGATCAGCCAGTTGATCGGCACCGCGCTGGGCGTCGCGGTGGCGCTGATCGGTGGTTTCGCTGTTTACGGCGTGATCAAGGCGCTGCACGGGCTGCGCCTGAGTCAGGAACAAGAGTATTACGGCGCCGACCTGTCGCTGCACAAGATCGGCGCGGTGAGCCAGGACTAAGTCTCTGCATCATCACTGCCGGGATAAAAACCGTGAAGCAGGCGATAGCGGTCGATGCGCACCTGATCGACTTGCTCCTGCACCTGATGCGCCGGCAAGCCGAGCATGATCAAGGCGTGAGAGGCGAGCATCAGGCTCGACTCCAACAGCTCCGGCACCACTTCGGTGGCGCCGGCGGTTTTCAATTCGGCCCATTGGCTGTCGTCGCGGGTGCGCACCAGGATCGGCACATGAGCGTTGAGCCGGCGCGCTTCCTTGAGAATGCGCAGGGCAATGTCACTCTGATCCACGGCAACCACCAGCAGTCTGGCGCGTAGCAGGCCCACGGCGGTCAGCAGGTCGCCGCGCGAGGAGTCGCCGTAATGCACGTCGCTTTCTCCGCTGGCGGCTTCCTGAACCCGAACCGGATCGCTGTCCAGGGCGATATAAGGCTGTTTGGCATTGCGCAGGAAACGCCCGATGGATTGACCGACACGGCCGTAGCCGCAAATCACCACGTGCTGGTTAAGGTCGGCGTTGAGTGCGCTGATCTCTTCGATTTGCGCTTCCTGATTGGGTTTGCGGTGCAGGACTGCAGCGATACGTGGCGCGGCGCGCAGCAACAGTGGCGTCAGCAGCATCGAACAGAACGTTGCGGCGAGCAGAAGATCGCCCAACGCTTCGGGCATCATGCTGTGTTGCTGCATCTGCGCCATCAGTGCAAAGCAGAACTCGCCGCCCTGAGCCAGTGCCAGACCGCTACGCCACGCCGTTTCGCTGTCGCTGCCGCGCCACTTCACCAACAAGGCGACGACGATGCCCTTGATCACCATCAAACCGACGGTGAGCCCGAGGATCAGCAGGCTGTGACTGACGAACAGTTGCAGGTCGATGAGCATGCCGATGCTGACGAAAAACACCCCGAGCAGGATGTCGCGAAACGGTCGGATGTCGGCCTCGATCTGATGCCGATAGTGGCTTTCACCGAGCAACATGCCGGCCAGAAATGCACCGAGGGCAGGGGACAGGCCCAGCAGGTGAGTCAGCCACGCGGTCAACAACACAATCACTAGCGCCAGCAACACGAACAACTCTGCCGAGCGTGACGCGGCCACTTCGTGGAACAGCCTCGGCAGTAACCAGCGACTGGCCAGCAGCAGACCGACAAACAGCACCACGGTCTTCGCCAGCGTCAGTGGCAGCGCCCAGTACCAGGCTTGCTCGCTGCTGCCGGCGAACACAGGCACTAACGTCAGCAGTAATACAGCGACAACGTCCTGAAACAGCAAAACGCCGACGGCATTCTGCCCGTGACTGCTGAACACCTCGCCGAGGCTGCCCAACTCTTTGGTCACAATTGCCGTCGATGACAGCGAAAGCCCGGCGCCGAGCAACAGCGCCGGTGTCATCGGCATGCCCAGCAGCATCAGCAACAAACCGAGCAGCGCGGTACTGATCAGCACCTGCTGACTACCGAGACGGAACACCACCTGGCGCAAGGCGATCATCTTCGACAGAGAGAACTCCAGGCCCAGTGAAAACAACAGAAACACCACGCCCAGTTCGGCTACGTCAGGCAGGTGTTCGCTTTCGTTGACCCAGTCGAAGGCACTCGGCCCGACCAGCAGTCCGACGCACAGATAACCCAGAACCGGCGGCAACCGCAGGCGACGAAACAGGGCAATCACCACGAGGGACGAGGCGAGGATGATCAACAGATTGGCAAACACTGGACACTCCGATGTCAGATTCAGGCTTTTCAAGCGTAGAGGCAAAAAGACCGGGAGGATCGCGTAAATGGTTTTTCTGCGGACTGATGTGCGTCAGGGTTTTGCCTGTGAGCCTTTGTCGGAGGACAGGAGCCTTTGGGCGGTGGTGGCTCGACGGGTTTTCAGCTGCGGCCTAGAATAGGCCCACTCATTTTCTGGTTGAGCGCTCATGCTTCCTGAATGTCAGCTGTTCGGCACCCTTGGGTGTCATCTCTGTGAAGTCGCTGAAGCCATGCTGATGGAGTTTGTCGAGCGCGGTTTGCTGGTTGAGCTGGTCGATATCGCTGACGACGAAACGTGGTTTGAGGCGTATAGCCTGCGGATTCCGGTGTTGCGTCGCATCGACACCGGGGCTGAACTGGGGTGGCCATTCAGCGCTGATCAAGTCGTGGCATTTCTGCGTTAATCCGTATTTTCTCATTCATCCCGCCGGTCGCCGCTGCCATCCATTCCTTGGCATTTTGCGGATTGTTCGGGTACTGTATGTTCATACAGTAAATGCTTCAGAGGGATGAACCGTGGTCAATGTCGAACAGTTGAAGAACAGCGTGAACCGGATGTCGGTTGACGTGGTGCGCGAGGCCGTTCTCGAATTGCGCCTGGACGGGCTGGTCACGGAAGGCAAGACGCCCTTCAACAAACTGCATTTCAACACCTGTTTTGCCGAGATCGAGGCCTTGTTTCAGCGTGCCGGTTATCACAAACAACTGGATGTGGTTGGTTATCAGGGTTTGCTTTACGCCTTGTACGACCCGGGCCGCTGGGAGGCGGTCGATGTGCTGCGCTGGCTCAAGGAATTCACTGAGGCTGCAGCGCTCAAAACGATCCCGGCCTGAGCATTCTGCGCTAGGTTCGTTTCCCTCAGTGCTGGATAATGCCGCCCTGTATTGAGGGTTTGATTTCTGTATGTCCACATCTACATTCTCTGCTGCGCAGACTCAGGCGAGCACGCTTTATCTGCCTCCGGGTGCCTGGCTGACCGTACTCGATTGTCTGTGCGAGCATTTCCGCGCCATTGACCGCGAGCAATGGCTGGACCGGATCGCGCGGGGGCGAGTGCTGGATGGTCATGGTCAGCCGATCTCGGTGGACCTGCCATACAAGGAAGGCTTGCGAATCCATTATTTTCGCGAGGTGCCGGACGAAAAGCCGATCCCGGTGGTCGAGTCGATTCTCTATGCCGACGAACATTTGGTAGTGGCTGACAAACCGCATTTTCTTCCGGTCACGCCCGCTGGCGAATACGTTGAGCAGACCTTGTTGCGCAGGCTGATTCGTCGCCTGGACAATCCCCATCTGGTGCCCTTGCACCGCATCGACCGGCATACGGCGGGACTGGTGATTTTCTCGGCCAATCCGCAAACCCGTTCGGCCTATCAGTCGCTGTTCCCGACGCGGCAGATCGACAAACGCTATGAAGCCATCGCCCCGGCGCTGCCGGATCTGAGTTTTCCGCTGGTGCACAAAAGCCGTCTGGTGGATGGCGAACCGTTTTTCCGCATGCAGGAAGGCGCGGGTGCCAGCAATACCGAAACGGCGGTGGAGGTTCGGGAAAAGCATGGTGATCTTTGGCGCTATGGTTTGTTTCCGGTGACCGGCAAGAAACATCAATTGCGTGTCCACATGACTGCATTGGGAGCGAGCATCTGCAACGATCCGTTTTATCCGGATGTATTGAAAGACGTCGAGGATGACTACGCCAATCCGCTGAAGCTGCTGGCGCAAGGTCTACGGTTTATTGACCCGGTGACCGGTGAAGATCGCGAATTCGAGAGCCGGATCACGCTGCAGTGGTGACTTCAAAGCCGTTTTCCGAGCGCCCATGAAAAAGCCCGCATTAATGCGGGCTTTTCTGTATCCGGTGTCGAACCCGAGCTTACAGCTCTTTAACGGTACGAACCTGATCCTTGTTGATGCGAGTTTCTTTGCCGTCCAGCTGTTTGAACTCGTAGAAGCCCGAATCGTCATCGTATTTCGGGGTGTCGACGGCCTGGATTTCGCGACCGTCATTCAAGGTGATCACTGTAGGCGAGGAGCAACCGGCGAGGGTGGCAAGGCCCAGTGCGAGCATGAAAGTGGCGAGGGTCCGTTGAGTCATGGTGTGTCTCCGAATGGAAATTCTTTTGGTTACTGAGCTTGAGACGTATACAAGGCGTGAGAGTTCCTTGAATAGTGTCAGTCTGACACAGTGTTGTGGGAATTTAACAGTTCGGGGGTGTTGAGGTTGGCCAGTCGCGGGTCGTTATCCGGGCATTGCAGGGCAGTGGCACCGAGACCGCGCATGACCCGGCCGGGACTGCGTTCACCGGCGTTCCAGGCGTCTTCGAAGGCCGATAAAAGAGCCACCGGAATTACACACAACAACGGTTCCCAGTGCTCGTCATGGCGCAACATTAAAGGTTTTTCAGGATTCAGATTGGCGGTCTCACGCATGTTTTGCAGCAGTGCTGCGTCAATTCGCGGGACATCACAGGGCAAGACCAACAGGTGCGTGTGGCGCGCCGCTTTCAGGCCGGCGCGAATGCCGGCCAATGGCCCTGGGAAATCGCCCTCGTCATCGATGACCAATTGATCGGCGAATGGCGCGTAACGCTCGCGATTGCGGTTGCACGAAATGATCAGGTCGTCAGTCATTGCACGAACCTTGCGCTGCAAATGTGCAATCAACGGCTCACCCAGCCACTCCACCAATCCCTTGTCCTGACCGCCCATGCGTTGGCCGCGTCCGCCTGCCAGGAGCAGAATGGAGCAGGGTGGCAATTGCGTATTCAGGGGCATGGCAGCTCTCCAGAGGGGCGGCGAAAAAATGAGGCGCTGTGATATAACACCGGGCTGTTTCTCCTACAACTGGACGAGCCTATGAAAGCCAAGGCTGATGTACCTTTCGTGCCGCTCAATATTGCGGTGCTGACAGTCAGTGACACCCGAACTCTGGAAACCGATACCTCAGGTCAGGTCTTCGTCGACCGCTTGACCGCGGCGGGTCATTTTTTGGCGCAGAGGGTTTTGCTCAAAGATGATCTCTACAAAATTCGCGCGCAAGTCGCCAACTGGATTGCCGACGATGTCGTGCAGGTAGTGCTGATCACTGGCGGCACCGGATTCACTGGCCGTGACAGCACACCCGAAGCGGTTGCATGCCTGCTCGACAAGCAGGTCGACGGGTTTGGTGAGTTGTTCCGGCAGATCTCGGTAGCCGACATCGGCACCTCGACGGTGCAGTCGCGTGCGCTGGCAGGTCTGGCCAACGGCACGCTGGTGTGCTGCTTGCCGGGTTCAACCAATGCCGTGCGCACCGGTTGGGATGGCATCCTGGGCGAGCAATTGGACGCTCGTCACCGCCCGTGCAATTTCGTCACTCATTTAAAGCAGGCGGCACCTTGTGAATCCCGTGGGTAAGCCGGGCAAGAGCGGGGCATTGATGCCGGTCGAGGTGGCGTTGGCGCGCCTGCTCGACATGGCCGAAGCCTCGCCCATTGTCGAGCATGAATATTTGCCGCTGTCTCAGGTTCAGGGGCGGGTGCTGAGCGAAGATCTGATTTCGACGCTGGATCTGCCGCCCTGGCCGAACAGTGCCATGGATGGCTACGCGCTGAACCTGACGGATTGGAGTGGTCAGCCGATGCCGGTCAGTCAGAAGGTGTTTGCCGGGCAATCCCCCGAACCACTGACGCCGGGCACCTGTGCACGGATTTTCACCGGGGCGCCGGTGCCTGCGGGCGCTGATTGCGTGGAAATGCAGGAAAACGCTGAGGTTCAAACCGATGAAAGGGTGCGTTTCCTTGAACCGATGAAGGCAGGGCAAAACATTCGCCCGCAGGGTCAGGAAACCACAGTCGGTGAGCTGATCCTGCCCGTCGGAACTCGCTTGGGTCCGATAGAGCAGGGGCTGGCCGCATCGTTGGGTTGCGCCGGGCTGAAGGTCGTGCGCAAGGTTCGCGTTGCGGTGATTTCCACTGGCGATGAATTGGTCGAGCCGGGCCAGGCATTGGGACCTGGTCAGATATACAACAGCAATCGGGTGTTGCTGTGCAGTTGGCTGCAACGTCTGGGCTGCGAGGTGATCGATGCCGGCATTCTTCCGGATAATCTGGCCACAACCCGTGCCCGTCTGGGTGAGTTGCAAGACGTCGATCTGATTCTTTCCACCGGTGGCGTGTCGGTAGGTGAGGCGGATTTTCTGGGTGTCGCCTTGCGAGAAGAGGGCGAGCTTGCCCTTTGGAAGCTGGCGATCAAACCTGGAAAACCGCTGACGTTTGGCCATTTCCGCAATGTGCCGGTCATTGGCTTGCCAGGAAATCCGGCATCGACGCTGGTGACCTTTGCACTACTCACTCGGCCATATCTGTTGCGCCGTCAGGGCGTGCAGGACGTCGAGCCGCTGAAGTTCACCGTGCCAGCGGGTTTTGACTGGCCGGTGGCAGGCAATCGGCGTGAGTACCTTAGAGGCCGTCTGGATCAAGGGCGGGCCACTGTTTACCGCAACCAGAGCTCAGGCGTTCTGCGTAGCGCCGCATGGGCAGATGGGTTGGTCGAAGTGCTGGAAGGCAGCACACTGAGCGCCGGCGACGAAGTGGTCTTCATTCCGCTGAGTGATCTGCTGGACTGACCGCTGTCTCGCAAATGCAGGCGTCGGCTGTCGGCGCCTGCAGTGACTCATTCATTTAATTGCTGATCAGTGCCACAAGCTGGTCGAATCGGCTATTGGCCACCCAACCCAGCAGGCCCAGCACAACCGCTGTCGCACCCGCCGAGTAGGCAAGCCGGTGTTTGATTGTTCTGACATCACCGCGAACTTCGTCCATGTCCCGCCGAAGGTACTTGAGATGGGTTTCCAGCTCGGTAACACGAGGTTCCATATCAACTTCTCCAGTGGTTCTGGCGCTGTTTTTGAATTCGGACTTTTGATTCGAGCGACTTTCGACGAGAGGGCCAACCGGGTTCAATGGCATTCTGGCTTCATGACTGGGCATGGAAGCATCCACCGGTTGTTTCAACTGTTCGCTTGCAAACTTTTTCAGCTCTCGAACTGGCAAGAGCCCTGTGGGTGTATCCACTCATTACATGCACATCCTTGTGTGTTGGATTGAAGATTGCTACCGCCGGCACACGGTGACCCAATGTCGAAGCCGGGTCAATTAAGCCGATTCCGCATGTTTTGTAAGAAAAAATACCGCTGTGTAGGACGTCGAGACCAGAAGACCGAATTAATTACGGGTCTGACGGCTTTTTTACGAGCGGCAGTGGTCAAGATGTCTCGAACCGATTCAATTAGGGAGTGATGTGATGAGTGAACGCCGGGCGCTGTTGATTCTGCATGGCAAGCAGGCACTCAACGAGGCGGTGCGCACCGCCGTCGAGGACAAGCGCAAGCAAGGTTGGGAGCTGGCCGTGCGTCTGACCTGGGAGGCAGGGGACGCGCAGCGCTGGGTAGAACAAGCCTTGGTCGACGGCTACACGAAAATCATTGCCGGGGGCGGCGATGGCACCTTGCGCGATATCGCCGAAGCGCTCGCCGCGCATCCTGGCAAAGCCAGCCTCGTACTCTTGCCTTTAGGCACTGCCAATGATTTTTCCCGCGCCGCCGGCGTGCCGCTGGAGCCTGCCGAAGCCCTTGAGCTGCTCGATGTGCCGCCGCGCGACATCGATCTGGGCGAAGTGGGCGGGCAGATTTTTCTCAATATGGCCACCGGTGGTTTCGGCAGTCAGGTCACGGCCAATACGTCCGAGGATTTGAAAAAAGTACTCGGCGGCGCGGCCTATCTGTTCACCGGCCTGTCACGATTCAGCGAGCTGCACGCCGCTTATGGCGAATTACAGGGGCCGGATTTTCACTGGCGTGGCGAGCTGTTGGCACTGGGTATCGGCAATGGCCGACAGGCCGGCGGTGGACACGTACTGTGCCCGGAAGCGCTGGCTGATGACGGGTTGCTTGATATCAGCATCCTGCCGGCGCCACAGGAGCTGGTGGGCACGTTGAAGACGCTGCTCAGTGATGGTTTCGGGATCGATAACATGTTTGTTCGAACCCGTTTGCCATGGGTCGAAATCAAGGTGGCCGAAGGGCTTTGCATCAACCTTGATGGCGAACCGCTGGAGGGCGACAACATGCGATTTGAAGCGCGTCCGGCGGCGTTGCGTGTGCACCTGCCGGAGCATTCTCCATTGCTGGGCGGCGTCCGGTCGGTCAGTCGTCCAGACTGATGATCTGTTCGCGCACGGCGAACAGTACCAGGCCCGCTACGTCGTAGATTTGCAGGCGCTTCATGATCTGTGAGCGGTGGGTCTCGACCGTCTTGATGCTCAGCCCCAGGCCATTGGCGATTTCCCGGGTGGATTTGCCCCGCACGATCAAACGCAGGATTTCCAGCTGGCGGGCGGTCAGATTATGCGAGTCGGCGGCCTCCGGCTGCTGCTTCTGATTACGGGTCAGGGCCTGATTGATCACGGTGTGGGCGATGGCCGGACTCAGGTAGCGCTCGTTGTTGCGCAAGGCTTCCAGTGCATGTTCGAGTTCAGTGGCCGTGGTGTCCTTGAGCAGGTAGCCGTGGGCGCCGGACTCGAGTGCCTGCATGATCAGCGTCGGATCGGTGTGCATCGACAGGATCAATACCTTGCTCTGCGGACGCACTCGCTTGAGTCGTTGCAGGGCTTCCAGGCCACCGGTTTCTTTCATGGAGATATCCAGCAACACGATATCCGGACTCAGTTGCTCGACCATTTCGAGCAACTGCGAACCGTCATTGGCTTCGCCAATCACCGCGTAACCGGGAATATCCAGCACCAGAGCGCGCACGCCGGCCCTGATCAGCGAGTGGTCATCCACCAGAAGTAAGTTGCAAGTCAACGCATAACCTTATTCGTACTGGCCCGCTCGAGTGCGCGAGGCGCCCAGGGGAAGAGTGCTTCGATTTGAGTGCCTTTGCCCGGCTCGCTGATGACGTTCAGGGTGCCACCCAGTTGCTCGATTCGTTCGGCCATCCCGGCCATGCCTCGTTGTCCTTCACGACCGGGATCGGTCGCCGGGGCGAATCCCAGGCCGTCATCGCTGATCAGCAGCGTCAGCCCTTTGGGCAGACGTTGCACGCGTATCACCAGATTTTTTGCCTGGGCGTGACGCAGGATATTGGTAACAGCCTCTTGGGTAATACGGAAGGCGGCGACTGCCATTTCTTCCGGGATGCCATTAAGGCGTTGCTGGCAATCGAGGCTCCAGTGCACGCTGGTGTTGGTCAATGTCTTAAGCAGATGTGCACGCAGGCTGGCTTCAAGCCCCAGGCTGGTCAACTGCCGTGGATTGAGAATGGCCGAAACGTCGCGCACCTTGTCGAGAGTTTCTTCCAGGGTGGCGCACAGCACCGTGCATTGCTCCTGCAAGTCATCCGGCAGGCGTCGCTTGAGCCACTCGCTCTGCAGTTTGGCGGCCGTCAATAACTGGCCGATATCATCGTGCAGTTCGCGGCTGAGTCGATGACGCTCGTTTTCCTGGACTTCCAGCAAGCGGTCGGCGAGTTCCTGCGGCTGAAACTTGATCGATTTGCGTGACAGCCGATATTGCACCCAGACACACGCGGTAGCGGCGATGTCGAGCATTAGCAGTCCGAGGCTAAGTGGTGTCGCAAGACCGTAGGTCAGCAGGCTGCCGAGCGTCGCGGCGACACACAGTATGAGTGTGAACCGGCGTGCATTTTCCCGGGAGGGTGGCCATGTAGTGATTGACTTGAGGCTGGCGTACATAACGGATGGAGCCAATGGATGTTCGCTGCGGGCAGACCGGCCTGAGGCTGGCGGGTCTCTGTCTGAAAATGCTGTCAAGTATGTTATTGATTTCAACGCGGTTCAGTGAGTGTGTTGACCGCCAACTATCAGTGGATAGCTGTCGCTGAAATCACTTTGCCATTAATTTGAAAGCAACTAATGGGCGGCATAATACCACTTAAGATACCGTTGGTCGCGCTCGCTATATATGTCCAATGAGTCAGGAATTACGTGGTTTTGGACGCAAGTTCCATAATGGAAAAGTCGATTTATTGAGTTCGATAGATGTAGGTGTTGCCTGAAGTTGTGCTTCTTAACACACGGGCAAACCCTGAGGCCGGCAGAAACATGATTGTCTGTCGTCGCTGATTATTTATTTCGATTTGTCGCTGGCAGGTATGAACTATTCAATTACGACATGCAACGTATTCGTTTCAAACGCCAGGGCGGATACAGCATGCTGATCAGGCTTGTCCCGAGTAGGGCGATTGGGGCAAACGTTTGCCCGCCAGTGGCGGCTGAAGCTGGCTTTGGCCGACCTGGAAGGCGAAGGCTTCGATCAGGGAGGTCTGTTCGCTTTCATCCAGACTCAGTTGCCCGGTCTGCTGATCCACCAGTTCAAGCTGCCAGGCCATCAACGTGAAGCAATCCTGCAATGCTTGCAGGGCCTGTTCATGAAGGTCGACGTGATCCTGATTGAGGTTGAGCAGGCTGTAAATGTGCAGCGAGAACTCGGAAATCGCCTCCAGCGCCAGGGCTTCAGCCCTGCGTGCGAGTTTGAGGAGGGTACCGAGCATGCACTCGATAGCGTCCTTGTCATTGCTGATCAGT
Organism: Pseudomonas fluorescens; assembly: GCF_005938625.1. GTDB lineage: Bacteria > Pseudomonadota > Gammaproteobacteria > Pseudomonadales > Pseudomonadaceae > Aquipseudomonas > Aquipseudomonas fluorescens_BD. Next base: position 43,355 of record NZ_VCNJ01000019.1, read on the forward strand.
TGCAGATGGCTCAGGCATTCTTCGGACTTGGCCAGGAGTTGTTCGGCCTCGACAAGGAATTCGGGGAAGCGTTGTACCCACTCTTTGCGGTCCATTGGCATGCTTATCTCCACCACGTCATGTCTGATGAGGGAATGCCGTGTGTGGCGACGATCATGAATCGTCGGGAGATCGCGCCCAGACGTGCAGGTACACAGGCTGAGGGGTTCCAGAGGGGTTGTTTCCACTGAACTGCGATCGCACACAATAGCCTGACTCCGTTCATGCAATGAGAATGGCGTCACATTAATGGCTATTGGATATTGCGAATATCAGGTTGGGCCTGATTGTTACTAGGGGAATCCCTTAGGCACGGGAACCTACCGTGCAAACCGAGGTCGCGCCGCAGAGAATGTAGCAGATGAAAATCACCGCGCCAGTAAAGCATGATGTTAATGTGACATCAATGCCTGATCATGGCATTTTTGACGGGGTCGGGTACGGCAATCAAGAACTGCTATTTGCCGCCGATAACCTCACATAGTGAATTCATCAGAACAAGCCCAGGAGTCATTGATGGCCGGCATTCTCGACACGGTAGACCAACGCACGCAACTGGTGGGTGAGAATCGCCTGGAAATTCTCATGTTTCGACTGGCCGGGCGCCAGTTGTTCGCGATCAACGTGTTCAAGGTCCAGGAAGTGCTGCAACTGCCGAAACTGACTTTGATGCCGCAGCGTCACCCGTTTGTCTGTGGGGTGGTCAATCTGCGTGGTCAGACCTTGCCGGTGATCGATCTGTCGCAGGCGATCGGCATGCGTCCATTGGTGCCGGGGCCGAACAGCACCATCATCGTCACCGAGTACAACCGCTCGGTACAGGCTTTCCTCGTGGGCGGTGTGGACCGCATCGTCAACATGAACTGGGAAGCCATTCTGCCGCCGCCGACCAGCGCGGGGCGTCAGCACTATCTGACCGCGATCAGCAAGGTCGACGATCAACTGGTGGAAATCATCGACGTCGAGAAAGTTCTCGCTGAAATCGTCCCGTACAACGCCAAGGTTTCGCGCGACAAACTCGACGATCCGGTGCTGGAGCGCGCCCGTGGCCGTGAAGTGCTGCTGGTGGACGACTCTAACGTGGCTCTTTCGCAATTGCGCGATACCCTCGGCCAGCTCGGTGTGAAAATGCACATTGCCAGCGATGGCCTGAAGGCGCTGAACATGCTCAAGGGCTGGGCTGATACCGGCGTGAACATGACCGACAAGCTGCTGATGATTTTCACCGATGCGGAGATGCCGGAAATGGACGGCTATCGCCTGACCACCGAAATTCGCAACGACCCGCGTCTGCGTGGCTTGTACGTGGTGCTGCATACCTCGCTGTCCGGCAGTTTCAACGACTCGATGGTGAAGAAGGTCGGCTGCGACAACTTCCTCTCCAAATTCCAGCCGGACAAGCTGGTCGACGTGGTGCGCCAGCGTCTGATGCTCGACGAAGTTCCGGCCTGATTAAACACCCATTGTAGGAGTGAGCCTGCTCGCGATAGCGGTGTGTCAGCCCCGAATCATTACCAGACACACCGCTATCGCGAGCAGGCTCACTCCTACAGTTATTGCTCTTTGATTCCTGATCAAGCTCGTATAGGGTGGCGTTTTTATTCTCCAGGGAGCTGTCCATGCTGCGTCTGAGCGCGCTTTATCGTTACCCGTTGAAATCCGGCAAAGTCGATGTGCTGCAGCGCGTCGACCTCGACAAGCTGGGGCTCGATGGCGACCGACGCTGGATGCTCGTGGACGAGGCCAGCGGCCGCTTCCTGACTCAGCGCGCCGAAGCGAAGATGAGTCAGTTGTCGGCCCTGTGGAATGCGCAGGGCGGTTTGACCCTGAGTGCGCCGCAACAGTCTTCCATCGACATCGCCTTGCCGGATAATGACGCCGAACTGCGCGGCGTGACGATCTGGCGCGATACCTTGCGCGTGCCGGATGCCGGTGATGAGGCTGCGTGCTGGGTCAGCGATTTCATCGGCAAACCGACCCGCCTGGTGCAGGTGCCGCTGGATCGCGCCCGCACTACGCAAGCCGGCTATGGCAACGATGATGACCGGGTCGCGTTCGCCGATGGATTCCCTTTGTTGCTGATCGGCGAGGCATCTCTGCAGGATCTTTCGCAAAAAGTGGGACGACCCTTGGAAATGCTGCGTTTTCGGCCAAACCTGGTGATCGAAGGCAGTGAGGCCTATGCCGAAGACAGTTGGAAGCGCATTCGCATTGGCGATGTCGAGTTCCGCGTGGTCAAGCCATGTTCGCGCTGCATTCTCACCACGATTGACCCGCAAACCGGGGAGCGCAGTGCCGATCGCGAGCCGCTGGCCACCTTGCAGAAATATCGCGCCGAAGCAGATGGCGCGATGTTTGGGCAGAATCTGGTGAATGACAGTAATGGTCGACTCGAAGTCGGCATGCCGGTGGAAATCCTCGAGTAACCCACGCCTGAAACGAAAATGCCCGTGTCCTTGGACACGGGCATTTTTTTTATCGCGGTGCAACCGTGGGTTTAGCCGCGGTATTCGCACAGGTAAGCGGTGTCGACGGCGACTTTCAGCTGGAACTTGCTGTTGGCCGGAACGTTGAACTGGCTGCCGGCGGCGAAGGTTTCCCAGTCGCTGCTGTCGGGCAGTTTGACGGTCAGTGCGCCAGACACAACGTGCATGATTTCACGCTGGCTGGTGCCGAATTCGTATTCGCCCGGGGCCATGACGCCGATGGTCGCCGGACCTTCAGCGGTGCCAAAGGCGATCGACTTGACGGTGCCGTCGAAGTACTCGTTGACTTTAAACATGGGCGATTCCTCGAAAAGGGCTGAAAAATGGAGGCGGCCAGTATGCACAAGGCTTTCAACGCCGTCACCTGCCCGGCGTCTGTCCAGTGAGTTCTCGAATTGACCCTAGAGTGGCAACACCAAGGGTAACAATCGCGCGGTGTTGCGCGCATCCTCCAGCGCCCGATGCTGTTGACCGCTGAACTGCATGCCAGCCAGTTGCAGTGCGCCGTTGAGGCCCAGCGGCCGTTCGAGGCGCCGAGCCTTGGCGAAGCGTTGTTTGAGGTTCATGTGCGGCACCTTGCTCAATCCACTGTCGATTTGCAGACGCCGCCATTCCTGCAACAACTGCTTGCGGTCGTAATCGCCCCAGCTGGCCCAGCCTTCGAGGCGCGACTGATGCTGCGCGAGCCAGCGTTCGAACGCCGGCCAGACTTCGGTCAACGGCTGCGCCGTGTCGATATTGGCCTGGGTGATGTGTGTCAGTTCACGACAAAATGGCGTAAGCAACGGCCGCCGCGTCGGTTTGACGAAGCGCTGGAAATGATCCTGCTCGCGCCCGGCGCGATCGACCAGTGTGGCGCCGATCTCGATAATTTCCATTTCGGTGACCGGCCAGCCACCCTCATCGGTGGTGGCTTCCAGATCTATGACCAGCCAGTGAGGCATCGCAGGGTTCCTGATTTCCGCGTTCTGATAACTCAGAGCGTAGTCAAAACCCGCATGCGTGTGTGGGCGACTACTCGACCTGCAACAGAACCTGACGATTTTTTACCTGATCGCCAACCTTGACCTGCACCCGCTTGAGCACGCCGTCGATGCCGGCCTTCAGCGGATGCTCCATTTTCATTGCCTCCAGCACCACCAGCAACTGACCCTTCCTGACCGTGCTGCCTTCGCTGACCAGTACGTCGACGATGGCACCGTCCATCGGCGCTTTCAGGGTGCCGGAGCTGACGCTGGTCTGACTGTCGATCACGGCATGAGTTCGATCCTCCAGACGCAGACTGCCGGGGTGGGTAAACAGCCAGAGTTGTGCGGCATCCAGGCGATAGGCATGGCGCTGGCGTAGACCGTCGGCTTCCAGTGTCACCGACTGCGTATCGTGGGCGATAAGTTTCAATTCAAGCGTGCGTTCGGCCACCTGCACCGTGAACGCGCCTTGCGCCTGCGGGAGCAGTTGCACGGTCCAGTTTTGATCGTCTAGGCCGAGGCGATAGTGCAGCGGCACACTGGCGTTGTTGCGCCAGCCAGTGAGCGGAGCGCGGTGGGAGAGGGCGCTGGTTTGATAGAACAGCACCGTTGCAATCGCCAGTTGCTCGGCATCGGGAATGTAACGGTGCAGGCAGGGGTGATCGCTGAAATGCTGCGCAATGAAGGCGGTACTGAATTCACCGCTGATGAACTGCGGATGTTGCAACAGGCTGGCGAGCAGGCGCTGATTGCTTTGCACCCCGAGCAGCACCGTGTCTTGCACCGCGCGCAACAGTTTGCGCCGGGCCTCTTCGCGGGTAGCGCCGTGGGCGATCAGTTTGCCGAGCATCGGGTCGTAAAACGCGCTGACCGATTGCCCTTCAAGCAGACCATGATCGATTCGCGCGCCGTGCTGTAGCGCTGGTGCCCACGCCTCGACACGGCCTGTTTGCGGCAAGAAATCCTGTGCAGGATCTTCGGCGTAGAGGCGCACCTCCATTGCGTGTCCGTTGAGTTGGACCTGATTCTGAGTCAGTGGCAATGGCTGCCCCTCGGCGACCAGCAATTGCCACGCGACCAGATCCAGCCCTGTAATCAGTTCAGTCACCGGGTGCTCGACTTGCAGACGCGTGTTCATTTCAAGAAAGTAGAACTGCCCATGCGCATCGAGCAGAAATTCCACGGTGCCTGCGCCGACGTAGTTGACTGCGCGCCCAGCCTTCAATGCTGCTTCACCCATGGCCTGACGCAACTCGGCAGTCATCACCGGGCAAGGCGCTTCTTCAATGACTTTCTGGTGGCGACGCTGGATCGAACAGTCGCGTTCGCCGAGATAGATCAGGTTGCCGTGCTGATCGCCGAACAACTGCACCTCGATATGCCGTGGCTCGATCAGCGCCTGTTCGAGGATCAGTTCGTCACTGCCGAAACCGTTCAGTGCTTCGGAGCGCGCGGTGCGCAGTTGCGCGGGCAAATCAGCGCCGTTGTCCAGCAGGCGCATGCCGCGTCCACCGCCGCCAGCGCTGGCCTTGATCATCAGCGGGTAGCCGATGCGTTCGGCTTCACGCACCAGGGTGGCGTCGTCCTGTTCGGCGCCTTGATAGCCGCCGATGCACGGCACGCCGGCCTCAAGCATGGCGATTTTTGACTGGCGTTTGCTGCCCATCAACTCGATGGCTTCGACGCTCGGGCCGATGAAGATCAGTCCGGCCTGTTTGCAGGCGCGGGCAAATTCGGCGTTCTCCGAGAGAAAGCCGTAGCCGGGGTGAATGGCATTGGCGCCGCTTCGGTGCGCGGCGTCGAGGATGGACTGGATGTTCAGGTAGGACTGCTGCACGGGGGCGGGGCCGATGTGTACAGCTTGATCGGCGATTTGTACGTGCAGCGCGTTGGCGTCGGCGTCGCTGTAAACGGCGACGGTGCGATAGCCCATGGCCTGGGCGGTGCGCTGGATGCGGCAGGCGATTTCACCGCGGTTGGCGATCAGGATTTTGTGGATGGCGGGCATGGTGGGTTTCCTGAGGTTTGGCGGTGGATGTGGAGGCCTCATCGCGAGCAGGCTCACTCCTACAGGGGAACGTATTCCCAAATGTGGGAGCGAGCTTGCTCGCGAAGCTTTCAGGTGGCCCACCGCGGTTTACGTTTTTGCACAAAGGCCATGGTGCCCTCGATCCCTTCTTCTCCCGCCACGGCATCGCTAAACCACTGCGCCGCCTCATCAAGCAATTCACTCGAAGGCTGCCCGGCACTCGCCAACAGCAATTTCTTGGTCATGGCATTCGCCTCCGGCGCGCAACACAGCACATGCTGCAACACCTCATCGAGCCGCTCGGCCAGCGCTTGTGCATCCTGCTCGACAAAATGCACCAACCCCAGACGCCGCGCCTGATGCCCATCGAAACGCGCAGCCGTCAGCGCCAATCGGCGGGTTTCGGTCAGACCGATGCGTTGCACCACAAACGGTGCGATCTGCGCCGGCAGCAAGCCGAGGCTGGTTTCCGGCAGGCCGAATTGCGCCTGATGATCGGTAATGGCGATATCACTGACACACGCCAGCCCGAAACCACCGCCGAGCACCGCGCCTTGCAGCACAGTGATCAGCACTTGCGGTGCGTGCTGCGCTTCTTCCAGCAGAGCCCCGAAGGCGCGATTCATATCACGGTAAGCATCAGCGCCCTGAGCGCGTGCGCTGGCCATGTCCTTGATATCGCCGCCGGCACAAAAATGCCCGCCGGCACCGCTGAGCACCAACGCCCGAACCGCACGGTCATCGCGCACAGCCGCCAGCACCGCGCGCAGTTCGCTGACCATCTGCAGGCTCATCGCATTACGGCCGTGCGGCCGATTGAGGGTGATGTGCAGCACGCCGCCATGCCGTTCCAGCAACAGCGTCTGGCATTCCGGCAGGCTGCTCATTTCTTTTTCCCCGGCAGAATGCCCATCAGTTTGCAGATAATTCCCAGCATGATTTCGTCGGCGCCACCGCCAATCGAGACCAGCCGCACATCTCGATAGGCACGGGCTACCGGGTTGTCCCACATGAAGCCCATGCCGCCCCAATATTGCAGGCAGCTGTCGCTGACTTCGCGGCCGAGGCGCCCGGCCTTGAGCTTGGCCATCGACGCCAGTCGTGTCACATCCTGACCTTTCACGTATTGCTCGGTGGCCTGGTAAACCAATGCGCGCAGGCATTCGATTTCAGTCTGCAACTCGGCGAGGCGAAAGTGGATCACCTGATTGTCGATCAGCGCATTGCCGAAGGTCTTGCGCTCCTTGCAGTACTCGATAGTGCTGTCGACGCAGTACTCCAGGCCTTTGATCATGTTCGCCGCGCCGAACAGGCGTTCCTCCTGAAACTGCAGCATCTGCATCATGAACCCGGCGCCTTCGTGGCCGATGCGATTGCGCTGGGGCACGCGCACGTTGTCGAAAAACACTTGCGCGGTTTCCGAGCTGCGCATGCCGAGCTTGTCCAGGTGCGAGCTGAGGCTGATCCCCGGCGTGTTCATCGCCACCATGATCAGCGACTTGTTGATGTGCGGTTTGTCGTCCGAGGTGTTGGCCAGTAAACAGATGAAATCAGCGCTCGGCGAGTTGGTGATCCACATCTTGCTGCCGTTGATCACGTAGTCGTCACCGTCCTTGCGCGCGGTGGTTTTCAGGCCGGCCACATCAGATCCGGCGCCGACTTCGGAAACGCCGATGCAACCGACCTGCTCACCGCTGATCGCCGGTCTCAGGAACTCTTCGCGCAGTTCATCGGAGCCGAAGCGGGCGAGGGCCGGGGTGCACATGTCGGTTTGCACGCCGATCGACATCGGAATGCCGCCGCAATGGATGGTGCCGAATTCTTCGGCAGCGACAATCGAATAGCTGTAATCCAGGCCCATGCCGCCGAATTTTTCCGGTTTGGAAATGCCCAGCAAACCGAGGTCGCCAGCCTTGCGGAAAATCTCGTGGATCGGGAAGCGTCCGGCCTTTTCCCATTCATCAACGTGCGGATTGATGTCGTGCTCGACGAATTGGCGGACGGTACGGCGCAGGGCTTCGTGTTCCGGGGTGAAGATCATTGTTATTGTTCTCCGTAGGGTCCGTGGCGGTCAGAACCGGCTGACGCCGAAGCTGTTGGGTTGCAGCGTGCGAATGTCGGCTTCGTGGCAGATGTCCAGCAAATAGCCGAGCAAGGTGCGCGTGTCGCGCGGATCGATCAGCCCGTCGTCCCACAGGTTGGCGCTGCCATAAAGCGCGGTGGACTGGCTGTCGAGTTTCTGCGCGGTGACCTGTTCGAGCATGTCGAGCATTTTCGGGTCTGGCGTCATGCCGTCCTTGAGCTGTTTGGCTTCGGTAACGATGCGCAAGACTTTGCCGGCCTGCGCACCGCCCATCACCGCCGTGCGGCTGTTCGGCCAGGCGAAGATGAAGCGCGGATCGAGTCCGCGTCCGCACATCGCATAGTTGCCGGCGCCGTAGGAACCGCCGACCACGATGGTCAGTTTCGGCACCCGCGCATTGGCCACCGCTTGAATCAGTTTCGAGCCGTGTTTGATCACGCCTTGCTGCTCGGATTCGGTGCCGACCATGAAGCCGGTGGTGTTGTGGAAAAACAGCAGCGGCGTCTGGCTCTGATCGCACAACTGGATGAACTGCGCTGCCTTGCTCGCACCGTTCGGGGTGATCGGGCCGTTGTTGCCGATGAACCCGCAGGCGCGGCCCTGAATCTTCAATTGGCCGCAAATGGTCTGCTGATCGAACTCGCCCTTGAATTCGACGAAACAGGATTCATCGGCAGTGCGCGCGATGATTTCGCGCACGTCATAAGGCTTTTTCGGATCGTCGGGGATCAGCCCGAGCAACTCGTCGATCGGGTAGAGCGGCTCTTTGTACTGCGGCTCCGGCAACCACGGCAGTTGCTCGTTCCACGGCAGCATACGGAGGATTTCACGCACTTGGCGCACGCCGTCGGCATCGTTTTCCGCGAGATATTCAGCCGTCCCGGCGACCTGCGCGTGCATCTCGGCACCGCCCAGTTCTTCGTCGGTGGCGACTTCACCGGTGGCCGCTTTCAGCAGCGGGGGACCGGCGAGAAACAGCTTGGCTTTGCCGCGCACCACCACCACGTAATCCGACAGCCCCGGCTGATAAGCGCCGCCCGCCGTGGCCGAGCCGTGCACCACGGTGATCTGCGGCAAACCCATGGCTGACATCCGCGCCTGGTTGGCAAAACTGCGTGCGCCTTCGACGAAAATCTCGGCGGCGTAATTGAGATTGGCGCCGCCGCTTTCGGCGAGGGTGATCACCGGCAGTTTGTTTTCCTGAGCAATCTGTTGCAGGCGAAGGGATTTTTTCAGGCCGCTGGGCGAAATGGTGCCGCCCTTGATTGCGCTGTTGTTCGCCACGACCATCGCGCGGATGCCGCAGACATAACCGATACCGGCAATCAGTCCACCACCGGCCGAGCTACCGTCCTTGTCGTCGTGCAACTTGTAGCCAGCGAGGCTGGCCAGTTCGAGAAACGGCGCGCCGGGATCAAGCAGCAGGTTCAGGCGTTCGCGCGGCAGCAGTTGCCCGCGTTTGTCGAATTTCGCCTTGGCTTCGGTGGCTTTGTTCAGCAGGTTCTGTTCGAGCTGCTGTACTTGCTCGATGGCCGCGAGCATGGCCGTGCGGTTGCGGACGAACGCTTCGCTGTGCGGGTCGAGTCGGGACTGAATCTGCGGCATGGCTTACTCCTTGTCCTTGAGGACATCGGGCAGGTAGGCCCGGTGAAAGCCGTTGAACGACTCACTGTGAGTGGCCTTGTGCAGTGGCCATGCACGGCTGCCGAGGCTGGCCGCGCCATCGATTTTCAGCGTGCTGCCACTGATGAATGCCGCCGCCGGGCTGAGCAGAAACACGATCGCGGCGCTGACTTCCGACTCGGTGCCGATGCGCTTGAGCGGCACATGTTCACGCAGGGTCGGAATCACCGCTTTGAACGCGCCTTCGTAAGTGTCCATGCCGCTGGAGGCAATCCAGCCCGGCGCCACCGCGTTGACTCGCACGCCGGCATAACCCCATTCAAACGCGGCAGTTTTGGTGAAGTTGTCCATACCCGATCGCGCCGCGCCCGAGTGGCCCATGCCGGGCATGCCGCCCCACATGTCGGCGAGCATGTTGACGATGTTGCCGCCGTGTTTGCTCATCGACTGATTGAACACTTCCCGTGCCATCAGAAATCCGCCGACCAGATTGGTGCGCAGTACGGTTTCGAAACCTTTCTGATTGATCGAAGCCAATGGCGACGGGTACTGGCCGCCGGCATTGTTGACCAGACCATGAATCGGCCCGTGCTCGGCGATCAGCGCCTTGACCAGTTGTTTCACCGCTTCTTCATCACGGATATCGCAGGCCTTCCAGTGTGCGCGGCAACCGTCCTCGGCAATTTCCGCGGCGACCTTTTCCAGCTTTTCCGGTTTGCGCCCGACCAGCACCACGTTGGCGCCGAGCGCTGCCAGTTCATGCGCGGTGCAGCGACCGATGCCGCTGCCGCCGCCAGTGACGATGATGGTCTGGCCGCTGAACAGATCGGCGTTGAAAATCGACGCGTAAGCCATGCAAACCATCCTCTAGTCGAGCTGTTCGGCGATGCTCTGCGGCACCGGGATCTGGATTTCCAACAGTTGCTGGGCGAAGGCTTTGCCTTGCGGATCGATGCGCAGACTGGCCACGCCACCACCGCCGAGAGCGTTTTCCAGGAGAAAATTCAGGCTGTGGGTGCCGGGCAGATACCAGCGTTCGACCCGGCCGTGGATCGGGTCGAGCACGTGGCTCATCCAGTCGACAATGACGGCGGGGGTCAGCGCTTCGGCAATCCATGGCAGGTATTCAGGTTTGCGCGGCATGACGCCGATGTTGCTGTGATTACCCTTGTCTCCGGAGCGCGCGACGGCCAGTTTCACCAGCGCCACGCTGGCATCGGCGCGACCCTGGGGTTTGGGTGGCTGATGGGACAGGGGCAAATCTTCGCTGTCGAGGGCGCTCAGTGAGGGCAGGGTGCATGGATAGTGTTCACCGGCCATGTCGATGTGCAGCGAGCAAGCGCTTTTATCGATCAGAAAAGAGAACAGACGAATCAGCGGATACACCGTTGGCCGCCCACCGACAATACCGGTCAGCCCCGGCGCCATGCCAGTGGCGGCCTGGGCGATTTCCCGGGAGAACAGCACCAGTGCCTGTTTATTCGGGTGGCGCACGGCGAGTTTAATCACCACTTCACGGCTGTCGTGTCGCTGGCCATGGGGGCCGTAGGTGGCTTCGCTGCCAAGCAGTTCGATGTCGGTTTCGCTGTAGGGCGCCCAACCGCGCTGGCTGAACATTTCCGCCGTTTTGGCGATGATTGCCTGACTGACGCGTCGCGCCTTGTCCACCGCATCAATACCGGCGATCAGGCAACTGGCAGTGCAGCGAAAACCGTCCGGATACGTGGCGCTGACCTTGTATTTGTCGCTGGGTGGCAAACCTTTGGCGCCGTGCACGTGCACCGTGTTTTTGCCTTGTTGCTGAAGTTTGACCTGAGTGAAGTCGCAGACCACGTCGGGCAACAGATAGGCCTGTGGATCGCCGATTTCATACAGCATCTGCTCGCCGACGGTCAGCGGTGTGACCAGTCCACCGGAGCCCTCGGGTTTGCTGACGATGAATTGGCTGTCGGCACTGACTTCAACGATGGGGAAACCGATGTGTTCGTAATCCGGCACGTCGCGCCAATCGGTGAAGTTGCCGCCAGTGCATTGCGCGCCGCATTCGATGATGTGCCCGGCCAGCGCGGCCTGGGAGAGTTTGTCGTAGTCGTGCCACGACCAGTCGAATTCGTGCACCAGCGCGGCGCTGACCACGGCGCTGTCGACCACCCGGCCGGTGATGACGATATCGGCACCCAGGCGTAGCGCTTCGACAATGCCCGGCGCGCCGAGATAGGCGTTGGTCGACACGCACATCGGCGGCAGCGGGGCGCCGCTGAACATCTCGGTGATGCCGCTGAGGTGTTTTAGCTGGGGTTGCAGATCATCGCCGAGCAATACAGCGATTTTCAGCGCGATGCCGGCCTTGTCGCACGCTGCTTGCAGGGCGGCGGCACAGGCCTGCGGATTGACTCCTCCGGCATTGCTGATCACGCGGATGTTCTGCTCGGCCAATTGCGGCAACAGGGGCGTGAGAACTTCGATGAAGTCGCCGGCAAACCCCGCCTGCGGATCCTTCATGCGTGCGCCGGCCATGATCGACATGGTGATCTCGGCGAGGTAGTCGAACACCAGATAGTCCAGCTTGCCGCCCTCCACCAGCTGCGCGGCGGCGGTGGACGTATCTCCCCAGAATGCGCTGGCGCATCCGATGCGAACGGTGGTGGGCATTTTTATCTCCGACTCAGCAACCTGCGACAGAAGTGTCTGGAGGCTACCAAGCAAGCGCTTGGTTTGTAAACAGTTGAAACTATCTTCTGCCCAAGCGCTTGCTTGGTTTCCGCTGGCGGCTTAAATTGCGCGCAACCCTGCGGTTTCAGGGGGCAACAGACTGATCGACTGTAGGAGAGAACGGGTGGACGAGCAAAAAGCCCTGAGGGTCATGCGCGATTTGGTTGATGAAGGCCAATTGACCGACCCCGACAGCGCCCGCGGCAAATTGCTGCAAGTGGCCGCTCACCTGTTCCGTAACAAAGGCTATGAACGCACCACGGTGCGGGACCTGGCCGGCGCCGTCGGCATCCAGTCGGGAAGCATTTTTCATCACTTCAAAAGCAAGGATGAAATCCTCCGCGCAGTGATGGAAGAAACCATCCGTTACAACACCGCGTTGATGCGAGCGGCGCTGGCCGACGCGACAGATGTGCGCGAGCGCGTGCTGGCGCTGATCCGCTGCGAATTGCAGTCGATCATGGGCGGCAGCGGTGAAGCCATGGCGGTGCTGGTCTACGAGTGGCGCTCGCTCTCCGAAGAAGGCCAGGCCAAGGTGCTGGCTTTGCGCGATGTCTACGAAGACATCTGGCTGCAAGTGCTGGGTGAAGCCAAGGACGCCGGATTTATTCGTGGCGATGTATTTATTACCCGACGTTTCCTCACCGGTGCACTGTCGTGGACGACCACCTGGTTCCGTGCCGGCGGCAGTTTGAGCCTCGATCAGTTGGCCGATGAGGCGTTGATTCTGGTCCTCGAAGCGCGTTGAAGCACTTTCTATCCGGCCGGGAAACTGGCTAACTGGGCGAAACCGCCTAGCTTGAATGCATTGATCGGTATTTTTTCGGGGAGTGGGGTGTTTTGAAGTCTTCGCCAATTCGGACGGCCGCGGGGTTGATGCTCGCAGCGCTGGCTGCATTTTGGGTTTTGTCCGCTCAGGCAGCGCAACTGGTTCGGGTCGGCGCGGCGCATTTTCCGCCTTACACCATTCGCCCGGAAAACGGTGCCGACACAGGTCTCCTGCCGCAGTTGGTCGAGGCCCTCAATCGTCTGCAAAGCGACTATCAGTTCGTCCTTGTGCCGACCTCGATTCCGCGGCGTTTCGGTGATTTCAAGCAGGGGCGGATCGACATGGCAATTTTCGAGAATCCCGATTGGGGCTGGAAAGATATTCCGCACACGGACGTCGACATGGGCCTTGAGGACGCCGAGATTTTCGTCGCACAATGCGAAGACGGTCGTCAGCAGAACTACTTTGCCGACCTCACTGGCAAGCGCCTGGCGTTGTTCAGCGGTTATCACTACGAGTTCGCCAACTTCAACGCCGACCCCAAGTATCTGGCTCAGAATTACAACGCCACGCTGACCTATTCCCACGACAGCAATCTGCTGATGGTCCTGCGTTCGCGGGCGGATATTGCTCTGGTGACGCGTTCGTATCTGTTCGATTACCTACTGCGTAACGAAAAGGTGCGCGATGAGTTGCTGGTGTCGCAGCGCATCGATCAGGTCTATCACCACTACGCGATTCTTCGCCCGACGGCGCCCATCACCGGCGTCGCATTTGCCAGGTTGCTTCAGGGCCTGCGCAACAATGGCGAAATGCTGAAGATCTTCGAGCCGTACAAGATCGCCGTGGTGCCGGTGCCCGCTCATTGATGCAGCGATTTTCCTTGCGGGCCTAAATTTCCTTTCCCGGCTCACGTCACATCGTTGAACTGTCGACGATTATCGTGAGCCCGACCCATGTCCAATTTGAATGACCTGACTGCCCTGGCCTTGCCTACGGGCAGTCAACTGATCGCTGATGCCAGCGAAAGCCGTCTGAGCCTGAGCCTTGACGGACAACCGCTGATTCGCTTGCGCCTCGATCGAGAGGCCAAGGGATCGATCCAGCTCGATGAGCGCTTTGCGCTGCCGCCCGGGCAGGCGCTGTGGGCAGCCTGTTACTGGCTGTTCGCGCGGGATCCGGCGTGCCAGCAATTGACCTGGCAACTGGATCAGCTTCCGACCGAAGCCTTGCTCAGCGGCTTGCTGGTGAGCACCGACGTGGCCGGTGAGTATCGCTGTGAACGCACGCTGTTCTGGCAACTACCGCAACCGTGGCTCGGCACTTCGCTGGCAGGCAGCTATCCGCAGCAAATGGTCATCAGCCAGGGCAAGCGTCATCCGCTGCGCCCGGTGAAGCCGCGGGGCGAAGTGTATCGGCGTTTCGATGCGCGTCTGGGTGCGTGGATTTCTCTGCGCACTGTAGAGATCGAAGAAGACTTGCCGCGTTTCAACCTCTGGCAGAACAGCCCGCGCGTCGCCAGTTTCTGGCAGGAAGAGGGCAGCATCGAGAAGCACCGCGAGTATTTGAGCAAGCTCGACGCCGACCCGCACACGCTGACCTTGATCGGCTGCTTCGATGATCAGCCGTTTGCCTATTTCGAAGCCTACTGGGCCAAGGAAGATCGCATCGCGCCGTTCTATGATGCCGACGATTACGACCGTGGCATCCACATGCTGGTCGGCGAGGAGGATCATCGCGGTCCGCACAAAGTGGCGAGCTGGTTATCGGCGCTGGTGCATTACCTGTTTCTGGATGATCCGCGCACTCAGCGTGTGGTCGCTGAACCTCGGGCCGACAACGCGAAGATGATCGGCCATATGCACAATCAGTGCTTCCACTGCGAGAAGGAGTTCGACTTCCCGCACAAGCGCGCGGCGCTGATGATTCTGGGGCGTGAGCGGTTTTTTGATCGGTGCAAACTGGCCTGAGGTGATTTAAAAGCAAAAGATCGCAGCCTTCGGCAGCTCCTGCAGAGGAATGCATTTCCATGTAGGAGCTGCCGAAGGCTGCGATCTTTTTTAACTGGCGACGCGGTCTTAGCGACGACCCGCAATCACCGCATCGCGGCGGCTGCCCGAGACCTTGCGGCAGTGCACCAGCGCATCACGAATCATGAAGTTGACCAGGGTTGGCGAAACGCCGAGTTCCTTGGCGATGTCCTTTTGCGGCACGCCGTGCAGGCGGTACATCTCGAATGCGTAGCGAGTGCGGCTGGGCAGTTCGGTCAGCGCGTCGGCGATGTTCTCCAGAGTTGAGAAGTTGATGTGCGAGGTTTCCGGCGAAGCACCTTGAATAACCACGTTCAGCCCTTCCTCTTCAGGGCCGGAGTACTTCTGCTCAAGCGCCTGCTTGCGGTAGTGATCGATGGCGAGGTTGCGCACGATCTGGAACAGATAGCTCAGTTGCGCCTTGATCGACGACGTGATCGGTGGCGCCGATTGCAGTCGGAAAAACGCATCCTGCACCACATCTTCGGCGCGCGACCGACAGCCGGTAATACGGGCTGCAATCTTGACCAGAATCAGTCGATTGTCGACGAATGCCTGAAGTAGCGGTGAATCGCACTTGCTTGTGGATACTTGTTCCGTCATGGAAATCACCTTGCTGCCAAATAGGTTAGTGGGACGCCTGGGGACGGGGCCGCCCTACACATCGAGCGACAAATTATGTTGAATGATAATGATTGTCAATTGAGAAAGAGAAGTAATGCGCCACAAAGGTGCGTTCTGAGAACTGCGACACGCCGCCACACCCCGGCCCCATTGGCGATCCAGCCTGCCGACTAATTATTTCAAGACGTCATCCGTTCTCATTGGTGAATGGATCCGGGCGCACAGTCCCGGCCAGACAGCATTCCGATGCCTTGCGCGGTCGGCACAGACCGCGCCCTGCATGCCCTTTGAGGGGCGTGACGCAGCAACCCGATTCCATTAGCAAGCCGAATTCAGGCAGGAAACCTCATGACCGACGCGTTCGAACTCCCCAGCACCCTGGTCCAAGCCCTCCAGCGCCGCGCGGCCCTGACGCCGGATCGACTGGCCTTGCGTTTTCTCGCTGAAAACCCGGAGCAGGCTGTGGTGCTCAGTTATCGCGAGCTGGATCAACGCGCACGCATGATTGCCGCCGCGTTGCAGGCTGACACTGAATTCGGTGATCGCGCGGTGCTGCTGTTTCCCAGTGGCCCGGATTACGTCGCGGCGTTTTTTGGTTGCCTGTACGCCGGCGTGATCGCGGTGCCGGCCTATCCTCCGGAATCCGCGCGTCGTCACCATCAGGAGCGTTTGCTGTCGATCATTGCCGACGCCGAACCGCGTCTGCTGCTAACCAGCGCCGACCTGCGCGACGCCTTGCAGCAGATCGAAGGCGCGCCGCCGCTGTTGTGTGTTGACAGCCTCGACAGCGCACTGGCGCAAAACTGGGCTGAGCCGAATCTGCCACCAGACCACATCGCCTTCTTGCAATACACCTCCGGTTCCACCGCACTGCCCAAAGGCGTGCAGGTCAGCCACGGCAATCTGGTCGCCAACGAATTGCTGATCCGCCATGGTTTCGGCATCGATGTGAACCCTGACGACGTGATCGTCAGTTGGTTGCCGCTGTACCACGACATGGGTTTGATCGGCGGTCTGCTGCAACCGATCTTCAGTGGCGTGCCGTGCATCCTGATGTCGCCAGCGTACTTCCTCGGCCGGCCATTGCGCTGGCTGGAAGCGATCAGCGAGTACGGCGGCACCATCAGCGGCGGGCCGGACTTTGCTTACCGATTGTGCAGCGAGCGAGTGAGTGAATCGGCACTCGAACGGCTCGATCTGAGCCGCTGGCGCGTGGCGTATTCCGGTTCCGAACCGATCCGTCTCGACACCCTCGAACGCTTCGCCGAGAAGTTCACTGCGTGTGGTTTCAGTGAGGACAGTTTCATGGCCTCGTACGGTCTGGCCGAAGCGACGCTATTCGTTGCCGGCACTCCGCGCGGCACTGGCATCCCGGCACTGCGCGTGGACGATCAGGCGCTGGCGCAAAACCGCGCCGAGCCAGGTGAGGGCAGTCCGATCATGAGTTGCGGCATCAGCCAGCCGGAACACGCCGTACTGATCGTCGAGCCGAACGCGCTCGTAGAAGTGGCCGACAACGCGGTTGGCGAAGTCTGGGCCGCCGGCCCGAGCATCGCCCACGGCTACTGGCGCAACCCCGAAGCCAGTGCCAAGACCTTCGTCCAGCACGCCGGTCGTACCTGGCTGCGCACCGGTGACTTGGGCTTTATGCGCGACGGTGAGTTGTTCATCACCGGTCGCCTGAAAGACATGCTCATCGTGCGCGGCCACAACCTCTATCCGCAGGACATCGAGAAGACCGTCGAGAACGAAGTGGAGGTCGTGCGCAAGGGCCGTGTCGCGGCGTTCGCCGTCACTCAGGACGGTGAAGAGGGCATCGGTATCGCTGCGGAAATCAGCCGCAGCGTGCAGAAAATCCTGCCGCCGGAAGCCTTGATCAAAGCCATTCGCCAGGCGGTGGCCGAGGCTTATCAGGAAGCCCCAAGCGTCGTGGTGCTGCTCAATCCGGGCGCGCTGCCGAAAACCTCCAGCGGCAAATTGCAGCGCTCGGCATGCCGCAATCGTCTGGCCGATGGCAGCCTCGACAGCTACGCAGTATTCCCGTCAACGGCATCCGAAAGCCAAGAGTCGACCAGCAGCGCCTGCGAACTCGAAGCGCAGATCGCCAACATCTGGGCCGAGCAACTCAACGTCAAACAGGTCAACGCCGACGATCACTTCTTCCTGCTCGGCGGCAACTCGATCGCTGCCACGCAAGTCATCGCCCGGGTTCGCGAAGAACTCAGCCTTGAGCTGAACTTGCGTCTGCTCTTCGAAGCACCAACACTGTCGGCATTCGCCGCTGCCGTGGCCCAACAGCAACAGGACGGCGGCAGCGCCCAAGGCGCAATCACCGCGTTGTCGCGCAGCGAGCCAATGCCGCAATCGCTGGCGCAAAACCGTTTGTGGATCACCTGGCAACTCGACCCGCAGAGCAGCGCCTACAACATTCCCGGTGCCCTGCGTTTGCGCGGCGAACTGGACGAAGACGCGTTGCGCGCCAGTTTCCAGCAACTGATCGAGCGCCACGAGTCGCTGCGCACACGCTTTTTCGAACGCGACGGCGTGGCCCTGCAACACGTCGATGCCGCCGCCGAATTCAACCTGCAACTGATCGACATCAGCGACCTGCCGGCGCATGAGCGCGAAGCCCGCGCCGTGCAGATCCGCGAAGACGAAGCGCGTACTCAGTTCGACCTGGAAAAAGGCCCGCTGCTGTGGGTGACGCTGGTGCGTCTCGACGACGAAGATCATCAATTGCTGGTGACGATGCACCACATCATCGCCGACGGCTGGTCGCTGAACGTGTTGATCGACGAATTCTCGCGCCTGTACGCCGCCGCTTCGCAAGGTGCGACCGCGACCCTTGCACCGCTGCCGACCCAATACGCCGACTACGGCAGCTGGCAGCGTCAATGGCTGGCGCAAGGCGAGGGCGAGCGGCAACTGGCGTACTGGAAAGCACAGTTGGGCGATGAACATCCGGCGCTGGAACTGGCCAGCGATTACCCACGGTCGGCCAAGCAAACTCACAGCGCCGCGCGCCATAGCGTGCGTCTTGGCGCCAGCCTCAGCGATGCGATCCGCAACACGGCGCAAGCGCATCAATCGACGCCGTTCATGCTGCTGCTCTCGGCATTCCAGAGCCTGCTGCATCGCTACAGCGGTCAGCGCGACATCCGCATCGGCGTTCCGAACGCCAACCGTCCGCGCCTGGAGACCCAGGGCCTGATCGGCTTCTTCATCAACACCCAAGTACTTCGCGCTGAAATCGATTTGCGCCTGTCATTCGTTGAGCTGCTGGCTCAGACCCGCGAAGCCGCACTGGGTGCACAAGCAAATCAGGATCTGCCGTTCGAACAACTCCTCGAAGCGTTCCCGCAGGCCCGCGAACAAGGCCTGTTCCAGATCATGTTCAACCACCAGCAGCGCGATCTGAGTGCGCTCAAACGTCTGCCGGGTCTGCTTGCCGAAGAACTGCCGTGGCATAGTCGCGAAGCCAAGTTCGACCTGCAATTGCACAGTGAAGAAGACCGCAACGGGCGCTTGACGCTGTCGTTCGACTACGCCAGCGAACTGTTCGACGCGGCCACCATCGAGCGTCTGGCCGAGCACTTCAGCAACCTGTTGCGCGAAGTCTGCGAACGTCCGGAGCAAGCCATCGGTGATCTGCAGCTGCTGACCGCCACTGAATACGATCAGCAAAAACACTGGGGCGTTGCGCCATGCACTCCGGCGCAACAGTGGTTGCCGGAACTGCTCAACGAACAGGCGCGCCAAACGCCGGAACGCACCGCGCTGGTGTGGGACGGCGGCAGCCTCGATTTCGCCGAATTGCACAGCCAGTCCAATCGTCTTGCGCATTACCTGCGCGACAAAGGCGTCGGTCCGGATGTTTGCGTGGCCATCGCCGCCGAGCGTTCGCCACAACTGCTGATCGGTCTGCTGGCGATCATCAAGGCCGGTGGCGCTTATGTGCCGCTGGACCCGGATTACCCGGCCGATCGTCTGGCCTACATGCTCAGCGACAGCTGTGTTGAACTGCTGCTGACCCAGACCGGATTACTCGAGCTCTTGCCGGCCAGCGATGGCGTCAGCGTGATCGCCATGGATGCGTTGCATCTGGAGAACTGGCCGAGCCAGGCGCCAGGCCTGCACCTGCACGGCGACAACCTCGCTTATGTGATTTACACCTCGGGTTCCACAGGCCAACCGAAAGGTGTCGGCAACACCCACGCGGCATTGGCCGAACGTCTGCAATGGATGCAGAACGCTTACGCCCTCAATGAAACGGACGTGCTGATGCAAAAGGCCCCGATCAGTTTCGACGTGTCGGTGTGGGAGTGCTTCTGGCCGCTGATCACCGGTGCGCGTCTGTTGATCGCCGGCCCCGGTGAACACCGCGATCCGCATCGCATTGCCCAGCTCGTTAAAGAATATGGCGTGACCACGCTGCACTTTGTGCCGCCGCTGCTTTCGCTGTTTATCGACGAACCGCTGAGCGCCGAATGCACCAGCCTGCGCCGGGTATTCTCCGGCGGTGAAGCGCTGCCTGCCGAATTGCGCAATCGCGTGTTGGCGCAACTACCGGCGGTGCAATTGCACAACCGTTACGGCCCGACCGAAACCGCGATCAACGTCACCCACTGGCATTGCACCACTGCCGATAGCGACCGTTCGCCGATTGGCCGTCCGCTGGGCAATGTGATTTGCCGCGTACTCGATGCCGATCTCAATCCAGTGCCGGCCGGTGTGCCGGGTGAACTGTGCATCAGCGGCATCGGTCTCGCTCGCGGTTACCTCGGTCGGCCATCGTTGACCGCCGAGCGTTTTGTCGTCGATCCGCTGGGCGAGCAGGGCGCACGTTTGTACCGCACCGGCGACCGTGCGCGCTGGACCTGCGATGGCGTGATCGAATACCTCGGCCGTCTCGATCAGCAGGTCAAACTGCGTGGTTTCCGCGTCGAACCGGAAGAAATCGAAGCACGTTTGCTCGCCCAGGACGGCGTCGCCCAAGCCGTGGTGCTGGTGCGCGAAACCGCCGCTGGCGCACAACTGATCGGCTACTTCACCGCCCTTGACGCCAGCGAAGATCAGGATGAGCAAATTGCTCGCCTGAAAGCCGCACTGGCCGCTGAGCTGCCGGAATACATGGTCCCGGCGCAACTGATGCGTCTGGACGCAATGCCCCTCAGTCCGAGCGGCAAACTCGACCGCCGCGCCTTGCCTGAACCCCAATGGCAAGTGCGTGAACACGTCGAACCGGTGTCTGAGCTGGAACAACAGATCGCCGCGATCTGGCGCGAAGTCCTTGGCCTGAGCCAGGTCGGTCTGCGCGACGACTTCTTCGCCCTCGGCGGCCACTCGCTGCTGGCCACACAAATCATCTCGCGTACCCGTCAGGCTTGTGACGTCGAACTGCCGTTGCGGGCCTTGTTCGAGCACAGCGAACTCGGTGATTTCGCCGAACAGATCCGCCTGATCCAGGCCAGCGGTCGCACCAACAAACAGCCGCCGATCGACAAGGTCGACCGCAGCCAACCGGTGCCGTTGTCGTACTCGCAACAGCGCATGTGGTTTCTTTGGCAAATGGAGCCGGACAGCCCGGCGTACAACGTCGGCGGCATGGCGCGTCTGCGTGGCGTGTTGCATGTCGAGCGTTTCGAGTCGGCGTTGCAAGCGCTGATCTTGCGTCACGAAACCCTGCGCACCACGTTCCCGAGTGTCGACGGCGTTGCGCGTCAGCAGGTGCATGCCGAAACCGGCGTGCGCATGGGCTGGAAGGATTTCTCCAAATTCGCCGCCGACGTGCGCGAGCAAAAGGTTCAACAACTGGCCGATGAAGAAGCGCATTTGCCGTTCGACCTGGAAACCGGCCCGCTGCTGCGCGCCTGTCTGGTGAAGACCGCCGAGCAGGAGCATTACTTCGTTCTGACCCTGCACCACATCGTCACCGAAGGCTGGGCGATGGACATCTTCGCCCGCGAACTCAGTGCGCTGTACGAAGCGTTTGTCGATGATCGCGATTCGCCGCTGGAGGCGCTGCCGGTGCAGTACCTCGACTACAGCGTCTGGCAGCGCAACTGGCTGGAATCCGGCGAGCGTCAGCGCCAACTCGACTACTGGACCGCGCAACTCGGCCGTGAACATCCGCTGCTGGAATTGCCCGGCGACCGCCCGCGTCCGCCGGTGCAAAGCCACCAGGGCGAGCTGTTCCGTTTCGACCTGAGCGACGACCTCGCCGCGCGGGTTCGTGCGTTCAATGCGCAAAACGGTCTGACCCTGTTCATGACCATGACCGCCGCACTGGCCACGTTGCTGTACCGCTACAGCGGGCAGAACGATCTGCGCATCGGCGCGCCAGTGGCCAACCGCATCCGTCCGGAAAGCGAAGGGCTGATTGGTGCCTTCCTCAATACCCAAGTGTTGCGTTGCCAGCTCGACGGCATGATGTCGGTCGGTGAACTGTTCGAGCAGGTGCGTCACACCGTGATCGAAGGCCAGTCGCATCAGGACCTGCCGTTCGATCATCTGGTTGAAGCCTTGCAGCCGCCACGCAGCGCCGCGTACAACCCGCTGTTCCAGGTGATGTGCAACGTGCAGCGCTGGGAATTCCAGCAGAGCCGCATGCTCGCCGGCATGACCGTCGAGTACCTGGCCAACGATGCGCGGGCGACCAAGTTCGACCTCAACCTGGAAGTCACCGACCTCGACCATCGCCTCGGTTGCTGCCTGACTTACAGCACCGATCTGTTCGACGAACAGACCATCGCGCGCATGGCCAAGCATTGGCGCAATCTGCTCGAAGCGTTGATCGCCGATCCGCAACAGCGTCTAAGCGAATTGCCGCTGCTGGACGCTCCGGAGCAACAGCAACTGCTCGACAGCCTCGGCGTCGAACCGGGTGAGCATCGTCTCGACCAGTGCATCCATCACCTGTTCGCCGAACAAGCGCTGGCGCGCAAAGACGCGCCGGCCCTGACCTTCGCCGGGCAGACCCTGAGCTACGCTGAACTCGACGCCCGCGCCAATCGCTTGGCCTGGGCCTTACGTGAGCGTGGCGTCGGCCCGCAAGTGCGCGTAGGCCTGGCGCTGGAGCGTTCGCTGGAAATGGTCATCGGCCTGCTGGCGATTCTCAAGGCTGGCGGCGCCTATGTGCCGCTGGACCCGGAATACCCGCTAGACCGTCTGCACTACATGATCGAAGACAGCCGTATCGGCCTGCTGCTCAGTGATCGCGTGATGTTCAAAGCCCTCGGCGATCTGCCGCCAAATGTGGCGCGCTGGTGCCTGGAAGATGACAGCGCAGCTCTCGCCGCTTATCCGGCCACTGAGCTGCCATTTATCAGCCTGCCGCAGCATCAGGCTTATCTGATTTACACCTCGGGTTCGACCGGCAAGCCGAAAGGCGTGGTGGTCTCCCACGGCGAAATAGCCATGCACTGCCAAGCCGTGATCGAGCGTTTCGGCATGCGCCCGGACGACTGCGAGCTGCACTTCTACTCAATCAACTTCGACGCGGCGACCGAGCGTCTGTTGGTGCCGCTGCTCAGTGGTGCACAGGTGGTGCTGCGTGCGCAAGGTCAGTGGGACGCGGAAGAAATCTGCGGTCTGATCCGCACGCATAAAATCAACGTGCTCGGTTTCACCCCGAGCTACGGCAGCCAGTTGGCGCAGTTCCTCTCGACGCAAAACGAAATCCTCCCGGTGCGTATGATCATCACCGGCGGCGAAGCGTTGACCGGCGAACACCTGCAACGGATTCGCGCAGCGTTCAAACCGGCGATGTTCTTCAATGCCTATGGCCCGACCGAAACCGTAGTCATGCCACTGGCCAGTCTGGCGCCGGAAGTGCTGGAAGAGGGCGCCGGCAGTGTGCCGATCGGCAGCGTGATTGGCGCGCGTGTCGCCTATATTCTCGACGCCGATCTAGCGCTGGTGCCGCAAGGTGCGACAGGTGAATTGTTCGTCGGCGGCGCCGGTCTGGCGCAGGCTTATCACGACCGTCCGGGCATCACTGCCGAACGTTTTGTCGCTGACCCGTTCGCCA
The DNA here is from genome assembly GCF_005938625.1 of Pseudomonas fluorescens. Classification (GTDB taxonomy): domain Bacteria; phylum Pseudomonadota; class Gammaproteobacteria; order Pseudomonadales; family Pseudomonadaceae; genus Aquipseudomonas; species Aquipseudomonas fluorescens_BD. The sequence goes on from NZ_VCNJ01000019.1 coordinate 66,747, forward strand.
CCGATGGCGGACGCATGTACCGCACCGGCGACCTGGTGCGCCAGCGTGCCGATGGTTTGGTGGAATACCTGGGGCGGATCGACCATCAGGTAAAGATTCGTGGTTTCCGTATCGAACTGGGCGAAATCGAAACGCGCCTGCTCGATCACGACTCGATCCGCGAAGCCGTGGTGCTCGCCCTGGATGCGCCAAGCGGCAAACAACTGGTGGGCTATCTGGTCACCGAAATCGCTGAACAAAGCGAAGCCAAGCAGGCTGAACTGCGCGACGCGCTGAAGTCGCACCTCAAGGCACAACTGCCGGATTACATGGTGCCGACGCACCTGATTCTGCTGGCGAGCATGCCGCTGACCGCCAACGGCAAACTCGACCGTCGCGCCTTGCCGGCACCGGATCCTGAGTTGAATCGTCAGGACTACGTCGCGCCGAGCAACGAACTGGAGCAGACCCTGGCGCAGATCTGGTGCGAGGTGCTCAACGTCGAACAGGTCGGCCTCAACGACAACTTCTTCGAACTCGGCGGCGACTCGATTCTGTCGATTCAAGTGGTCAGTCGCGCACGGCAGCAAGGCATTCATTTCAGCCCGCGTGATCTGTTCCAGCATCAGACGGTGCAGACCCTCGCCGCCGTGGCCAGCCGCACCGAGCTGGTGACGGCCGAGCAAGGTCTGGTGGTTGGCGAATCGGCCCTGACGCCGATTCAGCACTGGTTCTTCGACACTGAAATCCCCGAGCGTCAGCACTGGAACCAGGCGTTGTTGCTGGAGCCGACCGTGCAGTTGGAACCGCATCGTCTGGAGCAGGCGCTGCTGGCGGTAATCGAGCAGCATGACGCCTTGCGTCTGCGCCTCACCAAGGTCGACGGCCAGTGGCAAGCGACCCACCAACCGGTGTCCGATGCCACTGTTCTCTGGCAAGTACGCGTGACCTCGATGGACAAGTGCGAAGCGCTGTTCGCCGATGCCCAGCGCAGCCTCGACCTTGAGCAAGGACCGTTGGTGCGCGCCGTACTGGTCGATGGCCCTGAAGGTCAGCAACGCCTGTTTATCGCGATTCATCACTTGGTGGTCGACGGCGTGTCTTGGCGTGTTTTGCTTGACGATGTGCAAACGGTTTATCGCCAGCTCGACGCCGAACAAGCGGTCAAACTGCCGGCGAAAACCAGTGCCTTCAAGGACTGGACGGCACGTTTGCAGGCCTACGCCGGCAGCGAATCCCTGCGCGAAGAACTCGACTGGTGGCAGACCCAACTGGCCGGCCCGAGCGCTGATCTGCCTTGTGAAAACCCGCAGGGCGGTCAGCAGAATCGTCACGCACAAACCGTCAGCGTGCGTCTCGATGCCGAGTACACCAAACAATTGCTGCAGCAGGCGCCGGCTGCCTATCGCACGCAGGTCAACGACCTGCTGCTGACCGCGCTGGCCCGCGTGCTGTGCCGCTGGAGCGGTCAGCCGTCGGCGCTGATTCAACTGGAAGGCCACGGCCGCGAAACCCTGTTCGACGAGATCGACCTGACCCGCACCGTCGGCTGGTTCACCAGCGCCTATTCATTGCGCCTGACTCCGCACAACATCGAAGCAGTTGCCGGGCAGGGCGCTTCGATCAAGGCGATCAAGGAACAACTGCGCTCCGTGCCGCACAAAGGCCTCGGCTATGGCGTGCTGCGATATCTCGCCGATGACCTCAGCCAGCGCAGCATGGCCGCGCTGCCGCACGCGCCGGTCACGTTCAACTACCTCGGCCAGTTCGATCAAAGTTTCGGCAGCGATGCGCTGTTCCGCCCGCTCGATGAAGCGGTCGGTGCTGCCCACGATCCGCAGGCGCCATTGCCGAACGAGCTGAGCATTGACAGCCAGGTTTACGGCGGTGAGTTGCTGCTGCGCTGGACCTTCAGCGCCGAGCGTTACGACACGCAGACCATCAACGATCTGGCCGATGCCTACCTCGGCGAGCTGCAAAGCCTGATCGCCCATTGCCTGCAAGACGAGGCCAGTGGCCTGACGCCGTCGGACTTCCCACTGGCCAAGCTGACTCAGTCGCAACTCGATGCCTTGCCGGTGCCAGCCGCACACATCGAAGACGTCTATCCGCTGACGCCGATGCAAGAAGGCATGCTGCTGCACACTTTGCTCGAACCGGGCACCGGTCTGTACTACATGCAGGATCGCTACCGCATCAACAGCGAACTCGACGCCGAGCGTTTCGCTCAGGCCTGGCAAGCGGTGATCGCCCGTCACGAAGCGTTGCGCGCCTCGTTTTGCTGGAACGTCGGCGAAGACATGCTGCAAGTGATCCACACCCCGGGTCGCACGCCGATCGAGTACCTGGACTGGAGCGCCATTGCCGAAACCGAGCAGGAACCGAAGCTGCAAGCACTCTTGAAAAACGAGCGCGAGGCCGGTTTCGATCTGCTCAATCAGGCGCCGTTCCACCTGCGCCTGATCAAGGTCGGCGCGGCGCGTTACTGGTTCATGATGAGCAACCACCACATCCTCATCGATGCCTGGTGCCGTTCGTTGCTGATGAACGACTTCTTCGAAATCTACACAGCTCTCGGTGAAGGTCGCGACGCGCAGTTGAGCGCGCCACCGCGTTATCGCGATTACATCGGCTGGCTGCAACGCCAGAACCTGGCCGAAGCGCGGCAGTGGTGGCAGCAGAACCTGCAAGGGTTCGAGCGCACTACACCGATCCCGAGCGACCGTCCGTTCCTGCGTGAACACGCCGGTGAAAGCGGCGGCATGATCGTCGGCGACCGCTATACCCGCCTCAATGTCGAGGACGGTGCGCGTCTGCGTGAACTGGCGCAGGCCCATCAACTGACCATCAACACCTTCGCTCAAGCGGCATGGGCGCTAGTGCTGCGCCGTATGAGCGGCGATCGTGACGTGCTGTTCGGCGTGACCGTGGCCGGGCGTCCGGTGGAAATGCCGGAAATGCAACGCACCGTCGGCCTGTTCATCAACAGCATCGCCCTGCGGGTGAAAATGCCTGAGGACGATCAGCGCAGCAGCGTGCGTCAGTGGCTCAGTGGTTTGCTCGACAGCAACATGCAGCTGCGCGAATACGAATACCTGCCGCTGGTGAACATCCAGGAACAAAGCGAATTGCCGAAAGGCCAGCCGCTGTTCGACAGCCTGTTCGTCTTCGAAAACGCCCCGGTGGAAGTCTCGGTACTCGATCGTGCGCAGAGCCTCAATGCGACCTCGGACTCGGGCCGTACCCACACCAACTTCCCGCTGACGGCGGTGTGCTACCCCGGCGATGACCTCGGTCTGCACCTGTCGTATGACCAGCGTTATTTCGACGAATCAACCATCGAGCGCATGCTCGGCGAGTTCAAACGCTTACTGCTGGCACTGGTTGATGGCTTCCATGGCGACATGGCCGATCTGCCGCTGCTGGGTGCCGAGGAGCAGGACTTCCTGCTGCACGGTTGCAACCAGAGTGCGCATGGCTACCCGCTGGAGCAGAGCTATGTGGCGCTGTTCGAAGCGCAGGTCGCCGCGCATCCACAACGCATCGCCGCCACGTGCCTTGATCTGCAACAGAGCTACGCCGAGCTGAACCACAACGCCAACCGTCTCGGCCATGCACTGGTCGCCGCGGGTGTGCAGATGGATCAACCGGTGGCGTTGCTCGGTGAACGTAATCTCGATCTGCTCGGCATGATCATCGGCAGCTTCAAGGCTGGCGCGGGTTATCTGCCGCTGGATCCGGGCCTGCCGAGTCAGCGTCTGCAACGCATCATCGAGCTGAGCCGCACGCCGGTGCTGGTCTGTTCTAAAGCATGCTTTGAACAGGCGCAGACATTGCTGGATGAATTCAGCTGCGCCAATCGCCCGCGCTTGCTGGTCTGGGAAGAGATTCAAGCGGCGGCAACGTCGGCGCAGAACCTGGGCATTTACAGCGGCCCGGATAACCTCGCTTACGTGATCTACACCTCGGGTTCGACCGGCCTGCCGAAAGGCGTGATGGTCGAGCAGCGCGGCATGCTCAACAACCAATTGAGCAAGGTGCCGTACCTGAACCTGAGCGCCGCCGACGTGATCGCCCAGACCGCTTCGCAAAGCTTCGACATTTCGGTCTGGCAGTTCCTTGCCGCACCGTTGTTCGGTGCGCGCGTGGACATCGTGCCGAATACGATTGCCCACGATCCGCAAGGTTTGTTGGTGCATGTGCAGGCGCAGGGCATCACCGTGCTGGAGAGCGTGCCATCGCTGATTCAGGGCATGCTCGCCTCGGAGCGCCTGAGCCTCGATGGCTTGCGCTGGATGTTGCCGACCGGTGAGGCGATGCCGCCGGAACTGGCGCACCAGTGGCTGCTGCGTTACCCGCACATCGGTCTGGTCAATGCTTACGGCCCGGCGGAATGCTCGGATGACGTGGCGTTCTTCCGTGTCGACATGGCCTCGACCCGCGGCAGTTACTTGCCGATCGGCACGCCGACCGACAACAACTTGTTGTACCTGGTCGACGGCGCGCTGGAGCTGGTGCCGTTGGGTGCGGTGGGCGAGTTGTGCGTGGCAGGCACGGGCGTCGGTCGTGGTTATGTCAGCGATCCGCTGCGCACCGCGCCAGTGTTTGTGCCGAACCCGTTCGGTGCGCCGGGCGAGCGCTTGTATCGCACCGGTGACCTGGCGCGGCGCCGCAGCGACGGTGTGCTGGAGTACGTCGGTCGCGTCGACCATCAGGTGAAGATTCGCGGTTACCGTATCGAGCTGGGTGAGATCGAAGCACGCCTGCATGAACAGCCGGAAGTGCGCGATGGCGCGGTCGGTGTACAGGAAGGCGTCAACGGCAAGCACCTGGTCGGGTATCTGGTGGCTGCTGATAGCGCGCTGAATCCAAGTGAACGCCTGGAGCGGATCAAACAGCGCCTGCGCGCCGAGCTGCCGGAATACATGGTGCCGTTGCACTGGTTGTGGCTCGATCAGCTGCCGCTCAATGCCAACGGCAAACTCGATCGCAAAGCCCTGCCGGCGCTGGAGATCGGCCAGTTGCAGAGCCAGGACTATCTGGCCCCGCGCAATGATCTTGAACAGACGCTGGCTGATATTTGGGCCGAGGTGCTGAAGGTCGAAAATGTCGGTGTACGCGACAACTTCTTCGAGCTGGGCGGGCACTCGTTGCTGGCCACGCAGATCGCCTCGCGCGTGCAGAAAACCCTGCAACGTGACGTGCCGCTGCGAGCGATGTTCGAGTGCAGCACGGTGGAGGAACTGGCTGAGTACATCGATGGGCTGGCGGCGAGTGATATCACCGAGGAGAAGGTCGATCGGTTGAATGATCTGATGGCGGAGCTGGAAGGTTTGTAATTTTTAGCGTCTGTACTGGCCCTTTCGCGAGCAAGCTCGCTCCCACACTTAGTACTGTGCACGCAGAACCAATGTGGGAGCGAGCTTGCTCGCGAAGGCGGCATCAGCATCACACAAACCGCATCATTTCCAGGGTTGACGACCAGTAACCGGCAGCTCAGTCTGCCGGTTCTCTTTTTTTTCGCGAGGGTGGTCGATGCCTTTTTTCACGGTTGACGGACAAGCGCTGCATTACATTGATCAAGGCACAGGCCCGGCGGTGTTGCTGGCTGGCAGCTACCTGTGGGATCAGGCCATGTGGTCGCCGCAGATTGCCGCTTTGTCGCCGCACTATCGGGTGATTGCGCTGGATCTGTGGGGCCATGGCGAGTCGGGGCGGCTGCCTGAAGGCACGGCGTCGCTGGACGACATCGCTCGTCAGGCGCAGGCCTTGCTCGACCATCTCGACATCGATCAGGTCACCCTCGTCGGGCTGTCGGTCGGTGGCATGTGGGGCGTGCGTCTCGCACTGTCGGCACCGCAGCGGATCAACGGTCTGGTGCTGATGGACACGTATGTTGGCGTCGAACCGGAGCCTACTCGTCAGTACTATTTCTCACTGTTCAAGCAGATAGAAGACACCGGCGAGATTTCCGAACAACTGCTCGATATCGTCGTGCCGATCTTCTTCCGCCCGGGCATCGATCCACAGTCGGCGCTGTATCAGGAATTTCGCGCGAAACTGGCGGCGTACTCCTCGGATCGGCTACGCGAAAGTATCGTGCCGATGGGGCGTATTACCTTTGGTCGCGATGATTTGTTGCCACGTCTGGGCGAGTTGAATGCGGCAACCACGCTGGTCATGTGCGGCGATCAGGACAAGCCGCGACCACCGTCGGAAGCGCAGGAAATGGCCGAGCTGATCGGTTGCCCGTGGGTGCTGGTGCCGGACGCGGGGCATATCTCCAATCTGGAGAATCCCGAGTTTGTCACCGAGGTGTTGTTTACGTTCCTCAGCGAGCGCAACCGATACACCGAGTAAACCCAATTGTCGGAACGCCGCCCGGAGCCGGCTTCCGGTCGGCGCTCCGCCGTAGGGGCCAGTCCAGGCAACGAAAAGCCAAAATCTGCGATACTCGCGCCCGCGATGACACTCATTAAGGGACTGATGTGGAACAATTTTACTGGCGCGATCTCAAGGATCTCGAGGATAAGTGGGCGGGCTTGAGCGTTGAGGTCAAACGAACCACGTCAAACAAGCCGCCGCTTCATCTACAGAGCGGGAACAACGGGCGGATGAAGTTGATGCTCAACGACATCACGTTGTTTTGGGGCACCATCGCCACCTCGTACTACGGTGCGTGGCTGGTTCGCAAACCGCAATCCATTCAACTGGAATCATCACCGGTACCTGCCATCGATTCTGCTGACGTCCAGGAACATTTTGATTTGCCGCCCGATGAGCGTATCCGCAACTGGTGTCGCTACTTCATCAGCAAGTTGATGGAACATCAGGCGGACTTTCTCTACCCCGGCCATTGGGTGGCGCGTCCGCTGTTGCCCACTGCGGCACGCTACACATATGGCGAAGGCGTACGCGGCTGGTATTTCTCCACACCCACAGAGGCGTCCAGCCATTTGCCGAGATGGTACGCGCGCGGTGAGGGCATTCTCGACAATGTAAATCCGCAGACCGTGCATTGGCTCGACTGGGATTTGGGTCATCTGATCGGCTTGCACACCGTGGACCCATTGTCAGGCCGGATGAAGTGGTGGCGTAAAAAAGCCCGAGAGGGCAGCTTGCCGCCCATCCTGCTCTGGTACGTGGGCGGGTTGTGCTCCTACGTGATTATCGATGGCCATTACCGATTGCAGGCAGCGCTCGACGAGCACGTAAAACCCGACTTTATTGTCTTGAGCTTCACTGAGGCGCGACAGGTCAAGTTGTGTGAAGACACCCAACAGCGAGTGTTCAGCTCACTGATGATGCAAAGCGCGAAAAACCCCGAGTTTGATGTACGAACATTGAATCAGGCGCTGATCCACACTTTTGATGATCGTCCGTACCATTGGGCGGGTACGCATGCCTGGGCGGGCATTGCGTCGGATCAACAGTGGAGCACTGAGGTAGCGACGTTTTTGGGCGCGCAGGGCGCAACAGAACACTTGGAAGACATCCTCGGCCGCTGCGATTTTTGAAAGCTTGCGCACGTGTGCGCAAGCCAACAATGGTTACTTGGGCCCGAGAATTTTCGCCAACTTGTCCGGCGAAGGCGCACCTTGCTGCTGTTGTAGCTCGCCCTTGTCATCCATATAGAAAATCGCCGGTGTGGCCTGTAAGTCCAGGTCTTCCATCAACTGCATGTTCGCCGCCAGTTTGGTCTGCACGGCCACCGGAATATCCTTCAAGGCTTTAAGCGAGCTGCCCTTGCCAGCCTTTTCATGATCTTCCAGGGCCTTGGCCGGATCTTTCGCCGCCAGCAGCGCCGCCGATTTACCCGGGCTGTCCTCGCGAATGATGCCGACCATGATGTGCCGCAACTGCACCTTGCCAGCCTTGACCCACGGCCGCGCCTGTTCCCAGAACATGTTGCAGTAAGGACAGTTCGGATCGCTGAACAGGTACACGGTGCGCGGTGCATCCTTGTTGCCGTCCTGAATCCAGTTGCTCGCCTCGAACTTGGCCCAGACTTCCTTGGCCATCGGCGCGTAGACCAGTTTTTGTAACGGTTCGCTGCTCAGATCCTTGCCGTCGGCGTCGTACAGATTACCCAGTAAAACGTGTTTGCCATCCGGAGTCAGGTACAGCGCCATGCCACGGTTCTGATATTGCGCCGCATAGCCGCGCAGGCCATCGGGCGCATCGAACTGGCCGACGATTTTCGCGCCTTTGGCTTCGATCTGTTTGATCGCCGCAGGCAATTCTTCAGCGGCCTGCACCGACGGCAAGTGCAGCAGGGCGGTGCCCAGAGTCAGCGTCAGCAGGTGGCGGAGGCGGGGCATGGCAGTTTCCTTGCAGAGGTGGCCGGTGCAGTGGCCGGGTTCGAATTCGGGGTCGGGGTGGCAAAATTTTCCAGGGCGCGCGCCAGGCTGGCGTTGGATAACTCGCCCAGGTGACTGCTCAGCAGCCGACCGTCGGGGCTATAGAACAGCGTAGTCGGCAATGCCATCGAACCGACGGCCTGACCCAGCCGCCCACTACGGTCGAACAGCACGTTGTTAAGGCTCAGGCCCTGGGTCTCAAGAAACGTCGCCACGCTCTGCATGCTTTCTGCCTGATTGACGAACAGGAAAGTCAGGTCCGGGCGTTGTTGCTGAGCGCTTTCCAGCACCGGCATCTCGCGCCGGCACGGCGGGCACCAGGTTGCCCACAGATTGATCACCAGCGGGCCGCCCTGATAATCGCTGAGCTGGATGGTTTCCCCGGCTGCGTTGCGCAGGGAGATGTCCGGCAGTCGCGTGCCTTGTTCATAGATGTTTAACGACAACGTCGCCAACAGCCAGAACGCCACACCGCTGGCCACGCCAAAGCCCAGTGGACGACGCAGCCCAGGACGACGCCAGCCGCGATACAGCGCCGCCAGCAGCAACACAATTACACCCGGCCAGGCGAGGAAACCACCGTCACGCAAATCGATGATTTGCCACGGGTCGTTGCGATAGTGCGACCAGTACAGCAGCACAAAGGCCACCCGCGCCGCGAGCATGCCCAACAGAAACAGGCTGAACAATGCCGACTCGGGGTTATCGCCGCCACGCTTGGCCACCCGCCAGCCGACAAAGGTCGCCAGCGCCAGGGCACTGATCAGCAGCAGGTGGTTAAGTGCGATGGCAAAGGTGCCGAGGGTTAAAGTCAGCATTAATTGGCGTCCCGGGTGGTGGCCCAGCGTTGCAGGAACGTCTCGGCATCGACTTCGCCGGTGATGCGCTGGCTGCGGCGTTCTTCGCCATCACTACCGATCCAGACAAAGCTCGGAGGCCCCGGCACTTTGTAGCGGCTGAGCAGTTCACGGCTGGCGGCGTTGTCGGCAGTCACATCGAGGCGTATTAGACGTACGTCATTCAACGCCTGCATGACCTTGTCCTTGCCGAACACCTGTTTCTCCATGACTTTGCACGACACGCACCAGTCGGCGTAGTAATCGAGCAATACCCACTGGCCTTGAGCCTTGGCAGCGTCGAGTTCGCGTTGCAGCGCCGCCGGCTCCTTGATCGTGGTGAACGCGTCATGCGCCGATGGCGCCGCCGCGCCGGTGCGCCCGGCACTGTAGACCTGCAACGGCTGATACGGATCATCGCTGCCGCCCGCCGCGCCAATCACCAGCAAACTGCCCCACAACCCGAGCAACAGCGAACTGGCGCCGAACAACTGGGCCACTCGGCCAAAACCTTCGGACTGTTTCCAGGCACAGAACGCGGCGATCAACAGCAATGCACCGCACAGACCCAACCACAACGATGCATCCAGGACAGGACGCAACATCAACAGCGCCGTGGCGAGGAAGAGGAAACCGAACACACCTTTGAGCAGGTTCATCCAGGCACCGGGTTTGGGCAGGAAGCGATTGCCCACGGTCACCAGCAACAACAACGGCACACCGATGCCGATGCCCAGCGAGAACAGGATCAAGCCACCGTGCAGCGCGTTGCCGCTCTGCGCGATGTAAAGCAAGGCACCTGCCAGCGGCGCGGTCATGCACGGGCCGACCAGCAGACCGGACAAGGCACCGAGGACCCCGGCGCCAATCAGACTGCCACCGCTGCGACTGCGCGAGGCGTGTTCCAGACGATCGCGCAGGGCTACCGGCAATTGCAGTTCAAAGAAACCGAACATCGGCAAGGCCAGCACCACAAAGATCGCGGCGAACGTGCCGAGCAGCCACGGATTCTGCAACCACGCCTGCAGGTTTGCGCCGAGCAGCGCGGCGATCACGCCCATCGCCGCATACACCAGGGCCATGCAGATCACATAACTGCCGGCCAGCGCAAAACCGCGACGCGGGGTGGCGCCACTGCCGACCACCATGCCGGCGAGAATCGGCAGCATTGGCAATGTGCAAGGCGTGAATGCCAGCAACAGTCCGAGGCCGAAAAAAACCAACAGGCTCCAGCCCAGCGCCCGTTGTTGCAGGCTGCTGGCCAAAGCCTGATCCGGCGCTTCAGTGCTTGCCGCAACCGCCGCTTTACCACCCAGATCGATGACCCGGGTTTGCGGCGGATAGCACAGGCCGGCATCGGCACAGCCCTGATAGCTGACCTTGATCTGCCCTGTGGCTGCCGCCGGGATTTTCACTTCCAGCCCTTGGCGATAGACCGGTTGCTCTCCGAAAAACTCGTCGCTGTGGGATTCGCCTTCAGGCAGTGCGGGCTGCTGTTCGGCGCTCAAACCATCGAATTTCAGGCGTTTCTGATACAGGTAATAGCCGTCGGTGATTTGCCAGAACAGCTGGGTTTCACCGGATTCCAGGCGTTCCGAGGTGAGCACGAATGCCTGGTCGACCGGCAGAAACTCCGGTTTTGTCTCAAACGGATTGTTTCCAGCCTGGGCCAGGCTGGAAATCAGTAGAGCAAACAAAAGTAAAAAATGACGCATGGAGGAGCCTTGTCCCTGTGCAAGTGGGGTGCAGAATGGGCGGCGGCGATTAACCGATAATTAACCGTATCCTACAAGGCCCTCCGGGCTTCGGCCAATCAGCCTCGCAGCAGTCCGGGCCAGTTCGTGTCATTGATGGTTTGCGGGCCGGAGACCAGGCGGTCGGACTGAATGTTGTAAGTCAGGTATTGGTTGTCGGTCAGGAAGATGTACCAGTAGCTGTCGGCGAAAGTCCGGTCATTTTGCGCTGCCGTGATAATGCGGTCCTTGTACGGTTTCAGCGCGCCAAGTTGATTGTCTCCGAAGGATTTGTAAGTCAAGGTCTTTGCCTTGAAGTTAAACGATAGATAGTGTCCGTCGTTCAGGATGAACCTGAACAGAAACGGGTGACCGGTCAGTTGGAACCAGGTGCCGGCGATGATCTTGTCGAAGTAGGGCAATATCGGCTTCCAGATCGAATCGGAAACTTTATAGAAGGCATCGACCTTGTCCTTGTCCTGGTTGTATTTACACACCATGGGTATTGTTCCCTGATAGAAGAACAACCAGGCAATATCTTCATCGGACGGGGTGTTCCAGCCGAATGAAGTGGTTGTCAGTCCGAAACGCAAGTCTTTGGCATAGGGGTCAAAGCTGTCCCAGCTACCGCCGACCGATGCGGGATAGTTGGCGGATACCCCATTGTCACCGAGATCGAATCGGGAATAGGTGTCACTGTCCTTGAAGAAGAAATAAATTCGGTCGGGGCCGGAGCGCCAATCGATCGCGACGAAGTCTTTTAGTTGAGGCATGTTTATTAAGTCCCTTTAAAGTTGTCGGTGGTTGCCAGTCGAAAACTAAATGATCGAAGGGTTATTACATAGGGAGAAACTGTTTCTTTATTAGTGGGAAAGTTTCAGCGCCGGGTGAGTCCTGCGTCAGGTGGCGCCTCGATGTTTTTGCCCGGCTTTCCGTAAGCGCCGGTGACAGCCATAATTGCCGCTTAATCCTCGCCTGCTTCACTCGCCTTTTTTATCCACGGAGCACCCATGCACGTACTGGTTTGCGAAGACGATGAGCTGATCGCCAGCGGCATCGTTGCCGGTCTCACGGCTCAGGGTTTGACCGTTGAGCACGTCAACACTGCGTCGAAGGCGCGGGCGATGCTCAAGGTGGCTGAATTCGACGTGATGGTGCTCGATCTCGGCCTGCCAGACGAAGATGGCCTCAAATTGCTGCAACAACTGCGTCAGAGCGGCCTGGAAATTCCGGTGCTGATTCTGACCGCGCGCGACTCGGTCACCGACCGCGTTGACGGTTTGCAGGCCGGGGCTGACGATTACCTGCTCAAACCCTTCGATCTGCGGGAACTGTTCGCCCGCCTGCAAACCTTGTTGCGCCGAGTCGCCGGACGTAGTGTCAACCTGATCGAGCACGGCGCGCTGACGTACGATCCGAGCAGTCGCGAAACCACCCTGGCCGGGCAACCGGTGGACCTGTCGCGCCGTGAGCAATCGCTGTTGCAGGCGCTGCTGCACAATCGTGGCCGGGTGCTGTCTACCGAACAGTTGAAAGACAGTGTTTACGGTTTCAACGATGAGCTGGAAAGCAACGCGCTGAACGTGCACATCCATCACCTGCGCAGCAAACTGGGCAAGGGCATCGTCGAAACCGTGCGCGGTCTGGGCTATCGCCTCGGCCCGGCCGACGGTGGAGATCAAGGCAAGTGATGAGTCTGCGACTGCGCCTGAGTCTGACCCTCGGCGCTGCGTTTGCGCTGATCTGGGCGCTGGCGGCGGCCTGGATGCTCAGTGACCTGCGCAATCAGATGATGTTTTCCCTCGACCAGCGTCTGGTGGCGTCGGCGCGCATGGTTGCCGGGCTGCTGGAACAGTTGCCGACACTGCCGAGCAAAGGCGAGGGCACGCATTTCAGTGCCGAACAACTGAATATCCCCGGTGGCATGGCCTGTCAGGTCAGTTCCTTGCGTGGGGAAATTCTTGCGCGCAGCCACAACAATCCCGAACAGGCGCTGGAAGCCGAGAAGATGGGCTTCCATGACCAGATGATCGACGGTGCGCCGTGGCGCAGTTTCACCCTCGCCCGGGGCGATGTGCGCATTACCACCGCCGACCGGCAGATCGAGCGCGAAGCCCTGAACATGTCGATCCTGCTGGCGGCATCGGTGCCGGTAGGCGTGGCGTTGCTGGGCTGCCTGTGCCTGTTGTGGCTGGGCATCGGCCAAGGGCTGGCGCCGCTCAATCGCCTGCGTGAAGCGCTGATGCGGCGCAATGCCGACTCGCTTGAGCCGTTGCAGATCCAGACCTTCCCCAGTGAACTGAAGCCGCTGCTCGAAACGCAAAACCAGTTGTTCCAGCGCATTGGCAAAACCATCGAGCGTGAACGCCGCCTGACCGGTGACGCGGCGCATGAACTGCGCAGTCCGCTGACGGCGATCAAGACGCACCTGCAAGTTGCGCGCATGACCGATGGCAGCGCCCGCGATCAGTCGCTGGCGCGAGCCGAGGAGGGTGCCGATCGCTTGCATCGTACCCTTGAGCAACTGCTGTTGCTGGCGCGGGTCGAGGGCAGTCTGTCGTTCGATGACGGCTCGCAATGCAGTGCCGAGCAAGTGGCACGCCTGGCGATTCAGGACGCCACGGGTGGTGAGCGCCTGCGCATCAAACTGCAACTACCGGCTGAGCTTTCTGCTGCACCGCTACAGATGCCGGCCGTGTTGTCGATTGCCGCGCTGCGCAATCTGCTCGACAACGCCCTGCGCCATACGCCCGAGGACTGTGCGGTTGAGCTGAGTCTGGAAACCATTGGCAACCGCGTACGTTTTGTCGTGCGCGACCATGGGCCGGGGATTGCGCCGGATGACCTGCAACATCTGACCCAGCGCTTCTGGCGCAACGGCCAGAGCACCGGATGTGGTCTCGGCCTGGCGATTGTCCAGGCGATCGTCCAGCGTTGTGACTGCGCCCTGCATTTCGACAGCCGCCCGGATGGCCTGCGCGTCGAACTGACCATGCCGTTGCAACCTTTCTGATTCCAGTAGAGCCTGTGTAGGAGCTGCCGAACGCTGCGATCTTTTGATTTTGTTTTTCAAGATCAAGATCAAAAGATCGCAGCCTTCGGCAGCTCCTACAGGAAATCGCGCCAGACACATTAAATGTAACTTCTCGGCGTTCGCTATCCGGCCCGGGTGGGGGTAAGGTCAGCGCAGCTTTGACTCAATGGATTGAGGGAACTGCGCCATGGAAGCACCCATCTGTATCCGACCGGCCACACTGGCCGACGCCGGTATCATCAGCCGCATCATCGAACGTTCGATCCGCATCGGATGTGCGCTCGATCACCGTAACGATTCATCACTCGTCCGCCAATGGATCGGCCTGCAATCCGCCGATTTTATCACTGCTCGACTGGCCGATCCGCACTTCTATCTCTGCATTGCGTTGTTGGCGGACAAACCGGTCGGTGTCGGCATGGCTCGGGCCAGCGGCGACATTTTGCTGTGTTACGTCCAGCCAGAGTCATTTCGTCGCGGCGTCGGGCGGGCGCTGATGCGGGATCTGGAAGGCTGGTTACGGGTTCGCGGTGTTTTTCACGCTGATCTCAACAGCACGCGCACCGGCCGTGCATTTTATCGGCGTCTGGGCTATCACGAGTCAGCGTCGTCCCTCGAATACCACGGCTTGCATACCCTGCCCATGCACAAGTTGCTGGCAACGCATGGCTGACAACTCGATCACGGGCTAAATCCTCAGGCCCCTTAAGCGTTTCCAGAACAGGAAAACCAGCAAGTGCGCCCCGCGATCGGAATGCGCACCTGTCCGGTGTGCTGTTTTGGTCACTATCCATAGCCAATTGAGGGGTCGAGAGATGTCAGTCGCCACCAGCCTTATCGAAGAGTCGTCGGCCCGGGTTACTTCGGCGCCGACCGAAACGCTGTACCAGTTCAACGAATCGCCATTGCTGGCCCGTCAGGCCCGGCAGGAATCCAACGCCCGCAGCTATCCACGACGTATTCCTTTGGCACTGAAGCGCGCCAAAGGTCTGTATGTCGAAGACGTTGAAGGGCGCACTTTCATCGACTGCCTCGCTGGCGCCGGCACGCTGGCGCTGGGGCATAATCACCCGGTGGTGATCGAAGCGATCCAGCAGGTGCTGGCCGATGAGTTGCCGCTGCACACCCTCGACCTGACCACGCCGGTCAAGGATCAGTTTGTCCAGGATCTGTTCGGTTTGCTGCCTTCGGCCCTTGCGGCTGAAGCGAAAATCCAGTTCTGCGGCCCGACCGGGACCGATGCCGTGGAAGCGGCATTGAAGCTGGTACGCACGGCGACCGGGCGCAGCACCGTGCTGTCTTTCTCCGGTGGTTACCACGGCATGAGCCAGGGTGCGTTGAGCCTGATGGGCAGCCTTGGGCCGAAAAAGCCGCTTGGCGCGCTGCTCAGCAGTGGCGTGCAGTTCATGCCGTTTCCGTATGACTACCGTTGCCCGTTCGGCCTTGGTGGCGCGGCGGGCGTAAAGGCCAACCTGAGTTACCTGGAAAACCTGCTCAACGACCCGGAAGCCGGCGTGCAACTGCCCGCTGCGGTAATCGTCGAGGCGGTGCAGGGCGAGGGCGGCGTGATTCCGGCGGACATCGAGTGGCTGCGCGGCTTGCGGCGGATCACCGAGAAGGCCGGTGTGGCGCTGATCGTCGACGAGATCCAGAGCGGTTTCGCCCGCACCGGCAAGATGTTTGCTTTCGAACACGCTGGCATCACCCCGGATGTGGTGGTGTTGTCCAAAGCCATCGGCGGCAGCCTGCCGTTGGCCGTCGTGGTCTATCGCGACTGGCTCGACACCTGGCAGCCGGGCGCGCACGCCGGCACGTTCCGTGGCAATCAGATGGCCATGGCGGCAGGCTCCGCGGTGATGCGTTACCTGGTTGAGCACAAGGTCTGCGAACACGCTGCTGCCATGGGCGAGCGCCTTAGCGAACACCTGCAACTCCTGCAACGCGACTTCCCGCAACTGGGCGACATTCGTGGTCGTGGGCTGATGCTCGGGGTAGAGCTTGTCGAGCCGAACGGCCCGCTGGATGCGCTCGGTCATCCGCCGGCGTTTGCGCGACTGGCGCCGCTGGTACAGCGCGAATGCCTCAAGCGTGGGCTGATTCTGGAACTGGGCGGTCGGCATGGCGCGGTGGTGCGTTTCCTCCCACCGCTGGTGATCACTGCCGCCGAAATCGACCGCGTCGCGGAGATCTTTGGTCGCGCTTTGGCCGCCGCCACCGCGTCGCTGTAAATTTTTCGCCGCGCCGAACGTTCTTTCTACATACCCGGCTGCACCCCTCGTGCAGCCCACCCTTACAACGATGGAGAACCAGCATGACGTCAGTATTCGACCGCGAGGACATCCTCTTTCAGGTCGTGGTCAACCACGAAGAGCAATACTCGATCTGGCCGGACTACAAAGCCGTGCCGGAAGGCTGGCGCACCGTGGGCAAGAGCGGCCTGAAAAAAGAGTGCCTGGCCTACATCGAAGAAGTCTGGACTGACATGCGTCCGCTGAGCCTGCGCCAGAAGATGGAAGGGCAGGCCGCCGCGCAATAAGCGCCCGGGCAAAAAGAAACCCGCTGGACTGGAAACAGTCAGCGGGTTTTTTTATTGCCTTGGATTTGTGTTGCCTTTCAGGGCCCCATCGCTGGCTTGCCAGCGAAGAACGATAACGCGGTTCCGGCTGAAATTACGCCCCGCTCAATCCCTTTAGCAGCAAATCAACATTGCCTTCCAGCTCCGCCACCGGATCCGCCGCATCCGTACTCAACACCACCAGACGACTCCCCGACTCGGCGATCGCCGCTTTCACCGGCTCCGATGGCTGCCGATGATGCAGCACCACCGCGACATCATTGTCCTTGAGCGTTGCCGTCAGCTTTTTAAGACCCTCAGCCGTCCACTCGGTATCAGGTCGTGGATCCTCGCCGATCAGCTCCAGATTGAGGCTGCCGATCAAATAGCCGAAATGATCGCTCAAACTCATCACACTCAGATTGTCCGCACTGGCCAGACGCGCTTCGCTATCCGCGCTGAGCTTCAACAGACGCTGCTTCAACGTCGCCAGATTCGCCTCGATTGCAGGCTTTGCGCTAGGTGCCAGGCGCACCAGATCCGCAGCCATCACGTCCGCCATGCGTCCCATGTTGTTGCTGGCCAGCCATGGCTGGCTGTTCAAGCCGTCGACCTTCAGATCCGGTTGCACGGCAATGCCCGGCAGGGCGCCGTCGACAGGGCGGGCCGCATCAACTTCGACGATGCGTATATTGCTGCGGCGGGCGATCGGGTACAACTGATCATCCGGCCACAGCGAGCGCACACCAATCACGGCATCGGCACCGGTTGCCAGTTTGCTCAGGGCCGGAGCGCCGCGCCCGGTGAAGTAGGCACTCTGACGACTGCCCGGCAGGTTTGCTGGTGCCGCCCGTTCGAGATTGACATCAGTGCCCTTGAGCAGCGCTTCTGCCAAGCCAAAGGTGATGGGCAACGAGGCCAGTACCTGCAGCGGTTTAGCTTTGTCGGCGGCCATCAACGGCGAGCAGACCACACCGCACAGGGTCATGGCCAAGGTCAGTTTTCGCAGTGAAAAAGTCATTTATCCAAGATTCCCTTTCAGACTCGGGACAACCCCGCGCGCAATGGCGGCGAGGGCGAAGGCAATGCCGGCGACCAGAATGATCGCGGCGCCGGATGGAATCGGCAGATCGAACACGATGGGCGCAAGAATCCCGCACAACGTGCTGACCGTGGCGATCAGCACCGAGCACCAGAAGAACCCTTTGAGTGACTGGCTGAGCAACCGCGCCGCTGCCGCTGGAATCACCAGCAGTGCACCGACCAGAATCGCGCCGATGACTTTCACTGCCGCCACGGTGATCAGCGTCACCAGAATCACGAACAGATAATCCAGGGTCTTCACCGCCACTCCACGCACCGCTGCCAGTTGCGGATTGAAGCTGGCGAGCATGATGCGGTTGTACAGCGGCAGGGCCAACGCCATGACCAGCGAGCCGACAATGGCCAGTACCGCCAGATCGTTACCGTTGACCGTCAGCACTGAGCCGAACAATACGTTTTCGAGAATGTGCACGTTGATCTTGCCCGCCAGAATCAACAGCAGGCTCGCGCCGAGTGCCAGCGACACCGACAGAAACACGCCGATCAAGGTATCGGGCGCCAGACCGGTGCGGTTGCGCAGGTAATTGAGCAGGATGCCGAACAGCAGGCAGTAACCGAACAGGCTGCCGTAGGGACCGGTGTAGGGCTCGCCGAGCAGGATGCCGATGGCCACACCGGTCAGCGCCGCGTGGCCCACCGCTTCGGAGAAAAACGCGAAGCGCTTGACCACCACCAGTGTGCCGAGGCCGCCGAGCACCGGGCCGATCAGCAGCCCGGCAAGCAACGCATTGACCACGAAACCGTAGGCCAGCGCTTCCGGCAGATAACCGGACGAGGCCCAGCCTTGCACCATCAAACGAAAGGCTTCGTAACTCATCAGGCAGCGCTCCGTGGATGGGTCGAGAACAGCGTCAGCAGTCGTTCCGGGGTCAGCGCCTGTTGTGGCGTGGCGTCGAACAGTACACGACGGTTCAGGCCAGTGACCCGATCGGCCAGGCGTCCGACCGCTTCCAGATCGTGCTCGATCCACAGCACGGTGATGCCCGCCGCGCGCCAGTCATTGAGCAGACGCTCGAACACCTGAATCCCGGCTTCATCGAGTGCCGACATCGGTTCATCCAGCACCAGCAATTGCGGCGCCGGAATCAAACCTTGTGCGAGCAGCACCCGCTGCCGTTCCCCGCCGGACAGCGCACCCATGCGCCGCTTGCGTTTGTCCTGCATGCCGACGCGTTCCAGCGCATCGCCAATGGCGCCGGCGTAACGCTTGCTCAAACCGAGAAACGCCGGGCGTCGCTGACACATCGCGGCCATGAAATCGTCAACGGTCAAAGGCAAACCGCGATCGAACTCCAACGCTTGCGGCACATAACCGATGGTTCCAGGTTCACCGGGCCATTGCAGGCTGAGCTGGCCCTGATGGGGCATTTGCCCGAGCAGGGTCTTGATCAGCGAACTCTTGCCGCCACCGTTGGGACCGACCAGCGCGTGTACGCTGCCGGGCTGTACCTGGAAGGTAACCTTGTCGAGAATCGTCGTGCGACCCAGGGTCAGAGAGACTTCCGCAAAATCCAGAGTCGGCCCACAGACCTTTGGGAGCGACGGTGCGACGATTCGACTTGCTCGCGAATGCGGTGTGTCATTCGATAAGGATGTTGGCTGACCCGACGCCTTCGCGAGCAAGCTCGCTCCCACAGGGGACTCGGTGTTTTCGGGGGAGAGGGTTTCTCTGGAAGTCATGCGCCAGACTCCTGAATCGCCCGCACCACGGTGTTAAGGTTGCCGGTCATTTCCTTTTCGTATTTGTCGGCGGTGTATTCGCCGTAGGAAATGTGCGACAGCGGATACAGCTTCACCCCGGACTCACGCTGGATCGTCTCGACGTAAGTGGAGGGGAAATCCATCTCCGAGAAGATCACTTTCACGTCCAGTTCACGCAGCTGGTCGATGGTCTTCTTCAACTGGCTTGGGCTTGGCTCGATGCCGTGCGCCGGTTCAACCACGGCGGTCACTTCCAGGCCGAACTCACGCAGCAGATAGTCGTAAGCGGCGTGCACTGTGGCCACGCGCAGTTCGGCGTTCGGTGCCTGGGTCAGTTTTGCCAGCGCGTCGGCGCGCATCTGGCGCAGGCGTTTGCCGTAGGCGCGGGCGTTCTGGGTGTAGGTCTTGGCGTTGTCCGGATCAAGTTTGCCCAGTTCGCGGGCGATGTTGTTGACCTGAGCGATGGAAGCGCTGATCGACAGGAACGTGTGCGGATTCACCACTTTGCCGGCGCCGCGTGCGGCAACGCCGGTGGCAGCCAGCAGCGGCACGTTCTCGTTGGCTTCGATGGTTTTGATGTTCGGCGTTTCGCTGGCGGCGATCATGCGGTCGGCGAAGTCGTCATGGCCAACGCCGTTGAGCACGATTACATCCAGCCCGCTGATGCGCTTGATGTCCTCGGCCCGTGGTTCGTAGGCGTGCGGGTTGAAGCCGGCGGGGATCAGCGGCACCACCTCGGCCTTGTCGCCGACGATGTTCGCCACATAGCTGTAATAAGGGTGCAGGGTAATGCCGATGCGCAGGCGTTTGGCCGGATCGGCGCTGACCAGCGGGCTCAGCAGACAGGCACAAAGACCTGCCAGAAACAAACGTAACAACGGACGGCGAGGCGATGAAATAGACATGGGCAAGCGGTCTTCTCTCGGAGGAGGGCGAGGAATCAATGGCGATGTTCGCGGGTAACCCCGGCATCGTATTGCGCGACGATCTGTTTCCAGCCGGCAGCGGACAGCGCCGCGTCGGTCAATTCGGTCGGCACTGGCAGACGGGCATCACGGTTGAGCCAGATGTCCGGAGCAGCCTTGTCATCGCTGCTCAGCAGCATGACGAATGAACCGGCGACGGCCGGGTTCTGGCTGTGGCCGAAATAAGCGCTGTTCGCCAGCAACTGCCAGGCATGACCGCCACGGCTGACCGAACTCGCATCCTGGGCAAACGGCGCAAAGCCGTCGTCGGCCAGACTTTGCGGTGTCGGCAGGGCTTGCTGTTCTTCGCGCAACAAGCGGATTTCATCGAGGGTCACCCGCAGGTCGGTGTAGATGCCTTGTTCCGATGCACTGAGGTCGCGGCGCGCGTCGAGTTGATTGGACGCAACCGGCTCAGGCTCATGAGAAACCCCGCGCCACGCGACCACAGAACCTGCGACTGCCAGAATCAACAGGCACAACAGCAGCACATTGAGGGTTTCATGACCGGCACCGGCCGGGCGTACGACTTGTGTGGTTGGCGTACTCATGGGGTTTCAATGTCCGCCTGGTCGATTTCCACCACATGGCCCGGGCCTGCGTCGAACAGCACGTAAAACTCGGCGCCAGGCTTCTTGAAGGTCAGCGTGGAATCTGCGCCGAGCTTGCCCGGCACCAGAATGGTTTCGTCATAACCAATCACATCAAGGGTCACCCCCGGCGCGCCGCTGCCGTCGGAGAAACCGCCAGTGCATTTGATCTGCTCGGCGTCGATGGCTGTGCATTCGCACATCGGGTTATGCGCCAGAGCGCTGGCACTGAATCCGGCGCCGAGCACCAGCAGCACGGCGCTCAGCCGCAGGCGAAAAGGGCGTTGCGAGCAAGTCATGGTTTGACTCCTTGTTTGTTCAGCCAGGCGAAGGTGGCGGGGGAGGCCTGACTCAGGGGAATCGAAGCCTGATGCATGCTGCCGTCCCAGCCTTCCATGGTGATCCACAGTTCAGCGTCGGGTCTGGTCTTCTCCGGGATCGGCATTTGCGTGCCCATGCGGTAAGGCGTGCCGAAGAAAATCGTACCGGCGGCGCGCAGGCTGCGTGGCTTGCCGATGCGCAGGTAAGTAGCCTTGACCTGCTCGACACAGGCATCGCACAGGGCGGCGCTGAAATCTTTCATGTAACCGGCCGGGCCGGTGAGCACCGGCGCTTCGTTGCGCAATTCGGCCAGGCGCAGGCTCCATGGGCCGACCTGAATATTGCCGATTTCATGTTGGCCCAGGCCGCTGTCACCGCGAAACAGCGAGGCGTCGGCGAAGTACTTGGGCATGAACCCAAGCGGGATCAACAGCAGCAGGACATTGATGTGGAAGCGCCATTTGTGCCAGAAGTGTGCGAGGCGAGAAGGCTGTGCCTTGGTGGTGGACTTGCTCACAGGCTGGCCTCCGAGGTTTCACGGCTCATGGCCGGTTGTGCCTTGATGCGGTTGTTCCTGTCTTCGCGCTTCAGCGCATTGGCGGTGGCCAGGGCGGTGCGTTTGGTCCAGATCAACAAACCACTGAGAATCATCAGGCTCAGGATCAAACCGAAGAAGAACCAGATCAGCTTGATCCAGATGCCACCGAAGTCGCCGGTGTGCAGCGGCCGCATGGACTCGGTGACGAACTCCAGCGACGAGCGATCGGACAGCAGACGCGAAGCGGCGATATCGCCGTTGTACGGATTGAGCGTGGCGGTCTGGAACATCAGCGGATACCAGCCGCGACCGCCGACGCTCATGTGGCTGTAGGCATTGCCCGGCAGACTGACGAAACTGGCTTCCAGCCCGGGAATCTTCTCTTGCGCGAGCTCGACGGCACGGTCCAGGCTGATCCGTGGCGGTGGCGTGCCGGCGGCAGAGATCGGCACGCTTTCGCGGGACATGGCCGGAATGATCGGCTCGCTGGAGATGGCGATCTGGTTGTCGAACAGAATCGCCCGAATCAGAAACCAGATCCCGGTGATGGAAATCACCGCAATGAACCAGATCGACCAGATACCGCACAAGCGATGGAAGTCACCCCAGAAGATTCGTGCGCCATGACGCACGCGCAGGGTCGGACGCAGAAAACCTTTCCAGAAGCGCTTGTAGACCACCAGCCCGGTGATCAGCGAGACCAGCATCGGCACGCCGAGGAACGACACCAGATACCAGCCCCAACTGAATCCGTTGGTGAACGGCACCAGCCACCAGCCGTGCAGGGCGCGGGTGAAGGCTTTGAAATCGAAGGTTGGCGCGGGGCCCTGAATCACCCCAGTGTAAGGATTGACGTAGACCGTCTGTGAGCGGCCGTCCGGATAGCTGACCGCAACGTCGAGCGCGAAGTGTGATTCGTCGGGGCGACTGATGCTTTCAACGAGGGTCTGCGGTTCGGCTTTTTTGATCGCCGCCATGATCTGGTCATAGCTGAGCAGCGGCGCATCGTCCGCAGGCTGGCTGGCGCGCATCTGCGGGTTGGCCAGCCAGACGATTTCCTGACTGACCACCGCCAGTGTGCCGGTGACACAGACGATCAGGACAAAGAACCAGATCGGTAACGCCAGCCAGCTATGAACGAGGAACCACAGTTTGGAGCGGGATTTCTTCGACATGATTGCGCGTCTTGATAGCGGTGAAAGGGCGCGTGGCTACGGGCTTCGCAGCACGGGGACCCCGAAAGACCGGACGTGGCTTTTGCCTACGCGAACGGCCTGCATCTATATAGGACGGATGAGCGCGGAAAATCCCGAAAGGCGATATGAAAGCAAATGTTTCCCAATTCGCAGGGTGTGACGAGATCCCACAGTAGGAGCTGCGGCACGCTGCGATCTTTTGATCTTGATCTTTAAAAACAAGATCAAAAGATCGCAGCCTCGTTGCACTCGACAGCTCCTACAGGGTTTTGCTGCGTGCATGGGATCAAACACGATTCATGATCCACGCCATCACTGTCTGCCAATTGATGGCCGATCCGCGCTGCCTATGATGGGAATCACCTGATTTCCCTGAGTGAGCGCCTTGATGACCGCCAGAACCCTCTACGACAAACACATCGATTCGCACACGGTCTGCCGCCTCGACGATCAGGGCCATGTCCTGTTGTATATCGATCGTCAGGTGATCAACGAATACACCAGCCCGCAGGCCTTCAGCGGATTGCGTGCCGCCGGGCGCGAGGTCTGGCGGCCGGGCACGGCGCTGGCGGTGGTCGATCACGTCAACCCGACCACGCCTGTGCGCATCGCGGCAATGCCCGATGCCGGCGGCGCCCGGCAAGTATCCTATCTGGCGGAAAACTGCCGGGACTTTGGCATCGAGTTGCTGGACATCCTCGACAAACGTCAGGGCATCGAACACGTGATCGCGCCCGAGCAGGGTTTCATTCTGCCCGGCATGGTCATCGCCGCCGGTGACAGCCATACCACCACCTATGGCGCACTTGGCGCCTTCGGTTTCGGCATCGGCACCTCCGAGATCGAACACCTGCTGGCCTCGCAGACGCTGGTCTACAAACGCCTGAAAAGTATGCGCGTCACCGTCGACGGCGACCTGGCTCCGGGCTTGACGTCAAAAGACGTGATCATGGCGCTGATCGGTCGCATCGGCGCGTCCGGGGCCAGCGGTTACGCGATCGAGTTCTGCGGCTCGACCATCGACGCCCTCAGCGTTGAGGCGCGCATGACCATCTGCAACATGGCCGTCGAGGCTGGCGCGCGCGGGGCATTCATGGCGCCGGATGACAAGGTCTTCGCCTATCTCAAGGGCAAGCCGCGCGCGCCGCAAGGGGCGCTGTGGGAACAAGGCGTGAAGAAGTGGCGTGAACTGCGCAGTGATCCCGGTGCGCTGTTTGATCGTGAGATTCACCTTGATGCCAGTGTGCTGGAACCGATGGTCACCTGGGGCACCAGCCCCGATCAGGCTGCCGCGATCGGTGCGCGGGTGCCGGATCCGCAAGCAATCAGCGATCCGATCCTGCGCCAGGACATGCGCCGCGCCCTCAACTATATGGGCCTGGAAGCGGGCATGGCGCTCAGCGACATCGTTATCAGCCACGCCTTTATCGGTTCGTGCACCAACGCGCGAATCGAAGATCTTCGGGATGCCGCCAGCGTCGTGCGCGGTCAGCAGGTGGCCGGGCATGTGCGCGCGATGATTGTCCCCGGCTCCAGCGAAGTTCGCGCGCAGGCCGAGGCCGAGGGGCTGGCGCAGATCTTTATCGACGCCGGATTCGAATGGCGCCAGTCCGGCTGCTCGATGTGTCTAGCGATGAACGACGATGTCCTCGCGCCCGGCGACCGCTGCGCATCCAGCACCAACCGCAACTTTGAAGGTCGTCAGGGCGCCGGCGCGCGCACTCATCTGATGAGCCCGGCCATGGTTGCCGCCGCTGCGATCAGCGGTCGACTCACCGATATCCGCCACTTTGGAGTACGCCCATGAGCCTGCAACCTTTCACTCTGGTCAGCGGTCAGGCCGCGCCGTTATTGGCGGCCAATGTCGACACTGACGTGATCATGCCCAAGCAGTTCCTCAAAGGCATTGATCGTCAGGGACTCGATCGCGGCTTGTTTTTCGATTTGAGGTTTCTGCGCGATGGCAGCCCCAACCCCGATTTCGTGTTGAACAGACCGGCGTGGCAGGGCGCGAGTTTTCTGCTGGTCGGGCCGAATTTTGGCTGCGGTTCCAGCCGCGAACACGCGGTCTGGGGCTTGCAGCAAATGGGTATTCGCGCCTTGATCGGCAGCAGTTTCGCCGGGATCTTCTACGACAATTGCCAGCGTAACGGGGTGTTGTTGATCACCCTGGATGAAGCGCAGGTGCAACGCATCGGACAGCTTGTCGGTCAGGCTGAAACGGCGCGGATCAGTATTGATTTAGAGACGCAGCAGATTGGCCTGGCGGATGGCAGCGTAATCGACTTTCAGATCGACACCCTGCGCAAGACTGCGTTGATCCTCGGTCTGGATGCTATCGGCAGTACCTTGCAACGGCGCGAGCAGATCAAAACCTTCGAACGCGAACATCTGGCCAACAACCCTTGGCTCTCCTGACCCACACTAATCCCCTTGTAGGAGTGAGCCTGCTCGCGATAGCGGTGGATCAGTCAGAATTGTTGTATCTGACACACCGCTATCGCGAGCAGGCTCACTCCTACATGGTTTTTGTGGTGTTTTGAGCTATAGCGACAGGCTTTTGAAATGCGCCTGCAAAAACTCCACACACGCGCGCAACTTCCCCGAATGCGCCAGGCGCGTCGGGTACACTGCCCAGACATTGGCACTCTGGCTGTAATCCTCCAGCACCTGCACCAAGCGTCCTTGCTCCAACAGCGGCTTCACATCCCACAACGAGCGCAACAACACCCCGCGCCCGTCCAGTGCCCACTGCAAAACAATCTCGCCATTGTTTGACGACAACGGCCCGCTGACGCGCACGCTCTCTTGTCCGCTATCACGATCCAGATTCCAGATACCGAAGGCGTTGTCGCGCTCCTTGATCACCAGGCAATCGTGCTGCTGCAGTTCGTCCAGCGTCTGCGGCGTGCCGCGACGTTGCAGATAACCCGGGGCGGCGCACAGCACGCGCCGGTTGCTGGCCAGACATCGGCCGATGTGCTGGCCGGGAATGTCGTCACCAACGCGGATCTCCAGATCGAAGCCTTCATTGATGATGTCCACCACCCGGTCAAACAGGTCGAGGCGAATCTCCAGTTCTGGATAACGTTCGGCCAGCAACGACACCGCCGGGGCCACGTGATTGCGACCGAAACCGAAGCTGCTACAAATGTGCAAACGCCCACGCGGGCTGTCGTGGGCGTCGGACAATTCGTCGTGTAGTTGCTGGAAATCATCGAGAATGCGCAACGCCCAGCGCTGCACCCGTTCACCGTCCTCGGTCAGCGAGACGCGACGGCTGGTGCGGTGCAGCAGGCGAGTGCCAAGGGTGGTTTCAAGAATCTGGATGCGCTTGCTGACATAGGCCGGCGACAGGCCCAGTTCATCCGCAGCGGCGGCAAAGCCATTCTTGCGGATCACGGTGAGCAGCACACGCAGGTCTTCGGGCAGGGGCACGGTGTCTTTCTTCTGGGACATGTCAAAACGAACACTGGCGGCAGAAGCCGCCAGCATAGCACCGAGATCCGACGGCTCGACTCAGCGCAAAAAGGCCAGTGCTTCGGCGAGCAACGGTTCGGGGATTTCTTCGGCAATGTAATGGCCGGCGGGCAAGGCCTGGCCGCTGACGTTGGTCGCCACTTGCTGCCACTCCTTGAGCGGATCGAAGCAGCGTCCGACCGTGCCTTCGGCGCCCCACAACACGCGCAGTGGCAGACTCAGGTGACGCCCGGCAGCGATGTCGGCGCGGTCGTGTTCAAGATCAATGCCGGCGCTGGCGCGATAGTCTTCGCAGATGCCGCGAGCGCTGCCCGGTTGCTGCAGGCAGCGCAGGTATTCGCCGAAGGCTGCATCGGTAAATGGCTTGAGCCCGGCGCTGCGACTGCCCATGACGCTGCGCAAATACGCTTCGGGATCGGCTTCGAGCAAGGTTTCCGGCAGTGGCGCCGGGCGGATCAGGAAGAACCAGTGCCAATACGCGCGGGCGAAGGCTTCGTTGGTTTGCGCGTACATCGATAGGGTCGGGGCGATGTCGAGCAGCATCATGCGCTGCACGGCGTCGGGGTGGTCGAGCGCCAGGCGGTGGGCGACCCGCGCGCCACGGTCGTGAGCGAGGATCGAAAACTGCTCGAAGCCCAGCGACTGCATCAACTCGACATTGTCGCGGGCCATTTCGCGTTTCGAGTAATTAACGTGCAACTCATCGGCCGCCGGGCGACTGCTGTCACCGTAACCACGCAGGTCAGCGGCGACCACGGTGAAGTGTTCGGCCAGTTGTTCGGCAATCTTGTGCCAGATCACGTGGGTCTGCGGGTGCCCGTGCAACAGCAGCAGGCCCGGGCCGCTGCCGCCGAGGCGGTAGGCGATGTCGACGCCGTTGACGTGGCGCTGGTCTTTGCGGAATCCGGCAAACATCGGGCTGATCCTTTTTCAGGGTTCTTGTTGGCTGCATCCTGAAATCGTCCGGCGTTCGCGGCAAGGGGCAAAGCGTGGTGGGCCGGTTCATGAAGTGTGTTCGTGGAGTTTTGTGTTGCCTGTGCCGGCCCCTTCGCGAGCAAGCTCGCTCCCACAGGAATTTTCGGTGTGACCACTATCCATGCCACCCAACGAAACCCTGTGGGAGCGAGCTTGCTCGCGAAAGGGCCAGCCCAGACAACCAAGAAGCTAGCCTTGGCTGAACATCTCCATCGCCCGCTGCTTGATCTGCTCTTCAGTCAGATCCTCCTTGCGCGAGGCCAGAAACCACAGATGCCCATACGGATCCTTCAACGTCCCGCTGCGATCCCCGTAGAACTGATCCTTGACCTCGGCCACCGCCGTCGCGCCGGCCTCCAGCGCCCGTTGGAACGATTTGTCGACATCGGTCACATACAGATGCAAACCGACTGACACGGCTTTATCAGGACTGCTCAACGGCCCCTGATCACACGGCGAACCGAGCATGATCGCGCTGTCACCAATGCGCAGTTCGGCGTGGCCGATGCCGCCGTCGGGCATGGTCAGGCGCATGACTTCGGTGGCACCGAAGGCTTTTTTATAGAAATCGATGGCCTCGGCGGCTTTGTGGATGCCGAGATACGGGGTAATGCTGTGATACCCCTCGGGAATGGGTTTGACGCTCATGACGTTCTCCCTGATTTTTGTTCTATGAGATGTGGCTCCACCGGATTTGTGGAAGATTCACTATAGAACTGTCCTCGCCGTGCAAATTTTTGCCCGACGAGCGTCAGTCTTTGGGAAAGTGCGGCCCCGGTCCCTGTTCACCCAGCACATCCCCCTGATTGCGCAGCGGGCAGGCCTCCATCGACAAGCAGCCGCAACCAATGCAGCCATTGAGCCGATCGCGCAGTAGCGTCAATTGCTCGATTCGCTCATCCAGCTCCCGGCGCCATTGCTGCGAGAGGAATTTCCAGTCCGCCGCGGTAGGCGCACGATCGTCCGGAAGAATCTTCAGCGCTTCGCCAATTTCCGCCAATGGAATCCCCAGCCGCTGCGCGACTTTGATCAACGCCACCCGACGCAGCACTTCGCGCGGATAACGTCGTTGGTTGCCGGCATTGCGCTGACTCTTGATCAACCCCTTGGCTTCATAAAAGTGCAGGGCGGTTACTGCGACGCCGCTGCGCGCCGCGACTTCGCCAACCGTTAACTGTTTGTGCACATTTTCTTTGCTGATCATTTGAAGACAGCTCTTGACCTTGACTTAACTGGAGGTTTTACCCTGCAGGTCTTCGAGTCGCAAGGCTCGTCTTACGTTGAGTGGGGGCATTCCATGAACAACCGCAGTTTCACCCAGTTGATCGAATTCGAAATTGAACCACGCCAGCAACCCGCATTGGTCACTGCACTATCGCTGCAGACCGAGCGTCTGGCTCAGCGTTACGACGGTTTCGTCAGCGCCAGTGTGCAGGCCAGCGATGACGGCCGGCGTGTGCTGAGTTTTCTGCAATGGCAGTCCCGCGAGGCGGGGGAGGCAGCATTTCGCAGCTTCGAGAGTGGCGAGCAGGATTTCTGGCAACTGATTCACACCCATCAGGCGAAAACCGTCACCTTCAATTCGTTCCAGGTGCTGAGCAGCATCGCCCGCAGTCACGACGATGCGCTGCACTGCAACCTGGTCGGCTAGATCGACAGCTGGATCAAGCGCTCGCCCTGCAGGTTTTCCGTGAGTCGCCGCTTGTTCACCGCCAGTTCACCGATCTTGATCAGCCGTGTACGCGTGACGTTGCGGCTCAAACCGAGCAATGCCGCGGTGTGCACCTGGTTGTAATGGCAAAAGCGATACGCCGCGCGTAACAAGGCGTCTTCGACTTTCTCGTGTAACGCGCCGGCCTGTTGCGCGAACAGTTTTTGGAAGGCCTGTTCCAGCAACGCCTCCGGTGAATCATCGGCACTGCTGTGATGATCGTCCGGGCGATCGATGCGCAGATTCGACAGGCGCAAGTCATCGCGCTCGATCACACCGTTGCGGCAGATCAGCAGGGTGTGGTGGATGACGTTTTCCAGCTCACGAATATTGCCCGGCCAACTGTAAGCACGCAGTTTGTGCTCAGCGCCGGGGCTGATGCTGACACGCCCGTAACCGAGACGTTGGCTGTAAGCCTCAATGAAATGGCGCGTGAGCGGCAGTATGTCGCCTGGACGGTCGCGCAGCGGGCTCAGTTCCAGATTGACCACGTTGAGGCGGTAATACAGATCCTCGCGGAAATGGCCGGCATTGATGGCTTTTTCCAGCTGCACGTTGGTCGCTGCCAGCACCCTTACATCGATGGGGATACTTTTACGCGAGCCCAGTCGCACCACTTCGCGCTCCTGCAAAACCCGCAACAACTTCACCTGAATCGCCATCGGCAGATCGCCGATCTCATCGAGAAACAAGGTGCCGCCGTCCGCTTCCTCGAACCATCCGGCCTTGGCGCTCAGCGCACCGGTGAACGCGCCTTTTTCATGACCGAACAATTCCGCTTCCACCAGCGATTCGGAAAACGCCCCGCAATTGACTGCGATAAACGGCCGGTGACGGCGGTTGCTGAGGTTATGAATATGCCGCGCCACCAGCTCTTTGCCAGTACCGGTCTCGCCGATGATCAGCACGCTCGCTTCACTCGGCGCGACCTGTTGCAAATGCTCGAGCAGGGCCTGGGATTTCGGATCTTCGAAGACCTGCGCGGTGGCGCGGATCGACGTGGCGAGCGCGGGGGAGGGCGGTAGGGTCAGCAGTTGCATGGACTCGTCCTTCTTTTTAGTTCAAATGCAGGCAGGTCAGGAATAGAAGGTCGGCACCGGCAGCGATTGATTCAGCGCCCAGTCGCCCAACTCATGGAGTTTGTAGTCCAGCGGGTCGTGCAGGGTTTGCGTGCGCAGGTTGCGCCAGTGGCGGTCGAGACGCAGGGAGGCATGAGTGGAGCGCGCTCCGGTCACTTCGAACAAACGGCTGCAAATCTCCAGGCCCTGACGGCTGGCGGCGACTTTGGCGGTGGCAATCGCGGTGGCGACACGACCACGCTCTTCGGCACTGAGATTTGCGCCTTTGGCCCAGGCCTCATCGAGCAGCGCCGCTGCGCGTTCGACCAACAGGCGAATGCCTTCCAGCGCCACCCAGAACTCGCCGTAATGCGCGAGCACGTACGGGTCTTCACGCACATCGCGCGCCGTGGATTTATGCCAAAGCCGGGTTTCACTAAGGGTGTATTGCCGGGCCTCTTCGAAAGCGCCTTCGGCAATCCCGAGAAACATATGCGTGAAAGTCAGTTGCGCGATCAATGGCCGTAAACAAGCGAACGGCGTACTCAGCGGACCTGGATCGAGGAGCAGTTCCGACTCTTCGACGCGTACTCGTTCAAACGTGGCGCTGCCGCTGTCGGTCTGACGCTGGCCGATGTTGTTCCAGTCGTTGTGCAGGGTGATGCCACTGCGTCCGCTGGGAATCGCCGCGATCAGCAACTTGCCGCCCGCGCTTTCATCGACCGCCGAAGCGATCAACATCTGTGAGTCGCTGGCGCCGGAACAGAAGCTTTTCTTCCCGGAAAACTCGCGCCAACCACCGAGATCCTTGACCACGGTGCGGGTGTCGAGCGGGTTCAGCGCGTTGCCCCAGAACCAGTTCTGCCGCGCGGTCTGTTCGAACCACGGCTGCCATTGTTCTGGCCGGGAAAACAGACGCACGGTGGCGAGCATCAAGTGATGAAAGCCGAACACGTGGGCGATCGAACTGTCGACCTTGGCGAATTCGCGAACGACTTGCAGGGTTTCGCTCCAGCTCGCGCCGAGGCCGCCGTAGCGGGTGGGAATGCTCAGAGCCAGCAGGCCACTGTCGCGCAGGGCATCACGCTCGGCCTTCGGCGTGCCACCACGTTCGTCACGCTCGACGGCAGTCAGGGCAAACTCGGCGGCCAGTTGGCGGGCGGTTTGCAACGGGGATAACAAAGTACTTTGCGGTTTGGCGGTCACACCAACACTCCTGAATTCACTCAGCCTGTGTAGGAGCTGACGCAGGCCCGAGCCTGCGGTAGCTCCTACACAGGGGATCCGGTTTACGCCGAGGCTTTTGTGGGCAACACATCATTGGCAATCATTTCGCCAAACGGCCCGGTCAGGTTGGTTACGCCACGTCCGGCCAGACTCGCGTAAGGCTCGGGCAGCAGCGGGAACACCAGCTCTGCAAAGCGGTAAGCCTCTTCCAGATGCGGATAACCGGAGAAGATGAAGCTTTCGATGCCCAGGTCCGCGTATTCCTTGATCCGCGCCGCCACTTGCTGCGGATCGCCGACCAATGCCGTACCCGCACCGCCGCGCACCAGACCGACGCCGGCCCACAGGTTAGGGGCAATTTCGAGGTTATCGCGACGGCCATCGTGCAATGCCGCCATGCGCCGCTGACCCTCGGAGTCGAACCGCGAGAAGGACTTCTGTGCAGCCTCGATGGTCTCGTCGCTGATGTGTTCGATCAGTTTGTCTGCGGCTTTCCAGGCCTCTTCGGCGGTCTCGCGCACGATCACATGCAAGCGGATGCCGAACTTCACCTTGCGTCCATGCCGCGCCGCGCGTTCGCGTACATCGGCGAGTTTTTCCGCGACGGCGGCCGGAGGCTCGCCCCAGGTCAGATAGACGTCGACCTGTTCGGCGGCCAGATCATGCGCGGCATCGGAGGAACCGCCGAAGTACAGCGGCGGATAGGGTTTCTGCACCGGCGGATACAGTGCTTTGGCGTTCTGCACCTTCAAATGCTTGCCGTCGAAATCCACCGCCTCGCCTTGCAACACGCGCCTCCAGATCCTCAGGAATTCATCGGTAACTTCATAGCGCTCGGCGTGACTGAGGAAACTGCCGTCGCCACGGTTTTCGTCCGGATCGCCGCCGGTCACCACGTTGATCAACAAGCGGCCGTTGGATAAGCGATCCAGAGTTGCCGCCATGCGCGCCGAGACCGTCGGCGAAATGATCCCCGGTCGGATCGCCACCAGATACCGCAGGCGTTCGGTCAGCGGCACCAGCGCCGAGGCGATCACCCACGAGTCCTCGCAGGAGCGCCCGGTGGGAATCAGCACGCCGTGGTAACCAAGGCTGTCGGCGGCCTGCGCCACTTGTTTCAAATAGTTGAGCGTGACCGGGCGCGCGCCTTGGGTGGTGCCCAGATAGTGGCCATCACCGTGGGTCGGCAGGAACCAGAAAACATCCATGAACGGCTCCTCAGGCGATTTTCAGCAAGGGTTTGATTTGCGTGGCGAACAGCGGCGCGGCGCGTTCGGCGGCCAGGCGGATACGCGCCTTCAACAGTTCGCTGGTGATCTGGTAATCGGCGAAGTCGGCTTCGGTGGCGTACACGCCGATCGGCAAAGTCATGGCCTGGAAGAAGCTGAACAGCGGCCGCAATTGGTGATCGAGCACCAGCGCATGGCGTTCGCTGCCGCCGGTAGCGGCGAGCAGCACCGGCGTGTCGATCAGTGCGTTGAGGTCGATCAGGTCGAACAGATGCTTGAGCAGGCCCGGATAAGAACCGCGATAAACCGGCGCGGCAACAATCAACAGATCGGCCTGTTCAATGGCCCGCAACTCGGCTTCAACCTCGGCACTGAGTTCCTGACGCGAAAGCGCGCCGCCGAGCGGGCGAGCGATATCACCGAGTTCGATCAAATGGCTTTCGATGGTCAAGTGCCCGGCCAGTTCGGCGAGCAAGGCTTGGGTCAGCACCAAAGTACGGGACGGACGCCAGGTGCCGCCGGAGAGGGCGACGACTTTCAGGGGACGCGACATGATCAGTTCCTTTTTTCAACAGTTGCTCAGCGAGAAGTGAGTAAGTCACCGGGTCTGAGCAAGCGCTGTACCAATTCCTGCAAGCCCCGGTTTACAAGGCGTTGAGCGTTAGTGTGGCGGTCGCCCCTGTGAGTAACGAGGCGCTTTGTTGAATCGGTGTTGGCTGAGCAACAGTTGCTGGAGCAACAGTGGTCAGCGCATGGATGAAGTTATAAAGGCTGTTTGTTATTCCGTAAAAGAACGTTAATCGATATTTATAGATCGTTAGGAGATATACGCCTACGCGTGTCGATTTCCTGATAGCCACTATTGAGAGCGTTGATTTCTGCGCGAGCATGCCCGGGCGTAGCCTTTGTCCATCGACTCCCATTGCTCGCCAGGACGCTCCCATGAATCGTTTACTGACTGTTTCCCTGTTACTCGCTGTCTCCGTACTCGCCGGTTGTGCCGGACACGTTTCACCGGAACTGCGCCCTTACACCGATGAAGAATCCCGCGAATTGGCGATGGAAACACTCAATCGCAGCGGCTTGTCCTTCGACGAATACCACGCGAAAAAAGCCCAATTGCTCGGTCAGACCCAGTTCGACAAAAAAGCGGAAATGAGTGCCGAACGTGCCGTACAGCTGCACGGTCGTCCTAGCTGAAAACAAACTGTACTGGTGGAAGTTTTACCCAACTGTCCGTGGGCTTGCCCGGCGGCGTGGGATAGGGTCAACACCTGAATGACCCTGATGGATTGCCTGCCATGAACCTCTCGCTTGACCTGCTGTTGGGCTTTGCCCTGTTTGCCCTTGTCACCTCGATTACACCTGGACCGAACAACACCATGTTGCTGGCTTCGGGGGTGAACTTCGGCTTCAACCGCACCATCCCGCACATGCTCGGGATTACTTGCGGCTTCTTTGTTCTGGTCGTGGCTGTGGGCTTTGGCCTCGGCGCGGTGTTTCAGAGCTATCCGATTCTTTATACGGTTCTGCGCTACGTCGGCGCGGCGTATCTGTTGTATCTGGCATGGAAAATTGCGCACTCGGGACCTGTCGGCGACAGTGCCGAAGGCAAGGCGAAGCCGATCAGCTACCTCGGCGCGGCCGCGTTTCAGTGGGTCAATCCCAAGGCGTGGATCATGGCCATCGGTGCCATCAGCACCTATACGCCGATGCAGGGTTATTTCACCAATGTCGTGGTGATTGCGGCGGTGTTCGCCATCATCAACCTGCCGAGTGTCGGCGTCTGGGCGGCCTGCGGTACGTTGTTGCGCAATGTGCTGAAGGATCCGCGCTGGTTGCGCGTGTTCAACTGGGGCATGGCGGCACTGTTGGTGATTTCGCTGTACCCGTTACTTCTCGAAAGCTTTAGCTGACGCATCGCTTCAACCGCAGGCCGGATGCCTGTTAAGCTCGACTTCAGGAGCGTTCCTACGCACTTTGAATGAAGTTGTTCTTCTTTAACGGCATCCGATCAGGTAT
The DNA here is from genome assembly GCF_005938625.1 of Pseudomonas fluorescens. Lineage (GTDB taxonomy): Bacteria > Pseudomonadota > Gammaproteobacteria > Pseudomonadales > Pseudomonadaceae > Aquipseudomonas > Aquipseudomonas fluorescens_BD. The sequence goes on from NZ_VCNJ01000019.1 coordinate 101,360, forward strand.
TGATGACGCTCTCGAACCGACGCGCAGCTCACAAGGCTGCGCCGTACCGTTTGCAGACACGAGCCTCCTGATCCCGGAACACGCTCTGCGAGTCTTTTATGAACACACGTCCGTTGTATTTCGATTACGCCGCCACCACCCCGGTCGACGAGCGGGTCATCCAGGTGATGATCGAGTGTCTGGGGTTTCACGGTAACTTTGGCAACCCGGCTTCCAGCTCCCACGCGTTCGGCCAGCAGGCCCGACACACGGTCGAGCAGGCCCGCCGACAGGTCGCCGAACTGGTCGGCGCTCAGGCCGAACAGATCGTCTGGACCTCCGGTGCCACCGAGTCCAATAACCTTGCCCTTAAAGGTGTGGCCCAGGCGCGCGGCGTGTCCGGCGGCCACATCATCACCAGCCAGATCGAACACAAAGCCATCCTCGATACCGCCCGCCAATTGCAGGACGCCGGCATCGCCGTGACCTATCTGGTGCCGGACGCCGATGGCCTGATCACGCCGCAAGCGGTCAGTGAAGCCATGCGTGAAGACACCTTTCTGGTGTCGCTGATGCTGGTCAACAACGAGTTGGGCACCGTCAATGATGTTCAAGCGATTGGCGAAGTGGTGCGCAGTCGAGAAGCGTTGTTCCATGTCGATGCGGCGCAGGGTGCCGGCAAAGTGGCCATCGATCTGGGGCAATGGCCGGTGGATCTGATGTCGTTTTCCGCGCACAAACTTTACGGCCCCAAAGGCATCGGCGCGTTGTACGTCGGCCCGCGAGCGCAGCAGCGTTTACACGCGCAGATTCATGGCGGTGGTCACGAGGGCGGTTTGCGCTCCGGAACGTTGGCGACGCACCAGATTGCCGGAATGGGCGCCGCGTTTGCCTTGGCCGCCGAGGCGTTCGATGCCGAGAAAAAAACCATCGTCGCATTGCGTGAACAACTGCTCGAACAACTGCTCGGCCTGCCGGGCGTGCGCCTCAATGGCTGCGCGACTCAGCGCATACCGCACACCTTGAGCCTGACCTTCAGCGAAGGCGAATTCAACAGCGCGGCGTTGAGCCATTCGATCGCCTTTTCCGCGACCTCGGCCTGCAATTCGGCGAGTAACGCGCCGTCCCACGTGCTATTGGCGTTGGGGCATGACGCGTATCTGGCCGGTCGCACCATTCGCTTGAGCCTCGGCCGTTTCACCACCGCCGAAGATATCGACAAGGCCGTTCAGCTGATCAAGACCGCCTGCACCAGTGCTCCGGCATTCTGGGCGACAGGGCTTTAAACGAGCCGACCTAACGGCTACGAACAATAACGATGAAGTGATTAGCAGGAGACATGATGAGTACCCAGACCTCGACCGAAGGATCGGTGCCCCAGCGCCTGGCGCACACCCGTGAACTGATGCGCCGCGAAGGCATTCACGCACTGCTGGTGCCGTCCGCCGACCCGCATTTGTCGGAGTATCTTCCGGGTTACTGGCAGGGCCGGCAGTGGTTGTCGGGCTTCCATGGTTCGGTCGGGACGTTGATTGTCACCGCTGATTTCGCCGGTGTCTGGGCCGACAGTCGTTACTGGGAACAGGCGAGCAAGGAACTCAACGGCAGCGGCATCGAGCTGGTCAAGTTGCAACCGGGTCAACCGAGCCCGCTGGACTGGCTCGCCGAGCAGACACCGGAAGGTGGCGTGGTTGCGGTTGACGGTGCGGTGATGGCCGTGGCGTCGGCGCGTACGCTGAGCAGCAAACTGGAAGCACGTGGTGCACGACTGCGTACCGACATCGATCTGCTGCAGGAAGTCTGGAGCGATCGCCCGAGCCTGCCGAACGCACCGATTTATCAGCATCTGCCGCCGCAAGCGACCGTCAGCCGTGGCGAGAAACTCGCCAAGCTGCGCGAAACCTTGCAAGAGCGGGGGGCTGACTGGCATTTCATTGCCACCCTCGACGACATCGCCTGGCTGTTCAACCTGCGCGGTGGCGATGTGTCGTTCAACCCGGTGTTTGTTTCATTTGCGTTGATCGATCAACAGCAGGCCACATTGTTCGTGGCGCTGATCAAGGTCGACGCGGATTTACGCGCGGTACTGGAACAGGATGGCGTGACGCTGCGTGATTACAGCGAAGTCGCCGATGCCCTGCGCGCGGTGCCGAGTGGTGCGAGTCTGCTGGTGGACCCGGCGCGAGTGACCAGCGGTTTGCTGGATAACCTCGACAGCGGCGTGAAGCTGGTCGAAGGCTTGAACCCGACTACGCTGGCCAAGTCGCAGAAAAGTGAAGCCGATGCTCGGCACATTCGCCAAGCCATGGAGCAGGACGGTGCGGCGCTGTGCGAATTCTTCGCTTGGCTGGAATCGGCTTGGGGTCGCGAACGCATTACCGAATTGACCATCGACGAAAAGCTCACCGCTGCCCGTGAGCGTCGTCCGGATTATGTCTCACTGAGTTTCAACACCATTGCCGCGTTCAACGCCAATGGCGCGATGCCGCATTACCACGCGACCGAAGAAGAACACGCGGTGATCGAGGGTGACGGCTTGCTGCTGATCGACTCGGGTGGCCAATATTTGGGCGGCACCACGGACATTACGCGGATGGTGCCGGTGGGCACACCGACCGAAGAGCAGAAGCGCGATTGCACGCGCGTGTTGAAAGGCGTGATTGCGCTGTCGCGTGCACAGTTCCCGAAAGGCATTCTCTCGCCGCTGCTCGACGCCATTGCCCGCGCGCCGATCTGGGCCGACAGCGTGGATTACGGTCACGGCACTGGTCATGGCGTTGGCTATTTCCTCAACGTCCATGAAGGCCCACAGGTGATTGCCTATCAGGCCGCGCCTGCACCGCAAACGGCCATGCAGCCGGGGATGATCACCTCGATCGAGCCGGGCACTTACCGTCCGGGCCGTTGGGGTGTGCGCATCGAGAACCTGGCGATGAACCGCGAGGCGGGCAGCAGCGAATTCGGTGAGTTCCTCAAGTTTGAAACCTTGACGCTGTGCCCGATTGACACGCGTTGCCTGCTGCCAGCGCTGCTGACGGAGGAAGAGAAGCAGTGGTTCAACGACTATCACGCGCAAGTGCGTGAGCGCCTGAGCCCGTTGCTTGAAGGTGCTGCGCTGGAATGGCTGAACACCCGCACGGCTGCCATCTGACCGGTTGCCATTCAGGCGCTGTTATCAGCGCCTGAATGGTCGCTTAGCCTTGGCGCAAGGCTTCCTCAACAAAGTCGAGCCGATCCTGGCCGAAGAACAGCTGATTGCCGATAAACATACTGGGTGCCCCGAACACCCCGCGTTTAACCGCGGTCTCGGTGTTGTCCTTGAGTACGGCTTTGACGGACTCGTCGTTAGTCAGTGCCAGCACTTCAAGCGGATCGAAACCGTGTTCGCTCAGCACAGCGGCGACCGTCGCCGGTTCGTCCAGGCTGCGTCCTTCAACCCATAGCGCCGTGAACAGACAATCGATAAACGCCTCAAAGCGTTCTGGCTGACGCAACTGGATGCCAGTGACGGCACGCATCAACATCAGTGTGTTGATCGGGAAATGCGGATTGAATGTCAGCGGCACCCCATAGCGTTTCGCGTAGCGGTCCAGATCCTGAAACATATACCGACCCTTCGCCGGGATCATTGCCGGTGATGCGTTACCGGTTGCCTTGAAGACGCCACCCAGCAGCATCGGGATGTAGATCAGCTCGCTGTGCGTCTCAGCGCAAATCTTCGGCAGTTGGGTGTAGGCCAGATAGGTGGCAGGGCTGCCGAGGTCGAAATAGAACTCCACGATTTTCGTCATTTTCGCGTCTCTGTCGTTATTGTTATGGCAGGGTCTTACCAGCGTTCGTTCCAAGGGCGCAGATCCAGCTCAAACGTCCAGGCATCCCGTGGCTGACTGTGCAGATACCAGTAGTTCTCGGCGATGTGCTCGGGATTGAGGATGCCGTCCTGATCTTTGGTGGCGTACTTCTCGGGGAAACTGTTGCGAATGAAATCGGTGTCGATCGCACCATCGACCACCACATGGGCGACGTGGATGTTCATTGGCCCCAGTTCCCGCGCCATGCTTTGCGCCAGTGCGCGGATGCCGTGTTTGGCACCGGCGAAGGCGGCGAATCCGGAAGCGCCGCGAAGTCCCGCGGTGGCGCCGGTGAAAAGAATCGTGCCGCGATTGCGCGTGACCATGCGTTTGGCCACTTCACGGGCATTGAGGAATCCTGAGAAACAGGCCATCTCCCAGATCTTGAAATACTTGCGCGCGGTTTCCTCAAGAATGCTGCACGGCACATTGGCGCCGATATTGAACACAAAGGCTTCGATCGGCCCGAGGCGGGTTTCGATGTCTTCAATCAGGGCGATGACGTCTTCCTCCTTGCGCGCATCGCAAGCAAAGCCATGGGCTTCGCCGCCTTCAGCCATGATCGCGTCCACCAGCGGTTGCAGTTTGTCGGCGCTGCGTCGGGTAACGCAGGCGACGAATCCTTCTCTGGCAAAACGCTTGGCAATCGCTCCGCCCGTGGCATCGCCGGCGCCGACAACCAATACGACCTTCTTCTTATTCATGGGTGAATCCCTTTATTAAACGATCGTTAAGTGAACGAACGTTATGCTAGGATCCAGGCAACGTCAAGGCAGTCGATTCGAGGGCAAACACATGCGTTACTCCGCCAGTCACAAGCTGGAAACACGGGAAAAGCTACTGCAGAGCAGCGCGCTGTCAGCGAAGCGCTCCGGGTTTTCCACGGTGGGCGTCGATGGTTTGATGAAGGCTATTGGATTGAGTGGTGCGGCGTTCTACAGTCACTTTTCGTCAAAGGATGCGTTGTTCACCGCCATCGTCGAGCGAGAGTTGGGGCAAAGCCTTGAGCGACTGGGAGGCGAGGGCACGCAGGATCGTGAGCGACTGGCGCGCTGTCTCAAACACTATCTGAGCATGGCCCACGTAGAACAACCTGAGGCCGGTTGCGCGTTGCCGGCGCTGGGGGCAGAAATTGCCCGATCGGATGTGCAGGTGCGCGAACAGGCCGAGCTGTGGATTTGTCGGCTCCACGCGCGTTGGGCGCAGATACTGGAAAGCGAGACGCTGGCGTGGTCGGTGTTGTCGCAATGCGTCGGCGCATTGGTGGTGGCGCGCATGTTGGCTACGCCGGACGTTCAGCAAGCGGTGCTGAAGTCCAGCCATGAAGAGATCGGCCGGCAGATTGCCGGGCAGCGCTGATCTATTTACAGATAACGATCATACTGCGACTGGTGTAGCCCGCAGGATTGAGACCGAACGGGTAATCGCCGGGTTCTTCCACGGCGTCACCGGATTTGGCGATGACCTTGTAGCCTTTCGGCAAGCAGGCACTGGCGGCACTGGCGTAGCACTTGTCCCAGGAGGACGATAGCCCGGAGCAGTTGATGTGCAGCCCTTTTTTCCCGCGTTTTACCTGAGTTTCCGAAGTCGCCGCACAACCCGCAACAGCCAGTATGGCGATCAGTATCAAAATTCGTTTCATTACCGTCCTTATAGCGGCCACGAGTCTGACGCTCGGGTTTGCCTGTGTTCGCTTGCGCTTTAAGCGTTTTGAAGTCCCTGTCCGAAAAAATCCATGTCTGGCATTGGGTTACGGGTCTAAACATGGCCTAAATGCGCGCTAATTGCCAGACCTTCGTAAAAACCTCTCTCAATCAGCCGCGATGGCGGGTTTCGCAGCACTACCCATGGTCATGGTGGCGCCGACGGACGCCAGAATAATGCAGAGGATCGCCATCCATTGTGACAGTGTGAGGAATTCATGCAGAAACAGAAGGCCCGATAACGCTCCGAAGGCTGGTTCGATACTCATCAATGTGCCAAATGTGCGTGCCGGCAGGCGGGTGAGGGCGACCATCTCCAGTGTGTAGGGCAGGGCGGTGGACAGGATGGCGACGCCAATGGCAATCGGGATCAGCGAAGGGGTCAAAAGGGCTGCACCTGCATGCACGATGCCGATAGGGGCGACGAACAGTGCTGCGATCATTACCCCTAATGCTGCGGTCGTTACACCATTATCGGCACCAGCCTTCTGGCCGAACAGAATGTACAGCGCCCAGCAGACACCCGCTCCCAGTGCATACCCGGCGCCTGCCAGATCGATTCCAGCACTGGTTGCGCCTCTTGGAATCAGCAACATCAAGCCTGCGGCGGCCAAGGCGATCCAGAGAAAATCGATGGCACGGCGTGAGGCATAGATGGCCACGGCCAGTGGCCCGGTGAATTCGAGGGCAACGGCAATCCCCAGCGGTACGGTGCGCAACGACATATAGAAGAGGAAATTCATACCGCCCAGTGCCATCCCATAGACGATAACCGTGCGCAGTGACTTGGCGGTTAACCTGGCGCGCCATGGACGCAGTATCAACAGCATGATAACGCTGGCGAAGATCAGGCGCAGGGTGGTGGTTCCCTGAGCGCCAACGATAGGGAACATGCTTTTGGCCAGTGAGGCGCCGGACTGGATCGACGCCATGGCTATTAATAGCAGGCCAACCGGGAACAGCATTGAGGCAAGAGAGCGTGGCTGGTCATTCATTACGTGGCATCGTCCAAAGTGAGAGCAAAGCTTTATTGTTGGTGTTGGGCAATATACTGCGCACTCGATCGAGTTACGTCTATATAGAAGAGGCCTTTTTCAACTGATCGATAGAAAAGCTAAATTAACGGTTGACGGCAGATTTCAGATGTCTATAATTCGCCCCACTTCCGGCGCAGTCGAAACGGAAAACTCCTTGAGATTCAATGAGTTATGTAGGTTTCGACAGTAGGTTGCTTCAGTTCATCGAAGCCGAAAGGGAGTTGAAAAAGAGGTGTTGAC
>NZ_VCNJ01000020.1 GCF_005938625.1 Pseudomonas fluorescens
GGGTCAGGTCTCCGGTATGCCTGTGGTGTTTCTGGAAGCCGATCGCCACAGCGACGATCGGGCACACGCGAAAACCTTCGAATGGGATGAGCTGAAAGACTTCTACGGCGGCGGCACGCTGGCCACCAAAGGCGTCAAGACGGCGGGCAACGAGACCTACGAACCGCCCTTTCGGGGAACGATCGCCATCAGCCAGAACGCCGCCGTGGTGGCTCACGAAGCGATCATGACGCGCATCGTCAAGCTGCACTTTGTACGCCCAACCGTCACCCCGGAAAGCCGTGCGGCGGCTGACCAGTTAAACGCACTGGACGGCGGCACCCTCAGCCACTTCCTGTTGCGCGCCGTGGGCAAGGAGTACGCGGTACTGGATTTGTTCGCCCAGCGCATGCCCGAATACGAAGCGAAGCTGCGCCGCCTGCACACGCATTGTTTTGCCTGCAGTACGGCCTATGTCAGCGACCAGGGCAACTGCACCAGTTGTGGTTATGACCTGCGCGGCTACATCCGCGTGGAGCGCATCAGCAAGAACCACGCTCAGTTGCTTTCGCTACTCGATGCACTGCGCCTGATTCTGAAACTGGATGAGCCTCAAATAGCCGCGACCCAGCGCCAAATCGTCCGCATGGCGATTGAGCGCCAGGCATCGATCAGCTCCGACCACCCGGCCGTTGCTGAATTCTGGGAAGTCTACGACTACCTCGAATCTCTCAACGATGACCCCTTGGTTGATCACAGCAGTGACCCGAGCGTCATCGCGATCAACCTCAACGAATTCAGCGAAAGAGCTGCTGAACACAAACAGAAACTGGCGGACGTGGCCACCCTGCGTGACCTACTGAAAGAGTCCCGCTCGCACAAGTTTCTGGAAGCAAACAAGGCCGTACATAGCGCAGTCCGCGCAGCCATTAACAGCAGGACACCCTTGGCGCCGGGTCGCCCTACCACGGTCAAGTGCTGGATCTTCAAAGCGTGAAAAGGAGGCTACACCGATGCAAATCCAAATCTTTATGGGCAATGCCGGCGACGGCAACACAAGCAAGCTGCAGGAGATCCAGAACCGGTTGGAAGGGATCGGCGAAAGCCAGCCGGTCATTCAGGCCGGTGCTTATGGGGTGGACGGACTGCTGCAGATTCTTGAGGTTCGTGCCGCAGGTGGCCAACGTGAAATCCTGGTGGACGCGTGCAGCCCACAGCAGATTTTGAGCGTAATCGAATGGCAGTCCTGCACTGAGGAAGACCCGAAGTACGCCGACCTGATCATTCACCTGGCCCGCCAGGACTGACGGAATAAAGAAGCGATGTCGAGGAGTTGCACCTCCCCGACATCAACCACCACCGAGGGCAACACCATGGAAGTACAGCACCAAAGCAGCAGTGATTCGAAGGCTAACACACTCATCAACGGTGACCCGCATGCTCGGCATCTGATGGCTATCAGAATCGTCGGTACAGCACTGTTTGATTACCAGGTGCGGAAAACCGAGGTAGCGCGGATCCGTCTCGAATGCCTTACCACTTTCGCCAAGGAATTGGGCGACATCGACGCGGCAGAGTTCGCTGTTGTCGCTCAACTACTGGCTGGCAGCTCAACAGCCAACCTAACCCCGTTTGATCGACCTAACTCACTCGAAGGAATCGCACTATGAAAACGTTGTTTGTACTGATGGCTCAATACAATGGCCAAGTGGTAATTCCGCTGGATCGAGTGTGTCAGGATTATTTCACGCACCTGACAACAGACATGTTCCAACGCAAAGTGGGGGCCGGCCAGATAAAGCTCCCTATCACTCGCATGGAGCCGAGTCAGAAAAGCGCGAAAGGTATTCATATTGCAGACCTGTCGGCTTACCTGGATGAGCAGCGCGCTGCAGCAGTCAAAGAAAGTAACCAACTGAATAGCGCGCCGCGCAGCAGTTAATTCACTTCAACGTTTTGGCGCCCAGCTTTACGGGCGCCTGCAGAATGCGCTCGAACCACTCCCAAGTTGCATAAACATCCCCTCGCCCGCGCAGGTGGGTATAACGGCGCATCGAGTTCCAATCTCGATGTCCCGACACACTCGCCACTCGCGGAATATCCCAGTCCATTTCGAAAAGCCGGCTGACGCCTTCGTGGCGCAGATCGTGAAAGTGCAAATCTGCGATGCCCAGGATTTTGCAGGCCCTTGTCCAGGACGTGGACACGGATTCAGCGCTGTAAGGAAAAATCTCAGGCAACACTTTAGGCATGGTCTGAAGTATCGCCCATGCTTCTGGCGGCAAATGACACCAGACGTCGTTACCGATCTTCTGGCCTGGATTCTTCATGTCACGAACCAGCACCCGCTGGCCAGCTTCGTCCAAGTCATCCCATAGGATCCGAGTGATCTCTTCTTGCCTACGCGTGGAAAACAACGCGAAGCCAGTCAGCTTAAGCATGTTGATAGACGTTGGACGACGGGTTTGGATACTCCGGAAGTGCGAAAGCAGTTTGTCGAGTTCGTCCAGGGTTGGCCGGCGATCGCGCTCGCGGCTTTTCATGTTGTAACCGAGCTTTTTTAATACTCGGCGGGCGTCCACCATTGCATGCGGATCCACTTCATAACCCCAAGCGGGGCGAGCGATCGAGAGAACCGCGCCCAGGTGTGCGAGATCGTTGCCAGCGGTCTGGGGCTGAACACCCCCACCCTCCTTGCCCATGCGCCATAACGCATACTCGACCAGGTGCTGGCTGCTTATATCTCTGTCGTTCAACCTTCCCAAGTAGGACTCGCTGATCGCCTTCAACGTGCCGAGCTTAGTTTTCCCGAGAGGGCGCGCCTTGGTCATTTCGGCCAAGTAGCGATCGATCATTTCCTTGATCGTCGCACCAGGTCGGTTCGCCCGCTCGATCGCACCTGGTTCGTCCAGCTCGGTTTCTCTTTTACGCACCCAAGCCTGTGCGGCCTGTTTTCGGGCGAAGGTCTGACTCTCTTGGTAAACTTGCACCCCATCGCGAAACAGGCGTATCTGTGCCGTGTAACTGGTGCTGCCGTCGGTGCGTTTCCGTGCTCTGATCGTGGCCATAGTCAACTGGTACAATTGGAAAAGTGATTGGTACATTGTACCAACCGACCTTAGAAAACGCCTATTTACCCCCTGAAATCGGCCTAGAACACGTAGAGCAAAATGGTACATAAATCAGCTACATACCCAACAAACACCGACTCTACGCTGTCTAGAAGGTTCTCCGTTGCGCCCATGATGGATTGGACCGACCGTCACTGCCGTTTCTTCCTACGCCTTCTATCGAAGAACGCCCTGCTCTACACCGAAATGGTCACCACCGGCGCGCTGCTCAACGGCGATCACGAACGTTTCCTCCGTCACAACGAAGCCGAGCACCCGCTCGCGTTGCAGTTGGGCGGTAGCGTTCCGTTGGACTTGGCCGCCTGCGCCCGCATGGCCCAGGAACACGGTTACGACGAAGTGAACTTGAACGTCGGCTGCCCAAGCGATCGTGTGCAGAACAACATGATCGGCGCGTGCCTGATGGGTCATCCGCAACTGGTGGCGGATTGTGTGAAGGCGATGCAAGACGCGGTGTCGATTCCAGTAACGGTAAAGCACCGCATCGGCATCAACGGTCGGGACAGTTACGCGGAGCTGTGTGATTTCGTCGGCACAGTCCGCGATGCCGGGTGCACCAGTTTTACCGTGCATGCGCGGATTGCGATTCTGGAGGGGTTGTCGCCGAAGGAGAATCGTGACATTCCGCCGTTGCGCTATGACGTGGCGGCGCAGCTGAAGGCGGATTTTCCGGAGTTGGAGATTGTGCTGAATGGCGGGATCAAGACGATGGAGGCTTGTCATGAGCATTTGCAGACGTTTGACGGTGTGATGTTGGGGCGTGAGGCTTATCACAATCCGTATTTGCTGGCGGAGGTGGATCAGCAGTTGTTCGGCAGTTCGGCGCCGGTGATCAGCCGGGCTGAGGCGTTGGCGCAGTTGCGTCCTTATATAGCCGAGCATTTGCAGGCCGGTGGGGCGATGCATCACATCACGCGCCATGTGCTGGGCCTGGGCACGGGGTTCCCGGGGGCGCGTAAATTCCGTCAATTGTTGTCGGTGGATATTCACAAGGCCAAGGATCCGTTGGCGTTGCTGGATCAGGCTGCCGAGTTGCTTGAAGGTCGTTGATTGATGGTTTGAATGTGCGGGTGACGCATGAGCGTTGCCCGGTGTTTTGTTGTACTGACAGGATGTCTTTTGTTTATGCCCGCGTTTACTTTTCCTGCTTTCAAGCGTTTCACCCTTCTCGCCTTGTTCAGCTTCACTTCCGACGTTTATGCGCACTGCGATGGCTTTTGCATGGGCCGTACTGATACGCCGTGGGAGGTGACGCAGTTTTCCGGCTTCACCTTGGTGTCTTTAATCCTCGCACCTATTTCGACTAGCCAGGAAACGACCGACAGCCATAAACGTGTTTACTCTGCCGAAGAACAAGAAGACGCGCGACTCTATCTGGCCAGCGACGGCATGCTGCAGGCCGCGTATTTCACCTCGGCCTTGCAGCGCTTTCGCCAGGAGTCGTCGGATTCGACATTAAACGATCTCGCCGTCGCGGCGTTGATCAGCGCTCAGTGATCAGGCGGCCGCTGCGGCAGTCCAGTTGACCCAGCCAAACAGCCACGTCGCAAGAATCAACAAACCAAACGCGATCCGATACCAGGCGAATGCGGCGTAGCTGTGGTTGGCAATAAACTTGAGCAGGCCGCGTACGGCGATCATCGCGAAGATGAACGCGGTGACGAAGCCGAGGGCGAAGACTGGCAGGTCGTTGGGCTGGAACAGTTCGCGGTATTTGTAGCCGGAGTACACGGCGGCGCCGACCATGGTCGGCATGGCGAGGAAGAACGAGAACTCGGTGGCGGCTTTGCGCGACAGACCGAAGAGCAGACCGCCGATGATGGTTGAGCCGGAGCGCGAGGTGCCGGGAATCATCGCCAGGCATTGTACGAAACCGACTTTCAGTGCGTGAGACCAGCGCATGTCGTCGACGTGTTCGACGCTGATCACATGGCTGCGCTGTTCGGCCCACAACATAATGATGCCGCCGACGACCAGTGCGACGGCGACGGTGATCGGGTTAAACAGGTATTCGTGGATGGCGTCGGCGAACAATACACCCAAGACCACGGCGGGGAGAAAGGCGATCAGCAAGTTGAGGGTGAAGCGTTGGGCATTACGTTCGGTGGGCAGGCCTTTGATGATGTCGAAGATCTTCGGTCGAAACTCCCAGACGACGGCAAGAATGGCACCCAGTTGAATAATGATGTTGAACGCCATGGCGCGTTCGCCGCCGAATTCCAGCAGGTCGGCGACGATGATCTGGTGGCCGGTACTCGAGATCGGCAAGAACTCGGTCAGGCCTTCTACCGCACCTAATATCAACACCTGGAAAAGGGTCCAGAAATCCATTAATCCTCCGTCAGAGCGCTCTTGGCGAGCGACCGGGTAATAACACTCAGGGGTTGAGTATCTGCAGTGACACCATTGACATACATAAACGCAAAAGTTCATCAGCCATAAAGATTACGTCTTATTAAAAGACACACTCAAGCCATGTTAGTAATCGTCGGCCGACGAACTACGCAGAAAATACTTAGGCCTTTTTTCAGAAAAAAGTTGCTCCGGCAATAAAGTGTGATCAATATCACATTATGCAGAGATGGCCAGACAGTGGCAGATGGACATAGACAAAGCCATCGCAATAAGCTCAAAATAGTGGCACCATTGCATATCGCCACCATCTAAGCAGTAGTTCACCCCTCCGAGAAAATCAACTAAAAGCTTGAAAAGCTTAATTATTGTTAGAAAACTCGGGAGCCACGTCTAAAAATCGCGTGAATGTTACCAATTGTCAGTCACAGATGAGAACCTGTGCTTTAACATCCCGATGTCAGCACTTAATTCGAGTCAATGCATGATGCTCTCAGGGAACTTAGCGACTAGAAGCCCGCGCCCGACAAACGACGAACCCGGTGTTCTTACTCTGGGTCGCACCCGTGGCGTGGCTGAACATTTCAAAGCGCTAGTCGCCCAGCATTTACGCACTGATATGGCGCTCGAAGCCAATGCGTACACTAGTTCATCTCAGTTGAATGAACAGTCTGGTTCGTATCGAGCGATCTTTCTGGTTATCGACAGCCCACAGGCCCTCGAAGACAATCTGGCGCTGGTCGAGAACCTGCGCAGCGACAACTTGAAGCCGATCATTTGCGCGGTCATCACCGGTCGCGGCGCCTTCAACAAGATCAAATATTATCTGGCTGGCGCGGATGTTTGTATCAAGCTCAATACCCTTTCCGACGATGGCGCCGAGTTGCTGGGCGAGTTCTTCAACAGTGAAGAATGGCAACGCGATATCGATCTGACGCTTGATCCGACCCGTATCTGCCTGATGGGCACCAGCAAGAAACTCGATATCTCGTTTGCCGAAATGAAGATCCTCGAAGCCTTCGCGCAAACCAGTAATCACATTCTGAGCCATGATGAAATTGCCAGCATCATGGGCCTCAATACCAATTTCTACGACCCTCGCGCACTGGAGAAATCAATCAGTCGCTTGCGTGGAAAAATCAAGGACATGTATGGTACAAACGCGATTCAGAGCATTCGCGGCTATGGCTATCGCCTGCTGCGGGGTCTGATATCGACTGCCTGACTCTCGGGCAGCCATCCCTTTTGCATACGTACGAAGGATCGTCTGATGCAACCATATCGTTCCAATTCTGCTTCACGCCTGTTTGAAATCAAGCAATTGAATGAGCGCGACAACACGACCCATAACAATAAAACTCCATAACATAGCAGCAGATCGAGTGGAATTTATCGAGGGCCATTCTTGGGCCCAGACCCTGCCTATCGATTACTTCCGAGGAAGTCATTGCTCGCCTGCCGATTTATCTTTTAGCCAATTTTGGTATGTATTCAGGAGAGAGACATGGAAACTAGTACAACCCTCCCAAGGAAATATTTTGTTGTCGTGACTCACAGTACAACGTCGCAACGCGAACTGGAGAGCATGCTGTCCAGTGAACGTTTCAATTCGTTTGAAGGGGTTGATTCGCCCTCTTCCGCTCCAATGGTGATGGAGTTCACATATCCAAGCATCAGTCGAAAAAATGCCCCGCGCAGTATTGAACACGATACTCAGCGAATATTGGCCACGCTCGAGTCCGAATGGCGCGCTGCGCAATCGGCCAATCCTTTCCAGAATGTCCCGGCAATCACCGGGGAAACCCGCAGCATGCCGCCTGCCATTGAAGGTGATATGCCTGGCAATGAAACCTGGCATCTTGACCCGACTCAGGGCGCACTGGTCAAAGAGGGTGTCGAAATCAATCTGACTGGCCTGGAAACAGCATTGGTCAGAAAAATGCTCAGCCATGAAGAGCGTGTTGTCAGTCGTGACGAGCTGATCCTCAGCATCGGTCGAGAACCGGAACAATATCGCGGTCTGGAAATGTGCCTGAGTCGCCTGCAAGACAAATTCAAAAGCGCCAGTAATGGAGAGCGACTGTTTCGTGCCGTCAGAAACCGTGGTTATTGCCTGATTCAGGAAATCGTCGCGTAACCCCGCAAGACTTCCACGAACAGAACAAACAGACAAAAGTGCGATTACAAAAACAACAAGAGCACTCTGTTTGGCATCATTTCCCTCCTTGAACTAAAAACTCCCTGCCTCCACCCCTCCAACAGTAACAAATACAACATCATTTATTCACCCCCTCCTCTACGACCTTTTCTAACACCCTTCTATTTAATTATTAAAAAGTTGGCACTGTGCCATCTTGTTAGAACTCGTCAGACACCATTCCAGCCAATAACTTAGTCTATTGACTGACGACAGTTCGGCATATCGATGTTGTTACCTCAGGACACTCGTTAAAACAAAAACAATAAGTCTGCATAACAACTCGGTTTTCAACTGTTGAAACCTGAATGGACGTCTTTTGGGGATACCGTATGGATCTTTCTTTAAGTATCAATCGAAGCACAGGCCTCAAGGGACTGACCTTTTGGGGCCAATGGGCGCTGGCACAAGGCTTTGTGGTGACGCTGTTGTTCATACTCGCCGAGCAGCACACCGGGACGGTCGCGTTCTACTACCGGATGTGTGCAACGCTGGCAGTACTGGCGTCGGTGCCGGCTTATACGTTTAGCGGCGTGTATCGCAAGCGTGACAATTACCTGACCGGTCTCGGTCGACTGTTCATGGGTTGGTCGATGACCATGGCGGCGCTGGCGTGCATCGCCTTTGTCTGCCAGGCCGATGAGCTGTTTTCTCGGCAGGTGATTCTGAGCTGGGCAGTGTATGGCTTCCTTGGTCAGGCGTTTCTTTACGCGCCGCTGCATGCGTTTTCCAAGTACTACCAACGGTCGCGTAAAAGCGAGCACAAGACGCTGATCGTCGGCACCGGCGAACTGGCCTTGGGTCTGGCAAAGAAACTCAGCCAGCTGGAAAATCTGCCGTTGGTAGGTTTGGTCAGCAATGGTGATGTGTCTGCGTTGGGTTCGGATGCACCGCGTGTTGTCGGTGATCAGGAACAGTTGCTGGAGCTGATCGAAGCGCATGACATCCGTCGCTTGTACATCACCCTGCCGTTGTGTGAAGCAGCGAAAATCGAGGCGATTTATGGCGATTTGCTTGGTGCCAACGTCGACGTGGTGTGGGTGCCGGACTTGAACAGTCTGACCCTGCTCAATCACTCGGTGAAGGTTGTGGACGGGCTGCCGGCGATCTACTTGAACGAGAGCCCGCTGACCAGCCGCCCTACCGCTGCTCTGAGCAAGAGTCTGGTCGAGAAAACCGTGGCGTTCCTGGCGATCATCGCGCTGAGTCCGATCCTGCTGATCATTGCGCTGGCAGTGAAGATCAACTCGCCCGGCCCGGTGTTCTTTAAACAGGATCGCCACGGCTGGAACGGCAAGGTGATCAAGGTCTGGAAGTTCCGCTCGATGCGTGTTCACGATGACCGCGATGTGAAGCAGGCCAGCCGTAATGACTCGCGCATTACCCCGGTCGGCCGCTTTATCCGCCGTACTTCGCTGGATGAGTTGCCGCAACTGTTCAACGTGTTGCAGGGGCACATGGCCCTGGTCGGCCCACGCCCGCACGCCGTCGCGCACAACAACTACTACTCGGGGAAAATCCTCGCGTACATGGCGCGTCACCGGATTAAACCGGGGATCACCGGGCTGGCGCAGATCAGCGGTTGCCGCGGTGAAACGGACACCATCGACAAGATGCAGAAGCGTGTCGAGATTGACCTGCAGTACATCAACAGCTGGTCGTTGTGGCTGGACCTGAAGATCCTGGTGAAGACGCCGTTTACGTTGCTGTCGAAGGATATTTACTGAGGTTTGAAGCTGCATACCGCAAGGGGACGAAAGTCCCCTTTTTTGTGCGTGGGATTTGGGGATGGAATCGGATATTGGATGGATGCAAAAACTGTGGGAGCGAGCCTGCTCGCGATGGCGGTGGGTCAGGCAACATTGATGCTGGATGTGCTGACGCCTTCGCGAGCAAGCTCGCTCCCACAGGGATTTGTGTTTGGCTCACGCTCTGTGGCGTAGCAAATATTCAATGTAGGAGTGAGCCTGCTCGCGATTACGGTGGGTCAGACAACAGGATGTCGACTGGTCTTGCGCTATCGCGAGCAGGCGAAGGCCTACAGGGGATTTGTGGTTGGCTCAGGCCTTGTGGCTAGACACATAACCTGTGGGAGCTGCGGTGCGACGATTCGACTTGCCAGCGATGGCGGTGGGTCAGCCAATATCAATCTTGAATGTGCCGACCTCATCGCTGGCAAGCCAGCTCCCACAGGTTTCAGAGGTTTCTCGGAGATCCGCGCTTACTCCGTGATTTTCTCGAAATTGCGATAAAACATGTCCCCTTCCCGGCTATCGGTCATCGAGTGCAGTTGGTAGCTGCGGCTCAGTCGCGCGCCACCGTCACGGGTCAGTGGTGCCCAGACCAGGTTGGCGCGGCGCATGGTCGACATGCTCATCATTTCGTCGAACGGGATCGACAGGTAGATGCCTTTGTCGAAACTACCTTCGCCGTATTCGGCACTGCCCGCCGTGGTGATCGTCGCCCACGCGCCAAAACGCACACCATTGAAGAACTCTCGAGAGATGTCCAGCGTGCCGCCCCAGTCACCGGCCAGATAACGCCCGACGCTCACCGCCGCCAGCGTATCGAACGGCAGATCGGTATACCCGGTGATATGCCCGGTCACCACCGAGTAATCACGCAACGCAAAACCCTGATCGAAATCACGCTGCCGCACCCAGTTCAGATCCGCGCCCACCGACCAGCGCTCGCCGGTCGGGCGGAACAACACCTCACCGCCAACACCGGCAAACATCGATTCCAGATAACCGCCATACACCATGCCATACCAGTCTTTATCCAACTGCTCGGCATGACTCACCTGAAACAACGGCATGGTGGTGTTAGACGTGGTCAGGTACTGACGCAAATCGGTGCGCACACGCGGCAAACCGCTCGGCGCGTCGTAGCTGAATTTATCGAAGTTGTTGGCCAGGTTGGCACTGAGCAAACCGCTCCACCATGTGTTGCGGTTGAAACGGTATTCGGCGTCGGCATCAGCACTCAATTGATAGAGCAAGCCATCCGGGCCGCCGACGTTCTGCTTGAAGCCCAGCCCCACGCCATAGCTGAAATGCTGCGGCGCTTCGGTGTAGAGGGTCTTCTCGTTGTGCGGCATCGCCGGGTTGATCTCGGTGGTGCGGTGCAGCGACTCAAGTGGCTCTTCGTTGTTGATCACTTCGCGGAAGGTCTGGCGCGGCAAACTGGTTTCTTCCAGTGGCAAGTCGTAGCGCTTGTTGACCACGGTGAACCAGTCGATGTCGTCGTTGACGCTGTTGTCGAGAATCCGGCTCGCCCGCCCGACAGCCTTGGACGAATGGAAGTAGCGCTGCTGCTCGCCATACACGATCAGCTCGGAATCACGCTGCGCGATGCGCTCGACCTTGTAGCCGGCATTCTGCTGCAAACGCTGCGAGACGTTGGCCCAGTTGACCTGATCCATCGCCGTGGTCGGTGCCTTCGCCGGCAGCGGTTCCGGGGTCGGATCGTAAGTCTTCGCCGGTGCCTTGCGGCTGACGAAATTGGTGTGAAAGGTCACGCCAAACATCGCCGTATTACCGCGCTCCCACGCCGCGCTGACATCGACCGAATCGGTGACTTTGAACACCGCGCCAAGGTTGATCGGCGAGTCCTGTTTGATCTCGTTGTCCTTCGGCTCGTGCTTGTAGTCGTTGCCTTCAAATTCGAGTTTCAGGCTGAGGCGATCCCACGGCGTCTGATAGCTCACACCACCGAAGAACGACGGCCGGCCACGAAAGTACGAACCCGAGTTGACGTCACCGGTGCCTTCCAGGGCCGGGCGGGTATCGAAGCGATCGCTGACGTAGCCCAACGGGTTGTCGATATCGCCGCGATTACCGAGATAACCCCAGGCAATCCCGGCGCTGAAATCGAAGTTGTCGTAGCGCTTGTTGGCGACGAAAAATTCACTGGAGAACAAACCGGTACCGCCGACGTCTCGGAAGCCCAGGGCCACGTCGGGCAGCCAGTGGCTTTCCTGCCACAGCCGGACTTTGACGTCGACCGCCTTGTCCTTATAGCTTTGACTGCCGCTGAGGGCCTCCGAGCCGTACGGCCGGTTGGTGATCGCGGTGTAGCGAAACGAGCCTTCGAGCCAGTCCAGCGGCTGCAACGACACGCTGTAGCGGCTGTACGGATCGGTGCGGTTGGCGTTGACGCTCAACTCGCCGGCCGGGGCCATGCGCGCGGTCGGCGTCTGCAACAGACCGGTGCCACCGAAGTCATTCTGGGTAATGCGCGGCTCGGCATGAGCCAGACCGCAAGGCAATAACAACACAGCTGCAAAACGTAACTTCAACGAACCACCTCGGCCAGCTGCGTGGCAATGAATTCGGCCAACTGCTGATTCAGTTCAGGTAGAGGCGGATCAAGATCATCATTTTTCAACGGCACCAGAATCTTGCTGCCGGCCACGGGAAAGTGCCCGCTCTCGCGATTCCAGTGGGCGATACCGACACGTTGCGAAGCGCCGTTGGGCTGGATCAGCCACAAGTAATCGGCTTCGGCATCGGCCAGAATCGAACAGCCTTGCAGGTATTCACGGGCCTCCTGCAACGGCTGATACGGCAAGTGGCACGGCTCGGCGACGGCACCCAACACTTGCACTTCGTCGACGCGCTTCGGATAGACCAGACGATCGCCGTCATCGAGGCGAATGTTGCGCGCGAAGCCGACTTCCAGCGCTACCGGATCAAGATCGGCAATCTGCCGTCCCGTCACCGGCATCTGCCGCACTTCTTCGGCAATGCGCTGCGCCAGCGCCGCACGACTTGGCCGGTCGAACAGCATCGACATGCGTTGCAGCACATCCAGGTCAAACAACACGCCGACCTTGAGCCGCGTCTGCTCCTCAATCAGCGACTGGCGCAGCAAGCCGCCCGCCAGCCAATAGCCTTCGGCATTCGGCACGGCTTCGCTGATCACATCGAGCAAACGTCCGCCCGGTGGCAACGCGACCGGCCCGGGATTGGCGACATCGCCCGACACCGTGACGGCCGCCTGACTCACACTCGCGACCAGCATCAGGCTCGCCGATAACATTTTCAGGCGCATCACGGCAGGTGCCTGCGATCAGGGGTCAGTTGCACAACCTTGACGCGCAACTGCGACGTCAGTTGCTGCTCGCTCTGCAAAATGAAACCGTCACGCGGGTCGACCCAGTAACGATTGGTCGCGCTCAGGCCAATGGCCGGAGCGTCAATGTGTTCATCGACACGCAGCACCGTGTATTCCTTGTCGAGAATCTTCAGGGTCTGTTCCGAGCGACGAGAGAAACGGCTGTTGACGATCACCCCGACTTCCTGACCCTTGTAGAGGTCGATCCAGCGCCGCGTGGTGAAACCGTCGGCGACGTGGTGCAGACCCTGCTTGAACGGCGAGTCGTCAGCCAGCCGCGTGCCGTCCAGATCACCTTCCAGGCCCAGACCAATGGTGCGCACGGCGAGGCCATTGCGCAGCAGCAGCACTTGCTTGCCGGAGGCGACCCAGAACTGCAGGTCTTCGCGCTCGCGCACCAGCGCCAGCACGCCGGAACCGGACGGCGTGGTCAGTTTCAGTTGCGGGTAGTTGACCCCGGCCACTTCGGCCGCCGACACGTCGACTTCATCCGGGCCGACGACCGCCGCTTTAAGGTTATTCAACGAAGCGCTCATCAGCGGGTTACAGCCGCACAGCAACGAGGCCGCCATCAGGCACAGGCCAACTTTCAAAATATTCAAAGTCGGCGGCCTTATTTGCTGTTGTTACTGTATTCGCTCCAGTTCTTCGCAGCGGAAGCGCCAGTGCCGACAATCGATGCCGACGGCACCAATTGGCTGATCAGACGGTTCCAGCGAGTCACGTTGGCAGGCCCGACATACACCACGTCCTGCGGGCGGACTTCGAAGTGCGAGGCGAGCGCCATGGCGGTCGGCGATTCGGCTTCCAGCTGGTAGATCTTGGCCGGTTCGACATCAAGGTTTTCCACGCCACGAATGACGTAGACCGCGTTGCCATTGGAGGTGGTCTGGGCCAGGCCGCCGACCGAACCGAGCACGTCGGTGAGGTTCATCGTCGCAGTCTTGAAACTCAGCGCACGGGGCTGATTGACCTCGCCCATCACGTAGATGCGCTTGTTGTCGTTGTACGGCAGATACAGCTGATCGCCGCCCTTGAGGTAGACGTTCTGCAACTCGGAATCCTGCTGATTGAGCGAGTCGAGGTTGAGCGGATAAGTGCGCCCCTTACGCGTCAGCAGCAGCCCGGACAAATCGGCGTTGTTGGTATCGATACCGGCCGAACCGAGGGCTTCGACCACGCTCAGTGGATTGGTGGAAATTGCTTGCGGGCCGGCCTTGGCCACCGCGCCGGTGACCACGACTTTCTGACTGGCGAAACGCAACACCGCGACATCGACCTGCGGTTCGGCAATGAACGCCGACAAGCGTTGCTCGATGTCCGAGCGCAGTTGCTGGATGGTCCGGCCGGTGGCCTGGACTTCCTTGATGAACGGGTAGTAGAGCGTGCCATCGGAGCGCACCAGACGGCCGTTGGCATCGATCTGTTGTTGCGCGCCGGAGGGGGCCGTCAGCTCAGGGTGATCCCACACGGTGATGTACAGAACATCGTTGTTGCCGATGCGGTATTCGGCCGGCGTTGCCAGCAGCTCCGGCGGCAGCGACTCACGCTTTTGCGTGGCGCGGTTCATGGCGATCAGCTTGGGCGTGATCGGAATCAGCTCGACCCGGCTGCTTTCGCTGGCACCCTGGCGGGTGATGTCACTGGTGCTGAGGTATTGACCGGGGGAAAACATGCAACCTTGCAAAGCGAGACTTGCCAACATTAAAAGATAAACACTACGAGTCATAATGGCACTACGCTATTCAAGGGCGAATCCAAAAACAAAGTCACCCGACTTGCGTCGGGCGACCCTGTACTGCACTAACAGAACTTCCTGTTAGTTATGCGTGCCGGTTGTACCGGTGGTACCCGTCGTACCGGTGGTACCGCCGTTGGCACTGCCACCGCTGTTAGACGCCGCTACAGCACTGGCAACCATTGCAGTACTGGCTGCGGGCGCTTGAGAAGCCGCCACGTTGCCACCTACATTGGTTACCGCTGTCAGCGGTGCTTCAGCGGCGGCAGCCCAGTTGCTCAACATCGTCAACAGGGCTACTGCCATCACTTTTTTCATATCAACTCCTTTCTAACATTCGACCTGTTAAAAAACCGGCCTGAGTTAGCGGTGGTGAGTTCAAGTCCGCAAAAAGCGCGAACAAGATCCGTCGTTCTTTCACAGTCTTACCCAACTGATAAAAGTCGAACGGCAGGTTTATATCTACGGACTTGCAAAAGGCATTGCCAGTGTAATTTCCAGACGTTATCTAACAACCTGACTGAAAATAACATTGGACTAAATGGCCATCATCGCGAGTAGCCTTGAGGATGATTCGATTGCCAGCGCCAAGTATCAGTGACCATGTCCTGCAAGTTGCGCGTAGCTTTCCAGCCTAATTCTTTGGCCGCCTTGGAAGCATCGGCCCAACTCTCGGCGATATCCCCGGAACGGCGCGGCATCATCCGATACGGCACCGGCTGCCCGCAGGCCTGTTCGAAGGCGTGGAGCACTTGCAGCACGCTATAGCCATCGCCGGTGCCGAGGTTCCAGGTATGAATGCCGGTGCGTTCGGAAATGGACTGCAGCGCCTTCAAGTGGCCGTCCGCCAGATCGACGACATGGATGTAATCGCGCACACCGGTACCGTCGATGGTCGGGTAATCGTTACCGAAGATCGACAACTCTTGCAGGCTGCCGACCGCGACCTGACTGATGTAAGGCACCAGATTATTCGGGATGCCGTTGGGGTCTTCGCCCATGTGCCCGCTGGCGTGGGCGCCGATCGGGTTGAAGTAGCGCAGCAAGGCGATGCTCCAGCGCGGCTCGGCCTGGCTAAGGTCTCGCAGGACGTTCTCGACGATCAGCTTGGACTGGCCGTAGGGATTGGTTGGATTGCCGGTGGGGAAATCCTCGCGAATCGGCATCTGCTCAGGCTCGCCATACACCGTGGCCGACGAGCTGAACACCAGCCGGAACACCCCCGCCGCCGCCATCGCCTGGCACAGATTGATGCTGCCGCTGACGTTGGTCTCATAGTACTCGAGCGGCTTGCGCACGCTCTCGCCGACCGCTTTCAGACCGGCAAAATGCAGCACCGCTTCAATGTTGTGCTCGCGGAAAATCCGGTCGAGCAGTGCCCGGTCGCAGACATCGCCGCGAATCATCCAGGCACTCTTGCCGCAAATGCCCTCAACGGCGTGCAACGCGGCTTCACTGCTGTTGCAAAGATTATCCAGTACGACAACTTCATAACCTGCTTCAAGCAGCGCAAGTGTGGTGTGCGAGCCGATATAGCCGGCACCACCCGTTACCAGAATCTTCATAGCGCGATCCGTCTTTGAATGAGTGACAAGTAGCGTGTCAAGCCTGATTCATTGAAGATGTGTCACAATCCACATAAATAAGGCGACAACAACCGAAAACAAAACTAGTTCAATGACTGGCAATAAATATTTTTGCAGGTCACACTGTATTGCCCGCTACTTATTAGCACTCCCTGCGCACTCATCACTATCAACAGATACCGACTAAAAATAACTATCAAGTAACTAACCGACATCTCATAACATTGTCGTGTTTTACCGCCACTCGCATTTGCCATTAATAACCTGACTCAGGTATTAAAGTAAGCCTTCAATCCAACATTGAACTTGTACGCCCTTTATTAGTGCGCGCATCTGTCGCCTGTGTTCCATGACTGTCCAGGATACTTTTATGATTCGTAAATGTTTGTTCCCCGCTGCCGGCTATGGCACGCGTTTCTTGCCGGCTACCAAAGCCATGCCGAAAGAGATGCTGCCGATCGTCAACAAGCCGTTGATCGAATACGCCGTCGAAGAAGCGCGGGACGCCGGCCTGCAACACATGGCCATCGTCACCGGTCGCGGCAAGCGTGCGCTGGAAGACCATTTCGACATCAGCTACGAACTCGAACACCAGATCCGTGGTACCGAGAAAGAGAAGTTTCTCGCCGGCACCCGCGAGCTGATCGACACCTGCACCTTCTCCTACACCCGTCAGGTGGAAATGAAGGGCCTGGGCCACGCGATTCTCAGCGGTCGCCCACTCATCGGCGATGAGCCGTTTGCCGTGGTGCTGGCTGATGACCTGTGCCTGAACCTGGAAGGTGACGGCGTGCTCACGCAGATGATTGAGCTGTACAAGAAATTTCGCTGCTCGATCGTCGCCATCCAGGAAGTCCCGGCCGACCAGACCCACAAGTACGGGGTGATCGCCGGCGAACTGATGTCCGACGGCATCTATCGGGTCAACAACATGGTGGAAAAACCGGCCCCGCAAGACGCGCCATCGAACCTGGCGATCATCGGTCGCTACATTCTCACCCCGGACATCTTCGACCTGATCGCCGACACCCAACCGGGCAAGGGCGGCGAGATCCAGATCACCGACGCGCTGATGAAACAGGCGCAGAACGGTTGCGTGCTGGCCTACAAATTCAAAGGTCTGCGCTTTGACTGCGGTGACGCCGAGGGTTACTTGCAGGCGACCAATTTCTGCTACGAAAACGTTTATCTCAAGGGCCGCTGAGACGGCTCCCCCACCCAACGAGGCCACCATGAACATTGCACAACATTCCGTAGAGATTGAACGCGAGGTGGGTAACCTCGGGGTGATGAGTTGGTTGTCACGCCATCAGCCGTTGCCCAGCGCCAACGAAACCTGGCTGGGCACGATTTTGCTGGTGGAGCGGATTGGCGTGTTTCCGGCGTCCGGTGATATTCGCCGGCCGTTGCGCGACCCCTATCCGCTGCTCGCGCATCTGAAAAAGCTGTATGGCGAGCAGGCGCTGGAAATGGATGACCGTGATGGTCTGAAAGTGATCTTCAGCGACTGGCGTTTTCGCGTGCGGATTTGCTGCAACGACCCGGCGATCATCATTAACGTTGAGACGCGGTGCGATACGCGGTTGATGCCGCAGAAGATTGCGGAATTGCTTGAGCAAGTCGACACGTTCGAATAGCTCCCCCCACCTGATCGTTCCCACGCTCTGCGTGGGAATGCATCCAGTGACGCTCTGCGTCACACAGCGAGGGGACGCGGAGCGTCCCGGGCGGCATTCCCACGCGGCGCGTGGGAACGATCACCGCTCTGGGGTTTGCGTTTTATTTAGGGGCGGTGTCGCAACGATCCTTGGCGCCCATGATCCAGCCATAAAAGTAATCAGCAATCACCTTCCCACCCGTGGCCGGTACCGGATGAATCTTGTCCGGGCCGATCATCGCGGCCGCGTAGCGTTTGACGTCCGGCCCGAACGCGCATTGCAGGTTGGCATACCCCAGATGCTGCTCACGTGCCCACGGTTCAAGCACCTGCGCGTACGCCGACATTGGGTAAGCGCTGGAGCGCGTGGTGTCCTGGCGCATGATCAGGTTGATGCTCGCCTGCGGTTGAATCTCACGCAACATCCCGACCAAACCCTGAACGTTCTGCAGGTACTGCGCAGGCTTCACGCCGAAGCCCTGATCGTTGCCACCGAGCATGATCAGATAAACGTCCGCAGGAATCTTCGATACTGCGGCTTTCCACTGCACCTGCCATTGCGGATCCTGGTGATAGAAATCCGCAGAGGCAGCGCCGGAGGCCGCCAGTTTTGAGACCCGCACGCCGTTCTGATCGTTGCTCATCCACAGACCAAAAAACGTCGGCGCGCCCTTCACCACTTCCAGCTTGAAGGACCAGTCTTTCGCTGCCGAAAGACCTGTCAGCGCGACCTCTTGAACGCCCGAACCTTGAAGCTTCAGGGGTTGCCAGTCTTGCGCGGGAGACCAGCGATAGCGGATGTCGCTGGATTCGCCATTACCCAGGTAAAGCAATTTCGCCTGAGTAACCGCCGTATCAAGGCGCGGCGTCGGACTCGCATCCACTTGCAACCATGCACCGGGCCGGCCTGTCACCGTGCGACTGTCCGGACTCGCCTGGCCCAGGTCTGAAACCTTCCAGTCGCCGCCGAAGTACTTGTCACTGCTGCGGGTGTATTTGAAATGCGTGCCGCCCAGCGCCGCGCCGTGGTTGAAACCGACGTAACCCGGCCCGGCAAATCCCGCCTCCCCGGCCACGCGCTGCACCAGTTTGTTCAGATAGAAATCCTGCCCGGCGCTGTAGCTGTCGCCGATCACCGAAACCGATAAGACTTTGCCAGCCTTGCCTTCACGCCACTGTGCAAAACGCTCGCGGGCATCGCCCACCTGAACCACCGACGCCGCGACGGGTTGAGCGTCATCTACTGCCAACATGCAAAATTTCCTTCAGTCTGGAATGGCCCAATGAATAACGGGATGTACACAGATCAACTGTAGGAGCTGTCGAGTGAAACGAGGCTGCGATCTTTTGATCCTGCGCTTCAAAAACAAGATCAAAAGATCGCAGCGTGCCGCAGCTCCTACAAGAGATCTTGTGTACGACACGGATCCACTGTGGGAGCGAGCTTGCTCGCGAAGCTCTTAGCTGCTTTGTGGTTGCACCACCGGGGTGACCGGCACCAACGGTTTCTTCTTCGCCGCGCGCTCGCCAAGAAACAACACAGAGGTGAAATTGAATCGACTGAAAACCATCGACAACACCACCGGCCCGAGCAAGCCAAAGCTCAAGCCGCCGAGCACCAGCAGGCTTTCATCCTTCACCCCCAACCGCCCCAGCACAAACCGCGACGTCGCCGCGAACAGCACATGGAACAGGAAGATCGCATAGGAATAACCACCGAGCCACGTCAGCGCTTTCGAGCGCACATCACTCGACAGCAAGGCGATGCACGACACGCAACCGACAGTCAGACCGATCAAACTGCGTCGATCAACAATCAACTCCCGATCAATCGCCGCGACATACAACAGCGTCAGCGAGATCAACACAAACACCAGCGGCCCGATCACTTTGAACGTCTGCTTCAACCGATCGACATTCTCTTGCCCAATCATCCCTGCGACAAAAAACGGCAGCAGGTAAATCGCGCCGTTAATCCCGAACGCATCGAACTTGAACGGCGGCAGCAAAAACAACAGCGCAGCAAACGCAAACAGCCCATACAACCGCGTCGCTGAGCGCAGCATTCCGCGCCACTCCAGCAGCCCGACGAACATGAAAATGATGAACACCGCCTGCAGGAACCAGAAGTGGTTGATCGGCACCCAGAACGACAACAACGCATCGATCACGCCGACATTCTTGTTCACCCCCGGCCCCACCGCCTGCAACACCGAGAACGGTACGCCGACACAAAACAGCGGCACGATCAAACGGCGCACCTTGCCGCTGAAGAACGCGGAAAAGTCGTTGCCACGGATTTTGTAGATCGAATAGATGTATCCGGAGATGAAGGTGAACAACGGCATACGAACGTACACCATCGAATCGGCGATCACCCGGAACGGCGAGCCGATATCGATCTTCAACCCGCCGCCCAACGGGCCGATGACGTGATAGAGCACCAGCAACAGGCACGCCAGACCGCGCAGGGTTTCAATCTCCAGGGACTTTTTCTTGCTCGACATAAAGCACCTGCCTCAATTCAGAATTCGTGATTCGACCTGCACCGGTTTGTTCGCCCGCAGCATCAAGCCCAGACCGACAAACAACACCGGCACCACCATCGAAAAGTGCCGGGCGAAGGAGCCGAAGTCCGGCTCGAACAACCCCTGCACCAGCAGAAACGCCAGCGGAATCGCGATCAGTTCCTTGGGTTTGGTCTGGATCGGCGCGCCTTTGTAGTCGGTCGAGGTGATGACTTTGAACAGCAGCAACGCGGTCATGATCATCAACGCCACGAAGATCACCTGACCCGGACCCGACAGCAGAATCAGCTCCACCGGAAACGACAAGCGAAAGAAGATGATCATCGAGTCCAGCGCTTGCGAAACGAAATCGCTGCCGCTGAGCCACGACACGATCAAGGATTTCGAGCCCTCCTCGCCCGCCGTGCGTAGTTCGTTGTTACTGGCGCGAATCGATGACACCGGAAAGCCCAGTGCGAGCTGGATCGACATCGCTACCGCCAGATAAAACAAGAACAGCATCAGGAAGAACGTCGTCCGCGACACGTACTTTTTCATCACGCAGACGCCGACCCACGACAGCGAAAACAGAATCCAGTAAGGCCGGATCAGCACGCCGTAGATCACTGCCGAGAGGAAAAATCCGCCACGATATTTGCGCGTCAGCGAGCTGAGCAGAATGCTCAACACCGCCACCGACACAATGATTTCCTTGGTCAGGTTCTCAAGGAAAAACGAGCGCACAATCCCCCACAGACACAGGGTGCCGAAGATCGCCAACGGCATGCGCCGAAACACCACCACCGGAATCGCAGTGAGGAAAAAATTGCAGAACATGCCGTAGGCCCAGGCATTGGTCAGGTTGATCCCGGTGGGCCGCAGCAGGAACGCCGAGCACTCGTAGGACGAGCGATCCGGCGAGAACGGGTTCCAGAAGTTGCAGTTGTCGGCCCGTGCGTAGGACGACCACAAGGTCATCGCGTCCGGCCCCGGATCGCGAGGGATCAGCAGCGGCATGGCCACCGACAGAAACAACCCGGTGAAGAGAATCAGGAACGACACATACGAATCGAGTCGCTTGCCACGAAACTCGATGCACGGCAGTTTCAGGCCCATGACAACGCAGCCTTTTTCGCAGCGGTTGCGCGAGTCAGCACGGCAATCACCACGAGCTGCACGATGATCGCGAAGACGTTGCCCCACGCCGCGCCGTAAATCGAATAATGCTTGATCAGCACATAGCTGACCGGCACTGACACCAGCAGGCAAATCGCCGCGCTGGCCAGTGATACGCGACTGTTTTTCGAGGCAATCAGACCGCCCCAGACGATGTCGCCGATCGCGCGCAGGGCGAAGGAGAAAATCAGTACGCCGAGGATCGCATTGTCCGGACGCGGAACGCTGGTGGCGACGTAATCGAGCACCACGTTGAAAAACACATAGATCGTCACCGCCACCGCCGCCGACACTACGAGCGAACGCATGACCCACTTGTTGACGAACAGTTGCTTGACCGTGAACGCCTGCTGATCAGCCTGAAAACGCTTGGCCAGCACCGGAATCCCGACCACCGCCACCACCGCGTACGACAACGCCTGCAAAGTGTTCGCCGCCGACCACGCGTAGACGTATTTACCGAGGCTGGCGTAGGGTTCCAGATCGATGATCAGAAAGCGCTCCGCGTACTGACTCAATGCGATCAATCCAGTGCCGAGGTAAAACGGCAACCCGGCCTTCCACACCGTGGCCGTCGCCAGCGTTCCGCTCTCGCGGCCCTTGTGCACGTTCACCACGATCAAGTAACCGGCCACGATCACCAGCAGGTTGGCGGCGACCCACAGCCACAACACGCTGGCGATTCCCGACACCCAGTCGAGCATCATCCCGCCCACCGCCAACACCGCCCACAGACCGGTCTTGATGAAAAACAGCAGCGCGCCCGCTGTGGCTTTCTGCGCGGAAAATACGAACGAGTTGATTTCAAACGACAGGTGTTCAGTGAGCAATACCAGCGTCACACAAAGGATCAGCGCGGCACCCGCTTCAACTGTCTGGAACAGTGAATAGATCAGCACTGTCGCTACCGACAACAACAGCCCCACCGCCAGATACAGCAGCAAAACCTTGTCGACCACCCGACGCGAACTGCCGCCGACGCTGATCAAGCGATTGATCTCGGAACTGAAACCGACGCTGTAGAACTTCGACGCAATCAGCGATGCCGCCACCACCACGCCGTAAAAGCCCAGTGCCTCATAACCGAGGTAATGGGTAATCGCCAACACCAGCAAAAACTTCGCGCCTAACGCTCCGCCACGAAGCAGCAGCCGAAATATCATCGAACGACACCTTTGATGATCTCGTCCATGGCCACGGTTTTTGCTTCGATTTCTCGGCAGGTGTCGGTCAGGCGCTTGCCGAAATTCGACAGCGCATTCGGCGCGTAAACCGTGTCGATGATGGTGTCGACATTGATGTCGCCGCCGTTGATCACCCAGTCCTCGACGCCCATGTCCTGATAGGCGCCAAAGCCTTTGCGCTCATAGCTGATGTGGTACGCCGGCACACCGGAGAGCAGCGATTCGATAGCGCCGTGCAAGCGTACGGAAATCACCAGATCCGGCTGATATTTGGCAATCGTTGCTTTCAACGACAGCAAGTCTTCGGTGATGCCCAGCTCGCGATAGAACGCGCCGTCATCGTTGCCGCGTACCGCGCTCTGTACCGCGCAAACCACTTTGCTTTTGTTCTTCAAACGCTGCAGCAGCAATTTCAGGTTAGCCACGTAAGCGACTTTCTTTTCCTTGCTCCACTCCGGCGGCTTGCGCAGCACTACGCAGACCGTGGCTGGCGAAGACGCGCAGCGGGTGAATTTTGCTTGCTGAAGGATTTTGCTGGCCAGCGACTGCACCGCCAGATCCGGCGCGCGGTAGACGTTGGCGCAGGCATCGAAAATCGCCGAGGAGCGATTGTCGCGCACAAACACCGCGTCGGCATTGGCGTAGTGTTCGACGATCTTGCTGCTCTCGCCATGGAACGGGCCGATGCTTTGCGGCAGGTACACCGACGGCACTTTGCTGAGGATCGCGGTTTCCAGTTGCTTGGCGTGGCCGAGTTTCAGCTTGATGTGTTCGAAGGCACTTTTCGAACGCATGTAGCCGCCGCCGACGCCGACGATCAGGTCGGTTTTCTTCAACAGATCCGCCAGCCCGGCGTAGGACTGATTGAGAAACACCGCTTGCTTGACCCGGCCCAAACCCTTGGCCGCCATTACCGGCGCGTCGAAACGTGGATGCGGCAGGTAGCTGAAAGAGTCCGGATCGGAAGCCACCACGCTGATCGCCGTGTCTTCGCCAAAGTTGCGCTGCACCAGCGCGATGGCCAGATCGACGAGCAAGCCATCGCCGGAGTTGGACGCACTGTAGCCATGCAAAATCGTTACGTTCATATGCTTGAGTTCTACTTAATAAGTGGGAGCGCGATACAGGTCGTAAGTCTGGCGAATCATCAACGCGGCGCTGAAACGCTCGCGGACAATGCTCCGTCCTTCGTTGCCGAGGTCGAGCAAGCGTGGCTTCTGGATGATCGTCAGCACGTCGGCCAATGCCTGGTGATCGCCGGACGGGAAGACATAACCGGAGACTTCATTGGTGACCAGTTCCGGCAGCGAGGTGCAGTTGCTGGCAATCACCGGCAACCCCATGGCCATGCCTTCCAGCGGCACCATGGCGAAACCTTCCCAGCGACTCGGCACAATCAGCGCATCGGCTTTCTGGTACAGCGCCTGCACTTCGCTCGGCGTGACCCATGGCAGGTATTCAACGGAGTCCATCGGTGGGCACTCCACCGAGTCCTCGTTCACCGCGCTGCCGACGACCGTCAGCTTCAAGTCTTTGCGCTGCACGTTGGCGAAGGCCTTGAGCAGCACGTCGAAGCCTTTCTGATAATCGAGGCGACCGACGAACAGCAGATGAATCGGCTCGGGACTCGCCGCTTTCGGCGCGTCGTCCTTGCGGTGAATGCCGTTGTAGATCAGCTTCATGCGCTTGCGCTCGATGCCGAAGCGCGCGGCTTTGTCGAGTTCGTACTGGCTGACGCAAATGATCACGTCGGTGACTTTCTGCAGTACTCGCTCGATCCACGCATAGACTTTCTGCTTGGTCGGCGAGCTTTCCATCAGGAACGAAAACGCGTGCGGGCAGTAGACGATTTTCGGCTTGCGCCACGGTCGCAACAGCACACACACGCATCGGCCGATGACCCCGGAAAAGGTGCTGTGCAAATGCACCACGTCGGGTTTTTCCTTGAGCATCACCTGAGTCAGGCGCCAAGCGAAACGCAACAACGACGGCACGTTGCGCCCGGTGCGGGGGAAAGTGCGGATCTGCTGCGCGCCGATGCCGTGCAACTCTTTGGCCTGATCCTCCGGGACCAGATACACCAGCTCGTAGTTCGCCGCATCACCTTCCGGCGAAGCCGAAATCGTACGGATTACCGTCGCGACGCCACCTTTGATCGTCTCTGCCACGTGCAGTATTTTCTTCACAAATCACCCACTTCAAACAGGAAAAAACAGTCGCTGACAGTCAGGATTTGTCGGACGCGTATTCGTAGTTGTAATAGCCGTAACCGCCGTTGCCGTAGTAGCTGGCGGCACGCTTCTCGACGCCGTTGAACACCGCGCCTTTGAGCTCGATGCCGTTCTGCGCGAAGCGGCGAATGGTCAGTTCGATCTCCTTGGCCGGGTTCACCCCGAAGCGCGTGACGATCAGGCTGATCCCGGCTTCTCGGCCGACAATCGCCGCATCGGTCACCGCCAGCAGCGGCGGCGTATCGATGATCACCAGGTCGTAACGCTCGCTCAGCTCGGCGAGCAATTCGCGAAAGTTGGCGTGCATCAACAGCTCGGAAGGATTCGGCGGCACCTGCCCGCGACTAATGAAGTGCAGGTTGTCGACTTCGACTTTGTTGATCGCCTGATCGATGCTGCAGCGCTTGACCAGCAGGTCGGACAAACCGTTAGTGATCGGTGTGTTGAGGGTTTTGTGCAGATGACCTTTGCGCATGTCGGCATCGATCAGCACCACGCGCTGGCCGCTGAGGGCCATGACCGCCGCAAGGTTGGACGAAACAAAAGTCTTGCCGACTTGCGGGCTCGGCCCGGAAATCATGATGCGGTTGTTGGTCGAATCGAGCCCGGCGAAGTGCAGGCAGGTGCGCAGGCTGCGGATCGATTCGATCGACAGATCGGTCGGATTGCGCAGGGCCAGCAGGTACGCCGGCTTGTCGACGCCATCGCGGGCGCGGCCTTTCTTGCTGTCTTCTTCCTCCTGCAAAGCGCTGTACGGGATCGACGCGTACACCGGCAAACCGAGTTGTTCGATGGCTTCCGGGCCTTCGAGACCACGGCTCAGGGATTTGCGCAGCAGCACCAGCGCCACACCAACGAAGGCGCCGAAGAATGTGGCAATCAGCACAATCAGGGCTTTTTTCGGTTTGACCGGGCTAGTCAGGTCGACATCCGCCGCATCGACCAGACGCACGTTACCCACGGCACCCGCGCGGACGATGTCCAGCTCCTGGGATTTGTTCAGCAACTGCGTGTAGATCTGCGAAGCGACTTCGACATCGCGGGTCAGGTTGAGCAATTCCTGCTGTGTGGCGGGCAGATCGCCGACCTTGCCTTCCAGCGACTTCTGTTGCTGGGTCAACTCACCGATCTGGCTCATCAACGCACGATAGGCCGGGTGCTGCCTGGTGAACTTGCGATCCATCTCCGCCTGCTGCATTTTCAGCTCGGAAATCCGCGTTTCCAGGGCCACGGACTGGCCGAGCACCGACTGTGTTTCCAGCGAGATGTTCACGGTTTTGCCATGGGTCTGGTAGGCGTTCAGCGCATCGCTGGCCTTGGCCAGATCGCGTTTGACCTGCGGCAACTGGCTCTGCAGGAAAGCCAGGCTTTGTGCCGCTTCTGCCGAGGTACGGCGCACGTTCTGATCCACGTACAGGGCGGCGATCTTGTTGAGAATCTTCACCGCTTCAGCGGCGTCGCTGCTGGCCAGCGCCAGTTTGATAATCCCCGACTCCTTGCCCTGCTCGGAGATGTCCAGTGCGTCCTGATAACCCTGAATCGTCACGATCCGTGGGTTGCGCACCACTTCGAAACGCGTGCCGGGATTCGCCAACAACTGGGTGATTTGCCCTTCTACGCCATCCTGCGCGAAGGCTTCACCAGCAACGCCTTCTACCAGCAGGTTGTCGTTGTCATCGAGTAACTGGAAGTGCTTCTGTTCGCCGGCGACCAGGGTGAGTTTCTTGCCCAGCAGTTCTTTCGGCAGATTGAGCCGAGCGAACTCCAGACGCTCACCGCCCCAGGCGTAGCTGTTCAGACCGAAACGCGGTGCAGCGACGCTGGTCTCGGTCTCGCCGCGATAACGCCGGGCGAGAAAGCCGCCGATCATCGGGAAGGTATTGGGGGTGACATCGATGTCCAGGCGCAGGTCGTCGACGGTTTTGCCGATCACCGCACGGGATTTGATGATGCCGATTTCGGTCACCGACGGCGATTGCCCACCGAGCATGCTATTGAGGTCGGAAAATCCGAGCATGTCGTTCTTTTTTGGCTCGACCTGCACCAGCGCATTCGCCAGGTAAACGGGCGTGGCCAAAACTGCGTACGCGACACCGGTAACCATGAAGGCGCCGGTGAGCGCGCCGATCAACCATTTCTGGTCGATCAAACTGCCGAAGATGCCGAGAAGATCAATACTGTCTTGATCATTGTCGCGGGTGCCGATGACGGACGGTAACTGCATAAGTCTGTTCTTACCATTCATTGATCTGAAGAATATTCATCAACGCGCGAGGCGTTGTGCCCATGAGCTAACAGCATCTTCAATCAATGCATGGGCATGAATAAAAGCGGCCTTGCCTTGACGATACGGATCTTGTATTTCGCGCTCGCTCTGCCACTTGCCGAGCAGAAATACTTTGCCTCTGGCGTGAGAGGCAATCTTCAATACTTGATTTACATGTTGTTTTTCCATCACCAGAATCAGGTCTGATTCATTGACGATGTCCGCAGTCAGTTGCCGTGCCGTGAAGCCCTCGGCGCTATGCCCATGGTCTTCCAACACTTGGCGGGCGGACGCTTCGACACCCTCGCCGACCCGTGCCGACAGGCCTGCAGAGGAGACCGTGATCGCTGAGGGGGCCAACGCGTTACGCAGCATCAGTTCTGCCGTCGGACTACGGCATATATTGCCCACGCAAACGACAAGGATCTTTCTGAACAAGGTTTTACTTTCCTGTGTAATGTCAAACGGCCAACATCCCGAGAGCAATTGAATGAACCCTCAAGATCTTTCTTCACTCGGAAATAGATTCGCCCTGTTAGTACCGAAGCATTAAGTACCACAGCGTTTAAAAGCCCCCCAACCACAATTAGCGGACTAAAAATAACTGTGATTTTCGCTTGATTGTTTTCCGACAAAAAATAACATTCGCGCACTAAGTGCCATCACCTCACTCGAAAATTGAGCAACGAGATAATTTATTCGCAGTTGTCACTTCTCTTCGGGAGAGCAGACATGAAAACAACACATCTCAAAAAACTCGGCGCATTGGCACTGATGGTGGCCGGGGCTACGACTCAGGTTCACGCCAGCGAACTGTTTCCCAACCTTCCGGCCAAGAACATCGGCGTACAAGTGAAGATCCAGAACTTCACGGCCGCCGACGCCGCGCAGATCAAATCGGCAGGCTTCGGTTTTGTCCGCTTCGGTGTGTGGAGCGACAGCCTGACGGCCAAGGCTTATCAGAAACAGGTCAGCGATGCCTTTGCGGCGGCGCAATCTGCGGGCCTGCCGGTGCTGCTCACGGTGCGCGCGATCAAGGCGTTGCCGGCCACATCGAGCGCAGAGCTGAGCACTGCCGGTGAAGGCTTCGCTAAAGCTGTGACCGGGCTGCAACAGTCATACAGCGCGCAACTGGTGGCGATCGAGTTATGGAATGAACCGGACCTGGAAACCTACTGGCCGACGCGCAATTTCGACACCACGTTTGTGCCGTTCATGAGCGGCGTGTGCAAGGCGCTGCAGGAGCAACCGCCATCGACGCCGGTGATCGGTTACGGATTCGCCCGTCCGCCTAGCGCAGGCTCGGCTTCGACCGTGGCGCTGAGCCGCATCGTCAGCGAATACCCCAAATGCCTGAGTGGCGTGTCCTATCACCCCTACGGCATGACGGCTACGCAGATCAGCAACGCGCAGAACTTTATTCAGCAGAACTTTCATGTGCCCGGGATCATCAGTGAGTGGGGTATCTCGGCACTGGCCTCCAACGGCGGGCCTGAAGGCCAAGCGAGCAAGATCAACGCGTTTATTGGCGATGTTAAAAAACTCAAGATTCCGCTGACTTCCATCTACGAATGGAAGAACAGTGATTCCGGCAGTAACGATCGCGAGAAGAACTTCGGCCTACTGACCTCCGACGGTCAGCCGAAACCGGCGCGCATGTCGGTCGAAGCCCTGTTGAACGCCGAGTAGTCCCTGCACAACCGACCTGTACGCAGGTCGGTTGCTTTGAACCTGTTGGCCGTTTTGGCATCGTATTCATCGATACCGCGCCCCGCCTTTCAAACAATCGTTTTCAGGATGTTGCCGCAGGGGCCATCGATACACGCACCTACCCTTGAGTGGCCGTCAGCGCTCGGGTAATGTCATCAGACCCATAGGACAGAGCACGCCCATGACTTCCAAGCTGGAACAACTCAAACAATTCACCACCGTAGTTGCCGACACCGGCGACTTCGAAGCGATCGCCCGGGTCAAACCGGTCGACGCCACCACCAACCCTTCCCTGCTGCTCAAAGCGGCGGCCATTCCGGCCTACGCCGAGTTGCTGAACGCTTGCGTCAGCGACTGCAAGGGCGATGTCGGCCTCGCCAGCGACCGTTTCGGCGTCGCGGTGGGCCAGGAAATTCTCAAAGTCATCCCGGGCCGTATCTCCACCGAAGTGGATGCACGCCTGTCGTTCGACAAGGACGCCGTACTGAAACGCGCGCATCGCTTGATCGAGCTGTACGACAAGGCCGGCATTGGCCGTGATCGCGTACTGATCAAGATCGCCTCGACCTGGGAAGGCATCCGCGCCGCCGAAGTGCTTGAGAAGGAAGGCATCCAGACCAACCTGACCCTGCTGTTCT
Source organism: Pseudomonas fluorescens (assembly GCF_005938625.1). Taxonomy (GTDB): domain Bacteria; phylum Pseudomonadota; class Gammaproteobacteria; order Pseudomonadales; family Pseudomonadaceae; genus Aquipseudomonas; species Aquipseudomonas fluorescens_BD. Next base: position 29,471 of record NZ_VCNJ01000020.1, read on the forward strand.
CCTTCGCTCAGGCCGCCGCTTGCGCTGACGCTGGCGTGTTCCTGATTTCGCCATTCGTGGGCCGCATCTACGACTGGTACAAGAAGGCCAACGGCAACGACTACACCGGTGCTGATGATCCGGGCGTACAGTCGGTCACCCGTATCTACAACTACTACAAGGCCAATGACTACAAGACTGTGGTCATGGGCGCGAGCTTCCGCAACCTCAACCAGATCGAGCAACTGGCCGGCTGTGACCGTCTGACCATCAGCCCGGACCTGATCGACAAACTGGCGGCAGATTCCGGCAAGCTGGAGCGCAAACTGGCCCCGGGCAACGCCGGTGAAGCCCGTCTGAGCCTCAACGAAGCGCAATTCCGCTGGTTGTCCAACGAAGACGCAATGGCCACCGAGAAACTGGCTGAGGGCATTCGTCAGTTTGCTCGCGACCAGGAGAAGCTTGAGGCGCTGTTGCAGGCCAAGCTGTGATTTGAGTGGGTGAAATGAAAAAGGGCGAATCCTGGTGGATTCGCCCTTTTTTATGGCTGCTGGATAATTCTAGTGTTCTTGCGACCGCTTTCGCGAGCAAGCTCGCTCCCACAAGGGGATTTGTGAACGACGCTGATCCAGTGTGGGAGCGAGCTTGCTCGCGAAGGGGCCAGCCCAGACAACATCACTTCATGAGATCAATGCCGCTCGAGGGCATTCACCAGGTCATGAAACGCTTCACGATTGGAATCGTTGAGGCCCATGAGGATCTTGTGCGCTTCGAGCACCTTGATCCGCACGACTTCTTCCGACTGGTCCTGATCCGGCAGGTCGTCCAGGCACTCCGGGCACGGCACCGGGTGGTTGACGATGTTGAACACCTGCTCGAAACCCATCGATTGCAACAGACGAGTGATGTCTTCGTGGGTGGTGACGACAGTCGGCAACAGGCCGACCTTCTGCCGCGACAGGATCGACAGTTTGGCCAACAGGCCCAACGTCGTGCTGTCGATGCTGCGGGTTTCGGTCAAATCGATCACGATCGCGTTGAAATTCAGCGCGGTGAAGATTTTCTCAATAGTCGCATCCAACGCCGAACACAGGGTCAGGCGAACTTCACCGACGAACTTCAGGACGAAGGTGCCGTCCTGCTCGGCGAACTGGATTCTACCGGTACTCATTAAAGATTCCTGCTCAACACCAACAGGGCGATATCATCCGGCATCTCCCCTAGCGTGGCCAATCCAAACACTTGCCGCAGACCATCCAGGCTGCCGCCCGCCGACTTCACCCGTTGAGGCAAAGCGGCTTCTTTTTCTTTGAGCGTAGGTTCTGGCAAAAGATCCAGAATGCCATCCGACATCAGCGTCAGGCTGAACGTCGGCGGCAGCTCAAGCACGTGGTCTTCGTAGGTGGCTTCATTGAAGAGCCCCACCGGCAGACCACGCCCTTCGAGATAACGAACACTGTCAGGCGTGTACAACACAGGCAACGGCAGATGGCCGCCGATGCTATAGGTCAACAAACCGGTCTCCTCGTCGATGACTCCACCGACCATTGTGACGTGTTTACCCAGCTTACAACTGATCAGCCCCCGGTTGATATGACCAAGGACTTCCGAAGGCTTGAATTCCGGCAAGGTGCCGTTGCGCTTGGATTCGAACAGCAAGCGCGTGGTCATGAACTTCAGCAGCACGGTGACAAAGGCTGAGGAGGCGCCATGACCGGATACATCCGCCAGGTAAAAGGCGACCCGGCGCTCGTCTACACGGAAATAGTCGACAAAATCACCCGACAGGTACAACGACGGGATGATCTGGTGCGCGAACTTGAACTCGTCAATGCTCCACGGGCTTTCCGGCAGCATGTTCATCTGCACCTGGCGACCGGCGTTCTGGTCTTCCTGGAGCAGGTTCAGGCTGGCCTCAAGCTCGCGGTTGGCCTTTTCCAGCTTCTCGCGGTAGCGCTGGTTTTCCAGCAGCAGGCGCGCACGATCCAGGGCCCGGCGCACAGAGTGCTCGAGCACAGCCAGATCTTCGAGAGGCTTGATCAGGTAGTCCGCCGCGCCCAGGCGCAGGGCTTCGACCGCGTCGTTCATCACGCCGGCACCCGACACCACGATCACCGGCGTCTGCGGTGACCGCTCGGTAACCTGACGGATCAGTTCGAGACCGCCCATCTGCGGCATGCGCAGATCGCAGATGACCAGGTCGGGCGTGTCTTGCTCGAATACCTGAAGACCCTGTTGGCCGTTGCTGGCCTGCAGGACGCTGAAACCACTGTCTTCCAAGTAGGCCGCGAGGCTCGCGCGCACTACTTCGTCATCATCGATTATCAGCAGCGTGGCACTGGTTTTTGGCATGTGGGCAAACGGCGCCAGAATTAGGTTGGCGTAGTTGGCGGGGCATCGGGCCCTGCGCAGACTACTGGATTCGCTTTCTAGCCTCTCTGCTGCACCGCTTTCGAGCATTGGCTGCAAACGCGGTTACACCAGAGGTGCCCTTCTAAGGCGCAGACGGTACTCCCATCCGCAGAGCGTTTCAAGCATGCGCCGATGGTCGCTTGACGACTTTACTTGTCAAATCACCGAGAGTTATAAGAACAGCTCAAACCGTAACCCAATGGAAGGACGAACCTATGAGTCAAACCAGTCGGGACTACAGCGAAAAGCGCGATTTCATCCGCATGCGGGTCGATGCCGATGTCGTGTTGATTCATGAAGGAGATGAGGTTTCAGGGGTGTGCATCGACCTCTCCAGCAGCGGCATGCAGGTCGAAGCGCCGCGCCAGTTCGCGGTCGGCGACCGTTTGAGCGTGCGGATCGACTCTGAACACGCAGCGTTAAGTGGGCTTGAAGCAGAGACCGAAGTGGTCTGGGTCAGACCACAGGATGGCGGCGGCCAGAAGCTCGGCCTGACCATCCTGAAGATGAAATAGCTGCACACAAAAAAGGCGACCCGGAGGTCGCCTTTGTCTTTACCGGTCGAGATTAAAAATCGTCTTCGACCTGGCCATCCTTCACTTTGAACTCGCGGTTCTGCAAGTAAGCGTTGCGGATGAAGGTGTACTTGTCACCACTGATCAGCTTCTCGCTCGACAGCAGGCTGGCGCGGGTGTCGACGATGTTCAGACCAAAGATCGAATTACGCACCGGCACATCGTTGATGTAGCGGTACATGCCGGTGTAGCTGTCGACGTACTTGGACGGCGCGTCACGCAGGGTGCTTGGGCCCATCAGCGGCAGCATCACGTACGGACCGCTGCCCACGCCCCAGTAACCGAGAGTCTGACCGAAGTCTTCATCGCTGCGATTCAGGCCCATTTTAGTGCCGACATCGAAGAAACCGAGCAGGCCGAAGGTAGTGTTGAAAATCAGGCGGGCGGTGTCGACGCCAGCGGCAGCCGGTTTGGCTTGCAGGATGTTGTTCGCCAGGTTGGTGACGTCACCGACGTTGCGGAACATGTTGTGAATGCCGTCTTCGAGAAACTGCGGTGTGACGAATTCATAGCCCTGCGCCAATGGTTTCAGCGCATAGGTGTCGACGAAGTCGTTGAACTGGAAGATTGGACGGTTAACACTTTCCCAAGGGTCTTCTTCCGTTGCCGCCTGAGTGGCAAACGGAGCCAGCAATAGACTGGCACATACACATAGCTGAGCGAGCGGATTGCTCCAGCGCATAGAAAAACTCCTTGGAATGGTACTGTCGCGGACATCTGGGCCCGGGTATTCAGGCCGCTAGTATAAGCGTAAAAGCCCGTTTGGACAGTCTGCGCAATGCAGCAGTCTGTAGGACGCTTCTCGCGTCGCCGTTCACACAGCTGTCATCCAACTGTCACCGGCACAGCCTAGCCTGATCGTTATTTCAGGGACGTTGCCATGACACACGCCGAAACCTTGCCCGTCGCCGCGCCGAGCCTGACGGCCGTACTGTTTGGACTCAGCGGCTGTCTGGTGGATTTCGGTGCCCGCGCCAGTCGACAGACGATCGCCCTGCCCGAGTATGCCGAAGCCACACCGGGCGCACTCGACAGCCTGCACAGTTTGCAGCGCCAGCAGATTCCCTGCGCTTGGCTGGATGAACTGCCCTCGACCCTCGCACAAGCGTTGTCGGCCTCGCTGCCAGCGTGGATCAAACCCGCGCAACATTCGGCAACAATCAATCCATGGCCTGCGCCGAACGCTTGCTGGCAGGCCCTGATGGACCTGAACGTCAGCAGTCTGGACGGTTGCGTATTGGTCAGCGGTGAGCCGCGCTTGCTGCAATCGGGCCTTAACGCTGGGCTATGGACCATCGGCCTCGCCTCCTGCGGCTCGCTGTGCGGCCTGGCACCGGGGGAATGGCAAGCACTGAGCCAGAAAGAACGCGAACAACTGCGGGGCAAGGCGACGATGCAGTTATTCGGTCTCGGCGTGCATTCGGTCATCGATCACCTGAGCGAACTCGACACCTGCCTGGCGGACATCAGCCTGCGCCGCCTCAAAGGCGAAAAGCCCTGATCGGGATCATGCAGGTTTGCCGGGAGTGGATTAATCTAAAGGTCAGCCATAGACCTTTGGCGCGCGGCTGCGGTCAATGCCAGTGCCTATTGATAAAAGGAAAACATCATGCCCGCCCAAGAACTGCAAAAACAGCTCGATACCCTGCGCGAGCAGCTGGAGCAGAATCCGCCGCTGTCGGAAGCTGAACGGGAAGATTTGCACGCGCTGATGGCGCAGATCGAATCGGAAATCAAACTGGAAACTGCCACGCAAGACGCCAGCATCGCTGACGGCGTCAATCTGGCGGTTGATCGCTTTGAACTCGAACACCCGGCCATTGCCGGCACCTTGCGCAACATCGTCAACGCGCTGGGCAGCATGGGGATCTGATTCCCCCCGAAACGCAAAAAGCCCCGCCATCACTGGCAGGGCTTTTTCATTTCCGGACCTGAAACACAGTCCCTGTGGGAGCGAGCTTGCTCGCGAAGGCGTCGTGTCAGTCGACATCATCCTTGAATGACACACCGTATTCGCGAGCAAGCTCGCTCCCACATTGGATATCGCACATTCCGGATCTTTATTGACGCACCAGCCGATGGTTCGGCAGTTGTACGCTTTCGGTGCTGCGATACGGGTTGATATCCAAACCACCGCGACGCACGTAACGTGCAAACACCGTCAGCTTCTCTGGCTTCAGAAGACGCTGCAGATCAAGGAAAATCCGCTCCACACACTGTTCATGGAAGTCCGAGTGCTGGCGGAAGCTGACGATATATTCCAGCAAACTGGCGTGATCCAGCGCCGAGCCACGATATTCCACCACCACTGTGCCCCAGTCCGGCTGACTGGTCACGGGGCAGTTGGATTTGAGCAGATGGCTGTGCACCGTCTCCTCGACGATCCGCGAATCATCGCAACGCAGCAGCTCCGGACGCGGATGCTCATAGTTGCTGACACTGATATCCAGATCATCGATGCACATGCCCGGCAACGCCACGACGCCTTCTGCTTCTACGTCCTTCAGGCTACGCACGCGCACGCCAACCGGTTTGCCGGCAGCGGCAGAAAGGTCCTTGACCAGCGTGGCTTCCAAAGAAGTGACGTCGGCAAACGCCGTCTGGTTCAGCGAGTTCAAATACAACTTGAACGACTTCGATTCGATGATGTTCGGCGAATCCGCCGGAATGCTGAATTCGCCGATCGCCACCACCGGCTTACCGGACGGTAACAGCCACGACAGCTCGAAGCAGTTCCAGAAATCCACACCTTTATACGGCAGGGTTTCGGCGGTCAGACCCAGCTCGGCCCATTTCGCGGAGCGCGGAATCGGGAACAGCAGGGACGGTGTGTACGTGGCGATGTATTCGCTGGATTTGCCCAGCGGCGAGTGTTCGGCTGCGGGATGCATGGCGGAAACCTGACTGAATAATCAGCGGATTCTAACAGCCTTTGCCCGCGCCTTTGAGTGCTTACTGACTGACTGTCAGTTTACCGACCATGCCCGCCTGATAATGCCCGGGAATATTGCAGGCAAATTCCAGGCTCGTCGCCTCGCGGAAGGTCCAGGTCAGTTCGGCAGTCTTGCCCGGCTCGACCAGCACGCTGTTCGGGTCGTCGTGCTTCATGCCGTGGCCCATCGCTGCGTGATCCATGCCGGCCATATCGTGGGACATTTCCTTCATGCCGGTAGGCGTGAGCATGCCGCTTTGTTGCATCTGCAACATTTCCTGCTGGTGTCTGGCATGCATCGCCGCGTCGCCGAGGTTGAATTCGTGCAACAACTGGCCTTTATTCACCAGCACAAAGCGAACGGTCTCACCGGCCTTGACCTGAATCACCTTGGGATCGAACGACATGTCGTTCAACACCACTTCAATGCTGCGCGTCGCTTTGGCGGCAGGCGCTGGCTGGCCAAAATCGTAGGTGTGAGCTGACGCGGCCCAGACTGGCGAACTCAGCGCCAACAGAAAGGCAGCCAAGGTCAGGGATTGGCGTAAAAACATGGTCGTTCTCCAACAAGATAAGGTTCAGCCTGTGGGAAACTCTAGCCGGCCTGCGCTGGCATCTACCTGACAGGCAGATTACAACTTTGTCAGGTTGGCGTTTGTCGCATGCCCTCAAGGTATAACGCTTTCATCTCTACACCCCGAATCCACTGAGTCGCCCATGAAACTGCTGATCGTCGAAGACCAAGCGAAAACCGGCCAATACCTGCGCCAGGGCCTGACCGAGGCCGGGTTCAATACCGAACTGGTGGCCGACGGCAACAGCGGTCAGCAACTGGCGCTGAGCGGTGATTACGCGCTGCTGATCCTCGACGTGATGCTACCGGGCCGCAACGGCTGGCAGATTTTGCACGCAGTGCGTAGCGCCGGGCTGGATACGCCGGTACTTTTTCTGACGGCCAAAGATGCTGTGGAAGACAGGGTTCACGGCCTCGAACTGGGTGCCGATGATTATCTGGTCAAACCGTTCGCCTTCTCCGAACTGCTGGCACGGGTGCGCAGCCTGTTGCGTCGCGGCAGTGCCACGCCACAGGAAACCAGCTTGCAACTGGCCGATCTGCGCCTGGACCTGATCCGCCGCCGGGTCGAGCGCAGTGGCCAGCGCATCGACCTGACCGCCAAAGAGTTCGCGCTGTTGGAAATGCTCCTGCGTCGCCAAGGTGAAGTGTTGCCGAAATCGCTGATCGCCTCGCAAGTCTGGGACATGAATTTCGACAGCGACACCAATGTCATCGAAGTGGCGATCCGCCGTTTGCGCCTGAAGATCGACGACGAATTCCCCAACAAACTGATCCACACCGTTCGCGGCATGGGTTACGTGCTTGAAGAGCGTTGCGCCTGATGCGCCGCTTGTCCCTCAGTTCGCGCTTGGCATTGTTGTTCGCCGCTTGCACCGCTGTGGTCTCGCTGTTCGCCGGGGTGCTGTTCAACCGCGCCAGCGAGGCGCACTTCATCGAACTCGACCAGCAACAACTGGACGGTAAACTGATCGGCCTGCGCCGCGCCCTGCAAGATGTGCAGCCCGGACAACGCGAGGCGCGGTTGGCGGATGAGCTGAGCCGCCAGGCCGATCTGTCGCTGCGCATCACTGACAGTGACGGCCAACGCTGGTACGACAGTTCGACGCTGATCCCCAAGGATTTGCCGCAACAATCGGGTCTATCGACAATCAGCAGCGCCGGCACGGATTATCGGGTGCTCAACGCCCCGCTCTACCCGAACAAAACTGATTCGCCGCAACTGACCCTGCTGCTCGACATCACCCATCACCAGCACTTTCTGCAGCGCATGCAACATCTGATATGGCTGACCGTCAGTCTCTCGGCACTGGCTACGGCGCTGCTCGGCGCATGGGCTGCCCGCAGTGGTTTGCAGCCATTGCGGCGCATGAGCGCGGTGGCTCGCGGGATTTCCGCACACTCGCTCAACGCCCGACTGCCAGAAGCGCAAATTCCTCCCGAGCTCGCGGAAATGGCCCACAGCTTCAACGCCATGCTCGCCCGCCTCGACGACTCGTTTCAGCGGCTCTCGGCGTTTTCCGCCGACATCGCCCATGAGCTGCGTACACCGCTGTCGAACCTGCTGACCCACACTCAGGTCACCCTCACCCGGCCACGGCCGATCGAGGATTACCGCGAGGCGCTGCACAGCAACCTCGAAGAGCTGCAATGGATGGCGCAACTGGTCAACGACATGTTGTATCTGGCCAAGGCTGACCACGGTTTGCTGATGCCCAAACGTGAAGCGCTGGCGTTGGCGGATGAGACCGATCTGCTGCTGGAGTTTTTTGCGCCCTTGGCTGAGGACGCCGGCGTGAAGCTGACGCGCGAGGGTTATGCGCGGATCGAGGGTGATCGCAGCATGTTGCGCCGGGCCTTGTCGAATTTGCTGGATAACGCTCTGCGGTTTACCCCGGCTGAGGGCACGGTGAATGTGCGAATCGTTGATGTATCGAACGCTGTGCGGGTTTCAGTCGAAAACAGTGGTGAGGGGATTTCTGCGGAGTTGTTGCCACGGCTGTTTGACCGTTTTTATCGAGCGGATCCGGCGCGGCAGGAAGGCAGCAGTGAGCATGCGGGATTGGGGTTGGCGATTACTCAATCCATCGCCCGGGCCCATGGTGGGCAGATTCATTGCGAATCCGAAGCGGGATGGACGCGGTTTGTGATCGAGCTGCCTCGAACCTGATCGTTCCCACGCTCTGCGTGGGAACGCAGCCCGGGTCGCTCCGCGTCCCTTCCAGAGCCGAACGCGGAGCGTCCGTTGAGGCATTCCCACGCAGAGCGTGGGAACGAGCATGGAGTCGCTTACGAATATCTCAGGGCGTGAGCCGGCTCGATTTTCGCCGCCCGCCAGGCCGGATACACCGTCGCCAGGAAGCTCAGAATAAAGCCTGCCGAGCAGATCAACAGCACATCCCCGCCCTGCAATTCCGACGGCAGATTGCTGACGAAATACACGTCGGAACTGAAGATATGCTGCCCGCTCACACGTTCGACCCAGCCGACCAACTCACTGACATTCAGCGCCGCGATCACACCGAGCACGCCGCCGATCAATGTGCCGACAATGCCGATCACCGTGCCCTGTACCATGAAGATCGCCATGATCTGCCGTGGCGTGGCGCCGATGGTGCGCAAAATCGCGATGTCCGCGCCCTTGTCGTTCACCACCATGATCAACGTCGCGATGATGTTGAACGCCGCCACCGCGACGATCATCAGCAACAGCAGGCCGATCATGGTTTTTTCCATTTTCATCGCGCTGAACAGGCTGCCCTGGGTGTGGGTCCAGTCGTCAGCTTTGAAGTCCGCGCCCAAACCAGCGGCGATGTCCGAGGAGACTTTCGGTGCGGCGTACAGGTCTTTGACCGCCAGACGCACGCTCTGTACCTGATTCGGCTCCCAGTGCTGCATGGTCGCGGCGTCAGCCACGTGGATCAGGCCCATTGAGCCGTCCAGTTCAGCGCCAACCTTGAATACGCCGACCACGTTCAGACGCTGCATGCGCGGGGTGATTCCGCCTGGCGCGGTGCTGACTTCCGGAACGATCAGGGTGATTTTGTCGCCGACGTTGAGGCGGAAACGTCGTGCGGTGATTTCACCAATCACCACGCCGAACTCGCCCGGTTTCAAGGCATCCAGACGGCCCTGCACAATGTGCTGGGCAACGATGGAGACCTTGCCTTCCTGGGCCGGATCGACGCCGCTGATCTGGATCGGCTGCATCAGGCCCTTATAGGAGAGCATCCCTTCCATTTCGGTGAACGGCACGGCGGCAGTCACTTCAGGATTTTTCATCGCGGCGGCAGCAACCGGCTGCCAGTCATCGATCGGCTTGACGCCCACGATGGTCGCGTGCGGCACCATGCCGAGGATGCGCGAGCTCATTTCGCGCTGGAAGCCGTTCATCACCGACAACACCACGATCATTGCGAGCACGCCGAGGGCGAGGCCGATCATCGAGGTCATCGAAATGAACGAAACAAAGCGATTGCGGCGCTTGGCGCGGGTATAGCGCGTGCCGATAAAGATCGATAACGGTCTGAACATTCGCTGGGGCACCGTATAAAAATAAAAGACCCGACGCCTTTGCAGACGCCGGGTTTCAGCCAATCAGACAGGCGTGAGGCAACCTTCTTGCAGGTGCAGTACGCGATCCATCTGGCGAGCCAGGTTCATGTCGTGGGTCACCACCAGGAACGCCGTGCGCATGGAGGTGCTGAGTTCCAGCATCAAATCCTGAATACCTTGGGCGGTGTGGGAGTCGAGGTTGCCGGTTGGCTCGTCGAGCATCACCAGGCCAGGCTTGTTCACCAGCGCACGGGCGATGGCAACACGCTGACGCTCACCACCGGACAATTCGGAGGGTTTGTGCGCCAGACGATGACCGAGGCCGACGCGTTCCAGCAAAGCCGTGGCGCGCTGACGCGCTTCCGGGATCGGCGTCTTGCCGATCAGCAGCGGCATGCAGACGTTTTCCAGCGCGGTGAATTCCGGCAGCAAGTGGTGGAACTGGTAAACGAAACCGAGCGCACGGTTACGCAGCAGGCCACGCTTCTTCTCGCTAAGTGCCGACAGCTCTTCACCGTCGAGCCAGACACTGCCCTTCGTCGGCGTATCGAGGCCGCCGAGCAGGTTGAGCAACGTACTTTTGCCCGAACCCGAGGTTCCGACAATTGCCACACGCTCGCCCGGGTGCAACTCCAGTTGCAGGCCGGCCAGTACTTCTACCGATTCCGGGCCTTCCTCGTAGGATTTGCCCAGGTTGCGGCAGCTCAGAATTGCTTGTTCACTCATGCCCGACTCACTCATAACGTAGCGCCTCCGCCGGCTGGGTGCGCGCGGCACGCCAGGCTGGATACAGGGTGGCGAGAAAACTCAGGACCAACGCAGCAGCGCAGACCATGACGACATCCTGGCTCTGTACCTGCGACGGAAGATAATCAATGAAATACACGTCAGCATTAAGGAATTTGTGGCCGATCAGGCCTTCCAGTGCCGAGATCGCCGCGCTGACGTTAAGTGCGGCGAAAATCCCGACCACCGCACCAATCGCCGTGCCCACCACACCGATCACCGTGCCTTGCACCATGAACGTGCGCATGATCGTGCCCGGTGTCGCGCCCAACGTACGCAGAATGGCGATGTCGCCCTTCTTGTCGTTCACCACCATCACCAGCGTGGAAATGATGTTGAACGCCGCCACAGCGACAATCAGCAACAGCAGCAGGCCGATCATGGCTTTTTCCATGCGGATCGCCTGATACAGATTGCCGTGGGTGCGGGTCCAGTCGCGGGCGTAGTAATGGTCTTCGCCAAGCTGCTGGGCGATGTTCCATGCCACACGCGGCGCCTGGAACAGATCGTCGAACTTCAGGCGGATGCCCTGCACCTGATCAGGTTTCCAGCGGTGCATCTTCGCCAGATCCTGCAGGTTGGTGACGCCCAGATAGCCGTCGAGCTCGCCGGCGCCGACATGGAAAATGCCGACCACGGTGAAGCGCTTCATGCGCGGAAACATCCCGGCCGGGGTCACGCTGACCTCCGGCGCAACAAAGGTGACTTTGTCACCGATGCTCACGCCCAGCTTGGTCGCGGCCTTGTCGCCGATGACGATGCCGAAGCTGCCCGGCGTCAAATCGTCGAGTTTGCCCTGCTTCATGAAGTTGTCGATGATCGACACGTTGCGCTCGAGCGCAGGGTCGATGGCGCTGAGCAACACCTTGGACACCTGACCGTTATTGGTCAGCAGGCCCTGCATCTGGGTGAACGGCGCAACCGCCGTCACCTGCGGGTTCTGTTTGACCTGGGTGGCCAGGCTTTGCCAATCGTTGATCGGCTCAGTGGATTCAATGGTCGCGTGGGGCACCATGCCCAGCACGCGGGTGCGCATCTCATGATCGAAGCCGTTCATCACCGAGAGCACGACGATCATCACGACCACGCCAAGGGCGAGCCCGATCATCGAAGTCAGGGAAATGAATGACACAAAATGATTGCGACGCTTTGCACGGGTATAACGCGTGCCGATAAATACGAAGAGAGGTCTGAACATGTCGGGGCTTGTTCGGAGGGAAAAGGAACGTCCTTGTGGCGGGGGTCGATAACCAGCTTTACACTCAGACCACCGCCGCTACCATGGGTTCGCCATGTCGACATTAGATGAAGAAGATCGCCGCGAATACTACCGTATCGAGGACACGATCGCACTGGAAATTCGGCCCCTGTCCGCTCCCGAAGCCGCAGGCCAGGAAGTGTTGCAGGATGCTTCCCCACTCTTCAACCTGCTCAGCGAACTGCACCTGAGCGAATTCGAGTCGCAGCACCTGTTGCGCCAGATCAGCGAGCGCGACCGGGCCATCGCCGCGTTCCTGAAATCCCAGAACAAGCGCATCGACCTGCTTAGCCAGGTGGTCGCCCTGACCGTTCTCGGCCATATCGGCGAGCCGCAACCGGTGATCATCTCCGAGGGTGGAATCGACTTTCAGTACCCGACGCCGATTGCCACTGGCGCACACTTGTCGGTGAAACTGGTGCTGATGCCACAAGCTCTGGGCCTGTTGCTGCGCGCCCGTGTCACCCATTGCGACCGCAAGGGCGAAGGTTATGACGTCGGCACCGAGTTCGAACACTTGACCGACGCCCAGCGCCAGTTGCTCGCCCGCTATATCTTGCAGAAGCAGGCTCAGGAACGACGTCTGGCCCGCGAACAGAACGAATCAGGCATTTAATTTAAGGAAGAACCGTGACCCTCATCTACGGCCACCGCGGCGCCAAGGGCGAAGCACCGGAAAACACCCTGAGCAGTTTTCAGGAATGTCTCAAGCACGGCGTGCGCCGTTGCGAACTCGATCTGCACCTGTCCAAGGACGGCGAGTTGATGGTCATCCACGACCCGACCCTCAAACGCACCACGGAACGCCGTGGCAAGGTCGTCGAACATACCGCCGCCGAACTGGTGACCTACGACGCGCGCAAGGGCGGCCCGGGCTGGATCAAGCCGTGCCCGATTCCGACGCTGGAAGAACTGTTCGAAAAATGCGATTTCGATCACTGGCAACTGGAAGTGAAGAGTGCGTCACGTACTCGCGCGGCAACCACGGTGCTGGCGATTCGTGAAATGGCCCAGCGCCATGGCCTGCTCGACAAGGTGACGATCACCTCGAGTTCGCGGGAAGTGCTGAAAGCAGCGCTGGATCTGGTGCCGGACGTATCGCGGGGCTTGGTCGCCGAGTACGCCTGGCTCGACCCGCTGAAGGTCGCGGCCAGCTATGGCTGTGAGATTCTGGCTTTGAACTGGACGCTGTGTACGCCGGAACGCCTGCAGAAGGCGCAGCGTCAGGGGCTGCATGTGTCGGTATGGACCGTCAACGAGCCTGCGCTGATGCGCAGACTCGCCGACTTCGGCGTTGACAGCCTGATTACAGACTTTCCCGGTTTGGCCACTGCCACCCTCGAGAATTGCTGAAATCGGTCTCCCCGGCCGGCTCAGGCCACCGGCCGGAGCCCGTCAAAAAAGCCGGTTGAGGCCGTCGTACGCCGCTACCCGGTAGGCTTCGGCCATGGTCGGGTAGTTGAACGTCGTGTTGACGAAGTACTTCAAGGTGTTCAGTTCGCCCGGCTGGTTCATGATCGCCTGACCGATGTGGACGATCTCCGACGCCTGATAACCGAAGCAGTGAACGCCGAGCACTTCCAGGGTTTCACGGTGGAACAGGATCTTCAGCATGCCTTGCGGCTCACCGGCGATCTGTGCACGCGCCATGCTCTTGAAGAACGCCTTGCCGACTTCGTACGGCACTTTGGCCTGGGTCAGTTCCTGCTCGTTCTTGCCGATCGAGCTGATCTCCGGAATGGTGTAGATGCCGGTCGGCACGTCATTCACGAAACGCCAGCTACCGTTATCAACGATGCTGCCAGCAGCCGAACGACCCTGGTCGTGGGCGGCACTGGCCAGGCTCGGCCAGCCAATCACGTCACCGGCACCGTAGATGTTCGGCACGCAGGTACGATAAGCCTCGTCGACCTCGATCTGGCCACGGCTGTTGACCTTGACGCCGATGTTTTCCAGACCGAGTTGGTCGGTGTTACCGGTACGGCCGTTGCACCAGAGCAAGGCGTCGGCCTTGATCTTCTTGCCGGACTTCAGGTGCAGGATCACGCCGTTATCGACGCCTTCAACGCGATCGTAATCTTCGTTGTGGCGCACGGTGATGTTGTTGTTGCTGAAGTGATAGCTCAACGCCTGGGAGATTTCCGAGTCGAGGAAGCTCAGCAACTGGCCACGGTTATCGACCAGCTCAACCAGCACACCCAGACCGCTGAAGATCGATGCGTATTCGCAACCGATCACGCCGGCGCCGTAAACGATCAGTTTGCGCGGGGTGTGGCCGAGGCTGAGGATGGTGTCGCTATCGTAGATACGCGGGTGGTGGAAATCGATGTCCGCCGGGCGGTAAGGACGCGAGCCGGTGGCGATGATGATGTGTTTGGCCACCAGCTTCTCGACCACGCCGTTGGCGCAGACCACTTCGATGGTTTGCTCGTCGGCGAAGCTGCCGGTGCCGAAGAACACGTCGACGCGGTTACGGGCGTAGTAGCCGGTGCGCGAAGCGACTTGTTTGGAAATGACTTTCTCGGCGCTTTTCAACACGTCCGGGAAGGAGAACCAGCGTGGCTCGCCGATCGCCCGGAACATAGGATTAGTGTTGAACTGCATGATCTGCCGCACCGAGTGACGCAGTGCCTTGGACGGGATGGTGCCGAGGTGGGTGCAGTTGCCGCCGACCTGGCGACGGCTGTCGACCATCGCGACCTTGCGCCCTGCTTTGGCGGCGTTCATTGCCGCGCCTTCTCCCGCCGGGCCGGAACCCAGCACCACCACGTCGTAGTTGTAGACAGCCATGCGTACTCCTCAGAACAGGCCGCGGTGCCAGCAGCACCGGCGGCTAAATCACGCCGAACGGCGGCGCGAAGGAACAATTGGGGGTCAATCAAGAACCCGGACACAGTCTATAGAAGCGTCAACGCCGCGCACATTAACCCTTGGTCGCGTCGTAGGCTACTTTTGCCTGCACTACAACGCCAGCTTTCGTATTGTTCTCAGTCAGTTTTCTTGCCACTGAGGCGTTCGAAAGCGGTGTTGGTGCGAACGACAAAACCTGTATCGGCACGAATGACAAAGAATGCACCAATGTCATGTTTTTCGGCATAGTCCCACGCCCTTTCGGGGCCGAGAATCAGCAACAGCGTCGATAGTCCATCGGCCATCAACGCTGAAGGATGAATCACCGTGACTGAGGCCAGGTCGTGTAGGACAGGTGCACCGGTGCGCGCATCGAAGGTGTGGGAATAACGCCGGCCGTCCTGCAGGAAATAGTTACGGTAGTCGCCGGAGGTGGAAACGCCGTAGCCGTCGACATTGATGATGCGCTCGGCGACCTGCTGATCGTCGCGGGGTTCTTCCAAAGCGATGCGCCAGGGTGAGCCGTCGAGTTTTCTGCCTTTGGCCTTTAATTCACCTGTGGCTTCGGCCAAGTAGTCTTGAATGCCCATGGCATCGAGCCTTGCCGCGATGGTGTCGACGGCATAACCGGCGGCGATGCTGTTGAAATCGACTTCGACGGCCGCGTCTTTGCACAACTGATCGCCATCGATATGCAGATGCTGGTGACCGACCCGCTGCATCACCTCGGCCAGCGCAGCGGCATCAGGGACTTTCTCTTCACGACCTTGTGGGCCGAAGCCCCAAAGGTTCATCAGCGGTTCGACGGTGAGGTCGTAGGAGCCTTCGCTTTGCGCTGAGAGCTGTTCGCCTGTGCGGACCAATTCAAGTACCGATGCAGGCATTTTCTGGCAGCTATTCGCGGGCAGAGCGTTGAAACGTTCGATGTCCGAATCATTGCGATAGGTGGACAACTGCCGATCGACTTCGCCGAGGATGCTCTCCACTTCACTGCGAACCTGCGTCGCTTCAGGCATGCCAGCGTGGCGCACGTACTTGATCGAATACGTGCTGCCCATGGTAGGCCCGCCGAAGCTTTCCATGGACTCGCCATTACCGCAGCCAGCCAATATGCCGCCAAGAATCACAAGCCCAAGCAACCGTCCAGTGAACAATTATTCATCTCTCCGTAAAACCGCGGCGGCCATTATGAATTAAAGGATCTGCAACATCTTTATACAAAATCCAATAGTGAGTACCTGAACATGTCCTCCACCACGGGCAAAGGCAAAGCGATCTTTCGCGTTGTCAGCGGCAACTTCCTCGAAATGTTCGACTTCATGGTCTATGGCTTTTACGCCACGGCCATCGCCAAAACCTTCTTCCCGACTGACAGCGCTTTCGCCTCGCTGATGCTTTCGCTGGCGACCTTCGGCGCGGGCTTCCTGATGCGTCCGCTGGGGGCGATTTTCCTTGGCGCTTATATTGACCGTCATGGCCGTCGCCAAGGGCTGATCATCACCCTGGCATTGATGGCTGCCGGCACGGTGCTGATTGCCTGTGTGCCGGGCTATGCCACCCTCGGAGTCGCCGCGCCACTGATCGTACTGTTCGGTCGTTTGCTACAAGGCTTCTCGGCCGGCGTGGAGCTGGGCGGTGTATCGGTTTATCTGGCAGAAATTGCCACACCGGGCCGTAAGGGCTTCTTCGTCAGCTGGCAGTCTGCGAGTCAGCAAGCGGCGGTGGTCTTCGCCGGTTTGCTCGGCGTTGGCCTCAACCACTGGCTGAGCCCGGAACAAATGGGTGATTGGGGCTGGCGCGTGCCGTTCCTGATAGGTTGCATGATTGTGCCGGTGATCTTCGTCATTCGTCGTTCGCTTGAGGAAACCCCGGAATTCCAGGCACGGAAACATCGCCCTACCCTGCAGGAAATTGTCCGCTCGATCGGTCAGAACTTTGGCATCGTCATCGCCGGCATGGCGTTGGTGGTGATGACCACGGTGTCTTTCTACCTGATCACCGCGTACACCCCGACGTTCGGCAAGGCTGAGTTGCACCTGTCGGATTTCGATGCGTTGCTGGTGACGGTGTGCATCGGCCTGTCGAACTTCTTCTGGTTGCCGGTGATGGGCGCGGTATCTGACAAGATTGGACGCAAACCCTTACTGCTCGCGGCGACGATTCTGGCGATTCTCACCGCTTACCCTGCCCTGTCGTGGCTGGTGGCGAACCCGAGCTTCAGCCATTTGCTGATTGTCGAGTTGTGGCTGTCGTTCCTGTACGGCTCGTACAATGGCGCGATGGTGGTGGCGCTGACCGAGATCATGCCGGTGGAAGTGCGTACGACCGGGTTTTCGCTGGCCTACAGCCTGGCGACGGCGACCTTTGGCGGTTTTACCCCGGCGGCATGCACTTATTTGATTCATGTGCTGGATAACAAGGCCGCACCGGGGATCTGGCTCAGTGGTGCGGCGGTGCTGGGGTTGATTGCGACGTTGGTGTTGTTCCGGGGCAATAAGCATGAGCTGCGCACGGCGCAGGCGGCCATACCCGGCGGCGCTCGATAGAACGCTATCGCTGGCAAGCCAGCTCCCACAGGGTTTCGGGTGTTAACGCAATTGTGCAATTCACCAAGAAACCTGTGGGAGCTGGCTTGCCAGCGATGAGAGCATAAAGCAAAGATCGCAGCCTTCGGCAGCTCCTACAGAATCAATGCGATCTTTTGATCTTCCCCCAAACAAAAACGCCCCGACCAATGTCGGGGCGTTTTCATGTGCAGCTATAGCTTAGCGCGGGAACGCTGGCGGATTCACATCAGCCATGTCTTCCATCACGCGGATAACCTGGCAGCTGTAACCGAACTCGTTGTCGTACCAGACGTACAGAACAACACGGTTGTCCTGAACGATGGTCGCTTCAGCGTCGACTACACCAGCGTGGCGCGAACCGACGAAGTCAGTCGAAACCACTTCCTGCGAATTGACGAAGTCGATTTGCTTGTGCAGATCGGAGTGCAGCGCCATGTAGCGCAGGTACTCGTTCATCTCTTCACGGGTGGCGGCTTTCTCAAGGTTGAGGTTGAGAATGGCCATCGACACGTTCGGCGTCGGAACACGGATCGCGTTACCGGTCAGCTTGCCGGCCAGCTCAGGCAGGGCCTTGGCAGCAGCGGTGGCAGCACCGGTCTCAGTGATCACCATGTTCAGCGCGGCGCTACGACCACGGCGATCGCCTTTGTGGAAGTTGTCGATCAGGTTCTGGTCGTTGGTGTACGAGTGAACGGTTTCGACGTGACCGTTGATGATGCCGAACTTGTCATTCACAGCTTTCAGCACCGGCACGATGGCGTTGGTGGTGCAGGAAGCGGCGGAGACAATCTTGTCATCAGCGGTGATTTCACCGTGGTTGATGCCGTGAACGATGTTCTTCAGCTTGCCTTTGCCAGGCGCGGTCAGAACGACGCGGTCGATACCCGGGCACTGCAAGTGCTGGCCCAGGCCATCAGCGTCACGCCATACACCGGTGTTGTCCACCAGCAGCGCGTCTTTGATGCCGTACTGGGTGTAATCCACTTCAGTCGGGTTCTTCGCGTAGATCACCTGGATCAGGTTACCGTTAGCGGTGATGGTGTTGTTTTCTTCGTCGATGGTAATGGTGCCGTTGAACGAACCATGTACCGAGTCGCGACGCAGCAGGCTGGCGCGTTTGGTCAGGTCGTTTTCGGCGCCTTTGCGCACGACGATGGCGCGCAGACGCAGGCCGTCGCCACCACCGGTTTTTTCGATCAGGATGCGCGCCAGCAGACGGCCGATACGACCGAAGCCGTACAGCACAACGTCGGTGCCTTTACGTGCGGAAGCGTTTTGCTGGCCAACCACGTCAGCCATTTCTTCACGAACGAACTGCTCGGCGCTGCGGCCATTGCCTTCGTTGCGGAATTTGAACGCCAACTTGCCCAGATCTACCGAAGCCGCGCCGAGCTTGAGCTCGCTCATGGCTTTGAGCAGTGGGAATGTTTCGTGGACGGAGAGTTCGCTGTCGTCGGAAGAACGGTGGCGAGCAAAGCGGTGAGCTTTGAGAATCGCGATGACAGACTGGTTGATCAGGCTGCGGCCATAGATCGAGCTCACCACGTTGTTATTGCGGTAGAGCTGACCGATAAGCGGAATCATCGCTTCTGCGAGTGCTTCACGGTCGATCCATTCACCAAGACACTGGTCGGGCTTCTGAGTCACGGTAACCTTCCACATGTAGGGGCAGAAAAAAGGGGCTACATTATGCCGCCGACAACCTCCTGTAGCAATGCGCGCTTGTCGCGAAATCGGTAACAAAATTCCGTTCAAAAAAATTACGCCTCTCTCAAGCCCAGTAAAACCGGGGCTTTCAGCGCAGTCAATTTTTCGACGACTGTTAGACGATGTCTGTAACCCTCCGTAACACCAGCCACTTTCGGCACTACATAACCACAAAAAAACGGCTGGTTTTTATGGTTACCACTACATTTCGTCCAAACTGCGAAGATAGACGTAGTCTGCAACTGACAGGCGGCACCGGACGCCGCTACAATTACCGACTTTGTCGCAAAGCCTGGAGCTCAACCTTCCGTGCCCGTTCTGCGTCTACCGCTACTCCCTGCCGAGGCAGGTAAACAGCATTGGGGCAATCTGCCCGGTGCTGCCCTCAGCCTGGCGATTGCCGAGGCTGCCAGCGCTGCCAAGCGCTTCACCCTGCTACTGACCGCCGACAGCCAGAGTGCTGAACGACTGGAACAGGAGCTGAGTTTCTTCGCCCCGGATTTGCCCGTGCTGCATTTCCCCGACTGGGAAACCCTGCCCTACGACCTGTTCTCGCCGCACCAGGACATCATTTCCCAGCGCATCGCCAGCTTATACAGGCTGCCAGAGCTGGCGCATGGCGTGCTGGTGGTGCCGATCACCACGGCTTTGCATCGTCTGGCGCCGACCAAGTTCCTGCTCGGCAGCAGTCTGGTGCTGGATGTCGGGCAGAAGCTCGATGTCGAACAGATGCGCTCGCGACTCGAAGCCAGCGGCTATCGCTACGTCGACACGGTTTATGAGCACGGCGAGTTCACCGTACGCGGCGCGCTGATCGATCTGTTCCCGATGGGCAGCAAACTGCCCTACCGCATCGACTTGTTCGACGATGAAATCGAGACCCTGCGCACCTTCGATCCGGAAAACCAGCGCTCCATCGACAAGGTCGAGTCGGTCAAGCTGCTGCCGGCTCGTGAGTTTCCGCTGCAGAAAGATGCGGTCACCCGCTTCAAGGCGCGCTTCCGCGAGCGTTTCGACGTCGACTTCCGTCGCTGCCCGATCTTTCAGGATCTGAGCAGCGGGATTACCCCGGCCGGCATCGAGTACTACCTGCCGCTGTTCTTCGACGAAACCTCGACCCTCTTCGATTACCTGCCGCAAGACACGCAAGTGTTCTCGCTGCCAGGCATCGAGCAAGCGGCGGAGAATTTCTGGAACGACGTGCGCAATCGTTATGAAGAGCGCCGCGTCGATCCTTCACGTCCTTTATTGCCACCGGCGGAATTGTTCCTGCCGGTGGAAGACTGCTTCGCCCGCTTGAAGAGCTGGCCACGCGTGGTCGCCAGTCAGCAAGACGTAGAAACCGGCGCTGGCCGCGAACGCTTCCCCGCGCAGGCATTGCCGAATCTGGCAATCGAAGCCAAAGCCACGCAACCGTTGGCAGCGCTCTCAGCCTTCCTCGACGAGTTCCCCGGACGCGTGCTGTTCACCGCCGAATCCGCCGGCCGTCGTGAAGTGCTGCTGGAGTTGCTGGAACGCCTGAAGCTGCGGCCGAAAACCGTCGACAGCTGGCCGGACTTCGTCGCGAGCAAGGATCGCCTGGCGATCACCATTGCCCCGCTCGACGAAGGCCTGATGCTTGACGATCCGGCGCTGGCATTGGTCGCGGAAAGTCCGCTGTTCGGCCAACGCGTGATGCAGCGCCGCCGCCGCGAGAAGCGTGCCGACGGCAATAACGATGCGGTGATCAAAAACCTAACCGAGCTGCGCGAAGGCGCGCCAGTGGTGCACATCGATCACGGTGTTGGCCGCTATCTGGGCCTGACCATTCTGGAAATCGACAATCAGGCAGCCGAATTCCTCACCCTCGAATACGCCGAGAACGCCAAACTTTACGTGCCGGTGGCCAACCTGCATCTGATCGCGCGCTACACCGGCAGCGATGACGCATTGGCCCCACTGCACCGCCTCGGTTCCGAGACCTGGCAGAAAGCCAAACGCAAAGCCGCCGAACAAGTGCGCGATGTTGCTGCCGAACTGCTCGACATCTATGCACGTCGTGCCGCTCGCGAAGGCTACGCTTTCGCCGACCCGAAAGCCGACTACGCCACCTTCAGCGCCGGTTTCCCGTTCGAAGAAACCCCGGATCAGCAATCGACCATCGAAGCCGTGCGTGAAGACATGCTCGCGCCGAAACCGATGGATCGACTGGTCTGCGGCGACGTCGGCTTCGGCAAGACCGAAGTGGCCATGCGCGCCGCCTTCATCGCCGTACACGGTGGCCGTCAAGTGGCGATCCTGGTGCCGACCACCCTCCTCGCCCAACAGCACTACAACAGCTTCCGCGACCGCTTCGCCGACTGGCCGGTGACCGTAGAAGTAATGAGCCGCTTCAAATCGGCCAAGGAAGTGAACGCGGCGATCGCCGATCTCGCCGAAGGCAAGATCGACATTGTCATCGGCACGCACAAGCTGCTGTCCGACGACGTCAAAATCAAAAACCTCGGACTGGTGATCATCGACGAAGAGCACCGCTTCGGTGTGCGTCAGAAAGAACAGCTCAAGGCCCTGCGCAGCGAAGTCGACATTCTCACGCTGACCGCGACGCCGATTCCGCGCACGCTGAACATGGCGGTGTCGGGCATGCGCGACCTGTCGATCATCGCCACGCCGCCGGCGCGACGCCTGTCGGTGCGCACCTTCGTCATGGAGCAAAACAAGAGCACGGTCAAAGAGGCCTTGCTCCGTGAACTGTTGCGTGGCGGTCAGGTTTACTACTTGCACAACGATGTGAAAACCATCGAGAAATGCGCTGCCGATCTCGCCGAACTGGTACCGGAAGCGCGTATCGGCATCGGTCACGGACAGATGCGCGAGCGCGAACTCGAACAGGTGATGAGCGACTTTTATCACAAGCGCTTCAACGTGCTGATCGCCTCGACCATCATCGAGACCGGCATCGACGTACCGAGCGCCAACACCATCATCATCGAGCGCGCCGACAAGTTCGGCCTGGCGCAACTGCATCAGTTGCGTGGTCGCGTTGGCCGCAGTCACCACCAGGCTTACGCCTACCTACTGACGCCGCCGCGCCAGCAAATCACCTCGGATGCGGAAAAGCGTCTGGAGGCAATTGCCAATACTCAGGATCTCGGCGCCGGTTTCGTGCTGGCCACCAACGACCTGGAAATCCGTGGTGCCGGCGAACTGCTCGGCGATGGTCAGAGCGGGCAGATTCAAGCCGTCGGCTTCACGCTGTACATGGAAATGCTCGAACGCGCGGTGAAGTCGATCCGCAAGGGCGAACAACCGAACCTCGATCAACCGCTCGGCGGTGGCCCGGAAGTCAACCTGCGGGTACCGGCGCTGATTCCGGAAGACTATTTGCCGGATGTTCACGCGCGTCTGATTCTGTACAAGCGCATCGCTTCGGCGACCGATGAAGAAGGCCTGAAGGATCTGCAAGTCGAGATGATCGACCGCTTCGGCCTGCTGCCGGAACCGACGAAGAATCTGGTGCGCATCACGGCGCTGAAGTTGCAGGCTGAGCAGTTGGGCATCAAAAAAGTCGACGGTGGCCCGCAAGGTGGGCGCATCGAGTTCGAAGCGCAGACGCCAGTTGACCCGATGACCCTGATCAAGCTTATCCAGAGCCAGCCGAAACGCTACAAATTCGAAGGCGCGACGATGTTCAAGTTCCAGGTGCCGATGGAACGCCCGGAAGAGCGCTTTAATACTGTAGAGGCGCTGTTTGAGCGCCTCCTCCCGAAAACTGTTTGAAGGACGCCGCATGCGCCTGTTTCGCTCACTGACTTTGCTACTCACCTTCGTAGCTCCGATGGCGTTTGCCGATGACCTGTATCAGGTCGAAATGATTCTGGTCCGGCAGAACGCCGTGCCGGCGATCGTCAGCCGCGCAGCACCGGAAGACTGGGCTGCGGGCGCCCAGCGCCTGGCTGATGACAGCCAGCGCACGCCTGCGTTGAATGACGTTGTCACCAAACTCACCGCCAGCGGCGACTACAGCGTGCTGATGCACAAGGCGTGGCAGCAAACCCTTGGCGAAGCACCGGCAAAAGTTGCGGTCAGCGACGGTAAGGAGCAGTTCGGGCAATTCCCGATCGAAGGTACGCTGGAGATGAAACTCGGGCGCTTTACCGACGTCGCCGCCGACTTCTGGGTCAATCAGATCGACGCCAATGGCTTGGTCACCGCCAGTGAGCGCCTGAAACAGGACAGCCACACCAAGAACGGCCAACTCAACTATCTCGATAACGGCCATCTGGCCCTGCTGATCAAGATCACTTCCCTGACCGCGCCTGCGCCTCGGGAAGCGCCTGAAGCCATCCCGGACTGATCGAAGTCCTTATGTCCCCGCCCCTGAGCAAACCGTTGGCACCCTCCTGGGTCAGCCGATTCAAGGAACAGAGCCTGGAGCGTGGCCGCCGCTACGCCCTGGAAAATCGAGTACGCATCGCCCAAGTCGGCGATGCGACGATCACCGCCAGTTGCGAAGGCTCTGGCGGTAACGTTTACCGTCAGACCATTCACCTGCGCGAGTCAGCCAAAGGCACCTTGCTGCTGGTCGATGCCGGGTGCACCTGCCCGGTTCGCAACAACTGCAAACATTGCGCAGCGGTACTGCTGAAAGTCCAGGAAACCCTCGATTATCCCGCCGCCGCCAAAGACGCCGAACTCTTGGAAAAGCTGCAAGCCGTGCTGGAAAACCGTAGCCCGAAAGCGCCACCGCAAGTGTTGGTCGATAACGTGCAGCCGTTGCCACGTCTGTGGCTGGCCAGCGTCGAATTCAGCGCTTTCGAACCGCGCAACGGCAAGATGCAGCGCTACATCCAGCATCGTGCGGCGCTGTCGTTCAGCTATCTGGATGAATACGTCAGCGGGCAGAAGAACAGCGACATCCTGATTCGTCAGGAAGCCCAGACACTGCGGATAAAACGTCACCCGGAAGTCGAACAGTCCTACCGCGAACAGTTAAGAATCCTCGGCTTTCGCATCGCCACGCGGCAGAGCAAAGCGCTGCCGGAAAGTGCCGGCGAGCTGTATGAAATGGTCAATGACAGCGCTTGGCTGACCTTCACCCTCAACGACCTGCCGAAGCTGCGCAGCCAAGGCTGGGAGCTGCAGATCGATGAGGAATTCGGCTTCGATCTGACCGCCGTGGATGACTGGTACGCCACCGTCGAGCAGGTGCCGGAGCGTGACTGGTTTGATCTGGAACTGGGGATCATCGTCAACGGTGAGCGCCTCAGTCTGTTGCCGATCCTGCTCAACCTGATGCGCTCCCATGCGGAAATCCTCAATCCGGAACGCCTCGCCCGTCGCCGCGATGATGAACTGATTCTGGTCAACATTCCGCAACGCACCAGCGAGCACGGGCCGCTGCAAGTGGCCTTGCCGCTGGGCCGGTTGAAACCGGTATTGATGACGCTCGGCGAGTTTTATTTGCAGGAGCCGGGCGAAACCACTCTGCGCCTGAGCAAGGCGGATGCCACGCGCCTTAACTCGCTGGAAGGCCTCCCGCTGCTGTGGGAGGGTGGCGAGCAGATCCGCACGTTGGCTCAACGCCTGCGCGATATTCGTGATTTCAGCGCTGAAGCGCCGGAAGGACTGAACGCGACGCTGCGCCCTTATCAGCTCGAAGGCTTGAGCTGGATGCAATCTCTACGGCAACTGGAAGTCGGCGGGATTCTCGCGGATGACATGGGTCTGGGTAAAACCCTACAGACCCTGGCGCATATTCTCAGTGAGAAAATCGCCGGTCGTCTCGATCGCCCGTGCATGGTGGTGATGCCAACCAGCCTGATTCCGAACTGGCTCGATGAGGCGGCGCACTTTACGCCACAACTGAAAGTGGTCGCGCTGTACGGCGCCACGCGCAAAAAGCACTTCGACAATCTCGCGGATTATGACCTGATCCTCACTACCTACGCGCTGCTGCCCAAAGACGTCGAACGTCTGGCCAAGCAGCCGCTGCATGTATTGGTGCTGGATGAGGCGCAGTACATCAAAAACCCGAACAGCAAAGCCGCTCAAGCCGCGCGCGAGCTTAATGCACGTCAGCGCCTGTGCCTCAGCGGTACGCCCCTGGAAAACCACCTCGGTGAGCTGTGGTCGCTGTTTCACTTCCTGCTGCCGGGCTGGCTCGGCGACGTGAAAAGCTTCAACGCTGATTACCGTGTGCCGATTGAAAAGCGCGGCAGTGAAGTCAGACTGCAGCATCTGAACGGTAGGATAAAACCGTTCTTGCTGCGCCGTACCAAAGAGCAGGTCGCCACCGAGTTGCCACCGAAGACTGAAATCATCCACTGGGTCGACCTCAACGAAGCGCAGCGCGATGTGTACGAAACCATGCGTTTGGCGATGGACAAGAAAGTCCGCGACGAGATCACCCGCAAAGGCGTGGCGCGCAGTCAGATCATCATTCTTGAGGCGCTGTTGAAGCTGCGTCAGGTCTGCTGTGATCTGCGCCTGGTCAATGACGCCACCCTGCCCGCTCGCGGCAGCACCTCGGGCAAGCTCGACAGCTTGATGGAGATGCTTGAGGAGTTGTTCGAGGAAGGACGGCGAATTCTGCTGTTCTCGCAATTCACCTCGATGCTGTCATTGATCGAAGACGAGCTGAAAAAACGTAACATTTCCTATGCACTGTTGACCGGCCAGACCCGCGATCGACGTACTCCGGTGAAAGAATTCCAGAGCGGCAAGCGTCAGATCTTTCTGATAAGCCTGAAGGCTGGTGGTGTCGGCTTGAACCTGACCGAGGCGGATACGGTGATTCATTACGACCCGTGGTGGAACCCGGCGACCGAGAATCAGGCGACCGATCGTGCGTATCGAATCGGTCAGGAGAAACCGGTATTCGTCTACAAGATGATTGCCCGGGGCACGGTGGAAGAGAAGATTCAGCACTTGCAGAAAGAAAAGTCCGACTTGGCGGCGGGCGTGCTGGATGGGCGCAAGGCCGGGGACTGGAAGTTGCAGAGCGATGATATCGAAGCGTTGTTTGCGCCGCTGCCGGATAAGCTCGAAAAGCGTTGAGATCTGCGTCGCCTGTTAAATAGCCATCGCTGGCAAGCCAGCTCCCACAGGTATCGAGTTGGAACACAGTTTTGTGTACGACTCCCAACCCTGTGGGAACTGGCTTGCCAGCGATGGGGCCATCAGATATTGCTCTATTAATTAGGGCTCAACCCTTGGCAACAGGCAACGGCGCAAACAATGCCTCAATGTCACTCTGCTCCAGCTTCCAGCCACCTGCTGTCCCGCCTTCAAGCACCGCCCCGGCCAACGCGGCTTTCTCCTGCTGCAACGCCTGTATTTTTTCCTCTACAGTGCCGCGAGCGATCAACTTGTAAACAAACACCGGATTGTTTTGCCCGATTCGATACGCACGATCGGTTGCCTGATTCTCCACCGCCGGATTCCACCAAGGGTCGAAGTGGATCACCGTGTCCGCAGCGGTCAGGTTCAAACCGGTCCCCCCGGCCTTCAGACTGATCAGAAACAGCGGCACCTTGCCGCCCTGAAAATCCTTCACCGGTGTACGCCGGTCCGTGGTTTCACCGGTCAGCAGCGAATAAGCAATGTCACGTTGCTGCAATTCTTCCTCGATCAGGGCCAGCATCGAGGTGAACTGCGAAAAAAGCAGAATCCTGCGACCTTCGCCCAGCAACTCCTCGAGCATCTCCATCAAACTGACCAGCTTGCCACTGCCGGAGCGCAGCGCCTTCGCCGTCAGCGGCATCTTGATCAGACGCAAATCGCAACAGACCTGCCGCAGCTTGAGCAAGGCATCGAGAATGATGATCTGACTGCGCGCCACGCCACTGCGGGCAATTTCGTCACGGACTTTTTTGTCCATCGCCACGCGCACCGTTTCATAGACATCACGCTGGCCGTCGCTGAGATCAACCCAATGGACAATTTCGGTTTTCGGCGGCAGTTCGGTGGCTACCTGATCTTTTTTGCGGCG
Organism: Pseudomonas fluorescens; assembly: GCF_005938625.1. GTDB lineage: Bacteria > Pseudomonadota > Gammaproteobacteria > Pseudomonadales > Pseudomonadaceae > Aquipseudomonas > Aquipseudomonas fluorescens_BD. Next base: position 56,638 of record NZ_VCNJ01000020.1, read on the forward strand.
CAGCAAAAACGGCTTGATGCGCGCTGTCAGGTGCTGCATACGCTGAACATTGCCATGCTTTTCGATTGGCGTGCGGTAATCGCGATTGAAGGACTTGCTGTCGCCAAGCCAACCGGGCATGAGGAAATGAAACTGCGACCAAAGCTCGCCCAAGTGGTTTTCCAATGGCGTGCCGCTCAGGCACAAGCGCTGACGGGCCTGCAGGTCACGGGCCGCTTGCGCCGCTTTGCTGATCGGGTTTTTGATGTTCTGCGCTTCGTCGAGAATCAGCACGCTCCACAGCTGCGGCTGTAGAACCTCGAGATCCCTCGGTAGCAAAGCGTAAGTGGTCAGTACCAGATCGTACTCAGCCAGCTCAGCGAAATCCTTCTGCCGCCCCGAGCCGTGCAGCGCCAATACTTTCAACTGGGGGGTGAAACGCTCGGCCTCGTCGAGCCAGTTGGGAATCAGGCTGGTCGGCATTATCGCCAGAGCCGGACAATCAAGCCGACCGGCGTGTTTTTCCGTGAGCAGATGCGCCAAGGTTTGCAGCGTTTTGCCCAGCCCCATGTCATCGCCCAGAATGCCGCCGACCTCAAGCTCGCGCAGTGTCTGCATCCAGTTCAGGCCTTCGAGCTGATACGGGCGCAGTTGCGCGTTAAGGCCGGCCGGCGCAGCGACGTGGGTGTGACTGGAATTCTGCAAGCGCTTGGCGAAGGTGCGCAGCCGCTCGCCACCCTGCCAATCCAGCGGCACGCCATCGAGCATACTCAAGCGCGCGGCATCCGGGACACTCAAACGCAGTGCATCGCCCTGATGACCAACCAGGTACAACTCGCCCAGCGCGGCCATCAGAGGTTTGACCCGACTCAGCGGCAGCGCGACCTTGGCGCCTGAAGGGTCGCCAAAACCGCTGGGTTTCAGTTCGATCAGAAGTTTTTCGTCATCGCTGCGCTGTGCCAGATTGACTGGGTCAAGCAAGCGCGGCTGGGTGCGCAACAAGTGCAGAAGGATTGGTAGCAAACTATAGCGCTGACCATTGACGACGATACCCAACTGCAAATCAAACCACTGATGCCCGGCCTCTTCTTCGACCTCGGCGTACCAATGCTCAACCGGTTGCACATTGAAATGAAAGCCGGGACTGACCTCGACTTGCCAGTCCGAGGCGCGCAGCGTGGCAAGCCCTTCGTGCATAAACCCGAGCCAGGCGGAATCATCCGGCAACGTGAACATCTCACCGGGACGATCCAGCGAGCTCTTGCGCGTGGCTTTCTTGAAGCCGTGCTTTTGCAAAATCTGGCGCAGTTTCTTTTCCACTGCAGGCTGGCGTTGAATGCGCTGGGTCTCAGTGCCGTTGAGGATCAACACTTCCGGGTTGCGATCGACCGTCGGCTGGCCGTTGTAGGTGAACACCAGGGCGGCGCGGTGCTCGAGAATGTATTCCCAGCGCGAGCGCTCCCGACCACTGACGAGGGTGAGTTGCGGCTGCGGAAGTACGTCGTCGATGACTCGTTCGGTCAGTTGGTGGGGCGTCGGGATTCTCGTTGCCGCGCTCATGCGATGGCTGAACTGCATGGCCTGACGCGCCGGAATGTCCGGCGCCAGAGTCAAATGACTGGCCAGCTTTTCTTCCAGTTCATTGAACAGAGGGCCAATCTGCCGCTGTTGACGATCCAGGTAATAAAGCGGCTCCAGCGCCAGCACGGTTTCCTGCGCCGCCTCGGCACTGCTCCACTGCGCGCGAAACCCGCCGTCGGCCTGCTCGGCCCAGGCGAACTGGCCGATGCGTTTCTCGCCAGACACCAACGGTTGCAGATCCTCGAAATCGAGGAACAGCCGCGAGGTGCGCAGGAGCATTTCCAGCAGTTCGGCGCCGCTGCTGCCTTCCAGCGGATAGCCACTGTAATAGGCGTGGTGGGAGTGCATGGCAACCAGCAGCCTGGCAACGCGCAGATCCAGCTCGGACAGGTAGCCGGGCTGACGCATGAGCATTTCCGCCAGCGAGTACATCGGTTTGACTTCCCGTAACTCGCCGTTCTTGAGCTGGGAAACCTTGAAAATATCGAGCAGCCACTTGCCGCTCACTGACGTTGGCTTGAGCTTGTAAAACAGGCGCGTGCCTGCCGTTTGCGCGCCTTCTTCGGCGTGCTTGGCCGGCACGGGAATTGTCGAAAGCCAATGTTCCAGCGCCCGACCCAACTGGATCTGTGCGTCACTCTCAGACGCATCATCAGCACCGCCCTGCAGGTGATAGAGCACCGCAGCGCAGTGCTTGCAGTCGATTACGACAGGACAGCTGCACAGGCAACGCAAGTTGACGGAACCCAGGCGATCTTCGGACAGGTAAATGCTTTGTTCATACGCCTGATCTTCCGAACCGACGCAGAACGCCTCGATCTTTTTGTCATGGATCTCGATGATCTCTACCCGGTCATCGGCGGCATAAGCGCGAGCCTTGGCCAGCGCCTTGCTACTGAATGCCTTAGTCCAGGCCAACGACTTAAGCCGTTCGATGAGAATGCTCATGGGCAGCCCTTAGCCGGCCAACACCCGCGCCAACACTGATTTCACCTTGCCCATGCCATCGTGCAATGCCTGCTCGATCTCGGCCATGGTGATCACTTCAGTGGTCTTGCCCGCGGCCGGGTTGACCACCAGCGCCAGACAGGCGTAATCCAGATCCAGCTCGCGGGCCAGTGCCGCTTCCGGCATGCCGGTCATGCCGACGATGTCGCAGCCATCACGTTCCAGACGCACGATCTCGGCGACCGTTTCCAGGCGCGGGCCTTGGGTGCAGGCATACACACCCTGATCGCTGTACTCGCAACCTTCGGCGGCCACGGCGGCGATCAATTGCTGACGCAGCGGCTCGCTGTAGGGAAAGCTGAAGTCGATGTGAGTGACGTGCTCCAGATCATCGGCGAAAAAGGTGTGCTCGCGTCCGCTGGTGTAGTCGACGATCTGGTGCGGCACGCAGAAATGACCGGTGCCCATGGCCGGGTGAATTCCGCCCACCGCGTTAACGGCAATGATCGCTTCGGCACCGGCCTGCTTCAACGCCCACAGGTTGGCGCGGTAATTGACCTTGTGCGGCGGAAAGCGATGCGGATGGCCGTGACGGGCGAGGAACAGCACTTCCTTGCCAGCATATTCGCCAATTTGCACGTCGGCCGATGGCGCGCCGTATGGCGTGTCCACTGCCAGCGATTGGCGAATGGTCAAGCCTTCGAGTTGAGTCAGGCCGGTGCCACCGATGATTGCGTAAACCGTCATAGCGAAAAATCCTTAATCGATCAGTTGAGCGTCTTTGAGCGCGCCGATGGCGGTGAGCCAGCGCGGATCCTGACGGTAATCGGTACTGGCGAATGCCTGACCGCGCATGCGGGCGATGCGGTCGGAGGGCTTGACCTTCATGCGTTGTGCGGCGCTCAGGGCCAGTTCGGCAGCGGCGCGGTCGTTGCACACCAGGCCCATGTCGCACCCGGCAGTCAGTGCGGCCTCAATACGGCTGGCGGCGTCGCCGACCACATGAGCACCGGCCATCGACAGGTCGTCGCTGAAAATCACCCCGTCGAACTGCAATTCGCCGCGCAAGATGTCCTGCAACCAGCGGCGGGAGAAGCCGGCAGGCTGCGAATCAACCTGCGGATAGATGACGTGCGCCGGCATGATCGCGGCCAGTTGCTTGCTGAGCCTGGCGAATGGCACGAGGTCGTTGGCGCGGATTTCGTCGAGGCTGCGCTCGTCGTTTGGAATCGCGACATGAGAGTCGGCTTCGGCCCAGCCGTGACCAGGGAAATGCTTGCCAGTGGCGGCCATGCCGGCGCTGTTCATGCCGCGAATGAACGCTCCGGCGAGTAGTGCCGCGCGCTCGGGATCACCTTCGAACGAACGGGTGCCAACGACGGCGCTGCGCTGATAATCCAGATCAAGCACCGGGGCGAAGCTCAGGTCGAGGCCGACCGCGAGCACTTCGGTGGCCATGATCCAGCCACATTGTTCGGCGAGGTATTCGGCATTCGGGTTGTCGGCGATGGCGCGCATGGCCGGCAGACGCACGAAGCCCTGACGCAGGCGCTGCACGCGGCCACCCTCTTGATCCACCGCCAGCAGCAGATCCGGACGAATTGCCCGAATCGACGCACTGAGTTCACGCACCTGGCGCGGATGCTCGATGTTGCGCGCGAAAATGATCAGGCCGCCCACTTCGGGCTGACGCAACAATTGGCGATCCTCGGCAGTCAGCCAGGTACCGGCGACGTCCACCATCAACGAGCCTTGCAGGCCAGCAGTCATAGAGATTCCTTGAAAACGAAAAACCCGACCCGCAGCAAATCGCTACCGTGAGCAACGCTCGGCAGGTTGGCGATTTCTATGGAGATGGGGTTCAGAACGAGAGTCGGCATGGGCGGCTAGCTTAGCGGATACAAGCTGCTGCGCCCACCCGTGCGCGGTTAAACCTTGGCGGCGACCGGCGTTGATTTGCTGCGCGGCCGCAGTTGCGCGGTGGCCATGGCTGCATCGGTGACGCCGGTTTCGGCGCGCATGCCCGCAGCGAGGAACGGCACCATCAGACGCATCACTTGTTCGATGGAAGTGTTGACGCCGAAATCGGTCTCGGCGATCGCGCGCAGGGCCTTGATACCGGACATGCTGAACGCTGCAGCGCCGAGCATGAAGTGCACGCGCCAGAACAGTTCGATCGGCGGAATGCGTGGTGCGGCTTCATTGACCAACAGCATGTAGCGACGGAACACCTTGCCGTACATGTCTTCCAGATAACGGCGCAAATGGCCCTGGCTCTGGCTGAATGCGAGGCCGAGCAGGCGCATGAAGATCGACAGGTCGTTGCCGCTGCGTGGTTGAACCACGAGAGCCTGTTCGACAAGGATTTCCAGTAGCTCTTCGAGGGTTGGCTTGTTTTCAGGCTTGGCCTGACGCCGCTCCAGCTCTTTGTCGAGGCTGATGCAGAACGGCCCGAGGAAGCGCGAAAACACCGCCTGGATCAGCGCTTTTTTCGAGCCGAAGTGATAGTTCACCGCTGCCAGGTTGACGCCAGCCTTGCTGGTGATCAAACGCAATGAGGTTTCAGCGAAACCTTTCTCCGCGAACAACTGCTCGGCAGCATCAAGAATGCGTTCAACGGTTTCCGACTGGGCCATGGCTACTCCGCCTGACAAACACTTGTTTGAAACATACGTTTCAGCCTGTGCCTTGTCAAGCCTGTCGGTTCGTTTTGGGAATGGTCGGTCAGCTATTTAACCACACAAGACCGATGCATTAATAAGCAAGGCTGCCGACCGTCTGGCGGTCTGCAAAAAAACGGGCATTGCCAAGGGCGTTCCACTGTATATAATCCCAGTCACTGTATAAAAAGACAGAGCGATCAATATGCTAAAGCTGACGCCACGCCAAGCCGAGATTCTGGCCTTTATCAAACGCTGCCTCGAAGACAACGGCTACCCGCCAACCCGTGCGGAAATCGCTCAGGAACTGGGCTTCAAGTCGCCAAACGCGGCTGAAGAACACCTCAAGGCACTTGCCCGAAAAGGTGCCATCGAGATGACTCCAGGGGCTTCTCGCGGTATTCGCATCCCCGGTTTCGAAGCCAAAGCCGACGACTCTACCCTGCCGATCATTGGCCGGGTCGCTGCCGGCGCGCCGATCCTCGCCCAGCAGCACATCGAAGAGTCCTGCAATATCAACCCGGCCTTCTTTCATCCACGCGCCGACTATCTGTTGCGCGTGCATGGCATGAGCATGAAAGACATCGGCATTTTCGACGGTGACCTCCTCGCCGTGCACACCACCCGCGAAGCGCGTAATGGCCAGGTTGTCGTCGCCCGCATTGGCGATGAAGTGACCGTCAAACGCTTCAAGCGTGAAGGCAGCAAGGTCTGGCTGATTGCCGAAAACCCTGAGTTCGCCCCTATCGAAGTCGACCTGAAAGATCAGGAACTGGTGATCGAAGGCTTGAGTGTCGGCGTCATTCGCCGCTAAAGGAGGCTTTATGCAGTTCCCACACACACCTCAGCAAACACAACTGCCTTTATTCGAAGCGTTTCTGGCACAACCGATGGCGCCGACCCTCAAAGAGGTCGTCGAGCGCCCGTGGACTGCCGAACCTGAAGTATTCAGCGAGCTGTCACTGCGCGGCGCTACCGGGAACTGCCTGAACCTGCTTGCCCCGATCCTTCGCGAACTGAGCGAGGATCAGGACGCGCGCTGGCTGACGCTGATAGCGCCTCCTGCGAGCCTGACCCAGACATGGCTGCGGGATGCCGGGCTGAATCGCGAACGCATTCTGCTACTGCAACCAAGGGGCGCTCAAAGCGCTCAACAACTGGCATGCGAAGCTCTGAAGCTGGGCCGCAGTCACACCGTAGTCACTTGGCTCAACCTGCTGAACGCAAATTCACGGCAACAACTGATCAGCGCCGCACGCACGGGCGATGCTCAGAGCCTGAATATTCGTTTGGGTTGATTGGTGGTTATACGCGCTGTGTGAAGCGCAGGGCTTCTCCAGGGACAGAGAAGCCGATTTGAAGCGGTAACGTCAAAAAGTAAAAAGACGGGGATCAATGAAGAACCCGCGGCCCTTCTTCCTTATCAAACTCGCCTTCGACCATGCGACCGGCCATTTGCACGCCGACGCTTAACATCGCCTTGGCGATCTCCACATGCTGACCTTGCAGGAACGCCTTGGCATCCGCGGAGAAATCCAGCGTCACCAGAGAACCTTCGTCCTCGGCCCTGCGCAGCTCGATTCGGCCGTCGGGTAACTCGACAATTTCTAGAAAGGACGTTGGCATATAGGTCTGTTCTCCACGAAAGGCAGGGATTATATAGACATCATTCAGGCTTCGCTCGGGATCTTGACCAGCAGCATGTTTCAGATTGCCACCGTGTCAATCGCCCTCAGCATTCGTTCAAGCCTTCGCGGAAACGTATTGCCAGACCTTTCAAGTTCTGCCGCCAGCTCTCCAGCTCCTCTCGACTCAACTCTTCTGGCGCTTCTTCTTCATCCAGATTAATCGCCTGAATCAACGGTTGCGTCACATCGCCCTTCGGCTTGTGCGGCACTCGTGGCGGTTGAAACAGCGCCGAATGCGCTGCCAGCAGTTTTGCCAACCAGGTTTCAGAATTGCCCGCCAACTCAACCATTTCGGCCAGTTCGGGAATCGCAATCGACTCCAGCACTTCACGCGTCAGCAGCATCTCGGCCCGCGGCGCATTGGCCTGCGGCAGACGATAGAAACCCGCGATCTCATGACAAAGCCCCAGCAAGGCGCCATACAGGTGAAACAAGGCCGATTCACGCCCAGCCTGAATCAACGCCAGAGAATTCATCGCCCGCCCTTCTTCAGCGCGAACCAAGGCTTCGAGCGACAGCCCGGCGAAATAGATCTTCTGGTTGGTGCGGGTATAGAGTTCGTGAGCCATGACGGCGCTCTCCACAACGAAATAATTGCTTCACACAGGCCGGACAGTGTCGTGGATCAGCCGATCCCACCGCAAGCACAAAACAAAAAGGCCGCATGAAAACCCGAGGGTTCTCATGCGGCCTTTCAGTGTCGGACTAACGCTTACTCAGCCTTGGCCTTTGTACGCTTGTCTTCAACCGTCCACTTGCCGCCGTCGAAGTACGCCTTCCAACCGGTAGGCTTGCCGTCGACTTCGGTCTGCACGTACTGCTCCTTGGTCTTGCGGCTGTAGCGGATGACCGCTGGCAGACCATCAGGATCCTTCTTCGGCGCGTCGCAGAGGAAGTGGTACTTCGGATCGATTTCGTCCTTGTGCGGCACAATCTCGATCACCAGCGGAGCACGGGTCTCACGGTTTTTCGGGAACTGGCTGGCGGCCAAGAACAGACCAGAGGCACCGTCACGGAGGATGTAGGTGTCGTTGACCTTTTCGCATTTAAGCTCAGGCATCTTTACCGGATCCATCTTCGGCGGCGCTGCATCACCGCTTTTCAGCAGTTTGCGGGTGTTCTTGCACTCAGGGTTGGTGCAACCGAAGAACTTGCCGAATCGGCCGGTCTTGAGTTGCATCTCGCTGCCGCACTTGTCGCATTCCAGGCTCGGACCTTCGTAGCCCTTGATGCGATAGCTGCCTTCTTCGATTTCGTAGCCAGCGCAATCCGGGTTGTTACCGCAGATGTGCAGTTTACGTTTTTCGTCGAGCAGGTAAGCATCCATCGCCGTGCTGCAGATCGGGCAGCGATGTTTGCCGCGCAGTACCAGCGATTCCGACTCACCTTCGTCGTCGGCAGCGATCTCGTCGCCCGGCACCAGGTTGACGGTGGCCTTGCAGCGTTCTTTCGGCGGCAGACTGTAGCCCGAGCAACCGAGGAACACGCCGGTCGACGCAGTACGGATCTGCATCGGACGACCACAGGTCGTGCACGGAATGTCGGTCATGACTGGCTGGTTGGCGCGCATGCCGCTTTCAGGGTTTTCAGCTACCTCGAGTTTCTTTTTGAAATCGCCGTAAAACTCGTCCAGCACACTTTTCCAGTCGCGCTCACCCTGTGCCACGTCATCGAGGTTCTCTTCCATGCCGGCAGTGAAGCCGTAGTCCATGAGATTGGAGAAGCTTTCCGACAGACGCTCGGTGACGATGTCGCCCATCTTTTCCGAGTAGAAACGACGGTTGTGCAGGGTCACATAGCCGCGATCCTGAATGGTCGAAATGATCGCAGCGTAAGTCGAAGGACGACCAATGCCACGTTTTTCCATTTCTTTCACCAGACTGGCTTCCGAGTAACGCGCCGGTGGTTTGGTGAAGTGCTGGGACGGATCAAGCTTGATCAGCTTCATCACATCGCCCTGCGCCATATCTGGCAGAACGTCGTCATCGCCGGGCTTGGCAATCTGCGGCATGACACGGGTGTAACCGTCAAACTTCAGGATACGGCCCTTTGCGCGCAGCTCGAAGTCACCAGCGCCGACGCTGACAGTGGTCGACAGATACTGCGCCGGCAGCATCTGGCAAGCGAGGAACTGGCGCCAGATCAGCTCGTAGAGACGCTCAGCGTCACGCTCCATGCCTGCGAGCTTGCTCGGCGTGGTGTTGGCGTCGGAAGGACGGATCGCTTCGTGAGCCTCTTGCGCGCCTTCTTTGCTGCTGTAGACGTTTGGCGTTTCCGGCAGGTACTTCTTGCCGAACTCGTCTTCAATGTAAGTGCGCGCCATCGCCACGGCATCAGCCGAGAGGTTGGTCGAGTCGGTACGCATATAAGTGATGTAGCCGGCTTCGTACAGACGCTGGGCCATCATCATGGTTTTCTTCACGCCGAAGCCCAGGCGGTTGCTCGCAGCCTGTTGCAGAGTCGACGTGATGAATGGCGCCGACGGCTTGCTGCTGGTCGGCTTGTCTTCGCGTTTGACGATGCTGTAGCTGGAAGACTTGAGCTTCTCCAGCGCGGCCATGGCCTGGGCTTCGTTGAGCGGCTTGAAGGCTTCGCCTTTCTCGCGAGCCACTTCGAAACGCACGGTCGAGCCTTTGGTGGTGCCGAGATCGGCATGCACTTCCCAGTACTCTTCCGGGTTGAACGCGCGAATTTCGCGCTCACGCTCAACCACCAGCTTCACGGCTACCGATTGCACGCGACCGGCGGACAGGCCACGGGCAATCTTTGCCCACAGCAGCGGCGAGACCATGTAGCCAACGACGCGATCGAGGAAACGACGCGCCTGTTGAGCGTTGACACGATCAATGTCCAGCTCGCCCGGTTCCGAGAAGGCTTCCTGAATCGCCTTCTTGGTGATTTCGTTGAACACCACGCGCTTGTAGCGGCTGTCATCACCACCGATGGCTTCGCGCAGGTGCCATGCAATGGCTTCCCCCTCGCGATCCAAGTCGGTTGCGAGATAGATAGTGTCAGCATCTTTGGCGAGCCGGCGCAGCTCTTCGATGACCTTCTCTTTACCCGGGAGGATCTCGTACTTGGCTTTCCAGCCATGATCGGGATCGACACCCATACGCGAGACCAGCTGCTTGCGCGCTTTCTCTTTCGGCGAGAGCACCGGACCTTCACCCGCAGCAGCCTTGCCGCGCTTGGCGGCTGGCTCTTTGCTGGCGCTAGCCGAACCGCTGGTGGGCAGGTCTCGGATATGGCCGATACTCGACTTCACCACGTATTGGTTACCCAGATACTTGTTGATGGTCTTGGCCTTAGCCGGGGATTCCACAATGACCAGCGATTTGCCCATGGATCAGAAAATTCCTGAATTCTAGAAGTGAAAGGCGGTTGGCGCCTGACGCGGCACCGCTATATATAGTTGATACAAGGTGAGGTCAAGCACAGGGTTCTGTGCGCACTCGCCTTATGCCTTGGAAAAAAGGCTTGGTTCGGCTTGCACCAAAGCAAAGCGTGGCACCTGCTCGCCGTCAACCTCGACTGACTCGAGAAACATGCTCAGAGGGCGCACCCAAAAGCCGTAATCGCCATACAGGGCTTGGTAAAAGACCACTTCTTCTTCGGTTTCGGAATGCCGCGCAACACTGAATACGCGGTACTGCGGACCTTTGTAATGTTGGTAGAGCCCAGGTTGTATCGGCATGCTTCGGCCCTCACTCAAATTTTTTCAAAATAAAAACAAAATAAATCCACAAAAACAAAAACCGGGGCACTTGGCCCCGGCTTCCATCGACGAGACGCTTAAACGCGTTCGAAGACGGTGGAGATGCCTTGGCCGAGACCAATGCACATAGTAGCCACCCCGAAGGTGCCGCTATTCTGCTTCATCACGTTCAGCAAGGTGCCGGAAATACGCGCACCGGAGCAACCGAACGGGTGACCCAGGGCGATCGCGCCGCCGTGCAGGTTAACCTTCTCGTTCATCTTGTCGAGCACTTTCAGATCTTTCAGCACTGGCAGGGCCTGTGCGGCGAAAGCTTCGTTGAGTTCGAAGAAGTCGATATCGTTGATGCCAAGGCCTGCACGTTTCAGGGCTTTTTGTGTTGCCGGAACTGGACCATAGCCCATGATTGCCGGATCCACACCCGCCACTGCCATCGAACGGATAACCGCCATTGGCTGGATACCCAGGTCCTGAGCACGCTGCGCCGACATCACGATCATGCACGAAGCACCATCGGTGATCTGCGACGAAGTACCGGCAGTCACGGTGCCGCCCTTTGGATTGAAGGCTGGCTTGAGAGCTGCCAGACTTTCCAGGGTGGTTTCCGGACGAATGGTTTCGTCGTAGTCGAACAGTTTCAGGAAACCGTTCTCGTCGTAGCCCTGCATCGGGATGATTTCGTCTTTGAACTTGCCTTCCACGGTGGCCTTGTGGGCCAACTGGTGGGAGCGCACGCCGAAAGCGTCCTGCTGTTCGCGAGTGATGCCGTGCATTTTGCCGAGCATTTCCGCGGTCAGGCCCATCATGCCCGAGGCTTTCGCCGCATACAGCGACATGTGCGGGTTCGGATCGACACCGTGCATCATGCTCACGTGACCCATATGCTCGACGCCGCCAACCACGAACACGTCACCGTTGCCGGTCATGATCGCTTGCGCAGCAGTGTGCAGCGCACTCATCGACGAGCCACACAGACGGCTGACGGTCTGGCCAGCCGAAGTGTGCGGGATCTGGGTCATCAGCGACGCCATGCGTGCGATGTTCCAGCCCTGCTCCAGGGTCTGGTTGACGCAGCCCCAGATCACGTCCTCGACTTCAGCAGGATCGACCTTGGCGTTGCGTTCCAGCAATTTGCTGATCAGGTGCGCCGACATGTCTTCGGCGCGGGTGTTGCGGTGCATGCCGCCCTTGGAGCGGCCCATCGGAGTACGACCGAAGTCGACAATCACGACGTCTCTTGGATTCAAGCTCATAAAATTTCACTCTCGCTCAAAAGTTGGGACGCTTAACCGAAGAACCGTTGGCCGGTTTTGGCCATTTCACGCAGTTTCGCGGTCGGGTGGTACAGCGCGCCCAAATCAGCGTACTGGTCAGCCAGGGCAACGAACTCGGCAACACCGATCGAATCGATGTAGCGCAGCGCACCGCCACGGAATGGAGGGAAACCGATACCGTAGACCAGACCCATGTCGGCTTCGGCGGCAGTTTCAACGATGCCGTCTTCCAGGCAACGCACGGTTTCCAGGCACAGCGGGATCATCATCCAGTTGATGATGTCTTCGTCAGTGACGTCGCGCTGCTCGTAGACGATCGGCTTGAGCACTTCCAGCACCGACGGATCGGCGACTTTCTTCTGCTTGCCTTTCTTGTCGGCTTCGTAGGCGTAGAAGCCCTTGCCGTTCTTCTGACCCAGGCGTTTGGCTTCGTACAGCACGTCGATGGCCGAACGACGGTCATCCTTCATGCGGTCCGGGAAACCTTCAGCCATGACGTCACGACCGTGGTGACCGGTGTCGATGCCGACCACGTCCATCAGGTACGCCGGGCCCATCGGCCAGCCGAATTTTTCCATGACCTTGTCGATACGGACGAAGTCCACACCGGCGCTGACCAGCTTGGCGAAACCGCCGAAGTACGGGAACAGTACGCGGTTGACCAGGAAGCCCGGGCAGTCGTTGACGACGATCGGGTTCTTGCCCATTTTCTTGGCGTAGGCAACGGTGGTGGCAACCGCCAGCTCACTCGACTTCTCACCACGGATTACTTCAACCAGCGGCATCATGTGCACCGGGTTGAAGAAGTGCATGCCGACGAAGTTTTCCGGACGCTTGAGGGCCTTGGCCAGCAAACTGATGGAAATTGTCGAGGTGTTGGACGCGAGGATGGTGTCCTCTTTGACCTGACCTTCCACTTCAGCCAACACGGCTTGCTTGACCTTAGGGTTCTCGACCACAGCTTCGACCACCAGATCGACGTGACCGAAGTCGCCGTAGGACAGGGTCGGACGAATGGCGTTGAGCACTTCAGCCATCTTCGCAGCGGTCATGCGACCTTTATCAACGCGGCCAACCAGCAGTTTGGCGGCTTCGGCCAGACCCTGCTCGATACCGTGTTCGTTGATGTCCTTCATCAGGATCGGCGTACCTTTGGAGGCCGACTGATAAGCGATACCACCCCCCATGATTCCAGCGCCGAGTACAGCGGCCTGCTTCACGTCTTTGGCGATTTCGTCGTAGGCCTTGGCCTTTTTCTTCAGTTCCTGATCGTTCAGGAACAGACCGATCAAGCTCTGCGCGGCAGAGGTCTTGGCCAGTTTGACGAAACCTGCAGCTTCGACTTCCAGCGCCTTGTCACGACCGAAGTTCGCGGCTTTCTGGATGGTCTTGATCGCTTCAACCGGCGCCGGGTAGTTCGGGCCAGCCTGACCGGCGACGAAACCTTTAGCGGTTTCGAAAGCCATCATTTGTTCAATGGCGTTCAGCTTGAGTTTTTCTAGTTTCGGCTGACGCTTGGCCTTGAAGTCAAACTCGCCGGAGATGGCGCGTTTGATCAGTTCAAGGGCAGCTTCCTGCAGTTTCTCAGGAGCAACCACGGCGTCGACGGCGCTGACTTTCAGCGCGTCTTCAGGGCGGTTTTCCTTACCGGAGGCAATCCACTCGATAGCGTTGTCGACACCAATCAGGCGCGGCAGACGCACGGTGCCCCCGAAGCCTGGGTAGATGCCCAGCTTGACTTCCGGCAGACCGATCTTGGCCTTGGTCGACATGACGCGATAGTCAGCTGCCAGGCACATTTCCAGACCGCCGCCCAGTGCGATGCCATTGATGGCCACTACGGTTGGGACGTTGAGGTCTTCGAAATCGCTGAAGATCTTGTTGGCTTCGAGATTGCCAGCAACCAGCTCGGCATCCGGCAGCTTGAAGTTGTCGACAAATTCGGTGATGTCGGCGCCGACGATGAACACGTCCTTGCCACTGCTGACGATCACGCCCTTGATCGAAGCATCTGCCTTGATGGTGTCTACGGCCTGACGCAGTTCGTTCAGGGTTAGACGGTTGAACTTGTTGACGGACTCACCCTTGAGGTCGAATTTCAATTCGACGATGCCACTTTCAAGAGCTTTAACCGTGATGGCTTTACCTTCGTAAATCATCAACTGATCTCCACGATATGGAAGCTGAACAGTACACGTCGGACGCAGGCGAATGGCTCGGCAGGACGCTTTTTCGTCGATGCTAACGCCAATCCACCCGGCACACCCGCCAACGCGATAGTCGGGATTCTGTAGGAGCAGTCTGTAAGACAAACGCTCAATTCATACGCCCGTTTGATTTGGGTACGTCACCTTCACGGAATTTCCGACAATTGTCAATCGCCCAAAATACGGGTTGAAATGCGACTTTGCGGTCATTTCTGTAAGACGAAGACCCGCAACACGCGTCTGCATGTGAAGCCATTCATAGAATCAATAGTTAGAAAAGTCGCCCTAATTCGCGGCAGCCCTTGTTTAAAGGGCTACGCTGGAGTGACTACACGGAGATGCGCTGATCGAGTCGACATCAAAAGATTTTCCGGCCTGCCTGGCCAACCCCGCCCGATGAATCATGTCGGGCTTTTTATTGCGCGTCTGCCAGACCTTCCCCACCATGCAGTGGGAAAAGTCCGCGCCTCACGCCAGCGCTTTCAGAGTGGCGTCGATATCCTGCAAAACGCTGGCTTCGCCCTTCTCGCCCCAATACAACGCGATCATCTGCTTGTCCGCCTCGACTTTGAAAACATTGCCCGGCAACTTTTCGAAATGATTGAGCAGCGCTTGATCCTCGCAGACTTCCTGCCACTGATTGACCCACACACCCGGCGACTTCTGCCAGTAAGTCCAGCAGACAGGCTGCTTGCTGCGACGTGGCCGATGATACTGCGCACACGGGTTCGGCGGCTCTTGCGCCAGCCAGTGTGGCCATTCCTGCGGTGCCAGCTGCATGGCCAGACCGATGCGTCGCGCCTCCATACGCAGGGCAATGCGACCGCTTTGCGCGCGCGATGGGCGTAACCACGCCAGCGGACTCAAAACCACCAACAGGATTGACACCACTAACCAGACCGTCATATCTCTATTCCCAATTCTTGGTGAGCGCATTGTGTCACTTTGGAACCAATGCGCTTGAAACCAGCCATACTTAACAATATTGAAACCTCACGAGGAGCACCTCATGCCCTACCACCACATCCTGGTCGCCGTAGATCTGACCGAAGAGTGCGACCCTGTGATTCACCGCGCCCGAGAGCTGTCGGCGAGCAATGGCGCCAAGCTTTCGCTGGTGCATATCGTCGAGCCGATGGCCATGGCATTCGGCGGCGACGTGCCGATGGATCTGTCACAACTGCAACAACAGCAGTTCGATCAGGCCAAGGAGCGTCTTGAGCGCTTGAAAGCCAAATATGCAGAACTTGAAGGTGCAAACTGCCACCTGACCTATGGCCAGCCTCGCCAGGAAATCCATCATTTCGCCAAGGAAAACACGTGCGATCTGATCGTGGTCGGCAGCCATGGCCGCCATGGTCTGGCGCTGTTGCTGGGTTCGACCGCCAATGATGTACTGCACGGCGCGCCTTGCGATGTACTGGCGGTACATCTGATCAAACGCTGAAACCGTCCCGTGTAGGAGTGAGCCTGCTCGCGATCGCGTTCTGACAGTCGACGAATTCGTTGAATGCCAAACCGCTATCGCGAGCAGGCTCACTCCTACAAGTGAACTGCGTTTAGATATGAAAAGCCCGGCGCTCATCACTGAACGCCGGGCTTTTTCACATCAGGATCAATCAGGCATCCAGCTCGGCCCAACGCTCCATCAACGCATCCAGCTCAGCCTGCAACTGCTCCAGCGAAGCAATCACCTTGGCTGTTTCAGCCGGTGGACGCTGATAGAAACCGCCTTCAGCCATCTCAGCCTCCACTGCGGCGATCTGCTGTTCCTTGGCATCGATATCGCCCGGCAACGCTTCCAGCTCGCGCTGCAGCTTGTAGCTCAGCTTCTTCTTGGCCGCCGGTGCTGCTGCGGCAGGCGCTGCGACCACAGCAGGCTCAGCGGTCACCACGGCGGAGTTCAAGTCAGCCTTGCCCGACTTGCTTTCAGTCACGCCCAACAGGCGCGGCGAACCGCCCTGACGGATCCAGTCCTGATAGCCGCCGACGTATTCACGCACCTTGCCTTCACCTTCGAAAACCAGGGTGCTGGTGACCACGTTGTCGAGGAATGCCCGGTCGTGACTGACCATCAGCACGGTGCCGTTGAAGGTCAGCAGCACTTCTTCCAGCAGCTCAAGGGTTTCCACGTCGAGGTCGTTGGTCGGTTCGTCGAGGACCAGCAGGTTCGCCGGTTTGCTGAACAGTTTTGCCAGCAACAGACGCGCACGCTCACCACCCGACAGCGCCTTGACCGGCGTGCGGGCACGCTGCGGGCTGAACAGGAAGTCGCCGAGGTAGCTCAGCACGTGCCGGCTCTGACCGTCGATATCGATGAAGTCGCGACCTTCGGCGACGTTATCGATCACGGTTTTTTCCAGATCCAGCTGATGACGCAACTGGTCGAAGTACGCCACGTCGATCCGCGTGCCCTCTTCCACTTTGCCGCTGGTCGGTTGCAGACCGCTGAGCATCAGTTTCAGCAGGGTGGTCTTGCCAGTACCGTTGGCGCCGAGCAGACCAATACGGTCGCCGCGCGTCAGCACCATCGAGAAGTCCTTGATCAGGAACGGGCCACCCGGGTGAGCGAAACTCACGTTCTCGAGGACCATCACCTGCTTGCCGGACTTGTCGGCAGTGTCCAACTGAATGTTGGCCTTGCCGGTGCGCTCACGACGCTCGCTGCGCTCAACGCGCAGGGCTTTCAGGGCACGGACGCGGCCTTCGTTGCGGGTGCGGCGCGCCTTGATGCCCTGGCGGATCCAGACTTCTTCCTGGGCCAGTTTCTTGTCGAACAGCGCGTTGGCGGTTTCTTCAGCGGCCAGCGCGGCTTCTTTGTGCACAAGGAAACTGGCGTAGTCGCCGTTCCAGTCGATCAGGCCGCCGCGATCCAGTTCGAGGATGCGCGTGGCGAGGTTTTGCAGGAAGGAACGGTCGTGCGTGATGAACAGCACGGCGCCCTGGAAATCTTTCAGCGCTTCTTCGAGCCAGGCAATCGCACCGATGTCCAGGTGGTTGGTCGGTTCGTCGAGCAGCAGCAGATCCGGCTCGGACACCAGCGCCTGCGCCAGCAGCACGCGACGACGCCAGCCGCCGGACAACTGGGCGAGGGTCTTGTCGGCCGGCAATTGCAGGCGGCTCAAAGTGCTCTCGACCAGAGTCTGCAAACGCCAGCCATCACGGGCTTCGAGGTCTTGCTGAACGTGCATCAGCTTGTTCAGGTCTTCTTCAGTAACGCAGTTCTGCGCAAGGTGATGGTATTCGGCGAGCAACGCGCCCACGCCATCAAGGCCTTCAGCGACCACGTCGAACACTGTCCGATCGTCGGCCACTGGCAATTCTTGCGGCAATTCGCCGATTTTCAGACCGGGGGCACGCCACACCGAGCCTTCATCGGGCTTCTGGTCGCCCTTGACCAGTTTCATCATGCTGGACTTGCCAGTGCCGTTGCGGCCGATGATGCACACCCGCTCACCACGGGCGATCTGCCAGGACACCTTGTCCAACAACGGCATAGCGCCGAACGCAAGGGACACATCGCTGAATTTGAGCAGGGTCATGAGCTTCTCCAAAAACCGGGCGCGCATTCTACCTGAGTTAGGGCTTCAGCAGGCCGGCAATTTGTCTGTCGAAGCACTCTGCACAACAATTGTTGCGAACTTGTGCTGCGAGGCCGGCAAAGCTTTCGCCGCTTGCTGGCAAAAGGCTAAGCTACAGACAATTCAGTGCTGATTGATGTCGGCACTTGTCATGATTTCTCTGCCCGGATGTCTCATGCGCAGTCGCCTTTTCAGTGTCTTGTCCTGCTTGCTACTTACCGCCGCTGCCGCTCAATCCGCCCAGGCGGTGGACCTGTCCACCCAACGCCAGTATTACGATGAAGCCAAGCGCGCCTTGGCCAAGGGTGATACCGGCCCGTATTTCCGTTATAGCCAGGCGCTGGCCGATTATCCGCTGGAACCGTATCTCGCTTACGACGAACTGACCGCACGCCTGAAGACCGCGAGCAATGCAGAAATCGAGAAATTTCTCGCCGAGCACGGTGACCTGCCCCAGGCCAACTGGATGAAACTGCGCTGGTTGCGCTGGCTCGCCGACCGTGGCGATTGGGCGACCTTCGTCAAGTATTACGACCCGAAACTCAATTTCACCGAACTGGACTGCCTCAATGCGCAGTATCAGATCAGCAGCGGTCACAAGGCCGAGGGTTACGCCAATGCCGAAAAGCTCTGGCTGACCGGCAAATCACAACCCGCTGCCTGTGACGGACTGTTCGGCATCTGGGCCGCCGACGGCCAGCTCACCGAACAGAAACGCTGGGAGCGCACCAAACTCGCCGCTCAGACGCGCAACTATCCACTGGCCAACAGTTTGGTCAATGGCCTGACCACCCTCGCCCCGCGCGGTCGTTTGCTGGTGGATGTGGCGCAGAAACCGGAGTTGCTGAATCAACCGTCGCGCTTCACCCCGGCCGATGAGCCGATGTCCGACGTGGTCAGTCTCGGCCTGCGCCGTCTCGCCCGTCAGGATCCGGACAAGGCCATGGCGCTGCTCGACGGTTACGCCAGCAGCATGCATTTCTCCCGCGATGAAAAAGTCGCGATCGCCCGGGAAATCGGTCTGACCCTCGCCCGACGCTTCGACAGCCGCGCGCTGGACGTGATGACCAAATACGACCCGGAGTTGCGCGATAACACCGTCTCGGAATGGCGTTTGCGCCTGCTGCTGCGTCTGGCGCGTTGGGACGATGCGTATCAGTTGACCCGCCGTCTGCCGCAGGATCTGGCCACCACCAACCGCTGGCGCTACTGGCAGGCGCGCAGTCTGGAACTGGCCCAGCCGCAAAACCCGGAAGCACAGACCCTATACAAAGGCCTCGCGCGGGAACGTGACTTCTACGGTTTCCTTGCCGCCGACCGCTCGCAATCGCCGTACTCGCTGAACAACAAGCCGTTGGTCCTCAGCCAGGCACTGATCAACAAGGTGCGCAACACCCCGGGCGTGCGCCGCGCGCTGGAATTCCATGCTCGCGGGCAGATCGTCGACGGTCGTCGCGAGTGGTATCACGTTAGCCGCCATTTCAACCGCGATGAGATGGTTGCCCAGGCGAAACTGGCTTACGACCTGAAATGGTACTTCCCGGCGATCCGCACCATCAGCCAGGCGCAGTACTGGGACGATCTGGATATTCGCTTCCCGATGGCTCACCGCGAAACCCTTGTGCGTGAAGCCAAGGTGCGTGGCCTGCATTCGAGCTGGGTGTTCGCCATCACCCGCCAGGAAAGCGCTTTCATGGACGACGCCCGCTCCGGCGTTGGCGCCAGTGGCCTGATGCAGTTGATGCCCGGCACCGCCAAGGAAACCGCGCGCAAGTTCAGCATCCCGCTGGCCTCGCCGCAGCAGGTACTCGATCCAGACAAGAACATCCAGCTCGGCGCCGCTTACCTGAGCCAGGTGCACAGCCAGTTCAACGGCAACCGCGTCCTCGCCTCCGCCGCCTACAACGCCGGCCCGGGTCGAGTGCGCCAATGGCTACGCGGTGCTGATCACCTGAGCTTTGACGTTTGGGTGGAAAGCATCCCGTTCGATGAAACCCGTCAGTACGTGCAGAACGTGTTGTCGTACTCGGTGATCTACGGCCAGAAGCTCAACTCGCCACAGCCGCTGGTGGATTGGCATGAGCGGTACTTTGACGATCAGTGATCACGAGGCTGACGCCGAGTAACAAAAAATGCCCGTATCTCGCGATACGGGCATTTTTTATAGGTACAACCTGAGCGGTTACTTAGTGAATGGCAGGATCGGTGACAGGATTAGTTGAAGCGCTCTTGCCATCATTGAACTGCAACGCCGCCAATCGTGCATACAGCGGATTGCTGGCAATCAGCTCCTGATGAGTGCCAATGGCCACAAGTTTGCCCTGATCCATCACTGCAATCCGGTCAGCGTTTTTCACCGTGGCCAGTCGATGCGCGATCACCAGCGTGGTGCGGTTCTGCATGAGGCTCGGCAGCGCTTCCTGAATCAGGTGTTCACTCTGTGCATCGAGGGCGCTGGTAGCTTCGTCCAACAGCAGGATCGGTGCGTCGACCAGCAACGCCCGGGCAATCGCCAAGCGCTGACGCTGGCCACCGGAAAGGCCGAGGCCACCATCGCCGAGATGGGTCTGGTAACCGTTGGGCATTTTCTCGATGAAGTCGTGGGCGTGAGCAATTTTTGCCGCTTCCTTGACTTGCTCCAGCGTCGCCCCCGGATTGCCGTAACGAATATTCTCTTCAACGCTGCCAAAGAACAGCGCCGGCGACTGTGAGACCAGGGCGAAGTGACGGCGCAGGTCCAGCGGATCGAGGCTGGTCAACGGCACGCCATCAATCAGGATCCGACCTTCCACAGGATCATAAAAGCGCAATAGCAAATCGTACACGGTGGACTTGCCGGCGCCGGATGGCCCCACCAGCGCCAGCGTCTCACCGGCCCGGATGGTCAGATTCAAACCGTTGACGGCGTAGCTTTCCGGACGCGAAGGGTAGGAAAAACGCACGTCCTGCAATTGCAATTCCCCCCGCACGCGCTCCGGCAGGGTCACCAGCCCGGCGGTTGGTGGCTGGATGATATTTTCCGAACCCAACAGCTCAGCGATTCGTTCGGCGGCACCGGCTGCGCGCTGCAGCTCACCGATCACCTCACTCAACGTGCCAATGGCACTGCCGACAATCAGGCTGTAAAAGACAAACGCCGCCAGTTCGCCCCCGGTGATGCGCCCCGCGATCACGTCCATCCCGCCAACCCACAACATCACTGCCACGGCGCCGAGCACCAGCACAATCACCATGGTGATCATCCACGAACGCTGAAAGATGCGTTTGCGTGCAGTGTCGAATGCGTCCTCGACCGTCGTCGCAAAACGCCGCTCATCCTGCACCTGATGGTTGTAGGCCTGCACGGTTTTGATCTGGCCGAGGGTTTCCGACACATAGCTGCCGATATCGGCGACACGGTCCTGGCTCAACCGCGACAGATTGCGCACGCGCCGGCCGAAAATCAGAATCGGTGCCACCACGAACGGCAAGGCAATCACCACGATGCTGGTGAGCTTTGCGTTGGTCACGAACAACAGGATGACACCACCAATGACCATCAGCAGGTTACGCAGGAACATCGACAGCGACGAGCCGATCACCGATTGCAAGAGTGTCGTGTCGGCAGTCAGCCGCGACTGAATCTCCGAACTGCGGTTGTTCTCATAGAAGCCGGGGTGCAGATAGACCAGATGATTGAAGACCTCACGGCGAATGTCGGCGACGCAGCGCTCACCGATCCACGACACCCAGTAAAACCGTGCGAACGTGCCGACCGCCAGGCCCAGTACCATCAACATGAAGATGCCGATGCTCTGATTGAGCTGATGCGGTGACTGAGTCATGAAGCCCCGGTCGACCAACAGTTTGATCCCCTGCCCCATCGACAATGTAACGGCGGCGGTGACGATCAATGCCAGCAGAGCGCCGATGACTTGCCAGCGGTAAGGGGCCAGAAATCGGCTGGTCAGACGCAGGGCGCGCCGGTGCCTTGAAGAAAGCTTCGGGGTCATTCAAGTACGCATCCGTGTTGATGAAAGGGCTAGCGTAAACCTTCTTTGGGGTGGAACTCTGTAAATCACAATGAGTCAGGTTAAATATGCCCCCAAAGACTAGGCCATAGTTGCTATCGGTCTAACGTCGCGGTTGAGACGAACGGTCATTTCTGTTGGACTGGAATGGCCGCTCATGACGGATCGAAGGCGCTGTCACAGCCTGGTCACGTGGCGGTTTTAATCTGGGTACACAACCTGATGAGGAGACAGGCCATGTCCTTGCAACACAGCAGCGATGACAAGATTGAAGTGATCCGCACCAAGCCCGGCCAGACTCTGGGTTGCTCGATTATCGATAAGGATGGGCATGAAGTACCGATCACTGAAGACATGATCCAGGACGCATGCCGCGAACTGGAGAAGCGATTGGTCAAGCCTGCCGAACAAAAGTGATATAGCCACCGTCTTCCTGACCCGGCCCCTTTGGCCGGGTTTTTTCTGTGTACCTATCTGAAATTTGTGCCGGGACTTTTGCGAGCAAGTTCGCTCCCACAGGGATTTCCCATCCACTGAAGATTTCCTGTGGGAGCGAGCCTGCTCGCGAATCGGCCACCTCGGTTTCTAGACAGCCACAGCCCCCAGTGCTGCGACTATCTTCGCCAACTCTGGCGACTCCCCTTCAATCCGCACCTTCAGCCCTTCAATCTCGCGCCGCACCGGATACTGCTTGCGCAACACATCGAACGCCGCACGCTGCTCACCGACATTGCCTACAAGGCTGCGGCGAAAATCCGCGTCATCGCGGCGCGGGTCGTACACCCCACGGCATAACATCGCCAGCGCCCAGGCCGGATCGCTGTCACCGTGCAGGGAAACTTCCGACAACCACGGTGCCGGTAGCAGCTCACTGAGTTGAATGCTCGCTGGCTGGCCGATGAATGCGCAATACGCCTGATAGATCTGCGCAGTTCCGCGCTGTTTGCCGTCGAGGCTGTAACCGGCAATGTGCGGGGTCGCCAACACGCAGAGTTCGGCCAGCGCCACATCAACCTCCGGTTCGGCCTCCCACACATCAAGAACGGCTTGCAGGTCTTCACGCTCCAGCAGCACGTTGCGCAGCGCGGCGTTATCCACCACCGGACCACGCGCCGCGTTGATCAGCCATGCGCCGTGCTTGAGCTGCTGCAAACGCTGCTGATCGAACAAATGCCAGGTCGCCCCTTCGCCACTGCGGGTCAACGGCGTGTGCAGACTGATCACGTCGCACTGTTCGATGATCTGCTCCAGGCTGACGTAATCGCCGCCTTCGGCAGCCTGCCGTGGCGGATCGCAGACTTTGACGTCCCAGCCCAGGCCCTTCAGGACCTGGATAAGCCTCCCTCCCACCTCACCCGCGCCGACGACACCATAACTCCGCTGAGTGAGATCGACGCCTTCGATTTCGGCGAGGGTCATCAGGCTACCCAGCACGTAATCGACCACGCCCCGAGCGTTACAGCCGGGGGCACTGGACCAGGTAATGCCGGCCTCATCGAAATACCCGAGATCCAGATGATCAGTGCCAATGGTGCAGGTACCGACAAAGCGAACCTTGCTGCCCTCGAGCAACTCACGATTGACGTTGGTCACCGAACGTACGAGCAATACGTCGGCCTGCTCGACCGTCGCACGGTCGATGGAACGGCCCGGCACCCGGCGGATCTCGCCGAAACCGGCAAAAAAAGCATCGAGCAGCGGGATATTTTCGTCGGCAACAATCAGCATGGCGGGCTCCTTTGGCGGATCGGCAGTTTAGGTGCAGATCGGTCGCCGGGCCAGCAGGCTTTGCGCTTACAAATCCGCAACAGAGGATTTTTCCGGACTGTAACGTCAGCGGCGTAGAATGCGGCGCCTTGCGCATCAACCTCTGTGGACGCTTTGCCTGTGAATTCTGTAACTGACCAACCTGTCGCCGTCTCCCTGACCCGCCCCGCGCGGATTCGTCTGGAATTCAAGAACCTGCTGGCCCTCGCGCTGCCGATCATCATTGCGCAGTTGGCGACCACGGCCATGGGCTTCGTCGATGCGGTGATGGCCGGCCGCGTCGGGCCGAAGGATCTGGCGGCGGTGGCGCTGGGCAACTCGATCTGGGTGCCGGTGTTTCTGCTGATGACCGGCACGCTGCTGGCAACCACGCCGAAAGTCGCCCAGCGTTTTGGCGCTGGCACTCACAGCGAAATCGGTCCTCTCGTGCGTCAGGCGTTGTGGCTGGCGCTGGTGGTAGGGCTGATCGCGACGGCGATGCTGGTCGCCGCCGAGCCGGTGCTGCACTTGATGAAGGTCGACCCCGAGCTGATCGGCCCGTGCATGCAATACCTGCACGGCATCGCCAGCGGTCTGCCGGCGGTGGCGTTCTATCATGTGCTGCGCTGCACCAGCGACGGCATCGGCCGCACGCGTCCGGCGATGGTGCTGGGCCTGTGTGGTCTGGCACTGAACATTCCGCTGAACTACGTCTTCATCTATGGCCACTTCGGCGTGCCGGCGATGGGCGGCGTCGGCTGCGGTTGGGCCACGGCGATCGTGATGTGGGTGATGGCGTTGGGGCTGGCCGGCTATGAGCGTTGGGCGCCGGCCTATCGTTCGAGCGAAATCTTCAGCCGTTTCGACTGGCCGCAATGGACGGTGATTAAACGTCTGCTGGCGATTGGTCTGCCGATCGGCATCGCGGTGTTTGCCGAATCGAGCATTTTTGCCGTCATCGCCCTGCTGATCGGTAGCCTCGGCGCGACCGTGGTGGCAGGGCATCAGATTGCGCTGAACGTCAGCTCGCTGGTGTTCATGATTCCCTACTCGCTGGGCATGGCCGTTACCGTGCGCGTCGGCCAGGCACTGGGCCGCGAAGAACCACGCGAAGCGCGCTTTGCCGCTGGCGTCGGCATGGGCACTGCGCTGGCTTACGCCTGCCTGTCGGCGAGCATGATGCTGTTGCTGCGCGAGCCGATTGCGGCGATTTACACCGCTGACCCGACGGTGATTCACATCGCGGCGATGCTGATTGTGTATTCGGCGCTGTTCCAGTTTTCCGACGCCATCCAGGTGACCGCTGCCGGCGCGCTGCGTGGTTATCAGGACACTCGGGTGACGATGATCCTGACGCTGTTCGCTTATTGGGGCATTGGTTTGCCGGTGGGCTATGCCCTCGGCCTGACCGACTGGCTCGGCGAGCCACGTGGCCCGAGCGGCCTGTGGCAGGGTTTGATCGTTGGCCTGAGCTGTGCGGCGTTGATGCTGTCGATTCGCCTGACGCGTAGTGCGCGCAAGCGTATTCGGATCAGTCGTAGCGCAGGCTAAGCCATTAACACAGGACAAAAAAGTGGGAGCGAGCTTGCTCGCGAATGCGGTGATTCAGTCGACATTTACAGTGACTGACACTCCGCTTTCGCGAGCAAGCTCGCTCCCACAATTGTTTTATGTGTAGCTGCTGTTAAGCGTCTTTCTTGCGGATCCAGTACAGATAAGTACCGGCCTCCTCGTGCTGGCTCACCAGTTCGTGGTCGAGAAACACACAGAACTTGGGAATGTCGCGTCGGGTCGACGGGTCGGTGGCGATCACCTTGAGCAGTCCGCCGGGCACCAGGTCACGAATGTGCTGGTGCAGCATCATCACCGGCTCCGGGCAATTGAGACCGGTGGCATCGAGGGTGCCGTCGACCGGGGTATCGATCATTTCACTCATGATTCACTCCTGAAACTGGCCGGCATTGTCGCGCATTGCCGGGTGTTCGGTCATCTGTGGCGTTACGCCACACCCTATGTAGGAGCTGCCGACGGCTGCGATCTTTGCTTTTCAAGATCAAACGATCGCAGCCTGCGGCAGCTCCTACAGGGTTTTGTGTTGTTTCAGCGGGATTTGGCTTTCTTGGTGTCGTGACGGCGCAAATGGCAGGTCACTTCCTCGCGGTCGTGATACAGCTGTTTGCAGCCGATATCGACCTTGATCCCGCGCGCCTTGAAACCATCGGCAATGCGTTCGAGCAAACGCTTCACTTCGGCGTAACGCTGCTTCATCGGCAACTTCAGGTTGACCACCGCCTCGCGGCAATGCCCCTCGCCGATCCACTCTTCGAGCATCGCGGCGTTACGCGCCGGTTTCTCGACGATGTCGCAGACCATCCAGTCCACCGGTTGCTTGGGCTTGAAGGTAAAACCGTCGGCCATCAAATGCTGGACCAGACCGGTGTCCATCAGGCTCTCGGCCATCGGGCCGTTGTCGATGGCAGTCACCAGCATGCCGCGATTGACCAGTTGCCAGGTCCAGCCGCCCGGCGCAGCGCCGAGGTCGACGCCGGTCATGTCGCTGTGCAGGCGATCTTCCCACTGATCACGCGGGATGAAGTGGTGCCACGCCTCTTCCAGCTTCAGCGTCGAACGGCTCGGTGCTTCACGCGGGAACTTCAGGCGCGGAATGCCCATTGGCCACATCGCCGAGTTACCGGCATCGGCCATCCCCAGAAACACTTCGCGGCCACTTTTGAATGTCAGCAGCAGACGCGGCTTGCCGGCGTCTTCCACCAGTTTGCCAGCGCCGGTCAACGCCTTGCGCAGCGGGCCTTCGAATTTCTTGCAGAAGTTCGACAGTTCCTTGCCGTCGTTGGTGTCGACGACTTCCAGCCACAAGCTGCCGCACACCGGGAAATCGGCCATGTGCGCGAGGATCACGCTGATGCGATCGTTTTCCGGCAGGTCGATGAAGACCCCGCGCGCCCATTGGCGCGGGAAGATCAGTTCGGCAAAGCGCTGTCCGCGCATCAGGCGCTCGGCGCCGTCTTCTTCGGTGCAGACAAACTCGGCGCACGCGGTGGCCGCTTTGGCCTTGGCGTAGCCGGCCACATTGAGTTGCGCGGCGAGGTCGGAAATCTCCGAACAGACTTCGCCTTCGAAGCCTGGCCGGCAATGCATGAATAGGGTGTTCATTCTTACTCCTGGGCAGAGGGCGATGATTCGGCCCCTGCGCGATGCTCAGGCCTTGCGCTGAAGCAAAGCCTGTCACGAAAACCGGCGCATGATAGCCGATGTCGGAACCTTGGTTCCGCTCATAGAGTCCAGTTATTAGCCAGCTACCTAAAACAGGGCTAGGTTTAAAGCTCTATTCGTCCCCCGATCCGTAGCCGTGCGGATTCAAAGGAGTGATTGTAATGCCGTCCCTCGATAGCCTGAAAACGCTCAAAACCCTGCAAATCGACGACAAGATCTACCACTACTTCAGCCTGCCGGATGCCGCCAAAAGCCTGGGCGACCTCGACAAGCTGCCGATGTCACTGAAAGTCCTGCTGGAAAACCTGCTGCGCTGGGAAGATGAAAAAACTGTCACCGGCGCCGACCTCAAGGCGATTGCCGCCTGGCTCAAGGAACGTCGCTCCGATCGCGAGATTCAATACCGCCCTGCCCGCGTCCTGATGCAGGATTTTACCGGCGTACCCGCCGTGGTTGATCTCGCCGCGATGCGTGCGGCGATGGCCAAGGCTGGCGGCGATCCACAGCGAATCAATCCGCTATCGCCGGTGGACCTGGTGATCGACCACTCGGTGATGGTCGACAAATTCGCCACGCCTAGCGCGTTCGAGCAGAACGTCGACATCGAAATGCAGCGCAACGGCGAACGTTATGCCTTCCTGCGTTGGGGCCAAAGTGCCTTCGACAACTTCAGCGTGGTGCCGCCGGGCACCGGCATCTGCCATCAGGTTAACCTCGAATACCTCGGCCGCACCGTGTGGACCAAGGATGAAGACGGCCGCACCTACGCGTTCCCCGATACGCTGGTCGGTACCGACTCGCACACCACCATGATCAACGGCCTCGGCGTACTCGGCTGGGGCGTCGGCGGGATCGAGGCCGAAGCGGCGATGCTCGGGCAACCGGTGTCGATGCTGATTCCGGAAGTGATCGGTTTCAAACTGACCGGCAAACTCAAGGAAGGCATCACCGCTACCGATCTGGTGCTGACTGTCACGCAAATGCTGCGCAAGAAAGGTGTGGTCGGCAAGTTCGTCGAGTTCTACGGTGACGGCCTCGCCGACCTGCCGCTGGCCGACCGCGCAACCATCGCCAACATGGCTCCGGAATACGGCGCGACGTGCGGCTTCTTCCCCGTTGATGACGTGACTTTGGAATATCTGCGTCTGTCCGGCCGGCCACCGGAAGTTGTGAAACTGGTCGAGGCTTACACCAAGGCTCAGGGCCTGTGGCGTCTGCCCGGTCAGGAACCCGCGTTCACCGATAGCCTCGCGCTGGACATGGGCAGCGTCGAAGCGAGTCTGGCCGGACCGAAACGCCCACAAGATCGCGTCTCGCTACCGAATGTGCCGCAAGCTTTCAGCGACTTCATCGACCTGCAATTCAAACCCACCAGCAAAGAAGAAGGACGCCTGGAAAGTGAGGGCGGTGGGGGCGTCGCGGTGGGCAATGCCGATCTGGTTGGCGAAACCGAATACGAGTACGAAGGCCACACCTATCGCCTGAAAAACGGCGCGGTGGTCATCGCTGCGATCACTTCATGCACCAACACCTCGAACCCGAGCGTGATGATGGCCGCCGGATTACTGGCGAAAAAAGCTGTGGAGAAAGGCCTGACGCGCAAACCGTGGGTGAAGAGTTCGCTGGCACCGGGCTCGAAAGTGGTCACCGACTACTACAAGGCAGCGGGGTTGACGCAATACCTTGATCAGCTCGGCTTTTCGCTGGTCGGTTATGGCTGCACCACCTGCATCGGCAACTCGGGACCGCTGCCCGAGCCGATCGAGAAAGCCATTCAGAAAGCCGACCTGACCGTCGCGTCGGTGCTATCCGGCAACCGCAACTTCGAAGGCCGCGTGCATCCCTTGGTGAAAACCAACTGGCTGGCTTCGCCGCCGCTGGTGGTCGCCTATGCGCTGGCCGGCAGCGTGCGCAGCGATATCAGCAGCGAACCGCTGGGCGAGGATCAGCAGGGCAATCCGGTGTATCTGCGCGATATCTGGCCATCGAGTAAAGAGATTGCCGATGCGATCAATCAGGTCAACACCGCGATGTTCCACAAGGAATACGCTGAAGTGTTTGCCGGCGATGAGCAGTGGCAGGCGATCGAGGTACCGCAAGCGGCGACTTACGTGTGGCAGGACGATTCGACTTACATCCAGCATCCGCCGTTCTTCGACGATATTTCCGGCCCGCTGCCAGAAGTCAAAGACGTCAAAGGCGCACGCGTGCTGGCCCTGCTCGGCGATTCGGTGACCACCGACCACATCTCCCCTGCCGGCAACATCAAGGCTGACAGTCCGGCCGGTCGTTATCTGCGCGAAAAAGGCGTGGAGCCACGGGACTTCAACTCTTACGGCTCACGGCGTGGCAATCATGAAGTGATGATGCGCGGCACCTTCGCCAACATCCGTATTCGCAATGAAATGCTCGGCGGTGAAGAAGGTGGCAACACAATCTACATTCCAACCGGCGAGAAACTGGCGATCTACGACGCGGCGATGAAATATCAGGCTTCGGGCACGCCGCTGGTGGTGATTGCCGGGCAGGAATACGGCACCGGCTCCAGCCGTGACTGGGCGGCGAAGGGCACCAACCTGCTGGGCGTCAAAGCGGTGATCGCCGAGAGTTTCGAGCGGATTCACCGCTCCAACCTGGTGGGCATGGGCGTGCTACCACTGCAGTTCAAGCTTGATCAGAACCGCAAGAGCCTCAACCTGACCGGCAAGGAAACCTTTGAAATCCAGGGTCTGACCGGCGTCGAGCTGACACCGCGAATGAATCTGCCGCTGGTGATCACCCGTGAGGATGGCAAGCAGGAGAAAATCGAGGTGCTGTGCCGCATCGATACGTTGAATGAAGTGGAATACTTCAAATCAGGCGGGATTCTGCATTACGTACTGCGCCAGTTGATCGCCTCATAACGAATCAACGCATAACCAATGTAAGAGCTGCCGCAGGCTGCGATCTTTGGCTTTTAAAAGCAAAATCAAAAGATCGCAGCCTGCGGCAGCTCCTACATACAGGCGAAAAAAAACCCGCCGAAGCGGGTTTTTCCCAAGACCATTATCGACTCCCTGTCGGCAGCGATCCTTGCAAATGGTCGATCATCCGTGATCCTGAAACACTCCCTGTGTCTCAGTTGATGTGTGTAGATTACCCAGTGGATCCAATCGGCAATAGTCGTAAAAGCTACCAGTGCGTGTAAGACATTCGCCATAGCAACCCTTCCGAAAACCCTTAGCCCTGTCAGGCATCGAGCATGGAAGCCGCGATCTGCGCGACTTTCAGCTGGTCCGAGGCCTGTTCCAGCGCGTCATCCTCCAAAAACCAGGCTGCAGACAAACCGGCGAACGCCAGCACCCATTGCAGCAGCCTGCGGCGATCAAGCCTGGCAGCTTCAGCAATCACATCCAGTTGCCGGCGAAAACGTGCGGGATCGGTGGCTGTCGGCAAGTCCGGGTTGCAAATCAGGTTGGCGTAATCAAAACCACGCTCGCCCCTGACCCGTTTCGGATCGATGGCCAGCCAGCCACGCGACTGGAAATCCAGCACATTGTCGTGATGCATATCGCCGTGCAGCACCACGACATCCTGTGGGTTGGCGAGCAGGTTTTCGGCGGTTTGCAGGCTCAGGGCGTAGAGGCCCTCATGTTGTGCAATCGCGATGCGCAGCGAAGCGAACCATGGCCCCAATTCCACCAAAGGCGGCGGTGGAGTTACGCGCGGTGCATGCAATCGTGCCAGCGCCGAACAGAGAATCCGGCTCGCCTCGTCATCTTTGCCACTCATAGCCATGCGCATCAGCGAGCGCCGGCCCATGGCACGTTCCATCAACAGTCCATCCTGGTGATGCGCCAGTACATGCGCAGCACCGTCACCGTCCCACCAGGTCATCAGCCGATTGCCATACTTTTCATCGACATCCAGCGCCACCTTGAGCATGGCCGGCCTGTCGTTCAGGCGTACCGGCAACAAACGGCTGCCGGGCGTGATGATCGGCGCGCCATCCGCCACCAGTGCCCAGCGCTTCAGCCAAGGATCGAAAACGTCAGCCACCATCACGCTCACGGGCCTTGGCGCTCTCGGCAAGAAACTGTTCGAGCCGGCTCAACTGCTCCTCCCAGCCACGACTGTCCATGTAATACGCCTCTTTCTGGCGAATGTCGGGAATGTGCGCGAAGCCTGATTCGGATACTTTCAACAACGTACCGCTCTCGAAGTCTTCCAGCTCGAACCTGACCAGCGTGGTCGGCTCCTGGGAATAGTCAATCTTCGGATTGACCGCATACGGATGCCAGCGGAACGAAAACAACTGCTGCGGCTCAACCCGCTCGATCAGCACATTCCACAACACATGTTCATAACCCGGATACGTGACCTGCCCCTGCGTCCATTCACCGGCGATAAACCGCCGGCCCTCCAGCGCCACACCAAACCACTGGCCAAACGCCTCGGCATCGACCAATGCACGCCAGACATGAGAACGCGTCTCCCTGAGTTTGATTTTGCGTTCGAAACTATTGGGTACTGGTTTCATACGTCACCTCCTGTTTTGAACACTAGGCCTGTATGACCACATGTCCAATGTGAAGTTGTATCAGGGCAGTGCAGTCATTCATCGGCAAGGACACATCAAGCTGCACTTTTTGACCAGTGCCGTGATGGATCCAGGCGCCCTCCGCCCAACGAAACTGTTACCTTTTCCAGCGAATTTGAATGAACAAGGACGAATCATGCCGCCATCCCTCGCTGAACGTTACCGCGGTGCCCTGCTCGGTCTGGCGTGCGGCGACGCTGTCGGTACTACGGTTGAGTTCAAACCACGAGGATCATTCCAACCGTTGACCGATATGGTCGGCGGTGGCCCGTTCCACCTCAAGCCAGGGCAGTGGACCGATGACACCTCTATGGCGCTGTGTCTGGCAGAAAGCCTGCTGAACAAGAATGGATTCAATGCTGCCGATCAGATGGGCCGCTACCTCAACTGGTGGCAATGGGGTTACCTGAGTTCGACCGGTGAATGTTTCGATGTCGGCATGACCGTCAGCCAGGCGCTCGCGCGATATCAGCAAAACGCGGAACCCTTCGCGGGCTCTACCGACCCTTATAGCGCCGGTAACGGTTCACTGATGCGCCTGGCTCCGGTGGTGCTGTTCTACTTTCCCGACGTGCGGCAAATCCAGAGCTTTGCCGCCGACAGTTCGCGAACCACCCACGCAGCACCAGAAGCCATCGAATGCTGCCAATTGTTGGCCGGGCTGATTGCCAGAGCGCTTGAAGGCGCAAGCAAAGCAGAACTGCGTCAGCTGCCTTCCGCCAGCTTCTCGCAACCCAAGGTCGCCGCCATTGCGCGTGGCGATTACCTCGTTCTGTCCGAGAGGGACATCAAAGGCAATGGCTACAGCGTGCAGTCACTGGAAGCGGCGTTGTGGTGCTTTCACCAGACGGACAGCTTCGAATCGGCCATTTTGCGAGCGGCGAACCTGGGTGATGACGCCGATACTACCGCTGCGATCACCGGTCAGTTGGCCGGCGCCTATTACGGCGTGCGAGGCATTCCTGCGCATTGGCTGGAAAAGCTGCACGACGGTGAAGAGATTGCGGCGACCGCCGACCGTTTGCTTGAGGTTTCCCGGATGCGCCCACCTGAATAAGCGCGGTGCAGCAGCTACACTGCTCGGCACTTATCTTCGATACAGCGAGACTTGACCATGTCCCCACGCCTGCTTCTGGCTCTCACGCCCTTCCTGTTCAGCCCCCTCGCCCATGCCGCCATCGACTGCGCCAATGCCAGCGATCAGGCGACGATGAATCAGTGCGCCGGGCAGGACTTCAAAGCGGCGGACAAAGAGTTGAACACGATGTATCAGCAGATCACCGCGCGCTTGAAGGACAATCCGGACGGCAAGAAACTGTTGGTCAGTGCGCAGCGGGCCTGGATCGGCTTTCGGGATGCCGAGTGCAAGTTTTCATCGTCCGGAGTTACTGGCGGAAGCGTTTATCCTTGGGTTTACAGCAGTTGTCTGACGGGGGTGACCAAGGTGCGGGTTGAGTCGCTGAAACAGTATTTGAAGTGTGAGGAAGGTGACATGAGTTGCCCGGTGCCTGGGGCCTGATTTTTTGCGGCGGTATTGAGGGATCTTTCGCGAGCAGGCTCGCTCCCACATTGGAACGCATTTCAAATGTGGGTCAACGCCCGTTCAATGAGTTGCGCGTGATCATGCTCTGCTCGGGCCGATACGACTCGGTCCGTTGCACTTTCGCGCACACGACAGGTGCACCACTGCGCAGACTTTCCTCCAGCACATGCCGTAGCCGTAACAATCCCTCACGTTGCATCGCCAGGTTGGCCTCGATCTGGCGTATCTCATCCATACGGATATCGATTTGCTCGATGGTCAGCGACTTCGAACAACTCCCGTCCTGCAAGAACAGACCGCGAATGGTGTCGAGGGAAAAACCGAGCCGCTGCGCGTCGCGCACCAATATCAATCGTGCAACAGCCGCCTCGGTGTAGTGACGATATCCATTGGCGTCACGGGTAGAAGGCTCCAGTAACCCTTGCTCCTCGTAATAGCGAATGGCCGAAGCGGCAACACCGGTGCGCTTGGAAACTTCTCCAATCTTCATAAAAACTGCTTGACCTTCAAGTTGGCTTTAATCGTTAGCATAAGCCCAGGTTCAGCACGACAGCCAGTCGTTATTGACCCACCTGAACATCTTTCACCTTTATGGAATTTGATGATGAGCACACTGACAGACCTGCTGAAATGGCGCTACGCAACGAAAAAGTACGACCCTTCCCGGACGGTGTCCGATGAAAAAATCGAGCGCATTCTGGAAGCGGTACGGTTAACGCCGACATCAAGTGGACTGCAACCTTTTGAATTGCTCGTAGTGACCAATCCAGAGGTTCGCGAAAAGATCAAAGCCGTTAGCTGGAATCAGCAGCAGGTTACCGACTGCTCTCATTTGCTGGTGTTTGCCGCCTGGGATGACATCACTGCGGAGCGAGTCAATATGATGTTCGACCTGACCAATGAAGTACGCGGAACCGTTAACGAGGGCTGGGAAAATTATCGTCAGATGCTCTTGGGCATTGTCGCTGAGCGTGGCAAGGAGGCCAATTATCAGGCTGCTGCGCGGCAGGCCTATATCGGTTTGGGCTCGGCTTTGATCGCCGCAGCATTTGAAGAAGTCGATGCCACACCGATGGAAGGTTTCGACCCCGCAGCCATCAATGAAATCCTCGGACTCGCGGCTCGTAACTTGCGCAGTGTGGTGATTCTGCCGCTGGGCCATCGAGCCACTGATGGAGACTGGTTGGTCAATTTGAAAAAGGTTCGCCGCTCGCGAGAAAACTTCGTTACCGAGATCAAGTAAGCGCTACAGGAGCGGGCGACTGAGCATGCCTGTGGCGTGTGTCCCCGCTCTAATCAATTCCTGCCCCCGTCATCGATACCCGCGGCCACCGATTAGATCGCGCTCCCTCCTCTGCTCTCGACTTGCATCGAATTCGAGAGCCAATCGACATTGAAATCCCTCCAAAGCGAATGAACTGAAGACGATGCCGTGGCCCGGCATCCCGATGCCAGGAGCGACCTTAACAAAACAAGAACAAGTTATTATTGCCATTCGATAATTTAACATCGAGAATCAGTCATTCCCAATGACACCGCAAGGATTTTTCATGAGTACTCGTAACAACGGATTGGCACTGCAGCGCATGCATTGGGTCGGACTACTGGCAGCGATTCTTGTCTGGGTTTTGGGGGTGACCGAGGTCGGCGGCAATGCGTCAATCTGGTTCTTTAAAACGGATGAAATGCTTGCCGCCCTGCTCTACGCCTTCGCCGAAAACTCGCCGCAATTACTTGACCCGTTTGTCGAAGGTGCGCTGCTTGCCCCCGACACATGGCTCTCGCCACTGGTCACCGCGCTGCTCGTCGTTCTGGATTTCCTGCCCGTCCTGCTTTCGACCTACGTGCTCTGGCTGACAGGGCTGTTTTTCCTGCGCTTGTCCCGCGGCGAAACCTGGACCGAGCGCAACATCAAGGTGTTATGGCGAGTGGGGATTCTGTGCATCATTTCACCGGCCACTTACCCGCTGGTAGAGACCTTGCAAGGTTTGGCACTGTCTATTGATCTGCCTCCTGGGGATCGCATCTTTCAACTCTCGATTGGCCTGTCTTCCTCTTCTGCCTACGAGATTGTCAAAGGCGTATTGCTCTGTTTATTTTCAATTATCATGCGCGATGCAAAAGTACTCAGCGATGAGCAAAGTCAATACATATAGAACAATACAATGACCATTATCGTCCGCCTTGACGTTGTCATGGCCACGCAAAAAATTCGCTCGAAAGAGTTAGCCAGCCTGCTGGGCATCACCGAGGCCAACCTGTCATTACTGAAAAATGGCAAGGTCAAGGGCGTGAAAATGGCCACTCTGGACAAACTCTGTGCAGCACTCGATTGCCAACCCGGCGATCTGCTGGAATATCAGAAAGACTGAGCCTTGCGCATGCGCGAACGTTAATTGTCGCCAGTCCCCACCGTTTAACTCTCATTCAATCCTTAGTTGCAAGGCGGCTTTGTCATGACCCGGTTTTTATTCTGCGCGCTGTTTTTACTGACAGCGTTGATCAGCGGCTGCGCCACGCAAATGGACGTGGCGCTGAATGCCACACCTGATCCGGACTATCACTTCGATCGAAAAGCGACTGTGCTGGTGACTTCTGCGGGCGGCAGTGACGAAAACGCACTTAATGCACGCTACTACCTACGGGACATGGTTAATGCGCTAAAAGACAGGGGCTACCAAGAGGTCTATACCGACGCCAGTATGCCGAAGAACCACGCACCGATAAAAATGACCGTCAGCCTCGATGTCGGCAGCCGACAGGTGACTTACCGATATACCGCCACCGAGTATGGGCAGGTGCCGACCAGCACTTCTACCGTCTGCAAGAACAGCAAGAAAAAAGACGACCGACTTACCTGTACGAGTAGACCAAACACTACCTATGGCCCGATAGGTACTTCGGAGCGAACCGGTTACACCACGCTCAGTACCTTTATTGCCACCGCACGCGATGAAGTCAGTAAGCGACCGGTCTACCTGCTTCGCGCTTCGTCCTATAACGAAGATTGCCAGTCAGCCAAGGTCGAAGCTTTTCTGGTGGAGCAAGGCTTGCAGAACCTGAACTTCGAGGACCGTGTGCAGCGCAACTACACCGTCACGATGCCCGAAGGCTACCGCTGCAAGTAGACTTTGCAGGGCAACTAACAGCCTCGGCTCTCCAGCATGAGCCGGGGCTGCGAACCGTTAGACGCGCGGGTCTCCAGGCGCCTTGGACGGCGCCGCATATTGCGGCTTGAGATGGCCGTCCTGATCAAGTAGCCAGGCGTCCATGATCTGCCGCACCACAGGGCCGGCGACACGACCACCGGCCTCGCCGTTTTCGATCATCACCGAAATCGCAATCTTCGGATGCTCGGCCGGCGCGAAGCCAACGAACAAGGCGTTATCGCGGTGGCGCTCGAGGGTTTTCTCGCGGTTATAACGCTCGCCCTGCTTGATGGCCACCACTTGCGCCGTACCACTCTTACCGGCGATGCGGTATTGCGCACCGGCCGCGGCCGCACGAGCGATGCCTCGGGCATCGTGCATCACCATCTGCATGCCGTGATTGACCTGCTCCCAGTCTCGCGGATCCTTGAGCAGGATGTTCGGCATCGGATGCTCATCGACCGGGGCAACGCCATCGACGGTTTTGGCCAGGTGCGGCCGGTTCCACACACCTTTGTTGGCGATCAATGCCGTGGCCTGAGCCAGTTGCAGTGGCGTGACCTGCATGTAGCCCTGACCAATGCCGAGGATGACCGTTTCGCCCGGGAACCAGGCTTGCCGGCGAGTCGCGCGCTTCCAGGCTTGCGATGGCATCAGACCGGGCGACTCTTCAAACATGTCCAGCGAGACTTTCTCGCCGAGGCCGAACATCGCCATGTAATCGTGCAGGCGATCGATGCCGAGCTTATGCGCGAGGTCGTAGAAATAGGTGTCATTGGAACGCATGATCGCCGCGTCCATGTCCACCCAGCCATCGCCGCTGTGGTTCCAGTTGCGGTACTTGTGATCGAAGTCCGGGAGTTGGTAATAACCGGGGTCGAAAACGCGGGTCTGCGGCGTCACGACACCGGCGTCGAGGCCGGCGATGGCCACCTCAGGCTTGATCGTCGAGCCCGGCGCGTAGAGCCCGCGCAGTACGCGGTTGAACAGCGGACGGTCGATCGAATCTCGCAGTGCCGAGTATTCCTTGGAGCTGATACCGGTGACGAACAGATTCGGATCGAAGCTCGGATTGCTGACCATGGCCAACACTTCACCGGTCGACGGATCGAGCGCAACGACAGAACCACGACGATCACCCAGAGCCGCTTCGGCAGCTTCCTGGAGTTTGATGTCGAGGCTCAGGACGATGTTCTGGCCAGGAACTGGATCGGTATGTTTGAGTACACGGAGCACGCGACCTTGGGCGTTGGTTTCCACCTCTTCATAACCAACGTGGCCGTGCAACTGCGCTTCGTAGAAACGCTCAATGCCGGTTTTGCCGATGGATTGAGTACCGCGATATTCGACCGAATCGAGGCTTTTGGATTCTTTTTCGTTGATCCGGCCGACGTAACCGATTGAGTGGGCGAAATGTGCGCCGAGCGGGTAATGACGGACAAACTGCGGCTCGACATCAAGGCCTGGGAGGCGGAACTCGTTGACGGCCAGTACGGCGATCTGCTCCTCCGTCAGCTCATAGAACAGCGTCACCGGCGTAAATGGGTGGCGGGACTGCTTCATGGCTTTATCGAAGACTGTGCGATCTTCTGCAGGCAGATGCAGGAGATTAATGACTTCGTCCAGTTCTTGATTGACGTCAGTGGCGCGTTCGCGGGTGACGGTCAGGTTGAAGCTGGGACGGTTATCGGCGAGCAGCACGCCATTGCGGTCGTAGATCAAGCCGCGTGTCGGCGGGATCGGCAAGACGTGGACGCGGTTGTTTTCAGAGATGGTCGAGTGGTAGTCGAATTCCACCACTTGCAGGATATACAGGCGCACGACCAGGGCGCAGCTGATGGCAAAGACAAATAAGGCGCAGGCGATCAACCGTTTGTTGACCAGGCGCGTCTCTTTTTCGTGATCCTTGATCGGGATGGGTTCAGGCATTTCTACAGCAACTCTTTGACATAAATGAATGCCGATCCGTGGGCATGACATCAGTCCGTTAAAAAACGAGCTGCACCATACCAAAAACTGCCCGGTCACTTCAGAAGGAATTTCCCCAATGGCCATTTCTTGCGACGGCTGGGACAGCGGTGTCCCACGAAAACTTTCCTGCGGACAAAACAAAACCCCAACTGCT
>NZ_VCNJ01000021.1 GCF_005938625.1 Pseudomonas fluorescens
AAGCACGCCCCGCGATTATCAACCGACGCTCACTTATCCCCAGTCGCGCTTCAGCTTCAGTCGACTCGCGGAGGAGCTGCACCAGCAGTTTGCCGATATCGCCTCACTACGGTTTGCCCCCGGCGTCGACGTCGTTAGTGGTCTGAACATCCCCCGTCTGACGTCGGTAAAGGTGAACCTGCAATGATCAAAATCAAACTGCCGTTCTGGCTCGGTGGCACCGAGCTGTCGAAGCTGGTGGCTGCTGCACAGGCGTGGTGGGAAACCGTCAGCGGTTGGCTGCGTTGGCCTTACTCGCAGATCGATCCCGACACCTGCCACATGAGCATTCTTGAACTGTGGGCCTGGCAGCGCGACGTGACGCGCTTTCAAGGCGAACCGGAATCCCTGTTCCGGCTGCGGGTGAAATACGCCTTTATCAACTCCGTCGACGCTGGCAGCACCGCAGGCCTGAAGCGCATTTTCATGCGTCTTGGCGTGGGTTACGTCGAGATCGAGGAGCGCCAGCCCGACCGCGATTGGGACGTCGTGCTGCTGAAGTTCAGCAACGCTCAGTTGTCTTTGAACCCTGAACTGTTGCGCGTGCTGATCCAACAGTACGGCCGCACCTGCCGCCGTTATGACTTCGTGACCATCACCCCCGTGGGGCTGCAAATCGCCCTGATCGACTTCAACGACGACCAGCAAACGCTGGTCGCCAGCCTGTAGGAGCGCACCGTGAGCGCCAGTATTACTTTGGCCGGCGAAAGCCAGATTGCCCTGAAGCAAAGCCAGAAAAAACCGCTGATCGTCAGCAAATTTATCTTTGCCAACATTCCCCAACTCAACCCGGAAACCCCGGTGGATCGAGCCGCCGGCAAACCGCCGGCCGGCCAGATCGTTCACGTCTACGACATACCGCCGGAAAACGCCGGCTTCGTGAATCCCAACCAGGTCGTGTACAGCGCCCAGTTGGGGTCAGACATTGGTGATTGGGACTTTAACTGGATCGGCCTTGAAGATGCCGACGGCTTGCTGTTCGCCGTTTCCTATGTGCCGCTGCAGCAGAAGCGAAAGAACATTCCGCCGCAGCAGATCGGCAACAACGTCACCCGAAACTTTCTGGTGGCCTATGACGGTGCGATGCAACTGACCGGCATCACGATTGATGCCAGCACCTGGCAGCATGACTTTACGGTGCGTCTTGCCGGCATCGATGAGCGTGAGCGGCTGAGCAATCGCGAGCTGTACGGACGCGCCTGCTTTTTCGGTAACTCGCTCGCATTCGGCAAAAGCGAAAACGGCTTTCAATTGGGCGCGGGCACTGCCTACATCGAGGGTATTCGGGTCTTTCTCTCCAAGCCTTTGCCGTTCACCGGAGTCATTCCCGAAGGAAAAATCACGCTTGATGTCTGCCTGGAACGGCAACTGAACGATCGGGTGGCGACGTGGAAAGTCGTCTATGGCGATCAGGCCGACT
Organism: Pseudomonas fluorescens; assembly: GCF_005938625.1. Lineage (GTDB taxonomy): Bacteria > Pseudomonadota > Gammaproteobacteria > Pseudomonadales > Pseudomonadaceae > Aquipseudomonas > Aquipseudomonas fluorescens_BD. Next base: position 1,460 of record NZ_VCNJ01000021.1, read on the forward strand.
ACACCGACGCCGCCGGCGTGCGCCATTACTGCGTGCGTATCGCCCATTACACGTCCCCGACGGCGTTTTGGGACGAGCGATTGCCCGAGCCAATCGCTGGGCCACTCGTTCAACACTTCGCGGCGCGTGAGGGTGATTACGCGAATCTGCGCGCCCGGGCGACGACCAAAGAAGACGTCGGACTCGGCAACCTGCCCAACGCGAAGAGCGACGATCCAACCACCAACAGTAGCGAGATTCTGGCGACGACCGCCGCGCTGAACAAACTGCAGAAGCAAGTCGGCGACTCGATGACCGGCATGGTTGCCGGCTTCAGCATGTATACGGCGCCGGCCGGCTGGCTCGCCTGTAACGGCGCTGCGATCTCACGCACGGCGTTTGCGGGCCTGTTTGCGCGAATTGGGACGTTCTACGGCGTAGGCGATGGGACGACCACCTTCAACGTGCCGGACATGCGCGGTCTGTTCCCCCGTGCGTTTGACGATGGGCGCGGGTTGGATGCCGGCCGGGCATTCGGCTCGTTTCAGGATATGGCATTGCAGTCTCACGCTCACGCCGCCTCGGCCGCTGCTGTCGGTGATCACTTGCACACCGCCTGGACAGATGCGCAAGGCAATCACACCCACGGTGCCTGGACGGACGCACAGGGTAACCACGACCACGGTTGGCGGATCGCCGCATCGGGCCAGGGCATTTCCGTGGGCTACCCATCCGGCGGCGGCAACATCGTCGATCTTGAGATGCCGGGTGGCAAAAACGCAGACAACCAGCCGATGCGCACCGACTACCAGGGCAACCACGCACACAACGTCGGCATCGGCGCCGCTGGCCAGCATGCGCATAACGTCGGCGTCAGTGGCGGCGGTGCCCACACCCACGGCGTGACTGTCGCCGCCGCCGGCGGTACCGAAACCCGGCCGAAGAACATGGCCCTTTATTACTGCATCAAGTATTGAGATCGAGCATGACGGAAAAACTCGTTTATCAGACCAATCACCTGGGCATCTTCATCGGCGCCGTGAAGGCTGAAGAATCGCCGCTGGAACCGGGTATTTACCTGATTCCCGGTGGGTGCGTGGAAACGGCGCCGCCCGCGATCCCGGAACACAAAGCTGCGTGGTGGAATGGCGCGGCGTGGCAGTTGGTGGATTACTTCGGCGGCGTCGTGGTGTACAGCACCGAAACCTGCGAGCCGCTGACGCTTAAAGGCTTCGAACCGGTGCCGTCGGGCTACACCATGAAAAAGCCTGGGCCGAACCAGATCTGGAAGGACGGCGAATGGATCGAAGACATCGAAGCCGTGCTGGCCGCGCTTCGGGACAAGAAGCTGCAAGCGATCGCCGCCGGCAGCACGGCCTATATCGCCGGCGGCTTCAATTCCAGTGCCTTGGGTGAGCCATACCACTACAGCAGCGCCATCGATGACCAGTTGAATTTAAACGGCCAGGTGCTGCTGGGCCTGGACGACGTTTACCCGTGCTATGACGCCGACCAGGTGCTGGCCTTCCGGCCGCATACCATCGAACAGTTGCAGAAAGTCAGCCTTGACCTGGTGCGCTTCCGGCAAGCGGCGCAGCAGCACGCGGAAACACTGCGCCAAGCTGTGGCGAAGGCTCAGAAAGACAAAAGTCTGAAGGCAATGAAAGCCATCACCTGGATGCCGCCGGCATGACCTGGGCACCGGTGACAATGCGCTGGCCGGAGCAGGCCACGCAATGGATGGGTGGGCTGTCAGCGGCCAAGGATCTGGCCGGTGACGAACTGGCCAGCACCGCCCAGCGCCTGGCTGGCCTGAGTGGACTGGCCAACACCAACCCGGGGCCGGTCGGTGATGCAGCAAAAGGCGCGATCGCGTCCGGACGTGCAGCGCTCGCCGAGCAGATGGGTCAGGTTCCGGCGTGCCTGGTGGTAACGCCATTTCAAAGCGGCGTTGGCCAGGGCGCGGGCTATCAGCGCTTTTTGTCCGCGCCTAACGCGCTGGAACATCTCGCCAGAAAACTGGAAGACGCCAGCGACAGCGGGCGCCCCACCGGGCCGCAATACGCGCTGTCGATCCTGTTTCTGGGCACGCGTCTGGAACAGCTGGCCAGCAGCTTGGCGCGATTCAATGCACTGCTGCCGATCCCTGACCTGGTGCGCACAGAGCGCCGGGCGCAACACCTGCTCAAACTGGAGAGCGAAAAGTGGGAGATCCCCGGCGCCGGACCGCTGCCGCGCTGGCAAGGTTTGCCGCTGGAACGTTGCACCGTGGTCAAAGCCGCCAAACAGTCGATGGCGGGGCAAATAGCCGTGCTGGAAGGCTATGCCGCCGACAGCTCGCCGTTGGCCGATCTGGCAGCGCTGGCAGCGCGCAAGAGCGCCCAGCAGCAGGGACGGGATAAGCAATTGGCTGATCTGAAAGAGCTGTTGGCTGGGGGAAACCCTGACGTCAGCATGCGCGCGCGGTTGATCGGCCCGGGCACTGTCGGCGAACTACGCCGCGAACTGTTGGCCGGCGACGCCCCGGGTCACGAATGGATTCAGTGCGCCGGCCTGCTGTTGGTCGGCAGCAAAGAAGGGCTGAGTTTCGTCAAGGAACTGGTGGGCCTATGACGCTGCTACTCGACGGGCAAAAAGTCCAAGGCAAGAACCTCAAAGTCACGGCCAACCTGCGAATCGAAAGCGGCGACATGTCCGGCCAGACCAGCAACACCGACAAGGCGCACAAGGGCTTCAAACCCAAGACGCTGGCCGTCTCACTGATGATTCCCTTTGTGGATAAAACCCAGCTGACGGATCTATTGCGCATGGCTGAAGCCACCGCCGGCGGCGGTCAGTTGCATCTGTATCGGATCGTGAACGACACCGCCGAAACCTTCGGCGTGCGTCAGGTTGAGTTCTCCGACGGCGTCAGTGCGCGGGAAGCCGACACCCTGAAAGCCTGGCTGGTGCAATTCACGCTGAGCGAACGCGAATCGAACCCGGAGAAAGTCGAAGGCCGGCGCGCTGGCAACAAGGTCGACGCTCAAGGTGCCCCGGGAAGCCCGGTCGGTGACGGCGGTGCCGGCAACGGAGAAGGAACCAACGACAACCCCGCGCTGAGCGGTTTTGAAAAAGTGCTGGGACGTGTGGATAAGTGGCTGGGCGGGAGTGAGCAGACGTGAAACTGCACAAGATACTGTCCATCAACGGCGCCCCGATCCGCCTGATCAAGGAGGACGTCAGGCTGGACGCTACCAGCCCCGGCCGGGCGAACTTCACTGTT
>NZ_VCNJ01000022.1 GCF_005938625.1 Pseudomonas fluorescens
GTTGGGGTTTTGTTTTGCCTGTAGAAAAGTTTTTACTCGCAGCAGCGAACAAATTTGCACAGTTATTTTCGAATCAGAACACTAGAATAGCCCCACCTTATTCGGAGCCAGAGCCTTTATGTCAGAGTCGGTTGACGCCCCCGGGCTGTCAGATTTACCGCTGGAAGACTTGGTGGCCTGTCACGAGTGCGACCTGCTGATGCGCAAGCCAACGCTTGCTCACGGCGAAAAAGCGCTCTGCCCTCGCTGCGGTTACGAACTGTACGCTCATCGCCATAACGTGGTGCAGCGCAGCCTTGCCTTGGTGATCGCAGCATTATTGCTGTACATCCCGGCAAACTTTTTACCCATCATGCAACTCAATATCCTCGGACAATCTTCGCAGGATACGGTGTGGAGCGGCGTACTCGGCCTGTTCAATACGGACATGCAGGGTGTTTCGATCGTCGTCTTCCTGTGCAGCATGGCCATACCGCTGCTCAAGTTGCTGTGCCAGTTATTCGTTTTGCTGACGATTCGCTTCAATGTCGGACGCAGCTATGGCTTGCTGCTCTATCGCATTTATCACCATCTCAAAGACTGGGGAATGCTCGAGGTCTATCTCATGGGCGTGCTGGTGGCGATCGTCAAACTGGCTGACATGGCAGCCATCACCGTAGGTCTCGGCTTGGCGTGTTTTATCAGCTTGTTATTGGTGCAGGTCTGGCTGGAAGTGGTGATGTCACCGCATCAGATCTGGCAGGCGTTATCAGGAGAGGACGCTCATGCGGGCGATTGATGCGGGCATTCTGGTGTGTACCGAATGCCACGAATTGAACAAGCAGGAAGCGGAAACCGACGAGCAAACCTGCAGCCGTTGCGGTGCGCTGGTTCACGCCCGGCGTCCGAACAGCCTCGTGCGAACCTGGGCACTGCTGATCACGGCGGCAATTATCTATATTCCGGCCAACGTTTTGCCGATCATGACTGTCAGTTCTTTGGGTCAAGGTGATCCGAGCACGATCATGTCCGGCGTGATCCAGCTGGTGCAACACGGCATGATTCCTATTGCGGCTGTGGTGTTTATCGCCAGTATTCTGGTGCCGACCTTCAAACTGGTGGGTATTGCGCTGCTGCTGTTTTCGGTGCAACGACGCCAGCCGTTGTCAGCTCGTCAGCGCATCTGGATGTACCGTTTTATCGAGTTCATTGGTCGCTGGTCGATGCTCGATATTTTTGTGATCGCCATTCTGGTGGCGGTCGTCAACTTCGGCCGGCTTGCCAGTGTCGAAGCCAATCTTGGCGCCATCGCCTTCGCCAGTGTGGTGATTCTGACGATGCTCGCCGCAGTAACTTTCGATCCCCGACTGATTTGGGATAACACGGAGTCGGACGACGACCATGACTGATTTGCCCGTAGCTAAAACCCGACCGGCTTCGAACTGGTCTGCCATTTGGGTACTGCCTCTGATTGCGCTGATCATCGGCGGCTGGCTCGGCTGGCGTGCGTACTCCGAGACCGGGATCGAAATTCAGATCCGCTTCGAGAGTGGCGAAGGTATTCAGGCCAACAAGACCGAGGTCATGTACAAGGGCATGTCGGTCGGTAAGGTCAAGACGCTCAAGCTCGACGATGAGGGCAACTCCAAAGGCGTGATTGCCACCGTCGAGATGAATAAAGACGTCGAGCAATACCTCAAGACCAGCACGCGTTTCTGGCTGGTCAAACCGAGCGTCACCCTGGCTGGTATTACTGGGCTGGAGACATTGGTCTCGGGTAACTATGTTGCCATCAGTCCCGGCGAAGGCGAACCGACACGCAAGTTCAAGGCACTCTCCGAAGAGCCGCCGCTGTCCGACGCCAAGCCTGGCCTGCATCTGACCATCAAGGCTGATCGTCTTGGCTCGTTGAGCCGCGGCAGCCCGGTGTTCTACAAGCAGATCAAGGTGGGCCAGATCAAAAGCTACGTGCTTTCGGAAGATCAGAGCACCGTTGAACTCAAAGTCTTCATCGAGCCGACTTACGCCAAACTGGTGCGCAAACATACGCGTTTCTGGAACGCCAGCGGCATCAGCATCGACGCCAACCTGTCCGGCGTAAAAGTGCGCAGCGAATCGTTGGCCAGCATCGTCGCCGGTGGTATCGCTTTCGCTACACCAGAGAATCGCAAGGACAGTCCACCGACTGATCCAAGCCTGCCATTCCGTCTTTACGAAGACTTCGATGCCGCTGCTGCCGGGATCCGCGTAAAGGTCAAACTCAGCGACTTCGAGGGCCTGCAGGCTGGCCGCACGCCGGTGATGTACAAAGGCATTCAGGTCGGCAACCTGAAAGCACTGAAGGTCGATCCGGATCTGAACAGCGCCACGGCCGAGCTGACCCTGGATCCATTGGCCGAAGATTATCTGGTCGACGGCACCCAGTTCTGGGTGGTCAAACCGTCGATTTCTCTGGCCGGTATCACCGGTCTGGAAGCTTTGGTGAAAGGTAACTACATCGCCGTGCGTCCGGGTGATAAAGGCGCTGCACCGAAACGCGAGTTCGAGGCACGGCCAAAAGCACCGCCGCTGGATCTGCGCTCACCGGGTCTGCACCTGGTGTTGTTCACTGACGTCCTCGGCTCCATCGATGTCGGCAGCCCGATTCTGTACAAGCAGGTCAAGGTTGGTTCGGTTCAGAGCTATCAGTTCTCCAAGACCCGCAAGCAACTGGTGATCGGCGTTCACATCGAGAAGGAATACGAAAACCTGGTCAACGCTTCGACCCGCTTCTGGAATGTCAGCGGCATCACACTGACCGGCGGACTGACCGGTGGCATTCAAGTGAAGAGTGAATCGCTGCAGACTTTGATGGCCGGTGGTATCGCCTTCGAGACACCGCAAGCCAAGGCGCCATTGCAGAAGCGTATTCCGCGTTTCCGTTTGTTCGCCAACCATGATGACGCCAATCAGAAGGGCGCCGTAGTGACGATCAAGGTCGATCGCGCTGATGGTCTGCGCAGCGGCACTCCGGTTCGCTTCAAGGGACTGGATGTCGGCAAGATTGAAAGTGTCGATCTGACTGACGATCTGCAATCGGTGATCCTCACGGCGCGCATCACCGAAGTGCCGGAGAAGATCGCGCGGGTTGGCAGCCAGTTCTGGGTGGTCAAACCGGAGCTGGGTCTGATCAAGACTGCCAATCTGGAAACCCTGGTGACCGGGCAGTACATCGAAGTGCAACCGGCGGCCAAGAATCTCGGCCCGCAGAAGAACTTCGTCGCGTTGGCCAATGCGCCGGAAGTGACCAAGCAAGAGGCGGGGCTGAGTCTGGTATTGAGCGCTGCCCGTCGTGGTTCGCTGAAGCCGGGCGTGCCGGTGACTTACCGTGAAATTACCGTGGGTAAAGTCACCGGTTATGAACTGGGTCAGACCGCAGATCGGGTGTTGGTGCACATTCTGATCGAGCCTAAATATGCGCCGTTGGTGCGCAGTGGCAGCCGGTTCTGGAACACCAGCGGTGTCGGTTTCGATATCGGTTTGTTCAACGGGCTGACGGTGCGCACGGAATCGCTGGAGACGGCGATTCAGGGTGGGATTGCTTTCGCCACGCCGGATGGCGAGCGCATGGGTAACCCGGCGCGGGCTGAGCAGACGTTCCCGTTGTTCGACAAGTTTGAGGATGAGTGGCTGACGTGGGCGCCGAAGATTTCGCTCGGTAAGTGATTCTATGGTGTCTGAAGTGGCGCCATCGCGAGCAGGCTCACTCCTACAGGGGAACGCATTCCAACTGTAGAAGTGAGCCTGCTCGCGATAGGGCCCGCAAAATCAGCACAAACCCCAAGCCATAAAAAAGGGCCGCGATCCAAACAGATCGCGGCCCTTTCTTGTTTTCAGTTAACGCCGATCAAACCGCATCCAGCTCCGGTTCATCCGCTTCAACATTGACCGTAGCCTTCACCACATCATGGCGACGGATGTACTTCCAGTCCGCCTCATCAATGTAGATCCCCGCCGGGCCGCTGCCGCCTTCCAGGTCGATCGCGACACTGGCGCAGACCTGCGGCTTCACACTCGCCAGAATCGGCACGAAGCCCAGCTGAAGGCTGGTTTCCAGCAGCGCGGCCTGGTTCTTCTCGTCAATGTCCGCCGCCTCGTCGAGGTAGTACGGCAGGCGCACGCGACCGGCCTGATCGCGGTCCATCAAGTGCAGCAACAAATACATGTTGGTCAGCGCCTTGATGGTCATGGTCGTGCCGTTGGACGCCGCGCCATCGATGTCGGTGTGGATCACCGGCTGGCCGTTGACCTTGGTGATCTCGAACGCCAGTTCGAACAAATCCTTGAGGCCGAGCTGGTTGTGGTTCGCCGCCACCAGCCGCGCCAGGTATTCCTTGGCTTCTTCGTTCTTGTTGTCCTGCTCGGCACTTTGGCTCAGATCGAACACCGACAGGGTTTCGCCTTCTTCGTACTGACCGGCGCTGTGAATGATCTGGTCGATGTGCTTGAGCGCTTCCTTGTTCGGCGCGAGGACGATACGGAAGCTCTGCAGGTTGGACACCTGACGCTTGTTGATCTCGCGGTTGAACAGCGCCAGTTGATGTTCGAGGCTGTCGTAGTCGCTGCGGATGTTGCGCAGCGTCCGGGCGATGTCGGTGACCGCCGCACGACGGGCCTTGCCCAGCGTCAGCGCTTCATCGGTGCGGTGCGCGTAAGCGTTGATCAGCAGCGACAGACGGCGCTCCATATCGTCTTCGCTATCGAACTTGGCCACGCCTTTGAGGCGCACCTGCGCGTACAACGCTTCAATCTGACCGTCGGCGCGCAGCAAGCCTTGCCAGCTGTCCTGATAGTCATTGAGCAGCGGCAACAGGTTGTCCATCGAATCGTCGACCGGATCCATGAACGGCGTACCGAACGGCAGATCCGCCGGTAACAACTGACGACGGCGCAGCGCATCGTCGAGGGTGCGTTGCTTGGCTTCCATATCGGCGATCTGCCGGCCGACCAGTTGCAGCTTGGCCGACAGTTGCTGGACGCGCTCGGTGAAGGCATCGCTGGAACGCTTGAGTTCGTCCTGCGCGCCTTCCATCTGCGCCAGTTGCTCGAGCTTGTCGCTTTCTTCAGCGCTCAAAGTCTGCGTGCGGCGGAAGTCTTCCAGTGCTTTCTGCGCGTCCAGCACTTGCTGGTACAGCGTTTCGGTCTGGGTTTTGCTCGCGGCGCGATCGGCGGCCACGGCCTGCTGGGTTTTCAGTTGCTTGAGTTCTTTTTCCAGACGCTCTTTCTGATCGCGCAACGCGGCGCGGTCGGCCAGTGCTTGCAGGGCCGGCGGCTCGATGTGGGAGATGTCGATGGACAGGCCCGGGACTTCGAAGCGCTCGCCTTTGAAGCCATCGAGAATCAGCTCAACGGATTTGACCCACTCGCCATCTTCATCGAGGGTGATGCCGTGTTCACCCAGCGGCAGGCTGAACAATGCACTGTTGAACAGACGCATCAGACGCTCGACGTCCTGTTGCGAGAACTCCTCACGCAGACGCGCGTAACTGTTGTTGTCGGCGTGATCGAGTTGCTGCTTCACCGACTTCAGGCGTTTTTCCAGATCGCGCACGCGCTCTTCCAGATCTTCCGCACTGAACTGGCGGGATTGCGCCAGGGCGCCGGCCAGTTCGTCGTGGGCGTCTTTGGCCGCGAGCAATTGTTGCTCGAGCACTTTGACGTCGTCGACCAGGGCGAAGCGATTTTTCAACACCGACAGCTCGCCGAGCCAACGCTGGATGCCGGAAATTTCCCGCTCCAGACGCATCAGTTCCTGGGTGCCACCGCGTTGGTCGTTTTGCAGGCTGTCCTGCTCGCCACGGTAGTGATCGGCCTGGATGGTCAGCTCTTCTTTACGCGCACTGGCGTAGTCGGACCAGGTGCCGAGCAATGAGTCGAGCAGCGGCGACAGGCGATGCAGTTTGCCGCGCAGTACGTCGCGCTGTTTCACGCCATTGGCCAAGGCCTCAACCAACGGGCCGGCAGCGACCAGCGAGTTGTAGTCCTGTTCCATGCGGCGCACGTCGCGGAAGGCTTCTTCGCACGCAGCGATGTAATCGACGCTGCCGGAACGCAGGCTGTGTTCGAAGGCATCGAGGAACAACTGCTTCAACTTGGCTGCAGTGATTTCACGCATGTGCAGCAGATTGATAAACAACGCGCGGAAGGTCTTCAGGCTCTGTTCGCTGGTGGAGCGCAGCGGGATCAACGTCAGGTCGAGCGGGATCGACGTGTGACCGCCAACCAACAAGCGACGCAGTTCGTCCGGCTTGAGTTCGTAGGCTTTCAGGCCTTCTTTCTCAAGGTTGCTGAACAGCTCTTTCTGACGCAGGCAGGTGTCGTTCTTCTGGTAATGCGCCAGATCGAGCTTGCCGGCGTAAGCGAAGAACTGGTGACCGAAACCACCGCCCGGGCCGCGACCGACCACGCCGATCACGTGCGGACCGTGCGGCAGGTTCACTTCGACAAGGATGTAGCTGGTGTCGGAAGCGAAGTAGAAGCGCCGCGATTGTTCGAGGCTGTACTTGCCGAAACTCATGTCCGACATGCGCGCCAGAATCGGGAACTGCAAGGCGTTGATCGACGCCGATTTACCGAGGTTGTTCGCGCCGTAAACCGACAACGGTTCTTCCAGCGGGAACAGGCCGAGGCTGTAACCGGCGGTGTTCAAAAGGGCAAAGCGGCGGATGCCGTAGCGTTCCTGGCTCATGCGTCGGACTCCTGTTCTTCGGCAATGGCGCGGGCCAGTGCGTCTTCTTCGCTTTCTTCATCGAATTCGGTGAGATCGAGCGGATCGTCGGTTTCGAGGAATTTGGCTTCCGCCGCTTCGTCGATCAGCACCGGCGCTGGCAGCGGCAATACGCTGTGCACGCTGGCCGCCAGATCGCGATCCTGCTGCACCGACAGGCACACGTCGAGGAAACGGTGCATCGGCGGCAGGAAGCGGTACACGCCGTTTTCTTCGCTGGCGAAACCGAGTTGAGTCATGCGGCGCATGATCTTTTCTTCGAGTTCTTCCACGGTCTGCACTTCGGCCTGAATGAACAGGTCGCGGTATTTTTCCAGCAGTGATGGCAACTCTTCGCGGCCGAGGCTGCCGCCATCAAGCACGGCGATCGGGTCGCGACCCTGATCGGCCAGATGCTCGACGAGGATGAAGGTGAACAGCGCCAGACGCTGGGCAGTCTTGTTCACCGCTGCTGCGGCCATGTCCGGCACGAAGTAGTAGAAACCGCGGGTGTCGCAGACCAGTTCAAAGCCCAGCGCCTTGAACAGCGTGCGGTATTGATCCTGGAAGTTCGACAATTGCGCGTACAGCTCCGGGTCGCGGCGGCTAACGTGGTAACCCTTGAACAGCTCGCGGAAGATCGGCGCGAGTTGCGACAGTTCGGAAAGATCAAGATGCATTGGGGATGCTCGCAGAATTCTCGGAGGCAGAGTCGCTGGCCGAGAGCAGGGCGAAGGAGCGCAGGCTGACCTGGTGCTCGTGAGTGTGGTATTCGCGGCGTTCCAGACGCTCGCGCTTGAAGCGCTTTTCCCGCGACAGGCGCGAGAACCAGTAGAGCAATTCGTCGGTGGCGCCGTCCGGTTCCTGCTCCAGCAACCAGGTCATCAAATCCGGCATCGGCAGGGCTTCTTCGCAACGGTCGACCATCTCACGCACGGTGCGTGGTGCGCGTGGGGCTTCGCCTTTCTGCGTTTTGTGCGCTTTCGGGAAGCGTGCTGGTTTCGGTTCGAAACGCGCCAGTGCATAAACGTAGGCTTCGACCTGACTGGCACTGCCGAGGAAGGTGCTCTGCGGGCGAGTGAACAGCGGCATCGCCGCTTGCGGTACGGCGTCGATGCCTTTGCGGCGGATCGCGGCCAATGCGAGTGCGGCACCACGGGTCACGGCGTTGTGCCGGCGCGCTTCTTCACGCAGCGGCAGCAGCAGTTCGCGGGCATGGCGCAAGGTCAACTGGGCGCTGGTTTGCATTTCGAGGATGCGCGCGTGGGTGCGCAGGAGCATGTCGTCGTCAACCAGATGGCCGAGGCGCTGTTGCTCGCTGAGCATCTTCAGCAGCACGGTTTCGACCTTGCGCACGCCTTGTTCGAAGGCGCCGTCGGCGTTCACCAGATCGATCATCGGCTCGACGTATTCGTCCCAGGTCGCCAGCACTTCGGCGTAACGCTGACGCAATGGAATCTGTCGATCGCTGGTCTTCGCCCGTTCGGCTACGGCGACCAAGGCCTGTTCGTCGTTGTCGAGCTTCTTCAACACGTCGCGGACACGCATGTCGAGCAGGCGCAGCTGGCGGGCAAGGTCGTGGCCGTCACGGACTTCGAACGCGTCCTGGATATACCCGGCCAGACGCTCGAGGTGACGCAGATAGGCTTCGATTTCCAGGCACAGGCCCAAGCGGTGTTCACGGCGCAGATACGCGAGAAAGTCGTGGATCTGCGCGTTCAGCTCGAAACGGTTCGGGCTTTTCGCCACCGGAATCAGAATATCGAGGCGAATCCACACGTCGAGCAGGCTGGTGATGTCCTGCGGTGTGCTGTCCAGTTGTTGGGCGGCCAGTTGCGTGCGCAGTTCGTTGAGGCTCAGTGTGCCTTGGTCGAAGTGCTCGCACAGTGGCTCCAGAAGTGCCCAGTGTTCAGCGAGGGCGCGCAAGACGCGCTTGGGTTCGATCATCGGAATGGCCGGCTGGTTGACGATTAAAAGCCGCGATTGTACTGCATCACGAAGGATGCGATTCACTCTCGGGACGGGCTGTCGAATTTTCTAAGGGAGGGAGCTTAGGTAAAGGCTATCGATCAACAGCAAGCGATCTTGAACGAAGGGCGGTAGAATCAGCCCACTTCAGTTATCCACAAGTGGCCGACCCCTTGCTTATCGAGTCCCGCCGCCGCGCCTATTTGAACGCCATGCAGGTGGTCAACTGGCTGCCGCGCACCGAATTGCCCTTCGCCGCGCCTTCGCGGCCCGAGCTGTTGGGCATGCCCGAGCCCGAGGTAGAGGCGCCGGTGGTGCTTGCGCCTCAAGTCGAAACGCCCGCGCAGCCTGCCGTTCGTCCGGCCGAACGGCCGAAGATCGAAGTGCCGCGCCCTTCGTTGGCCAGCACCCGGACCAACGCCAAACCGGTGGAAGAGGCAGACGACACGCCAGTGGTCGCCAAACCGGCGCCCGTGCCACCGCCACGTTTTGCTCTGCAATTGCTACGCGCCGGGCGTTGCCTGCTGTTGGTCGAGTTACCCACAGGCGAACCGTTCCAGAGCCGCGATCCGGCTTATCTGCTGCTCAAAGACATGCTGCGCGCCGCCGGTTTGCCGGATGCGCCGCAAATCGTCGGCGAGCCGGTGCGTTGGCCGTGGCTAAATCGCGGCACCATGGATCAAGGCCCGGAAGCGGCGCGTGACTTCGTTCAGGGGTTCCTTTCGGTGCAAATGGAAGCCGCTCCGTGCGCCTGCCTGTGGCTGATCGGCCTGCCAGCGGTGCGTTTTGCCGGTGAAGCGGATGCCGAAGCGTTCAATCGTGAATTGCAGATCGAAGGTCTGGGCTCGGCCTGGGCCATTCCCGGTCTGGAATTGTTAATGGAAGAGCCACAGCGCAAAGCCGCTGTGTGGCAAGCCATGCGTCGGCTGATGGCGCGCTGGAAAGAATCGAATGAGTGATGCTGTATCGTTCCGCCCGATGACCGAGGCGGATCTGGAAACCGTGCTGAAAATCGAGTACGCCGCCTACAGCCATCCGTGGACCCGGGGGATTTTTCTCGACGGACTGGGCAAGTACCAGATCTGGCTGATGTTCGAAGGGCAGCAGCAAGTCGGGCATGGTGTGGTGCAGATCATTCTGGATGAGGCGCATCTGCTCAACATCACCGTCAAACCGGAGAATCAGGGGCGCGGCCTGGGGCTGACGTTGCTAGAGCACTTGATGTCGCGGGCGTATGCGGCTTCGGCGCGGGAATGTTTTCTGGAAGTGCGTGACAGCAATACAGGCGCGTTCAAATTGTATGAGCGGTATGGCTTCAACGAGATTGGCCGACGTCGGGATTATTATCCGGCGGTGGGCGGGCGTGAAGATGCCGTGGTCATGGCCTGCACCCTGGTCGATTAAACCTTAAAAGCATCGTCGGAACGCCGCCCGGAGCAGGCTCACTCCTACAATTTGGAATGCGTTCCCCTGTAGGAGTGAGCCTGCTCGCGATAGCTATTTACCAACCGACACAGGTCAGCGGTTACCATCCAGCGGATCGTGCCGCGCCAGCTCCGCCTCATCCAGTCCATTACCTCCGCCAATGTCATCCTCATCGACAATGCTCAAATCCCAATCCGCCTGATTGCCTTCACCGGCTTCTTCGGCATCCCGCGCGCCATCTTCATGAATCAGTGTTTCCGGGCTCAGATCATCGTCGGTGGGTTCATGGTCAGCGGTCGATGCGCCGGTCAATCCGGCCTCACGCACTCGTTCACGCGGCATCAACTGCTCGCGTTCACGTTCGGGAATCTCATCGCCGATTTTCGCGCTCGGTTCGTCTTCATCGAAATCCAGCTCGTGCACCGAACCCATACGGTCTTCGTTATCATCGATGGGCTCCGGTTGCACCGCATCGTAAGGGCGTCGTGAATCAGTCATGGCAATTCCTCATACTGTGGGCCTTACTTAGGTGGACTCACCGGGCACACGAGAATTCCAATGAAATCACTTGCGCTGGCGGCGTGACCCCGACGGGCGGTCGTCTGTCATACCAGCGCATCTTTCTTGAGGCCTTACAGCATGCATGACTTACAAGACCTGATTGATAACAACGAGCGTTGGGCTGACGCGATCACCAAGGAAGACCCGGATTTCTTCGCCAAGCTGGCGCGTCAGCAAACGCCGGAATATCTGTGGATCGGTTGTTCCGATGCGCGTGTGCCGGCCAACGAGATCGTCGGCATGCTGCCGGGCGATCTGTTCGTGCACCGCAACGTCGCCAACGTGGTACTGCACACCGACCTCAACTGCCTGTCGGTGATCCAGTACGCGGTCGACGTGCTCAAGGTCAAACACATCCTCGTCACGGGCCACTACGGCTGTGGCGGTGTGCGCGCTTCGATGCAGGACCGGCAGTTCGGTCTGATCGACGGCTGGCTGCGTTCGATCCGTGATCTGTATTACGAAAAACGTGAAGAACTGGCCAAGTTGCCGACTGAAGAAGAGCAGGTTGATCGTCTCTGCGAACTGAACGTGGTTCAGCAAGTGGCCAACGTCGCCCACACCAGCATCATCCAGAACGCCTGGCATCGCGGGCAGAGCCTGTCGATCCACGGGTGCATCTACGGCATCAAGGATGGCCGCTGGAAAAGTCTGAACACCACTATCAGTGGTTTCGAGCAACTGCCGCCGCAGTATCGTTTGCGTCCGGTTGGCGCGGTATAACGCACCTTTCAGCGCAAGCCGCAATGCCGCCAGCGCCGTAGAAAGTGCTGGCCTTCCAGACTGGGTGGTTCGTCGTAGCCGGTGATCCACCCACGGCAGCGTGGAGAACCGCAACCGCAGGCAAACTGGTGCAGCAGTTTGTCTTCAGTGGCGGTGTAGTCCATGGTCAGCCGTTCGCCCCTGTGGATATCTTTTAACGCCCACAGCCATAGCTCGCTCATGTCGAGAAACACGTTGGGGTCGCACGCGTGTTCGATCAAACCGCAAAAACGCGGATCGTAGATGTGGATGCCCGTCAGCAATTGTCGGGTCTGGCGGCAGCGATACGGCAGTAATTGCCCGGACACCCGGCACATCCGGTGGGTGTGCAGGAACTCGCGCCGCGCGGCGACCGCTGCCGGGGCACCGTACCCATCCTGAAGGATTTCGAAATCGGCGCTGGCCGGAAACCCCAGACGCACGGGCAGACCGGCGAAGGGATAGATACCTTTAGTATCGCGTGGCGGCGAGTGCGCCTTGGCGTGGATATTCATATCAGTCCTTGTCGCAAGGCTTTTGCGACTTCCTTGGGTTGACGTCCTGTCAGCGCTGCAATACTGCTGGCTGGATCCAATCGTGTCCTATTAGGTATAGCGGGTCTACTGTCAGATCTGACAGGCGATTTAGACGCTTTCCCGCGTCAGCATTGGCTGACACGGGAACGCTTCAAGCGGTTATAGGTGCGGGGCAGGAACGGCGGTGGCTGGCAACGGTGCTTGCAATTGCTTCAGTTGGGCCTTGATCGGGGTGGTAGCGCACTTGGCGGTGGCTTGTTCCGGGGTCAGATTACGGATCGAGGTGTAGAACAGCTCGCAGGTTTTGACTTTCTGCGTGACCTGCCATGTCTGCGTGCAACTGCTGAGGGTAGCCTGGGCATCGCTGCCCGGTTTGCTGCCCATTCCGGCTTGCCAGCAGGCGGCGCTCAAATCCTGACCCATGACTTTCAGGCCTGCTGCATCAGCCTTCGCCTGCGCATCGTCGCCGCTGTAGCTCTTCGGGTCGGCTGCGTACCAGATGTAACTTGGGTGGTTGGAACCCAGCACCGGCACTTTCACCCCTTCGCTCGGGCTGATGGTCACCAGCCCCAATACATTCACGGTTGGCCCGTATTGCTGCTTGATCCAGTTACGCACCGGCGCACCGAACGCGACCATCGGCAGCGTCGTGCCGCTGGCGGTCTGGCTGAACTGTTTGACCAGGGTGGTCTGGTAGTCCTTGAAGTAGTCATACACGCCTTCCAGATCGCTGCCAGCATTGGACGGCGCAGCAATCGGGGCGATGTCGATGATGGTTTGATAGGCCGGCGTCTGCCCGGCGGGAATGCCATTGTCAGTCAGCAATGTCGCCCAGCGATCGGTGGTGTTCGAACGCAGATAATCCTGCGCCTGGGTCAGCGAGTAATCCGGCGGGAAGTGCAGCAACTCGACGCTTTTGCGGTTTTCCAGAGCCATGCCCAGCGGCAGGAACAGATACCAGCTATAGGCCCATTTGCCGTCGGCGTTGAGCTTGCTGGCGCCGGTGTAGGCCAGATCACCCGCGTCCAGCAGGGCCGACAAGGGTTTGTCGTAATCCTTCGGCACGCCGGTGATCTCGGCGTAGAGCTGGTCGTTATCGGTTTTTACCAGCACCTTGGCATCGGCATAACCATCGCGTTGCACGCTCTGGCTCAGGTAATGGGCGACGGTCTGTTCCAGCGTCCAGTTGCGGTAGCAGATCACGTTGCAATTGTTGGGGTAGGCGAAGAGGCGGGTAACACGCTCGGTGCTGCCCAGTTTCAGGTCGACATCGGCGTGGGCGGCCGCGCTCAGTGTGAGCGCGGCGAGTGTGAGTCCTGCGAGTTTGAACATGCTCAGATCCTTTTCAGCGTGGGTTCCCCGGGTATCGGGGGCGGCTCATATTGGATCAGCGGTGTTGCACAGAAAAGCCGTCATGTGCAGATATTTGCTGCACGCCGCAGGAATTGCGCTCAGACCTGAAAATGCAGGGCGTTGGTCAAATCGCCCATGGGTTTCTGACCCCGAGCGATCATGGCGTCGTCACGTTGTTTGAGGCCGTTGAGGGTCTCGAGCTGGAACACACGGCTGATCAACCGCAGAATGGATGCCGTGTCGTAGACCGTGTGGTCCACTGTGCCCTTGCGCGCAAACGGCGACACCACTAGCGCAGGCACTCGTGAACCAGGCCCCCAGCGGTCGCCCTTGGGCGGTGCGACGTGGTCCCACCAACCGCCGTTTTCATCGACCGTGACGATCACCACCATGTTTTGCCACTGCGGGCTTTCGCGCAGTACTTTCAGCGCGCGCACGATATGCCGTTCACCGGAGGCCACGTCGGCATAACCGGCGTGCATGTTCAGGTTGCCCTGAGGTTTGTAGAAACTCACCGCCGGCAACTTGCCCGCTTCGGCATCGGCGAAGAACTTATTGCTGCTCGACTCATCACCCAGGCCGGCGTCGCGCAGGCGCTTATTACGTTCGTCGGGATTCTCCGGGCCTTGCTGCTTGAAGTAGTTGAACGGCTGATGGTGGTACTGAAAATTGGGGATTTTCGGGATGCCGCCGGAATCCTTGTACTGATCCAGCGTCGCCTGCCAAGCGCCGGCGTACCAGGCCCAATCAATGTTTTTCTTCGACAGCTTGTCGCCAATGTGTTCGTGGGTTTGCGGCACCATGACGTTGGGCAGATCCGCTTTGGCATACGCCGGGCGCTCCGGATCGCGAATCCACGTCGGCCAGTAGGGCGGGGCGAGGGTGTTGACGCCGAAGCCGTCCGGGGTCAGCGCACTCGGGCCGAACTGTGGCGGGCCGGTCATGGCGCTGGCCGGCGATTGCTCCAGCGGCTTGAGGCGCGGGTCGGTTGGATCATCACTTTGCAGCGCGGCGATCTGTGATTTGGCGACGGAGTTGGCCGCATCCGGATAGAACGGCGCGGTGGCGCTGATCAGGTACTGATGATTGAGGAACGAGCCACCGAAGGCGCCCTGGAAGAAGTTGTCGCACAGCACAAACTCTTGAGCGACGTCCCACAGGCGCAGGGAATAACGGCTCTGCGCGTAATGACCCATGGTCAAACCGCCGGAGTCGGCCCAGGCGACGAAGCCATCGTT
Organism: Pseudomonas fluorescens; assembly: GCF_005938625.1. GTDB lineage: Bacteria > Pseudomonadota > Gammaproteobacteria > Pseudomonadales > Pseudomonadaceae > Aquipseudomonas > Aquipseudomonas fluorescens_BD. The sequence goes on from NZ_VCNJ01000022.1 coordinate 14,547, forward strand.
CTTGCCGCCATTGATCTGCATCTGGTTCTGATAGAACACGTGCCACAAGTCGCGGGTCACCAGACCGAAAGGCAAGTCCTCACCATTCGGGCCTTTGAGGGCGAAGGGGGCGTTGGGCAGGTTTTCCTGAAACTGCGTGGCGCTGGGGTAGGTCACGCCATCGAGGGTTTGCGGGCCGATTTGCAGCACGCCGCCCCAGACCGGCGGCAGGGTTTGCAGCAGCGCGCCGTCGCGGTCACGTTGTTGATAGTCGGCGGGCTTGAGCGCCGACAGAGGCTTTTCGACACCGGGGAAATCACTGAACAGGTTATTGAAGCTGCGGTTCTCGGCGTAGATCACCACCACGGTTTTCACCTGATCGCGCAGGGCCTTGTCCAGCTCGGCGGGCGTCAGCGGGCGCTCGGCCGGTTTGCCCGGTTGATCATTGGCGCTGCCACACCCGGCCAGAGTGGCACCGACGCCAAGCACCGCGACGCCGCCAAGGAAGCGGCGGCGGCTGGTGTCGGTAGGTTGATTGGATTCAGGTGTGTCAGTGCCGTCTGTTTCGTCTTTCATCTATCAGCCCGTTTCTGCTTAAGTGTTTCAGTTTGTTTCGGGCGGACGCTAACAAGGGAATATGACGGTTGGGTGACAGAACGACTTGTCGTTGCGTTCTTAACCGGGCACGAGCTGGGTGAGCGAATAGCCGAGCTTGCTGGCCGCTGTTACGGCGGTCATGACCACCAGAAACAGCAATTGCAGCGGACTGAAATGCGCCCAGTGCAGCGCGGTCAACCAAGGGTGGCGGTTGCTCAGATCCGGGTTCAGCGAACCGATTCGCCGTTTGTGCACCAGCCCGATCAGCAGCGTGCCGACATAAGTGATCGCCCCCAGCGGGCCAAGCATCAGCGAAAACAGCAGCACCATCACCCCTTGCGGTACTCCGTGGCGTATCACCAGCCAGCGCGTGTCAGGGTTCCATTTGCGCGGAATCAGCCCTTCGGTGAGCCACAGGTCGGGGACAATCACGTGGGCCGTGAGCACCACCCACCAACTCAGTGCGAAGCGGAAAAACCAGACCGGCACGCAGGCAAAGATCATCGGAATGAAGATGAGATTGGCGGCATCTCTTTTCTCAAGGCCCAGATAAAACAGGCACAGCGCCAACGCAATGGCCGCCCATACCCGCACCCAGGTTTCGGCCGCGATGGGCCGGGGGAAGAACCGCCGCCAATAAAAAACGTCGGCGTAGGGCAATCGCGCGAGCAGCGCCGGGAAGCGCCATTTGAGGTTTTCCGACAGATCATGGCAGGCCTGCCATTCGTTCTGACCAAAGCCGTCGATGATCTTCTTTTGCTGCTGGGGCTTGAGCGGATTGATCAACAGATGCGCTGCCTGAACATCGGCCGCCCACGTCCGGTCGCTTTCAGCCTTGGCCCGCAGGTTGTCGTAGAAGCTTTCCTGATTGCAGCGCTCGATCAATGTGTCCCAGAGCCAGTCCGGCTGTGGGTGCAGACCTTTGTTGTGATCCCAGCCGAACAGTTGGCCGATGCGGTCGAACAGCGGCACGCTCCACTCGCTGTCATTGAGCAAATGCAGCAGGGTTTGCTGCCATTGTTCACGGCGATCGAAAACCTGAAGCCACGGTTGGGCGCTGTAGCGTGTGAGCAAGTTGAGGAATTCGCGTTCGCTGTGGCTTTCGAGTAGCGCTTGCAGGGCGTTTTGATAATCGGCCATCAGGCTTTCGGCGAGCAGGTCGCGCTGACGTTCATTCATCAGCAGCGCTTGCCAAGGGCCTAGCCATCCCAGTTGCGCGACGGCCCAGTGCAGCACCGGGCCGCGCAGTTGTGGCTGTTCAAAACACAGTTGCAGCAACAGCCTTTCAAGCGCCTGGGCGCAGTCTTGCTGTTGGGCCTGATCCCAACGTTCAGCGAGGTTCTCTGCCGACAGGCCTTCGACCAGTTGCTGCGCGGCCTGCATTTCAACGGCTTTTGCGTCAGTACGAGTGTCCGCCGCCAACGGCTCGGCACGTTGAACATCGTCCATCTCGGGCGGTGTAAACGCTTGCGGGGCTGCCGGGCTGACGGGCGGGAGCTCAAACGCTGCAACATCCCGCGACGGGTTTTTTGCCAGTGCGGCATCGAACGCCAGTGCGGCAAAGGCGCTGGACGCCGTGGCCACGGCGACGTCGTCTTCGTCCGCAGGCTCAGCGTTTTCAAGACGCCACCGGGCAATCGCCAGCGCCTGTTCGTAGGCTTCGCGCAGGCGCTGGAAACCTTCGGCATCCTCATCGGGGCGGAAGGTTTTCAGCAGGCGCGCATAGGCACGCTTGATGTCGCGGGCTTCAGCGTCATCGTGCAGGTGCAGCACCGACCAGCAATCCATGGCCAGGCTCCTTATTGCCACGGAGTGCGATCAAGTTCGCTCAATTGTCGACTCAGTTCGGTGCGCACTTCACGGATCTGGCGCTCGTCCTGAGAGTCCAGCGCGATCTGGAATCGCTTGGCCCAATCGCCCATCAGATCGCGCATATCGCCCAGGCTTTCCTGATAGAGGCGCTCCAGACGTGCACTCAGCAGCGTGTTGACCTGCTGCTCGCGCGGGTGAATCTTCAGCTGTGCCAGGTTCTGCAAGCGCTGCTGGATTTCCTCGGGGGACAGCACGCCCGGGTTGTTCTCGATGACCAGCGAATGCTGTTGCCCGGTCAGGGGGATTTTCACCTGGGCTTCCAGCAGACCGTTGTTGTCGTAGGTGAAACGCACATCGAGGGCAACTTCGCCGGCCTTGCGTTTCGGCACCTTGATGTCCAGTTCGCCGAGTGCGACGTTGTCTTTGACCAGGCGGCTTTCGCCCTGAAAGATGCGCACGACCACCTGTTCCTGATTGTCGTGCAGGGTGTACACGGTTTTCACCCGACTGACCGGGACGATGCTGTTGCGCTCGATGATCGGCAGGTAATGCCCGCTCTCATAGTTGCGGCCGACCTGAGTGGAGGTCTCGATCCCCAGCGTGTAGGAGCAGACATCGGTCAGCACCACTTCTTCCAGCGCGGCGGCGCGGGCTTTGAGTGCTGCTTGAATGGCCGCGCCCTGTGCCACGACCTGATCCGGGTCGAGGGTGATCGACGGGAAGCGGCCGAACAGCCCGGCAGCGAGTTTGCGCACCAGCGGCATGCGCGTGGTACCGCCGACCAACAGAATTTCGTCGAGGTCGCTAACGCGGATGCGCGCATCGCGCAGCGCCCGCTCAATCGGCGCACGCAGGCGTTCGAGCAGCGGCATGTACAGCGTCGCCAACTGTTGTTGGGTGATGATTTGCGTCCACTGGCGCTCACCGTGCTGCAAGCGGAATTCGGCGCTGTCGTCCTGGCCCAGCGCCTTGCGCACACGCTCGGCCTCGCGACGCAGCGGCTGGATGATGCTGTTGCGCTCCGGGAAGTCTGCGGCAGAACGGTGATGGCTGATGAAGTGCTCCAGCAGCACGGTGTCGAAGTCTTCGCCGCCGAGGAAGTTGTCACCGGCACTGGCGCGGACTTCCATCACCCCTTCGAACAGCTCCAGAATCGACACGTCGAACGTGCCGCCACCGAGGTCGAAAACCAGGAACGAAGTTTCTTTGTCCCGTTGGTGCAGTCCATAGGCGAGGGCGGCAGCGGTCGGTTCGTTGATCAGCTTCTCGACCTTCAGCCCGGCCAGTTCGCCGGCGATCCGCGTAGCCTTGCGCTGGGCATCACTGAAGTAGGCCGGGACGCTGATCACCGCTTCGGTAACGGTTTCGCCATAAGCCCGTTCGACGTCCTCTTTCAGGCTTTTGAGCACCAGCGCGGACAGCTCTTCCGGGCGAAACGCCTTGTCGGCCAGGTACGTTTGCGTGGCGCTGCCCATGTGGCGCTTGAACAGCGAAGCCGTCAGACGTGGATGCGTGTGCAGACGCTCGCGCGCGGCCTGGCCGACCAGAATCCGGCCTTGATCATCGAGGCCGACAACGCTCGGTGTCAGGAACTGGCCCAGGGCATTGGGCACCAACTCGGTGGCATCGCCCCGCCAGACGGCGACCAGGCTGTTGGTGGTTCCCAGGTCAATCCCTACGATCATTGCAACGAACTCCCTTTGCGCTTGGTAAAAAATGGAAACATTTATCGGCGCGCAGAATATTACCGTGAGTACGATGCGGTAAAGCAGGATGATGGCTCTGAGCCATTATTTGCGACAGGCAGCCCGACACGCGGCTGTTTCACGAGAAAAGTGCGGGGCGCGGCCATCATGACTGCGCCCCGCTTGGGATTACGGCATGACTGGCGGCGTATACGCCAGCGTCGTCCCCAGCGCCCACAGCAGAACCAGCACCAGCGGCGTGTGCACCAGCAACTGCACGAAGGAGAAACCAATCAGATCCCGCGCCTTCAACCCAAGCACGCCCAGCAGCGGCAGCATGTAGAACGGGTTGATCAGGTTAGGCAGCGCTTCTGCAGCGTTATAAATCTGCACTGCCCAGCCGAGGTGGTACTGCAGATCGTTGGCGACCTGCATCACGTACGGCGCTTCGATGATCCACTTGCCGCCACCCGACGGAATGAAGAAGCCGAGAATCGCCGAGTACACGCCCATCAACAGCGCATAGGTGTCGTGGGAAGCAATGCTGACGAAGAACGTCGAGATGTGGTGCGCCAGCGTCTGCGCATCCGCGCCTTTGACCGTGGTCATCAGTGCGGCAATCGAGCCGTACAGCGGAAATTGAATCAACACGCCAGTGGTAGTCGGCACGGCGCGGGCGACGGCATCGAGGAAGCTGCGCGGACGCCAGTGCAGCAAGGCGCCCAGCATAATGAACAGGAAGTTGTAGGTATTGAGGCCGGAAATCGCGGTAATCGCCGGTTTGGTCGAAAACTCATGAAACAGCCATCCCGCCGCCAACAGCACCAGCACAATGATCAGCAGCGGACTGTGTTCCAGCCATTCACCTGGACGGGTACGCGGTTGCAGTGGAGGCAGATTGAAGGCTGGGTCGATGCCGCAGGCCTTGGCATCGCGCGCCGAGTTCGGCCCGGGAGCGGTAGCGTAGGCGATGATGATTGAAATCACGATCAGCGCCAGCAGCATGACGCCGGACTGCCAGAGGAAAATCGTTTCGGTGAACGGAATCACCCCGGTGATCGACAGGATCGACGGCGGCAGGCTGGCGGGGTTGGCCTGCAACTGCGCGGCTGACGACGACAAACCCAGCGCCCACACCGCACCAAGGCCCAGGTAGGCAGCAGCACCGGCGGCGCGGTAATCCATTTTCAGGTCAGTGCGGCGGGCGAGGGCGCGGACCAGCAAACCGCCGAACACCAGCGACAAGCCCCAGTTGAGCAACGAGGCAACCATTGAGATCAGCGCGACCCACGCCACGGCGGAACGGCCGTTTTTCGGGATCCGCGCCAGGCGATCTATCAGTTTTACCGCAGGTGGCGAGCTGGCGACCACGTAACCGCCGATCACCACGAAGGCCATTTGCATGGTGAACGGAATCAGGCTCCAGAAGCCGTCACCGAAAGCCATCGCCGCATCGGTGGGTTTGGCGCCCATGGCCAGCGTGGCCAGGGCGACGATGATCACGGCCAGCGCGGCGAATACCCAGGAATCGGGGAACCAGCGTTCGGCGAAACTTGAACAGCGCAGGGCAAAGCGTGCGGAGCGGCTATCTTCGATATCAACGGCCACAGGGAGTACCTCGGATTTTTTATGGTTATTGTGGTCTTGCGGACGAAACTCATATCCCCTGTAGGAGTGAGCCTGCTCGCGATAGCTTTCTTACACTCAACACTCGTATTGACTGAATCGACGCCATCGCGAGCAGGCTCACTCCTACAAGGATCTCGGCATGACTTGCCGATGGTGGTTCGCCTGGCAGGACAGGCATTAACAGTAATTCAACTACCGATGCTTTGTGAGCAGGTTTTGCAAAACCGGGACTATGGTCTAACGGGTTGTCCATCCGCGCATTTGCGTAGACCATGGGCGCCTTGGTTTTTTGCCTGTTTCCGAGTTCTTTGCCATGACTGCCCAATCCCCGGCCAAACCTGCGCCGTTCAGCCGTTCCGACTACAAGACCCTCGGCCTTGCGGCCCTTGGCGGCGCGCTGGAAATCTACGATTTCATCATCTTCGTATTCTTCGCCCTGACCCTCAGCCAGCTGTTCTTCCCGCCGGAAATGCCCGAATGGCTGCGTCTGCTGCAAAGCTTCGGGATATTCGTCACCGGTTATCTGGCGCGGCCGCTGGGCGGAATCCTGATGGCGCATTTCGCCGACAAACTCGGGCGCAAGAAAGTCTTCAGCCTGAGCATCCTGATGATGGCGCTGCCGTGCCTGCTGATCGGGATCATGCCGACCTACGCGCAGATCGGTTACTTCGCGCCTTTGCTGTTGCTGGCGCTGCGCATCCTCCAAGGCGCGGCGGTCGGTGGTGAGGTGCCGAGCGCTTGGGTGTTCGTCGCTGAACACGCGCCGGCCGGCCATCGCGGGTATGCCTTGGGCTTTTTGCAGGCCGGCCTGACCTTCGGTTACCTGATCGGCGCGCTGACCGCGACGTTTCTGGCACAAGTCTTCACTCCGGCGGAAATCCTTGATTACGCCTGGCGCTATCCATTCCTGCTTGGTGGCGTCTTCGGTGTGATCGGCGTTTACCTGCGTCGCTGGCTGAGCGAAACCCCGGTGTTCATGGCCATGGAAGCGCAGCGTGAGGCGCGCGTTGAATTGCCGCTGCGCACGGTGCTGCGCGAGCATCGATTGGCGATGTTGCCGGCGATGCTGCTGACTTGCGTGCTGACCTCGGCGGTGGTGGTGTTCGTGGTCATCACCCCGACCATGATGCAGAAAACCTTCGGCATGACCGCCAGCCACACCTTCGCCCTCAGTGCATTGGGCATCGTGTTTCTCAATATCGGCTGCGTGATCGCCGGGTTGCTGGTCGATCGTCTCGGCGCCTGGCGCACCGTCATGCTGTATAGCCTGTTGCTGCCGCTGGGTATTGGCGTGCTGTATGGCTGCTTGATCATGGGCGGTCACTGGGTAGGCCTGGCTTACGCGGTGGCCGGTCTGGCTTGCGGTGTGGTCGGCGCGGTGCCGTCGGTGATGGTCGGGTTGTTCCCGGCACGTATTCGCGTGTCAGGCATTTCCTTTACCTACAACATTGCCTACGCCATTTGGGCCAGTATCACACCGCTGTTGCTGATCGGTCTGATGCCGTGGAGTCCATGGATCTGCGTGATGTTCTGCGCGGTGATGGGCGTGGTGGGTCTGCTGACGGCGGCGTATTTCGGTGCGCGGATGCCGCGTTCGGGACAGTGTCAGGTGGCCGGAGCGGCGTGACTTTAGCGGTCAGAACTATTTTTGACTGACGAGTCGCCAGCGCTCTTCAGAAAAGATTTTCAAGGCCGATGGTTAGGCTGCATCCCGCTTTCTATCCTGCCCATCGGTACTTCCCCATGTTCAACAAACGCCTGAAGCAAGAGCTGGCCGCTCTTCGTGAAGAACTCTCCAGCCTCGTGCAGGTGAAGGAAAGCCTGGAAAGCGAGATGCTGGTGCTGAACCTTGAGCCCGACGGGCGCATTCAATCGGTCAACCAGAACTTCCTCACCGAGATGCTCTACAAGAGTCAGGACCTGATCGGTCGGGCGATTGAAGATATCGTCCCGGCGCATGTGAAGACTGATGAATTCCATCATCGCTTCAAAAACGCCATGACCCGCGGCGAGCATTTCGCTGGTGCCGTGCGCTTGCTGCGTGGCAATGGTGAAGAAGCGTGGCTGCGTTCGATCGTGCAACCGGTGCGTTCTTCGGATGGGCGGATCAAGCACATTTCGCTGTTCGCCAGCGACCTGACCCGCACCATTGAAGCCTCGCGTGAACATGAAAACCTGATCGGCGCGTTGGTGCGTTCGACTGCGGTGATTGAGTTCGACCTCAACGGCAACGTGCTCAACGCCAACGATCGCTTCCTCAGCGGCATGGGTTACAGCCTGGCGCAGATCAAGGGCAAACATCACCGCCTGTTCTGCACCCCGGAGGAATACAACAGCGCCGAATACCAGAACTTCTGGCGGCGTTTGAACAACGGCGAATTCGTGGCTGATCGCTTCAAGCGTGTCGACAGCCACGGTCGTACGGTCTGGCTGGAGGCGTCCTACAACCCGGTCGTCGATGCCAACGAGAAACTGTACAAAGTGGTGAAGTTCGCCACGGTGATCACCGATCAGGTCAACCGCGAACAAGCAGTAGCCGACGCGGCGAGCATTGCCTACAGCACCTCGCAGCAAACCGACAGCACCGCCCAGCGCGGTACCACGGTGGTGACTGAAGCGGTCAACGTAATGCGTGATCTGTCGCGGCACATGCAGGCTGCCGGTGAGGGCATCGAGGCACTGAACGAGCAGTCGCAGGTGATCGGCACCATCGTCAAAACCATCAGCGGCATTGCCGAGCAGACCAACCTTCTGGCGCTCAACGCTGCCATTGAGGCGGCGCGCGCCGGTGAGCAGGGCCGTGGTTTTGCGGTGGTGGCCGACGAAGTGCGACAACTGGCTTCGCGCACCAGTCAGGCGACCGAAGAGATCGTCACCGTGGTGCGGCAGAACCAGGAAATGGCGCGCAACGCCGTGGCGCTGATGACCGATGGCAAGCTTCAGGCCGAACAAGGGCTGGCGCTGGCAGCAGAGGCGGGCACGGTGATTGTCGAGATTCAGGACGGTGCGCAGAAAGTCGTGAATGCCGTTGGCCAGTTCGCCAACCAACTCTCCCACTGACCTGCACTAAACCCCTGTAGGAGCTGCGGCACGCTGCGATCTTTTGATCTTGATTCCGAGGATCAACATCAAGATCAAAAGATCGCAGCGTCCCGCAGCTCCTACAGAGTTTTCACCCGCCTGTATTTCGATGCTGGCGCTACAATCGGCTCCTTTTCCCCGGAGCAGATTCCCATGAGCGATTCCCACCGCCGCCCGGTGCCCCTGAACAAAGCCTACCGTTTGCTCAACCACGGGCCGACCGTGCTGGTCAGCGCCGCCCACGACGGCCAGCGCAATATCATGGCTGCCGCCTGGGCAATGCCGCTGGATTTCGAACCACCGAAAGTCGCCGTCGTCCTCGATAAATCCACCTGGACCCGCCAGTTGCTCGAAGCGTCCGGCACCTTCGTGCTCAATGTCCCGTGCGTCAATCAGGCCGACATCGTGCAAACCGTCGGCAATACGTCGGGTCTGGACATCACCCAAACCCAAGGGCAGGACAAGTTTCAGGCTTACGGCCTGCAAACCTTTGCCGGCGAACAAGTCGAAGCGCCGCTGCTCGACGGCTGCGTCGCCTGGCTGGAATGCCGTTTGCTGCCGGAGCCGCGCAATCACGAGCAGTACGATCTGTTCCTCGCCGAAGTCATCGCCGCCCATGCCGATGAGCGCGTGTTCAGCGACGGGCGCTGGCATTTCGAAGGGCACGATGGTTTGCGCACCTTGCACCACGTGGCGGGCGGGCATTTCCTGAAGATTGGTGATGCTGTGGATGGCAAGACGCTAGCGGTCTGAATGGCGGCTGATGGCAAAACATTGCGGGATGTTGCAAGGTAGAGGGCATCGTCGAACCCAATCAGGCGCATACCCCCATGGATTTTTCCCTTTCGAGTTATCTGGCGCCGTTGCTGTCGCTGGCCCTGTTGTGGACCGTGGCCGTGGTCACGCCCGGCCCGAACTTCTTCAACATCGCGCAACTCGCGGTCAGCCGTTCCCGCCGTCATGGCGTAGTCGCGGCGCTCGGAGTGGCCAGCGGAACCGTGTTGTGGGGGCTGGCGGGTGGCCTGGGCATTCAGTCGCTGTTCAGCGCCGCACCAGCGCTGTACTTGAGCTTCAAGATTGCCGGTGGCTGCTACCTGATCTACCTCGGGCTCAAGCAGTTCAAGCGCAAGGCGCCGATCGTCGCCGGCACGCTGGATGACTCGCAGCAAACGTTGCTCGGCGCTTACGGGCGGGGATTTCTGGGCAACATGACCAATCCCAAATCCGCACTGTTTGTCGCGACCATTTTCGCCACCGCCATGCCGGCTCACATCCCGCCGCTGTTGCTGGCGCTGGCAGTCATGACCATGGCGACGCTGTCGTTCAGTTGGTATTGCTGCGTAGCGCTATTCTTCGCCAGTCGGCGGATTGCCGGTGTGTATGAGCGTTCGCGGCAATGGCTGGATCGCTTCGCGGGCGGTTGCTATCTGTTGTTTGGGGTGCATCTGGTGGCTAATCGCTGAGCCATAGATCTTGGATGTGAAAGCTGTTTGGCCTCGTATGTGCCAGGAAATAAGAATCCGATGCCTGCACGGCATCGGATTTTTTATGCATTGCGAAAACTACGTAACCGGCTGAACGTTATCCAGCGCCTGATTCACCGCCAACTCACTCAGCATGACGATTTGCGCGATACCCAGCGCGGTCTTGCGGTGCGCGGTATCCAGCACGGCGGCGAAATTGTTGAGCATCTCGGTGACCGAACCCAAGGACTCACTGGCATTGGCCAGCAGCGATTCGGTGTCGTAAACCGGGTTGGCGAGGTACATGGGTTCAGCTACGCGGGTGGACGCCATGATGTGAGTGGTCGGTTTGAGGTAGTGGTCGAGGGCGCGGTCGGCCGCTTCGTTGAGTTTTTTGCTGTCGATGGTTGCGTACGGGGATGTTGGGTCGGTGTTTGTTTCGGGGGGATTGGGTGTTGGTTTTTTCATGGTGTTCTCCGATCAGGATTGGAGCTGGCCGATTCGGTTTCCGAACGAATAGGTGGCAGCTGTACGCAGGTTGGAAACCCGGGGAACGGAGAACCCGGTTGACCCGAAGGTCTCCCGCGCACAGCCGCCATAACGGAGTGCACACCATGAAGGTGTGCAAGGATACGTTATGAAAGGCGCTTGTGCGCTCGGTTCTACTCGGGGTTTCCAATCCCGGTCACTGAATTTGCAGCGACGAGTACAGGCTAGAGAGCTGACGTCCGACGGACAACCTGAAAACCTTGTGGGACGGTTCTCTGTTTGCCTCGCAGCTTTTAAACATCCCGATTTGAAATACGCAGTGTGCCAAGCAAAAGGCCTACCTCGCGGTAAGCCTTTTTTGTTTGCGTACTACCCTCAATCCCCCAACGCTTCGCCTTCACGCCGTGGATCCGCGCCACCCTCCAGCGACGCTTTCCCCTGCGCATCTTTGACCCGCACGATGGCCTGGGTGCCGCTGGTCATGTCGATTTCATTCACCGCATGCCCTTTGTCTTTCAGTGCCTGAATCAGCGCCGGGCTGAACTGGCCTTGTTCCAGTTCGGTCGGGCCGTTGCGGCTGCCGAAGTTGGGCAGGCTGATGGCGCTTTGCGGGTCGAGGTTCCAGTCGAGCAGGCCGACGGTGGTTTTCGCCACGTATTCGATGATTTGCGAACCGCCGGGCGAGCCGACCGTAGCGACGAATTCGCCGCTGGCGCGATCGAAGATCAGCGTTGGCGCCATCGACGAGCGTGGGCGTTTGCCGGGTTCGACGCGGTTGGCGACTTTCTGGCCATTCTCTTCGGGGATGAACGAGAAGTCGGTCATCTGGTTGTTGAGCAGGAAGCCCTGAACCATCAGGTGCGAACCGAACGCTGCTTCGATGGTGGTGGTCATCGACACGGCGCCGCCGAGGTCATCCACCGCGACCACTTGCGAGGTGGAGATGCGCAGCGGCGAGCGGTCCGGGGCGTAGGCGACCTGCACGCCCGGCGGGGTGCCCGGTTTGGCGCTGCCCATGCTGCGCTCGCCGATCAGGCTGGCGCGGCTGGCGAGATAACCCGGGTCGACCAGGCCTTTGACCGGCACCGGCACGAAGTCGGTATCGGCGACGTATTGCGCGCGGTCAGCGTAGGCCAGACGTTCGGCTTCGGCGATCAGATGCACGGCTTGCGGGTCCGGTTCAATACCAGCCGGTTTGTCGGTTTTCACTGGTTTGAGCGGTGTCAGGGAAAGGCGTGGATCGCGGGTTTCCAGCGCCTGCAATGTGCCGAGAATCTGCGCCACGGCGATGCCGCCCGACGACGGCGGCGGCATGCCGCAGACCTGCCAGCGTTTGTAATCGGTGCACAGCGGCGCGCGCTCCTTGGCCTGATAGCGCTGCAGATCGTTCAGCGACAGGCTGCCGGGGTTGGCATGGCCCTGCACCTTGGCGACGATTTCTTCGGCGATCGGGCCTTTGTACAGCGCGTCCGCACCTTCATTGGCGATGCGTTTGAACACGGCGGCCAATGCCGGATTTTGCAGGCGCGTGCCGACGGCTTTGACGCTGCCATCGGTGTTGAGGAAGTACTTGGCCATATCAGGCGACTTGCGGATGACTGGATCTGATTCCAGCAGCGAATGCAGGCGCGGCGAAATGGCAAAGCCTTGCTCGGACAGTTTGATCGCCGGTTCAAACAGCTTCGCCCATGGCAGGCGACCGTGTTGTTTATGCGCCAGCTCTAGCGCACGCAATACGCCCGGCGTACCGACCGAGCGACCGCCGATCTGCGCCTGCGGGAACGACATCGGTTGGCCATCGGCGCGCAAGAACAGCTTTTCGGTGGCACCGGCCGGCGCGGTTTCGCGACCGTCGTAAGTGCGCACCTGTTTGCCGTCCCACAACACGATCATCGCGCCGCCGCCGATTCCGGACGATTGCGGCTCAACCAGGGTCAACACCGCTTGCATCGCAATCGCCGCGTCAATCGCCGAACCGCCCTGACGCAGCATCTCCCGACCGGCTTCAGCAGCCAGAGGATTGGCAGCGGCGGCCATGTGTTTGCTGGCGTGGCGGGTTTGCAGATCGGTGCGGAAACCGGACGCGGCTTCCGGTGCCAGCGGCAAGGTCGAGGAGGGCGGGGCGTTGCATGCGGTGAGGGTCAGGGCGCTGATGATCAGCGTCAGGGCAGGCAGGCGAAAACGGCTCAAGGGCAAGGCTGAAAACACGCGGGCTCTCCGTCCGTGGGATAAAAGTCTCAGGGACTTTATCGACCGCTCGGTCGCGACGCAAACCGGTGGGCATTTTTGTCTTTCTTTTCAGGGCGGATGTTCGCTAGGGTCAACCGCAAATCTACTGAGCTGCAATGAGCACCTGTGGGAGCGAGCCTGCTCGCGAATGCGCAGTGTCAGTCGGCAGAAATGTTGAATGTCCAACCGCTTTCGCGAGCAAGCTCGCTCCCACAATTACAAGATCAACAAGAGGCTGATATGCACAGCGAGTTCCCCACTGAATCCAGCTACCGCGACCAACGCGAACAGTTCATCGCCGCCGCTAACGCCGCCGGTGCCACGCTCACCTCGTACGCCCATCCACGCTGCGGCCCCTTTGGCGAACCCCTGAGCACAGACGTCGCCGTGCTCGGCGATCCACAGGCCAAACGGCGGCTGGTAACGCTCAGTGGTACGCACGGAGTCGAGGGCTATTACGGCTCGGATTGTCAGATCGATTGGCTGAAAACCTTCGAGCCCGCTTCGCTGCCCAGGGATGTCGCGGTGGTGATGGTGCACCTGATCAACCCATGGGGCACGGCGTGGTTACGGCGGGTCAACGAAGACAACATCGACCTCAACCGCAATCACCTGGATTTCACCGGTCCGCTGCCGGATAACCGCGCGTACGCCACCCTACATGAAATCTACGCGTGCACTGATCTGAACGGCCCCGAGCGCAAAAGCGCCGATGCCTTGCTCGATGCGCAGATAAAAGAACACGGTTGGCCAGCGGTAATGTCGATTGTCGAGGGCGGTCAGCACAGTCATCCCGACGGACTGTTTTACGGTGGCCGCGCGCCGAGCTGGTCGAATCGCACCTTGCACCAAATCATCGAAACGCATCTGGCTGGCGCTGAAACCGTGATGTGTTTTGATTTGCACACCGGCGCTGGCGAATACGGCCATCCGATGTTGCTGACCATCACCCAGGCGCCGTACCCGGCACTCGCGCAAGCCCAGGCAATTTATGGCCCATGGCTTTACACGCTGCACACCGGTGCCGAAACCTTGAGCGAAACCGGAGTGGCAGCGACGGCTACCGGGTACACCTCGCAGGCGTTGCTCAATGCTTTACCGGACGTGCAGTTGATGCCGTTCGTGATCGAGTGCGGGACGTATCCGGGGCCGGAGGTGCACCGACATTTGCGCGATGATCATTGGCTGCATTTGCATGGCGATCCGCTGGATGCGGTAGGACGTGAAATCAAACTGAATCTGCTGGAGCAGTTCTATCCGGCCGATCCGGACTGGCGGACGATGGTCGGTTTGCGCACGCGGCAAATCTGGGCGAAAGGGTTGTCGGCGTTGGGTAACTGGTCGCAGTAAATCATCAGTGTCTTTGCTGCCGGCACTTTCCTCCGGGCACAAAAAACGGCTCACTTTGCGGTAAGCCGTTTTTTTGTATTTGTGCTGCGCGATCTAATTCATACCAGGATCGAATCCGTTTCCTACAGCGTTTTTTCAACCAGATCTCTCGGTACCGATTCAGTCGAATGAAAAGGCATTTCGCGCCTGTAGTACCTCGCTGCAACTTGGCGGTTGCTCCACATTTCTCCTACAGACTTTTCAGGTCGACAACTTACGCGCCGCTGCCTGAGGATATTTTCTGTTGTTTTTCCAGGATGGATTTCAGATGAAAAGGATGAATCCGTTGCCATTCAACTCTATTTTCAGTCGGCCATTGTCATGAGTATTCCAATGAGGACCGTGATTTTCTGGTGGCGCTGGGCAGTCGCATTGCTCACTTACGCACAGTGCACGAGATCACACAGACTCGGTTTGCACGGGCCTTAGGTCTTTCCCGGCAAACCTTTCAGGGCTACGAGGAGGGCACCCGCAGCATGCCGGTCACGACGCTGGTGAAGATGGCGTTTGCGCTTCGCGTGCCTGTTGAAGACCTGCTCGGGGTTCCCTCGTACACGGAGACGCCCAGACGCAGCTTGACCTCGACGTGGTATCGACGGCTGCAGTCCATCAATGAGCTTTCGAAGGTCCAACAGAAGGTCATTGCGCAGATGCTTGACGCACTGATCGCACAGGCAGCGACCAAAACGAGCGACGAAGAGAAGGGTGTTTTGAAGTAACAAATTACCGAGACTTTTCTCGAGGCATAAAAAAACGGCCTACCTTTCGGTAAGCCGTTTTTAGTACTTGGTGGCTACACAGGGACTTGAACCCCGGACCCCAGCATTATGAATGCTATGCTCTAACCAACTGAGCTATGTAGCCAAGTGGCGCGCATTATTCCCCTGAAATGGAAAAGCGTCAAGCGTAAATTTAAAAATTTTTTCTACGCTTTCAACCGTTTATCAAAATCACTGGCTGAGAAGCGGCGAAGGGCAGCTCTGGAACCAGCGGCTGGCCTGTTCATACGCGTGCGCCAATTGCAGGACAGCGAAGTCGGCCTGATGCTTGCCGATGATTTGCAGGCCCATCGGTAAACCCTGCGCATTGAATCCCGCCTGGACGCTGGCGACCGGGCAACCCGACAACGTGCCGGGGATGACCACCTCCATCCAGCGGTGATACGTGTCCATCGCCACGCCCTCAATCGAGGTCGGCCAGGGCTGGGTTTTATCGAAAGGGAACACTTGGGCGCTGGGCAGCAGCAGGTAATCGTACTTTTCGAACAGACGAGAAATCGCCCGATACCAATCGCTGCGCACCACCGAGGCGGCAAACACTTCACTGGCCGATAGCTTCAAGCCGTTTTCCACTTCCCAGATCGCCTCCGGTTTCAGCAACGCGCGTTTCTGCGGATCGGCATACGTCGCACCCAACGACCCCGCGACCATCCAGTGCCGCAACGTCCGCCAACTGCTCCACAGCCATTCAGGCGCGAAACCCGGCTGAACGGACTCAACGTGGCAGCCAAGGCTCTCAAAGTCGGCAAAGGTCTTCTCGCACAGCGACAGCACGCCTTGCTCCATCGCCAGATAACCACCGAAGTCACCAAGCCAACCCAATCGCGTGCCTTTGAAATCACGCTCCAGCGGCGCCGCAAAGGCTTCACCGGATTCAGCTATCGACAACGGCGCCCGCGCATCGCCCCCGGCCTGCACCGACAACAGCAACGCCGCATCCCTCACACTGCGCGCCATCGGCCCCTCATAACCGAGCTGATCAAAAAACAGATCGGCACTGTCATCAAACGGCACACGCCCCTGTGACGGGCGAAAACCAAAAATGTTGTTAAACGCCGCCGGATTGCGCAGCGAGCCCATCATGTCGCTGCCATCGGCCACCGGCACCAGATGCATCGCCAGCGCCGCCGCCGCACCACCGCTACTGCCGCCTGCGGTTTTGCTCGGGTCATACGCGCAAGCAGTCGCGCCAAACAACGGGTTGTAACTTTGCGAACCGAGACCGAATTCCGGGGTGTTGGTCTTGCCGATAATGATCGCGCCGGCGGCCTTGATCCGCTCGACCATGATTCCGTCGCGCTCAGGCACAAAGTCCTTGTACAGCGGCGACCCCAGCGTGGTGCGAATACCTTGGGTCAGTGACAGATCCTTGATCGCATGGGGCAGGCCATGCATCCAGCCGCGGTAATCACCACGCGCCAATTCGGCGTCGCGTTCGTCGGCCTGAGCCAGCAGATTTTCCGGTGATTCCAGGCTGATCAGCGCGTTCACCAACGGGTTGAAACGTTCGATATGGGCAAGGTAAGTCTGCATCACTTCCCGGCAGGAAACCTGGCGCAGGCGGATGCGTTCGGCGAGCTCGTGGGCCTGCAACAGGACCAGTTCGCTGATGTTATTAGAGTTCATTGCAAGCGGCCTTTCAGACGGCTGGAAAAACGCCCCGTCAGTGCGACGGGGCGGTAGCGATCAACGCATCAGGTTGGTCCAGAGACGGTCAGCGAGGCGGATCGCACCTTCGCCGCAGGTCTTGCTGAACACCACGTTAGTGCCCTCGGGAATGTGCAATTCCGGCGCGTCCTTGAGCGCCGCATCAAGGAACGGTTCGACGCCTTTGATCGGGCTCTGGTGCTTGAGGAAATTCTGCGTCATCGCCGAGTTTTCCGGCTGGCTGAGGAAGGCGATGAACGCCTTGGCATTTGCCGGATTTTTGCTGCCGGTGGGGATGACCATGTTGTCGACCCAGGCCAGCACGCCCTCTTTCGGGTAGAGGTATTTCAGCGTCGGTTTCATCTCACGGGCACGCATCGACGAACCGCCCCAGAACATCGACATGTCGATTTCACCCGAGGCGAGGTTCTCGCGAATCGAGCCGGCCTTGGAGCTGTAAGTTTTCACGAACGGTTTCTGTGCCTTGAGCAGCGTCAGCACTTGTTGCATCTGTTTCGGGTCTTCGCTGCACAGCGGAATGTTCAGATAGAGGCTGGCCATGTCGACCATGTCGCTGACCGAATCGAACATGTTGATGCGCCCCTGCAACTCGGCTGGCGGCTCGTACAAAACCTTGTAGCTGTCGGCCGGGCCTTTGTAGCGCGCGGAATCGAGCACGACGCTGGTGGTGCCCCAAATGAACGGCACCGAATACGCGCCTTCCGGGTCCCAACTCGGTTTTTTCAAGTTATCCACAACGCTGGCGTAGTAGGGCTCTTTGACCGGGTCGAAGCGTTCCAGCAGGTTTTCCTTGATCAGGATCGGCACGAACTGGTGCGACGGAATCGCCACGTCATAACCGGCGCCGCCCTGTTTCAATTTCGCCAGCAAAGTCTCGTTGGAATCGTAGGAATCGACGGTGACTTCGATGCCGGTCTGCTTCTGGAACTTGGCAAGGATCTCCGGCGAAAAGTAGCCGCTCCAGCTCACCACGTTGAGTTTTTCGGCGGCCTGAACACTCGCGGCCATGCTCAGCGGCAAAGTCAGGAACAACGAGGTGCCAACGCTTTTTATCCACTTGCTCATGCTATTTCCCCACAGGTCGTAGAAAGGTTCAGGCGTTCTTTTTGCCCAACAGGTAAGAGAGGCTGACGAACAGCACCGAAACGCCGAGGATCAGCGTCGACACGGCATTGACGTCGGGTGTCACGCCCATGCGCAGCAGGCCGAAAATGAAGATCGGCAGGGTCGTGGTGCCAGCCTGCGAGACCATCATCGAGATCACGAAGTTATCCAGTGAGACGATGAAGGCCAGCATCAGCCCGGAGAAAATCCCCGGCATCAGCAGCGGCAGAGTGACCTTGCGAAAGGTTCGCCACGGGCCGGCGTAGAGGTCGGCGGAAGCCTGCTCCAGCGACAGGTCCATATCGTTCAACCGCGCACGGATCGGCAGGTAGGCGAAGGGAATGCAGAACACCGTATGGGCGATGATCAGGTTGCCGTAACCCAGCGACAGACCAATGGTCGAGAACAGCGCCAGCGTCGCCACACCGACGACAATTTCCGGCAGCACCAGCGGCAACATGATCGCGCCCATCGACAATTGCAGGCCCTTGAACTTGGCGCCGCGCGAGGTGCCGAGGGCGGCGAGGGTGGCGATCGCCGTGGCGATCATGCTCGCGCACACGGCGATCAACAGGCTGTTGCCGGCGGCCTGGCGCAAGGCCTGATTGGCGAACGCGGCGCGATACCAGTCGAGGCTGAAACCGGTCCACACCGTCGCCGATTGGTTGGCGTTGAACGAGAACACCACCAGCACCACGATCGGCGCGTAGAGGTACAGATAGAACAGAAAACTGAAGCCGCCGAAGCCGGGAAAGTCCTGCACATCCAGCCCTTTGCGTTTGAAAATTCCGATCATCACGCACCTCCTTTGGCGATGCGCTGGCGCTCGGCGCGCAGGGCATAAACGGTCAACACCAGCATCACCGCTGCCATCAGCACCAGCGACAGCGCTGCGCCAAACGGCCAGTTACGCGCATCGCTGAACTGCCGGAAGATCAGGTTGCCGAGCATCATTCGTGTGCCGCCACCGAGCAGTTCCGGGGCGATCATCGCGCCCAGACACGGCACGAAAGTGAGGATGGCGCCGGCGAGAATTCCCGGTTTGGCGATCGGCAAAACCACTTTGCGCAAGGTGCGGATGCGCCCGGCATAGAGATCCTGCGCGGCTTCGAGCAGGCGGATATCCATCTTTTCCAGCGTCGCGTAAATCGGCAACACCACGAACGGCGCGTAGGTGTAAACCAGCCCCAGCAGCACCGCGCCGTCGGTGTACAACAACTGCAATGGTTCATGGATAACGCCCATGCCCATCAGGCTGTTGTTGATCACCCCGGTGTTGCGCAGCAACAGAATCCACGCGTACGTGCGGATCAGCAGGTTGGCCCAGAACGGCACGGTGATCAGAAAGATCAGCAAGCCGCGACGATGCGCCGGCTGCATCGCCAGCCACACGGCGACCGGAAATCCGATCAGCAATGTGATGATTGTGGTCAGCCCGGCAATGCCGATCGAGCGCAGGGCGATGATCAAATATGAGTCGGCAAAGGCGAGGCTGTCATCGAGTTGCCGCTCGAACAGCAGCGAGGTGTAGGCGTCGCTGCTGAAGACTTTGTTGACCCCGCCGTAGGGGTTGGCCTCCATCAGCGAATAGCCGATGACGATCAGGATCGGCACCACCAGAAACAAACAGATAGCGATCAGCGCCGGGCTGACCCCGAGGAAACTCTGGAAGGCCTTGCGGCGTTCCAGCGTGTTGGCAATCGGTATGGCGTGCATGGCAATTCCTCCGGCTCAATCGTGCAGGACGCTGGCGCTTCCACGGTCGAACAACAGACCAGCCTGAGAGCCGACCGCAAAGCGCAGGCTCTGGTCGACGCAGTTGGGTGTACGCACGGTGAGGCGCGAACCGTCGCTGAGGCTGACCTGATATTGCAGGTCGGTGCCGAGATAAATCTGCGCTTCGATCCGGCACGGCAGTGCGGTGTCAGTTGCAGCTGGAACCAGATGCAGACGCTCAGGTCGCACCGACAAGGTGACGTTGGCGCCGACCTGCACATCGCTGCACGATTGCGCTGGCAATGGATGCCCGGCCGGCCCGGCGAACCACGCCTGACCGTCTTCCACACGGGTGACGGTGCCTTCGATGAAATTGGTCTCGCCAATGAAGTCAGCAACGAAGCGATTACGCGGGCGTTCGTAGATATCTTCAGGCCGACCGACCTGCTGCACTTCGCCTTCGGAGAGCACGGCGATGCGGTCGGACATGGTCAGCGCTTCTTCCTGGTCGTGGGTGACGAAGATGAAGGTGATACCGGTCTTGGCCTGGATGGTTTTCAGCTCTTCGCGCATCGCCTGACGCAGCTTGAGATCGAGCGCGGAAAGCGGCTCATCGAGCAACAGCACTTTCGGATGTGGTGCCAAAGCGCGGGCGAGGGCGACACGTTGTTGCTGGCCGCCAGACAGCTGCGCCGGTTTGCGATTGGCGAAACGTTCCATCTGCACCAGCGCCAGCATCTCGCGCACACGCTCGGCGATTTGCGCCTTGGTCAGGACTTTGCCCATCGGCTGCGATTCAAGACCGAAAGCCAGGTTCTCGGCGATGGTCATGTGCGGGAACAGTGCGTAATGCTGGAACACCGTGTTGACCGGACGCTGGAAGGGCGGGCGATCGGCGATGTTTTCACCGTAGAGGAGAATCTCGCCTTCGGTGGGAAATTCGAATCCGGCGATCATCCGCAGCAGCGTGGTCTTGCCGCAGCCGGAAGGGCCGAGAAGGGTGAAGAATTCATTGTCGCGGATGTCCAGATCGATGCTTTTCAGCGCCACCGGACCGGTCTGCGGATCACCGTAAACCTTGCGCACTGAACGGATCGAGACCGCCAGCGTTTGCAGCGAATGCAGGGCATTCATGCGTTACCTCCGATTCCCCCATCGCCTGCGACTTGCTTTGCAAAGCGTTGCCGTCGGGCCATGGATATTATTTTTTTGGGCAGGATCGAGATTGCGTTCGGGTGTGAAACCAGCTGTTTTTTTATTCTGCTGTGGCTCGATTATCAGCCAGGGGTTGCGCGGCGCGACACTTCAATTTAAACATGGCAGGTGTTAGTTAATTTAACAGCCGAAGGTGCCAGGAATCATGCCCGACCACCGTTTGCCGCCGCTCAACGCGGTGCGCGCCTTTGATGCCGCTGCGCGTTTGGGCAGCTATGTCGAAGCCTCGAAAGCCCTGCACGTGACCCAGCCTGCGATTGGCCGCCATGTGATGTTGCTTGAGGAGTGGTTGGGCATTCAACTGTTCGAGCGCACCTCGCGCGGGGTCAACCTGACCCCGGCGGGGGACAAGTACCACCGCAAGATCAGCGCCGCTTTGCAGTTGATCATCGAGGCGGGCAAGGAAGCGCAGCCGAAAGATGCCGAGCGCTGGTTGCGGATCATGGTGGTGCCGGGTTTTGCCAAGCGCTGGCTGATGCCGAGGATCGAAGCGCTGCGCCATCTGCGCCCGGGCTTGAAACTGGCGATCGAGCCGAACTCGACCTTCACCGAAGTGGATGGCAAAAGCGCAGATCTGGGCATCGTCTACGGCCTCGACGGGCAATATGCCGACTCACGGGAGGCGCTGATTTGTCCTCGGGTTTTTCCGATCTGCACGCCGGCGTATCTGGCCAGCATCGCGCCGATCAACAGCCCGGCCGATCTGGTCAGCCACGAACTGATCCACGTCGATGACGGCGAATGGTGGAACCTCTGGTTCGCCGCGCACGACCTCGATATCCACCTCAATTCCGACATGCTCTACGTCAACAATGACCATGCGCTGTCAGTCGCCGAGAGCGGGCAGGGCATCGCACTGGCCAACGAGGTGCTGGTGCGCCATGAACTCGCCAGCGGCAAACTGGTGCGTGCCGTCGACGCTCAGGTGAAGCTGGAAAGCTATCGGGTGCTGACGCCGTCCGCCGAACTCTCGGCGGATGTGGCGTGGTTTATTCAATGGCTCAAGGCTGAGCTGGAAGCGGACTTCCCTGAAGCGGTAATCAACTGAGGCGGAAACGCGCGGTGTTGTCGCTGAGTGCTTTGCTGCCTTGGCTGAGGGTGTCTGCGGCGAGATTCACTGCGCGTGCGCCTTCGAGTAAACGCACGGCTGCCTGATCGACCTGCTGGATATTGCCGCTGACCTCGTCGGCGGTACTCGCCTGTTCCTCGACTGCCGTGGCGATCTGCGCGAGGGTATCGGTGACGCTCTGCACGGCGCTGGCGATTTCGCCCAAACGCTCACCGAGACCGGTGACCGACTCGGCATCGGTTTGCGCCTGACCGCAGGCGGCTTCCATCAAACTGACGGCTTCGTTGACCGTAGCGCGCAGGCTGTCGACCGTGCCGGCGATCTGCGCGGTGGACGACTGCGTACGTTGCGAGAGGCTGCGCACTTCATCGGCCACTACGGCGAAACCGCGACCCTGTTCACCGGCGCGCGCGGCTTCGATGGCCGCATTGAGCGCGAGCAGATTGGTCTGTTCGGCAACACCGCGAATGGTGTCGACCACCAATTGAATCTGCTGGCCTTGCTCGCTGACCCGGCCCAATGCCGCTGCGGTGTCGTTGAGGCGTTGATTGAGCTGCTGAATACTCGCGGTGGTGCGCTGGCTGTCGCGGCTGCTGTCGGCAGCGATGCGCCGGGTGTGCTGAGCGCTGCCGGAAGCCTGTTCGCAGCTCTGCGCCACGCCTTGCGAGGTCGCGGCCAGTTGCGTGGCAGCAGCGGCGATCTGGCTGATCTGCAACTGCTGCGCCTCGACTTCGCCGAGAGCGCCGCTGGAGTGTTCGTTGAGGCTACGCACGGCATGGCTCAACTGCGAGGTTTCGTGATCGACGCCGAGCATGCTCGTGCGCAGTTGCACCACGGCAACGTTGAGTGCGGTGCTGATTGCTGCCAGTTCATCGCGGCCCTCCACCGGCACTTGCAGACTGAGGTTGCCGTCACGCAACGCTTCGGCGAGCAGGGTAATGCCGCTGGCGCTACGACGAATCGAGGCTTGCAGACAGACAAACAGATACAGCGCCGCGAGCAGCAGGCAGCCGAAAATGGCTGCGACGAGGATGAACTGACGTATCGCCGAGCTGTGGTAGGCGTCGAGTCGCTGATCCAGCGACACCAGCGATTGCTGGCGCAGGGACGCGAGGTCGGTCAGCAAGGCGTCGAGGCTGCGCTCAAAATCTTCCGGTTTGAGATTGATGCTGCCACCGAACACGCCGTCATCCAGTACCTTCAAACCGCTGTCGAGGTGTTTCAGGCTGTCGTGGTATTGGCTGGCCCAGCTCTGCTGGTCTTTTGGCAGGCGTGCTTCGAGCAGCGTGGCGGTTTTCACCAGTTGTTCGCGGGCATCGCCGATGCGGCTGCGCAGGTCGCGCAACTGCAAACGGCTTTGCAGGGTGAACTGGCCAGAGACGACCGAAGCCTGACCGACCGCAGCGAGGCGGCCGACGCGTTCGATCAGATCCGGTGCGTGTTGCGTGGAAATCTGCGTCAGCAAATAGGTTTCCAGCCACGGCGCGAGGGTCAGGCGATTGTCCATGACGATCTGTTCGCGCAACGCTTGCAGGGCGCTGAGGGCGTTGGTGAAACGGTCGTAACCGTCCGGCCACCAACCGACGCCGCTGAGGCTTTTCGAATCCAGACCATTCAGAGCGGTTTGCAGCGCCTGATAGCGGCTGAGGGTTTCGCCTTCGGCACCTTCGTTTTTCAGCGCGTTACCCAAGTCTGTGGTGGCTTGCAGAACTGCCGGTTGCACCGCGTCGAACGCGCCCATGGCGGCGAGGGTCGCGGGCGTCGGCTGGCGATTGGTTTCCGTGGCGCGCCAACGGGCGGCACGGTCGCGTTGCGCGGCGAGCAGGTTGTCCAGCGCATCGAGTGCGTGCAACTGCCGCACGCCGGCACGTTCGCCGGAAATCAGATTGAGCTTATCGCGATAGTCCTGGCCGATCATCAACAGGCTGCCGGCCAACGGCAGAATGAACAGCAGAAACAACAACTGGAATTTACCTGCGAAGCCAAACCGCCCCAGCAATTTGATCCCCGGTGAAAGGAAAGCCTGCATGCCCCATGACTCCTCTGGACACCACGCACCATTGGCGTGCATCGCGGTCGTTCGACGTTGATGTTGTGCCCTGCTAAAAGGCCTCGAAAGTTCACTCTCGCCCGCTCTGTAGGCCGGCTCTGTAGCGAAACTTCCCATTGTCGGTGCCCTTTGTAAGGGCGCCGCGTTCAAGGGAAGTAGCAAGGCAAGATTCAGACCATGGCGTTGCGCTATCACCTTGTCTAGATAATCCGGGCTTTGTGTAGGAGCTGTGATTCAGTTGGTTGGTTAGTTAGCTGGCTAAGGGGATGGCGCTGGCGCACCGAAAAATGGCACATTGACGCACCTGCCTGTGCGCACCCATCTGTTGTCCGGAAATTCTCATGGCTATCAGCAACGCTCAGACCGCCGCTGCCTCGGCGCCCGCTGCTCCGCAAAGCAGTCCATTGGTGATGCGCATTATCGGCGCGGTGGCGCTGGCGCATTTGATCAACGACTTGATCCAGTCGGTACTGCCGTCGATCTACCCGATGCTCAAGGCCAATTACGGCCTGACCTTTACTCAGGTCGGCCTGATCACCTTGACCTTTCAACTGACCGCGTCGCTGCTGCAGCCGTGGGTCGGTTATCACACTGATCGGCATCCAAAACCGTGGCTGTTGCCGGCCGGTTCGATCTGTACGCTGATTGGCATCGTGATGATGTCGATGGTCGGCAGTTTTCCCTTGATCCTGCTGGCTGCGGCGCTCATCGGTATCGGCTCCTCGACGTTTCACCCAGAAGCCTCGCGAATTGCACGGCTGGCTTCCGGCGGACGCTTTGGTCTGGCGCAGTCGACCTTTCAGGTCGGTGGTAACGCCGGTTCCGCGTTTGGCCCGTTGCTCGCGGCGGCGATCATCATTCCGTTCGGTCAGGCCAATGTGGCGTGGTTCGGCCTGTTCGCGGTGTTTGCGCTGTTCGTGCTGTACCGCATCAGTCGCTGGTACGCCCATCACTTGAACCTGTTCAAACTCAAGGCCGGCCAGGCGGCAACTCACGGGCTTTCGAAGGGCAGGGTGACCAGTGCGTTGGTGGTGCTGGGGCTGTTGGTGTTTTCGAAGTATTTCTACATGGCCAGCCTTACCAGCTATTTCACCTTCTACCTGATCGAGAAGTTCGACCTGTCGGTGGCGAGTTCGCAGCTGCACTTGTTCCTGTTCTTGGGCGCGGTGGCGGCGGGGACCTTCTTCGGCGGGCCGATTGGCGACAAGATCGGCCGTAAAGCGGTGATCTGGTTTTCGATCCTCGGTGTGGCGCCGTTTACGTTGCTGATGCCCCACGTTGACCTGTTCTGGACCACTGTCCTCAGCGTGGTGATCGGCTTTATTCTGGCCTCGGCGTTCTCGGCGATTGTGGTGTACGCGCAGGAACTGGTGCCGGGCAATGTCGGGATGATCGCCGGAATCTTCTTTGGTTTGATGTTTGGTTTTGGCGGGATTGGCGCGGCGCTGCTGGGGCATCTGGCGGATGTGCACGGGATTGAGTATGTGTATTTCCTCTGTTCGTTCCTGCCACTATTTGGCGTACTGGCGATTTTCCTGCCACGCACCAAAAAGGCCTGATTCCACACAATTTAAAATGTAGGAGTGAGCCTGCTCGCGATGGCGGTGTGTCAGTCAGCACATCCGTAGCTGATAGAACGCTATCGCGAGCAGGCTCACTCCTACAGGGGGAATGTGTTGGGCCATAAATTTCAGGCACAAAAAAGCCGCGTATCAAACGCGGCTTTTTCTTGGGCGTAACGCTTACACGTTGAAGCGGAAGTGCATCACGTCGCCGTCCTTGACGATGTAATCCTTGCCTTCCAGACGCCATTTACCGGCTTCTTTGGTACCGGCTTCGCCCTTGTACTGGATGAAGTCGTTGTAGGCGATTACTTCGGCGCGGATGAAGCCTTTCTCGAAGTCGGTGTGGATCACGCCAGCAGCTTGCGGCGCGGTAGCACCGACTTTGACGGTCCAGGCGCGGACTTCTTCGACACCGGCGGTGAAGTAGGTCTGCAGGTGCAGCATTTCGTAGCCGGCGCGGATCACGCGGTTCAGGCCAGGCTCTTCCAGACCCAGGGCCTCGAGGAACATGTCTTTCTCTTCGCCGTCATCGAGCTCGGCGATTTCCGCTTCGATCTTGTTGCAGACCGGAACGACCATCGCGCCTTCTTCTTCGGCAATGGCGCGAACCACGTCCAGGTGCGGGTTGTTCTCGAAACCGTCTTCGGCGACGTTGGCGATGTACATGACCGGTTTGGTGGTCAGCAGGTGGAAGCCCTTGATCACGGCTTTTTCGTCCGCGCTCATGTTCTTCATCAGGCTGCGTGCCGGCTTGGCTTCGGTGAAGTGCGCGATCAGTTGCTCAAGCAGAGCTTTCTGAACCACGGCGTCCTTGTCACCACCCTTGGCGTTACGCGCAACTTTCTGCAGTTGCTTCTCGCAGCTGTCGAGGTCGGCGAAGATCAGTTCCAGGTCGATGATTTCGATGTCGCGCTTCGGGTCGACGCTGTTGGAAACGTGGATCACGTTTTCGTCTTCGAAGCAGCGCACGACGTGAGCGATCGCATCGGTCTCGCGGATGTTGGCGAGGAATTTGTTGCCCAGGCCTTCACCTTTCGAGGCGCCGGCAACGAGGCCTGCGATGTCGACGAATTCCATGGTGGTCGGCAGGATGCGCTTCGGATTGACGATGGCCGCCAGGGCTTCCAGACGCGGATCGGGCATCGGCACGATGCCGCTGTTCGGCTCGATGGTGCAGAAGGGGAAGTTCTCGGCCGCGATACCGGATTTGGTCAGGGCGTTGAACAGGGTGGACTTGCCGACGTTAGGCAGGCCGACGATGCCGCAATTGAATCCCATGGTGTTTCCCCTCGGAGTAGAGTCAGGCCTTCTGGCTGTGCAGGTTTTTCATCGCGCGGTTCCATTCACCGGCGAGGATATCCGGCAGCACGCCGAGGGCAAAGTCGATGCTGGCATCGAGTTTTTCCTGTTCGGCGCGTGGCGCACGACCCAGGACGAAATTTGAAACCATACTGGCGACGCCCGGGTGGCCGATGCCAAGCCGCAGGCGGTAGAACGTATTCTGATTACCCAGTTGCGCAATGATGTCGCGCAACCCGTTGTGACCGCCATGGCCGCCGCCCTGCTTGAGCTTGGCAACGCCCGGAGGCAAGTCGAGTTCGTCATGCGCCACGAGGATTTCTTCAGGCTTGATGCGGAAGAAACCGGCGAGTGCCGCCACGGCCTGGCCGCTGCGGTTCATGTAGGTGGTGGGAATCAGCAGACGAACATCCTGACCCTGGTGCGAATAGCGCCCGGTCAGGCCGAAATATTTGCGATCGGCCACAAGATTCACATTCTGTGCGTGGGCGATGCGCTCAACAAAAAGGGCCCCTGCGTTATGCCGGGTCTGGTCGTATTCGGCGCCTGGATTTCCCAGGCCAACGATCAGTTTGATGGCAGTCACGATAGGGGCCCTTCCTTAGAGTGGTGGGTAACATCGCCGCGATCAGGCAAAGCGGCGAAAGTGGACGAAAAATGCTCATTTACCATGGATGTAAACTCCGCGTTCTCGCCCGCTTTCTCGCTACGTTCCAGTCCGCGATGTTACTTGCTCACTCAGGCATGACAGAGTGAATTACTCTGCTGCGCCTTCTTCAGCTTCTGGAGCAACGCGTGGAGCGTGTACGTTTGCAACAGCTTTGTCGTCACCGTGAGCCAGTGCAACGAACTCAACGCCTTTAGGGGCTTTGAGGTCGGACAGGTGGACGATTGCGCCGATTTCCAGAGCCGACAGGTCGACTTCGATGAACTCAGGCAGATCTTTCGGCAGGCAAGTTACTTCGATTTCGTTCAGGACGTGCGAGATCTCGCCGCCTTTCTTGATCGGAGCTTCTTCACCAACAAAGTGCACAGGCACGATAGCGGTCAGTTTCTGACCGGCTACGACGCGTACGAAGTCAGCGTGCATAACGTGACCCTTGGACGGGTGACGTTGCAGAGCTTTGATGATGACGTTCTGCTTTTTGCCGCCAACGTTCAGTTCGATAACGTGGCTGTAGGCAGCTTCGTTTTCGAGCAGTTTGGCAACTTCTTTGGCCAGCATGCTGATGGATTCAGGGGCTTTTTCGCCACCGTAAACTACAGCTGGAACCAGGCTAGCGATACGACGCAGGCGGCGGCTCGCACCTTTCCCCAGGTCGGAACGCACTTCAGCATTCAGAGTAAAATCGTTCATTTTGTATCTCCAAAATAGCCATGACCGGAGTGGCGTTTGCGACCAGCGCCAAACACGGTATGGGCAAAAAAGCCCCGCCCCGGCAGGAATGCCGGGGCGGGGCGCTTTTCGTCAACGAGACATTTCGCGAAGGGCAGGGCCCTTAACGGAACATCGCGCTGATCGATTCTTCATTGCTGATGCGGCGAACCGCTTCGGCAACAACCGGTGCGATATCCAGTTGACGGATACGTGCACAGGCTTGTGCTGCAGCGGACAGCGGGATGGTGTTGGTCACCACCAGCTCGTCCAGCACGGAATTTTCGATATTCTCGATGGCCCGACCCGACAACACAGGGTGTGTGCAGTAGGCAAAGACCTTGGCTGCGCCATGCTCTTTCAAGGCCTTGGCCGCGTGGCACAGAGTGCCGGCGGTATCGACCATGTCATCGACCAGAATGCAGGTACGCCCTTCGACATCACCGATGATATGCATCACTTCAGAGTGATTGGCTTTCTCACGGCGTTTGTCGATGATCCCGAGATCCACGCCCAGGGATTTGGCAACGGCACGTGCACGCACGACGCCACCAATGTCCGGGGAAACGATCATCAGGTTTTCGAA
Organism: Pseudomonas fluorescens; assembly: GCF_005938625.1. Lineage (GTDB taxonomy): Bacteria > Pseudomonadota > Gammaproteobacteria > Pseudomonadales > Pseudomonadaceae > Aquipseudomonas > Aquipseudomonas fluorescens_BD. Next base: position 43,326 of record NZ_VCNJ01000022.1, read on the forward strand.
GCGCTGATCTTCAATGTCATCCACCAGAACCGGGGAGCCGTAGATGTTATCTACCGGAATATCGAAGAAACCCTGAATCTGGTCAGCATGCAGATCAACCGTGAGAACACGGTCGATGCCGACTACGGTAAGCATGTCAGCAACGACTTTCGCGCTGATAGCCACACGTGCGGAACGCGGACGGCGATCCTGACGGGCATAACCAAAATAAGGAATAACAGCAGTGATACGAGTAGCCGAGGAGCGGCGGAAGGCATCAGCCATCACTACCAGTTCCATCAGGTTATCGTTGGTCGGAGCGCAAGTCGGCTGAATAATGAAAACGTCTTTACCGCGAACGTTTTCATTGATCTCGGCAGTAATTTCGCCGTCGGAGAACTTACCGACAGAGATGTCACCGAGAGGGATATGCAGCTGACGTACGACACGCCGAGCCAGATCGGGGTTGGCGTTCCCCGTAAAGACCATCATCTTGGACACGCGCAGTACCTAGAGGCTGAGGGTAACCTGGATGAGTATAGAAAATGGCAGGGGCGGCTGGATTCGAACCAACGCATGGCAGGATCAAAACCTGCTGCCTTACCGCTTGGCGACGCCCCTGTATCTGTTGCATCAAGTGCCGAGCACCTGGTTCCTTTAGAGCAGACTTTGCAGCTTGCGGTGCAACATCGAAACGTTGCTGCCTTTTGCTACAAACCCTGTAAGGGTCTCTGTCAGAAGGGCCGAGACTTTATCAGCTTCAGCTTTGCTTGGGAAGCCCCCAAACACACAACTTCCAGTTCCGGTGAGTTTTGCTTCGGTAAATTTACCTAACAAATCCAATGCGTTACGTACTTCTGGATAACGCCTTGCAACCACCGGCAAGCAGTCATTTCGACTGTTTCCCTCGGGAACGGGGCGCACTTTAATGGGCGGCGTGTTACGTGTCAACAAAGGATCGGAAAAAATTTCTGCCGTACTAACAGAGACTTGCGGCACGAGCACCAGATACCACGGTTCTTCGGGATTCACCGGGGTGAGTTTCTCGCCCACGCCTTCGGCAAACGCCGCGTGACCACGGACGAAAACCGGTACGTCGGCGCCCAGCAACAAACCCAGTGCGGCCAGGCGATCTTCGTCCCAACCCAGCTGCCACAAATGATTCAGACCGAGCAAAGTCGTCGCCGCATTCGAGCTGCCGCCACCAATACCGCCGCCCATGGGCAGGACTTTATCAATCCAGATGTCGATGCCGAGCGAACAGCCGGACTGTTGCTGAAGCATTTTCGCCGCGCGCACGATCAGGTTGCTGTCATGCGGCACGCCGGCGAATTCGGCGTGCAGTTGAATCACGCCGTCATCACGCACGGCAAAAGTGATTTCATCGCCGTAGTCGACAAACTGAAACAGCGTCTGCAACTCGTGATAACCGTCTTCACGGCGCCCGAGAATGTGCAGCATCAAGTTGAGTTTGGCCGGCGAGGGCAGGGTCAGACGTGCAGCGGTCATCGGTTATTGCCCCAACTTGCGCGGTTGCCAGGTCTTGATTACCAGCGTCACGTCAAGGTCAGTGCCGTGCAGCTTGATGCGCTCGGGCAACCAGTAGCCGTTCTGTTCGGTGTAAGCGGTGTATTCGACTTTCCAGCCATCCTGTTCCAGGTTGGCCAGACGGCTGTCGGCGTCCAGATTCAGGCGACTTTTGCTATCAGGCGCTGGTAGGCCACGGACCCACCAGGCCAGATTCGACACCGGCAGTTTCCAGCCGAGCTGTTCTTCGAGCAGGGCTTCCGGGGACTGCGATTCGTAGCGCCCCTGATTGGCGACTTCCAGCGACACTTTGCCCGGACGCCCGGTCAGTCGCGCGGCACCACGACCCAGCGGGCCAGACAGGCGAATGTCGTAATAGTCCTGACGCTGCAGCCAGAACAGCGTGCCGCTACCAGAATCCTTTGGTGCACGGATGCCGATCTTGCCGTCGATCTGCCAGCCATCGAGGCCGCTCAGCTGTTGTTTGTTCGCGGCCCATTGAGCCGGGCTGCCGTGGCCCTCGACCGATTCGCGAGTGCCAAAACCCGAGCAACCGGCGAGCAGGGCGATGAAACTGAAAACAATAACGTGGCGCAAAAACATGAGTTAAAGAGTCTCGGATCCGGTCAGGCGCTTGATGGTGCTGCGCAGAATGGTGCTGTCGGGCTGATCCTTGAGGAATTTGCCCCAGATTTGTTTGGCTTCACGCTGGTTGCCCTTGGTCCACAACACTTCGCCCAGGTGCGCGGCGACTTCGTGATCCGGGAAACGCTCCAGCGCCTGACGCAGATATTTCTCTGCGTCATCCAGATTGCCCAGGCGGTAATTCACCCAGCCGAGGCTGTCGAGTACGGCCGGGTCTTCCGGGTTGATCTGGTGTGCCTGCTCGATCAGCGCTTTGGCTTCAGCGTAGCGCGTGGTGCGATCGGACAGGGTATAGCCCAAAGCGTTGAGCGCCATGGCGTTGTCCGGATCACGCTTGATGATCAGGCGCAGGTCTTTTTCCATCTGCGCCAGGTCATTGCGTTTTTCCGCGAGCATGGCCCGGGTATAGAGCAGATTCAGATCGTCCGGGTATTGCAGCAAGGCTTGCTGCAAGACTTTCCAGGCCTTGTCGTCCTGTTTATTGGCCGACAGGGTTTCCGATTCGATCAGGTATAGCTGAATCGCGTAGTCCGGTTGCTCGTCGCGTTGGGCGGCGAGTTTGCTCTGCGCTTCAGCGGTTTTACCGTTGTTCATCAGAATATCGGCCTGACGCAATTGCGCTGGCAGATAGTCGTTGCCCGGGCCGACCTGGGCGTACTCAATGAGCGCGCCTTGCGGGTCGTTGCGTTCTTCAGCGATGCGACCGAGGTTCAGGTGCGCCGAATCGACGTGGCTTTCGCGGGCGATCAAGTCTTCCAGATAACCCTTGGCCTCGTCCCAGGCTTTGGCTTCCAGGCAGACCAATGCCAGCGAGTAACGCAGCTCGTCGTCTTCAGGGTATTGCTGCACAAGGCTGGAGAACTCGGCTTTGGCGTCGTCCATGCGGTCCTGTTCGACCAGCATGCGCGCGTAAGTCAGGCGCAGGCGTTTGTCGTCCGGGTACTTCTTGATGCTTTTTTGCAGCAGTGGCAGTGCTTCGTCGCCACGGTTCAGCAATTGCAGCAGACGTGCGCGCAGCAGAATCGGCGCGATCTCGCCTTCTTCCGGCGGATGGTCTTCGAGCAATGCCAGTGCGGCTTTGTTGTCGCCGTCCTGTTGCAACAGCAGGGCTTTGCCGAAAATCAGCTGGCTGTTGTTCGGATGACGCTGCAACAAACGGTCAAAACTTTTCATCAGACCGTTGCGGGTTTCCTGATCGGTATCCGCTGCCGACAACGCGAGGAAGTCGAAATGGGTATCGCCCTTGCCTTGCAGGACCTTCTCCATATAGACCATCGAGTCGTCGTAACGCCCGGCGCGCGCCAGTTGCACGGCGGCGGCGCGTTGTGCTTCGAGGTCGTCCGGGGCGTTTTTCGCCCAGATCAGCGCGGTATCGAGGGCCGGTTGATCGGCGCCCAGATATTCGGCGATACGGAATGCGCGCTCGGAGACGCCCGGATCCTGCGTATTGATGGCCTGGGTCACGTAGTTATCCAGGGCAATGTCGAAACGATTGCGCTGGCCGGCGAGTTCGGCGCTCAACAGGCTGAAAACGGTTTCCTCGCTGAACGAGCTGTAAACCTTGGGCTTTTCAGGCGCGGGCGTGGTGTCTTCAACCGACGGCGTACCGTCCGGCGAAACGGGAGCCAAGGCCTGGCAGCCGCTGAGGAAGACAAAAGCGAGGAGCAACGCGGAAGATCTATTCATATAGGAAGAGGACGACTAACCTGCGGTCGGATCATCATGACACAAGCCTTCGGCCAAACATAACCGAGACTCAATTGTGCCCATTATAGGGGCTGACGATTGGGACAATAGTCAGCGGTAGTTGTTCTGAATCTTTCGAAGGTGGACAATTGCCGGCTTCACGTCACCATCAGCGACCTTGAATGGCCTTCCTTGCACTCGGTATCAACCACAAGACTGCTTCAGTAGACGTCCGCGAGCGCGTGGCTTTTACTCCTGAACAGCTGGTGGAGGCCTTGCAGCAGCTCTGCCGACTTACCGACAGCCGCGAAGCCGCGATCCTCTCCACCTGCAATCGCAGTGAGCTTTATATAGAACAGGATCAGCTTTCTGCCGATATCGTGCTGCGCTGGCTGGCCGACTATCACCATTTAAGCCTCGATGAGCTGCGCGCGAGTGCTTATGTGCATGAAGATGATGCGGCAGTTCGTCACATGATGCGCGTCGCCTCCGGGCTCGACTCGCTGGTGCTGGGCGAACCGCAAATTCTCGGCCAAATGAAATCGGCCTACGCCGTGGCCCGCGAGGCCGGCACCATCGGTCCGCTGTTGGGGCGATTGTTTCAAGCGACATTCAATGCGGCCAAGCAGGTGCGCACCGACACTGCGATCGGTGAAAACCCGGTGTCCGTGGCGTTTGCCGCCGTCAGCCTGGCGAAACAGATTTTCAGTGACTTGCAGCGCAGTCAGGCGCTGTTGATCGGTGCCGGCGAGACCATCACCCTGGTCGCCCGCCATTTGCACGAGCTGGGCGTCAAGCGCATCGTTGTTGCCAACCGCACGCTGGAGCGCGCCAGTTTGCTGGCCGAACAGTTCGGTGCTCACGCGGTGTTGCTGTCGGACATCCCGGCAGAGCTGGTACGCAGCGACATCGTCATCAGTTCGACCGCCAGTCAGTTGCCGATTCTCGGCAAGGGCGCGGTGGAAAGCGCTTTGAAGCTGCGCAAGCACAAACCGATCTTCATGGTCGACATCGCCGTTCCCCGGGATATCGAGCCGGAAGTCGGCGAGTTGGACGACGTTTACCTCTACAGCGTCGACGATCTCCACGAAGTGGTCGCCGAAAATCTCAAGAGCCGTCAGGGCGCAGCGCAAGCCGCTGAAGAGATGGTCTCGGTCGGCGCCGACGATTTCATGGTGCGCCTGCGCGAGCTGGCGGCAGTCGATGTGCTCAAGGCCTATCGTCAACAGAGCGAACGCCTGCGCGACGAGGAGCTGCAAAAAGCCCTGCGCTTGCTGGCCAACGGCGGCAACGCTGAAGACGTGCTCGGGCAACTGGCCCGTGGCCTGACCAATAAACTGTTGCACGCGCCTAGCGTGCAACTGAAAAAGCTTTCTGCCGAAGGCCGCCTCGATGCGCTGGCCATGGCCCAGGAACTCTTTGCCCTCGAGGGCTCACCGGATAGCTTTTCGGATAAAAAACCGCAATGAAAGCTTCACTGCTCAATAAGCTGGACATCCTCCAGGACCGTTTCGAGGAACTGACCGCGCTGCTCGGCGACGGCGAAGTCATTGCCGACCAGGCCAAATTCCGCGCTTATTCCAAGGAATACGCTGAACTCGAGCCGGTGGTTCAAGGCTATGAAAAGTTGCTCAGCGTACAAAGCGATCTTGAAGGCGCGCAGGCGCTGCTCAAGGACAGCGACCCGGACATGCGCGAAATGGCCGTGGAAGAAGTCCGCGAAGCCAAGGAATTGCTGATCACCCTGGAAGCCGATCTGCAACGCATGTTACTGCCCAAGGATCCCAACGACGGGCGCAACGTCTTCCTCGAAATTCGCGCCGGCACCGGTGGCGACGAGGCGGCGATCTTCTCCGGCGACCTGTTTCGCATGTACTCGCGTTACGCCGAGCGCCGTGGCTGGCGCGTGGAGATCCTTTCGGAGAACGAAGGCGAACACGGCGGCTATAAAGAAGTCATCGCGCGCATTGAAGGCGACAACGTTTACGGCAAGCTGAAATTCGAATCCGGCGCGCACCGCGTACAGCGCGTACCCGCCACCGAATCCCAGGGCCGTATCCACACCTCGGCCTGCACCGTAGCGGTGCTGCCCGAGCCGGACGAGCGCGAAGCCATCGAGATCAACCCGGCGGATTTGCGCGTCGACACGTTCCGTTCCTCCGGGGCCGGTGGTCAGCACGTTAACACCACCGATTCGGCGATCCGCATTACGCACATTCCAACCGGCACCGTCGTCGAGTGTCAGGAAGAACGTTCCCAGCACAAGAACCGTGCGCGGGCGATGGCTTGGCTGTCGGCGAAACTCAACGATCAGCAGACTGCAGCGGCGGCGAATGCGATCGCCAGCGAGCGTAAATTGCTGGTTGGCTCGGGCGACCGTTCCGAGCGGATTCGCACCTACAACTTTGCCCAGGGCCGCGTGACCGACCATCGTGTCAACCTGACCCTGTACTCGCTGGATGAAATCCTCGCCGGTGGCGTTGAAGCGGTGATCGAGCCGTTGCTGGCCGAATATCAGGCTGACCAACTTGCAGCGATAGGTGAATAAATGACCATCATCGCCAGCCTGTTGCGCGCCGCTGAATTGCCGGACTCGCCCACGGCGCGTCTTGACGCCGAGTTGCTCCTCGCCGCCGCGCTGGGAAAATCGCGCAGCTTTCTGCACACCTGGCCCGAGCGCATCGTGCCGAGTGAAGCAGCGCTGACCTTTGCCGAATACCTGCAACGCCGTCGTGGCGGCGAGCCGGTGGCCTACATTCTCGGGCAGCAGGGGTTCTGGAAACTCGATCTGGAAGTCGCACCGCACACGCTGATCCCGCGCCCGGACACTGAGTTGCTGGTGGAAGCGGCGCTGGAATTGCTGCCCGCGACCCCGGCCACAGTGCTCGACCTAGGCACCGGTAGCGGCGCGATCGCCTTGGCCTTGGCCAGCGAACGTCCGACGTGGAAAGTCACTGCGGTGGATCGCGTACTCGAAGCCGTAGCCTTGGCCGAACGCAATCGCCAGCGCCTGCATTTGAACAACGCCACGGTGTTGAGCAGCCACTGGTTCAGCGCCCTTGAAGGTCAGCGTTTCCAGTTGATCATCAGCAATCCGCCGTACATCGCTGCCGCCGATCCGCATCTGGTCGAAGGCGATGTGCGTTTCGAGCCGGCCAGTGCACTGGTCGCCGGTGAAGACGGACTCGACGATTTGCGTCTGATCGTCGCCCAGTCGCCGGAGCATCTGCAGGCTGGTGGCTGGCTGATGCTCGAGCACGGCTATGATCAAGCCGAAGCCGTGCGTGATCTGCTGCTGACCCGCGGTTTTGAAGAAGTCCACAGCCGCACCGATCTGGGCGGCCATCAACGCATCAGTCTGGGGCGCCTGCCGTGCTGAATGATCAGGAATTGCTGCGCTACAGCCGGCAGATTCTGCTGCAACACATCGACATCGACGGGCAACTGAAGCTCAAGGCCAGTCGCGTGCTGATCGTTGGTCTCGGCGGTCTCGGTGCGCCGGTTGCGCTGTATCTGGCAGCGGCCGGTGTCGGCGAATTGCATCTGGCGGATTTCGATACCGTCGACCTGACCAACCTGCAACGCCAGATCATTCATGACACCGACAGCGTCGGCATGAGCAAGGTCGACTCGGCGCTCAAGCGTCTGAGCGCGATCAATCCCGAGATTCAACTGATCGCCCATCGTCAGGCGCTGGACGAGGATTCTCTCGCGGCAGCCGTGGCGGCGGTGGATCTGGTGCTCGATTGCTCCGATAACTTTTCCACTCGCGAAGCGGTCAATGCTGCTTGTGTGGCGGCGTGCAAACCGTTGGTCAGCGGCGCGGCGATTCGGCTGGAAGGGCAGTTATCGGTGTTCGACCCGCGTCGTGCCGAGAGCCCGTGCTACCACTGTCTATACGGGCATGGCAGTGAAGCCGAACTGACCTGCAGCGAGGCCGGCGTGGTGGGTCCGCTGGTCGGTCTGGTCGGCAGCCTGCAAGCGCTCGAGGCCTTGAAAGTGCTGGTCGGTTTCGGCGAACCGCTGGTGGGTCGCTTGCTGTTGATCGATGCCTTGGGCTCGCGTTTCCGTGAGTTGCGGGTCAAGCGTGATCCGGGGTGCAGCGTCTGTGGCTCGCACCATGCGTGAAGCGCCGATCGGCGTGTTTGACTCCGGGGTCGGCGGCTTGTCGGTACTGGCGGAAATTCAGCGTTTGTTGCCCAATGAATCGCTGCTCTACGTTGCCGATTGCGGGCACATTCCCTACGGTGAGAAAACCCCGGAATTTATCCGTCAGCGTTGCAGCGTGATGGCCGGGTTTTTCCGCGAGCAAGGCGCCAAGGCGCTGGTGCTGGCCTGCAATACGGCCACCGTCGCCGGCGTTGCCGACTTGCGTCGTGATTTTCCCGACTGGCCAATAGTCGGCATGGAGCCAGCGGTCAAACCTGCCGCCGCCGCGACCCGCAGCGGTGTGGTCGGCGTGCTCGCCACCACCGGCACGTTGCAGAGCGCCAAGTTCGCTGCGTTGCTGGATCGCTTTGCCGCTGATGTACGCGTGATCACCCAGCCATGCCCCGGCCTCGTCGAGCTGATCGAAAGCGGCGATCTGCACAGCGCCGAGTTGCGCCAGTTGCTGCAAGGGTATGTCGAGCCACTGCTGGCCAGCGGTTGCGACACGATCATTCTGGGCTGCACCCACTATCCCTTTCTCAAGCCGATGCTCAAGTCGATGATCCCAGCGGACATCAGTCTGATCGATACCGGTGCTGCTGTAGCGCGGCAACTTCAGCGGCTTTTGGCGGAGCGCGACTTACTCGCTGCCGGCCCGAACCAGCCGGTCAGATTCTGGACCAGCGCTGATCCTGCCTACTTCAAAAACATCCTGCCGCTACTGGGCCAGAGTGCCGGCGAAGTGCAAAACTTCGACTTGTAAAAAAATTGTGAAATAACTAAATAATCAGCTGAACTTCTGAGCAGGCGCTAGCTTCTATAGCGAAGAGTTACCTAGAAAACAAACGATCGTTCCGGAAAAGGAAGTTTCAACGTGAAGCGACTATTCTGCTTGGCCGCGATTGCGGCCGCACTGATGGGGCAAAGTTTTACTGCGCAAGCGGCAGGTGTTGAGTTTGCGGTGGGGGCCACCAGCGACTCGACCATGACGTACCGCCTGGGCATGAATTTCGACTGGGACAAGAGCTGGCTGCAGAGCGACGTCGGTCGCCTGACCGGTTACTGGAGCGGTGCTTACACCTATTGGGAAGGTGACAAGACGTCGAGCAATAACAGCTTGTCGTTCTCGCCGGTGTTTGTTTATGAGTTTGCCGGTCAGTCGGTCAAACCGTATATCGAAGCGGGGATCGGTGTGGCGGCCTTCTCTAACACCAAGTACGAATCCAACAATCTCGGCGGCTCTTTCCAGTTTGAAGACCGCTTCGGTTTTGGTCTGCGTTTCAATGGCGGGCATGAAGTCGGGATTCGTGCGACGCACTATTCCAACGCAGGTCTTGCCAGTGACAACGACGGTGTAGAAAGTTACTCGCTGCATTACACGATGCCGCTGTAAGCACGATCAAAAGATCGCAGCCTTCGGCAGCTCCTACAGGTGAAACACATTCCCATGTAGGAGCTGCCGAAGGCTGCGATCTTTTGTTTTTGAGATCAGCGGTAAGCCGTGGTGATGCCTTTGCGTTCTTCAATGCACTCCGGTGCACCCATCTCGAACTCGCGGCAAATCAGCGGACGCTTTTCGTAAATCGTGCACATCATCGTGTCGCGATCCAGCGCCGCACACCAACCGTCGTCCAGACGTAACATCACTTCACCGCCCCATTCATCAGTATCGATAAAGCGATCAGGCACGCCAGTGTCGGTGATCAGCATCACTTCGAGCTGACAGCAGCAGGCTGCGCAGGTCGAGCAGGTGACGGCAGGCTCGGTGATTTGCTGGTGGGGAATGGTTTTCATGGCGGCAGTGTAAGGCAGTCGCTGCTGTGCGTGTGAAAGGTCTGACAGACGCTCAGTGCGCCAGCCGCCGCGCCATCGCATGCAGTAGCGGAAACAGCAGCGCCCAGAGCAGGCCGATGCCGATCAGCGTCGGTAACTCGCCATAGGGAAATTGCACCCCGGCCAGTCGCCCGCCAGCGTAATACGACAACGCGCCGCCGACCGCCCCCAGCACACTCGCCAGCCACCATGGCCGGGCGCTCCAGGCCAGGCAATGACGCAACGTGGTCGCCAGCAGTGCCCAGAGCAGCATCAGCCACAGCGGAATCAGCGGCGACTGATCCTGAAACTCGAACACGCCGACACCGCGCAACAAACTGTCCACAGCGGTGCCGACAATTACCACGCTCAAAATCAAACGGCCTTCAGCCGCCCAACTGCTGATCCAGCGCAGATGAATCACCAGCACCGCCAACGCGATCAACAACCACAAACTGTTGCCGCCGAGCACGCAGGTCAGCCAGCCGAGCTGGAACAACACGGCATTGGCGACACGCTCAAGCATCGAAGCGTCCGAGCAGCGGCGCCGTCATCGCGGCCGGTTTGGCCAGCAACAATTGCGCAGTGCCGATGGTGCGTTCGAGGAAACCGCCCTCGCAGTAACACAGGTAAAACTCCCACAGACGCAGGAAGTAATCGTCGTAACCCAGCTCGCTCAAACGGCCATGGGCGCGGCGAAAGTTCTCATGCCACAGGCGCAGGGTCTTGGCGTAATGCAGGCCGAAATCTTCCATGTGCAGCAGGTTCATGTCGGTGTCGCGGCTGACCACTTCGAGCATTTTCTGCACGCAGGGCAGGGCACCGCCGGGGAATATGTAACGCTGGATAAAATCGACGCCGCGCTTGGCTTGTTCGTAGCGTTGTTCGCGAATGGTGATCGCCTGGATCAGCATCAGGCCGTTACTCTTGAGCAGGTGCGCACATTGTTTGAAGTAGGTTGGCAGGAAGCGGTGACCGACGGCTTCGATCATTTCGATCGACACCAGTTTGTCGTATTCGCCGGTCAGGTCGCGGTAGTCCTTGAGCAGCAGCGTGACCTTATCCTGCAAACCCAGTTGTTCGATGCGTTGCGCGGTAAACGCGTACTGCTCTTTCGATAGGGTCGTGGTGGTTACGCGGCAACCGTAATTTTGTGCGGCGTAGAGCGCCATGCTGCCCCAACCGGTGCCAATCTCCAGCAAATGGTCGCCGGGTTGCAGCGCGAGTTTCTGGCAGATCCGCTCCAGCTTGTTCAGCTGCGCCTGTTCGAGGCTGTCTTCTGGCGTAAGGAACTGCGCCGCCGAATACATCATGGTCGGATCGAGAAACTGCTCGAACAGATCGTTGCCGAGGTCATAGTGCGCGGCGATGTTTTTCTGCGAACCCTTGCGCGTATTGCGGTTGAGCCAGTGCAGACCTTGCACCAACGGCCGGCCGAGGCGTGCCAGGCCGCCCTCCATGGCATCGAGCACGTCCAGATTGCTGACGAACACGCGCACCACAGCGGTCAGATCAGGCGAACTCCAATAACCGTGAATAAAGGCCTCGCCGGCACCAATCGAACCGTTGCCGGCGACCATGCCCCAGACGGCCGAGTCGAGCACATTGATTTCCCCGAGCAAGGCACTGCCCGGCGTGCCGAACATCAGCCGTTCGCCATCCTCGATCACCAACAGTTGCCCGTGTTTGAGCTGCGCCAATTGGCGCAACACGCCACGACGCAGCAGCGAACCGGTCAAACCGTTGGTGCTGAACCGACTGACCGACAGACTAGAGGATTTCATGGCGGTGCTCCTTGGGAGGCACAGTGGCGGTTTGAAAACTGCCGTCGGCAGCCTGATGAGCAAAGAGCGGTGCGCGTTTGAGCAGCAGTCGCAGCGCCTGCCAATAAATCGCCAAGGCAGTTTTCGCGGTCATCCACGGAAAACGCCGCAGGTAACGGTGCAGGCTGCGACGATCAAGACTTTCGCGTTGCAGATTGAGGGTAGCGTCGAACAATTTGTGCTCGCCTTGCCAGTCGGCCATGTGCACGCCTAGGGTTTGCGCGGCGGGACTGAAACTCATACGGTATTCGAGATCGCGCGGCAAAAACGGAGAAACGTGAAAGGCCTTGGCCACGGCGAAGTGCTGATGGAAATCCTGCAGGTCGACGGGCGTACGCGCCGGCAGCACGTAGTGATAGCGCTCGCGCCACGGCGTGTTGGTGACTTCGCAGACAATCGCCGCCAGTTGTCCGTCGGCTTCATGGCAATAAAAGAAACTCACCGGGTTGAACGACAACCCCCAACTGCGCGCCTGGGTCAGCAGGCAGATCGAGCCTTGCGGTTCGTGGCCGATGGCGATGCCGACCTGCTGACGCACTGCATCGATCAGGCGCATGCCTCGGCCGGTAAAGCTCTTGAGGTAGTCCGTCTCGCGAAAGGAAAACGGCGCAAAGCGACTGCGCCCGGCCAGCGGCGACATTGCGAGCACGGCGTCCTGCTCGCTGAGGTCGAGGTAGAGCAAACCGATCCGATAACGGAATTCATGACGGCGCGGCGAGAAGCGCCGATGGCCGATCCAGCCGCTGTACAGGGCGCTGTTCATAAGGTTTCCCCGAACGCGGCGGCCACGCGCAAGGCGCTGACGACACCGTCCTCATGGAAACCGTTGGCCCAATAGGCGCCGCAATAATGCGTGTGCTGCGCGCCATCCAGTTCGCCCCAGCGGTTTTGCGCCGCCACTGCCGCGAGGCTGAATTGCGGATGGGCATAGGTGTAACGGGCAAGCACTTTGTCCGGGCCGATGCCGGCGCTCTGGTTGAGGCTGACACAGAACGTGGTGTCGCTCTGTATGCCCTGCAGAATGTTCATGTCGTAGGTGACGGCGGCGTGGGTGTGGCCGGCGCCGCTGAGCCGATAGTTCCAGCTCGCCCACGCCAGTTTTCGCGTCGGCAGCAAACGGCTGTCGGTGTGCAGCACCACTTCGTTGTCGGCGTAGGGCAGGGCGCCGAGGATCGCGCGTTCGGCTTCGCTCGGGACCGCCAGCAGTTTCAACGCTTGATCGCTGTGGCAGGCGAATACCACCTGGTCGAAATGCTCAATGCCTGCCGGGCTGTGGATAACTACGCCATGCACGTCGCGATCAACCCGGGTTACCGGGCAATTGAGACGAATCCGCTCCTTGAACGCTGCCGTCAGCGGCGCGATATAGGCGCTCGAGCCGCCTTCGATAACTTGCCATTGCGGCCGCTCACTGACCGACAACAAGCCATGGTTCTTGAAGAACCGCACAAAAAACTGCAGCGGGAAATTGAGCATCTCCGCCATTGGCATCGACCAGATCGCCGAGCCCATCGGCACGATGTAATGCAGGATGAAACGCTCGCCGTAACCGCCGGCCTTGAGGTATTCGTCGAGGGTGGTGTCGGCGGCGATGCGCAGTTCGACGAGGTCGCGCTGGGCTTCTTTGTTGAAGCGCAGAATGTCGCGCAACATGCCCCAGAACCCGGGCGAAAACAGGTTGCTACGCTGGGCGAACAGGCTGTTGAGGTTATTGCCGTTGTATTCCAGGCCGGTGTCCGGGTCGGTGACTGAGAAACTCATTTCCGTCGGCTTGAACGCGACGCCGAGCTGGCCGAGCAGGCGGATGAAATTCGGGTAGGTCCAGTCGTTGAAGACGATGAAACCGGTGTCCACAGCGTACTGACGTCCTGCGACCGTGACGTCGACCGTGTGCGTGTGGCCACCGATCCAGTCGCTGGCCTCGAACACCGTAACGTCATGGCGGCGATTGAGCAGGTAGGCGCAGGTCAGCCCGGCGATGCCGCTGCCGACGATGGCGATTTTCATGTCGGATCCGTCAGCGGTGGGGACTTGCGCACCATGCGCTTGCCGATTGCCAGTTGTACCCTGGACGGAAGTTTCGATAGCGGCCACAGCGCGGCCATGAACAGCGCCGGAAAGGCGATTTCCAATGGCCGGTCCTTGAGCTTGGCGAAGATGTGCCGCGCGGCTTTATCCACAGGCCAGCTCAAAGGCATGGGGAAATCATTCTTGGCGGTCAGCGGTGTTTCGACAAAACCCGGGCTGACCACGGTGACTTCAATGCCTTCGTCGGCCAGATCGATGCGCAATGACTCGAACAGGTAGCGCAAACCGGCCTTCGACGCGCCATAGGCTTCGGCGCGGGGCAGCGGCAGGTAGGTGACCGAACTGGCCACGCCGATCAGGTGCGGCGCGGTGCCTTTACGCAGCAGCGGCAGCGCGGCCTCGATGCAATAACTGCTGGCGAGCAGGTTGGTGCGCACCACGTGCTCGATGATCGAGGAATCGAACTGCTTGGCATCGACGTATTCGCAGGTGCCCGCGTTGAGAATTACCGAGTCCAGCGAACCCCAGTCCTCGGCGATCTGCTCACCGATTTCGCGCACTGTCTGACTGTTCGTCAGATCCCCCGGCACTACTAAAACCTGCCCTGGATAGCGTTGCGACAAGACCTTGAGCGGTGCGATCTGACGGGAACTGACCGCCAGATGCGCACCGGTTTTCAGAATTTCCTCAGCCAGGGCCGCGCCGATGCCACTGCTGGCCCCGGTCAACCAATAACGCCGTGGAGGTGTACGACTCATCCCATTCTCCTTTTCAGCCAGGCAATGACCCGGCCCAATACTGGCAAGTGTTCATACAGCAGCGCCCCGGCATCGAAGTAATCCCGGTGGCGATAAACCTTGTCACGCCAGAGCAGGTGCGAGCAGCCGCTGACGCGTATCAAACGACCACCCGCCAGGCGCGGATGGCGATAACTCATGACCCATCGCAAGTAACCTTCGCAGTCGCCGATCTGGTCGAAACCATGAAAGTCGAAACGCAGTTCGCTGACGTTGGCGTATAGCTCGCCGAAATAGTCGCGTAGTTGTGCCAGCCCCTGCACTTCGTGCAGCGGATCGGTGAAATGAATGTCATCGCTGTACAGCTCGCCCAGGCTTTGCAGGTTGTCTTTGTTCAACGCTGAAAATTGCCGGGCGAAGCGGCGCAGGAATTCACTCATCATCACCTCCTGAAGACGTACGCGAAGGCAGATTCTTGAAGGCCGCCAACGCGCGCTGACGCGAGGTGCTGAGGTTGACGATCGGCGACGGATAGTCCGCAGCGCCGAACAAGCCGCCGAGGTTGGCCGGGTTGTGCACTTCCTTTTTATTGAGGTTGGCCAGTTCCGGCAGCCAGTGCTTGATGAACAGGCCTTCGCTGTCGAATTTTTCCGACTGGCTCAGCGGGTTGAAGATGCGGAAATACGGCGCCGAATCGGTGCCCGTCGACGAACTCCATTGCCAGCCACCGTTGTTCGCCGCCAGATCGCCATCAATCAGGTGGCGCATGAAAAAGCGTTCGCCTTCGCGCCAGTCGATCAACAGGTTTTTGGTCAGGAACATCGCCACGACCATGCGCAGGCGATTGTGCATCCAGCCGGTTTCGAGCAATTGGCGCATCGCTGCGTCGATGATCGGCAGACCGGTGCGTGCCTCTTGCCACGCGGCGAGATCCTCCGGCGCATCACGCCAGGCTAACGCTTCGGTTTCCGGGCGGAAAGCGCGATGCGTTGAGACCCGTGGGTAGCCGACCAGAATGTGCTTGTAGAACTCGCGCCACAGCAGTTCATTGATCCAGGTGACGGCACCGACCTTGCCGCTTTCGAATTCGCCCTGATTACTTTGCAGGGCGGCATGCAGACACTGGCGCGGCGAAATTACGCCCGCTGCCAGATACGCCGAGAGCTGACTGGTGCCAGGTTTGGCCGGAAAATCACGTTCGCTTTGGTAGTAGTCGATCTGCACGTCGGTGAAGGTGTCGAGGCGGCGCCGGGCTTCCTGTTCACCGGCCGGCCACAGATCGCGCAAGGATTGGCTCGGTGTGGCGAAGCCTTTGACGGAGTCGGGAATCGGGTCGCTGTCGATGGCAAGTTTTGCCTGTTTTCCGGGGGCCTTGACCAACGCCGGCATCGAGCGATGCAGGCGTTCGTAACAGACTTTGCGGAACTGGCTGAACACCTTGAAGTAACTCTCGGTCTTGGTCAGAACACTGCCGGGTTTGAACAGCAACTGGTCGAGATAGCTGTGAAAGGTGATGCCCTCGGCCTTCAGTGTTTCGGCCACCGCTGCATCGCGACGGCTTTCATGGACGCCATATTCCTCATTGACGTGAACCGCCGCTATCTTCAGCTGCTGGCAGAGCTTGAGCAGTTCTGCCGGGGCCTGATCCCAATGGGTTGCAGTGCGAATCAGCAACGGGATGTGGAGTTTTCCGAGGGCTGAGCTCAACTCCCGCAGGTTACGCAACCAAAAGTCGACCTTACACGCTGCATCGTCATGCTCAAGCCATTGCTGCGGGCTCAACAGAAATACGGCGACCGTCGGGCCGCGCGCGGCGGCGGCCGCGAGGGCAGTGTTGTCATGTTGGCGCAAGTCGCTGCGCAGCCAGATCAATTGCATGTCGGAACTCACTGCGTCCATTAAATCAGCCCGCGCTGAACGAGTACCTGGTGCGCGAGCAGCGCGTCTTCAGCCAGGAACACATCGGCCATCTCGGAAGTTCTTACGGACAACTCGGCGTGGTGGATGCATACCGTTGGTCCGACCAGCATTTTTGTACAACTGACTCCATTGAGTAGCTTGGGCAACTGCGCAAGGTTCATGGCTTTGCTGGAATACAGCAGTACGCCACGGGCTTGCAGATGTTCGACCGCCAGCGCCAATTCGGCCGCCGGCAGCGGCCAGTCAAATACTTGCACCGGACAATCAGCGCTACTGATCAGCCACGCGCACAGCCACAGGTGAGGTTCCAGTGGCAGGTCGGAATGATTGATCAATAACAGCGGTGCGCCATGTAACTGACGATTGTTATGGTAGATGCGTGTGCCGAATTTGCTGCGTAACCACGAATAAAAGAACACCCGTTCCATCTGCGCGCCGAACTGGCCCTGCCAACGCTGCTCCAGTTCCGCCAGCAGCGGCATCAACAATTGCTCGCACAAGGTGCGTGGCGGGTAGAGCGCCATGGCCTGATTGACGCTGTCGTCGAGACTGCGTTCATTGAGCTGCGTGACGGCTGCAAGCAGGGTTTGGCGCAAGCGCTGCCAGTCATTTTCAACCGACTCGCTGAACGCCTGCGGTGCGTCGAGCAGCGGTTTGACCTGACTGACGGCAACACCACGGTTGAGCCAGGTAAGGATGGTCAGAATTTGCTGCACATGTTCGGCCGAATACAGCCGGTGCCCCTTGGGCGTGCGTTGCGGGACGACCAGCCCGTAGCGGCGTTCCCACGCGCGCAGGGTGATCGCGTTGACGCCGGTCTGCCGGGCGACTTCGCGGATCGGCAGCCAGCCCTCGTCGAGGGCTTTCTTAAAATCCGCGCCAAGGTCTTCCTGGGCGCTGGTATCGAGTTTGTCGTTCATTAGATTGCGTTTCGCAGGCTGAGGTTTTCCGGGTGCGGTTGCAGGTAAACCTGTTGCGCGATGTACGAATCCGGATGGAGGCGAAAGTGATGCTTGAGCAGCGTCAACGGCACCACCAGCGGCACGATGCCTTGGCGGTACTGGCCGATGACGTGTTGCATTTCCTGTTTGTCTTCGGCGCTGATTACCTGTTTCAGATAACCGCTGATGTGCAGCAGCACGTTGCAGTGCGTGCCGCGGGTGGCGCATTTTTTCAGCGCCGCCATCAGTTCGCTGAAGTAGCGCGGGCCGAGTTCGGTGGGATCGCTGTGGGCCATGTTGCCCAACAGTTTGCCCAGCGCCTTGTATTGCAGCGGGTTGTGCGCCATCAGCAAATATTTGTAGCGCGAATGGAATTCGGTGAGAGCGCGCCGGCTCAGGCCATTGGCGAGGACTTGTTGCCATTCGCTGTAGGCGAACACACGGGTGATGAAATTCTCGCGCAGCACCGGATCGTTGAGGCGCCCGGCTTCTTCCACCGGCAGATCCGGATGACGGGCGCAGAACGCCTGGGCGTAGATCCCGCGCCCGCCGCCGTTCACCGGGGCACCGTTGGCGTGGTAGACCTTGACCCGTTCCAGACCGCAGGACGGCGACTGCTGCATGAAGATGTAGCCGCAGAGGTCATCGAGTTCGGCGGCCATTTTCTCGCCGTACTCAGCCAGTGGCTGGGTGACGTTGATCGCCCGGTTCACCGTGCCGACCGCTTGTGGATGTTCGGCCTCGCCGACGAGGCGGATCGGTTCGCGAGGAATGCCCAGGCCGATTGCGACCTCCGGACACACCGGGACGAAATCGAAATGCTCGGTGAGGGTGCGGCTGCACAGTCGTGATTCCTTGTGCCCACCGTTGTAGCGCACCTCGGCACCCAGCAGACAGGCGCTGATGGCGATTTTTGGCTTGGCTACGCAAGGATCAGACATGGGCACCTCGAATCTATACCTGTACAGAGGTTGATCTCTGTACAACTTTGCTCAGCATAGATTCATGGGTGTACAAGTCAAATTATTTGTATAACTTTTTTGGTTTAACGCAGTTCATTGTGGGAGCGAGCTTGCTCGCGAATACGGTCTGTCAGTCAATGCATCTGTTGAATGTTAATCCGCATTCGCGAGCAAGCTCGCTCCCACAATGGTCGGTGGCTATTTCCAGCCCTGCAGCCATTCAGCGTTGTTTTGTAGCGTCTGCCAATCGAATCGTTCGGCACGTTTGGTCAACACCGCCTGCAACTCGACTTCCAGCACCGTGCCTTCCTCATCACGGAACAGTTCGGTCACCAGAAAGTGTTTTTCACGGTTCTGCGGGTGAGCTGCTGTCCATTTCGACAGCAGCAATTTACGCGGATTGATGCGGTTCATTGCAGGTGTTCGTGCAAGCGCTTTGCGGCTTCCTGACCGCTCAGCCAAGCGCCTTCGACACGCCCGGACAGGCACCAGTCGCCGCAGGCGTACAGGCCCAGATCGGCATCGGCCAGCGTGCCCCATTCATGACCGGTGGCGGGGCGGGCATAGAGCCAGCGATGGGCGAGGCTGAAACTCGGAGCGGGCATCGCGCTGTGCAGCAACTCGGCAAAGGCGCCGTGCAGTTGCTCGATCACCGCTTCCTTGGACAGGTCGATATGTTGCCGGCTCCACGCGCTGGTGGCATGCAGCACCCAGGTGTCGAGGGTGTTGTCGCGCCCTGGTTTACTGCGGTTGCGCGCCAGCCAGTCGAGTGGGCTGTCCTGCACAAAGCAGCCTTCGATCGGCGTATCCAGTGGTGTTTCGAAAGCGAGGGCGACGGCCCAGGTCGGGTCCATTTTCACCCCGGCGGCGGCCCCGGCAAGTTTCGGTGCAGCGGCCAGCAGGGCAGTCGCTTGTGGTGCCGGGGTGGCGATCACGACGTGGCTGAACGGCCCGTGGGTGAAGCCTTCGGCATCCTGCAAGTGCCAATGTTCTTCACCGCGATAGACCTCGGTGATCCGGCAGGCGAAATGCACTTCCAGGCCATCGAGCAAGCCACGGGTGATGGCGCTCATGCGCGGCGCGCCGACCCAACGGGTCTGCTCGTCCGGCGACAGGTTCAGTTGCCCGCCCTGATAGGTGTAGAGCTGCGGCGTCCACTCGGCGACCCAGCCCTGGCTTTGCCAGCGCTGCACTTCGGTGACGAAGCGCCGATCACGCGCGGTGAAATATTGCGCGCCCATGTCCAGCGAACCGGCGTCGCTGCGCTTGCTCGACATGCGCCCGCCGCTGCCGCGACTTTTGTCGAATAACTGGACGGTGTGCCCGCTCTCTGTCAGAGCCTGGGCGGCGGAGAGCCCGGCGATGCCGGTGCCGATGATTGCGATAGGTACAGTCATAGGGGCCTCGTTTACCTTTCTGTACAGACTACGCCGTGGATGAAACCTGTACAATTTTGTTTTTTGGTATAACTTCTAGCGTTCTCGTTCTGACAGCTTGGCCTATGGTTAAACAATAGAGCCTGCCCGATAGAAAAGATCCCTGCTTATAAAAATAGACTAGTGATCCGGGTTAAACGCCACGCGAGGAAGATGTCATGCACATATTGCTGACCGGCGGTACTGGTTTGATCGGACGTCAGCTCTGCCAACACTGGTCAGGGCAGGGCCATCGCCTCACGGTGTGGAGTCGCAAACCGGAGAAGGTCGCGAAGATCTGCGGCGCGCAGGTGCGTGGCATTGCGCGTCTGGAAGACCTCGGCGAGGAGCCTGTGGACGCGATCATCAATCTGGCTGGCGCACCAATTGCCGATCGGCCATGGACGCACCGACGCAAAGCGTTGCTGTGGAGCAGCCGCATCACGCTGACGGAAACCCTGTTGGCGTGGCTTGAAACCCGCACGCAGAGACCGGCATTGCTGATTTCCGGTTCGGCGATCGGCTGGTACGGCGATGGCGGTGAGCGCGAACTGACCGAAGATTCGCCGCCGGTGATCGACGATTTCGCCAGTCAGTTGTGTATTGCCTGGGAGGAAACCGCACAGCGTGCCGAGGCACAAGGCATCCGCGTGGTAATGGTGCGAACGGGCCTGGTGCTGTCGGCCGAGGGCGGCTTTTTGTCGCGCTTGCTGTTGCCGTTCAAGCTTGGGCTGGGCGGGCCTTTGGGCAATGGTCGGCAGTGGATGCCGTGGATTCATATCAACGATCAAATCGCCCTGATTGATTTTCTTCTGCACCGCGATCAGGCCAGTGGTCCTTATAATGCGTGCGCGCCGCAACCTGTGCGCAATCGCGAATTTGCCAAGACGCTGGGCAGCGTTTTACACCGCCCGGCGTTCATGCCGATGCCGACCCTGGCGCTGAAGGTCGGCCTCGGCGAGATGTCTTTGTTGTTGCTCGGCGGCCAGAAGGCTATGCCGGCACGCTTGCTGGAAGCGGGTTTTATTTTCCAGTTCACGGAATTACGCGCGGCCCTGGATGATCTCTCCAGCCGCCTCTGAAATAGGACGTTGCATGACCGATCACGCCTTGCTTCTGGTCAACCTGGGTTCCCCGGCCTCAACCTCAGTGGCCGATGTACGCAGCTACCTCAATCAATTCCTGATGGACCCGTACGTGATCGACCTGCCGTGGCCGGTGCGGCGTCTGCTGGTGTCGCTGATCCTGATCAAACGCCCCGAGCAATCGGCCCATGCCTATGCCTCGATCTGGTGGGACGAGGGTTCGCCGCTGGTGGTGCTCAGCCGTCGTCTGCAGCAGCAGATGACCTCGCAGTGGACTCACGGCCCGGTAGAGCTGGCGATGCGATACGGCGAACCGTCGATTGAAACCTGCTTGCTGAAGCTGGTGGCGGCGGGGCACAAGCGCATCACGCTGGCGCCGCTGTATCCACAGTTCGCCGACAGCACCACGACCACGGTGATCGAAGAAGCGAAACGGGTGATCCGGCAGAAGAAACTCGACGTGCAATTGTCGGTGCTGCAACCGTTCTACGATCAACCGGAATACCTCGATGCGTTGGTCGAAAGTGCCCGACCGCATCTGCAGCAGGATTTCGATCACCTGTTGCTAAGCTTCCACGGTTTGCCCGAGCGGCACCTGACCAAACTCGATCCGACCGGCAATCATTGCTTCAAGAGTGACGACTGCTGCAAGAATGCCTCGCCTGCTGTTTTGGCGACCTGTTATCGCGCGCAATGCCTGCGGACAGCGGCGTTGTTTGCCGAGCGCATGGGCTTGCCGGATGGCAAATGGTCGGTGTCGTTTCAGTCGCGTCTGGGCCGGGCCAAGTGGATCGAGCCGTACACCGAAGCGCGGCTGGATGAGCTGGGTAAAAGCGGCGTGAAGAAGTTGCTGGTGATGTGCCCGGCGTTTGTTGCCGATTGCATCGAAACGCTGGAAGAGATTGGTGATCGTGGTAAGGAGCAATTCCGCGAAGCGGGGGGCGAGGAATTGGTGCTGGTGCCGTGCCTGAACGATGACCGGCAATGGGCGAAGGCTTTGGCGACTCTCTGCGAACGAGCACCGCTGGCGTTGTGATGATCGTTCCCACGCTCTGCGTGGGAATGCCTCTAGGGACGCTCTGCGTCCAGTGACGCGGCGCGTCACGGGCTGCATTCCCACGCAGAGCGTGGGAACGATCAGATCTAAGGATTTAGATCAGCGGCTCATCCGCCTTCTTGTTCTTCCAGCCATCATTGCCCGGCAGAATCAGGTTCAGCGCAATCGCCACCACCGCGCACAGCGCGATGCCTTTAAGGCCGAAATCGTCCGGACCGGTACCGGTGCCGACCAGCACACCGCCAATCCCGAACACCAGCGTCACCGAAACAATCACCAGATTGCGCGCTTCGCCCAGATCGATCTTGTGACGGATCAGGGTGTTCATGCCCACCGCCGCAATCGAACCGAACAACAGGCACAGAATCCCGCCCATCACCGGCACCGGGATGCTTTGCAGCAGGGCGCCGAACTTGCCGATGAACGCCAGGCTGATGGCAAAGATCGCCGCCCAGGTCATGATTTTCGGGTTGTAGTTCTTGGTCAGCATCACCGCGCCCGTCACTTCGGCGTAGGTGGTGTTTGGGGGACCGCCGAACAGACCGGCTGCGGTGGTAGCAATGCCGTCACCGAGCAGGGTGCGATGCAGGCCCGGCTTCTTCAGATAGTCACGACCGGTCACACTACCCACAGCAATCACGCCACCGATGTGCTCAATGGCCGGCGCCAAGGCAACCGGAACGATGAACAGAATCGCCTGCCAGTTGAACTCCGGCGCAGTGAAGTGCGGAATCGCAAACCATGGCGCTGCGGCAATCTTCGCCGTGTCGACCACGCCGAAATAAAACGCCATGGCAAAACCGACCAGCACGCCGGAAATGATCGGCACCAGGCGGAAGATGCCTTTACCGAACACCGCCACGATCAACGTGGTCAGCAGCGCCGGCATCGAGATCAGCATTGCGGTCTGGTAATGGATCAGTTCAGAACCGTCGCCAGCCTTGCCCATCGCCATGTTTGCGGCAATCGGCGCCATGGCCAGGCCGATGGAAATGATCACCGGACCAATCACCACCGGCGGCAGCAGACGGTCGATGAAACCGGTGCCTTTGATCTTCACGGCCAGGCCGAGGAAGGTGTAGACGAAACCGGCCGCCATCACGCCGCCCATGGTCGCGGCGAGGCCGAACTGGCCCTTGGCGAGAATGATCGGGGTGATGAAGGCGAAGCTCGACGCCAGAAACACCGGCACCTGACGCCCGGTGACGATCTGGAACAGAATCGTCCCTAAACCCGCGGTAAACAGTGCCACGTTCGGGTCCAGGCCCGTGATCAGCGGCATCAGCACCAAAGCGCCGAAAGCCACGAACAGCATCTGGGCGCCGGACAGCACCGTACGCCAGAGCGGATCGTTGAACTCTTGCTGCATGGTTACGCGTCCTTCTGCTTGGTGCCGAAGATCTTGTCACCGGCGTCGCCAAGTCCAGGAATGATGTAACCGTGCTCGTTCAAGCGCTCATCAATGGACGCGGTGTAGATGGTCACGTCCGGGTGAGCTTTTTCCACTGCTGCAATGCCTTCCGGCGCGGCAACCAGCACCATCGCGCGGATGTCCTTGCAACCGGCTTTCTTCAGCAGGTCGATGGTCGCAACCATCGAGCTGCCAGTGGCGAGCATCGGGTCGATGATCATCGCCAACCGTTCGTCGATTTCTGGAACCAGTTTTTCCAGATAAGTGTGCGCTTGCAGGGTTTCTTCGTTGCGGGCAACGCCCACAGCGGAAACCTTGGCACCCGGGATCAGACTCAGCACGCCTTCAAGCATGCCGATACCAGCACGCAGGATTGGCACGACGGTGATCTTCTTGCCGGCGATTTTCTCGACCGACACGGTGCCGCACCAGCCTGCAATATCGTAGGACTCCAGCGGCAGATCTTTTGTAGCTTCATAGGTCAACAGGGCGCCGACTTCCTGAGCAAGCTCACGGAAGTTCTTGGTGCTGATATCGGCGCGGCGCATCAGGCCGAGTTTATGACGGATCAGCGGATGGCGGATCTCGAGGATGGGCATGGAAAAACTCCGGCGGCGGGCAAAAAAACCGGCCTAGATTAATCTATCCGAGGGTGATGTCCTATAGGACATTCTGTACGTTAGTCCATAAAGGCTTGATTCGGCCTCAATGGATGCGTACCTTTGCCCGCTTTTCCAATTCCGCCACCCCTGGAGAGCGCCATGTCCGCTGATCTCGAGCATATCCGTCAAATCATGCGAGAGGCTGACTGCCTGTACACCGAAGCTGAAGTCGAAGCGGCCATCGCCCGTGTCGGTGCACACATCAACGAACAACTGGCTGACAGCAACCCGGTGGTGTTCTGTGTGATGAACGGCGGCCTGATTTTCTCCGGCAAGCTGCTGACGCATCTGCAATTCCCGCTGGAAGCGTCCTACCTGCACGCGACCCGTTATCGCAACGAAACCAGCGGCGGCGACCTGTTCTGGAAAGCCAAACCGGAAGTCTCGTTCATCGACCGCGACGTGCTGATCATCGACGACATCCTTGATGAAGGTCACACCCTCGGCGCGATCATCGACTTCTGCAAACACGCCGGCGCGCGCAAAGTGCACACCGCCGTGCTGATCGACAAGGACCACGACCGCAAGGCGCGTCCTGACCTGAAAGCCGATTTCGTCGGCCTGCCGTGCATTGACCGCTACATCTTCGGTTATGGCATGGACTACAAAGGCTACTGGCGCAACGCCAACGGGATCTTTGCCGTTAAAGGCATGTAAGCAAGATCAAAAGATCGCAGCCTTCGGCAGCTCCTACAGGTTCGATGTAGGAGCTGCGGAACGCTGCGATCTTTTGCTTTTAATCCCATGCTAGAGTGCTCGGCCCCGCCCACCGGAGCCTGTCATGCGCCTCTTGATCCGCAGCTTTGCCGCCCTGTTGCTGGCCCTCAGCCTGCCGCTGTCTGCCGCGCCGATGCACAGCCAATTCCTGCCGCCGGACGATCTGACCGTACGCGATGCCGAGCCCGAGCAGCAGCAACTGTTGCAGGTCACCGACTATTCCGTGGTCGTGGGCGCGCAACGCCAGTCCAATCAACAACCGATTCCGGTCACATCCCCTTTGATGATCCGCCTCAAGGGCAAATCCCTGAACAAGGGCGCGACCATCACACAGGTACTGGTCAATTTCGACGGCGAAAGCAAAAGCCTGAAAAAGCCGGTTTATGACGACAAGAGCAAAACCCTGACGCTGTTTTATCCACAGGCCCAATACCGGGTGATCATCGATCTGCTGCGCAACGACACCGTGTATGTACAGTTCCTCAGTTACGCCAACGGGCATATCTGGGCCGATTTGCACACCGGGGCGGTGCGATCGCGTTGAGCCGGGCGGCCGGGCAGGGGTAAACTGCCCGCCCCGTGTAATGTCTGCGAGCTGGAGTCGGCAATGCGTAAAGATAAGAAACAAGTGATTGGTGACGAGATCGGCGATGAGCAGATCAAGCTGTTCCTCGATTTTGAGCCGGTCGACGCCACTTCGCCGTCGCTGCACAAACTGATCAAGGCTTACCGTGGCCTGCGTATCGATGACTTCGAACGCTTTCTGGGCTTCTTCGTCGAGGCCGGTTACGACGTCGATGGCAAGGACGAACAGGGCAAGACCTTTGTTGAGCTGATCGCCGATCAGCGCAACGCCCCGGAATACATTGAGCTGATCGAAAAGTCCCGCGGTTAAGATCAAAAGATCGCAGCCTGCGGCAGCTCCTACAGAGTGAACACAGAACCTTTGTAGGAGCTGCCGCAGGCTGCGATCTTTTGCTTTTCAAGGCCATAAAAAAACGCCCCGCACTCACTGAGTACGGGGCGTTTTTTATGCGGCGTGATCAAGCGTAGCTTGGTGTCTCGCTGCTTTCTTCAACCAGCTCCAGCGCGATGTTGTTCTGCGTGTTGATCTTGCGATACAGCGCAGCATCGGTTTCCAGGACCTTTTCACGGGCCGGGAAGATCTCGGCCAGTTTGCCGGCCCACTCACCCTTGGCCTTGGCCGGGAAGCACTTCTCGATCAATTCCAGCATGATCGAAACGGTCACCGACGCGCCTGGCGAAGCACCGAGCAGGGCGGCTAGGGAACCGTCCTTGGCCGACACCAGTTCGGTACCGAACTGCAGGATGCCGCCCTTTTTCGGGTCTTTCTTGATGATCTGCACCCGTTGGCCGGCCACTTCCAGGCGCCAGTCTTCGGCTTTCGCCTCCGGGTAGAAACGGCGCAGGGAATCCAGACGCTGTTCCATCGATTGCATCACTTCGCTGACCAGGTACTTGGTCAGATCCATGTTGTTTTTCGCCACGGCCAACATCGGCCCGATGTTGCCGGCGCGAACCGACAGCGGCAGGTCCATGAAGGAACCGTGCTTGAGGAATTTGGTGGTGAAACCGGCGTATGGCCCGAACAGCAGGGATTTCTTGCCGTCGACCACGCGGGTGTCGAGGTGCGGCACCGACATCGGTGGCGAACCCACAGCGGCCTGGCTGTAAACCTTGGCCTGGTGATGCTTGACCACTTCCGGGTTGTCGCAACGCAGCCACTGGCCGCTGATCGGGAAGCCGCCGAAGCCTTTGCTTTCTTCGATGCCCGAAGCCTGCAGCAACGGCAACGCCGCGCCACCTGCGCCGAGGAAGACGAATTTGGCGTCGACTTCACGGCTGCTGCCGCTGTTGACGTCCTTGATGCTGACGGTCCAGCCGCTGCCGTTACGTTTGAGGCCGGTTACGCGTTTGCAGTATTTGACTTGCGTGTCCGGAGCGCTGGTCAGGTGCTTGAGCAACTGATTGGTCAGGGCGCCGAAGTTGACGTCGGTACCGTTCATCACGCGGGTCGCGGCGAGCACTTCGTCTTGCGCGCGGCCCGGCATCATCAGTGGCATCCACTCGGCCATCTTGGCCTTGTCTTCGGTGTACTCCATGTCTGCGAAGGCGTGGTGCTTGCTCAACACGTCGAAGCGCGATTTGAGGAAAGACACGCCGCTGTCGCCCTGGACGAAACTCAGGTGTGGCACCGGGCTGATAAAGGATTTGCACGAGCCGAAGGTGCCTTGCTTGGTCAGGTACGACCAGAACTGCTTCGAGACCTCGAACTGGGTGTTGATGTGCACGGCTTTCTTGATGTCGACGGTGCCATCGGCGGCCTGCGGCGTGTAGTTCAGCTCGCAAAGGCCAGCGTGACCGGTGCCGGCGTTGTTCCATGGGTTGGAACTCTCCGCAGCACCGGAATCCATCAACTCGACGACTTCCAGCTTGATCGCGGGGTCGAGCTCTTTGAGCAGCACGGCCAGGGTGGCACTCATGATGCCCGCCCCAACCAGAACTACGTCGACTGCTTCGTTATGCGCCATTTAACGCGTCTCCAAAATCTGCAGCACCAAATTGTCGGCATGGCTGCCAGGCGTTCCGGGACAGATCAGTTATGCCCCAGCTATCCGTGGTCAGGTTCGCCATGTCCGAATCTTCGCAATTTTTCGCAACTTCGACGGATGTATGCGGCTTGGCTTCAAGAGCTCCATGAACTCATTTCAGCACGCAGCTGGCAATTCGACTTATGGTCGAGACATCCGTTTTTGTGCAACCAAATCCGTAGCGGACAGGCTTCAGGCTCCGATATTCGAGGTATACCCGGTCCTGTGTCGTTGGGCTGTTTCAGACGCTAATGGTGCATGTTCAGACGCAAAACTTTTCATTTGCTCGCCACACTCTTGTGAAGTTGTGAAAACCCGTTTTTTTCACGCTCTTTTGAAGACGTGAACCTCAAAAAAGGGCTGTCCAGGCCTGGCACCTTGCCCGAGGGCAAAAACAACGCGGTGGCCGAGCGTCATGACAGCTCTGCAGATTCGCGAAAAGCGGGGTTTTTGCCGGAAGAACAGGCAAGCGCGCCAACTTCACTCGATCTGTGTGGGCGGCTCTCTGTGGGCGATTTTGATGTCAAATGCATGCGCATTGACGCTGTTGCGGGGCCCGATCAGGAGACGTCCTTATAATCGGGGGGAGATTGTATCGAAGAAATGCGGGCAGTTGCTCGTGTTTAATGACTTTTATTAGGCATCCGGTCAGATGCTCAACATCGCTTGCACCCGTGCACGGGGCTGCGACGCTATGACGCGGGCGCTGGCGGGCAGTGGCTGGTGCAACCAGTGGAGGCGGATTTCTTCGATTTCCACCCAACCGTCGCCCATCGGCTGCAGGCTGCACTGCTTGAAAGCCTGGCAATGGCCGTTGCGATCGAGCAGGGCGAAGCTGCGGTGCAGCGGACGTGGTGCGAACAACGAGATCAGATAACGCATGGTTGAGTACCTTGTGGGGGACTGATTACAAGGTTGCCAACGCGCCGTGACGTGAGCGTGTATGGCGGGTGAATAATCTGTGACAGGAACCGCTTTCGACGGGGTTTGTCAGACATTTCAGTATTCGCTGTCGGGCGCTGGTTACCCGCAGTGGCCCACCGCTATACTGCCGGCCTGTTTGTGCCTGATTCTGGAGAGAAGAGCATGTTGCAACGCCTGTTGTTCGGTTTGATCACTGTGGCCGGTTTGACCCTGGCCGGCTGCGCCCACAGCCCGCAACAACTGAACCCGGAGCCGAAGCTGACCACTCAGCTGCCAGCGGTCGGCCGTGGTCAGCCTGTTGTTGTGCGTGTAGTAGACGGTCGTCCGTCGCCAACTTTGGGCACGCGTGGCGGTCTGTACCCGGAAACCAGCGCCATCACCGTGCAGCGCGAGCAGATCCTGCCGAAGCTGCAGGCTCAAGCTGAAGCCGCCGTGCGTCTGCTCGGTTTCACCCCGACCAACAACGCGCCGAACGCGCCGCAGTTGACCGTGACTCTGGCCGAGCTGAAGTATCAGTCGCCGAAAGAAGGCATGTACGTGACTGAAGCGACCATCGGCGCGACCTTCCGCTCCGACGTGCAAAACGCTAACCGCCGTTACAGCGGCCGTTACGGCGCGTCGCTGGACCAGCGTTTCGGCATGGCGCCGAACCAGGAAACCAATACCAAACTGGTCAGCGATGTGTTGAGCGATGCGCTGACGCGTTTGTTCAAGGATCCGACCGTGGGTCAGGTTTTGGCCGAGTAAGTTTTCGGCGGATGTGAAAAAGCCCGGGGCCAGTGATGGTTCCGGGCTTTTTTGTGGGTGTCAGGGTTGGAATTTGTGTTGGATGAACCATCGATCCCCCTCACCCCAGTCCTCTCCCCCAAGGGGAGCGAGGGAGAAGGGAGCCGATCGGTGTCGTTCTTGAGATCTAATTCACCTCGGAGTTTCAGGTCGATTTGCGTTGTTCTTGAGATCTACATTCACCTCAGACTTACAGGTCGATGTACCTCGAATAAACACCTCGGTCAGTCCCCTCTCCCTCTGGGAGAGGGCTAGGGTGAGGGTGCTTTTGCTTTTAAGCAGCCTGCGAGTAAAAGTCGAGAACGCTAACACCCGTCAGCAAATCCGTCTCCGGCAAATCCGCATGCTGATGCCCGCCCAACGCGCAATACACCAGCCAATGGCGATCCTGAACATTGAAGGCAAGGCTGCCGACGAGACTCTGTTGTTCGTCATAAGGCGTGATGAGGTACAGACGATCCTGGTTTTCAGCGTGAAGCATGTCGCGTTCCATGTGTGTTTCGAGGCGCGCAGGGTGGCCTATCCACATGACGATGCTGTGACACAGGACAGCCATCGGTCGATTGTCAGGTTATTTGTCGCAAAGACTGGGGTTGAGCCGGCAGGTTTGGTTAGAATCCGCGCCGCAGTCGCCGATCTGGCGTCTGCCATACCGGTTCAGATAGAGGTCTGTGATGTCGTTGCACTTGATGACACTGTTTACCGCCCATCCCGCCAAGTTGATCAACTTGCTGGCGTTGTTGTTGGCGTTTCCGGGCAGTTGGCTGCTGCACGCCACCCGCCGCCGTGAACAGCGCGCGATGGCCAGCATCGCCGCCCAGCGTCAGGCGCAGCCGAATGCCGAGCCGATCCTGGACTGGGCGACCTTGCGCATGAACCGGTTTTTCTATCGTTTTGGTTTTGCCTGCCTGGGCCTGGCCCTGATCGTCTCCTGGATCAGCACCCGCTTCTGAAAGCAAAAGATCGCAGCCTGCGGCAGCTCCTACAGGGTCTACATCATTCCCGTGTAGGAGCTGCCGCAGGCTGCGATCTTTTGATCTTGCCGTTGTTTTACAGCGGCAACCCAGCCTTGACCCGGTACTGATTGCGCACCGGCGTCGCATATTGCAGCACCAGATACGGACGATGCTCCTCAGGGCACGCATCCAACCGCTCCTGCCATTCTTCCTGCGCCTTGGCCAGTTCATCCGCCGGGAACACCTCGGCAGCCTTCGGCACATTCAACTGCGGATCGGCATCAGCCCACTGCGCATACGCCAGGTAATGCACCGGGAATAACCGGTAGCCACCGAGGATCTGCTTGTCCATTTCGACCGCCAATTGCTTGGTGTCTTCGAACAACTCAGTGATCGGCGCGGCAAAGTTCACGTGCACTCGGCCCTTGTAGCCAGTGATGCCCTTGGCGATGCTCACATCGTCCTCGCCCGGCGCTTTCGCGTAGGTGCCGGTGGTGGCACGGATGTACAACTCGCGGGCCTTGGCCTGGTCGCACGGGTCGTATTCGTAGCTGATCGACACCGGGGTGACATTCAGCGAGCGAATGACCTCGCCGAATGGCTCGTCCTTGCGGCTCATATGGAACATCTTGAGGATCGCCGACTCGGTGCGGTCGTCGCCGTCCTTCGCCCGACCTTCGGCCTGAGCGATCCAGATCGAGGCGCAATCGTTGCGGATCGAGTGGTTGATGTACGCCGACAACAGCTGATACGCGGCCATTTTCTCGCGACGGCCGGTGATCGAGCGATGGACGATAAAACTCTTGTTCAGACGCATCAGATCGCTGACAAACGGCTTCTGCAGCAGATTGTCACCAATCGCAATGCGCGGCGTCGGCAGGCCGGCGTGGTACACGGCGTAGTTGACGAAGGCCGGGTCCATCACGATGTCGCGGTGGTTGGCGATGAACAGATAGGCGCTGCCGGACTTGAATTGCTCGACACCGGTGTAGGTCACGCCGTCGGTGGCGCGCTCGATGGTGTGGTCGACGTAGGACTCGACCTTGTCCTGCAACGTCGCCACCGACGTCACGTCGGCGAACTCACGACGCAGCCGATGGGCTATAAGTGGTTTGAGCATCCAGCCGAAGGCACCGGCAAAACGCGGGAAGCGGAAGTGGGTGAGGATATCTAGAAACGCCTTGTCGCCGAGCAGTCTTGCCAGTACCACAGGTACTTCGCTGTCGTCGTAAGGTCGGATGGCATCGAATTCGCCCATCATGCTCTCTTGTTGGAAACGGCTAGGGTAAGTAAAGGTTTTGATCGAAAACCCGCGGGGCACGGTCTGAAAAGGTAGCCAGACAAAAATAGCCCTGCAAATAGACCGGCGATTATACGCACAAGTCACTTGGGAGACCGCGATGCTGGAGAGCGCACTGTACGAATGTCCGTATTGTGGTGAGCAAGTCGAAACGACGGTAGATCTGTCCGGTGGCGATCAGACCTACATCGAAGACTGTCAGGTGTGTTGCCGGCCAATCACGTTCGTCTTGCAGGTCCATGGCGAGGATTGGTTTCTGGAAGTCTTCAGCGAAAACGAGTGAGGCGCGCCCATGCAGCGAATCTACGAGCCGGAAAACCTGATGGAAGGCGAAATGCTCAAGGGCATGCTCGCCAGCGAAGGCATCGAGGCGCACTTGATTGGCCGTGATTTGCTCGGCGGCACCGGTGAGCTGCCGATCTTCGGTTTGCTCGGGCTGTCGGTCGATAACGATCAAGCCGAATACGCCCGCGAGCTGATCACTGCGTACAATGCCGCGCTGCCGCTGCCCGGCGATGAACCGGAAAGCTTCCCCGGAACGCTGGTCTGTTAGGCTGACGATCGTTTTATTTAGAGTCTTGTTGCCCCATGTGTGGACGTTATGCCCTGTTTCGCTGGAACCGCGATTTCGCGGCCCTGCCAGGTTTTCCCGCCGATCAGCAGGCGCAGTGGAACATTTCCCCCAATGATTCGGTGTTGATGCTGCGTGCCGGTGAAACCGGTGAGCGCACGTTGGCGCGCGCCCGTTGGGGGCTGACGCCGCCGTGGCTGACCGATTTGTCGAAGACGCCGGCGCATGCCCGGGCGGAAACCGTGGCTGAGCAACCGATGTTTCGTGAGGCACTGCGCCAGCGTCGCTGCCTGCTGCCGGCGAATGGTTTCTACGAATGGCGCGGAACGCAGCGCAAGCGGCCGTACTGGCTGACGCCGGGGGAGGGCGCTTCGCTGTTTTTTGCTGCGATATGGGAGGCGTATCCGGTGCAGGAGCAGGTCTGGCTGAGCACGGCGGTGATTACTCAGCCGGCGTCGAGTCAGCGGCGGCCGTTGATTCTCGATGAGGCGGGGCAGGCGGCGTGGCTCGATCCCGAGACGCCGCTGCATGTGTTGCAGGGGTTGCTGGCCAGTGAACCTGCGGCGCTGCGTGAGCGGGTGTTGGCGAACCTGATCAATGATCCGAAACTCAATGGGCCTGAGTGCCTGACCCCGGGTTAAAGCCTGTAGATCAAAAGCCCCTCACCCTAACCCTCTCCCAGAGGGAGAGGGGACTGACCGAGTTGTCTACCGTCATGCATCGACCTGAAAAATCGTGGCGATTATGGATTCGGTGAAAAGCGTTCAAGTCGGTGTACTTCGTCAATATCCCCCAATCAGTCCCCTCTCCCTCTGGGAGAGGGTTAGGGTGAGGGGGCTTTTCGCTTTTCAGACCTTGAACTGATTGATCAACCGCCGCTGCTGCTCTGCCAGCTTGGTTAAATCAGCACTCGCCGAACTCGACTCATCCGCACCGCCCGCGACTTCATTGGCCACTTGCCCAATGTTGATCACATTGCGATTGATGTCATCGGCCACCGCGCTCTGTTCTTCCGCCGCACTGGCAATCTGCGTGTTCATGTCGTTGATCACCGACACCGCCTGCGTGATCGTCTCCAGCGCCTCCGCCGCTTTAGCCGCGTGTTGCACGCTTTCGTCGGTGCGGTTCTGGCTGTCCTCCATGACCCGCACGACATCGCGGGTGCCCTGTTGCAGGTGCTGGATCATGCTCTGGATTTCTTCGGTGGCTTTCTGGGTTTTCTGCGCCAGATTGCGCACCTCGTCGGCCACTACGGCAAAGCCGCGACCTTGTTCACCGGCACGCGCCGCTTCAATCGCCGCGTTCAGCGCCAGCAGATTGGTCTGCTCGGCGATCCCGCGAATCGCTGTGAGAATCGCGTTGATGTTTTCGCTGTCCTTGGCCAGCGTTTGCACTACGCCTACCGCCTTGCCGATTTCCACGGCCAGTACGCCAATCGAATCGGACGTGTCGCGGACGATCTGCATGCCCTGGCTGGCGGCCTGATCGGCATGACTGGCCGCTTGCGCAGCCTGCGTCGCGTTGCGCGCCACGTCCTGCGCGGTGGCGGTCATTTCCTGCACCGCCGTGGCGACCTGATCGATCTCGGCCATTTGTTTCTGGATACCGATGTTGGTGCGAATCGCAATGTCGGCAGTGTGCTCCGAAGAATCGCTGACGCTCTGCACCGATGTCACCACTTGGGTGATCATCGCCTGCAATTTGGCGAGGAAGGTGTTGAAACCCTTGGCGATCGAACCGAGTTCATCACTGCGGTCACTGCTCAAGCGGCGGGTCAGGTCACCTTCACCCTGAGCAATGTCATTGAGCATCGCGACCATCTGTTTCAGCGGTCTGGCGATGCCGTGGCCAACCAGCCAGATCACCAGCAAGCCGAGGCCGGCAATGAGCAGACCGACCATGGCCATGCCGAAGGTGTCGGATTTACGCTGGGTATCCAGATCGCCCTGCAGCTTTTGCAGATCCGCCATTACCGCGTTCAAAGGCAATTGCAGCATCAATGTCCAGCGCGCGTCGGTCTGGCCGATGCCGAACGGCAGGTACAACTCGATGCGGCCCTTGTCCTTGTTGACGGAGTAAGTCACTTCACCGCGCTTGAGATTGGCCATGTTGGCCGTCTGTTCGGCGTCGAGAATGTCGCTGACTTTTTCGCCGAATTTGCTCACATCCTTGGTGTAGGCAACGATTCGCCCGTTGCCGCCGATCAGGGCCATTTGCCCGGCACCGCTGTAGAGCTTCTGGTTGGCAGCGAGGAGCATTTCCTGAATGAAGTTCACCGACAGATCGGCGCCGACGATGCCCTGGAAGGCGCCGTTGAGCATGATCGGTTCAATAAAGGAGGCGAGCATGACGATCTTGTCGCCGACCTTGTACGGCGCCGGATCAATCACGCAGGATTTTTTGCTTTCTTTCGAGCACAGGTAGTACTCGCTGGCGCGTACGCCGGTGGACAAAGTCTTCTGGTCGTCAACATCGACCAGTTTGTCGAGGCCGAGGCTACCGTCGTCGTTGCGGAACCACCACGGCAGAAAACGGCCGTTAGCCGCGTCGATGCCAGCCACGCTGGTGCCGACGTAGGCCGCGTCATTGTGGTCAAGAGCATTTTTTTCCCAGCCGATGTAGGTGCCGAGAATTTTCGGGTTCTTTTCGACGTTCTCTTTGATCAGGCTGATCAGTTGCTCGCGACTGGCAGTGAGGCGCGGCTGGCCATCGGCGCCCGGTGTGCCGAGCAGGGCGTTGACCCGCACCAGTCCGCCGGCAATCAGCAGCGGTGCTTCGAGTTCGCGCTGGATCTGGCTGACCTGGGTTTGTGCCAGCGAAGTCAGGCGCTGCTCGATGACCTGCTCGAACTGGGCCTGTGTGCGCTGTTGCACCATTTCTTGCGTGCGCGCACCGGAGAACAGCGCATACAGCACCAGCGCGGCCACCACGCTAAGCACGATGGCACCGGCCAGGGCGGCAACGGAAAACTGGATCGACTTGAACTTCATGGGAGCTCCGCACGCAAGAGGACGTCTGCGCTGATGTATCGGCAGCCGGCATGGGGCCATGAGTGCGAGCAGGTGCAATTGAAAGCCGATGTCGCAAATGGATCTGTGCGCGACGCAGTTGCACGGGGCTTGGCAGTCGCTGTGAATTTTTTACGACAGCTCTGGTGAGAAACGCCTGAAAGTCGCTGCAACACGTCCGTTGTATCTGGCGTCGATACAATTACCCGCCTAGGATACGCGACAGGTTTTCAGGGAGCTTTTGAATGAACAAGACATTGGTTGTAAGTGCACTGAGCGCAGCGCTGTTGCTGGCCGGTTGTCAGTCGGTCAACACCACCAGCGGCGGAGCCGTGGGTGTAGAGCGCAAGCAGTACATGTTCAGCATGCTGTCCTCGCAAGAGGTCGACCAGATGTATGCCCAGTCGTATCAGAAGACTGTCGGTGAAGCCTCCAGCAAGGGTGTGCTGGACAAGACCAGTCCCGAGGCCAAGCGGGTCCAGGCGATTGCCAACCGCCTGATCGCCCAGGCGCCGAACTTCCGTCCGGATGCGGCGCAATGGCAGTGGGAGGTCAATCTGATCAAGAGCGACGAGCTCAACGCCAACTGCGGGCCGGGCGGCAAGATCATTTTCTACACCGGGCTGATCGACAGCCTGAAACTCACCGACGATGAAATCGCTGCGGTCATGGGCCATGAAATTGCCCACGCCCTGCGCGAGCACGGTCGTGAAGCGATGTCCAAGGCTTACGGGATTGAAATGGCCAAGCAGGGCGCGGGTGCGTTGCTCGGTCTGGGGCAGGACAGTCTGGCGCTGGCCGACACCGTGGCCAACTACGGCATGACCCTGCCGAACAGCCGCGCCAACGAAAACGAAGCAGACCTGATCGGCCTGGAACTGGCCGCACGCGCTGGCTACAACCCGAACGCCGCAATCACTTTGTGGAACAAGATGAGCAAAGCATCGGAAGGTTCGCCGCCGGAGTTCATGAGTACTCACCCGGCCTCGACCAGCCGGATTGCCTCGTTGCAGGCGGCGATTCCGAAGGTTATGCCGCTGTACGAGCAAGCGCCTAAATCCTGACTCGATGATCGTTCCCACGCTTTGCGTGGGAATGCCTCAAGGGACGCTCCGCGTTCCAATGGGACGCAGAGCGTCCCCGGCTGCATTCCCACGCAGAGCGTGGGAACGAGCGGCGTCGGCAGGGTTAAACCCAGCCACTGCTCTGCATGGCTTTGTACACCGCAACGATTGCCAGAATCAGGAACGCCGAAGCTGCGAGGCGACGGATCAGGGTCAGTGGCAATTTGTCGGCGGCAAAGTTACCGGCCAATACCACCGGCACGTTGGCAATCAACATGCCCGCTGTCGTACCGATAATCACCAGCCACAGATCCGGGTATTGCGCCGCGAGCATCACCGTGGCGACCTGAGTCTTGTCGCCCATTTCCGCCAGGAAGAATGCAATCAGTGTGGTCAGGAACGGCCCGAACTTGCGCGCGGTGCTGGTTTCATCGTCGTCCATTTTGTCCGGCACCAGTGTCCACAGCGCCGTGGCCGTAAAGCTCGCGGCGAGAATCCAGTGCAGCGTCGCATTCGAGAAGAAACTGCCGAACCAGGCGCCTACCGCACCGGCTGCTGCGTGGTTGGCCAGGGTCGCGGCGACAATACCGGCAATGATCGGCCAGGGTTTGCGGAAGCGAGCGGCGAGAATCAGCGCGAGCAGTTGCGTCTTGTCGCCGATTTCGGCCAAGGCAACGATTGCGGTGGGAACGAGTAACGAGTCCAGCATCAGGATTTCCTAAGGGGCGGGTCGACACGGCTATGACACGTACAGCCTTCCCGCCCCGGGTAAGGTGTGCGTGTCATAGGTCTTGTCAAACCCTGCGATCCGTCTGCTGCGGACGCTTGGGTCGCATACGCCATGATCTGAGGATCAAGTATGTTGACGTATGCCGGACGAGCTTGGCGCTCGTGGGAGACTACTCCCCTAGGACGGAGCGGATTCTGCCTAGGCAAATCCGATTGAGCAAGCCTCTTTTTTAAAAGAAGTTTCAGCCGCGCTTGGCCCGGTAAATCCGGAAACCATTACCTTCAGCCTTGATCGCACACACGCCAAGATGCTCTTCGATCAGTGGTTGATACTTGAGGAAGCTGTTCGCCACCAAGCGCAGTTCGCCGCCGTTTTTCAGATGTTTGGCTGCTTTTCGCAGCAAATTTTCGGTAGCGAAGTAATCGGTGTGCACGCCGACATGAAACGGCGGGTTGCTCAGAATCGCGTTCAAACCCATCGGCGCAGCGTCGATCCCGTCCCCGGTCAACACTTCGGCTTCCAGGCCGTTGGCAGCCAGCGTCAGACGGCTGCTGGCGGCGGCGAACGCATCGACATCGAGCAGCGTGACCTGATTGTGCGGGTAGCGACGTTTGACCGCAGCGCCCAACACGCCAGCGCCGCAACCGAAGTCGAGCAAGTGGCCGCTCGGCAGTTTGTCCAGATGCTCCAGCAGCAGGGCGCTGCCGCGATCCAGTCGACCGTGGCTGAACACGCCCGGCAGGCTGATGACTTTCAGCGGGCCTTCGGCCAAAGGCAGTTCATAGGTCTGCGCCAGGCTTTCCAGCGACTTGGCTTCTGGGGCGTTGGCCACGGTGACTTGCCAGAGCTGGCAGTGACGCGCGCTGTCGAGTTTGCGCGGCTTGCCGAACGGGTTGAGCTGCTTGGACGCGCCCTCGATGCCACTGCGTTTTTCCCCGACCAGAAACACTTCGCGCCCGGCCAGACGTGAGGCCACAGCGTTGAGGATGTAATCGGTCAGGTCCTTGGACTTGGGCAGGAACACCACTGCGCTGTCGAACTCGCGCTCGGGAACGTTCACGCCGAATTGGCTGCGGCCTTCGAAACGGGCGTCCAGCGCGGCTTGATCGCCGGCATGCCAGCACCAGCCGAATGCGTTGGGCAGGCGCCCGAGCAAATCGTCGGCGGGCAAACCGGCCAGCAACAACGAACCTTGAAACAACTCGGGCTGACGAAGCAGTACTTCACTGCGCGGATCCATAACTGCTCCTCAAAAAAAAGTGCCGCAGTTTATCAACTGACGACCCGCAGCGCCTTACCGCTGAAGAACGCCTGAGCGTTTTCGGTCAATTGGCCGACGATGCGCTGGCGTGCCTCGCGGCTGCCCCAAGCGTTGTGCGGGGTAACGATCAGGCGTGGGATGTCCGCCGCGAGCAACGGATTGCCCTGGGTCGGCGGCTCGACGCTCAACACATCGGTAGCCGCGCCGCCGAGGTGGCCATTGCGCAAAGCATCGGCCAGCGCCTGTTCATCGATCAGGCCGCCACGCGCGGTGTTGACCACGAACGCACCTGGCTTCATCGAGGCCAGCTCGCGGGCACCGATGAAATGGCGAGTGTGTTCGTTGAGCGGGCAGTGCAGAGTGAGGGCGTCGATTTGCGGCAGCAGTTGATCCAGCGGCAAACGATCCGGGCGAGCAGGGCGCCCGGGAATCTGCCCGAGCAACACGCGCATGCCAAAGGCTTCGGCTAATCGAGCAACAGCGCCACCGAGTTCGCCATGACCGAGTAAACCGAGGGTTTTGCCCTCCAGTTCTACAATCGGGTAGTCGAGCAGGCAGAACTGCTTGGCTTGCTGCCAGCGACCTTCGCCAACAGCTTTCTGATAATCGGCCAGACGCGTGGCGAGGTTGAGCAGCAGCATGATCGTGTGCTGCGCCACCGACGGCGTGCCGTAACCCTGGCAGTTGCACACGGTGATGCCCTGAGCACGGGCGGCGGCGAGGTCGACGTTGTTGGTGCCGGTGGCGGTGATCAGGATCAGTTTCAGATCGGGGTTGGCAGCCATGGCGGCAGCATCGATCAGGATCTTGTTGCTGATCGCCACGGTGGCACCTTGCAGGCGCTCGGCAACGTGCTCGGGCAAGGTCTGGGCGAACAGTTGCAAATCGCTGAAACATTCGCGCAATGGATTGAGGTCGAGGTCGCCGAGATCCAGCGAAGGGTGATCAAGGAATACCGCGCGGCGCGTGTTCGTCATCAACTGTACCTTTTGTGCTGTGAGCGTTGGGCGTAATCTGCCGAGCCTACCAGATGAAACAATTGGTTACTCAGTGCCAGAGGTACTCACAAGTCCTGTGGGAGCGAGCTTGCTCGCGAAAAGGGCGGATCAAGCGAATTGTGGTTGTCTGACACACCGCCTTCGCGAGCAAGCTCGCTCCCACAGGGAAAGCATCTGCGCCATGAGTCCGATTTGACCGATCAACTCCAGAGGAGCCCCCATGTACTGGACCGAGTTCTTGACCGTTGCACTGATCCACTTGCTGGCCGTCGCCAGCCCTGGCCCGGACTTCGCCGTGGTGGTGCGCGAAAGCGTGACCCACGGTCGCCGCGCGGGCACCTGGACGGCACTGGGTGTCGGCACGGCGATTTTCCTCCACGTCGGTTATTCGCTGCTCGGTATCGGCTTGATCGTGTCGCAGTCGATCGTGCTGTTCAACGCTCTCAAATGGGCGGCGGCGGCCTACTTGCTGTACATCGGCTTCAAGGCGCTGCGCGCACAACCGGCGAAAACCGTGACCGATGATCTGCATAAAGAGGCCGGCGTACGCACGGCCCGCGGCGCTTTCACGTCGGGCTTCGTCACCAATGGTCTGAATCCGAAAGCCACGCTGTTCTTCCTGTCGCTGTTCACCGTGGTGATCAACCCGCACACGCCGCTGGCGGTGCAGGCTGGTTACGGGATTTACCTGGCTGTCGCGACGGCCATCTGGTTTTGTCTGGTGGCGATGCTGTTCAGCCAACAACGGGTGCGTGCCGGTTTCGCCCGCATGGGCCACTGGTTTGATCGCACGATGGGCGCGGTGCTGATCGCTCTCGGCGTGAAAATCGCGTTTACCGAAATGCACTGATCGCAGAAACGCGATTCAAAACTGTGGGAGCGAGCTTGCTCGCGAAGGCGTCGGATCAGTCGATATCACAGGTGACTGGGAGATTGCTTTCGCGAGCAAGCTCGCTCCCACAGGGGGGATATTCCTATACGAGTTCGCTGAGCTTGCTCAGGGTGTTGAGGTAATCACGCGGATTTTCCCCCAGCAAACGGCGAAACATCGCGCTGAACGCCCGCGCGCTGCCGTAACCCAGATCCCGCGCCACACGTTGCACGCTGTCCCCGGCGAGCAGGCGTGGCAGGGCTTCCATCAGGCGCAGTTGCTGGCGCCAGGCGTTGAAGCTCATCTGCAATTGTTGCTGAAACAGCCGCGCCAACGTACGCGAACTGGCGCCGACCTGCTGCGCCCAGTCTTCCAGGGTATTGGCATGATCCGGGGTGTGCAGCAGTGCCAGACAGATGTTTTGCAGGCGCCGGTCAGTCGGCATCGGAATGTGCAGCGGCAGGTTTTCCAGACTGGCGAGTTCTTCCAGCATCAACTGCTGAATCAGCGGGTTGTCGGCGTGCGGCGGCCCTTGCACGGCACGCAGAATCAGCTCGCGCAGCAATGGTGTCACCGCCAATACGCAGCACTGTTGCAGGCTG
Organism: Pseudomonas fluorescens; assembly: GCF_005938625.1. Lineage (GTDB taxonomy): Bacteria > Pseudomonadota > Gammaproteobacteria > Pseudomonadales > Pseudomonadaceae > Aquipseudomonas > Aquipseudomonas fluorescens_BD. The sequence goes on from NZ_VCNJ01000022.1 coordinate 83,565, forward strand.
GCGGGTGACAGTTCTGGCGCGATGAACAGCGAGCGCATCTGCACGTCACCGCTCATGAAAATCTCGTGCGCCACCTCGGGTGGAATCCACACCGCACGACTCGGCGGAATCACCCACGCGCCGGATGCAGTGACCACGCGCATGATCCCGCTGACGGCATACAGCAACTGCGCTTCGCGATGCAGATGCAACGGCTGGTGCGCGCCATCCAGGTAATCCCGGGGGTAGGCGCTTACCGGGCCGTGTTCGAAGTGGCTGATCAACATGTCTGATTCGATGACTTGCTTGGCAGGAATGCGCTTTACGGCCAACTTAGCATGGCGGTACACAACAAGGTAAAGCGTGCCGTCATGAATCAATCCCGTAATGTCATTCGCTACATCAACGCCGCGCATGTGATCGATCACATGTTCATGCTGATTTTTCCCGCCGCCGTGCTCGGCATGACCCAGGCTTTCGGTCTCGATTACGCCACGCTGATCGGCCTGTCGCTGGGTGGTTTCATTGCTTTTGGCGCCTGTTCGCTACCCGCCGGTTGGCTCGGCGATCACTGGAGTCGGCGGCAGATGATGCTGGTGTTTTTCTTCGGTATTGGCGCTTCGTCGATTTTTACCGGCCTGAGTAACAGTCCGACGATGCTGGTGATCGGCCTGACCCTGATCGGTATTTTCGCGGCGATTTATCACCCGGTCGGCACTGCGATGCTGGTTGCTTACGCGCAGAACCGTGGCCGCGAGATCGGCATCAACGGCATGTGGGGCAATCTGGGCGTGGCGTTTTCGGCGCTGATCACAGGCTTGCTGGTGGCGCAATTCGGCTGGCGCTCGGCGTTTCTGATACCGGGCGCAGTGGCGATTGTGTTGGGCATCGGTTTCGCCTTTCAGGTGCGAGAAGAACCGATTCCGAAGCGTGCGCACACACCACTCAAAGGTGCCACCGGTCAGCGTATTTCGATGGTCATGGTGTTCGGCGTGCTGGCGCTGGCCACGGCCACTGGCGGCGTGGTGTTCAACGCCACCACCATGACCTATCCAAAGCTGTTTCAGGAGCGTTTGCATGAGCTGTTCGCTTCGCCGCAAACCCTCGGTGTGGTGGTCAGTCTGGCGTATGCCTTTGGTGCGGTTGCGCAATTGAGCATTGGTCGTGTGTTGCATCGGCTCAGCCTGAAATGGCCGTTCATTGTCCTGACGCTGTGCCAGGCGCCGCTGTTGGTCGCGCTGGCTTATGCCGACGGCTGGGCGGTAATCGCCCTCGGTGCGGCGTTCATGTTCGTGGTGTTCGGTCAGGTCACCGTCAACGATGCGATGGTCGCCAACTTCGTCGCCCCGCAATGGCAATCACGGGTCTTCGCCCTGCGTTATTGTTTATCGTTCGGTGCCAGTGCGACGGCGATTCCGCTGATTTCCTATGTCGAACCGCGCCACGGTTTCGTAGGTCTGTACTTGATTCTTGCGGGGTTCGGCGCTTTGACGTTCCTCGCGGCGGTGGTTTTCCCACGCACGCCTTCTGAAGAGGCTGTGGGACAAACCGCCTGACCGATGATGAAAACCGGCAAATGCTGGCGCAAAGCTAGCATTTGTACGGCTTTGCAAATCATTCCTTTGGCTGATTTGGCTGGCGTATAAGGGTTCTAGAGTACCAATCTCAACGCCAACACCGTGCAGTCAGAAAAGGGATTCTTATGTTGCAGACTCGCGTCATTCCCCCGGCCGATGGGGCCTACCAGTATCCATTGCTGATCAAACGGCTGCTGATGTCCGGCGCCCGTTACGAGAAAACCCGCGAGATCGTTTATCGTGACCTGATTCGCTATAGCTACCCGACCCTGATCGAGCGCGTGGCGCGGTTGGCCAACGTGCTGACGGCGGCCGGTGTGAAGGCCGGTGACACCGTGGCGGTGATGGACTGGGACAGTCACCGTTACCTGGAATGCATGTTCGCGATACCGATGATCGGCGCGGTGATCCACACCATCAACGTGCGCCTGTCGCCGGAGCAGATCCTCTACACCATGAACCATGCCGAGGACCGCTTTGTGCTGGTCAACAGCGAGTTTGTTGGCCTGTATCAAGCGATCGCACCGCACCTGACCACGGTCGAGAACACCCTGCTGCTGACTGATCTGCCGGAGAAAAATGCCGATTTGCCGAATCTGGTCGGCGAGTACGAGCAACTGCTCGCCGCCGCCAGTACGCAGTACGATTTCCAGGACTTCGACGAAAACTCGGTCGCCACCACGTTCTACACCACCGGTACCACCGGCAATCCGAAAGGCGTGTATTTCACCCATCGGCAACTGGTGCTGCACACCATGGGCGTGTCGACGATCATGGGCTCCATCGACAGCGTGCGCCTGCTTGGCACCAACGATGTGTACATGCCGATCACGCCGATGTTCCACGTTCACGCCTGGGGTCTGCCGTATGTGGCGACCATGCTCGGGCTCAAGCAGGTTTACCCGGGGCGCTATGATCCGGAGTTTCTGGTGGAGCTGTGGCGTAAAGAGAAGGTCACCTTCTCCCACTGCGTGCCAACCATTCTGCAAATGCTGCTTAACGCGAAAGGTGCGCAGGGCACTGATTTCGGTGGCTGGAAGATCGTCATCGGCGGCAGTGCGCTCAATCGCACTCTGTACGAAACCGCCAAGACCCGTGGTATTCAGCTCACTGCGGCCTACGGCATGTCGGAAACCGGGCCATTGGTTTCCTGCGCGCACCTCAACGACGAACTGATGGCCGGCACTGAAGACGAACGCACCACCTACCGGATCAAGGCCGGTGTGCCGGGGCCGCTGGTGGAAGCGGCGATCGTTGACGGCGACGGCAACTTCCTTCCGGCCGACGGCGAAACCCAGGGCGAGCTGGTGCTGCGCGCACCGTGGCTCACCGAAGGGTATTTCAACGAACCGCAGAAGGGCGCCGAGTTGTGGGCCGGCGGCTGGCTGCACACCGGCGACGTCGCCACGCTCGACAGCATGGGCGTGATCGACATCCGCGATCGCATCAAGGACGTGATCAAGACCGGCGGCGAATGGATCTCCTCGCTAGACCTCGAAGACCTGATCAGCCGGCACGTCGCGGTACGCGAAGTAGCAGTCGTGGGCATCGCCGATCCGCAGTGGGGCGAGCGCCCGTTTGCCTTGCTGGTGATCCGCGAAGGGCATGTGATCGGGGCGCGCGAGCTCAAGGAACACCTCAAGCCGTTCGTGGAATTGGGGCACCTGAGCAAGTGGGCGATTCCGAGTCAGATCGCCCTTGTTACCGAAATTCCCAAGACCAGTGTCGGCAAGCTCGACAAGAAGCGCATCCGCCTCGACATCACCGAATGGCAGGCCAACAACAGCACCTTCCTCTCGACACTTTAAGTGTCTGCTGGCGCGCCGAAAACGGCGCGCCAGACCCACCAAGCAAGCGCTTGGCTTGTGAAATCGAAAAATTAGGCCATCCTTGCCGTGCCGACATCTGTCGGACTGGCGAAAGGACTGTTCCAGAGTGGCCGGCAGCTGCAAATCACACTTTAGAGGGATCAAGCAGTACCACCTGCTGGCTATAGTCCGCTCAAGGATTTTTAAGAACGGGGCACACGCACAAAACGGGGCGATGCATTTTTGGAGTGACTTCGGGCTGTCTCTGGCACCCGGTCCTTCAGGCGTTTTTAAAAGTACTCACTGCCATAACAATAATGCACATGGAGTAGCGTCGATGACCTCAGTAAACCAGTTCTGGCGCCGGGCGAAACTGCCTCTGGCGGTCAGTCTTGCCTCTTCGCTCGCCGGGCCCGCATTCGGCGTCAGTTTCAACGTCGGTGAAATCGAGGGCCAGTTCGACTCGTCCCTGTCGATCGGTGCCAGTTGGTCTACTCAGAGCCCGAACAAGAACCTCATCGGCGTCAACAACGGCGGCCATGGCCTGTCGCAGACATCCGATGACGGTCACGCCAACTTCAAGAGCGGTGAAACCTTTTCGAAGATCTTCAAGGGCATTCATGACCTTGAACTGAAATACGGCGACACCGGCGTGTTCGTCCGTGGCAAGTACTGGTACGACTTCGAACTCAAGGATGAAAGCCGCGAGTTCAAGGACATCAGCGATTCGGGTCGCAAAGAGGGCGCCAAATCGTCCGGCGGCCAGATCCTCGACGCCTTCGTCTACCACAATTACTCGATTGCCGATCAGCCGGGTTCCGTGCGTCTGGGCAAGCAGGTGGTGAGCTGGGGTGAAAGTACCTTCATCGGCGGCGGCATCAACTCGATCAACCCGATCGACGTCTCCGCGTTCCGTCGTCCGGGCGCCGAGATCAAGGAAGGCCTGATCCCGGTCAACATGTTCTACGTGTCCCAGAGCCTGACCGAAAACCTCTCGGCCGAAGCGTTCTATCAACTGGAATGGGACCAGACCGTCGTCGATAACTGTGGCACGTTCTTCTCGCAGCCGGACATCGTTGCCGACGGTTGCAACGACAACCTGCGCGTGCTGAACAAGCGTTCGCAAATCCCGGCCATCGCCCTGGGGCCATTGGCGGCCAACGGTGTCAACGTCAACGAAGAAGGCGTTCTGGTGCGCCGCGGTCCGGACCGCGATGCCCGTGACAGCGGCCAGTGGGGCGCGTCCTTCAAGTACATGTACGAGCCGCTCGACACCGAGTTCGGCGCCTACTTCATGAACTATCACAGCCGTGCGCCGATCTTCAGCGCCACCGGTGCGCCGCAATCGGTCTACAACACTGCGCGCGCGCTGCCGGGGCCGTTTGCCGCACTTGCACCACTGCTGGTCGCGGGTAACTCGAATTACTTCATTGAATACCCTGAAGACATTCGCCTCTACGGTCTGAGTTTCTCCACCACCCTGCCTACTGGTACGGCGTGGAGCGGTGAGATCAGCTACCGTCCGAACGCGCCGGTACAACTGAACTCCACCGACATCCTGTTTGCCGGTGTGCGTCCGATCGGCGGCGCCCTGACCAATGCTTCGATACTCAATGGTGTGCCGGGTCAGGATCTGCACGGTTACGAGCGCAAGGAAATCACCCAGATCCAGACGACGTTCACGCACTTCTTCGATCAGGTCATGGGCGCCAGCCGTCTGACCCTCGTCGGTGAAGTCGGCGCGACCTACGTCGGCGGGCTGGAAAGCCGATCCGACATGCGTTATGGCCGCGATCCGGTGTATGGCCCGGGTGAGTTGCCGGCCACTGGCGGTGTCAATACCTGCGCCAACATCCTCAACGCCAGCACCATCAATGGTGCCGGCCCGGGCTCGCCGCAGAACAACCGCAGCCGCAATTGCGACAACGATGGCTTCACCACATCGATGTCGTGGGGCTACCGCGGTCGCGCCATCTGGGAATACAACGACGTCTTCGCCGGTGTGAACCTCAAGCCCAACGTGGCCTGGTCCCACGACGTCAGCGGTTACTCGCCAGGCCCTGGCGGCAACTTCGAGGAAGGTCGCAAGGCGGTCAGTCTGGGTGTCGATGCCGAATACCAGAACACCTACACCGCGAGCCTGGCCTACACCAACTTCTTCGACGGCAAGTACACCACTGTGGATGACCGCGACTTCGTTGCGCTCAGCTTCGGCGTGAACTTCTAAGCACTGCATTTCAGGACGAACGAATTTATGAAAATAACAAAGAGTCTGTTCCACGCCGGTGTTCTGGGCCTGTCGCTGCTGGCGACAGGTGTCATGGCGGCGGTTCCCGCTGCCGAAGCGGACAAGCTGGGTAAAAGCCTGACCCCGATGGGCGCCGAAATGGCCGGCAACGCCGACAACTCGATCCCGGCGTGGAAGCCGCTGGCAAAAAACGCCGGCACGGTCGACGCGCGTGGTTTCCTGTCCAACCCTTACGCCAGTGAACAACCGCTGTTCACCATCACCGCCAAGGATGTCGACAAGTACAAGGACAAGCTGGCGCCGGGCCAATACGCGATGTTCAAGCGCTACCCGGACACCTTCAAAATGCCGGTCTATCCGTCCCACCGTGGCGCGACCGTACCGGATGACGTGTTCGCCGCCATCAAGAAAAACGCCACCAACACCAATCTGGTGTCCGGCGGCAACGGTCTGGAAAACTTTGAAACCGCGGTACCGTTCCCGATTCCGAAGAGCGGCGTGGAAGTCATCTGGAACCATATCACCCGCTATCGCGGTGGTAGCGTGACTCGTCTGGTGACCCAGGCCACGCCGCAACCGAACGGCTCGTACAGCCTTGTGTACTTCCAGGATCAGTTCGTGTTCCGCGACAAGATGAAGGACTACGACCCGAAAAACCCGGGCAACATCCTGTTCTACTTCAAGCAGAAAGTGACCGCGCCGGCGCGTCTGGCCGGTGGTGTGTTGCTGGTGCATGAGACTCTCGACCAGGTGAAAGAACCACGTTCGGCGTGGGTCTACAACGCCGGTCAGCGTCGTGTGCGTCGGGCGCCACAAGTGTCCTATGACGGCCCGGGTACTGCGGCGGACGGTCTGCGTACCTCGGACAACCTCGACATGTACAACGGTGCCCCGGATCGCTACGACTGGAAGCTCGAAGGCAAGAAAGAGATGTACATCGCCTCCGACAGCTACAAGCTCGACGATCCGAAACTGAAGTACGCCGACATCATCAAGGCCGGTCACATCAACCAGGATCTGGCGCGTTACGAGCTGCGCCGCGTCTGGCATGTGGTTGCGACACTGAAGGAAGGTCAGCGTCACATCTACGCCAAGCGTGACTTCTACATCGACGAAGACACCTGGCAAGCGGCGGTGATCGACCACTACGACGGTCGTGGTCAACTGTGGCGCGTCGCCGAAGCACACGCCGAGAACTACTACGACAAGCAAGTGCCGTGGTATGCCCTGGAAACCCTCTACGACCTGCAATCCGGCCGCTATCTGGCACTGGGCATGAAGAACGAAGAGAAACAGGCGTATGACTTCGGTTTCACCGCCACCACCAGCGATTTCACCCCGGCCGCACTGCGTCAGGATGGTGTTCGCTAACCCGCTGTAACCCGAGGCCGCATCCTCGTGAAAACGCCCCGACTGGTTCGGGGCTTTTTTTTGCTTTTTCTGGCGCAATGTTGAACCGCTTTTGTAGGAGTTGCCGCAGGCTGCGATCTTTTGATTTTGACTTTTCAACAACAAAAGCCAGATCAAAAGATCGCAGCCTTCGGCAGCTCCTACAGGGGTGGGTCCAAAGGTGGGTGTAGCCTTTTTGTAGCCATTTGTAGCAGTAACCTTCATAACCGGTTCGTTTAAGGCTAGTCTGCGGACATCTGCAACGCCGCCAACAGCAATTCGAACAAGAGCCGGCCATGACTGATCTGTCCCCACTTCCGGGTCCCGCAAGCGTTGCCGTCGCGGCACTGGACGGGCGTTTTTTTCGCCCGCCGTTGCCCGACGGCTACGTCTTGCGACCACGTCTTTGCGAGCGCCTGCAGGCCGGGCTCGGTGGGCGGCTGTTGCTGGTCAGCGCCCCCGCCGGGTTCGGCAAAAGTTCGCTGGCGGTGGAGTTCTGTCAGAGTCTGCCGGCGCATTGGCAAAGCCTCTGGCTGGGCCTGAGTCCTCGCGACAGCGACCCCGGACGCTTTCTTGAACGTTTGCTTGAAGGCTTGCAGGACTACTTTCCGCAACTGGGTAGTCGCGCACTGGGACTGCTGAAAATGCGCCAGCGCCATCAGCCGTTTGCCTTCGAAGAATGGCTCGACGGCTTGCTTGATGAACTGACCCTGCACCTCGACCCCGGCGCACCGCTGCTACTGGTGCTCGACGATTACCATCTTGCGCAAGGCCCGGTGCTCGATCGCTGCCTGCAATTTTTCCTCAACCATCTGCCCGATGGCTTGCTGGTCATGGTCACCAGCCGCCAGCGTCCGGACTGGCATCTGGCACGCTTGCGTCTGTCCCGGCAGTTACTGGAACTGCATGAGGCGGATCTGCGCCTGACCCACGACGAAGCCCTGACCTTGCTCGATCGGCATAGCAGTTCGTTGCGCGGTGAGGCACTGGAAAACCTGATCCAGCGCAGTGAAGGCTGGGTCGCCGGTTTGCGTTTCTGGCTGCTGGCGGTGTCCGAAGCGGGCAGTGATGCGGCGCTGCCACAAGCGCTGAACGGCGGGGAAGGGCTGATCCGCGATTATCTGCTCGAAGAAGTCATCGATTGCCTGCCCGCCGAAGTACAGGCCTTTCTCTACGACACCGCACCGCAAGAGCGTTTTTGCAGCGAACTGTGCGATGCCGTGCGTGAAGCTCATGACAGCGCCGAGATCCTGCGTTTTCTGCTGGCGCATCAGGTCTTTCTGGTGCCGCTGGACGAGCACGGTCACTGGTATCGCTATCACCATCTGTTCTCGGATCTGTTGCGCAGCCGGCCGATTGCCCAAGCGATGGTGCCGACGGCCACGCTGCACCTGCGTGCCTGTCGCTGGTTCAACGCGCAAGGGCTGCTGGATGAGGCGGTCGAGCAGGCGTTGCGCGCCGGCCACCTCGATGTCGCCGCGAACCTGGTGCAGAACCTCTCCGAGGAGCAACTGCTGGCCGAGCAAAACGTCGGGATGCTGCTGCGCTGGAAGATGGACTTGCCCGACAGCCTGTTGATCAGCACGCCACGCTTGATCGTGTTGTACAGCTGGGCGCTGGGGCTGGCCTGTCAGCTCGATGCCGCCGAAGAGTTGTCCAGCCACCTGAGCCGCTTTCTGCCGGCGCCTTCCGCTACCGCGCAAAAGTCGATGCTCGCGCAATGGCTGGCGCTGAGCGGGATCATTGCCCGGGGGCGCGGCCATCGTGAGCTGACGTTGTGCTATTGCACCGAGGCGCTGGAAAGTCTGCCGGCCAAACGTTATGGCCAGCGGCTGATGTGCTTATCCACCCTGTCCAATCTGGCCATTGCCGATGGCGATCTGTGGCGTGCTCGCGGTCTTAACCGCGAATCCCTGGAGCTGGCGCAGCGTGTCGGCAATCCGTTGTTCGAAGCACTGGCGCACTACGATCGTGCGCGGGTGTTGCAGGCTCGCGGCGAAATCCTGCGCTCCCTCGACGAAGTTCATCAGGGCCTGGAGCGCTTGCGCGGCTTGTCGCCACAACGCCTGTACGCAGTGCGCGCACGGCTGACGTTGTATGAGGGTTTCCTGTTGGCCATGCGCTTGCAGCCTCAGGCGGCACGCGTGCGTTTGATGGCCGGGATCGGCGAGGCACGCGCCTGTCGCGATATCAGCGTGTTGATCGGCCACTGCGTAATCGCCCGCCTGGACGGCGCCACTGGCGAGTTCGCCAAGGCCTTTGCCGAACTCGCTGAAGCCGAACGCCTGATGCACATCTGGGACGTGCCGCCGATCTACTACCTGGCGATGATCACCCTGGTCAAATGTGAACTGTGGCTGGCGCAGGGCCGCACCGATCTGGCCGAGGCGTGGCTCGCACGACTGGGCCAGACTTACACCGGCGAGCGCGCCGCTGCGCCACCGGAGTTTCATCCACAGCTGCCGCTGCATGTGGAGTTGCAACAAGCGCTGCTGGACATGATTCAGGGGCAACCGATGCTCGCCGAAGGGCGGTTGAACGTGCTGCATGAGAACGGCCAGCAAACCGGGCGACAGTTGCTCAGTGTAATGGCGTTGACGCAGAAGGTGGCATTGCTGCTGGTGGGGGGGCGTGAGCCGGAGGCCAGAAAAGCACTGAATCAGGCGCTGGAGGCGGCGACAGGCGGCGTGGCGCAGCCTTTCGATCTGCTAGTGAAGGAGCATGGCGACTGGTTGCGCGCGCAATTGTTAGTGAGCGCGTCGACAGCCGTCAGTCAGCAATTGCTCGAACACCTGCCTGTTCCCGCTGCGCGTCCCGTCGCTGAGGTTTCGGTGGCCGAACAGCTCAGCAGTCGAGAACTGGCCGTTCTGCGCCTGATCGCTCAAGGCTGCTCGAATCAGGAGATCAGCGAGCAATTGTTCATTTCCCTGCACACCGTGAAAACCCACGCCAGCCATATCAACAGCAAGTTGGGGGTTGAGCGGCGCACGCAGGCGGTGGCGCGGGCCAAAGAGCTGGGGTTAATGATTTAGCGACGGTAAAATCCCGATTGTCCGGTTCCGACCGTTGTTGACTATTTTTCCAGGATTACCCCCCATGACCGTTCCAGGCTCAGCGCTGATCCGTGAAACCTTCCCCGTCGGCCCGCTCCAGTGCAATTGCACGATCATCGGCGATCCGGTCACCAAGAAAGCCATCGTCGTCGACCCGGGTGGCAACCCTGATCTGATCATGGCGCGTCTCGATGCGCATGGCCTGAAAGTGGTCAGCATCATCCATACCCACGCGCATCTCGATCACTTCTTGGCCTCAGGTCAGATGAAAGAGAAAACCGGCGCGACCCTGCATTTGCACAAGGAAGACCAGTTCCTTTGGGACAACCTCGAAATGCAGTGCCAGATGTTCGGTGTGCCATACACCCCGGTGCCATCGCCAGATCGCTGGTTGAGTGACGATGAAGAACTGGCCTGTGGTTGCGGCGTTGCCCTGCATACGCCGGGACATACACCCGGTTCCATGAGCTTTTGGTTTTCCGAGGCTAAGCTGTTGATTGCCGGTGACACGTTGTTTCGTCGCGGCGTAGGGCGCACGGATTTGTGGGGCGGTGATCAGGCGACCATCGTGCGTTCGATCAAGCAGCGCCTATACACCTTGGACGAGGACGCGACCGTAGTGACCGGACATGGGCCGGACACGCGTCTGGGCGATGAGATGCGCGAAAACCCGTTTGTGCGGGCCTAAATATTTTGTCACGAGTGTGCGGCGGAATTTTTGTGCATTGTCATGATCCAACGCCCGCAGAGGTCCATTGCCAAACGGCCGCTGCACCACAGAATGCACAAAAGTAGGAGCTCTTCATGTTCACCAAGCGTCGTTTGATTATTGTCGCTACTGCTGTGGCCTTGCTGTCCGGCTGTGCCTCGCCTAACCCGTATGACAATCAGGGCCAGGCCGACGGTGGCTCGCAGGGCATGAGCAAAACCGCCAAGTACGGTGGCCTCGGTGCGCTGGCCGGTGCACTGGCCGGTGCCGCCATCGACCACAACAATCGTGGCAAGGGCGCCTTGATCGGTGCGGCCGTGGTCGGTGCTTCGGCGGCCGGTTACGGCTACTACGCTGACAAGCAGGAAGCCAAGCTGCGCGCCAGCATGGCCAACACCGGTGTTGAAGTGCAGCGTCAGGGCGATCAGATCAAGCTGATCATGCCGGGCAACATTACCTTCGCTACCGATTCGGCGAACATCGCCTCCAGCTTCTACCAACCGCTGAATAATCTCGCGGGTTCGTTGAAAGAGTTCAGCCAGAACCAGATCGAAATCGTTGGCTACACCGACAGCACCGGTAGCCGTCAGCACAACATGGACCTGTCCCAGCGTCGTGCGCAGAGCGTGGCGACCTACCTGACTTCGCAGGGTGTCAGCGGTGCCAACCTCTCGGCCCGTGGTGCCGGTCCGGATAACCCGATTGCCAGCAACGGCGACGTGAATGGCCGGGCGCAAAACCGTCGGGTCGAGGTCAACCTGAAGGCGATCCCGGGCCAGCAGTATGGTGGCCAGCAGCAACAGCAGCCGGGTACGGTTCAGCAGTATCCGTAAGCGCTTGCCTGAATGAAGAAATGCCCGATCCGCTGATCGGGCATTTTTTGTTGGGCAGTGCCGGCCTCTTCGCGAGCAAGCTCGCTACCACAGGTATTGATGGTGTACACAAAACCTGTGTTCCACACATAACCTTGTGGGAGCGAGCTTGCTCGCGAAGGGGCCGCTACAAACACCGAAGATTACAGACACAAAAAAGCCCCCGGACACATCACTGTCCGGGGGCTTTTTGTTTGTCAGCGCAGGCTGATTACTTCTTCAGACCATAGTGCTCATCGAGCATGCCCGGCGAGTTCGGGGTCTTCGGCGCGTAATCACGTGGTGGCTCCTGATCGCGCGGTGGCGTCAGGCGTTCGCGTGGCGCGGCTGCCGCGTCGGCGTGCAGGGCGGCCATCAGGCGCTGGCGGGTTTGCTCGTCCAGGGCCAGACGGTTGGCGCCCTCGGCGAGGTGATCCTGCACTTCCTGATAGCTCTGGGTCAGTTTCTTGACCAGCATCGCGGTGCTGTTGAAGTGGGTGACCACCTCGTTTTGATAACTGTCGAAACGCTCCTGGATATCATCCAGTTGACGCTGCGTACGGCTCGGCGCGGCGTTCGGCGCAACGCGCGCGATCAGGAATCCAATGGCGACACCCACAACCAGGGCAAGAGTCGGTAACAACCAAACTAAGAGCGAGTGTTCCACGAGTCCTTCCTCTATAAACGGCTTTGCTTTACGTTAACGGCTCGAACCTGCGCTGTATACCGCGATTCACTCGCAATAGATTGGCACAGACAATTTGCTAGACGAGTCGACCCGATTCGAGGTCACGGAGTTCCTTCCTTGCTGATGCGTGAAACCCCTGTAGTGATTGACGGCCCGGTGGGTCAACTTGAGTCTCTGTACCTGGATAACGAGCTGCCAATCGGCATCGCGCTGATCTGCCATCCGAACCCGGTGCAGGGCGGCACCATGCTCAACAAGGTCGTCTCGACCCTGCAGCGCACCGCGCGCGACGCGGGCCTGATCACCTTGCGCTTCAACTATCGCGGCGTTGGTGCCAGCGAAGGTTCCCACGACATGGGCACCGGCGAGGTCGACGATGCTCAGGCCGCCGCTAAGTGGCTGCGCGAGAAACACCCGGATCTGCCGCTGACCCTGTTCGGTTTTTCCTTCGGCGGATTTGTTGCAGCAAGTCTCGGCGGTCGTCTTGAAGCCCAAGGCGTGCAGCTCAAGCACCTGTTCATGGTCGCGCCGGCGGTGATGCGTCTGGGCGAACAGGACCAACTGCCGCAGCACGGTGAACTCACAGTGATCCAGCCAGAAACCGACGAAGTCATCGATCCACAGCTGGTTTACGACTGGTCGGAACAACTCCAGCGCCCCCATGAGCTGCTGAAAGTGGCAGAATGCGGACACTTTTTTCATGGCAAGCTGACCGATCTCAAGGATCTGATCCTGCCGCGTCTCTCGAATTGATTGCAGTCTGACAAGCGATTACCCATGACGAACCGTACCCGTATCCTCACCGGCATCACCACCACCGGCACGCCGCACCTGGGCAACTACGCCGGCGCCATCCGCCCGGCGATCCTCGCCAGCCGCGACAGCAATGCCGATTCGTTCTACTTCCTGGCCGACTACCACGCCCTGATCAAATGCGATGACCCGCTGCGTATCCAGCGCTCGCGTCTGGAAATCGCCGCGACCTGGCTGGCCGGTGGCCTCGATGTCGACCGCGTAACCTTCTACCGCCAGTCCGACATCCCGGAAATCCCCGAGCTGACCTGGCTGCTGACCTGCGTTGCCGCCAAGGGCCTGCTCAACCGTGCGCACGCCTACAAGGCCTCGGTGGACAAGAACGTCGAAACCGGTGAAGACCCGGACGCCGGCATCACCATGGGCCTCTACAGCTACCCGGTGCTGATGGCGGCGGACATCCTGATGTTCAACGCGCACAAAGTGCCGGTCGGTCGTGACCAGATCCAGCACGTGGAAATGGCCCGCGACATTGGCCAGCGTTTCAACCACCTGTTCGGTCAGGGCAAAGAATTCTTCACCATGCCCGAAGCGCTGATTGAAGAAAGCGTGGCGACGTTGCCGGGCCTCGACGGTCGCAAGATGTCGAAGAGCTACGACAACACCATCCCGTTGTTCTCCAGCGCCAAAGAGATGAAGGACGCGATCTCACGGATCGTCACCGACTCCAAAGCGCCAGGCGAAGCCAAGGATCCGGACAACTCGCACCTGTTCACGCTGTTCCAGGCTTTCGCCACACCAGCGCAGGCTGATGAATTCCGTAGCGAATTGTTGGGCGGCCTGGGTTGGGGTGAGGCGAAGAACCGTCTGTTCCAGCTGCTCGACAACGATCTCGGCGAAGCGCGCGACAAGTATCACCAGTTGATCGAGCGCCCGGCGGATCTGGAAGACATTCTGCAGATCGGTGCCAAGAAGGCCCGCGCCGTGGCAACGCCGTTCCTCAACGAACTGCGCGAAGCCGTTGGCCTGCGCTCCTTCGTCAATCAGGTTCAGGTTGCCGCGACGACCAAGAAGAAAGCCGCGAAAGCCGCGCGTTTCGTCAGCTTCCGCGAAGACGACGGCAGCTTCCGTTTCCGTTTGCTGGCGGCTGATGGCGAGCAACTGCTGCTGTCGCGCAACTTCGCCGACGGTAAAACCGCCGGGCAGGTGACCAAGCAACTGCAATCCGGCCAGCCGCTGGATGTGCGCAGCGAAGACCTGAGCTTCAGCGTCTGGCTGGAAGGCGAGTGCGTTGGCGACAGCCCGGCGTTCGCCGACGCTGCTGCGCGGGACGCGGCCATCGAGGCTCTGCGCGTTGCGCTGACCCCGGTTCAGGACTAATCGGCGGCACGGTCCGACCAAGGGCCGATTGCCATTCCTACGGGCCGTCGCTACAGTGACGGCCCGTTTTTGTTGCCTTGCTAACGAATTATGACGCCCCTAGAACGATACCAAGCTGATCTGAAACGCCCGGACTTCTTCCATGACGCCGCGCAGGAAACTGCTGTGCGTCATTTGCAGCGTCTGTACGAGGATCTGATCGCCGCCGATCAGAACAAGCCGGGTCTGCTGAGCAAGCTGTTTGGCAAAAAAGATCAGACGCCGGTCAAGGGCCTGTATTTCTGGGGCGGCGTAGGTCGCGGTAAAACTTATCTGGTCGACACCTTCTTTGAAGCGCTGCCGTTCAAGGAAAAGACCCGCACCCACTTCCACCGCTTCATGAAGCGTGTTCACGAAGAGATGAAAACCCTCGGCGGCGAGAAAAATCCGCTGACCATCATCGCCAAGCGCTTCGCGACCGAGTCGCGGGTGATCTGCTTCGATGAGTTCTTCGTTTCCGACATCACCGACGCGATGATCCTCGGCACCCTGATGGAAGAGCTGTTCAAGAATGGCGTGACCCTGGTCGCGACCTCGAACATCGTTCCCGATGGCTTGTACAAGGACGGCTTGCAACGCGCGCGCTTCTTGCCCGCGATTGCGCTGATCAAGCAGAACACCGAGATCGTCAACGTCGACAGCGGCGTCGACTACCGTCTGCGCCACCTCGAACAAGCGGAGCTGTTCCACTATCCGCTCGACGAAGCTGCTCACGAAAGCCTGCGCAAGAGCTTCAAGGCACTGACGCCGGAGTGCACTGCCGCGGTCGAGAACGATGTACTGATCATCGAAAACCGTGAAATCCGTGCCCTGCGTACCTGCGATGACGTGGCGTGGTTCGACTTCCGCGAACTGTGCGACGGCCCGCGTAGCCAGAACGACTACATCGAACTGGGCAAGATTTTCCACGCTGTGTTGCTCAGCGGTGTCGAGCAGATGAGCGTCACCACCGACGACATCGCCCGCCGTTTCATCAACATGGTCGACGAGTTCTACGACCGCAACGTGAAGCTGATCATTTCTGCTGAAGTCGAGCTGAAAGATCTGTACACCGGCGGCCGTCTGAACTTCGAATTCCAGCGCACGCTGAGCCGTTTGCTGGAGATGCAATCGCACGAATTCCTGTCGCGGGCGCATAAGCCTTAAACAGAGTCGCGAAAAAAAAAAGGGCCTGCAATTGCAGGCCCTTTTTTTATCTCGAGTTCACCGGCCCGCGCACACTGATCATTCCCACGCTCCGCGTGGGAATGCATACCGTGACGCTCTGCGTCACATTCCGGGGCGGACGCAGAGCGTCCATTGGCGGCATTCCCACGCAGAGCGTGGGAACGATCATCGGGGAGGGGTTACGCAGCCTGCTGAAACTGCTGCCGATACTGGTTCGGTGACAGCTCGGTGTGCTGGCGGAACAGCCGCGCAAAGAAGCTCGCATCGTCGTAACCGACCTCATAACTGATGGTCTTGATGCTCTTGCGGCTGCCGGACAGCAAGCCTTTCGCCGTCTCGATGCGCAGCCGTTGCAGGTAATGCAGCGGCTTGTCACCCGTGGCCGTCTGGAAGCGCCGCATGAAATTGCGGATGCTCATGCCATGCTCACGCGCCACGTCTTCGAAGCGGAATTTGTCGGCGAAATGCTCTTCGAGCCAGTGCTGGATCTGCAGGATGATCACGTCCTGGTGCAGCTTCTGCCCACCGAAACCAATGCGTCCCGGCGCATAGCTGCGCTGCACTTCGTAGAGAATGTCGCGGGCTACGGCTTGCGCGACGTTGGCCCCACAGAAACGCTCGATCAAGTAGATGTAAAGGTCGCAGGCTGAGGTGGTGCCGCCAGCGCAATACAAGTTGTCGGCATCGGTCAGGTGCTTGTCCTGATTGAGATAAACCTTGGGGAAGCGCTCGGCGAAGGCATTGAAGAAGCGCCAATAGGTGGTCGCTTCCTTGCCGTTGAGCAGACCGGCCTCGGCCAGCCAGAACACCCCGGTGGCTTCGCCGCATAATACCGCGCCGCGCGAGTGTTGTTCGCGCAGCCACGGCAGGACTTGTGGATAACGGCTGCACAGCGTATCGAAATCGTCCCAGAACGCCGGGAGGATAATGACATCGGCGTTTTCCAGGCCGCCGTCGACCGGCATTACGACGTCACTGAAGCTGTTCACCGGTTTGCCGTCGGGGCTGACCAGGCGTGTTTCGAACGCCGGTGTCAGGCCGTGGCCCAGTTGTTTGCCATAACGCAGGCTGGCCAGATGGAAGAAATCCTTGGCTTGCATGAGAGTGGAGGCGAAAACCCGGTCGATTGCCAGGATGCTGACGCGCCGCAAGGGCGTGGAGACTTGCTTGGACATAATTCAACTTTTGTTTTGTTTTTATAAGGGAAAGTGGTCACCAGACGGCTGGATCGTCTTATTTTTTGTCGGATGTGTCCAGTGTCCTGTGTCAGAGGGGAGGCTTAGTCTCTGAAGGTCATCTCCCTCCAACAAGAAAGAAAGGTGCCGCATGATCCCCAGAACCTTGTTTAGCCCCGAGCACGAATTGTTTCGCGACAGCGTACGAACCTTCCTCGAAAAAGAGGCCGTGCCGTTTCATGCGCAATGGGAGAAGCAAGGCTATATCGACCGCAAACTGTGGAACAAGGCAGGCGAGGCGGGGATGCTCTGCTCGCACCTGCCTGAAGAGTACGGCGGGTTGGGGGCGGATTTTCTTTACAGCGCCGTGGTGATCGAGGAGGTCGGTCGGCTCGGTTTGACCGGCATCGGTTTCTCGCTGCATTCGGACATTGTTGCGCCGTACATCCTGCATTACGGCAGCGAAGCACTGAAGCAAAAATACCTGCCGAAACTGGTTTCGGGCGAGATGGTCACGGCCATCGCCATGACCGAGCCGGGCGCTGGTTCCGATCTGCAAGGCGTGAAGACCAGCGCTGTGCTGGACGGTGACGAGTATGTGATCAACGGTTCGAAAACCTTTATCACCAACGGCTTCCTCGCGGACCTGGTGATCGTCGTCGCCAAGACCGATCCGAAGGCCGGCGCCAAGGGCACCAGCCTGTTTCTGGTGGAAGCGAATACGCCGGGCTTCGACAAGGGCAAGCGCCTGGAAAAGGTCGGCATGAAGGCGCAGGACACCTCGGAGCTGTTCTTCCAGGATGTGCGTGTGCCCAAGGAAAACCTTCTGGGGCAGGCCGGGGCAGGCTTCGCTTACCTGATGCAGGAATTGCCGCAGGAACGTCTGACAGTGGCGATCGGTGGCCTCGCCTCGGCCGAAGCAGCGTTGCAGTGGACGCTCGATTACACCCGAGATCGCAAGGCGTTTGGCAAAGCCATTGCCGACTTCCAGAACACGCGCTTCAAGCTGGCCGAGATGGCGACTGAAATCCAGATCGGTCGAGTGTTCGTCGACAAATGTCTTGAATTGCATCTGCAAGGCAAACTGGATGTGCCAACCGCGGCAATGGCCAAATACTGGGGCACTGACCTGCAATGCAAGGTGCTCGACGAGTGCGTGCAATTGCATGGCGGCTACGGCTTCATGTGGGAATACCCGGTGGCCCGGGCGTGGGCGGATGCGCGGGTGCAGCGGATTTACGCCGGTACCAATGAAATCATGAAGGAAATTATTGCGCGGTCGCTTTGATGATCGTTCCCACGCTCTGCGTGGGCATGCCGCCGGGGACGCTCCGCGTTACGCTGTGGATGTGACGCGGAGCGTCACGGGATGCATTCCCACGCGGAGCGTGGGAACGATCAGGCGGGAAGGGGGGATCAAGGCGCAGGATTCGGATGATCCTTGTGAATCGCCTCGATCCCTTCCAGCACTTCATCCGACAGCTTCAGATCGAAGCTGGCGATGTTGCTCTCCAGTTGCTCAAGCGTCGTCGCCCCAATGATGTTGCTGGTGACGAACGGTTGCTGTGTGACGAACGCCAACGCCATCTGCGCCGGATCCAGACCGTGTTCACGGGCCAGTGCCACATAACGACTGCACGCTGCTTCCGACTGCGCATTGAAATAGCGGCTGAAGCGACTGTAGAGGCTCAGACGTCCTTTCGGCGGGCGGGCGCCACCTTCGTACTTGCCTGACAGGAAACCGAAAGCCAGCGGCGAATAGGCGAGCAAGCCGCACTGTTCGCGGATGGCGATTTCTGCCAGACCTACTTCGAAACTGCGGTTGAGCAGGTTGTACGGGTTCTGGATCGACACCGCACGCGGCCAGCCACGGGCTTCAGCGAGCGCCAGGAAACGCATGGTGCCCCACGGGGTTTCGTTGGACAGGCCGATGTGGCGGATCTTGCCGGCCTTCACCTGTTCGTCGAGCGCTTCGAGGGTGTCTTCGAGCGGCGTCAGGTTGGCTTCGATCTTGTGCTTGTAGCCCAGCTGTCCGAAAAAGTTGGTGCTGCGCTCCGGCCAGTGCAGTTGGTACAGATCGATGTAGTCGGTCTGCAGGCGCTCGAGGCTCGCGTCCACCGCTGCGGTGATGTGCTGGCGGTTGTGGCGCAGGTTTTTGTCGCGGATGTAGTCAATGGTGTTGCCCGGGCCGGCGATCTTGCTGGCAAGGATCCAGTCGGCGCGGTCACCGCGACTTTTGAAGTAATTGCCGATGTAGCGTTCGGTGGTGGCGTAGGTTTCGGCTTTCGGCGGCACCGGGTACATCTCGGCGGTGTCGATGAAATTGATCCCGGCTTCCTTGGCCCTTTCTATCTGCGCGAAGGCTTCAGCTTCAGTGTTTTGCTCGCCCCAGGTCATGGTGCCGAGGCAGATTGCACTCACGTTCAGGTCGGTACGGCCTAGCTGGCGATAGTCCATCAGGTGCTCCTTGGGCAAAACAATCATAAAAGCAGGTTGAAATATTTTTCGCAATCTGCATAATTGCCGACCTCTTTCTGCAGTGGAAGTGATGCGCCGCCGCCGAAGAATCTTGCCGTTGAACGGACGCGCCGACCCGAGCCCCCGAAAGCGTCTGTATCCGGCTGCCTTTGACTTGTCAAAGTACGCACTATTCAGTAAGATCCGCCGTCTAATTTACAGGGCGGCCCCTGAGGCTATAAAGAATGAAAACTTTTACTGCTAAACCGGAAACAGTAAAGCGCGACTGGTTTGTCGTCGACGCTGCTGGTCAGACCCTGGGTCGTCTGGCCACCGAAATCGCGAGCCGTCTGCGTGGCAAGCACAAGCCTGAGTACACTCCTCACGTTGATACCGGCGACTACATCGTCGTAATCAATGCTGAGCAGATTCGTGTTACCGGTGCTAAAACCACTGACAAAATGTACTACTCCCACTCCGGTTTCCCGGGCGGCATCAAGTCGATCAACTTTGAAAAGCTGATCGCTAAAGCCCCTGAGCGCGTGATCGAGACCGCGGTTAAAGGCATGCTGCCTAAAAACCCACTGGGTCGCGACATGTACCGTAAGCTGAAAGTCTATGCGGGCGCTGCACACCCACATACTGCTCAGCAGCCCCAAGAACTGAAGTTTTAACGGAATAGTACATTATGTCGGCGACTCAAAATTACGGCACTGGCCGTCGCAAGACCGCAACCGCACGCGTTTTCCTGCGTCCGGGTACTGGTAACATCTCCATCAACAACCGTTCGCTGGAAAACTTCTTCGGCCGTGAAACTGCCCGCATGGTAGTTCGCCAGCCGCTGGAGCTGACTGAGACTGTCGAGAAGTTCGACATCTACGTCACCGTGATCGGCGGTGGTGTAAGTGGTCAAGCTGGCGCAATCCGCCACGGCATCACTCGCGCTCTGATGGACTACGACGAAACCCTGCGTGGCGCTCTGCGCAAAGCTGGCTTCGTTACTCGCGACGCCCGTGAAGTTGAACGTAAGAAAGTTGGTCTGCGTAAAGCGCGTAAGCGTCCGCAGTACTCGAAGCGTTAATTCCGCTTCCACGTTCAAAAAGAACGCCCGCCTCCTCACGGAAGCGGGCGTTTTTTTATGCCTGTGATTTATCAAAGAATTGCGCTGCGACAACTTGCCACTTCCGTAGACCCCCTATACTGCAAGGCTTGAGGGTATGAGCTCCGGGTAATTCCCTTGTCAGAATTGGGGCTTTTCATTACCATCTCGGCAAAATTTTTATAAGTAACATTGATTTATTTAGTAGATGCCTGATTTAACAGGCCACAAAAGCTGATGGGAGAGGACTGAATGAGCAATGACGGCGTGAATGCAGGCCGGCGTCGCTTCTTGGTAGCAGCCACATCCGTGGTGGGTGCTGCAGGAGCGGTGGGGGCTGCGGTCCCGTTCGTGGGGTCATGGTTTCCCAGTGCCAAGGCGAAAGCCGCTGGTGCACCGGTGAAAGTGAATGTCAGCAAAATCGAGCCAGGACAGCAGATGATTGCTGAGTGGCGCGGCCAGCCGGTGTTCATTGTCCGCCGTACTGCGGAAATCCTGGGGAATCTCAAGAAGATCGAGGGCCAGCTCTCCGATCCAACCTCCAAAAACTCCACGCAACCCACCTATGTCGATCCTGAAGTGCGCTCGATCAAGCCGGAAATTCTGCTGCTGATCGGAATTTGCACACACTTGGGTTGCTCACCAACCTTCCGTCCCGAAGTGGCACCTGCGGATCTGGGCAAAGACTGGGTCGGTGGCTATTTCTGCCCTTGCCACGGTTCCCACTACGATCTGGCTGGCCGCGTCTACAAGTCGCAACCCGCGCCTTTGAACCTGCCAGTTCCCCCGCATTCCTATGAGACCGATGACCTGATTGTCATTGGCGTCGATACGGAGAAAGCGTGATGAGCAAGTTCATGGATTGGGTTGATGCGCGCTTTCCTGCGACCAAAATGTGGGAAGACCATCTCAGCAAGTATTACGCTCCAAAAAACTTCAACTTCTTCTATTTCTTCGGCTCTCTGGCGCTGCTGGTGCTGGTGAATCAGATCGTCACCGGTGTCTGGCTGACGATGAGCTACACGCCGTCGGCAGAAGAAGCCTTCGCTTCCGTCGAATACATCATGCGGGACGTCGAGTACGGCTCGATCCTGCGTCTGCTGCACTCGACCGGCGCTTCGGCGTTCTTCATCGTGGTCTATTTGCACATGTTCCGTGGCCTGCTCTACGGTTCGTATCAGAAACCGCGTGAGCTGGTCTGGGTGTTCGGCATGCTGATCTACCTGGCGCTGATGGCTGAAGCGTTCATGGGTTACCTTCTGCCATGGGGTCAGATGTCTTACTGGGGCGCCCAGGTGATCATCTCGTTGTTCGGTGCGATACCCGTCATCGGCAACGACCTGACTCAGTGGATTCGTGGTGACTACCTGATCTCCGGGATCACCCTGAACCGCTTCTTCGCCTTGCACGTTGTCGCGTTGCCAATCGTGATTCTCGGCTTGGTGGTGCTGCACATTCTGGCGCTGCATGAAGTGGGTTCGAACAACCCTGACGGCGTCGACATCAAGAAGCACAAAGACGAAAACGGCATCCCGCTGGACGGCATTGCCTTCCACCCGTACTACACCGTGAAAGACATTGTCGGTGTCGTGGTATTCCTGTTTATCTTCTGCTTCATTGTGTTCTTCTTCCCGGAAATGGGTGGCTACTTCCTCGAAAAACCAAACTTCGAGCAAGCCAACCCGTTCAAGACACCCGAGCATATCGCTCCGGTTTGGTACTTCACGCCGTTCTACGCAATCCTGCGGGCGATCCCCGACAAACTCATGGGTGTGATTGCCATGGGCGCGGCGATTGCGGTGCTGTTCGTGCTGCCGTGGCTGGATCGAAGCCCGGTCAAATCGATGCGCTATAAAGGCTGGATGAGCAAAATCTGGCTGCTGGTGTTCTGCATTTCGTTCGTGATTCTCGGCATTCTTGGTGTGCTTGCGCCGACGCCGGAGCGAACCTTGCTGTCGCAGGTCTGCACCTTCCTGTACTTCGCCTACTTCATTCTGATGCCGTTCTACACCAGGCTCGAGAAGACCAAACCGGTTCCGGAAAGGGTGACTGGCTGATGAAAAAGTTATTTTTTGCTCTGATTTTTGCTGCGTTGCCTGTGCTGTCTTTCGCCGCTGAACACGGTGGTCCGGAGCTGGAAAAAGTCGACATCGATGTCTCCGATAAAGCTGCCCTGCAGGACGGTGCGCGCACCTTCGCCAACTATTGCATGGGCTGCCACAGTGCCAAGTTCCAGCGTTATGAGCGCGTCGCCGATGACCTCGGTGTGCCGCACGAATTGATGCTGGAGAAGCTGGTGTTCACGGGGGCCAAGATCGGCGATCACATGAACATCGGTATGCAACCGGCTGATGCCAAGACCTGGTTCGGCGCAGCGCCGCCGGATCTGACCCTGGTCGCTCGCGTGCGCGGCACCGACTGGCTCTACGGTTACCTGAAGTCGTTCTACGAAGATCCGGCACGCCCATGGGGTGTGAATAACAAAGTCTTCCCGAACGTCGGCATGCCTAACGTGCTGGTCGGCCTGCAAGGTCGTCAGGTGGTGGGTTGCAAGCAGGTGCAGATCGTCGAAGACGGCAAGAAGCAATATGATCCGCTGACCGGTACGCCTCTGACCCATGAAGCGTGCGATCAACTGACCATCGTGCCGAAATCCGGTGCTCTGAACGAAGAGCAGTTCGATGAGAAGGTCAAGAATCTGGTAACCTTCCTGGCTTACTCGGCTAACCCGGTTAAGCTGCAACATCAGCGCATCGGTACTTATGTCTTGCTGTACCTGGCGTTCTTCTTTGTGTTCGCCTACCTGCTCAAGCGTGAATACTGGAAAGACGTGCACTGATACGCTTCAAGCATTGCTGTTAATCGCGCGCGCCCAAGGGCGCCTCCGTTAACGCAACGTCCGGTCATCCGGAAGTTGCGGGAGGCGCCCTCTGGGCGCGCGCGTTTTTCCGGTTCCGATAATTTCAACAAGCGAGGAGGATCGCCATGGGCGTGACCAATCGGTTGGCCTGTTACTCCGACCCCGCCGACCACTATTCCCACCGAGTGCGCATTGTGCTTGCAGAGAAGGGTGTCAGCGCCGAGATCATTTATGTGGAAGCTGGTCGCCAGCCGCCTAAACTGATTGAGGTGAACCCTTACGGCAGTCTCCCTACGCTGGTCGATCGTGACCTGGCGTTGTGGGAGTCGACCGTGGTGATGGAATATCTGGATGAGCGTTACCCGCACCCGCCGTTGATGCCGGTTTACCCGGTGGCGCGTGCCAACAGCCGTCTGCTGATTCATCGTATTCAGCGCGACTGGTGTGGTCTGGTGGATCTGATTCTGGATCCCAAGTCCAAGGAGGCCGCGCGTGTCGTGGCGCGCAAGGAATTGCGTGAAAGCCTGACGGGCGTGTCGCCGCTGTTTGCCGACAAGCCGTTTTTCCTCAGTGAGGAACAAAGTCTGGTGGATTGCTGCCTATTGCCAATACTCTGGCGTTTGCCGATTCTGGGTATTGAACTGCCGCGGCCAGCCAAGCCGCTGCTTGATTATATGGAGCGCTCGTTTGCGCGTGAG
Source organism: Pseudomonas fluorescens (assembly GCF_005938625.1). Lineage (GTDB taxonomy): Bacteria > Pseudomonadota > Gammaproteobacteria > Pseudomonadales > Pseudomonadaceae > Aquipseudomonas > Aquipseudomonas fluorescens_BD. The sequence continues at coordinate 107,495 of NZ_VCNJ01000022.1, forward strand.
GCTTTCCAGGCGAGTCTGTCTGGTGTCGAACGCGATATGCGCTAAGGCTTAAGGAGCCGCTATGAACTCCAGTCGACCTTATCTGGTCCGCGCGCTCTACGAGTGGATTGTTGATAACGATTGCACCCCGCACATGCTGGTCAATTCCGAATACCCGGCGGTGCAAGTGCCGCAGGGCTTCGCCAGTGACGGGCAGATTGTCCTGAACATCTCGCCGAGCGCCGTGCGCCATCTGCACATGGACAACGACGTGGTGACCTTTGAGGGTCGCTTCGGTGGTGTCCCGCACAGCTTGTACGTGCCGATCAGCGCGATTCTGGGTATCTACGCCCGGGAGAACGGTCAGGGCATGGTGTTCGATCTCGAGTCGCCGATGGATGAGGAAGAAGAGATCGAGTCCGATGACGACTTGCCGCCACCGGACAGCGAGCCTCCGCGCCCTAGCGGTCGGCCTAGTTTGAAAGTGGTGAAGTAATAAAAAAGGCGATCCGGATGGATCGCCTTTTTTGTGTGCGCGTTTCAGCTATCAATCGATGTATTCAAACAGCTTGACGATTTTCTGCACGCCGGAAACACCCTGAACCAGATTGGTCGCCTGAGTGGCTTCCTGTTTGGTCAGCAGGCCCAGCAGGTAGACGATACCGTTTTCGGTCACAACCTTGATGCGCGAGCCTGGGATGCTGGCGTCGGTGAGCATCTGGGTCTTGATCTTGGAGGTCAGCCAGGTGTCGTTCTGGCGCGCCAGGAAACCGGACGGCGGTATGACTTGCAGTTCGTTATGAACGGTTTTTACCCGTTGGACCGCCGCTGCTGCCTGTTCAGCTTTGGCTTTCAGATCTGCGCGAGGTGTCTGGCCGGCCAGCAGTACGACACCGTTGAAACTGGTCACGACGATATGCGAATCGTTGTCCAGGGCCGGGTCGGCCTTGGCCACGTTCACACCGACTTTGGTTTCGATCAACGAGTCGTCGATCTTGCTGCCGAAGGTGCGCGTGCCACGGTCGTCGTCGATCGGTGCTTCACGGCTGGCGTTTACCACCGAGGTGCAACCACTGATGCCGAGGCACAGGGTCAAGGCCAGAAGGCCAAGGCGATTAGGGGTCATTCTTCACTCCCGAACAGTTGGCTGTCGATCAGATCGCAAAGGCAATGGATCGCCAGCAAGTGGACTTCTTGAATACGTGCAGTGACATTGGCCGGTACGCGAATCTCGACGTCCTCGGGCAACAGCAGCGACGCCATGCCGCCACCATCGCGTCCGGTCATAGCTACGACAATCATTTCGCGATCATGTGCGGCCTGGATCGCTTGAATAATGTTCGCCGAGTTGCCGCTGGTCGAAATCGCCAGCAAGACATCGCCTGGCTGGCCGAGCGCACGGATCTGTTTGGAGAACACTTCGTTGTAGCTGTAGTCGTTGGCGATCGAGGTGATCGTCGAGGTATCGGTGGTCAGGGCGATAGCCGGCAGGCTCGGACGCTCGCGCTCGAAGCGGTTGAGCAACTCGGAAGAGAAGTGCTGGGCATCGCCGGCCGAGCCGCCATTGCCGCACGAAAGCATTTTGCCCTCGTTGAGCAGGGCGTTGACCATGATCTGGCTGGCTTGCTCGATGTGCGGTGCAAGTACGTCCATCGCCTGTTGCTTGGTGTCGATACTGGCCTGGAAAAGCTGGCGAATTCGGGATTGCATGTCCATCTGTGTGACCTTAAGTAGCGCGGCTGTCCGGCACATGAATGTGCAGCCCGCAAAGCAAAGAGCAAAATTTGTCGGTGGGATTGTCCGGGTCGCAACGCCGACGATCAACTGTCGAAAGCATTCTGCAACCAGTTCAGCTGATCCGGATGGCTGTCGATGGCCACCACGTCGAAGCGGCAGGGGGAATTGGCCCAACGCGACTCGCGCTGAAGAAAATACTGCGCAGCGAAAATCAGTTTCTGCTGCTTGCGCCCATCGATGCTAGCGAGCGCGCCACCCCATTGAGTGTTTTTTCTGTAACGAACTTCAACGAATACTACTGTATCGCCATCAAGCATGACCAGATCAAGCTCACCGCGTTTGCATAACCAGTTCTGCGCCAACAGGCGCAGACCGTGTTGTTGCAGATGCTCGAGCGCCTGGCGCTCGGCATCCTTGCCGCTTTGCGAGCGTGACCTGTCAGGCATCAGCGCGGGGTGTCCGGCAGGCGTTGAACCTGACCGCTGACAAACTGCGCCCAAGGCAATTGACGCACCACGCGTTGGGTCTGGGTCATGCCGAGGCTGCCCGACTCACCATCGATGCGGCTGTCCGGCAAGGCTTTGAGTTGACCCAGGCGCGGCGCCAGGCGATAGGCATCGACACCCATTGCGTACAGGCGGCCGAGGCTGCCGGCGGCTTGTGGCCACTGCGCAACCACTTGCTGACGCAGTGGGTCGCTGGAGTCGAGCAGCCATGGGGTTTCGCAGAAGCGAATGCCGTTCATGTCGTTGTACTGGTTGACGTCGCCACTGGCGCTGTAAACGTGCGAGGTCGCGTAAACCGGAACGTCACCGGCGTACTGGAAGTTCAGGGTCGGCTTGATCTGTTGCGCCTGTTGCGGCGTCGCGGCAAGGAAGATGAACTCGATGTCCTGACGACGCGAAGGCTGTGCGGCGACGTTGGTGCCAGCGGCATTCTGCAGGCTCTTGGCGCGGGCTTCGCTCTGACGCAACTGGAACATGTCAGCGATCTGCTGAGCCAGTTGCACCGGCTGATCAACGCGTTCAGTGGCGACGATGCTGCCACCGTTGGCCTGCCAGTCCTGGCTGAAAGCGCGCAGTACGCGGTCGCCCCATTCGCCTTTCGGCACCATGATCGCGGCGCGGTGCAGGCCATCGGCACGGGCGCGGCGCGAGACTTCACGGGCTTCGTCTTCAGCGGCCAGACCAAACTGGAACAATTGTGCCGGGCCTTGATCACCTTCGCTGTAGTTCAGCGCGAGGGTGGTGATCGGCAGTTGCGGGCGAGTGCTCAGCTGTTTGACCAGTGGTTTTTCCAGTGGGCCAACGACCAGTTGCACGCCGTCAGCCTGAGCCTTGCGGTAGAACTCGTCCATCGACGTCAGCTTGGAGCTGTCGTAGAACTCGATCGCTGGCGGTTTTTGTCCGGCCTGTTGAGCCTGATAGTGCGCAGCCATGAAGCCTTCACGCAGTGCCTTGCCGACAGCGGCCAGCGGGCCGTCCTGTGGTAGCAGCAGGGCGATTTTGCTCAGTGGCTGGCTTGCCAGTTCCTTGAGTTTGGTCAGCGGCAGCGGCAGGTTGATTGCGGCCGGGTGCTTTGGATTCTGCGCGCGCCAGGTGTCGATAGCGGCTTGTTGCTGTTCCAGAGTGCCGGCAGATTTCACTGCCATGGCCAGGCCCATCCAGCCGCCGAGGTCGTCGGTGGTGTTGGGTTGCAGTTGATCAGTTGGCAGCGAGCCAATCAGGGTCCAGATCGCTTCGTGGTTCTTGCTCGCGGCTTCGCCTTGCAGCATCGGCGCGATAAACACACGCTCGCGGGCGGCAGCCAAAGTCTGGCCATCTGCTTCGAGGGCGCGGGCATGCACGGTGCCGGTGCGCACTTGCTGCTCTTCAGGCATCTCGCCCAAATGTTGCAGGCTTGGATGGCTCAGGGCAGTCAGCGCGGCTTTCGGCTGATTGCGGGTCATGGCCAGTTCGGCATTTAGCGTGCTGGCAAAAATCTGCTGGCCGGGCTTCAGTTGCTCCATCGGCACTTGCTGCAGGATTTGCGCGGACTGACCGGCGTTACCTTGACGATAAGCCAGGTCCGCAGCGCTCAGGCGCAACAGGGCGGCTTTTTCCGGGGTTTTCGCCTGGGTAGCCTGTTCGAGCAGTTGCTCGATGCTGGCATCCGGAGTCCGTGGAAGTTCGCCGAGGCTGGAGGAAGGGGAGCTGGCGCACGCCGCCAACAAGGCAGCGAGGCAGAGGGCAGTGAACAGCCGCAGGCAAGCGATCATGTAAGTGTTCCTGATACTCGATCAAATTAGCGTCGAATTGTACCCAAGCACTGGCCGGGGCGCGATGTTACTGGCGTGAATCGGACAATTTAGCTGGAGTAAATGTTGCGGCGGCGCACAACTGCGTGCAAAACCGGGTTCGGCTTGAGCGCATCGCAAGCCTCGTGACGCGCTACAATGGCCGCTTTTACCGATCACGAGGTGTGCGCTTTGACTGCTCCAGGTTCCCTGAATTCCGCTGCTGGCTCGCTTTATGTGGTGGCGACGCCCATCGGCAACCTGGACGACATCAGCGCCCGGGCCCTGAAGATTCTTCGTGAAGTGGCGTTGATTGCTGCCGAAGACACCCGCCACTCGGCGCGCCTGATGCAGCACTTCGGGATCGGCACGCCGTTGGCCGCGTGTCACGAACACAATGAACGAGATGAAGGTAGCCGCTTTATTACCCGCTTGCTGGCCGGTGACAACGTGGCGCTGATTTCCGATGCCGGTACGCCGCTGATTTCCGATCCGGGTTATCACCTGGTCCGTCAGGCCCGTGCGGCCGGAATCAATGTGGTGCCGGTGCCAGGCGCTTGTGCCCTTATCGCCGCGCTGTCGGCGGCCGGTCTGCCGTCTGACCGATTCATCTTCGAAGGTTTTCTGCCGGCCAAATCGGTCGGACGCAAGGCGCGACTGGAAGCGGTTAAAGAAGAGCCGCGCACCCTGATCTTCTATGAAGCACCGCACCGCATTCTTGAATGCCTGCAGGATATGGAAGAAGTGTTCGGCGGTGAGCGTCATGCATTGCTCGCCCGTGAAATCACCAAAACCTTTGAAACGCTCAAGGGACTACCATTGGCCGAGCTGCGCGCGTTCGTCGAGTCGGACAGCAATCAGCAGCGTGGCGAATGCGTGGTGCTGGTAGCCGGATGGACTGCGCCGGAGTCAGAAGATGCAGTCAGCAGCGAGGCGATGCGCATCCTCGATCTGCTGCTCGAAGAAATGCCGCTCAAGCGCGCCGCCGCGTTAGCCGCACAGATCACTGGCGAACGCAAAAACGTGTTGTATCAGGTTGCGCTGGAGAAACAGAAAGGCGTGTAAGCCGTCGCCTATAGCGGTCTTGAGGCTTTTAGCGCTTGTTCTTCAGGCGCTCTGCCGTTAACCTTCGCGGCGGAGAGTCGATCGGACAGTCGCTGCCCTCTATGAAAATTAGGGGGGGGAGGAAAGTCCGGGCTCCATAGGGCGAAGTGCCAGGTAATGCCTGGGAGGCGTGAGCCTACGGAAAGTGCCACAGAAAATAACCGCCTAAGCGCTTCGGCGCCGGTAAGGGTGAAAAGGTGCGGTAAGAGCGCACCGCACGTCTGGCAACAGTTCGTGGCTAGGTAAACCCCACTTGGAGCAAGACCAAATAGGGTCCCAAGGCGTGGCCCGCGCTGGGACCGGGTAGGTTGCTAAAGATGTCCAGTGATGGCCATCGTAGACGAATGACTGTTCAAGACAGAACCCGGCTTACAGATCGACTCTCCACCTTTTTCTTTCCCTGCTTGAATCATTGGCAACAGGGCTGTGTAATATCAGCAGGCCTGCTCTGAAAGTTCGGCAGCGGCAAATGCCAGTAATAGCCATTTCCCACCTTGCTTCAATCAACAGCAGAAGCGCTTTTGTAATACCGAAAAAATCTTACTCTTAACAAATTACTTTAACTTTCGAGCGCAGCTATCAGTGCTGCATCAAGTTATGGGTCGAAAGTCTCCGTCAGATTGTCGTTACTCCTCCTTTTATGCTCCTAAATCTCCGTTCTGTAAGGGTTTTCCTTTAATCCGCGCCTTGACGGTGTGGTGGGCGCATTCCTATAGTGTGCGCAAGTGGCGGAAAGTGGCATGAAGTGGGTTTTTTGAGCTCAAAACGATAAAAATTGGAGAAACGCAGACGTGTTTCGCGGAGCTAACGCTATCAGTCTCGACGCAAAGGGCCGTCTCGCTATGCCGAGCCGGTACCGTGACGAGCTCGATTCGCGCAGTTCCGGCCAATTGATCGTGACCATTGATGCCGTTGATCCGTGCCTGTGTGTCTATCCGCTCGACGAGTGGGAAATTATTGAAACCAAGTTGCGTGCGCTTCCTTCGCTTCGCGAAGAGAACCGTCGCCTGCAACGTTTGCTGATTGGTAATGCCGTCGACCTCGAACTCGATGGCAGTGGTCGTTTTCTGGTTCCACCGCGTCTGCGCGAATACGCCAAGCTCGATAAGCGCGCGATGCTGGTAGGCCAACTGAACAAGTTCCAATTGTGGGACGAGGATGCATGGAACGCGGTATCTGCCGCTGACCTTGCTGCTATTCAACAACCGGGCGCGATGCCTGATGAACTGCGTGATTTGATCCTGTGACTATTGATAGCGGCTTTAACCACATCACCGTACTGCTTGACGAAGCCGTCGAGGCTCTCGCCGTACGTCCTGATGGCTGCTATCTGGACGGAACGTTCGGGCGCGGTGGCCATAGCCGGCTGATCCTCAGCCAGCTCGGCACGGACGGTCGGCTCATCGGATTCGACAAAGATCCACAAGCGATTGCCACCGGGCAAACGCTAGCGGCCGAAGACGGCCGCTTTGTCGTTGTGCAGCGCAGCTTTGCCGAGCTCGGTTCGGTGGTTGCCGAGCAATGCTTGAGCGGCAAGGTCAGCGGTATTCTGCTCGACCTCGGCGTGTCTTCGCCGCAGCTCGACGACGCTGAACGCGGCTTCAGCTTCCTCAACGACGGCCCGCTCGACATGCGCATGGATCCGTCCCGTGGCATCAGCGCTGCCGAATTCGTCAACACCGCGCCGGCTGAGGAAATCGCCCGGGTGTTCAAGGAATACGGTGAAGAGCGTTTCTCCGGTCGCATGGCCCGCGCCGTGGCCGAGCGTCGCGATATCAAGCCGTTCGAGCGCACTGCCGATCTGGCCGAAGTGTTGAAAGTCGCCAACCCGGCATGGGAAAAGGGCAAGAACCCGGCCACCCGTGCGTTCCAGGGTTTGCGTATTCACGTCAACAACGAACTGGGCGATCTGGAAGCCGGTCTCGAAGCCGCGCTGGACGCTCTGGAAATTGGCGGCCGTCTGGTGGTGATCAGCTTCCACTCGCTGGAAGACCGCATCGTCAAACTGTTCATGCGCAAGCTGGTGAAAGGTGAAGCCGACAACCTGCCGCGCAACCTGCCGGTTCGCCACGTCGCGTTCGAACCGAAAATCAAAGTCCATGGCAAAGCGCAGACGGCCTCCGACGCCGAACTCAAAGCCAACCCACGTTCCCGTAGCGCCGTCATGCGCGTCGCGGAGAAGTTGCGGTGAGCAAGCTTTTCGCCAAGCCACTGCCCGGCGGCAGCTTTCTGATGCTGCTGCTATTTATCGGCGTGCTCGTGTCGGCCATCGCCGTGTCGTACAGCGCGCACTGGAACCGGCAGTTGCTCAACACCCTTTACAACGAACTCAGCGTGCGCGACAAGGCGCAGGCCGAGTGGGGGCGTTTGATTCTTGAGCAAAGCACCTGGACCGCGCACAGCCGGATCGAAGTGCTGGCCACCGAACAACTGAAAATGCACATCCCCGGCGCGGCTGACGTGAAGATGGTGGCGCCATGATGAAACTCGAAGGCGCACTGTTCCCATGGCGCTTCCGCCTGATGGTGGCGCTGCTCGGCGTGATGGTTGCGGCGATCTGCTGGCGCATCATCGACCTGCAAGTGGTCGACCGTGACTTCCTCAAAGGTCAGGGCGACGCACGTAGTCTGCGTCACATTCCGATTCCGGCTCACCGTGGTCTGATCACCGACCGTAACGGCGAGCCTTTGGCCGTGAGTACCCCGGTGACCACGCTGTGGGCTAACGCCAAGGAAATGCAAACGGCGAAAGAGAAGTGGCCGGCACTCGCCGCCGCGCTGGGCCAGGACCCGAAAGCCCTGACCGAACGCCTCGAAGCCCAGGCCAACAAAGAATTCATTTACCTGGTGCGCGGGTTGACCCCTGAGCAGGGCCAGTCGGTGCTCGACCTGAAAGTGCCGGGCGTCTACGGCATCGAAGAATTCCGCCGGTTCTACCCGGCCGGTGAAGTCACTGCGCACATGGTCGGGTTTACCGACATCGATGACCACGGTCGTGAAGGTGTCGAACTGGCTTATGACGAATGGCTCGCCGGGGTGCCGGGCAAACGACAGGTCATCAAGGATCGGCGCGGACGGCTGATCAAGGATGTCCAGGTCACCAAAAACGCCAAGGCCGGCAAGCCCTTGGCGTTGTCCATTGACCTGCGTCTGCAATATCTGGCCAACCGCGAGCTGCGTAACGCGATCATCGAGAACGGCGCCAAGGCCGGCAGTCTGGTGATCATGGACGTCAAGACCGGCGAGATTCTGGCCATGGTCAACCAGCCGACCTACAACCCGAACAACCGTCGCAACCTGCAACCGGCAATGATGCGTAACCGCGCGATGATCGACGTATTCGAACCCGGTTCGACCATGAAAGCCATCTCGATGAGCGCCGCGATCGAAACCGGCCGCTGGAAACCGAGCGACACCGTCGAGGTGTATCCGGGCTCCCTGCAGATCGGCAAGTACACGATCAAGGACGTTTCCAAGACTGAAGGTCCGGTGCTCGACCTGACCGGCATCCTGATCAATTCCAGTAACGTCGGCATGAGCAAGGTCGCGTTCGATATCGGCGGCGAAACGATTTTCCGTCTCGCGCAAAAAGTCGGCCTCGGCCAGGACACCGGCCTCGGCTTCCCGGGCGAACGTGTCGGCAACCTGCCGAACTACCGCGAATGGCGCAAGGCTGAAACCGCAACGCTGTCCTACGGTTACGGTATTTCCGTGACCGCGATCCAGTTAGTTCATGCGTTCTCGGCGTTGGCCAACAACGGTCGTCTCGCGCCGCTGACCCTGATCAAAACCGACAAACCGCCGCAGACCACGCAAGTGCTGCCGGAAGCGGTCGCGAAAACCATGCAAGGCATGCTCACTCAGGTGATCGAGGCGCCGCGTGGCGTGTTCCGTGCGCAGGTGCCGGCGTATCACGTGGCTGGCAAGTCGGGTACCGCGCGCAAGACTTCGGTGGGTACCAAGGGCTACGCGGAAAACTCTTATCGCTCGCTGTTCGCCGGTTTCGGCCCGATGAGCGACCCGCGTTACGCGATTGTTGTGGTGATCGATGAGCCGTCCAAGGCCGGTTACTTCGGTGGTCTGGTTTCCGCGCCGGTGTTCAGCCGTGTGATGTCCGGCACCCTGCGCCTGATGAACGTTACGCCGGACAACCTGCCGGCGACGCAGCAAGCCAACGCCACCCCGGTCGTTCCGCTGAAAGCCAATGGAGGGCGCGGCTGATGTCATTAAGTCTGAACAAGATATTCCCCCACGCCGGCCACGATCTGTTGATCCGTGAACTGGCGCTGGACAGCCGCAACGTACGCGCGGGCGATCTGTTCCTCGCCGTGCCTGGCGGAAAATTCGATGGCCGTGCGCACATTGCCGACGCATTGCAGCGTGGTGCGGCGGCTGTAGCTTATGAAGTGGAAGGTGCCACCGTGCTGCCGATCACTGACGTGCCGCTGATTCCGGTCAAAGGCCTGGCAGCACAGCTGTCGGACATCGCCGGGCGTTTTTACGGTGAGCCAAGCCATCACCTGAATCTGATTGGCGTGACCGGCACCAACGGCAAGACCAGCGTGACCCAGTTGGTCGCGCAGGCACTGGATCTGCTCGGCCAGCATTGCGGCATCGTCGGCACCTTGGGTTCCGGCTTCTATGGCGCACTGCAAAGCGGTCTGCACACCACGCCAAACCCGATCGCCGTGCAAGCGACGTTGGGCGACCTGAAAAAGGCCGGGGCCAAAGCCGTGGCCATGGAAGTCTCGTCCCACGGTCTGGATCAGGGCCGCGTGACGGCGCTGGCGTTCGATGTCGCGGTGATGACCAACCTGTCCCGCGATCATCTGGATTATCACGGCAGCATGGAGGCGTACGCAGAGGCCAAGGCCAAGCTGTTCGCCTGGAATGATCTGAAGTGCCGCGTGGTCAACCTCGACGACGATTTCGGCCGGCAACTGGCCGCTGAAAAACGTGAGTCGCGGCTGATCACCTACAGCCTGCTCGACAGCAGCGCGTACCTGTTCTGCCGCGAAGCGCAGTTTGACGACCACGGTGTGCGCGCCACATTGGTCACGCCGCAGGGCGAACATCATCTGCGCAGCACGCTGCTCGGCCGTTTCAACCTGAGCAACGTTCTGGCGGCGGTCGGCGCCTTGCTCGGTCTGGATTACGCGCTCGACGAAATTCTCAAAGTGTTGCCGAAACTCGAAGGCCCGGCCGGGCGCATGCAGCGTCTCGGTGGCGGCACGCAGCCGTTGGTGGTGGTCGATTACGCCCACACCCCGGACGCGCTGGAAAAAGTTCTGAGCGCATTGCGCCCGCACGTCAAAGGTCAACTGCTGTGCCTGTTCGGCTGCGGCGGTGACCGTGATCGCGGCAAGCGTCCGTTGATGGCCGAAGTGGTCGAGCGTCTGGCCGATCAGGTACTGGTCACCGACGACAACCCGCGTACCGAAGATCCAGCAGTGATTTTCGATGACATCCGCGCCGGTTTCACGGCTGTGGATAAAGTCACCTTTGTCGCTGGCCGTGGCCAGGCGATTGCGCAACTGATTGCCGGCGCGTCCGCCGATGACGTGGTCGTACTGGCCGGTAAAGGTCACGAGGACTATCAGGAAATCAACGGCGAACGCCATGCCTTCTCTGATCTGGTCGAGGCCGATCACGCCCTGACCGCTTGGGAGGTGGCCCATGCTTAAGGCTCTGAAACTCAGCGAGCTGAGCAACGCGCTCGATGCACGTTTGATTGCTGCCGATGCCAGTTTCGACGGCGTCAGCATCGACAGTCGCGCGATTCAGCCCGGCCAACTGTTTATTGCCCTGACCGGTCCGCGTTTCGATGGTCATGACTATCTGAATGATGTCGCTGGCAAAGGCGCCGTTGCCGCGCTGGTCGAGCGCGAAGTCGCCGACAGCACGCTGCCGCAACTGCTGGTCAAAGACACCCGTCAGGCCCTTGGTCAGTTGGGTGCCTTGAACCGTGCCGCGTTCACTCAGCCAGTCGCCGCGATTACCGGTTCCAGCGGCAAGACCACGGTCAAGGAAATGCTTGCGAGCATCCTGCGCACGCGCGGTCCGGTATTGGCGACCCGTGGCAATCTGAACAACGACCTCGGCGCACCACTGACCCTGCTCGAACTGGCCCCGGAACACACTTCGGCGGTGATCGAACTGGGCGCCTCGCGTCTGGGGGAAATCGCTTATACCGTCGGCCTGACCAAGCCGCATGTGGCGATCCTGAATAACGCCGGCACGGCTCACGTCGGTGAGTTTGGCGGGCCGGAGAAAATCGTCGAAGCCAAGGGTGAAATCATCGACGGGCTCGCGGCTGATGGCGTCGCCGTGCTCAACCTCGATGACAAGGCCTTCGGTATCTGGAAGACCCGTGCGGGCGCGCGCAAAGTGCTGACCTTCGCCTTGAGCAACACTCAGTCGGATTTCTACGCCAGCGATCTGAGCACTGATGCACGCGGTTGCCCGGCCTTCAATCTGCACACACCTGAAGGTGTCGAGCGCGTTCAACTGAACCTGCTCGGCACCCATAACGTCGCCAACTCCATGGCCGCAGCCGCTGCCGCGCACGCCTTGGGCGTGTCGCTGTTCGGCATCGCCACCGGGCTTGGCGCAGTACAACCGGTCAAGGGTCGCACCGTCGCGCAACTGGCGAAGAACGGCATGCGCGTGATCGATGACACTTACAACGCAAACCCCACCTCTATGTGCGCGGCCGTTGATATACTCGCCGGCTTTTCCGGCCGCACCGTCCTGGTGCTCGGAGATATCGGCGAGTTGGGCGATTGGGCGGAGCAGGGGCACCGCGACGTGGGCGAGTACGCCCGGGGCAAGGTTTCCGCGCTTTACGCAGTCGGGCCACACATGGTTCACGCCGTAAACGCATTCGGTGAACAGGCGCATCACTTCGGCACGCAAGCCGAACTGATCCAGGCCCTCGACGCCGAGCAGGACACAAACACCACTATTTTGATCAAGGGTTCGCGCAGTGCAGCGATGGAAAACATCGTTGCGGCTCTGTGCGGGTCCAGTCTGGAGAAACATTAATGCTGCTGCTGCTAGCGGAGTATCTGCAACAGTTCTACAAAGGCTTCGCGGTCTTTCAGTACCTGACCCTGCGCGGGATTCTCGGTGTACTGACCGCGCTGGTTTTGTCGCTGTGCTATGGCCCGTGGATGATCCGCACCCTGCAGAACCGTCAGATCGGTCAATCCGTGCGTAACGACGGTCCGCAATCGCACCTGTCCAAGTCGGGAACACCGACCATGGGCGGCGCACTGATTCTGTCTTCGATCGGCGTCAGCACCTTGCTTTGGGCTGACCTGAGCAACCGCTACGTCTGGACTGTTTTGTTGGTGACTCTGTTGTTCGGCGCCATCGGCTGGGTCGACGATTACCGCAAAGTCATCGAGAAGAACTCCCGTGGCTTGCCGAGCCGCTGGAAGTATTTCTGGCAATCGGTGTTCGGCCTCGGCGCGGCGATCTTCCTTTATATGACCGCGTCCACCCCAGTGGAAACCACACTGATCCTGCCGATGCTCAAGGACTACAGCATTCCGCTGGGCCTGGGCTTCATCGTGCTGACTTACTTTGTGATCGTCGGTTCGAGCAACGCGGTCAACCTGACTGACGGCCTCGATGGCCTGGCAATCATGCCAACCGTGATGGTCGGTGGTGGCCTCGGCATTTTCTGCTACCTGTCGGGTAACGTGAAATTCGCTGAATACCTGCTGATTCCTTACGTGCCGGGCGCGGGCGAACTGATCGTGTTCTGCGGCGCGCTGATCGGTGCCGGTCTCGGTTTCCTGTGGTTCAACACCTATCCGGCGCAAGTGTTCATGGGCGACGTCGGTGCCCTGGCACTCGGCGCGGCACTGGGCACCATCGCGGTGATCGTCCGTCAGGAAATCGTCCTGTTCATCATGGGCGGCGTGTTCGTGATGGAAACCCTGTCAGTCGTCATTCAGGTTGCGTCCTTTAAGCTGACCGGTCGCCGTGTGTTCCGCATGGCACCGATCCACCACCATTTTGAACTCAAGGGCTGGCCCGAGCCGCGCGTGATCGTCCGTTTCTGGATCATCACCGTGATTCTCGTGTTGATTGGCCTTGCCACCCTGAAGCTGAGGTAGAACGAGTGTCTCTGATCGCTTCTGACCACTTCCGCATCGTTGTCGGCCTCGGCAAGAGCGGCATGTCCCTGGTTCGCTTCCTGGCGAACCGGGGCACGTCGTTTGCCGTGGCGGACACGCGGGAAAATCCACCGGAACTGGCCACGCTCAAGCGTGACTATCCGCACGTGGAAGTGCGTTGTGGCGAGCTGGACGTCGAATTCCTCTGCCGTGCCGACGAGCTCTACGTGAGCCCCGGCCTGGCGCTGGCGACCCCGGCCCTGCAAGCCGCGGCGGCCCGTGGCGTCAAACTCTCCGGCGACATCGAGCTGTTCGCGCGTAACGCGCAGGCGCCGATCGTGGCCATCAGCGGTTCCAACGCGAAAAGCACCGTCACCACCCTGGTCGGCGAGATGGCGGCTGCGGCCGGCAAACGCGTCGCCGTCGGCGGCAACCTTGGCACCCCGGCGCTGGATCTGCTCAGCGACGACGTCGAGCTGTACGTGATGGAACTGTCGAGTTTCCAGCTGGAAACCACCGACCAGCTCAACGCCGAAGTGGCGACCGTGCTGAACATCAGCGAAGACCACATGGATCGCTACAGCGGTCTGCCGGCGTACCACCTGGCCAAGCACCGGATCTTCCGTGGCGCGAAGCAGTTCGTGGTCAATCGGCAGGACGCGCTGAGCCGTCCGTTGATGGGCGAGGGCCAGCCGTGCTGGACCTTCGGCCTGACCAAACCGGATTTCAAGGCATTCGGTATCCGTGAAGAAGAGGGCGAGAAATACCTGGCCTTCGAATTCCAGAACCTGATGCCAGTGCGCGAGTTGAAGATTCGCGGCGCACACAACCAGTCCAACGCCCTCGCGGCGCTGGCGTTGGGGCATGCCGTGGGCTTGCCGTTCGACGCCATGCTCTCGGCGTTGCGCACCTTCGCCGGCCTCGAACATCGCTGCCAGTGGGTGCGTGATCTCGACGGCGTGGCGTACTACAACGATTCGAAAGCGACCAACGTCGGCGCCGCTCTGGCCGCCATCGAAGGCTTGGGCGCGGACATCGACGGCAAGGTCATCCTGATCGCCGGCGGTGATGGCAAGGGTGCCGAATTCAACGATTTGCGTGATCCGGTGGCGGCCAACTGCCGCGCCGTGATCCTGATGGGCCGCGACTCCGACAAGATCGGCGAAGCGATTGGCGATGCCGTGCCATTGATTCGTGCGACCTCGCTGGTCGACGCCGTTGCGCAATGCCGCGCCGCCGCCCAGCCGGGTGATGTGGTGCTGCTGTCGCCGGCCTGCGCCAGTTTCGACATGTTCAAGAATTACGAAGACCGTGGTCACCAGTTCGTCCGCGCTGTGGAGGAATTGGCATGAGCCTGCGCAATATCATCAAACCGTATCCGTCGCCGATCATCACCGGACGCGGTATCGACCTCGATTTCCCGATGCTCGCCGGTTGCCTGGCGCTGCTTGGTCTCGGGTTGATCATGATTGCCTCGGCGTCCACGGAAGTCGCGGCGGCGCAGTCGGGCAGCCCGCTGTATTACATGATTCGCCACCTTATTTATGTGGTACTCGGACTGGGCGCGTGCATCGTCACGATGATGATTCCGATCGCCACCTGGCAGCGCCTCGGCTGGCTGATGCTGATCGGTGCGTTCGGCTTGCTGGTAATGGTGATCATCCCGGGCATCGGTCGCGAAGTGAACGGCTCGATGCGCTGGATCGGTTTCAGCTTCTTCAACGTGCAGCCTTCGGAAATCGCCAAAGTATTCGTGGTGATCTACCTCGCCGGTTATCTGGTGCGGCGTCAGAAGGAAGTGCGCGAGAGCTGGATGGGCTTCTTCAAGCCATTCATCGTGCTGCTGCCGATGGCCGGTCTGTTGCTGATGGAGCCGGACTTCGGGGCCACCGTAGTAATGATGGGTGCAGCAGCGGCGATGCTATTCCTCGGCGGGGTCGGGCTGTTCCGCTTCTCGCTGATGGTGGTGTTGGCGGTCGGGGCCGTGGTCTTGCTGATTCAAATGCAGCCGTATCGAATGGCGCGTCTGACCAACTTCGCTGACCCGTGGGCCGACCAGTTCGGCGCTGGCTATCAGCTGTCGCAAGCCTTGATCGCCTTCGGTCGCGGTGAATGGCTCGGCGTCGGCTTGGGCAACAGCGTGCAGAAGCAGTTCTACCTGCCGGAAGCGCACACCGACTTCGTGTTCTCGGTACTGGCTGAAGAACTCGGCGCCGTTGGTTCGCTGTGCACCGTCGCGCTGTTCGTGTTCGTGTGTATTCGCGGCATGTACATCGGCTTGTGGGCGGAGAAAGCCAAACAGTTCTTCGCCGCTTACGTGGCTTACGGTCTGTCGTTCCTGTGGATTGGTCAGTTCCTGATCAACATCGGTGTGAACGTCGGCCTGCTGCCAACCAAAGGTCTGACCTTGCCGTTCCTCAGTTATGGCGGTAGCTCGTTGGTGATCTGCTGTGCCTGCCTCGGTTTGTTATTGAGGATTGAGTGGGAGAGTCGAACCCACCTGGGCAGTGAAGAGATGGAATTCCATGAGAGCGACTTCGCCGAGGAGCCGAATCATGGGCGCTAACGTATTGATCATGGCCGGCGGAACCGGCGGCCACGTGTTCCCGGCGCTGGCTTGTGCCCGCGAGTTTCAGGCGCGCGGCTACACCGTGCACTGGCTCGGCACGCCACGCGGAATTGAAAATGAACTGGTGCCGGCCGCAGGTCTTGAACTGCACCGTATCAACGCCACGGGTCTGCGCGGCAAGGGCAAGCTATCGCTGCTCAAGGCGCCGTTCATGCTGCTGAAATCGGTGTGGCAGGCGCGGGCGATCATTCGTCGCTTGAAGCCGGTGTGCGTGGTTGGCTTCGGTGGTTATGTGACCGGCCCCGGTGGTCTTGCCGCGAAACTGGCCGGCGTGCCGGTGATCGTTCACGAGCAGAACGCCGTTGCTGGCACCGCCAATCGGTTGCTGGTGCCGTTCGCCGCCCGGGTGTGTGAAGCGTTCCCGGACACCTTTACTCTGTCGGACACCCGCCGTACCACCGGAAACCCGGTGCGCAGCGAGCTGTTCCTCGACACATCGCGACCAGCCCTGGCCGGTCGCAAAGCGCGTTTGCTGATCCTTGGCGGAAGCCTTGGCGCAGAACCGTTGAACAAGTTGCTGCCTGAAGCCCTGGCCCAAGTCGCTGCCGATTTGCGCCCGGAAGTGTTTCATCAGGCCGGCAAAAACCACGATGAAGTGACTGCAGAGCGCTACCGCGCCGCCGGCGTCGATGCGCAGGTGCAGCCGTTCATCAAAGACATGGCCCAGGCCTATGGCTGGGCTGACCTGGTGGTGTGCCGCGCAGGCGCGTTGACCATCAGTGAGCTGGCTGCCGCCGGTCTGCCCTCGATGCTGGTGCCTTTGCCCCACGCGATCGACGATCACCAGACCCGCAACGCCGATTATTTGGCCCGTGAAGGCGCTGCCTTCCTGATGCCGCAAAGAACGACTGGTGCCGCGGACCTTGCCGCGCGCCTGACAGAGGTCTTGATGCAACCGCAACGACTCGAAGATATGGCCCAAGCGGCCCGCCGTCTGGCGAAACCTGATGCCACCCGTAGCGTGGTCGATACCTGTCTGGAGGTGGCTCATGGTTGAGAATCAGAAAGCCATGCCGCAACCGGAAATGCGCCGCATCCGTCGCATCCACTTCGTCGGCATCGGCGGCGTGGGCATGTGCGGGATTGCCGAAGTGTTGTTGAACCTGGGCTATGAAGTCTCTGGTTCCGACCTGAAAGCCTCGCCGGTCACCGAGCGTCTGGAATCGTTCGGCGCGCAGATTTTCATCGGTCACCGTGCCGAGAACGCCGCGACCGCCGACGTGCTGGTGGTGTCGAGCGCTGTGAACACCTCCAACCCGGAAGTCGCGACTGCGCTTGAGCGTCGCATTCCAGTGGTGCCGCGTGCCGAAATGCTCGCCGAACTGATGCGCTATCGCCACGGTATCGCCGTCGCCGGCACCCACGGCAAAACCACCACCACCAGCCTGATCGCTTCGGTGTTCGCCGCTGGTGGTCTGGACCCGACGTTCGTCATCGGTGGCCGTCTGAATGCCGCGGGCACCAATGCCCAGCTCGGCACCAGCCGTTACCTGATCGCCGAAGCCGATGAAAGCGATGCGAGTTTCCTGCACCTGCAACCGCTGGTGGCCGTGGTCACCAACATCGACGCCGACCACATGGCGACCTACGACGGTGACTTCAACAAACTGAAGAAAACCTTCGTCGAATTCCTGCACAACCTGCCGTTCTACGGTTTGGCGGTGATGTGCCTGGACGATCCGGTGGTGCGCGAAATCCTCCCGCAGGTGAAACGTCCGACCGTGACCTACGGCTTTAGCGAAGACGCTGACGTCCGCGCGATCAATATTCGTCAGCAAGGCATGCAGACCTTCTTCACCGTGTTGCGCCCGGATCGTGAGCCGCTGGACGTGTCGGTGAACATGCCCGGCAACCACAACGTACTCAATTCGCTGGCGACCATTTGCATCGCCACCGACGAAGGCGTCAGCGATGAAGCCATCGTTCAGGGCCTCTCTGGCTTCCAGGGTGTCGGTCGACGCTTCCAGGTCTACGGCGAACTGCCGGTGGACGGCGGCAACGTGATGCTGGTCGATGACTACGGTCACCACCCGACCGAAGTCGCCGCCGTGATCAAAGCCGTACGCGGTGGCTGGCCGGAGCGCCGTCTGGTGATGGTTTACCAGCCGCACCGTTACAGCCGCACCCGCGACCTCTACGACGATTTCGTCAATGTACTGGCCGACGCCAACGTGCTGCTGCTGATGGAAGTCTATCCGGCCGGCGAAGAGCCGATTCCGGGCGCCGACAGCCGCAAGCTGTGCAACAGCATTCGCCAGCGCGGTCAACTCGACCCGATCTACATCGAGCGTGGCGTCGATCTGGCACCGCTGGTCAAGCCACTGCTGCGTGCCGGCGACATCCTGCTGTGTCAGGGCGCCGGTGATATCGGCGGTCTCGCGCCGAAGCTGTTGAAAAGTGAATTGTTCGCTGGCGCCGTGGCGGCGTCGGTCGAGGGGAAGTTGAAATGACTGCTGCCTACGCCAACCTGTTCTCCACCATCGCGCCGAAAGACTTCGGCCGCGTCGCCGTGCTCTTTGGCGGCCTGAGTGCCGAGCGTGAGGTGTCGCTGAAATCCGGTAACGCCGTGCTCGACGCGCTGCAAAGCGCTGGCGTGGACGCGTTTGGCATCGACGTTGGCGAGGACATTCTGCAACGTCTGCTCAGCGAAAAGATCGACCGCGCCTTCATCATTCTTCACGGCCGTGGCGGTGAAGACGGCTCCATGCAGGGCCTGCTCGAAGTGGCGGGCATTCCGTACACCGGCAGCGGCATTCTGGCTTCCGCACTGGCGATGGACAAACTGCGCACCAAACAGGTCTGGCACAGCCTCGGTATTCCGACGCCGCGTCACGCCGTGCTGTGCAGCGAAGCCGATTGTATTTCTGCGGCGACGGAACTGGGCTTCCCTTTGATCGTCAAACCGGCGCATGAAGGTTCAAGTATCGGGATGGCCAAAGTGAGTTCTGCGTCCGAGTTGATCGACGCATGGAAAGCGGCCAGTACCTACGATTCGCAAGTCTTGGTTGAGCAATGGATTCAAGGTCCGGAGTTCACCATCGCCACCCTGCGTGACCAGGTGTTGCCTCCAATCGCCCTGGGTACACCGCACACGTTTTACGACTACGACGCCAAGTACATCGCCAACGATACCCAGTACCGCATTCCGTGCGGGCTGGATGCCGCCAAGGAACAGGAACTCATGGATCTCACGGCCAAGGCCAGTGAGGCGCTGGGGATTGCCGGTTGGGGCAGGGCGGACGTGATGCAGGATGCCGACGGGCAGTTCTGGTTCCTCGAAGTGAACACCGCTCCGGGCATGACCGATCACAGTCTGGTGCCGATGGCGGCCCGTGCGGCCGGTCTGAATTTCCAGCAACTGGTTCTGGCCATTCTGGCCGCCAGTGTTGAAGACGCTCGAGGTTAAGACGATGCAAGGCGCTCAGCTCCGACATCAGCCTCCCGCACCCGGCCGCAAGCCGGTGCCACGGGGTGCCAGCCGAATGGTGGCGAAAGAGCCGATGTCCGCGCGCCTGCCGAAAGCCAATTTCAGCTTTCTGAAGAGCCTGTTCTGGCCGGTGCTGTTGGTGGTGCTGGGCTTTGGTACTTACGAAGGTGCAACGCGATTGCTGCCGTACGCCGACCGGCCGATCACCAAGATCGCCGTGCAGGGCGACCTGAGCTACATCAGCCAGCAAGCAGTGCAGCAGCGGATCGCGCCGTACGTGGCGTCGAGCTTTTTCACCATCGACCTGGCCGGCATGCGCACCGAGCTTGAGCAGATGCCGTGGATCGCCCACGCCGAAGTTCGGCGGGTATGGCCGGACCAGGTTGTGATCCGCCTTGAAGAACAACTGCCAGTGGCGCGTTGGGGCGACGAGTCGTTACTGAACAACCAGGGCCAGGCGTTTACGCCCAAGGAGCTGGCGAACTACGAACACCTGCCACAGCTGTTCGGTCCACAACGGGCTCAGCAGCAAGTGATGCAGCAGTATCAGGTGCTGAGCCAGATGCTGCGGCCGTTGGGCTTCTCGATTGCACGCCTGGAACTGCGTGAACGCGGGAGCTGGTTCCTGACCACCGGTGCCGGCAGTTCTGGCCCCGGCATCGAGTTGCTGCTGGGACGCGGCAACCTGGTGGAAAAGATGCGCCGCTTCATCGCCATCTATGACAAGACACTTAAAGACCAGATTACGAACATTGCGCGCATCGATCTGCGCTACGCCAACGGCCTCGCTGTTGGCTGGCGGGAACCAGTAGCGCCGACGACAGCCCAACCCGCTGTCGCAAAGAATTAAGAAGAGGCAGGACCCATGGCAAACGTGCAAAGCGGCAAAATGATCGTCGGTCTCGATATCGGCACCTCCAAGGTGGTGGCGCTGGTCGGCGAGGTCTCCGACGACGGCTCGCTGGAAATCGTCGGGATCGGTACCCATCCGTCCCGTGGCCTGAAGAAGGGCGTGGTGGTCAACATCGAATCCACCGTGCAATCGATCCAGCGCGCGATCGAAGAAGCCCAACTGATGGCGGGCTGCCGCATTCACTCGGCGTTCGTCGGCGTGGCGGGCAATCACATCCGCAGCCTGAACTCCCACGGCATCGTTGCGATCCGTGATCGTGAAGTCAGCTCGGCCGACCTTGAGCGCGTGCTCGACGCCGCTCAAGCCGTGGCGATCCCGGCTGACCAGCGCGTGCTGCACACCCTGCCGCAGGATTACGTGATCGATAACCAGGAAGGCGTGCGCGAGCCATTGGGCATGTCCGGCGTGCGTCTGGAAGCCAAGGTTCACGTGGTCACCTGCGCCGTCAACGCTGCACAGAACATTGAAAAATGCGTGCGTCGCTGCGGTCTGGAAATCGACGACATCATTCTCGAGCAACTGGCTTCGGCCTACTCGGTACTGACCGACGACGAGAAAGAGCTGGGCGTGTGCCTGGTCGACATCGGCGGCGGCACCACCGACATCGCGATCTTCACTGAAGGCGCGATCCGCCACACCGCGGTGATCCCGATTGCCGGTGATCAGGTGACCAACGACATCGCCATGGCGTTGCGCACCCCGACCCAGTACGCCGAAGAAATCAAGATTCGTTACGCCTGCGCTTTGGCGAAACTGGCCGGTGCCGGTGAAACCATCAAAGTGCCAAGCGTTGGCGACCGTCCACCGCGCGAACTGTCGCGTCAGGCCCTGGCCGAAGTGGTCGAGCCGCGTTACGACGAACTGTTCACGCTGATTCAGGCAGAACTGCGTCGCAGCGGCTACGAAGACCTGATCCCGGCCGGCATCGTCCTGACCGGCGGTACTTCGAAGATGGAAGGCGCCACTGAACTGGCCGAAGAAATCTTCCACATGCCGGTACGCCTCGGCGTGCCGCACGGCGTCAAAGGTCTGGATGACGTAGTGCGCAACCCGATTTATTCCACTGGCGTTGGCTTGTTGATGTACGGCCTGCAAAAGCAGTCCGACGGGGTTTCGTTCTCTGGCATCGGCAGCCGCGACAGCTACAGCAACGAAGAGCCACAGGCGCCGTTGCTGGACCGATTGAAGAAGTGGGTTCAAGGCAACTTTTAAAAGCAGCTCGAAGCGTCAAGCTTCAAGCGGCAAGCAGTAGCAGTAGATGCACCGCAACAAAAAAGCAGTAGGCGAAAAAACTAGAGAATGTAAGGAGAGGGAAAATGTTCGAACTCGTAGACAACATCCCCGCAAGCCCGGTAATCAAAGTTATCGGTGTTGGCGGTGGCGGCGGCAACGCTGTCAATCACATGGTCAAGAGCAACATCGAAGGCGTTGAATTCATCTGCGCCAACACTGATGCTCAAGCGCTGAAAAACATCGGCGCGCGTACCATTCTGCAACTAGGCACCGGCGTGACCAAAGGTCTGGGCGCCGGCGCCAACCCTGAAGTAGGTCGTCAGGCCGCTCTCGAAGACCGTGAGCGCATTGCCGAAGTCCTGCAGGGCACCAACATGGTGTTCATCACCACTGGCATGGGCGGCGGCACCGGTACCGGTGCTGCGCCGATCATCGCCGAAGTGGCCAAGGAAATGGGCATTCTGACCGTTGCTGTAGTAACGCGTCCGTTCCCGTTCGAAGGCCGCAAGCGTATGCAGATCGCCGACGAAGGCATCCGCATGCTCTCGGAAAGCGTCGACTCGTTGATCACTATTCCTAACGAGAAGCTGCTGACCATCCTCGGTAAAGACGCAAGCCTCTTGTCGGCTTTCGCCAAGGCTGACGATGTACTGGCCGGTGCCGTTCGCGGTATTTCCGACATCATCAAGCGTCCGGGCATGATCAACGTCGACTTCGCCGACGTACGTACCGTGATGAGCGAAATGGGCATGGCGATGATGGGCACTGGCTGCGCCAGCGGTCCGAACCGTGCACGTGAAGCCACCGAAGCGGCGATCCGCAACCCGTTGCTGGAAGACGTGAACCTGCAAGGCGCACGCGGCATCCTGGTGAACATCACCGCCGGTCCTGACCTGTCTCTGGGTGAGTACTCCGACGTGGGTTCGATCATCGAAGCCTTCGCTTCCGAGCACGCGATGGTCAAGGTCGGTACCGTTATCGATCCGGACATGCGCGACGAGCTGCACGTGACTGTGGTTGCCACCGGTCTGGGCGCGAAAATCGAGAAGCCTGTCAAGGTCATCGACAACACCGTTCACACCTCCATGGCTTCCGCCCAGGTGCAACAACCGGCTGCGGCCCGTCAGGAAGCGCCAGCGGTGAACTACCGTGACCTGGACCGTCCGACCGTCATGCGCAACCAGGCTCAGGCCGGTGCTGCGGCTGCCGCGAAGATGAATCCGCAAGATGATCTGGACTACCTGGACATCCCGGCTTTCCTGCGTCGTCAGGCCGATTGATGGAATGTATCAGGGCTATGAAGGTGATTGGTGTTCAGCAAAGGCATGGTCTGCTATCATCGCCAGCCTTTGTTGATACCAGTTCGCAATTTGCGCTGAAGCGGCCCAAGCCATGATTAAACAACGCACACTGAAAAATATTATCCGTGCCACAGGTGTAGGCCTGCACTCCGGTGAGAAGGTCTATCTGACCCTCAAGCCTGCGCCTGTCGACACTGGCATTGTGTTTTGTCGCGCTGACCTCGACCCTGTGGTGCAGATTCCTGCCCGCGCGGAAAACGTCGGTGAAACCACTATGTCGACGACGCTAATTAACGGCGACGTCAAAGTGGACACGGTAGAGCACTTGCTCTCGGCCATGGCTGGCCTGGGCATCGATAACGCCTACGTCGAGCTCTCCGCGTCCGAAGTCCCGATCATGGATGGCAGCGCTGGACCCTTCGTATTCCTGATTCAATCGGCAGGCCTGGAAGAACAGGACGCCGCCAAGAAATTCATCCGCATCCTGCGTGAAGTGACAGTGGAAGACGGCGACAAGCGCGCCACTTTCGTCCCTTTCGAAGGGTTCAAGGTGAGCTTCGAGATCGATTTCGATCACCCGGTATTCCGGGACCGCACCCAGAGTGCAAGCGTGGACTTTTCCAGCACTTCGTTCGTAAAAGAAGTCAGCCGCGCCCGTACCTTTGGTTTCATGAGTGATATCGAGTACCTGCGCAAGCACAACCTCGCACTCGGCGGCAGCGTTGAAAACGCAATCGTGGTCGATGCCGATGGCGTGTTGAACGAAGACGGTCTTCGCTATGAAGACGAATTCGTGAAGCACAAGATCCTCGATGCCATTGGCGATCTGTATCTGCTGGGTAACAGCCTGATTGGTGAGTTCAAAGGCTTCAAGTCCGGTCATGCACTGAACAACCAGCTGTTGCGCAAGTTGATTGAGCAAACAGATGCTTGGGAAGTAGTGACGTTCGAAGACGCCAGTACCGCACCAATCTCTTACATGCGCCCGGTTGCGGCAGTGTAAGTAAAAAACCTCTCTAGTTTTTTGAAGGCCATCCTCGGATGGCCTTTTTTTATGCCCTTTTAAAATCAAAAAATCGCAGCCTTCGGCAGCTCCTACAGGGTGATCGCATTCTCATCTAGGAGCTGCCGAAGGCTGCGATCTTTTGATCTTAATAGCTGACGACGCGGTTACGCCCACCTTCCTTGGCCTGATACAACGCCTTGTCCGCCGCAAACAGCAACTGCTCCAGCGTCATCTCGCTCGCCGCCGTCCATGTGGCGATGCCAATACTCACCGTCATCGGCCGCTCGGCCCCGTCGACCAACGGCAACTGCTCCACCGCCTGACGAATATGCTCGGCGATCTGTTGCGCACCATGACCGTCGGTCTCGGCGAGAATCACCGAAAACTCCTCGCCGCCATAACGCGCGACCAGATCCGCCGGTCGCCGGACATTTTCAGTGATGACACGGGCCAGCGTCTTCAGCGCCTGATCCCCGCCCTGATGCCCATGCCGGTCATTGAATGCCTTGAAGTGATCGGCATCGATCATCATCACCGACAGCGGTTTGCCTGAGCGTTGGGCGCGAAACCACTCGTGACGCAGGGCCTGATCGAGCATGCGTCGATTGGCTACGCCCGTCAGTGCATCGGTGGCGGCCAGTTGCGCCAGTTCTCGCTCGGCCCGTTGGCGCAAGCGCAGCTCGCGGGCCAGCAGCCAGGTCAGCCACAGCAAACCCGCGCACAACACGCCTGTGGCGCCGCTGATCAACAGGGCGGTACGACGCCACGTCCCGAACACCTCGTCGCTGGACAGCGCGACCATCACGATCAACGGAAGATTGCCGACCCGCGAATAGGTATAGAGACGTTGCTGATGGTCGATGCTCGAAACGCTGTTGAAACTGCCATTGCCACTCTTGTCGCGCAGAATCCGTATGACGTTGGGCCGGTTGCCGAAGCTTTTGCCGATGGAGTCGCTTTGCAGGTAGGGCTTTTGCGCCAGCAGGACGCCGTCGTTGTCGATGATGTTCAACGTGCTGTCTTTACCGATGTCGAGGCTGTTGAACAATTGGTCGAAGTAGTCGAGTTTCATCGACGCCACGGCCACGCCGGCGAACTCACCGGTTTGCGAGGAGATCCGTCGACTGAAGCTGATCCGCCACTGGTTGGCTTCATCGCAGTCGCAACGGGTTTTGAACGGACGGCTGATAAACATGCCGACATCGCGGTTGAACGCGTGGGCGAGGAAGTAATCGCGGTCGGCAAAGTTGCCCGGTTTCGGTTCGATTCGCGAAGAATCGGCGAGCACATTTCCGTGCTTGTCGAGCAACAGAATGTCGCCCTTGAAGCGCGCCGTGGTGGAGCGGTCGAACAGCGCCAGATGACGGATCTGCGGAGAGACATCTTGCAGGTCATCGCGTTGGGCGGCGGTGATCAGGCCTTGCAGGGTCAGGTCGTACAACTCGACCGTGCGCAGCACATCGGCGTCGATCAGTTGCGCGATGGTGGTGGCGCTGCGGGTCGCCGATTCCTGAGCGTTGGCGTGCTCGCGGATCAGCAGGAACGTGACGATGCACAGAATCGCGATCACGGTCAGCGAACTGCCGCAGATCAGCAGCAACTCGGGGCGTCCGGTCTTGCCCGCAACGGGTGGGGTACGGCTCGCGATCATGATTGGGCTGTCGGTTGAGGGAAGTCTTATAAGCGTAGTTGCACGAGTTCAGTGACGGTATTCCACTGTGGGAGCGAGCTCGCTCCCACAGTGTTGGTAATTGTTTGAGCTATCGGAGTCAGTCTGCTTAGCGCCGATCTTAGAAGACGTTGATCGGGTAGTCGATGATCACGCGGTATTCATCTGCATCCGAATCAATCACGCCGTAGCCGTTGCCGCCACGGTTGGTTGCCCATTGCAGGTGCACCGCCAGATCCTTGGCCTGACCGCTCTGCACCACGTACTGCAAATCGAGATCGCGCTCCCAATGCTTGGCGTTGCGGCCCTCGGCTCTGTACCAGTTGGAATAGCCTTTGCTGTCGGCGTCAACCTTGGTCAGGTCCACAGTGCCGCGCGAGTAAGACACAGACGAGGTCAGTCCAGGTACGCCGACACCGGCGAAGTCGTAGGCGTATTTGAGCTTCCACGAGCGCTCGTTCGGGCCGTTGAAATCGGAATACTGCTGGGAGTTGTCGAGGTAAACGCTGTCGCCCTGGCTGATGTAGTCGAACGGCGTGTTGCCGTTGACCCGCTGATACGCGGCAGTAACGCTGTGATTACCGACGCCAACGGTGAAATGCAGGCTGTAGGTGTTGTTGTCGATGTTGCCCAGCAACGCATCCCCGGTGTCCTGCGTGTGATAGAAGTGCAGGCCCGGGTTGAGGCTGACCAGATCGTTCAACTGCCACGTGTAGTCGAGGTCGTAGTAGTACTGGTTCCAGATGTCCTTCAGCTCGGACGCATAAAGACTGCTGGTCAGACCGTCGACACCGCTCCAGGCCACGCCGGCCCAGTTCAGATGCTGACTCTCATCGCCATCAGCCAATGTCCCGTAGGAAGTGCCAATGCGGGTGTGACCGCTCTGGTTGTACGGCTTGGTGAAACTCGCTTGGCCGCCTTCGATCAACCAGCCGTCGAAGCTGTGGTTGGTCAGGCTCACACCACGGAAAGTCTGCGGCAGCATGCGCGTTTCACCGCCGGCAATCACTGGGTTGGTGAGAAACAGATCACCAGCCTTCAACTCGGTATCGAACGCGCGAATTTTCAGCGTGCCACCGGCGGTTGAGAAAGCTCCCGGTGCTTTGCCGCCACTCTCTCTGACCGGCAGGATGCTCGAACCGTCGGTGCCGCCACCACCGTCGAGTTTCAGCCCGAGCATCGCGTGGGCGTCAATGCCGAAACCGACCGTGCCTTCGGTGTAACCCGACTTGAAAACCCCGAGAAAGCCTTGGCCCCACTCGATGTTGTCGTCCGCTTTCTGCAAGTGGTTGCGATTCATATAGTAGTTGCGGGCGTTAAGGTTGAGGCTCGAGCCTTCGACGAAGCCTTCGTTGGCAGGCTCGTCGGCGTGGGCGGTGGGGGCAATCGTTGCGGCAATTGCAATGAACAGCGGGGTGAAGCGAACTGGGTAACGCACGTGCGATGGAGCTCCTTGGGTCAACTGGCGCCTCTTTATTTTGAGGCGCTCGATGTTTCTTGTTGTTACAGACGAACCAAACGGCTTTCAGACCACAACGAAAAAAGGCCGCTGAAAGGCAGCGGCCTGGAATGACGACGGTTGAACGGGAAGAGCCAAACAACCGCGTCGAGGGAAACGTTGGCGCGGTGCGCGACTCAGCTGTCTTTCTCGGATGCTTGAGCCTGGGAAGTGGCAGCCTGCGGGGCTTGCGTGGCGTCTTGCGTCTTGGCCATCACTTCGGCCTGATACTGATCGTAGGCCTGCGCGCGAGCGACATTGTGCGCCACGAACGACTGCGATTCTTCGGCCATCGCCATCGGCGACAGGATCAATGAGGACAAAACGAACGCGCTGGCAATACCCATACTGTTGGACATCTTGAAAACCTTCTCGCTTGGCGAGTGCTGTTTGGTGCGGGCAAAGATAAGGTTGCCTGGCGTTGGGAAACAGCGTGATTTTCATAAATGACTGTTGCGCAGGAGGTAAAAGTCGAAGTTCGCGGTGTAGCCAAGAGCAACCCCCTCACCCCAGCCCTCTCCCCCAAGGGGGCGAGGGGGAAAGGGAGCAGACCGGGGGCTTTTCAAAGCTTGAGTTCGACTCGAGCGTTCAGGTCGGTGTAATTCGAGAGAACAACTCGGTCAGTGCGAGGGGAAGGGAGCAGATCTTCAGGCTTTTCAAGGCCTGAGTTCGACTGGATATTTCAGGTCGGTGTACCTTGAAAGAACAACGCGGTCAGTCCCCTCTCCCTATGGGCGGTCCGACGTTTCGGGAGGGTTAGGGTGAGAGGCTTTTCAGACCGGTAAATGAATCCCGAAGGTATTCATCCCGCGATCACTGCGCACAAACACATCTCCACCATGCATCAGCGCAATCGCCTTGACGATCGCCAGCCCCAAGCCATGGTTATTACCGCTGTTACTGCGCGACGCATCGACCCGATAAAAGCGCTCGAACAACCGTGGCAAATGCTCACTGGAAATCGGCGAACCGGGGTTGGCCACTCCGATACTCACCTGATGCGCTTCAACCTCAATTCGCACCTCGATCACCTGACCCGCGCCGGTGTGCTGCACCGCATTGCTCAGCAAATTAATCAACGCCCGGCGCAAATGCGCGACCTCGATCTGCACCTGCGCATCCCCGCTGACCTGCACCTGAACCTGCGCATCTTCAAGAACGAAATCCAGATATTCCAGCGTTGTCGCCACCTCATCAGCCAGCGAAGTCGAGGTGAGCTTGGTCGCCTTGTTGCCCTGATCGGCACTGGCCAGAAACAACATGTCGTTGATGATCGAACGCAGCCGTTCCAGCTCTTCCAGATTCGATTGCAGCACTTCAAAGTAATGCTCTGCAGAGCGCCCGCGAGTCAGCGCCACTTGCGTCTGGCCGATGAGATTGGTCAGCGGCGAACGCAGCTCATGGGCGACGTCGGCGTTGAACGATTCCAGCCGCGAGTAGGCCTGTTCGACCCGTTCCAGCGTCGAGTTGAACGAGTCGACAAACTGCTCCAGCTCCGGTGGCAAAGGCGACAAACGCAAGCGCCCGGCGCGTAGGGGGGGCGCCAGTCGTTGAGCCTCGTGGGACAGTTTGATCAGCGGTTTGAGACCAATCCGCGCCACCCAATAACCCAGTGCCGAGGCCATCAGCACACCGACAATCGCCAGCCCGATCAGCGCGATCAGCAAATTGTGCTGAGTCTCATGAAACGTCTCGGTATCGATGCCGATCATGAAGCGTAGCGGCGGACGCTGATCCTTGGCCGGCAACTCGGTCAACAACACTTTCAGCGGATAAGGATGCTCGGGCAACTGCAGGTCATGCATGCCCAGCGGCCCTTGGGCGAACGCGCGAATCACCGCATCCGGTTGACCATACTCGTAACCCGGATCGCCACTCACCACCCAGAAACGAATGCGTTTGTCCTCTTCGCCGAGCAGTTTCAACTTGGCGTTGATCTTCACCCAATGCTCCGGCGTGCCGAAGCGATTGAGCGCCGATTCGAGCACGCTGTAGCGCGCATCCAGCTCGGCTTCCGGGAGCAATCCCAAGCCTTTGTCGACCTGTTGATACAACGCGCCGCCGATCAACAGAAACACCAGCAGCGCTACCAGCGTGAACATTCCACTGAGGCGCAGGGCAATCGAGTTACTGGACACCACGGCTCTCCAGCACATAACCCATGCCGCGAATGGTGTGCAGCAGCTTCTCGTCAAACGGCCCGTCGAGCTTGGCGCGCAGGCGTTTGATCGCGACTTCGACGACGTTGGCGTCGCTGTCGAAATTGATGTCCCAGACCATCTCGGCAATCGCGGTTTTCGAGAGGATTTCACCTTGCCGGCGGGCCAACACGCTCAACAGCGAGAACTCTTTAGCGGTTAGATCCAGTCGGGTTCCGGCGCGGGTCGCCTTGCGGCTGATCAAATCTATCCACAGGTCGGCGATGCTTACTTGCACCGGTTCGTGGCCGCCGCTGCGCCGGGTCAGCGCTTGCAGGCGCGCGACCAGTTCGAGGAAGGAAAACGGTTTGCCGAGGTAATCGTCGGCCCCGTCGCGCAGGCCTTTGATGCGGTCTTCGACGCGCTCGCGGGCGGTGAGCATGATCACCGGGGTCTGCTTGCGTGCACGCAACGCGCGCAAAACGCCGAAGCCATCGAGGCCCGGCAACATGACGTCGAGGACGATCACCGCGTAGTCACTCTCCAGCGCCAGATGCAGGCCTTCGACGCCGTCGCGGGCCAGGTCCACGGTGTAACCCTGTTCCGTCAGACCGCGGTGCAAATAGTCCGCGGTTTTTTCCTCGTCTTCGATAATCAGAACGCGCATGACCCTGCCTCAGTCTGTGGTCGCCAACGCTGGTGCGGGCGCTGGTTTGGGCCTGTGGAACAGCCGCTCGAGCCACAAGTATATGACCGGAGTGGTAAACAACGTCAGCATCTGGCTGACCAGCAAACCGCCCACCACCGCGATACCCAGCGGCTGGCGCAGTTCGGCGCCGGTGCCGTAGCCGAGCATCAGCGGCAGCGCGCCGAGCAGGGCGGCGAGGGTGGTCATGATGATCGGCCGGAACCGCGTGATGCACGCTTCGAAAATCGCATCCTGAGGTGATAAGCCTCGGTGGCGCTGGGCTTCCAATGCGAAGTCGATCATCAGGATGCCGTTCTTCTTGACGATACCGATCAGCAACACCAGGCCGATCAAGGCCATGATTGAGAAATCCTGGCCGCAAATCCACAGCATGATCACCGCGCCCAAACCCGCCGCCGGCAACGTCGAAATGATCGTCAGCGGATGTACGAAGCTTTCATAAAGCACACCGAGAATGATGTACACCGCCACCAGCGCCGCGAGAATCAGCCACGGCTGACTGGCCAGCGAACTCTGGAATGCCTGTGCCGCGCCCTGGAAGTTGCCACTGATCGCCGTCGGCATGCCGATCTCGGCTTTGGCCTGGTTGAGCAGAATCACCGCATCACCCAACGCCACGCCGGGCGCGAGGTTGAACGACAGGTTGGCGGCGGGGAACATGCCGTCGTGGGCAATCGACAACGGGCCAATGGTCGGCGCGTCGAATTTGGCCAGCGCCGACAGCGGCACCATCTCGCCACTCAGCGGCGAGCGCAGGTAGAAATAGTTGAGGCTTTCGGCCTTGCCGCGCTGCTTGGTGTCCAGCTCCAGAATCACGTTGTACTGGTTGACCTGGGTCTGGAATTCATTGATCTGCCGCTGGCCGAAGGCGTCGTACAACGCCTCGTCAACATCGCTGGCGGTCAGGCCGAAACGCGCGGCGGCGCTGCGGTCGATGCTGATGTGGGTGATGCTGCCGCCCAGTTGCAGGTCGTTGGAAATGTCGCGGAACGCCGGATTGCTGCGCAGTTTTTCGGTGAGGCGTTGCGTCCATGTGGCGAGCGTCGCGCCGTCGTTGCTCTTGAGTACGTATTGGTACTGCGCGCGGCTCGGGCCAGAGCTGAGGTTGATGTCCTGGCCGGCGCGCAGGTAGAGGACGATGCCGGGGACTTTCATCAGTTGCGGGCGAATGCGGTCGATGAACTGACTGGCTGAAACGTCGCGGTCGCCACGTTTTTTCAGGGCAATCCAGAAACGGCCATTGGCGATGGTCTGGTTACTGCCGGACACGCCGACCGAGTGGGAAAACGCCTGCACGGCCGGATCGGCGGCGACGATTTCGGCCATGGCCAAGTGTTTTTTCACCATGTCGCCGTAGGAAATATCCGCAGCTGCTTCAGTGGTGCCGAGGACGAAACCGGTGTCCTGCACCGGGAAGAAACCTTTGGGGATAAAGATGTAACCACCGATGGCCAAAGCGAGCGACAGACCGAATACGCCGATCATCAGTTTCTGATGGGCAAGGGCGCGGCGCAGGCCTCGTTCGTACCAGCCGAGCAAACGTTCGCTGAAGCCCGGTTTGGCGTGGGCGTGATGCACCGGTTTGCGCATGAACAGCGCGGCCAGCGTCGGCGCCAACGTCAGCGACACCACCACGGAAATCATGATGGTCGAGGTCGCAGTCAGGGCGAATTCCTTGAACAGACGCCCGACCACACCGCCCATGAACAGCAGCGGAATAAACGCCGCCACCAGCGAGAAACTGATCGAGACCACGGTGAAACCGATTTCGCCGGCGCCCTTGATTGCGGCTTCACGCATATCGTCGCCGGCCTCCAGATGGCGGTGGATGTTTTCCACCACCACGATCGCATCGTCGACGACGAAGCCGACCGCGACGACGATCGCCACCAGCGTCAGGTTGTTCAGGCTGAAACCGAGGATGTACATCAAGGCGAAACTAGCGATCAGCGATACGCCGAGTACCGCCGATACAATCAGAGTCGCCGACAGCTGGCGCAGGAACAGCGCCATCACTGCCACCACCAGCATGATCGCGATCAACAGGGTGATTTCGACTTCATGCAGCGAGGCACGAATGGTCTGGGTGCGGTCGATCAGGGTTTTCACCTGCACCGATGCCGGCAGCATGGCTTCGAGGCCGGGCAGGGCGGCTTGAATGCGGTCGACCGTTTCTACGATGTTGGCGCCGGGCTGGCGCGAGATCACCAGGTTCACACCGGGTTGATCGCCGGCCCAGGCTTGCACGTAGGCATCTTCCGAACCGTTGACGACTTTGGCGACATCGCGCAGGTGAACCGGGGCGCCATCCTTGTAGGAAACGATGAGTTGGCTGTAATCCTCGGGGTGGAACAACTGGTCGTTGGTCGACAGTGTCGAGATGCTTGATTCGCCGTACAGCGCACCTTTGGCGAGGTTGAGGCTGGTCTGCTGGATGGCCAGACGAATGTCGGCGAGGGTCAGGCCGATCGCCGCGAGTTTGTCTGCCGAGGCTTGCACGCGGATCGCCGGACGTTGCTGGCCGGTGATGTTGATTTGTCCTACGCCGTCGATCTGACTGATCTGACGCGAGAGCAGGGTTTCCACCAGGTCGCTGAGTTCGGTGCCGGGCATTTGCGTCGAACTGACGCTGAGGATCAGCACCGGGCTGTCGGCCGGGTTGACCTTCTTCCAGGTGGGCAGCGTCGGCATGTCTTTGGGCAGTTTGCCGGCGGCGGTGTTGATCGCGGCTTGGACTTCTTGCGCGGCAGTGTCGATGCTTTTATCGAGGGTGAATTGCAGGGTCAAAAGGCTGGAGCCGAGCGCACTGCTGGAGGTCATCTGGGTCATGCCGGGGATGGCACTGAATTGCACCTCCAGCGGCGTGGCCACGGACGAGGCCATGGTGTCGGGGCTGGCGCCGGGCAACTGCGCGGAGACTTGGATCGTAGGAAATTCCGCTTCCGGCAGTGGGGCGATTGGTAGACGGGGGAAGGCAATTGCGCCGACCAATACCAGTGCGATGGTCAGCAGAATTGTCGCCACCGGGTGATCGATGCACCACGTAGAGACGCCTTTGTGCGCCTTCATGGTTTCGGCTCCGCTTGCACCACCTGCGCCGGCTCGGTCATCACTTGCACGGTGGAACCGGGCTTGAGCCGCGACTGGCCGTCGGTGACCAGCACGTCACCGGCCTTCACGCCTTTGATGATGTCCTGGCCGCTGCCTTGGTAAACCATCTGTACTTGCACGGCTTCGACTTTGTCGCCGTTCACCCGGTAAACGAAGTGTTGGTCGAGACCACGTTGTACGACTGTCGGCGGGACGACCAGCGCATCTTTGTCGAGGGCTGTCTGAATTTTTACCGTGACCAGCAGGCCGGGCCAGAGCTTCTGGCTGGCGTTGGCGAATTCGGCTTTGGCGCGGATGGTGCCGGTGTTGGCGTTGATCTGGTTGTCGATCAGGGTCAGGTGACCTTCGCCGAGCAGGTTGCCGGTTTCGCCATCGGTGTCGGCGCCGATGTAGGCCTTGACCTGCGCGCGTTGCGGGTCGTTGATCAGGCCTTGCAGGGTCGGCAGCATTTGCTGCGGCAGGGAGAACTCGACGGCAATCGGGTCGATCTGAGTGACGGTGAACAGGCCGGCGGTGTCGGTCATGCGCAGGAAGTTGCCTTCGTCGACTGTGCGAATACCGACGCGGCCGGTGACGGGGGAGCGGATCTGCGTGTAGGAAAGTTGTACCTGCGCCGCGTCAATCGACGCCTGGTTGCCTTGGGCGGTGGCCTTCAATTGGTTGACCAGGGCTTGTTGCTGGTCGTAGGTCTGTTTCGAGATGCCGTCGTCGACGGTGAGCAGTTTGTAGCGTTTGAGGTTGACCAGGGCGACTTGCAGTTGTGCCTGGCTTTCGCCCAGTTGGGCGCGGGTCTGGTCGAGGCTGGCGCGGATGGAGCGGTCGTCGATGGTGGCCAGCAGGTCGCCTGCTTTGACGAGTTGGCCTTCTTTGACGAGGATTTTGGTGAGGATGCCGTCGATCTGGGGGCGCACTACGACGCTGTGTAATGAGAGTACGGAGCCGATGCCGCTGGTGTAGCGGGGGACGTCTTTTTCGCTGACCGCTATGACTCGCACCGGGATGGCTGTGGGGGGGGCGAGTTTGGTCGGGGCGGGTTTCAGGGCGTACCACAGACCTGCGCCTGCGAGGACGATCAATAGGGTGGCGAGCAGGGCTTTGTTCTTTTGGATTCGCATGCGGGGTGGGCGCCGGACGGAGTTTGGGCAGGGTTAGGGTCTTTATAAACTTGTTTGGGGGTCAGGAGGGTGACGGCTAGCTGTCGGCGCTGTCAGTTTCGTTGGGTGTATATCCGTTGCTGCGGTAACGGCGGCTTAGGGTTCCGCCCTTACGGCGGGTCACTTTTGACAAACGCCTCAAAAGTAACCAAAAACGCTTGCTCCTACGTGCGGCCCGCTCGCTGGGGCTCGGGGTTCCTTCGCTCCGGGATCGATCCGGGCGCAGCGCCTACGGTTTGCTTCGCTGCACCTACTCCCAATGTGATTGACTTCGCCAAACGGTCGCTACACTCCCACACCCGGATCAACCCCTCCACTCAGCCTTCCGACGACACCTAATA
>NZ_VCNJ01000023.1 GCF_005938625.1 Pseudomonas fluorescens
TGACGGGGCCGATCATGTCGGCGCGGGCGCGCTGGCGGCTGATGGCGCTGATCGTACCGGGGTCAACCGGGTGGCCTATTCGCGGGTCGGCGTTGGCTCTGACCGGGTCGCCTCCGCATTGATGACAGGCAGTTATTCCGACCAGTTCAACAGCCCTCAGTGATCTTCCCTTGGCCCAACGGGCGGTTCCCACGAGCCGCCTGTTGAGCATCGCACTAGCACATTTGTGCTAATCGACCGCCCTGCCACCTGGCGTTATATTCCCCCGCAACCCCCGATGCTCCTCAACGTTGCCTGTTCGCAACGTGCGGGATCGTTGTGCCTGGAAATCAGAACGACACCAAGGAAGAAACACCATGAAATCCCTAATCGCCACACTCACTCTCAGCGCCTTGTTCCTCACCGGCTGCGCCACGCCAAAACAATGGGAAGCCACCGGCGGCAGCAAAAACGATGGCGTCGTCCAGGTCTCCTATGAACTAGGCCAATTCGAAAGCGGCCAGACCAGCGCCGAACAAGGCCTGACCGTCGCCGCACAACGCTGCAAGACCTGGGGCTACAAAAACGCCGAGGTCACCGGTTCCGAGAAAAACATCTGCCGCACCATGGGGCAATACAACTGCCTGCAGACCACTATCACGCAGGACTACCTCTGCAAACGCTGAACACGCACTAACCCTGTAGGAGCTGTCGAGTGCAACGAGGCTGCGATCTTTTGATTTTGATCCTGATCCTGAAAAGAAGATCAAAAGATCGCAGCGTGCCGCAGCTCCTACAGGGGTTGGGTTTGCGGTTGGTGATCGCGCAAGTCTCGCAAAGTTGAGCGCAGCTCGGCCGGCCGTACCGGTTTGGACAGGATGGCGATATCGCGGTCGTGCAGGGCTGCCTGTATTTTTTCGACGTCATGCCCGGTGATGATCATTGCCGGAACCGCCCAGCCCCGTTGGCTGCGCACATCATCGATGCATTCGATACCAGTGGCGTGGGTGCCAAGGTCATAGTCGGCAACGATGATGTCGCAGTCGGTGAGCAGATTCCGCGCCGTCAGCTCCGCCTGTACCACACAGCCCCAGCGTTCCAGCAACGCTGACGTCGCCAGCAGCACGTTGCGATCATCCTCCACCAGACACACCTTCAGCCCGGTCAGCAAACCGACCTGACGCGCCTCATCCCGATTGACCGCCAAATGCGGCGCAGCAGCGATCGGCAACCCGTACAAGCTCACCGCCGTTCCCCGCCCGAGCCGCGAGCGCAGGGCCACGTTCACACCGATCAACTCACCCAAACGCTTGACGATCGACAGCCCCAACCCAACGCCTTCGACGTCTTTGTCGCGCACTTGCCGCACCCGGTAAAACTCCTCGAACACCTTGCCCAGATGCTCCTCGGCAATGCCGTTGCCTTGGTCATAAATCACGATGGCCAGCCCTGCCCCGCACCGGCGCACGCCGATCAATACTGGCCGCTGCGCACCGTATTTAAAGCAGTTGGAAAGCACGTTCTGCACCATGGTCGCGAGCAACGCCGGATCTGTGCGCACCCAATATTCACAGGGGCGCAAACGCAACTCCACTCCAGCCCAACGCGCTGCTTCAGCGTTCTGGCGGATCAGCTCCGCCAGCCATTCGCCCAGATTCACACTCTGCAGTTTGGGTAGAACCCGGCCGTTATCGAGGGTGTACAGGTCGAGAATCGAGCGAAACAACTGCGAGACGTTAAGCAACGAACGGTCGATATTGTCGACCAGCCGCCGCTCCTCATCACCCAAGCGTGACTCACGCAGGCAAGCGGTAAACAGGCCAATCGAATGAATCGGCTGACGCAGATCATGACTGGCCTGGGCAAGAAACCGCGACTTCTCCAGATTCGCCGCGACCGCTTCTTCGGAGGCTTTACGTGTGCGCTCCAACAGCAGATGCGCATAGAACGGGATCACCGTGCTGGTGAGCATCAGCATCAACACCATGAACGGTTGTGCCTGCCACACCGGGGTCAGGCGATAAACACACAGCAGCGCCAGCAACGCCAATGCCGTGGCGATCGCCAGATAACGCGAGCCATAGCGCATGCCGTTACCAAGGTTGACCCAAATGATCACCGCATACAGTGGCAACGCCATCTCGCCGCCCACCACCAGACCAAAGCAGGTGCCGGTGTAATCGTGGATCATGGCGAAAATCCGTCGCGCCGGGTAATGCCCAGGCCAGTGCGCAATCGCCTGACGCAGGGCGATCGAGGCCAACAAAAACAGGATGATGTAGGTAATGATCGGCAGGTACGTATCGAAGCGCTGGCCCGGCAAAAAGCCCAGTATCAGCATATAAACCACGGCGATACTGGCGATGATGATGCGCAGATTGGCCTGGTCGAGTTCGGTGTTTTTCTCGAACTTCATGGGAAACGTCCTTGTGCGGCAATCGTCAAAATCAGAAGGAACCTACAGGCAACCCTTGCGCTCGGTGCTAATGTGCAGGCCTTAAGCAACGCCTGACCCAGGGAGGGTCATGCCATGACATGCCGAATTATCATAGCCGACGATCACCCGTTGTTTCGCGAGGCGATGCTGCGCACGGTTCAGCATTTGTTGCCCGAAGCCGTTATCGACGAAGCCGGCGATCTCGACGCCGTGATGACGCTGCTGCCTTTGGGTGATGAACCGGACACATTGATTCTCGACCTGCGCTTCCCCGGACTCACCTGTGTGAGCCAGCTCGGCGAACTGCGTCGGCGCCTGCCGCGCACCACGTTGATCGTAGTGTCGATGGTCGATGATGAGTCGCTGATCAGTGAAGTCATGGCCTGCGGTATCGACGGTTTCATCGGTAAGAACATTGCCCCGGATGAAATCGGTCCGGCGATTCTGGCGATTCGCGAAGGTGAAGTATTGGTGAAGTTCGCGCCGTCAGGCCTGCTGCCGCTGGAAACCGGCGCCGCCCTCACACCTCGTCAGCAAGACGTACTGCGCTTGATCGCCCAAGGCAAGACCAACAAGGAAATCGCCCGTGAACTGGATATCTCACCGTTCACGGTGCGCATTCATGTGTCTTCGTTGTTGCGCACGTTAAACGTGCCCTCGCGGGCGGCAGCCGTGAAATACGCAGGAACTCTGTAGGAGCTGCCGCAGGCTGCGATCTTTTGACTTTGTTTTTAAAAGACAAGATCAAAAGATCGCAGCCTTCGGCAGCTCCTACACGTAGACGGTGTGTTATGGGTCGACTTGCGCCATCAACTCTGGCACCGATTCCGGCCGTTTCGCATAGCGCTGAGCGAGCACCGCACAGACCATCAACTGAATCTGATGGAACAGCATCAACGGCAGAATCAACACGCCGATGGTGCCGCCGGCAAACAGTACCTGCGCCATCGGCACGCCGGTGGCCAGACTCTTTTTCGAGCCGCAGAACAGAATGGTGATGCGGTCTTCCTGGCTGAAGCCGAACGCCTTGCCCAGCAACGTCGAGGCCAGCAGCACCAGCGCCAGCAGAATGCAGCAGACCACCACCAGCCCGAGCAGATCGACCAGCGGAATCTGATGCCAGATGCCTTCGTTGACCGCCTCGCTGAACGCGCCGTAAACCACCAACAGAATCGAGCCCTGATCGACGAACTTCAGCCAGTTCTTGTTGCGCCCGACCCACGCGCCGATCCAGCGCCGAGCGATCTGCCCGGCAATGAATGGCAGCAGCAATTGCACGCTGATTTTCAGGATCGCATCCAGCGTCGAACCGCCATCACCGTGAACGTCGAGCAGCAGCGTCACCAACAACGGCGTGAGGAAAATCCCGAACAAACTCGACGCCGCCGCGCTGCAGATCGCCGCCGGAATATTACCGCGCGCCAGCGATGTGAAGGCGATCGCCGACTGTACCGTGGCCGGCAACGCGCACAGGTAAAGCATGCCCATATACAGCTTGTCGCCGATCAGTGGTGACAGCAGCGGTTTCAGCGCCAGGCCCAGTAACGGGAAAAGGACAAACGTCAGGCCGAACACCAGCAAATGCAGGCGCCAGTGGCCGGCGCCGGCAATGATCGATTCGCGGGATAGCTTGGCGCCGTGCAGGAAAAACAGCAGGGCGATGGCGATGTTGGTCAGCCAGCCGAAGCCGACGGCGACCTGGCCGCTGGCCGGCAGGAAACTGGCCAGCAGCACGACGCCAATCAGCGTCAGGGTAAAGTTGTCGGGCAAAAAACGTGGGCGAGTCATGGTCGGTTCATCCGGGGGTTGCCAGTGCGTGTCGACGACTCTAACGTGACTGCCAATTACCGACTAACGCCGAAGGGCCACAAGATGCCGCCTAAAGGACATGACAAAAGCGTGCGCCGCAGCATTCCCGGGCTGCCCAGTTTGCCGCGTCCACTGTACGGGCGCACCGAATCGCTGCCCAATCGCGCCCTGACCCGACGCCACAGTCACCCATGGGTGCAGTTGTCCTATGCGATTCAGGGTGTGCTGGAAATCCAGACCAGCGCCGGCCGCTTTGTCGCCCCGCCGGAGCGCGCCGTGTGGATCCCGGCGGGCGTGCCGCATCGCGTGTTCAGCTCGCCGCACACGGAAATGCGCAGCCTGTACATCGATTGCAGCGTCGCCGGATGGGCGCTGGAGCGCTGTCATGTGCTCGGCGTCAGCGATCTGCTCAGGGAGCTGATCCGCGCGTTCAGTCAGGTTCCGGTGGAATACGACCAGAGCGGCCCGCATGGACGCCTCGCCCAAGTGATCCTCGATCAACTGGCCGAAGCACCGAAGATCGACCTGATGCTGCCGCTGCCGCAAGACGCCCGCTTGAAGCAGATCTATCAGAGCCTGGAACAACATCCGGAACAGCAGACCACGTTGAGCCATTGGAGCGAGAAGTTCGGCGTCACCGAAAAAACCCTCACGCGCCTGTTTCTACGCGACACCGGCCTGACCTTCCGCGCTTGGCGGCAGCGCTTGCGCCTGCTTGGCGCACTGACGCCGCTGGAAAAAGGTGAACGCGTCACCGACGTCGCGCTGGCATGCGGTTACGACTCGACGTCGGCGTTTATCGCGGCGTTTCGTCAGCAGTTTGGCGAAACACCGGGGGAGTTTTTTCGCTGATCAGCGATCCGCCAGTTCTTCCAGCAAATCGGCCGACGGCACGAAATACAGGCTGCCGGTGACCGCCGTGCTGAAGTCCAGCAACTTGTCGTAATTGCCCGGTGGCTTGCCGACAAACATGTTTTCCAGCATTTGCTCCATCGGCTCCGGCGAGCGCGCATAGCCGATGAAGAACGTGCCGAACTCCCCGGCTCCCGGCCGGCCGAACGGCATGTTGTCACGGAGGATTTTCACTTCCTCGCCATCAGCGTTGGTGATGGTGGTCAGCGCGCTGTGCGAGTTGCTCGGTTTGACCGCGTCATCCAGTTCGATATCGGAGAGCTTGGTGCGACCAATCACGCGTTCCTGAGCTTCAACACTCAAACCGTTCCACGCGGTCATGTTGTGCAGGTATTTCTGCACCAACACATAACTGCCGCCGCTAAAATCCGGATCTTCGTCACCGACGATGGTGAAGTTGACCGCTTTGCGCCCGACCGGGTTTTCCGTGCCGTCGACAAAACCGATGATGCTGCGCATGTCGAAATAGCGGAAACCCTGCACCTCATCGACCACCGTCACTGCATCGCCGAGGGCCGCCATGATTTGCGTGGCCAGTTCAAAACACAGGTCCATTTGATCGGCGCGAATGTGCAGCAGCAGATCACCCGGGGTTGCCGGGGCATGGCGCCCTTCCCCGCCAAATTCGCGGAAACCGTGCAGCGACGCGGGGCGCGGATTGCCAAACAGGCGATCCCAAGCGTTCGAGGAAAAGCCGCAGATGCACGTCAGATTGCCTGTCGGTACGCGCTTGCCAACCGAGCGCACCAGCCCGGCGACATCGCCGCACCAGTCTTTGACGGTTTGCGCAGCATCAGCCCCCGCATTCAGCGTCGCGACGATGAAAATTGCGCTACTGGTGATCGGGCTGCACACCGCTTGAGGTTCGAGAATGTCGGTATTCATCGCTGGAAATGTTGCTCCGTAAAAATTGCCCGAGCTGTTAACGAGGGCAGATAGTTCGTTTTTAACGAACTGTTGCGCAGAAATAAACGATTTTTCTTTGCCGCAAACTCGTCGCTAGCATGGCCTCGTCTGACCCCAATCCAAGAATAGACAGGGAGCGTGACATGCCAGCCACCAACATCAATATCGGCGAACCATGGATGTGGGGCGCCTTCATCGTCTTCGTACTTGCCATGCTGGCATTGGACCTGTTTGTCTTCGGTGGGCGCAAGGCGCATCGGGTCTCAGTGCGCGAAGCCTTGTCTTGGGTCATCGCCTGGTGCCTGTTGGCGCTGAGTTTCGCGGCACTGCTCTGGTGGTACCTGCACGGTGCGTTCGGCGCCGAGATCGCCCGGGAGAAGACCCTCGAATTCCTCACCGGTTATCTGATCGAGCAGTCACTGTCGATCGACAACATGTTCGTTTTCGTGATGATCTTCAGCTACTTCGCCGTACCGCCGGAGTTGCAGCGCCGAGTGCTGCTGTACGGCGTACTCGGAGCGATCGTGATGCGCGCGGTGATGATTTTTGCCGGGGTGTGGCTGGTGTCGCAGTTCGAATGGCTGCTGTATGCGTTTGGGGTGTTCCTGATCTTCACCGGGATCAAGATGCTGGTGTTTGCCGACCACCAGCCGGATCTGGACAAGAATCCGTTGCTGCGTTGGGTGCGCGGGCATATGCGCATCACCAGCAGCTTTCATGGCGAACGCTTTTTCGTCCTGCAGAACGGCGTGCGCTGGGCCACACCAATGTTTTTGGTGCTGGTGTTGATCGAGGCCAGTGATTTGATGTTCGCGGTCGACAGCATCCCGGCAATCTTCGCCGTGACGACTGATCCGTTCATTGTGTTCACTTCGAATATCTTCGCGATCATGGGATTGCGCGCGCTGTATTTCCTGCTGGCGGACATGGCGGACCGCTTTCACTTGCTCAAGTATGGGCTGGCGATTGTGCTGGTGTTTATCGGCGGCAAGATGGTGTTGATGCCGTGGTTGCACATGCCGGTGGAATGGTCGTTGGCGGTGGTGGGTGGGGTGATTCTAAGTTCGGTTTTGCTGAGTCTGGTGATGACCAAAGATGCCGAACGCCGCACTGAATGACACCCTACATAAACCTGTGGGAGCGAGCTTGCTCGCGAAAGCGCTGTGTCATTCAACGATGATGCTGAATGATCCGACGCCTTCGCGAGCAAGCTCGCTCCCACAGGGATTTCATTTGGTCGATAGTTATTTATCGGACTTGATACTGGTCCACACCCGTGTGCGCACACGCTCAAGTTTCTGCGGCAATGGCTGCACGACGTAGAGGTTTTTCAGCGCTTCCGGGGTCGGTGTCAGGTTCGGGTTGTCGGTGATTTCCTTGTTGATCAGCGGTATCGAATCCTTGTTCGCATTCGGGTAGCCGAGGAAGTCACTGATCGGCGCGATCACCTTCGGATCGAGCAGGTTGTTGAGGAATTCATGCGCCTCGGCGACGTTCTTCGCGCTCTTCGGAATGGCGAAGGTATCGAACCAGATCGGCGCGCCCTCCTTCGGCAAGCGCCAGTCAACTACCACACCGTTACCGGCCTCTTTGGCGCGGTTGCCGAACTGATAGAAGCTGCCGGAGTAACCGATGGCCACGCAGATGTCACCGTTGGCGATGTCGGTCATGTATTTGGCCGAGTTGAAATAGGTCACATACGGGCGAACCTTAAGCATCAACTCCTTGGCCTTTTCATAATCGGCGGGGTTCTGGCTGTTCGGGTCGAGGCCCAGATAATGCAGAGCCAGCGGGAGGATTTCCGTCGGCGAATCCAGCATCGCCACGCCACAGGATTTGAGCTTTTCCATGTTCTCCGGTTTGAACACCAGATCCCAGCTGTCCACCGGCGCGTTATCGCCCAGTGCGGCTTTGACTTTGGCCGGGTTGAAGCCAATCAGCACGGTGCCGACCATGTAAGGCACGCCGTACTGGTTGCCCGGATCGTTCTTGCCCAGCAGTTTCAACAACTCCGGATCCTGGTGACTCCAGTTCGGCAGTTTCGATTTATCCAGTTTCTGAAAGACGCCAGCCTTGATCTGCGTTTCAAGGAACTGGTTCGACGGCACCACCAGGTCGTAACCGGAGTTGCCGGTCAGCAGTTTGGCTTCCAGGGATTCGTTGGTGTCGAAGGTGTCCCAGGTCACTTTGATGCCGCTTTTTGCAGCGAAATCCTTGGGCACGGACGGCAGGATGTAATCCGCCCAGTTGTACACGCGCAGTTCGCGTTGCTCAGCCTGGACGGC
The DNA here is from genome assembly GCF_005938625.1 of Pseudomonas fluorescens. GTDB lineage: Bacteria > Pseudomonadota > Gammaproteobacteria > Pseudomonadales > Pseudomonadaceae > Aquipseudomonas > Aquipseudomonas fluorescens_BD. The sequence goes on from NZ_VCNJ01000023.1 coordinate 8,329, forward strand.
GCCGGCCAGCAGCGTCAGTCCACACACAGTGGCACCCAGAATGCGTTTCATCGTGACCATGGTTATTCCCCAAAAGGCAGCGTGAGATCGATGGTTTTTATGTTCTGTACACGGCAGCGGCTGTAAAGGTAGCCAAGGGTAAAAAAGGTTCAGCGTCTGGTTATGGTTTTGATTCTTGCTGACAGCGTAGCTGGAGCCCAGTGGGGGATGGGCCAAAAGGGGATCGATATGGCCAATTTGATTGACCGCCGGGATGCGGAAACAACAATGCCCGGCGAATGGCCGGGCATTGTGGTGAAGCGGATCAGGTCAATCGGTGTAACCCAACCTCGCCGCCCTGCTCTGCTGAGTCTGGCCGCGTGTCGCCAGGCAGTAATACAACGGAACGGTGACCACCAGGCCGACCAGCCAGGACAGGTCCGCACCCTCAACCAGATTGGCGTAAGGCCCGACGTACAGCGAGGTATTGGCGAATGGCAGTTGCACGAGGATGCCGATGAAATAAGCAATGATCGCGTGCAGATTGAAGCGCCCGTAAACCCCGCCATCGGCGCGGAAGATCGAGGTGATGTCGTAGCAGCCGCGCTTGATCAGGTAGAAGTCGATCAGGTTGATCGACGCCCACGGCACCAGCACCAGCAACAGCGCCAGAATCAAACCGATGAACTCGGAAATGAAATCCGCCGATGCGCCCAGCGCAACCACGCAGCAACCCGCGAGTACCACGCTCGACAACGCTACGCGCACCTTGATGCTCGGCGTCCATTGGCTGGCGAAGGTCTGGATCGAGGTGATGATCGAGAGTACCGCGCCATACAGGTTCAACGCGTTGTGACTGATGATATTAAGCAGAAACAACACCATCAGAATCGGCCCCAGCCAACCAGTCGATTGCTTGACCGCGACCATCGCTTCGGTGCCTTCCGGGGTCGCCAGCACGGCCACCGCGCCGAAGCTGAACGACAGAATCGTCCCCAGCGTCGCGCCCAGATAAGTCGCCCAGAACGGCTTGGCAATGCCGATATCCGCTGGCAGGTAACGCGAGTAATCGGACACGTACGGCGAGAAACTGATCTGCCAGATGATCCCCAGCGACACCGTCGCCAGCCAACCGGACAAGTTGAAACTGCCGCGAGTGAGGAAGTCCGCCGGCAAGTCATGGGCAAAGATATAGATGAAACCGGCGAGCAACGCACTGCCCATCACCCAGGTGCCAATGCGGTTCAGCGTGTGGATGAAGTTGTAGCCGATCACACCAATCGCCGTGGCCGCCAGTGCGCCGATCAGAATGCTCAACGGCGCCGGCACCGACGGCGCAATGCCGACGATGGATTTACCCGCCAGGACGATGTTGGAAATAAAGAAACCGATGTAGATCAGTGCGGCGAAAAACACGATCAACAGCGCACCATAACGCCCAAACTGGCCACGACTCTGGACCATCTGCGGAATGCCCATGCGCGGGCCTTGCGCCGAGGCCAGCGCAATCACCACACCACCGATCATGTGCCCCAGCGCAATCGCCAGCAGCCCCCATAACAAATCAAGATGGAACACCTGAACCACCATGGCGCCGGTGACGATGGGCAGGGGCGCAATGTTGGTGCTGAACCAAAGAGTGAATAGGTCGCGGGCCTTCCCGTGGCGTTCCGCGAGTGGGACGTAGTCGACCGTATGGTTCTCGATCAACGGATCTTGCCGGGACATCTGGGACATATGCATGAACTCGAGTTTGTCTGTTCTTATCGTTGTATGAAGCCAAACCGGGGGGACTCTCTGGCCGCCCCTCAGATGAAGACCATATTATGGTATTCCAAACAATTCACAAGACTGATCCGTAGTTTGCGACGTCAACTGATACGCCATCCTTACTGAAACTGCGGCTTGCAGACCAGTCGAAAGCCCCGTAAATGCTGAGTTTCCGACGAACGCGGCACGTTTATCGGTTCAGCTGAAAAGCCCTTGCAAAGATTGAATACTGGTATACCATCAGACCAACAAGCACATAAAAACAGCAACACATCACCCGAGGACCGACCAATGATCGATGCCGCCATCTACAAACAAGTCATGGGCTCGTTCCCGTCCGGCGTAACCGTTATCACCACCTTGGACGATGACGGTCAGATCGTCGGCCTGACTGCCAGCGCATTCAGCTCGCTGTCGATGGACCCGGCGCTGGTGCTGTTCTGCCCTAACTACAGCTCTGATTCCTACCCGGTACTGATCAAGAACAAGCGCTTTGCCATTCACGTTCTGTCCGGCGGCCAGCAAAGCGAAGCCTACGCCTTCGCCCGCAAAGGCAAGGACAAGGCGCAAGGCATCGAATGGACCTTGAGCGAACTGGGTAACCCGATACTGGCCAACGCGACAGCTATCATCGAATGTGAGCTGTGGCGCGAATACGAAGGTGGCGACCACGCCATCATGGTTGGCGCGGTGAAGAACCTGATCGTCCCCGAGCAAATCGCCGGGCCGCTGGTGTACTGCCACGGCAAGATGGGCGCCCTGCCCGTCCTGGCCTGATCGTCAGCCCCGCACAATTCAACTGTAGGAGTGAGCCTGCTCGCGATAGCGATTTATCCGATGTCGATATGTTTTCTGACACACCGCCATCGCGAGCAGGCTCGCTCCTACAAGTTTTGTAGCCTCAACAACAAAAGATCCGAGGAAGCGTCATGAAATTTTCCCTGTTCATCCACATGGAACGCTGGGACGAAAGCGTCAGCCACCGCCAACTGTTCGAAGACCTCACCGAACTGACACTGATGGCCGAGGCCGGCGGTTTCAGCACCGTGTGGATCGGCGAACACCACGCGATGGAATACACCATCTCGCCAAGCCCGATGCCATTGCTCGCCTACCTCGCCGCGAAAACCACCACCATCCACCTCGGCGCCGGCACCATCATCGCGCCGTTCTGGCACCCGCTGCGGGTCGCCGGTGAATGTGCGCTGCTCGACGTCATCAGCAATGGCCGCATGGAAGTCGGCCTGGCCCGTGGCGCCTATCAGGTTGAATTCGATCGCATGGCCGGCGGCATGCCCGCTTCATCTGGTGGCCAGGCTTTGCGCGAAATGGTCCCGGTGGTCCGCGCCCTGTGGCAAGGCGACTACGCCCACGACGGCGACATCTGGAAATTCCCCACCTCGACCAGCGTACCGAAGCCGATCCAGCAGCCGAACCCGCCGATGTGGATCGCCGCCCGCGACCCGGATTCGCACAACTTCGCCGTGGCCAACGGCTGCAACGTGATGGTCACGCCGCTGATGAAGGGCGACGAAGAAGTCCTCGACCTGAAGAACAAGTTCCAGACCGCGCTGGACAACAACCCCGACGTGCCGCGTCCGCAATTGATGGTGCTGCGCCATACCCACGTGCACACCGCCGATAATCCGGACGGCTGGAAAGTCGGCGCGAAAGCCATCTCACGTTTCTATCGCACCTTCGATGCGTGGTTCGGCAACAAGCAGACCCCGGTCAATGGCTTTCTCGCGCCGAGCCCGGAAGAGAAGTTTGCCGGGCGCCCGGAGTTTGAACTGGAGAGTTTGCACAAGACGGCGATGATCGGGACGCCGGAAGAGATCATTCCGCGGATCAAGTACTACCAGGAACTGGGGGTGGACGAGTTCAGTTTCTGGTGTGACAACAGCTTGCCGCATGAGGAGAAGAAGAAATCGTTGGAGCTGTTTATCAAGCATGTGGTGCCGGCGTTTCGGTGAATCACTGCTGATTGTTTGTCCCAAATAAAAAAGCCCCGAGCAGTTCGGGGCTTTTTATTTTAAATGGGGAAAATGCATATTCCTGCCTGCGAACTCAACCATTTTTAAAGCAACTTCACACTCGCGCCAATAAACGACGTGCACGCTCGGACATTTCAGCGTTATCAACTTTGGCCAGCAATCGCAATTTTTCTCTAGCCTTATCGGTACCAATCTCGTGTAAAGCATAAATGCATTTCACACCCAGAGCATGCTCGGAAGCGATATACGGATAGCAGGTCAGCGCCGTCTTGAATAAATAGTCGACCGCCCCAGGGTATCTGAAACCCTTCAATTCCCTTGCAATATTCTCGTGACTGATGTGCCAGTCTTCAACGAGTAAACGGCATAACACATCCGCACAATCCTGAGTGAAACCGAAAACCGCACCGAATATCAGCAAGCATTCCACACTGTCTGCGTCTTCAAATTCAAGCGCAGTTTCCAGTTCAGCACGCAGGTAATCTTCGGGGATCTCCCCACCCTCAAATAGAGACTCAAGAAAACAGTCTTTTGAGATCCGATGCGACACCAGATCAATCATCAAGTCCTGCTGTTGTTGATTCATAGCCCGCCTCCGAAAAACTGCTCTCATCGCCAGATTTCTATTCATATCCAGGAAAATCAGGCGTGATTTCACAAACAACACCCGCTGACACAAGAATATTTCTAGCCTGTAAGACCTCCTGCGCCTGACCGCTGAATGCCAGAGTGTCACCTTGCTGGAGTGTAATCCTGGATAGTAAATAATTTTTACCTGTCACCTCGGAGACAGCCTTTACCTGCGCTTGATTCCGATAGTCGCCGCGACAGCGAACTTCATACCTGCACCTATCCAGCTGGATGCCAGGCATATTCGTTGTCACCACCGCCCAGTCACACTGATCGCAGCGTGTTCCCTGGGTGCCACCTTCTTTGATGACGATCAAGTTGCCTCCACACTGCTCGCACTTCACTCCATAGGACTCATTCATTAGGGGCTACTACAGTCAATAATCCGAAGATTCGCCTCTTCTGCAGATCCGCATCGCCTATCCACCGTTCATCGGCTTGAAGTCATCAATGGCTGGTGTTTTGCGTCGGTCCTTACTGTATCGGCGTCCTGCACATCAACTCCACCAAAACGTTGCACACGTTGCTTTTTCTATCAAGACGCCCACTGGGTTTTTTCAGGAAACTCGCCACTCACGAAAAAACGAGCCAATTTCATACCGACCCTATCTGACCATTGACCTTTCGCATCGAATGGACACTCCTTTAGAATAGCAATAGTTCCCTTTATTTTATCCAGCCTTATCAAACCCACCTCCATCCCCCGGCCAAACGTATACTCAACATATTCCTCAGTCTCTGCAGTTCTATCCATCTCTATATAAAACGCCATATCGGCTACTCGACTCAACAACTGAACAATAAACAGGTAAAAAACAAAACTAACACCCCCACTTTTACCTCTATCCTAAACAAGCTTTATATTTCAGCAAAACAGAACGACAGGAAAGAACAGCGTCGTCTACGTCATATAAAATACAAGACCAAGCTTTGGCAAAGTTCAAAAAAACCTTCAAGTACATTAATTTGGCATGCTCAGTATGATCAAGATTAATCTCCACCATCACCTGCGGCACGCTCCCCAAGACATCCTTCCATTCTTGAAGATCGTCGGCATCATAAAATTCTTCAACAACATCCTTTGAATGAAGAGCCAACCAAATATCTGAATCACCCTCACTGATGCCGCCCCGAAAAGGCATGCCGGAACTTACATACCCACCACTGGACAATATGACTTCTTTAAAGTCTTCAATGGTCAATTGCGTTGATGAAAAAATCATTGCCGACAAGGACATGATACTCCCCCCAAAAAAGATCAGACCAGGGGACAGAACACGTTTTTGGAGTACTTTCCAAACGTGGTCAATCCCCATCTATCCCCATTTATCTCCTCATAAATGGTCACTGTTGGAGCTTCAAAGCGTGCGGGCAACGTTACTTCGACATTTTGGAAAAACGGGGACAGACCATGTTTTTGGAGTACTTTCTTAACGTGACCTGTCCCAATTTATCCCCGCAGCTAATAACGAATCCACTTTCCAGTAGAAATCAACTGCGGACTATTCGGATCAACCAAATAAAGCCACTCTGGATCATGCCCTACGGTTCCAACCAAAACACCTAGTGAATTTGGATGCTCGGGCATCGCACCTGAATGTACAGCGCCTATATAACTGCCTTCGCCATAAGGATTGTGCAACTGAAAACGCAATGCACCATCAACATTGTAGATCGCAGCGTTGTGAGGACACCCGAAGAACCAAGGTGCTTCAGAATAGTTAAACCTGGATGGCTCTTCATTAAAAACGACCAGCACTCCAGTCCTATCTGGCAATATGCATGGGATGCCCGCAGCAGAAAACAAAACTTCCGAACCGGCATCAGAAACTATGTATTTTCTTATCTCTACAACCTTACTCACACGCACATACTTAACTTGCGCCATTCCAACTTCAAAATCAGTTCTACGCCCCTGCCAATCGTAAAAATCTTCAAAGATCGTTCCATCAGCATGCACCACCTCATTCCTTATACACGCAACAAGATCAATCATTTCAACAACCTCAAACTATCAATATTGACATTATAAAGCTCAGGATTCGTACGAGGGGTTTTATCCATAAAGTTAACTTGATGCGCTCCGCCAGCGAGACGCTTCTCTTGCGTGGCATCCCACATATCGCCCGCAGTCCCTTCACGAATGCCTACACCCGGTTTCACGGTAAATTCCAATAAAAAGGGGACAGACCACGTTTTCGGAATGTTTTCTAAACGTGGTCTGTCCCCATTTTATCCTCATCAGGCGCAGAGCCTGGAGTAGGTTTGTGGGGATCCCTCAGGGTCTGTCCCCATTTACCCCATTTACCCTCCAACTAATAACGAATCCACTTTCCAGTAGAAATCAACTCAGAGCTATTCGGATCAACCAAATAAAGCCACTCTGGGTCATGCCCTACGGTGCCAACCAAAACACCTAACGCCTTTGGGTTTGCGGGCGTTGAAGTATAGTGCACAGCACCAATATAGCTTCCCACACCATGAGCGCTTTTTAATTGAAAGCGTAAGGAACCATCAGAGTTATAAATCGCCGCATTATTTGGACAGTTAAAAAACCAAGGAAATTCAGACATTCCAAATTTTGATGGCACCTCATTGAAAACGACCAAAACCCCTGTTCTATCAGCAAGAATATAAGGCATCTCACTGACCGGAAGACGTAGTTCAACTCCGTTTTCAAAGGCCAAATATCGCTCAAAACGTACGACGGCGTGCTTTTGCGCATACAGCATTATATTTTTAGTATCTTCGAAACTGGTACATACCCCGTCCCAGCTGACAAACTGCTCAAAAAGTAGTCCATCATCGAATTCCCATTTTGTTCTAATTTCACTAATCAACTGACTCACTGCAACGACCTCACCGACCCCATGTTAACCTCATACAATTCTGGATTAGTTCGGGGGGACTTATCCATAAAGTTCACCTGATGCCCACCACCAGGCAAGCGAGCTTCGTTCTTCGCATCCCACATATCACCAACAGTTCCTTCACGAATTCCGACTCCTGGTTTCACCGTAAATTCGACTTGGAATAATGGACCCTCTTTGAACTCTTCAGAAACTGCAAGTTTATTTCGAACGTCTGCCACAGATTTTATAGGAGTTTCCGTGGCCCAACCTCCAAGAAGGGAGGACGGATTCTTGCCTTGAGCGACCGCCTCCTGCATCCGATCATATTGTAGTTTGTTTATAGTCATCGTCATGGTGCGCGGCTGATCCACTACCCTATCCGTCACCATTGTCCCCTCCATCCAAGCCGGACGCTGTGTTCCCCAGTATGGAAGATCAATTCCGTCGGCCTGCTGACTCAAGAGGCGATCATTCGCTACCTTCTCACCATCAACACGCGGAAGACCATCACGATCCGTTACCTGTCCAGCGTTGATATTTTCCGCACGATGCTCTTTCCCTGGGACAAAGTCACGCTGGGCAGACAACCCAAAACCTTCTGCATCGCGAGTCGCATTGAATTCAACTTTATCGACTGCCGAGGTGCTGCCTGGGAGGCTCCCTCCCTTCTTGCCACCTGAAGTCAACAGAAGCTCCCCACTTCCCTCCAGGTATTTTCCGGCGCCCTTGAGCAGCGCTATTTCCATTGCAGCCTTTGCAGCTTCCGTTCCGTAATCTCGAAGCGGATTCACGTCACCCGGGTAGGTCGCACTGCTGAAAGAGTCGAGTACTTTGCTTCCCTGGCTGTATTCATATGGCGCAAACAACTCCCCGGTGGCTTGCCATCCATCAGCGAACGATGCAACGCCTCCCAGCCCGGACAACGCCGGAATCGCGCAACCAACGGCGGTTACACACGCCGGGCTGGACACTATCGCGCCGCCAAATCCTGCGGCAGCCCCTATAGCACCCAGTACCGCTCGACTGGCATTTGCCGATTGCCTGAGATTTTTGTCGTTGAGCAACAAGTCGTCGTTGACCTGATCCCATTTCGAATACTCGTCAAAGGCTCCCGTAGCGAACAGCGCACCCTGAGCATCTTTGAAACCTTTACCATCAGTTTCCAATGCTTTGATGGTTTCATACTGCGGATCATCGGGCGGAACCGAAGCACTGCAATGAACCAAGGCACAGGCCGCCTTGAGTTGATAAGCTTTATCAGGGTTCTCTTTCTGCAGTTTTTCCAATGCCAACGTTTCTTTTTGATGAAGCTGACGGTTGTATTCGTCAGCCATCAAAGCGACCCACGATGCCTTGTTGACATCTCCGCCGGCCAGTCCAGCGGCGGTCAAACCGACAATCTGGGAAAATGCCTGGCGTAGCTCAGGTTGAATAAAACGGGGACAGACCACATTTTCAGAGCGCTTTCTAAACGTGGTCTGTCCCCATTTATATGTGTCCCCATTTATATGCTAAATCAATAGAACCAACTCATTGACTAATAGCGAACCCACTTCCCCGTAGATATCAGTTTCGGACTATTGGGATCAATCGAACAAAGCCATTCTGGCTGATGTCCTAACGAACCGACCAAGACACCTAAAGATTCAGGATAATTTTGCGATGCGGAGTGGTGTACCGCACCAATATAACTACCTATTCCATACGGACTTTGTAGTTGGAATCGCAATGAACCGTCAGCATTATAGATAGCTGCATTATTAGGACACTCAAAAAACCAAGGAGCAATGGAGCAGCTGAGTTTTGTTGGTTTCGCTTCAAAAATCACCAGTACGCCAGTCCTATCTGAAAGAATATGGGGAATCTCCTCCACTGGGATGCTAATTTCAACGTCATCATCCAGAATCAATAAGCGCTTAAAGCCTTTAAGCGTAAGATTTTTCGTAATCGCCATATTTTTTTTAATTTCATCAAAACTGGTTCGCGCACCATCCCAGCGGACAAATTGTTCAAAGCCCGCCCCACCCTCGAACTCCCAAATCGTTCTAACCTCTTTAATTAGTTGTTTCATTGCAACGCCCTCACTGACCCCATATCAACTTGGTATAACTCAGGATTAGTTCGAGGTGACTTATCCATAAAATTCACCTGATGCCCGCCACCAGGCAATCGAACACCATTGGTCGCATCCCACATATCGCCGACTGTTCCCTCACGAATTCCTGGTCCTGGCTTAACAGTAAATGTAACTTGATACAATGGACCTTCTTTGAACTCCTCGGACACCGCGAGTTTATTTCTAACGTCTGCTACAGAATTTATAGGCGTATCCGTGGCCCATCCGCCTAGAGAGGTGGCCGGATTCCTGCCAAACGCCTCACTTTCTAGCATTTTCGCATACTGATCTTCATTTATAGTCATCGTCATAGTGCGCGGCTGATCCACTACCTTATCTCTCACGATCGTCCCCTCCTTCCAAGCTGGACGTTGTGTACCCCAATAAGGAGGTTTTACGCCGCCTGCCTGCTCAGTCAGTAGCAGATCATTCGCCGTTTTCTCACCATCAACACGCGGAAGACCATCACGATCCGTTACCTGTCCAGCGTTGATATTTTCCGCACGATGCTCTTTCCCCGGGACAAAGTCACGCTGAGCAGACAGCCCAAAGCCCTCTGCATCGCGAGTAGCATTGAATTCAACTTTATCGACTGCCGAGGTGCTGCCTGGGAGACTCCCTCCCTTCTTGCCACCTGAAGTTAACAGCAGCTCCCCACTTCCCTCTAGGTATTTTCCGGCGCCCTTGAGCAGCAACATCTCCACTGCAGCTTTCGCAGCTTCCGTACCGTAATCACGAAGCGGGTTCACATCGCCCGGATAGGTTTCACTGCTGAAGGACGCGAGCACCCTGTCGCCCTGGGTGTATTCATATGGTGCAAACAGTCTTCCAGTAGCTTCCCAGCTCTCCAGAAAGGAGGCTGCACCCGCTGCCGCGGACATGCCAGGCAGGGCGCAACCAACAAGAGTCACGCAGGCCGGGCTTGTGATTATCGCGCCGCTGTAACCTGCAACAGCGCCCGCGGCTCCTAATATCGCTCGGCCGGCGTTGCCTGTGCGTTGAGCACTTTCTTCATTGCGCAGCAGGCCGTCGTTGACCTGATCCCATTTCGAATACTCGTCAAAGGCTCCCGTAGCGAACAGCGCACCCTGAGCATCTTTGAAACCTTTACCATCAGTTTCCAATGCTTTGATGGTTTCATACTGCGGATCATCGGGCGGAACCGAAGCACTGCAATGAACCAAGGCACAGGCCGCCGCCTTGAGTTGATAAGCTTTATCAGGGTTCTCTTTCTGCAGTTTTTCCAATGCCAACGTTTCTTTTTGATGAAGCTGACGGTTGTATTCGTCAGCCATCAAAGCGACCCACGATGCCTTGTTGACATCTCCACCGGCCAGTCCAGCGGCGGTCAAACCGACAATCTGGGAAAATGCCTGGCGTAGCTCAGGTTGGGTGTCGAACGTGGAGTTGAGTACGCTGGCCATAGCCTGGCTGGCGCCTGCAGCCACCGCGCCGGTTTTGAAATCGCCACCGGTTGCACTGGAGATCGCGCCCCCCATCAACGCATGCATCGCAGTGCGAGCCACGCCCCCCTCGGCCCACATCGCCATACCGGTTGTATCACCCGCATCCTTTGCTGCCTGCCAGTGATTTTGGGAATAGCCCCCGACAAAGTTGAACGCGGTGGCAGCGGCCACGTTGCCGGCCTGCGAAACCAGCCCTTCCTTCAAGTTATCGCTGTAACTGCCCCCACCAATCACGGTTTTTATGGCCCCGCCAGCGATCCCCTGAGCACCCGCATGAACCGCGAAACCACCGATACCTTGAAGAGTATTTAGGTCAAATCCTTTTGTAAGGTTGTTGAACGGCACCGTGTGGCCGCCGAGTTGTGGATCGATCACACCCTTTGTAACGCCAGCTGTGAGACCCGAAATCGCTGCACTTTTCAGATTATCCTTACTAAAGGTTTCCTTAACTACAGCCCCTAGATTGCCTTTGTTATTGATCGTGCTAACGGCTGCGGTGCTGGCCATGGTGGTCAACACGGCTGAGGCCATCACGTTCCCCAACCCTGCCGCAGTGGCAGCAGTAGCGGCCGAGGTTGCCGTTGCAGCAGTGGCCGCCGATGCCGCCGCCATAGTGCCGCTAGCGCTCGCCCCCATTGCCGTACTGGCAGACGCAACCGCTGTACTGGCAGCACCTGCCGTCAGCACGGTGACGATAATAATGATCACCAACATCGCGCCCTGACCAAGGCTTGAGCTGCTGTATTTGAACGAGTCGTGGGTTTCCTTGATCAGTTTCCAGTCGACGTCACCGCGCTTCTCGGCTTCTTTCAGCCACGCCAGTTGTGGATCTGCCTTCACCATTACATCGATGGTCTGGCTGATCGATTTCTGGTTGATCTGTTTGATGTCGATGTTCAGGCCATCAACCGCGTTGATCACCAATTGCCCTTTGGCCAGCAACTGGCTTTGGCGCAAGGTCTCGTCGGTTTTGCCTTTGCCCGACATCGAGTTCCAGGCGAGGCTGGTATTGCTTTTTGTGTGACTCTCCTGATGCAGGTCTTTCACGCCCTCGAACGTGACGGCTCCGCCACTGCTGATAACCAGGTCGTTTCCGCTATCGAGTTTGGCCGCCTGATAATGCTGATCGCCGCCACTGGCGAGCAGCATGCTGCCGCCGGAGGTGATTTCGCTGCTGATGTTCTTCACATCAGTGACTTCGTCATGCTTGGTTTTCTTTTTGCCGAAGCTACCTTTCTTCTTCATGTCATACAGCGAGTAATCGGTATCCTGCGCAGCCAGGATATCCAGACGATCACCCGCTACCAGGTAGGCTTCATCGCCAGCAGTGACACGACTGGACACCACGGCGAGGTTTTGCCCCGCCGCCAGCGACACGTCGCCACCCGCCGTAATGCCGGACATGACCTGACTGACATGGTCTTCCTGACGGGTGACTTTCTTGCTTTTGGACAGCGAGTGTTGTTCGTCCGCCGCCGAGCTGATCAGCATGTTCTCAGCCGCTGACATCGCCACATCACGCTTGGCATCGATCTCACTGGCGATGACAGCGATGTCACGCTTGGCGTCGGCCTTGAAGTCACGCCCGGCATCGATGTCGGCGCCCAACTGAGTGATGTCGCTGCGGTTGTGCTTCGCGTCCATGTACACGCTGTTGGTGACTTGCACGGACGACACGTTGACGTCGCGGCCGGCGTTCATTGTCATGTCGCGGCCGCTTTGCATGACGCCGCCGACGATATTGATGTCTTGCGCCGCTTTGACGGTCAGGTCATTGGCGGCTTCGATGCGGGCTGCGTTATCGGCATAGTCATTATGTTGCTTGGCATATCGAGTGCTGTTGTCGGACGAGGTAAGGGTCCGCTCGTTGATCACATCACCCGTGCGCGTGGTCAGGCTGACATCGCGTCCGGCGATGATGCCGCCGGCCTTGTTGACGATGTTGTTGGTCGCCAACAGATCCAGACGATTACCCGCCTCGATTGATCCACTATTGACCAAATCCTTGCCCGCCGTCGCCGACAGGTTACTGGTCGCTTTCAAGGTGCCGACGTTATCCAGATTCTCACCGGCAATCAGCGTCACATCATTACCGGCAATCAACGCCCCGGTAGGGCCGAGACGGCCGCTGGCTTGCGCCAGATACACCACCGGCACCAACACTTTCTCGCCGTTCACTTCGTGCTCTTCGAGCCAGACGATGTCGTGCGTCAGCGCGGCGACTTGCTGCGAGGTGAGGCCGACGCCGACCGACAGGTTGAGCGCGTCCTTGCTGGCGATGGCGTTGTTCATCAGGTACTTGAACATGCCCTCGTTGGAGGTCTGGCCGTCGAGGAAAGCCTGACCGGTGCGAGCGGTGACGGCTTGCTGGATCAGGCGTTGTTCATAGAGGCCGTCGCCCAGGCGTTTGGCGCTCTGGTCGGGGTTGTAGCCGAGTTTTTCCAGCAGGTAATCCGAGCTCATGAACGACTTGAGGTCGGTGAGTACCGGGTTGGTTTCGATCAGATATTTGTGTGCGATGGACGGCGCCTTGGTATCCGGCAGGCCGGTAACGCGGGTGACCGGACGGCTGTCATCACCAGTGCTCGAGGTTCGATGGAACGTATCGACCGCACGAGTGCCGTCGGAAACCTGAGCCGGGGCGTCGACAAACAGATTGCGCGGACCGCCACTGGTGGCGACGGCCAAATGATCCTGAGCGCTGATGGCTTCACTGCCAACTGTCCAGGTGGGCGCGGGCCCATTGCCGGACGATGCAGTGCTGATGCCCTGCCCGCTCAAACGGAACAGGCCGTTCTCGCCGGTGGGCAAGGAAAAGCCGGGCAAGCTCAGCGGATTGACTTGCTGTTGGGCGAGGTCTGGCGGCAGTTGACTGTTGATGCGGACAACGGTGGTACCACTGTTCCCGACCTTGGTGTCAGCCACTTTATTGGTGCCGCCGTTTGAGCCGTAGTCCTCATGGATGACGGAGTTTTCAACCGCCCGAGTAGCCGTGATCGCGACTTTGCCGCCTGCCTGGATGACCGCGTTACGACCAGTGACTGTACTGGTGACACCGGTACTGTCGACGGCAGATTCTTTTGTATCGTCCGGTGTGCGCTGAGCCAGTTCGCTTGGGAGTGCAAGCAGGTTATTCGGGTCGTACCACGATGGCGTGTTCTTTTCAAAGCCCGGTTTTAGTCCGGTCAATCCTGCGCCGTATTTGCGCTGAGTGACGTCTTCGCCCGTTACGCTGTCTATAAGTGCGACATATTCATACGATTGACCAAGCTCACCGCCCTGCACAACCTCAGATGATTCAGGTTTGGCTTTGCGGATCTGACTTTGCGGATCCAGGTAATACTCATTCGGGAAGTCAGGGTTGTTTCGCTGGTTGTAAGGCATTACGACATTGGAGAAAAACCGCCAGGTCCCGCCGTCGGTCAGGTCAAACGAGTAGTAGCGTGTGACTTCGATGGTGCCGGTTTTTGCGCCAATGTTCTTCAGGTTGTCAGCGGTGATGGTGATGTTGCCGCCAGCAGCCACGGTACTTTTGCTGTTGAGAAAGGTACCGCCCTGGAAAACGAAATCTTTACCGACGTTAAGCACGGCAGACGCGCTGGTATCGCTGTCAGTACTTTGGTAGGTCTCACGTGCAGCAATGTAGATGCTGTAGTTATCCCCGACGCAATCACCGCAACTTCCGGCAATAACCCCCGAAACAAGCTTGCGGTCACCCGACATGATCGGGCCTTCCGTACGGTTCTCGAACACATCGGCATTCAGCGTAAAGCCACCCCCGCTCTCCATCGAACCGGAAATGTTATAGACCCCGGCAGCCCGCGCTGCGCCGCCATATCCACCGATCAGCACATTGCCCAGACCGTAGAAATCGCCGTGCTGGTTGGTCAGCGTGCTGACGCCGAGTGTCATGTTGTTGCCGCTGAAAATCAGCCCGCGATCGTTGAGCAATGTGGGCGTGTTGATGAACAGGTTCTGCGCCGCCCCCAAGCTACCGTAGTTGGCAACGCTGCCGGCGTTGACGGTCAGGTCTTCGCTAGAGGAAATGCGTGCCGAGTTGATCAGTTGTCCACCGACGCTGATGGTCGACGTCGCGCCGGCGGCGAAACTGCCGCCCGCACCGAGGTTCATTTGTGCAGCGGAGAGATAAGTGCCGCGCTGACTGCTCAGGCGACCGCTACCCGCATAGGTTCCGCCCAACTGCATATCGATGGAGCCATCACTGGCGATCAAGCCGTTGTTGGTCCAGTTGCCGCCACGGGCCTGCAAAGACTCCGAAGCCAGCAGTTTACCGCTGGCGCTCTGGCTGAATTCGCGCACGTTCACGTTCAGGCGACCGGCCTGAATCGCGCTGGTGTTGTTCCAGCTATCGGCATTGAGTTCCAGCAAACCGCCGGTCACGATGCTGCCGCCGGCACCCAGCACATTGGCCGTGGAGATATCGAACTTGCCGCGCCCAACGTGGTTGAGTTGCCCGCCGCTGTTGAGGAAGCTGCCGACCGCCAGGGTCAGGTCCGTGTTAGCGGTTTCCAATACGCCATTGCGGTTGTCGAGCAGGCCGCCAAGCTGAAATTCGGTCTTGCCGGAGGTGCCCAGCGAGCGCAGACGACCGTTCTGGTTATCGACAGAATTGGCTTTGACGTTCAGTTGTGTGTTGCTTTCGATAACGCCCGCGCCATTGCGCAGTGCCCCGCTGAGGCCGAAGTCGATGCGCTCGGCGGCGATCTGCCCACCGCTGTTATCAAGGCTTGCACCCGTAACGCCCAGAAGCCCTTTGGCGTAAAGCACACCACTGCCGTTATCCAGCGCCGCCGTGGTAATGCTGCTGTCTGTCGCTTGCGCCGAGATCCGCCCGCCGTTGTTGTTCAGGCCAGCCAATGCCGACAGCGTCAGGCTCTGCGCCTGAATGATGCCACCCTGACGGTTGTTGTTCAGGTCGAAACCATTGCGCAGGACGCCAACCGTGCGCGCCTCCAAGGCACCTTTGATGCTGGAAAGCGTGCCGCCACGGTTATCGATGTTGGCCGCGGTGATCAGCACATCGCCGTTCTGGGCAATGACTTTGCCGCTCTGGTTGTCGAAATCGCCGCTGATCTCAAGGGTCAGACCGCTGTCGCTCTGGATTGAGCCTTTGCCGTTGAGCAGCCTGGCCGCGTGCAGTTGCACATCGGCATTCTTGCTGTAGATCAGGCCATCGGCACTGTTGCTGACGGCGCCCGTTGCGGTGATCAGCAACTGGTCATTGGCGGCGACGGTGCCCTTGTTGCTGTTGTCCAGCGAACCGGTGCGCAGGTCGAGGTTTTTCTGGCTGGCGAGCTGACCGTTCTGATTGCGCAGATCGGTCACGCCCTTGATCAGCATCGGCCCGGCACCCGCGAGTTTGCCGGCGTTGTTGTTCAGCTGGCCACTCAGGTTGAGGTTGATCGCGTCGTTGCCGGCGATCTGTCCGCCGCTGTTGTCGAGGCTTGAAGCCGTGGCATTGATGACCTGCTGCGCATTGATCACGCCGCCGATATTGCTGAACGCGGTGCTGACGATATCCAGCGCCGCACCGCTGGCAATCAGGCCACCCTGATTGTTATTAAGCGCACCGGCCAGCGTCAGGGTCTGCCCCGCTCCACTGCTGAGGTTGCCCTTGTCGCTGTTATCGAGAGTGCCGGCGTTGATGCTCAGATTGCCCTGAGCGACCACCGCGCCCGCGCCGCCGTTGAGCAGCTTGCCGCTGAGATCAACGCTGACATCGGCGTATTTGCTCGACAGCGTGCCGCCGTCGCGGTTGTCGAGGCTGTTGCCGTTCACCGCCAGCGCTTGCCAGCCGGACAGCAGACCTTTCTGGTTGATCAAATCCGTGCCGCGCACCAACAGTTTTTCACCGCTGATGATTTTGCCGGCGCTGTTATTCATCGCTCGGCCGATCAAGTCAAAACCGAGGTTGCTGGAGACTTCGCCGTTCTGGTTATTCAGATCGCGCAGGCGCTTGAGGGTCAGCGGACCTTTGGCAGTGAGCAGACCGTTCTGGTTGTCGAGGTCGCCATTGGCCAGATCCACTGTGACGGATTTTTCACCCAGCAGTCGTCCGCCGTTTTGAGTCAGCGAGGTCAGCGCCAGGTCAATGTCGCCATTAGCGGAAACTTCGCCCCCGTTGCTCGAGTCGAGCCCCGTCGCAGTCAGCGTCAGATTGCCCTTACTGTTGATCAAGCCTTCGCCGTCGTTGCGCAACTGGCCGTCGACGTTCAGCTCAAGATCACCACGGCTGATCAAGCTGCCGCCGCTGTTGTTCACATTCCCCGCGCGGGCATCGATGGCTGCTGCTCCGATCATGCCTTTGACGTTATCCAGCGCCGCCGCGATGCGCAGGGTCAGCCCCTGATTACTCAAGAGATTGCCGCCGCTGTTATCAAGGTTTTGCGCGGTCAGTGTGAACGCTTCCGCGCTGGAGATCGTGCCGCCCTGGTTGTTGACGCCGTTGAGTTGCTTGAGCAGCAGCGCGCCGGGGGTGTTGATCGAACCACCGTTGTTCAGTTGCCCATGATTCAGATCCAGGCTCAGGCGCGTGTTGCTGAACAGCTTGCCACCCTGTTGATCGAGTCCTTTGACCGACGCCGTCAGCGCGCCCTGACTGCCGATACTGCCAGCACCATTGTTGGTGACTTGCCCGGCGACGAGGTCCAGGGTGTCGGCACTGCTGAGCAAGCCCTCGCTGTTATCGAATGCGCCGGTGGTAACGGTGACTGCACCTTTACCGCTGAGCGTGCCCTGCTGTCGGTTGTCGAGGCTGCCGCTGTCAATGAGGAGCGCACCGTCGGTGACAACCTTGCCACCCAGGTTATCGAGGCCACCACGGCTGACGAGGTTCAAATCAGAGGCACTGGAGAAGATGCCCAGATTATTTATCAGCTGCGCGGCGTTGACTGTCAGCGTCGCTTCACTGCTGACTTTGCCCTGAGCGTTATCGAAAGCATCGTCGACGGTCAACTGCATGGCTTGCTGGCTGCGCAATTCCCCGCCGTTGTTGGCCAGCGTGCGCCCGTGCAGCGTGAACCGCGTGGCCGCATCGATCAGGCCCTTGTTGCGGTTGAGCACTTGATCAACCGTCAGCGTCGCTGACTTGCTGGCGAAAACCTTGCCGCCATCGCTGTTGTCGAGTTTTTTGCCGGTGAGCAGCAGGTCGCTGTTGGTGCTGATTTCGCCACCGCGATTATCCAGCTCAGCGACCGTCAGGGTCATGGCGCTGGTCGACCCGAGCAGGCCATTCTGACGGTTATCGAGTTGATCGGCATTGAGCTTAAGCATGCCAGTGGCGATCAATTTGCCTTTCTGGTTGTTGACGTTCTGCGCCTGAACGCTGACATCCGACTTGCCGACGAGGTTGCCGCTGCGGTTGTCCAGAGACTTGGCGGTGAGCGTGAGTTGGCCGTCGGCAATCACCGTACCGAGCTGGTTATCCAGGGCCTGGTCGGCAGTCAGCTGCAACGCGTTGCGGCTGCTGATCAGGCCTGCCTGATTGACCAGTGTGCCAACCGAAACGCTTGTTGCACCTTTGGCGGTGATCGCACCTTTGTCGCGGTTGTCGAGCAAGCCATCGACGCGCACCGTCAGCCCGCTATCGCTGACCAATGAACCGGCATCGCGGTTATCGAGACTGGCCGCTTTGAGATTGACCATTGCACCGGAACCGAGCACGCCGCCACGGTTGTCCAGCGCCGCGCTGAGATCGATGTTCAAGCCCAGATCGCCGAGCATCCGGCCGTTGCGGTTGTCCAGAACCCCACCGCCGATGGCAATGGCTTTGGCGTTGAGCGTACCGTTCTGGTTGTTCAGGATGGCCGCGTTGACCGTAAGATTGCGGCTGGCGAGCAAGCTCTTGCCGGTGTTGTCCAGATGCTGCGCGGTCAGGCTCAGATCGCCACTGGCATTGCGACTGCCGTCGGTGTTGACGCCCGCTTCGATGGTGCCGGCATTCGTCAGTCGACCACCAGCGCTGAGGCTAATGCTGTCGCGGGCGGCGAGGGTCTGACGGTTGGTCAGGTTGCCTTGAGCCTGCACATTGAGCGCGGTGCCTGCATAGATCGCGCTTTGGGTATCGAGGCTCGCAGCCTTGACGGTGACGGCGCCGGTGGCCGAGGTTTCTGCGAGGCTCAACTGCCCGTTAGCGTCGAGCTGAATATCACCGCCGCTGGCAATCAGTTTGCCGTCGAGTTTCACCCCGACCCCGGCCTCGGTGCCGACCAGTTTGATCGCGCCGGCGTACATGCCGCCCAGCGCCGAGGAGTCGATGGCCAGTTGCGGTTTGGCGCTACCGTCATCGGCCCGCGCCGTGGCATTCAGAGTTTGTGCGTTGACGTCGTTGCGCCCGGCGACGATCGTCAGGTTCTGCGCCTGAATCTCGGCGTTGATCTTCGCGCTGCGGGTGATGATTTCGAAACGGTCGACGTTGGTCGCGTTAAGGCCCGCGCCCTCGATCGCCACCGCCCCCTGATCAACCTGAAAGCGATCCAGTCGGCCGTTATCGAGCACCGGTTTGCCGGTGGTCAGTGTGACGCGCGGCGAATTGATGAACCCGCAACCGTTGCAGGTGATGCCATAAGGGTTGGCAACAATGACCCGCGCCGACTGCCCCGCCACTTCGGTGTAACCGCGCAACTGGCTCGGATTGCCACTGATGACTTCGTTGAGAATCGCCTGTGCCGAACCGCTGTTTTTCAGGTTCGGGTTATCGACGATATGCCCGCCCAATTGCGTGATCGTATTCTGCGTCGAGCCGTTATTGAGGATCAGTCCTTGCGCGCCGACGTTGTAGTCGTGGAACTGGTTATGCGACAGCCCGCTGGCATTGGGCGTGGCGATATTGATGATCGGCACGCCGTTGCCGGCGCGGTCCAGCGAGGTGTTCGGGTTGGCCACCACGATGCCGTCGGCCTGCGCCCACATCGGTTGCCAGAACATGACGTTCGCCAAGAGAAACGCCAGCCCGCGTTTCGGCATACCCAAGAAGTGTTCGCGGTTTTTTTCGGCAGCAGCAGGCTGACCGGCCAGAAAGGCCGGTTGAAGGATGTCCATTTCAGAATCTCGGGGCGGGCGGTATTAGAGGAAGAAATCCAGGCGGAAGTAAATCGGTGCTTCACGCTCGGTCAGCGCATCCGGTCGTTCCAGGGAATGGGCAAACGTCACCCCGGCGGACAGGTACTTGCCACGGGCAAACAGGTCCAGCGAATTGCTCGACATGCGCCCGTGCTGATCGCCGTTGTAGCGACCGTTCTGGATCACGCCCTGGTCGTAACCGAGGCTTGTGCCGTATTCAGCGAACACTGGTTGCAGCCACTCGACTGTCACCGGACGACTCCAGCGCAGGTCATTGCGCCAGTAACCACCGCTGTCACCGGACAGTGATTGATCCTTGTAACCACGAATCGACGACGAGCCGCCAAGGCTGGTGCGTTGCGGGCTGAACAACACGTCTTCACTGCGCTGACCGGTCATCAGGCTACTGAAACTGAACGACTCTCCCCAGAGTTTGAATGGCTGCAAATAACTCAGGGTGGCGGTGTATTTGCGATAGCGCGCATTCGGCTCGCCCGGGCCCGGATCATGACTGCCTTGAGCGTCGAACGCGCCGATGCCTTCCTGCATGCCGGCGTCAAAGTTGACGAAGGCACTGCCGACACGGCGACCGTGGTTGAAGCCGAACTGCGCTTCGCTGATGCGGTTGCTGCTCAGTTTGAGCTTGCTGTCTTCGATGAAATTATTGGTGCGCAAGTACGACAGGCCAGCGCTGAGCGAGGTCTTGCTGACGGCGTCGCGGTGGATCACCCGCTCGGCGCGCAACTGATGGTTTTCGCTGTCGCCGGTCTGTTTGAAGTTGTAGAGGTTGGCGGCGATTTGCGAGCGGTACTCGCTCTGACTGTAGGTGTAACTGAACGTCCACCAGCCCCACGGCAAGCTGTAATTGAGCATGGCGTTACGGGAGGTGTGCTGATGATCCGTCATCGCATCGTGACCACCGCGCAGGCTCAACTGATCTGCCAGGCCGAGCGGACTGTCCCAGTCAAACGTGGTGCCCCACTGCTGTTCGCCGGTGCTGCGCTGGCCGTCGTTGTTGCGCGACAGCCCTACTCGCCATGGCTTCTGCGGCGTGTTGGTGACCAGCACTGCACTGCCGCCGACATTCTGCCCGGGCGCCAGCTCCATTTTTGCCTGATTGGATGGCAGACGATTGAGCTGATCGACCATCTGCTCGATCTCGCGCAGATTGACCAGGTCACCGGTTTTGCCGGGGAAAGCCATGGCCAGTTCGCGCTCCGAGAGCTGGCTGTTTTCCGCGCCTTTCATGCCTTCAAGTTTGCCTTCGACCACCAGCACTTGCAGATGCCCGGTGGACAGATCCTGCTGTGGCAGGTAGGCGCGGCTGGTGACCAGGCCTTTCTCGATGTAGTGATCGGTGATGACTTTGAGCAGCTCGTTGAGCTGCGGCACACCGAGGCATTCACCGATATAGGGTTTGAGCAGACGAGTCTTGTCGCGCTCGGAAAGACTGTCGGCCCCTTTGAGTTCGATGTCTTTGATCGGGAAACAGCGGGTATCGGTGGGGGCTGCCGGTTGCGCAGGCTTGGCGTCCTTGCCGGGCAGGTCCTTGAGTTCTTCGAGGCGCCGCTGCTGCTCTTCGAGCAGGCGGTTCTGGCGGTCACGGATAAGGTCAGTGTCACCGGGGGTAGGAGCGGCGACGGCAATCTGAAGTGGAGACAGGCACAGCAAAGCTACGCACAACCTCGCCACGAGGGCGGGTGAGGACATGTTCGATCCCTCGAGACGAAAGTGACATCAAAATAGTGGCGCGATATTAGATGGCCATCATTTTGACGTCAAACAATCGTTTCGACCTTTTGTCGGGATTGTATCGAGGATTGAACAAACGGGGCCGTTGCAGCCCCGCAATGCTTCTGACTGGCTTACCCGCGAATACGGTGCTCATCAAAAGCATAATCTTCCTGGCAATCCGCCGAAGGGCCTTTCTCCACATTGACGTAATGCACTGTGTCAGCATCAGTAAGCTTGTAGGTGTAAACATCAGGCGCAGCGACGCCATTGGTTCTCAGCACACTTTTGCCATTGGTAGCTGTCCAGGTGCCATGCTCGGTTTGCACCTTCTGTGTCTGCTTGGCGTCGCGGAAAAAGGTGATGGAGAAAGTACCGTCGGCGTTGAACTGGTTTTTCCAGGACATGAACTGGCATTTGCCGTTTTCGTCGCGCTGACCTTTCCATGAACCGACCAGCGATGGGTCAACGACCGGCTTATTAGTGGCGCAGCCAGACAATGTCGCGGCCAGAATAATAAGTGCCAGGGAGAGATTCCGTTTCACAGGGTGTTTCCTTTTTTTCGATAAATTCAGTGCGCTGTGCGTGCCGACTCAACTCTTTACGAGCGTGCGCTGCCGGGGCTGAGTAACGTCATAAACGTGCTGTTCACAATGCTCACCGCTGAACTGGAACTCCACCTGGTAGACCTTGCCACGCTCGGGAGTGAAAACAGTGGTCAGCGGCCCGCAGGTATAAATACCTCCCGTAACCCGGCCGTTCGAATACCCCGAAATTTCAAAGGGCTTATCGGCATCCGCTTGTGCCTCCACTTGCGGGAAGCGCTTGACCGTGGCGCTGTTCGCCACTTCATTGAGTTTGGCGATCCAGCCGAAAACATGGCCCCGACCTGAATCGACGACGGTGCCAAGAACCTCCATTCGACGGTCAGGATCATCCGCGCGCCGGATGGAAAACTCCACCGGATGGGTGCCACCGGAGGCTTTCATGATGACCTTGGCGTGCTGGTCATCCGTTGCCACTTTGTTCTGGCCTAGTTGAACACCATCTTTCAGCAGGCTTGGAGAAGAATCCCGAACATTGGAATGGCAGCCTGCCAGCGTAAAAATCACAGCCAGAGGCAGTAATGCGCGTTTATTCACGGACGAAGTTTCTCGATTAAGGACGGGCGCCAAGAATGACATCAAAATAGTGGCGCGATATTAGTTGGCCATCATTTTGGCGTCAAACCTTTGTTGGTCAGTGCTCAACACCCAGTCGCGTCGCAACGTCCTCCGGAGCCAGCGACCGACCATCGGCCGAGATCAATTCCAGCTTGCGAATCGGCTGACGATCCTTTGCATCAACCATCACCGACCCCGGCTCACCGGGCGCGTACATGAACTCGCCGCCCCACTGCGACAGCGCGACGATCACGGTCTGCAAGGCTTTGCCACGCTCTGTCAGCACGTATTCCTTATAGGCGCCGCCGTCGGCGGCGGGCATTGCCTGCAGGATCCCCTGCTCCACCAGCCCCTTGAGGCGCGCGCTGAGCATGTTTTTCGCGATATCCAGACTCTTCTGGAAATCATTGAAACGCCGGATGCCGTCCAGCGCGTCACGAATGATCAGCAACGACCACCAGTCGCCGATCAGGTCCAGCGTCCGGGCGACCGGGCAGGCATTGCCCTGCAAACTTTTGCGTTTCACGTAAACGTACTCCCTCTCAGTGGCCGAACGTGTAGCTTCGGGTTGCATCATACAACTCTGCAGCAACCCACGACTGTTCCGGCGCAAAACCAGCACCTGCATACAAGTAGCCGAATCGCTTTGCGCTGATAGTGAATGCCGCCATTTCGGCAGCGAACCCTGAAGCAGGAGTTTCCATGAGCACTTTCACCACGCAAGACGGCACCGAGATTTACTTCAAGGATTGGGGCAGCGGTAAACCCGTGCTGTTCAGCCACGGCTGGCCGCTGGATGCCGACATGTGGGAATACCAGATGGAATACCTGAGCAGCCGTGGCTATCGCACCATCGCGTTCGATCGCCGTGGCTTTGGCCGTTCCGACCAGCCGTGGACCGGTTACGACTACAACACCTTCGCCGATGACATCGCGCAACTGATCAACCATCTGGACTTGCGCGACGTGACACTGGTGGGCTTTTCCATGGGCGGCGGCGACGTCAGCCGCTACATTGCCCGGCATGGCAGCGAGCGCGTTGCCGGTCTGGTGTTGTTGGGCGCGGTGACGCCACTGTTCGGCAAGAAAGCCGACTTCCCACAGGGCGTCGACACCTCGGTGTTCGACGGCATCAAGGCGGGCCTGCTGCAGGATCGCGCGCAATTCATCGCCGATTTCGCCGCGCCGTTCTATGGCACCAACCAAGGCCAGAAAGTCTCTGACGGCGTGCTCACGCAAACGCTGAATGTCGCCCTGCTGGCGTCGCTCAAAGGCACGGTGGATTGCGTCACGGCGTTCTCGGAAACCGACTTCCGCCCAGACATGGCCAAGATCGACGTGCCGACGCTGGTGATCCATGGTGACGGTGATCAGATCGTGCCGTTCGAAACCACTGGCAAACAGGCTGCCGCACAAATCAAAGGCGCCGAGTTGAAGGTCTACGCAGGGGCGCCACATGGCTTTGCGGTGACGCATGCGCAGGCCTTGAATGAGGATTTGCTAGCGTTTCTCAAACGCTGAAAATTCGGCATAAAAAAAGTCCGTCGGCATCGCTTGACGGACTTTTTTGTTACCCTCGTTCAATGACCCCTTCCGACCTCAACGAAATGGACGAAGACATCTCTCTGCAAGCCGCCGATTGGTGCATGCGTCTGCACGATGATGACTGTCCGCCGGCTGTACGCGAGGATTTCCAGCGCTGGGTACAACTCGACCCGCGCCATGCTTTCGAATACGAAAAAATGCTCGAAATCTGGGATCTCAGCGGCCAATTGCCGGATGAGCCCGAGACGGCGAAAAAACTCCTCACCGGTCATGGGCTGGCGCCACAACGCAAGCGTGAAATTTAAGAGTCAGGTTCACCCCGACCTTCCCGCATCCAGAGCTGCAACCCGCACTTTTAAAGGCTTTCGCCCCTCTGCATCAGAATTTTATCTTCACATCCCAGCTTAATAATATTTTACCGATATCCCCCCTCTCCCTAGTCTGACCTCAAGCCAAACGGACAAGCCAACAGCGGCCCGAATCCCACTGCCTTGCTAGGAAGGATGTAGAGATGACCCCTGAAATAATAAAAACAGACACGCTGATCGTGGGTGCCGGCCAAGCGGGCGTGGCAATGAGCGAGCACCTGAGCAAACTCGGTGTGCCGCACCTGGTGCTGGAGCGCAATCGCATTGCCGAACGCTGGCGCACCGGACGCTGGGACTCACTGGTTGCCAACGGTCCGGCGTGGCACGATCGTTTTCCCGGCCTGGAATTCGATGACGTCGATCCCGACGGGTTCGCCCCGAAAGAACGTGTAGCCGACTACTTCGAAGCCTACGCGAAGAAATTCAATGCGCCGATCCGCACCGGTGTGGAAGTGAAAAGCGTGGTGCGCAATGTCGGACGCCCGGGTTTCACTGTCGAGACCTCCGAAGGCGTGATCGAAGCCAGCCGCGTAGTCGCCGCGACCGGGCCGTTTCAGAAACCGGTGATCCCGGCGATTGCCCCGCAAGACAAACGTCTGCTGCAAATCCACTCCGCTGACTACCGCAATCCACAGCAATTGCCGGCAGGCGCAGTGCTGGTGGTCGGTGCCGGTTCTTCCGGCGTACAGATCGCCGATGAACTGCAACGCTCCGGCAAGCAGGTTTATCTGTCGGTCGGCGCCCACGACCGCCCGCCTCGCGCTTACCGCAACCGGGATTTCTGCTGGTGGCTGGGTGTGCTCGGCGAGTGGGATCAAGCGGCGATGAAACCCGGTCGCGAGCATGTGACCATCGCGGTCAGCGGCGCCCATGGCGGTCGCACCATCGATTTCCGTGGTCTGGCCCATCGCGGCATGACCCTGGTCGGCGTCACCGAATCGTTCAATAACGGCGTGGTGACCTTCAAGCAGGATCTGCTCGGTAACCTCACTCGTGGCGACGAAAACTATCTGGCGTTGCTCGATGCTGCCGACGCCTACATCGAGCGCAACGGTCTGGACCTGCCGGAAGAACCTGAGGCCCGCGAAACCTATCCGGACCCCGAGTGCGTGAAAAATCCGCTGGCCGATCTGGATTTGGCCAAGGCTGGCGTCACGTCGATCATCTGGGCCACCGGGTTTGCCGTGGATTATTCGTGGTTGCAGGTCGCGGCGTTCGATGACAAGGGCAAGCCTGTGCATCAGCGCGGCGTGTCGAGCGAGCCGGGGGTGTATTTCCTCGGGCTGCCGTGGCAGTCGCGCCGGGGTTCGTCATTTATCTGGGGTGTGTGGCACGACGCCAAGCATGTTGCCGATCACATCGCCACCCAGCGCAAGTATCTCGACTATCGCGATGCCGAGCAGCGTGAAGCCGCGCTGCATTCGAGCAGCAACAACAAAACCGCCGATACCGTCGACGCTTGATTGCCTTTTTCGCTCCGGCGCCGATTGCGCCGGGGCACGCCATCTTCAGGAGTTTCACATGAGCCAGCCAACCCACACGCGCATCCGCATGTTCAACACCAAAGACACCTACCCGAACCAGACGCTGGACAACGATCTGTGCCAGGCCGTTCGCGCCGGCAACACCGTGTATGTGCGCGGTCAGGTCGGCACTGATTTCGACGGCAATCTGATCGGTCTGGGTGATCCGCGTGCGCAGGCTGAACAGGCCATGCGCAACGTCAAGCAACTGCTGGAAGAAGCCGGCAGCGACATGAGCCATATCGTCAAAACCACTACTTACCTGATCGACCCGCGCTATCGCGAGGCGGTGTATGGCGAAGTCGGCAAGTGGCTCAAGGGGGTGTTCCCGATTTCGACCGGACTGGTGGTGTCGGCGCTGGGGCAGCCGCAGTGGCTGATGGAAATTGATGTGATTGCGGTGATTCCTGAGTAAGGCATCACACCGAGTCGCGGCCTTCGCGAGCAAGCTCGCTCCCACATTTGGAATGCATTTCATTGTGGGAGCGAGCTTGCTCGCGAAGAGGCCAGTCCAGACACACAAGGAGTTCATTAAATGACCTTTTCAATCGCAGCCCGCTGCGCCGAAACCGGCCAGTTCGGTGTCGCCATCAGTTCCTCCAGCATCGCCGTCGGCGCGCGCTGCCCGTGGCTGCTGCCCGGCGTCGGCGCCGTGTCGAGCCAGAACATCACCCTGCCGTCCCTCGGCCCGGAAGTCCTCGCGCTGATGGAGCAAGGTCTGGCACCCGACGATGCGCTGGACAAGGTGCTCACGCGCAACGGCTACAGCCAATATCGGCAGATCACCGCGATCAACCACCTCGGCCAGACCGCACATTTCAGCGGAGCGCAAACCCTCGGCGTGCACAACGCCGTGACCGGCGAACAATGCGTCGCCGCCGGCAACATGCTCGCCGGGCGTTCGGTGATCGAAGCGATGGTCAGTGCTTTTGAGGACGGCGAAGGTCAACTCGCCGATCGTTTGCTCAAGGCCCTGCACGCTGCACAAGCGCTCGGTGGCGAAGCCGGCCCGGTGCATTCGGCCGCTGTCGTGGTGGTCGGCGAGCAGACCTGGCCGATCGTCAACCTGCGCGTCGACTGGGCTGATGAAGACCCGATCGGCCAGCTGCAAAAGCTCTGGGATGCCTACGAACCGCAGCTTCAGGACTACATCGACCGCGCCCTCGATCCGGCGAAAGCGCCGGGCTATGGCGTGGCCGGGGACGAGCGATGAACAGCGTCGAGTTGCTCAAGGCGCTGGTGGCGTTCGACACCACCAGCCGTGAATCCAACTTGCAATTGATCGAATTCGTCCGCGACTACCTCGCGGGTTTCGACGTGCCGTGTGCGCTGATCTATAACGATGAGCGCAGCAAAGCCAACCTGTTCGCCACGATCGGCCCGCAGGATCAACCAGGCATTGTGCTGTCCGGGCACACTGATGTGGTGCCGGTCGATGGCCAGCCGTGGACGCTGCCGCCGTTCGAACTGACCGAGCGCGACGGCAAACTGTTTGGCCGCGGTACCGCGGACATGAAGGGTTATATCGCTTGCGTGCTAGCCCTGGTGCCGTCGCTGGTTAAAACGCCGCTGCGCATGCCGGTGCACATTGCCCTGTCTTATGACGAAGAAGTCGGCTGCCTCGGCGTGCGCTCGTTGCTTGAGGTCTTGCAGCAACGCCCGGTCAAGCCGTTGCTGTGCATCATCGGCGAGCCGACCGAGCTGAAACCGGTGCTCGGCCACAAGGGCAAACTGGCAATGCGCTGCGATGTGCACGGCCATCCGTGCCATTCGGCCTATGCGCCACTCGGCGTCAATGCCATCGAATACGCCGCCGAACTGATCGGCGAACTGGGTCGGCTCGGCCAGCAGTTGAAAGCGCCGGAGCATCACGATGCGCGCTTCGATCCGCCCTACAGCACGGTGCAAACCGGGGTGATCAGCGGCGGCAAAGCCTTGAACATCGTGCCTGCCGATTGCCGTTTCGACTTCGAAATCCGCGCCCTGCCCTCGCAAGATCCGGCCCTCGTCGCCGAAGCACTGAAAGCCTACGCCGAACGCGAAGTGTTGCCGCGTATGCGCGCGGTCAGTGCGCAGAGTGATATCCGCTTCAGCGCCTTGTCGGCGTATCCGGGGTTGGCCACCGATGCGCAAAGCCAGGCGGCGGAATTGATTTCAGCGTTCTGCGGCTCAAAGGATTTCGGCACTGTAGCGTTTGGTACAGAAGGTGGACTGTTCGATGCGGTGGGCATTCCCACTGTGATCTGCGGCCCCGGCAGCATGGACCAGGGCCACAAGCCCGACGAGTTTGTCAGCCTCGATCAGTTGCGGGCGTGCGATGCCATGCTGCAACGGATGCTGGCGTTTATCAGCCTCTGACCAGCGGCTCGACGGCACTCACGAGTGCAGTCGGGCCAACTCTTCGCGGCAATGATCGACAAACAACTGCGCCGGTTTGGTCAGTTGCACCCGGCGCAGCCAGGCCGCCGACAATCCCGAACCGGTGACGTTTTCCGCCAGAGGCACACAGACGACTTGCTGGCCGTCGTAGGTGTAGTCGCTGAATGGTTTGGTCACCAGAATCGAAAAGCCGAAACCGTTGCCGACCATGCCGCGCACCATTTCGATCGACGGTGAGCTGAAGACGATATTCGGCGTCAGCCCGCGCTCTTCGAAGATGCTCACGAAATAGGTGCGGCTCGGCACTACATCGAGCAGGATCATCGGCTCCAGCACCAGATCATCCAGCGAGACCTTGGCCTGTTGCGCGAAGCGATGGCTGGACGGCAGCAACGCATATGGCTGTTGCGGCGGCATCAGCGGCGTGGTTTCGATGGTGCTGTCGAGGTCGTGTTCGAACAGCATCGCCACATCGATGCTGCCAGCGGTCAGGGCCTGCACCAGCTCTTGTTGCTCGCCATCACGAATGCGGATTTCCACCCCCGGCCAGCGCGCCTTGAACCCGGCGATCAGGCGCGGCAGGTACAGCGGCGCGACGGTTTCGAAACAGCCGATATCGATCTGCCCCGCCACCACGTCGTTGTCGGCCAAGGCGTTCTGTTCGAACTCATGGGCCACCCGCAGCAGTTCCAGCGCCTTGCGATAGAACCGCGAGCCACTGGGCGTCAGCGAAACTCCTTGCGCGTGGTGACGAATGAACAGCTGCACACCGAAGCTTTCTTCCAGGTGTTTGATCGCGGTGGAAACCGACGGCTGCGCGATGTACAGCTTGCGCGAGGCCTCGGCGACGCTGCCGCAGTCGGCGGTAGTGACGAAGTACTTGAGCTGGCGCAGGTTGTAGGCGGCCATGTGAGTCTCCAAAAGAGCGCGGGTGTTCGCCCTGTTTCCCTGGCGCACGATCAGGTTTGAACATACCGGACGCCCGCGCCATCCGAAGCATATTTTTTTTAAGGTCTGAAGCAACAAACTTACTAATTTATCTATCCCGACGCTTTGCACATGATCACTTCAACAAGAAATGCGCCGCCCGTGCCGGCGCTTGCCGAAGTACGTCCACGTACTCATCCTTGCCTTGGAGTTCGTCATGGCTACCCCTGCAGCATCCTCCGCTCCGCTGATTGAAAAACACACGATAGGATACGTGCCCCCCGAAGATCGCCACGGAAAGGTCAGGGATCTGTTCACGCTCTGGTTCGGCGGCAACATCGCGCCGTTGCCCATCGTCACCGGTGCGCTGGGCGTGCAGTTGTTTCACTTGAATCTGCTCTGGGGCATCGTCGCGATTCTCGTCGGCCACCTGGTCGGCGGTGTGCTGATGGCGCTGCACTCGGCGCAAGGCCCGCAGATGGGTATTCCGCAGATGATCCAGAGCCGCGCGCAGTTCGGCTCTCTCGGCGCGTTGCTGGTGGTGTTGATTGCCGGCGTCATGTACATCGGCTTTTTCGCCTCAAACATCGTGCTGGCCGGCAAGTCGTTGCACGGCGTGGTCGACAGCGTTCCAGTGCCGGTCGGCATCGTCATCGGTGCGTTCGGCTCGGGGATCATCGGCATCATCGGCTACCGCTTCATCCATGTGCTCAACCGCATTGGCACCTGGGTGCTGGGGATCGGCATCGTCGTCGGTTTCGGCTACATCTTCACCCACATTCAGACTGACGATTTCCTCACTCGCGGCAGCTTCAACCTGTCCGGTTGGCTGGCAACGGTGTCATTGGCGGCGTTGTGGCAGATCGCGTTTGCACCCTACGTGTCCGACTATTCGCGTTACTTGCCGGCCGATGTCAAAGTCTCGTCGACGTTCTGGACGACCTATCTGGGTTCGGCGCTCGGTTCGAGTCTGGCATTCATCTTCGGTGCCGTCGCCGTGCTCGCCACACCGGTGGGCATGGACACCATGGACGCAGTAAAACTCGCCACCGGCTCTATTGGCCCGCTGATGCTGGTGCTGTTCCTGCTCAGCGTGATCAGCCACAACGCCCTCAACCTGTACGGCGCGGTGTTGTCGTTGATCACCCTGGTACAGACTTTCGCCTACCGCTGGATTCCTACCGCCAAGAGCCGCGCGGTAATCTCGATCATCGTCTTGCTGGCCTGCTGCTTTGCCGCCGTCGGCGCCTCGAAAGACTTTATCGGCCACTTCGTCGACATGGTGCTGGTGTTGCTGGTAGTGCTGGTGCCGTGGACGGCGATCAACCTGATCGACTTCTATGCGATCCACAAAGGCCAGTACGACATCCAGTCGATCTTCCAGGTCGACGGCGGCATCTACGGTCGCTACAACCCGCAGGCGTTGCTGGCTTACGCGATCGGCATCGCCGTGCAGATCCCGTTCATGAACACGCCGCTGTACGTCGGCCCGGTGTCGGCGCACATCAATGGCGCGGATCTGTCATGGCTGGTGGGGTTGCTGGTGACCTCGCCGTTGTATTTCTGGCTGGCTAACCGCGACACGTCTTATCGTCGGCGGATGATGGGCGGGAAACTGGCGAGCAGTCTGTAAACGGCTTTTTCTGAACGCACCAAGGGCCGGAACGCTATGCAGCGATCCGACCCTTTTTCGTTACCTTCAGATGAAGCGCTGGCGGTGCTCCTCGATGAATTGCGCCGGCGTCTGCAATGGCTGGCCGATGATCGCGGCACCTGTGTCGTCGAGTCCTTCCAGACGCTTTTCGCGCTGGTCGATTTTCACCGCGTTGAAGTGCACGGCAAACGCTGGATCAGCATCGACGCCGAGCAGCCGCACAAACTCTTCGACTTCCACCTGTTCGAAACGCACTTCCTTGCCCAACGTGCTGCCCAACAGCGCGGCGAGTTCGCGGTGGCTGTACTCGATCGGGCCGTGCAGCGCATAGGCCTGACCGCCATGGCCGGCAGGCTTGAGCAGAACATTGGTCACCACCAGCGCGATGTCACTCGCGGCCATGGGCGCAAAACGGCTGTCGGCGTCGAACGGTGTCAGGTAGCGTCCGTCGCGAATAAAGTCGGCGATGTAGAGCATCCATTGGGCGAAGAACGTCACGCGCAGATGCGTGGATGGAATGCCCGACCAAGTGAAAATCTGTTCCGACATCCAATGGTTCAACGTCGCCTGACTGCGCGCATCGGGCCGCGATTGTTTGTGCGACATGTTGACGATGTGCTTGACCCCCTGTTCCTTCGCGGCTTGAGCAAACAGCGCCGCCGCTTCGACCAGACCATCGCTCAACGGATAGCAAAAGTAGGCACCGTCCACCCCTTCCATGGCCGGGCGCAACGACTTGAGGTCGCGCAAGTTACCGAGGTGAATCTCGGCGCCCATGTCCTTGAGCTTTTGCGAGCGTTCATCCTCGCGACGCACCAGGGCCTTGACCTGGTGGCCGCGCTCAAGCAGGGCTTTGACGGTTGGCGCGCCAGTGTCGCCGGTAGAACCTGTTATCAAAAACGTACTCATCGTATTTCTCCAGTTCAACGTTATGAAAGTTCTGCTAAGGGCGCAGGCGGCTGGCCGGCACCACGGTCTCGACGAGCCCCGTCGCGACGTCGTAGACCAGACCGCTGACACTGAAACCAGCAGGCAACTGTGGGTTGGCTTGCAGCGCCGCGACATCGATGGCAACGGCCATATGCGGGTCGCTAATCGCCAGTGCCGGTAATTGCTCCTCGGCTACGCCCATGTATTGCGCCAGCAGCGCCGGTGCGTGGTGCAGGCAACCGCGAATGCCGCAGTCGGTGTGGTGCAGGATGATCAGGTGCCAGCCCTCACCGAGCGGCGCACCGCCGGCCTGAGAAACGCGGCCCAGGATCGTCAGGGTTTCAAACAGTGCCGGGGTGACTCGTCCCCCGACATTGCGGATCACCGCGGCCTCGCCGGGTTGCAGGCCGAGCACCTCCACCGGGTCGACACGCGGATCGACGCATCCGACGATCAGCGTGCGCTGTGAAGGAATGATCTTCAGTTCGGCCGAGAAGCCGCTGGCGGCAAACGCAGCATTGCGTTCGAGCAGGGTTTGCAGGAAGTCCATGGCACACCTCGATCAAGGATGGGCAATCAGCCGCGTTGTGGCAGACGTGTCGACATCAGCGCCTGAAGTTTTTGCGGATCAGCGGTGAATGCCTGATGAATGCTGCGCGACTGGGCACCGGCGATGACCTCATCGTTGATGCCGGCTTCGATTGCATCCAGCGCATCCGTGACCACTTCGAGCGGGCTCAGACGCGGTTCCGGGAGCTTCGCGCCCATTGCCGTTTCAGTCTGCACCGCCAGCACGCCGACCACCTGAACACCCTGCTCGCCCAACTCGGCACGCAAACTGCGGGTCAGCGACAGGCCGGCGGCTTTCGAGGCGGAGTAGGTTGCCGCCATTGGCAGACTGACCAGAGAAAGCATCGACAACATGTTCAACACCGCACCACCCGAGGCCGCCAGAACCGGTGCAAACGCCCTGGTCAGTGCCAACGGGCCGAAGTAATTCACTTCCATTTCCAGACGGGCGTCGAGCATGTCCGGCGCGCTGATCGCGCCATCAAACGCGGCATACCCGGCGTTATTGATCAGCAGCGTGACATCGGCGGCCACGCTGGCAGCGGCAGCCACCTGATCCGGGTCAGTGACGTCGAGCGGCAGCGGCACCAGGCGGCGATCGCCGCTCTTGAGCAGGTCGGTCAGCGAAGCGGTATCACGAACTGCGACGTAGACCTTGGCGGCGCCTCGCTTGAGCAGTTCTTCGGCGAAGGTACGACCGATGCCGCGGTTGGCACCGGTGACCAGGGCAATGGAATGGGCGATTTGCATGGTGTATTCCTCGAATGTCGATAAGGCCAAGTGGGCGGAGGCGGCAGCGGTGCCGCGTTTGCGATGTGGCCAATATCAACCCTCCGATCCATGCTCGGTAGCCAGTGAATTGGGCTAAGATTTATCTCGATCCAGCATCAATCCTCCGCACGCACGGGAACCGGCATGCCACTCAAAGACCTTCACAGCCTGCGGCTCTACACCCGCGTTGCGCGCCTGGGCAGTTTTTCGGCCGCCGCCCGCGAGGCGGGCCTGACGCAATCCCAAGTGTCGAGAATGATCGCCGAACTGGAAGCCAGCCTCGGCACTCGGCTGCTGTCGCGCACCACCCGCGCGGTGGTAGCGACCGAGGCGGGCCTGGAATTCCTGGCGCGGATGGAGCCGATTCTCGCCGCTGTCGACGATGCCGAAAACAGCGTGCGCGAAACCGGTGAATTGCGCGGTTTGCTGCGCATCGGCATGCCGTCGACGATGGCCATTCGCGTGGTGATCCCGCGCCTGTCGGCGTTCACCGAACGTCACCCGCAACTGCACCTCGAACTGATGCTCGAAGATCAATGGCAGGACATGGTCAAGGAAGCGGTCGATGTCGGGATTCGGGTCGGCAAGTTGCCGGATCTGGCCGGCACGGCAAAACTGATCGGCAGCATGCAGCGGATCGTCGTGGCATCTGCCGCTTATCTCGCACGATCAGGTCCACCGGAACGCCCCGAAGACCTTGAACAGCATCGGATCATCGGCGGCCCGGCGTCGGCGCATGCTTCATCGTGGCAATTCGAGCGTGACGGTGAAATCACGTCTGTGAGCCTGAGCTCGCAGATTTCGGTGAACGACACCGCCGGCGCGTTGGCGGCTGCCGTGGGTGGTTTGGGTGTCACCTCGACCACGTCATGGGCCTGTGCGCAGGAATTGCACGACGGCACGCTGCTGCAACTGTTACCGACATGGAAAATGGCCGACCTGCCGGTTCACGCCTATTTCCCCATGGGCCGCGCGACACGGCTGGCGGCGCGCGCATTCGCTGACTTTCTCGCCAGCGCACTCGAACAATCACCCACCCTTTCAGAGCAATGACATGTTGCGAATACTCGGTAAGGCCTCATCGATCAACGTGCGCAAAGTGCTATGGACCTGCGCAGAACTGCACATTCCCTTTGAGCGCGAAGACTGGGGCTCGGGGTTCAAATCGACGAATACGCAGGAGTTCCTCGCCTTGAATCCCTGCGCCATGGTGCCGGTAATTCAGGACGCAGACTTCACGTTGTGGGAATCGAACACGATTATTCGTTATCTGGTGTCGCGCTACGGCGGCGCGCAGCTGTATCCGCTTGAGCCGGTGGCCCGGGCGCGGGTCGATCAATGGATCGACTGGCAGGCTTCGGAGCTGAATCGCTCGTGGTCGTACGCCTTCATGTCACTGGTGCGCAAGTCGCCGGATTATCAGGACAGCGCTGCGCTCGCCGTCGGGATCGAAGAATGGTCGAAGAACATGCAGATCCTTGATCGACAGTTGCAATCGACCGGTGCTTACGTCAGTGGCGAAGAGTTTTCACTGGCAGATATCCCGACCGGACTGTCAGTGAACCGCTGGTTCGAAACACCGCTTGAGCATTCGCATCTGCCCGCCGTCCGCGCCTACTACGAGCGCTTGAACCAACGCGAAGGCTATCGCCTGTACGGGCGAAACGGCACGCCATAACGCAAAAAACCGCTGATCCCGAATCGCGGAATCAGCGGTTTTTATTTGCCTGAAAAGTAAATCAGGCTGGCACGCCCAGAATGATGTGCGAAGCCTTGATCACCGCAGTCGCGCTGACGCCCTTGGCCAGGCCCAGCTCGGCGACGGCATCACGGGTCACGATCGAGTAAACCTTCGAACCACCAGCCAGTTCGATCACCACTTCAGCGTTGACAGCACCGTCCGTCACGCTCAGCACTTTACCTTCCAGGCAGTTGCGCGCCGAGAGGCGGATGTCGCTGGACTCGGTCATCAGCATGACCCATGGCGCCTTGACCAGCGCGACGGCTTCTTTGCCGACGGCGATGCCGAGGTTCTTGATGCTTTCCATGGTCACGACTGCAACCAGTTGCTCACCGCCAGCCAGGGTCAGTACCACTTCGGCGTTGACCGCACCGGCCTGAACATTGCTGACTTTGCCTTTGAATACGTTGCGTGCACTGACTTTCATGATGGACGTCCTGTTTTTTGACTTTGTAGTTAGGAAACGGCGTGCATCATCGAAGTTTGCGCTATATAAAAACAACTACAGCGCTGCGCTCTGTTGTCACGCTCCTACATAAAAGCACGCTCTGAAAAACCGGCACGAATCAAATCAGCAAATCTTCATAAAACGCGCCGAATGGCCGCGAGGGATGGGCGATCTGGATTTCCAGAATCCACACGCCGGCATTCGGTGCCTGTTCGAAATCACCCAGATCGCCGCCCCGGTGAATCGCATGAGGAAAATCGCTGACCCGATGGCCCTTGATGTTCAGGTTCAGCACCCAGCCCATCGCCTCGGCCTGATCACTGGCGTAGCGATAAAGCTCCACCCCGGAAACACCCTGGCGCCATAAGGCTTCAACTCTGTCGAACAGTTCTTTCGAGGCCGCCGCGCAAGCGATCATTTCCGGGTCGGATCCGGTGGTGAATGTCGCGCCCGCGTCACCTTCATGGCCCTGCCAGACCACACCCATGTCGATGAAGAAAATATCCTCTTCACCCAGCACCGGATCGCCATCGGAACGCTGTTTGAAGGTCTTCAGCGTGTTGGCGCCGAAGCGGATCAGCAGCGGGTGCCAGATGCGGTCCATGCCCAATTCGGCGAGAATTTCCTTGCCGCGAGCTGTTGCTTCGGATTCGAGCATGCCCGGCTTGATCACCTCGGCGATGGCGTCGACGGCTTTCCAGGTCAACTGTTGCGCGTGGCGCATGGTTTCCAGCACAAAACGTTCGCCGACCGCTTCTTTACCGCTCAGGGCTGTGGTCATTTCCTTGTTCCTCATGGCTGCGCTGTATAGTTTTTTATATTGCGAAACGCCGATAAAGATACAGCCATGACACAAAGTGTCAATTACTCTTCTGCACGCACCACGCCGCGCTCTTCGAGCAAGCGCACAAACATGCTCAGGCTGCGCGACACCGTGCCCCGGCGCCACACCAGCCAAGTGGTCAGGTAGCGAAAATCCGCCGCCAGCGGCCAGACACTGACGGTCGCGCTGCCGGGCATGCTCTGCAGCATTTTGCGCGGCATCAGCGCCAGGCCGGCACCCGCGCTGACGCAGGCAAGCATGCCGTGATAGGACTCCATTTCAAAGATCTTGCCCGGCACCGCCGCGTCGGTACTGAACCATTTTTCAAAATGGTGACGGTAGGAACAGTTGGAACGGAAGGCATAAATGTTCTCGCCATTTACATCTGCCGCGCGCTTGACGGGTGCGTGATTGATCGGGGCGATGATGACCATTTCTTCCTCGAATGCCGGCACGCCTTCCAGGGTCGGATGCAGCACCGGGCCATCGACAAATGCCGCCGCGAGTCGTCCGGACAGCACGCCGTCGATCATCGTGCCGGACGGCCCGGTGGACAGGTCGAGATCGACTTTCGGGTGCAGTTGGTTGTACGCCGCGAGCAATTCGGGGATGCGCACCGCTGCTGTACTTTCCAGTGAACCCAAAGGAAACGCGCCCTGCGGTTCTTCGCCCGCCACCGTCGCCCGGGCCTCCTGCACCAGATCGAGAATGCGCCGCGCGTACTCAAGAAAACTCCAACCCGCCGGCGACAGGCGCAGACGACTTTTCTCGCGAATGAACAGATCGACACCCAAATCCTGCTCAAGCTGCTTGATCCGCGTAGTCAGGTTCGACGGCACGCGGTGGATCTGCGCGGCGGCGGCGCTGATGCTGCCGTGTTCGGCAACGGCTTTGAAGATTTCCAGCTGCACCAGATCCACAGTCATTCTCCAATCGTGAAAGAAACGATCTTTATTATTCAGTTTCCAGAAAACAAACACCACCCTACTCTAGGCTCATCCGACGAACCTGCAGGACGACGCCATGAGCCAGATTTCCAGCCAGACCCACGCCATCTCTATCAATCCCGCCAACGGTGAGCAGATCGGCCACTACGCCTTTGAATCCGCTGCTGCCCTCGACGCCGCGCTGACTCGCGCCGCGTATGGCTTTGGCAAGTGGAAGCGCAAGCCGCTGCAGGATCGCTCGCGTTTATTGACCGCCCTCGCCGGTGCGCTGCGTGAAACCAGCGAAGCCATGGCCACGATGATCACCCAGGAAATGGGCAAGCCAATTGCCCAGGCCCGCGGCGAAATCGAAAAATGCGCCAAGCTCTGCGAGTGGTACGCCGAGAATGGCCCGGCCATGCTCGACGCTGAACCGACGCAAGTTGAAGGAGGCAAGGCGCGCATTGAGTACCGCCCGCTCGGCCCGATTCTCGCGGTCATGCCGTGGAACTTCCCGATCTGGCAAGTGCTGCGCGGTGCCGTGCCGGCGCTGATCGCTGGCAACACTTACGTGCTCAAGCATGCGCCGAACGTTATGGGCAGCGCCTATCTGCTGCGCGACGCGTTCACTCGCGCCGGTTTCGCTGATGGCGTGTTTGAAGTGATCAACGTCACTCCGGAAGGCGTTTCCACCGCGATTGCCGACCCGCGCATCGCCGCTGTAACGCTGACCGGCAGCGTGCGTGCCGGTATGGCGATCGGTGCTCAGGCCGGTGCCGCGTTGAAGAAATGCGTGTTGGAACTGGGCGGTTCCGATCCATTCATCGTGCTCAACGATGCTGATATCGACGAAGCCGTGCAGGCAGCAGTCATCGGTCGCTATCAGAACTCGGGTCAAGTCTGCGCAGCGGCCAAGCGTTTGATCATCGAAGAAGGCGTGGTTGAAGAATTCACCCGCAAATTCGTCGAAGCCACGCGTAAGTTGAAGGTCGGGGATCCGTTGTCCGCCGAGACCTACATCGGTCCGATGGCGCGTTTCGACCTGCGCGATGAACTCGACCAGCAAGTACGCGACACCCTGGAAGAAGGCGCCACCCTGCTGCTCGGTGGTGGCAAGTCCGAAGGACCGGGCAACTACTATGAGCCAACCGTGCTGGCCGATGTCACTGACCGCATGACCTCGTTCAAACAGGAACTGTTCGGCCCGGTCGCCTCAATCATAACCGCCCGCGATTGCGCGCATGCTGTGGCTTTGGCCAACGACAGCGAATTCGGCCTGACCGCGACCATTTACACCGCCAACGTGGCACTGGCCCAGCAGTTGACCAGCGAACTGGACACTGGCGGCGTGTTCATCAATGGCTACTCCGCCAGCGATCCGCGCGTGACCTTTGGCGGCGTGAAGAAGAGTGGTTTCGGTCGCGAACTGTCGCACTTCGGCGTGCGCGAGTTCTGCAACGCGCAGACCGTTTGGCTGGATCGCAAATAACCCAGACACCTGGAAAACCTGTGGGAGCTGGCCAGCTCTCACAATACTCGGCAGTGCTGTCACTTTCTTTGCTCACACAAAACCCTGTAGGAGTGAGCCTGCTCGCGATGAGGCCGGCCCAGTCACCATCTCCATTGTCTGAACCACCGACATCGCGAGCAGGCTCACTCCTACATTGATCGGTGTAATCCCCATCATTCCTGCCCGACACAAAAACCTGTGGGAGCTGGCTTGCCAGCGATGGCGATGCATCAGCCGATATTTATGCCGACTGATACTCCGCTTTCGCGAGCAGGCTCGCTCCCACATTGGGTTTATGCGGCAGCCTGTTGCGGCTCTGCGACACTGCGGTCCTTGCTCAACAACCCCAGCACTACCGCCGCCGACACCAGCGTGATCACCGTCAGGATGTGCAGCAGATACTGAAACGCCGCAGCATATCCTTGCACCAGACGTTCATTGGCCAGTCCGGGAACCGTGTTGATCGCATGGGCCATATCACCCGAGGTCACCCGGTGCGCGGTCTCGGCAATCAGTGACGCCTCAGCGCTGCCCGCCACTGCGTGCACGGCACTCGACAGATCAGCGTGGAGCAATGACGCCAGCACTGCCGCGACAACCGCCAGGGCAATCCCCTCACCCGCCACGCGCACGGTGCTGAAGATGCCCGCTGCCATACCGGCGCGCTCTTTCGGCACGACGCTGACCGACAAACCATCCATCAACCCCCACGGCAAACCGGCGCCTACACCGATCAACAGCATCGGCACCACCAGCGAGAATTTCGCTTCACCGACGTTGTACAGGCTCAGCCAATGCAGGCCCACGGCGGCAATCAGGAACCCGGCACCAGACAAAATGCCGGCAGAAACAAAACGCGCCAGCGAGCCCGCCAGCATCGGCACCACCAGCATCGGTGCGGACAACGCCAGTAACAGCAGACCGGCGTCGATCTCGCTCAAGCCCTCAACGCCGATGAAGCGCAGTGGCAACATCACCACCAGTACGATGTAGCAGAAACAGGTGCCGATCGGCAGCATCTGCACGCCAATGAAGCGCGGATAACGGAACAGGGTGAGATCGAGCATCGGCCGTTCGACACGCATTTCGACGATCACAAAAGCGGTCAACAACACGGCCGAAGCGCCCAGCAAACCGAGCACCAGCGGACTGTCCCAACCACTGTCCGGCGCCTGGATAAGGCCAAACGTGAACAGCGCCAACATTGCGCTGAACAGCAGCGTACCCGGCCAGTCCAGCCCTTTGGCATCGGGGTCGCGGGTTTCGCGCATGCGCGGCAGACCGAAGACCATCGCGATCACGCCGATCAACGCGGTAAAGACAAAAATCGCCCGCCAGTTGAAGGCCTCGATCAACGCCCCGGCCACCAAGGGTCCGAATGCCAGACCTATGCCGAACGTCGTACCAAGCACGCTGTACGCGCGGGTCCGGGCATGGCCTTCGAACTCCTGCGCCAATGCCGCCGAACCGCTGGCCAGCGCCGCTGCCCCCGCCACACCTTGAACGGCACGCAACACGTCCAGCCAGAACACCGAAGGCGCCAGACTCTGCGCGATCGAGGCGGCAGTGAACAGCAGCATGCCGAAGGTGAACAGGCGTTTGCGTCCATACACATCAGCCAATGCGCCGGCGGCCATCAGCAGACTGCCGAACGACAACATGAACGCATTGGTGATCCAGGTCAGCGCCACCGGGCTGCCGCCCAGATCGCGACCAATGGCCGGCGTCGCCACTGCGCCGCCGGTAAAACTGAGCGGCAGAACCAGTGCCGAGAGGCACACGGCCGCGAGTATGAGCAACTTGTCGCGCGCTCCGTGCGGCTGAGTCATAGCGTTCATCATTCCATCCTTTGAGAATCAAAAAGCTGCATCACGCAGCGAATAAGGCGCGAAATACACAGAAAAATCCACCGAAGTTTGCGCACGAAAGAGCTGAGAGCGAGCAGCCTCGCTCTCACAGCTCTGGCGTTCAGTTGGCGAAGTCGGTGGACAGTGCCAGCTCATTCCACTCGGCGAGTTCTTGCGCCACCAGCCGATTCTTCGCCTCGATCCGCGCCACAGTGTCACTGCCCAGCGCCAAGCGCTGCGGCGGGTTCGGCGCATTGACCAGCGCCAGTATTGCCTCGGCAAACTTCAGCGGATCACCCGGTTGCGCATGGTTGGCCGTCTCGGCCAACGCACGCATCTTGCCGACGGTTTCGGCGTAGTCCGGCAGCACCAACGCGGTTTTGATCAGCGACTGCTCATCAAGGAAATCGGTGCGAAAGAAACCCGGCTCGACCACCGTGGCTTGAATGCCCAGCGGCGCCAGTTCCTGATGCAACGCTTCGGTGATGCCTTCGACGGCAAATTTGGTCGAGCCGTAAACGCCCCAGCCCATGTAAGCCTGATAGCCGCCGATCGACGAGATGTTGATCACTCGCCCACTGCGTTGCGCCCGCATATGCGGCAACACCGCGCGGGTAACGTTGAGCAGGCCGAACACGTTGGTCGCGAACAGGCGCTCGGTCTCGCCGGCGCTGGTTTCTTCGACGGCGCCGAGCACACCAAAACCGGCGTTGTTGATCAGCACATCGATGCGGCCAAAACGTTTGATCCCTGCGGCGACGGCTTGATTTGCCTGATCTTCGCGGGTGACGTCGAGGCGCACCGCCAGCAGGTTCGCCTGATCGCCGAGGCGGTCAGTGATGTCTTGCGGGTTGCGCGCGGTAGCGATCACCGCGTCACCGGCACGCAGGGCCTGCTCGGCGATGAGAATGCCAAAACCACGGGAAGCACCAGTAATGAACCAGGTACGCATAACAACTCCTCCTGTCTGCGACCCTGGCGGTGGTGCCGGGTCTTCTTGATGAGTTGATGCGACTTTAAAGCCGTGTTACTGATGCGATAATCCCAACAATTTTGCATGACTTTGTGAAAGGTATTCACAGATGAAATCACCGTCGGCGGCGGATCTCAGCGTTTTCCTGTGCACCGCGCAGTACCTGAACTTCAGTAAAGCCGCCATCGAACTCGGCCTCACGCCGTCCGCCCTGAGCCATTCGGTGAAGGCGCTGGAAAACCGCCTCGGCGTGCGCCTGTTCAATCGCACCACCCGCAGCGTGGCGTTGACCGAGGCTGGCGAGCGCCTGTACGCGCGATTGAAACCGGCCTTTCGGGACATCGACGATGCACTTGAAGACCTCAACCATTTCCGCGACAAACCTTCGGGCAATCTGCGCATCACCTGCGGGCGGCAAGCCTGCGAACTGGTGTTGCTGCCGATTGCCAGTGAGTTTTTGCAGGTGTATCCGGATATTCGACTGGAAGTGGTCGAGAGCGATGCGCTGCTGGATATCGTCGCCAACGGCTTCGATGCAGGCGTGCGCTTCGGTGATCGCCTGGAGGCCGATATGGTGTCGCTGCCGATTGGCCCGACAATGCGCTCGGTGGTGGTCGGTTCACCGGCATTTTTCGAACGCCATGCGGCACCGCAAAAACCCGAGGACCTGCATGGACTGCCGTGCATCCGCCACCGTTTTCCCAGCGGCTCGATGTACCGCTGGGAACTTGAACGCGGCGCCATCGCCCAGGAAATCGAAGTCAACGGCCCGCTGACCCTCGGCGATGTCAGCCTGATGGTCGGGCCCGCCCTGCAAGGGCTGGGCCTGGCCTATGTGTTCGAAGACATGGTCAGCGAACACCTCGCCAGCGGGCGTCTGGTGCAAGTGTTGGCTGACTGGTGCCCGTACTATCCGGGTCTGCACCTGTACTACCCGAGCCGCCGTCATGTGCCGGCAGCGCTGAAAGCGTTTATCGACTTCGTGCGCAACCGGCACTAGCGCTTACAGGTACTTCAACCAGGCAATGTCGCGGCGGCGGGCCTTCAATGTCGAGAACCAGCGCACGGCCGGGAACAGCGCAATCGACAGAAGCGCTGCCGCCAACCAGATGGCCGCAACTGACGAGAAGCCGAAATAGCTGCCCTGATTCAACCCAAACAGCGCCACGCCAATCAGGTACAAAACCTTCAACGCGTACAGATGCAGCAGATAGAAAAACATCGGCGCCGAACCGAACACGGTCAGCCAGCGAATCCAGCGACGATTCTGCAAGCGTTCGAATGCCAATAGCAGTAACAACCCAGCGCTCACGGTCAGCGCGATAAACAGCAACGACGGTGGGTACTTGGTGATGTTGAAAAAGCTCATCAGGGTTTGCACCGACGTGTCGCCCACGGCCCACGGTTTCTCGCCATAGCCGTTGATCAGCCGCAGCCCGACAAAGCCAAGCAGTCCTGCACTCCCCGCGATCAGCAGTTGCCACTGACGCAAACCCGCTTCAACGCCGCGAGCAAACCACGGCCCCAGCGCATAACCGAGACCGATCACACCGATCCACGGCAGCAACGGATAGGAGGTGCGCAGGCGCAGAGTGTCGCTGACGTCGATCCAGCCGCGATCATGCAAAATCGCCCACGGCACATGCAGCGCCGACTCCACCGGAAAATGCACAGTGTCGAGCAGGTTGTGTCCGGCGATGATCGTCAGGCTCAACGTCAGCAACAGCCAGCGCGGCAGCCAGACCAGCAGCGACAAGGTGATCATGCTCAAGCCGATCGCCCAGATCACTTGCAGATAAATCACACTCGGTGGCAACTGGAACGTCCATGCGAAGTTCACCAACGTGAATTCCAGCACCACCAGAAACAGACCGCGCTTGAACAGAAACGCACTGACATCGGCCTTGCTCGCGTACTTTTCACCGAACAACCACGCCGACAACCCGGTCAGCAACACAAACACCGGCGCGCACAGATGCGCCAGGGTGCGACTGAAAAACAGCGTCGGTTCAGTGCTGGCAATGTCCATCGGGTCGCTGACCTGGCGGTGCAGCAAGAAGGTTTCGCGCACGTGGTCCAACAGCATGAACAGAATCACCAGGCCTCTGAGGGCGTCTATGGACAGCAGCCGGCCAGTGGTCAATGGGGCAGAACGAGGGAGCACAATCGTCATGAGCGTTTCGCAATCGAAGGGATAACAGCGGGCGCCCAAAAGGAGCACCCCTAAAAATTAGCGTTACCTTATAACAATAAACGGCAAAAACCCAAGCTCAATCGATAGTGATTCTCAAAAAAACGTCGGTTGATCTGGACGCACAAGTTGCCCAATAGCCTCAGGCTTCTATAGTGATCAAGTCCCCTGCCCTTGCGGCTTGCTGTCGAGCGTTGTCCATGGTCAACACCGAACACCTGATCATTTGCGAGCACTGCGACTGCGTGTACGAAAAAGTCGTGCTGGCCAAACATCAGAAAACTACCTGCGTGCGTTGCGGCGGCGTCCTCCAGCGTTTCAACGGTTTGACCGTCGAACAGCGCCTGGCCCTGACCTTCACCGCTGCGATGCTGTGGCTGTTTGCCAATTTTTATCCGGTGATGAGCATCAGCCTCAAAGGCCTGAAAAACAGCGCGACACTGTGGGATTCGGTGCTGGCGCTGAGTCAGGGGCCGATCACCTTCATGGCAATGGTGGCGGCAATTTCGATCATCATCGCCCCGGCGTTTCAACTGGTGCTGCTGGTCTGGGTGCTGAGCTTCGCGTTGTCATCGCGACGTGCTCCGGGCTTCAAGCTGTGCATGCGCTGGCTGGAAACCCTGCGGCCGTGGAGCATGCTTGAGGTGTGCCTGCTGGGGGCAATGGTCGCGGTGTTCAAACTGGCGGGATTGCTCGACGTGTTACCCGGCATCGGCCTGTTCGCACTGGCCGTGCTCAGCTTGATGATGATCAGGATTGCCGGCCGCGATATCCGCGACCTCTGGGACATTCTATGAAACGGCCCCCGACTGCCAGCGAACTCAATCTGTGCCTGTGCCACAGCTGTGGCCTGGCCTGCGACATGACCGACGAGCCGCATGAATGCCCGCGTTGCGACGCGCCGTTGCACCGGCGCAAGACCAACTCGCTGGCGCGCACCTGGGCCTACATGCTTGCGGCGCTGGCGTTTTACGTGCCAGCCAATCTGCTGCCGGTGATGAACACCACCATGCTCGGCAGCGGTGCCGACAGCACGATCATGAGCGGCGTGCTGGAGTTCTGGGAGCACGGCGCGTGGGACATTGCGCT
Source organism: Pseudomonas fluorescens (assembly GCF_005938625.1). Classification (GTDB taxonomy): domain Bacteria; phylum Pseudomonadota; class Gammaproteobacteria; order Pseudomonadales; family Pseudomonadaceae; genus Aquipseudomonas; species Aquipseudomonas fluorescens_BD. The sequence continues at coordinate 53,326 of NZ_VCNJ01000023.1, forward strand.
GATCATTTTCATCGCCAGTATCGCCGTGCCAGGAGTCAAGTTCGTCGCCCTGACGCTACTGCTGATGACCGTGCAACGCGACAGCGCCTGGGCGCGCAAGGAGCGCTCGAAGCTCTACCGCTTCGTCGAGCTGATCGGCTATTGGTCGATGCTCGACGTGCTGGTGGTGGCGCTGGTCGCGGCACTGGTGAAATTTCAGGCGCTGGGCGATATCGAGCCACGACCGGGCATTCTGTTTTTCGGCCTGGTCGTGGTGTTCACCATGCTCGCGGCAATGAGTTTCGATCCGCGCCTGATCTGGGACAAGGACACGGGCGGCGAGCTCAGCGACGCTGAACCTCAAGCAGCACCTGCAACGGATGACGCAGTGCCTGATCCGACTGGCGCTTGACCTGACTGCGGCAGGAATAACCGGTCGCCAGTGCTTCGCCCTCCTCCGCCGGCGCGTCTACCTGACGGGCCCACGACTGCTCGTAGATCACCGCTGAAGTTTCACGATTGCGCGCCTCGTGGCCATACGTGCCGGACATGCCGCAGCAACCGGTGGCTTGCGTGGCCAGCTTCAATCCTGCACGTTCGAACACCTGTTCCCACTGGCGAGTGGCGGCCGGGGCGTTGGTTTTCTCGGTGCAATGGGCAAGCAAGCGGAACGACGCAGTTTTGTCCTGAGGCAACTGCTCCGGCATGACCTTAAGCAACCACTCCTGCACCAACGCCACTTCCGGGCACTCCTGCATACCGGGGACTTTCAGGTACTCCTGGCGATACACCAGCGTCATCGCCGGATCGAGGCCAAGCAACGGCACACCCACATCGGCCAATTCACGCAACTGCCGAGCATTGCGCAGCGCCGCGCGGTTGAACGCCGAGAGGAAGCCCTGCACGTGAAGTGGTTTGCCGTTGGCGCTGAACGGTGCCAGATAGACCTGATAACCCAGACGCGAAATCAACTCGACCAGATCCGCCAACAATGGCGCTTCGAAGTAGCGGGTGAAGGCGTCCTGCACGATGACCACGCTGCGCTCGCGTTGCGCTGGGGTCAGCGCCGCCAAGGTCGAAGCCGTTGCCGGCTGTACCTGCCAACGGCGCATCGCCGCATGGAAATCAAAACGACTGAGCAACGGCACGTCGATCATGCCGCCGACCCGTTCCAGCAGGCTGCGAACGAATGAAGCGCCCATCAAACCGTTGTACAGCGCCGGAATCCGCGCCATGTGCGGGATGCTGTACTCCAGCGAGGCGATCAGATAATCCCGCGCCGGACGCAGATAACGGCTGTGATACAGCTCAAGAAAGCGCGAACGAAACTCCGGCACATTGACCTTCACCGGGCACTGCCCTGCACAGGATTTGCACGCCAGGCAACCGGCCATGGCGTCATAAACTTCGTGCGAGAAATCCTCGGACTGCGCACAGCTGTTGCGCCAGCGCTGCCACAAGTTGCTGAAAAACGCCGGCTTGCGAATGGCATCGGACAACACGTCGACACCCGCCTCGCCCTGCAAACGCAACCACTCACGAATCAACGACGCGCGGCCCTTGGGCGACTGAGCGCGCTCACGGGTGGCTTTCCACGACGGGCACATGGCGTCATCAGGGTCGAAGTTGTAGCAGGCGCCGTTGCCGTTGCAATGCATGGCCGCGCCGTAGCTCTGCCAGACTTTTTCGTCGATCTGCCGATCCAGTTCTCCACGCAATGTGACTTCGTCGATCTTCAGCAGCGCCGTGCCAGTGTTGGCCGGGGTGGCGATCTTGCCCGGGTTGAACTGGTTGAACGGGTCGAACGCGGCTTTCAAGGCTTGCAGGGCCGGATACAACTCGCCGAAGAATGCCGGGGCATATTCCGAGCGCAAGCCTTTGCCATGCTCGCCCCACAGCAGGCCGCCGTAAAGTTGGGTCAGCGCCGCGACACCGTCGGACACCGGACGTACCAGCGCCGCTTGCTGCGGGTCTTTCATGTCAAGAATCGGCCGCACGTGCAGCACGCCTGCATCGACGTGACCGAACATGCCGTACTGCAAACCGTGGCTGTCGAGCAGGTCGCGCAACTCGGCGATGTACTCGGCCAGGTGTTGCGGCGGCACGGCGGTGTCTTCGACAAACGGCTGCGGCCGCGCTTCACCGGCAACGTTGCCAAGCAGACCCACTGCACGTTTGCGCATGCCGTAGACCTTGTTCACCGCCGCATGACCGACCGCCAGCGTGTGGCCCAAACGCTCGACCGTGCGGTCGCTGCTCAAGTGGTCGACGAACGCTTCAACCCGGCGCTGCAAATCCTCCGGATCGTCGCCGCAGAACTCCACCAGATTGATCCCCAGGGTCGGGCGCTCGGCGCTTTCCGGGAAATACTCGGCGACGCCGTGCCAGACGATGTCCTGCATCGCCAGCAGCAAGACTTTCGAGTCGACGGTTTCGATCGACAGCGGCTTGAGCGCCATCAAGGCCCGCGCATCACGCAAGGCGTCCATGAACCCGGCGTAGCGGATGTTCACCAACATCGTGTGCTTGGGGATCGGCAACACGTTCAGCCGCGCCTCGACGACAAACCCCAGCGAGCCTTCCGCGCCGCACAGCACGCTGTTGAGGTTGAAGCGGTTGTCCGCCTCACGCAGGTGTGCGAGGTCATAACCGGTCAGGCAACGGTTGAGATCGGGGAAACGCTGTTTGATCAGATCACCCTGCTCATCAATGATCTGCCGCGCGCAGCGATAGACTTCGCCGACGCGATCGTCGCGGGCGCACAACGCTTCAAGCTCAGTTTCCTCAAGGGGCAAACCGTGCAGGCGCTCGCCGCCGCGCAAGACCATGTCGAGTTCGAGCACATGGTCGCGGGTCTTGCCGTAGGTGCAACTGCCCTGACCACTGGCATCCGTGTTGATCATGCCGCCGACGGTGGCGCGGTTGGAGGTCGACAGTTCCGGGGCGAAAAACAGCCCGGCGGATTTCAGTGCGGCGTTGAGCTGATCCTTGACCACCCCGGCCTGCACGCGCACCCAGCGTTCCTCTACGTTGATTTCAAGGATGCGGTTCATGTGCCGCGACAGATCGACGACGATGCCGTCAGTCAGCGATTGGCCATTGGTGCCGGTGCCGCCACCGCGCGGGGTGATCACCACTTGCTGATACGCCGGCTCGGCGATCAACCGCGCCACCCGCGCCACGTCATCGGCATCCAGCGGAAACACCGCCGCTTGCGGCAGGCGCTGATAGATCGAGTTGTCGGTTGCCAGCACCACGCGGCTGGCGTAATCGGCGCTGATTTCACCGCGAAAACCGCTGGCTTTCAGGGCTTTGAGGAACTGCTGGTAATCGCCGGTCAGGGCTTTGGCGGGGGACAGCTGGGCAATCATCGGTCAGGTTATCTCGGTCAAATCGGGCCGCGTGGCGGTGAACAGTTGTACGCAACGAATGATTGCGTCAGGCTCCGCCATCTCATGGTGCCCATGTTCATTGCTGGTGAACGTCGGGACAACCGTAAATTCGACCCGCTATTGATGATTTTTACGAATGAATCCGCGCACGCTCACCCCTTCCATGTCGTTATTGCTGGCCTTTGAGGCCGCCGCGCGCCATGAAAGCTACACCCGCGCCGCCCATGAACTGTCGCTGACGCAGAGTGCGGTCAGCCGTCAGGTGCAAATTCTCGAGAAGATGCTCGGCATGCGCTTGTTCAGCCGCGAAGGCCGGCAAGTGGTACTGACCGATGTCGGGCGCATGTATCAGCGCGAACTCGCCGAAGCGCTTGGGCAGATTCGCAGTGCGACGCTGCAGGCCATGGCGTTCGGCTCGGGCATTCACAGCTTGCGCCTGGCGACGCTGCCGACCTTCGGCTCGAAATGGCTACTGCCGCGCCTCAAGGATTTCTACACCGCGCACCCGGGCATGACCGTGCATTTGCATTCGCGTATCGCAGCGATCGACTTCGATACCAGCGAAATCGATGCAGCGATCTGTGTCGGTGGCGGTGACTGGCCGGGGCTGACCGCCCTGCCCCTGCACACCGAGGAACTGGTGGTAATCGCCAGTGCGCAGCTGTCCGCTGCAGAACGCGATAACGCCGAACAGCAAATAGCCGGGCAACTGCTGCTCAATGTCAGCAGCAATGCGCAGGCGTGGGCGGAATGGTTCAGCCATCACGGCTTGCCACACCGCAGCATGCGCATCGGGCCGAGCTTTGAAATGACCTCGCACTTGATTCAAGCGGTGCGGGCGAATATCGGTGTGGGGTTGGTGCCGCGAATTCTGGTCGAGGATGAGTTGTTGAATGGTGAACTGCTGCAACTGGGCGAGCCGATTACCAGTCGACGCAGCTATTACCTGGTGTATCCGCCGCGCAATGAGAATTTGCCGTCGCTGAAAGCGTTTCGGGATTGGTTGATGCATACACTCTGAGGAATTGAGTCGCCCCCTTCGCGAGCAAGCTCGCTCCCACACGTTGGAATGCATTCCCCCTGTGGGAGCGAGCTTGCTCGCGAAGAGGCCAGCGAGAACGACATCAAAACCTCGGTTTGAGCGTCTTCCAGTCCGGCTTATAACGCTGCATCTGCCGCACATCATCACGCTGGCGAATCCCGCACGTCAGATACTGATCATGCAGCTTGCCCAACTGATCCTGGTCCAGCTCCAGCCCAAGCCCCGGTGCGCGGGTGATCTTCACGCAGCCATCGACAATCGGCAGCTTGCCGCCCTTGATCACCTCTTCATCCGGCTCCTGCCACGGGTAATGGGTGTCGCAGGCGTAATCCAGATTCGGTACCGCCGCCGCGACATGGGCCATCGCCATCAGGCTGATGCCCAGGTGTGAGTTGGAATGCATCGACACGCCAACGCCGAACACATCGCACATCTTCGCCAGCGTCTGCGTGTCACGCAGGCCACCCCAGTAATGATGATCGGCAAGGACAATCTGCACACTGTTCTGCGCCACGCTGCGGCGGAACTCGTCGAAATCGGTCACCACCATATTGGTCGCCAGCGGCAGACCGGTGCGCTTGTGCAGCTCGGCCATACCGTCGAGGCCCGGGGTCGGGTCTTCGTAATATTGCAGATCATCGCCGAGCAATTCGGCCATGCGAATTGAAGTTTCCAGTGACCAGTTACCATTCGGATCAATGCGTAACGGGTAACCGGGGAAGGCTTTTTTCAGCGCCTTGATGCACGCCACTTCATGCTCCGGCGGCAATGTGCCAGCCTTGAGTTTGATGCTTTTGAAACCGTACGCCTCGATCATCCGCGCGGCTTGCGCAACGATTTGCTGCTCGCTGAGTGCTTCGCCCCAATTGTCCGGTTTGTACGGCGAATCGACATGCTGCGCATACTTGAAGAACAGGTAGGCGCTGAACGGCACTTCATCACGAATCGCACCGCCGAGCAGATCCACCAGCGGCACATTCAGGTAATGCGCCTGCAAATCGAGGAAGGCCACTTCGAACGCCGAATAAGCATTGCTCACCGCTTTACTGGCGTGGGAACCGGGTGCCAGTTCGGCGCCGGCAAGACTGGCCGGTTTGTTCGCGGCAACGGTGGCCTGCACGATGGCGCGCAACTGGTTGAGGTTGAACGGATCGAGGCCGATCAGCTGTGACTGCAACTGCTGCTGGATTGCCAGCGCCGGGGCATCGCCATAGCTTTCGCCGAGGCCGATGTAGCCGTTGTCGCTTTCGATCTCGATGATCGAGCGCAGGGCGAAGGGTTCGTGGATGCCGCTGGCGTTGAGCAGCGGCGGATCGCGGAAGGCGATCGGAGTAACAGTTACGCGGGTGATTTTCAAGATAACGCTCCTGACAGATCAACAATCAATTCAATGGCTCGCGGCTGGGCTGACCGTCGCGACAACGGCGGTGACCTCATGCGGCTTTGCGAGGTTTTTGCCTTTCGCGCCAGGCGCCGTGCGGGCAAAGAAGATCACCACCGCAGCGACCAGCGATGTCGCCGCCAGGCCATAAAGACCACCCTCGATGGAGCCGGTGGTTTCTTCAAGGAAGCCAAACGCGGTCGGCGCGACGAAGCCGCCGAGGTTGCCGATGGAGTTGATCAGGGCGATCACCGCAGCGGCGATACGCGCATCCAGATAGCTCTGCGGAATCGGCCAGAACAACGCCGACGCAGCCTTGAAGCCGATGGCGGCGAAACAGATGGCAACGAAGGCGAAGATCGGACCGCCAGTGGTCGACATGAACATGCCGATCGCCGCGATCACCAGCGTCAGCGCCACCCAGGCTTGCTGAAATTTCCACTTGCCGGCCATTGCCGCGAAGCCGTACATGGCGACAATCGAGATGATCCACGGAATCGAATTGAGCAGGCCAACCTGGAAGTCACCGAGATTGCCCATCTTTTTGATCATGCTCGGCAGCCAGAACGTCGCGCCGTAAATGGTCAGGGCAATGGAGAAATAGATGAAGCAGAACAACGCAATCTGCCGGTCCGCCAACAGTTTGAACATCGACGGTTTGGCCACCTGCGACGCCTCACGAGCGCGCTGCTCTTCGGCAATCGCCGCCACCAACGCTTCGCGCTCTTCTTCGCTCAGCCACTTGGCCTGACGCGGATGCGATTGCAGCCAGAACCAGACAAACGCGCAAAGCACCACCGAGGCTGCGCCCTCGATCAAGAACATCCATTGCCAGCCATGCAGGCCCAAGCCGCTGATGTGCAGCAGCGCGCCGGAGACCGGGCCGGAGATCACCGAGGCAATCGCCGAGCCGCTGAGAAACACCGCCATGGTCTTGCCGCGCTCGGAGGCCGGTAGCCATTGGGTGAAGTAATAAATGATCCCTGGAAAGAACCCCGCCTCCGCGGCACCGAGAATAAAGCGCAACACGTAGAAACTGGTTTCCCCTCTGACGAAGGCCATGGCCATGGCCGCTGCGCCCCAAGTGAACATGATCCGCGTCAGCCAGACCCTCGCGCCGTAACGCTGCAGGAGCATGTTGGAAGGCACTTCGAACAGCGCGTAGCCCACAAAGAACAACCCGGCGCCCAGGCCATAAGCCGCAGCGCCGATACCCAGATCGGTTTCCATGTGACTGCGCACAAAACCGATGTTGACCCGATCGATGTAGTTGACGATGAACATCACCACGAACAGCGGCAGCACGTGGCGCTTGACCTTGGCGGCGGCACGGGCGAGAACCGTGACATCCAGTGGACTCTGGAGGGTTTTCAAGGGCGACTCCCGATCTTGTTTTTTTAGGAATGGCGTGAAGCGTTGAGCCGATCATGGACGGGGTCATTGATCCCGTCTAATCTAACTTGGCATTCGATTGATACCCGGATTAGATCAATGTTCGAACTGACCCAACTGCGCTGCTTCACCACCGTCGCCACCGAACTCAACTTTCGCCGCGCTGCTGAGCGACTGAACATGACCCAGCCGCCGCTGAGTCGGCAGATTCAATTGCTCGAACATCACCTCGGCGTCGAGCTGTTCACCCGCAGCACTCGCAGCGTCGCGTTAACAGCCGCCGGCCGGGCCTTTTTCATCGAAGCACAGAACCTGCTGGAACGTGCACAGCAAGCGGCCGTCACCGCCCGGCGGTTTGCCGAAGGCGATATCGGGTCGGTGAACATCAGTTTTGTCGGCAGCGCGGTGTATGAGTTTCTGCCCAAGGTGATCGCCGAGGCGCGACTGAAGCAGCCGCAGGTGAAAATCGATCTGTCGGAAATGAACACATACCAGCAACACGAAGCCCTGCGCGCGCGGCGCATCGATCTGGGCATCGCCCGTGCGCCGTTACTGGAGCCGGGGTATGCCACCGAATGTCTTGTGCGCGAGCCGTTTGTACTGGCGGTGCCGAGCGGACATCCATTGGCGACGGCGGCTGAAGTGGCGGTCAGTGATCTGGATAAACAACCGTTTCTGATGTATTCCCACGCCGCGTATCCGCCGTTCAATGAACTGCTGACCGGCATGCTGCGCTCGGCTAGGGTCGCGCCGGATTATGTGCAGTGGCTGGGGTCATCGTTGACGATTCTGGCTCTGGTCAACGCCGGCATGGGCTTGGCACTGGTGCCGCGTTGCGCTACCAGTGTGGTGTTCAAAAATGTGGTATTTCGCGAGATCGATCTGGGCGAAGGGGTGCAGAGCGAGCTGCATCTGATCTGGCGGGAAAACAATGACAACCCGGCGTTCGCGATGTTGCTGGAAGCGATTCGCCGGGCGGTGGCTGAGGGTTGGGGCTAAGGAAATACTAGCTCTTCAGCGGTGGTGGAGCGCTCGGTGCTCTGGGCTGAGCATTTGCCACTGGCTTGCCATCTTTCGTGTAACGACGCGCCACCCATTCTGGCATTGGTTGCGGTGCTCTGGCTGTCATAACGAAACCTCCGATTTCGGGCCGAATTCGACCCACTTGACCTTCCCGGAATCTATCAGCAAAAACTCAGCGCCAAAAGGCACTTCTGCCCCTTCCGCATCCAGCCAACAGGGATTCTGCATCACGAACTGGCCACTGCTGGACTCCGGTGGCCACTCCACGGGCCAGCCAAACACGCGCCTTTCGTCGTTCAAATGCAGTGTGACCAGACGATGGTGCTGGGCAAAAATGCTGAACCAGTCGCTGGGATAGGAAGTTTGTTTCGTGACATTTCGACTACGTAACCAAGCGTGCAACTTGTCATTCGTAGCCAGGTAACAGGAAAGCAACCCGAGCGTCACCGACACAACGAATGCCCATATCGTTTCGGCCTTCGCATTCCAGGGTCCTACAGAAAAACCTTTCGAACCCACCCACAAACACAGAGAGCCAATTCCCCAAACTGCTCCCTGAATCACAAACGTAAAAATCAGCGCCTGCACAATCTGTCCGAACGTATCGGGTCGCTTGAACGCCGTCAGCGAATAAAAAATCCACGCTGACAAAAATCCGGGAATCAAGTACTGCAACAGCGGAATAACTTCTTTGACCAGATCATCCATGATCCGTGGCTCCTTGAAGGTCATGCCGGTCTGACTATCAACCAGCTCCCGAAAGCCTAGTGCACACAACTGCAAACCCTCATGCGCAACTGTCACCGCTCATTTCACGGGAACAGTTCTTTTTGCTGACAAAAAAATCCCGCTCAGCGAGCGGGATCATTGGTCAGGCAAGTTATGCAACCACAGGAATCGTCGGATCCGCAGCGGCCAACGCACTCACGCGATCAGCCGCAGGCGGATAGATCCACTGAGTGTTGATCTGGGTCTTCAGGGTTTTGCCTTCCTGCTTGACCAGTTTCACCTGACGATCCCAGCCTTCGGTGTACACCGCGCCCCAGGCACCGAGATCCAGGCACGTCACGTATTTTGGCTGGCTGTACGGCGTCGGGTCGACACCGAGAATCTGCGCAGCGACGTTGTTGCCGGCGTGTCGACCCAGCGAAATCGCGTGCTGGCAGGTCATCAACGCGTAGTTACCGATGTCGTCGGTGGCGGCGTAGGCGACATCGCCGGTGGCGAAGATGTCGTCCTGACCGATGACTTTCAGGTGGGCATCGACGTGCAGGCGCCCTTGCTTGTCGCGCTCGGCGGGGATCTGCTCGGTCAGCGAACTGGCGCGTACACCGGTGGTCCAGACCACGGTTTTCGCCTCAATGTGCTGACCGTCCGAAAGCGTTACGCCATTGGCATCGACTGACTGCACCGACACGCCCAGACGCCATTCGACGCCCAACTCTTCGCTGGCTTCGAGGATGGATTGGCTGATTTCTTCACCCATCGACGCGCCGATCTTCTGCCCGCGATCAACGATGATCACGTTGATGTCGGCATGCTCGCCAAGAATCTCACGCAGACGGCCGGGCATTTCGGTTGCCGTTTCAATCCCGGTGAAACCACCGCCCGCCACCACAACGGTATTGCGCGCCCTGGTTTCGGGAAGGTCTTTCAAGGATTTCAGATGTGCCTCCAGACGAATCGCTGCTTCGATCTGATCGACGTCGAATGCGTATTGCGCGACACCCGGCGTGGCGGATTGCGCCAGACCACTACCGCTGGCCAAAACGAGTTTGTCGTAATGGAACACTTGCTTGGCGCCGGACGCATCAGTGTAGCCGACGGTTTTTTTCGCCACGTCGATGGTTTCCGCTGCCCCTTTGATGAAGTGAACGCCGACTGATTCGAACAGTTCATGCAACGGAGCGGCCAGTTGATGAGCATTCGGCTCATAGAAGCGTGGACGTACGCGCAACTCGGCTTGCGGCGCGAGAACGCTGATTTCGACGTCGTCGCGACCCTGCAGGTCAACCAGACGCGTAGCACTTAATGCCGACCACATGCCGCCAAAACCTGCGCCGATAATCAGAATCTGCTGCTTCATTGTGTCTCTCCAGAAAACGCCAAACGAGTAAAAGAGTTGAAATCGAATTCGTCGTGAGCCAACCCTCGCCAGCCCAATACCGCCGACTTTATTGGTCGGATATAAAACCAACAAGTCAGATTATCCGATAGATTCAATCGGACTTATCGATAGTTATTACGCTGAATCGATTTAAGAAAATCTGTACAAAACGAGTCAATCAGCCTGTTTTGTGGTCTATCAGCCCTCTGAGATCGATTGCCGACTTCTCTTCAGACTGTTAGCATTTACGACAAATCAAGTCGGACTTACCTATGTCTCTTTACAGCGCAGGCGTCGAATACGGCATCCATTGCCTGGCGTTTCTGGTTACCAACAGCGGCGATACGCGCGAAGCCAGCGTACGGGACCTCGCCGAACTGCAAGGCGTACCGGTGGAATACCTGGCGAAAATCTTCACCAAACTGGCCAAGGGCAAACTGGTGGTGGCCTCTGAAGGCGTGCGCGGCGGATTCAGCCTGGCGCGGCCGGCCGATGAAATCACCCTGCTCGACATCGTCAAAGCCATCGACGGGCGCAAGAATATTTTCGAATGCCGCGACATTCGTGGGCGTTGCGCCCTGTTTGAAGGCAATGTGCCGGAGTGGGCCATCGACGGTACGTGCTCGATTCACGCAGCCATGATGACCGCGCAGCAGCGCATGGAAGAGGCGCTGGCCCAGCAGACGATTCTCGATATCGCCAGAAAGGTCGGACGCAAGGCGCCGAAGGAGTTCGGCCAGCAAGTCGAAGACTGGATTCAAGATCGACGGGAGAAAAAAGGCAACGTCGGCAGCATCCCGCTAATCGACATTTCCGACTGACGTTTCAGCCTGAAAGCAGTCAAAAAAAGCAGAAACCGTCGAGCCGGTTTCTGCTTTTGTGCATCCAGAAATATCGTTACAGGCAGTCACGCACCGATTGGCGCAACGACCCGGACTTCGCCCACGGCGGCCCCTGATACAACGAAACCCGACTGCCATCCTTGTACTTGACGATATCGAGAATCTCATCGGCAGTGATGATGCTCGGCGCGGTGATGCGATAGCCGTTGGAAATCGAGGTCTGCGAGGTTTTCGCAACATCCCGCTGCCACAACGGTAATACACACGCGGCATAGTCCTTGGGCGTTTTGACGCTGGTCTTGCTGACATTCGGCTCACCCGGCACCAACGACGTCGGCAACGAGCAACCCGTCAACAGGGCCAGCGCCAGACTCCCGATCCATATCCGCATAATGTTTTCCTGATCTGAAAAAATAAATGTAGCGCGTAACCGGGTGCACATCCATCGTGGCACCGCGCCCTCGGCGCAATCTGCACAACTTTTCACAACCGCCCGGCTTACTGACGAACAGGCTTTGCCCGCCGACGAAAAATGCGACTACTCTTTTCTACCGAGAATGTTCTGGAGGTGATCATGCGGCTCAATGAATACGAACACGAACTTCAACGCGACCTGCAAAGCGTTGCATCGGACTTGAGATGGTCGGCGGTCGACCTGAAGCGTATCGCGGAACAACTGCGCAAATCCGGCAACGAGGCGGACGCGCAAACCGTGCTGAGATCCTGCGAGGTGCTGCAAAGCGACGAAGAGCGGCTGCAACTGTATGCCAGGGAAGTGAAAGCCCGCGCCATCAGCCGAACCAAGGTCCACTAAGACCACCCTCCCCCAAAACAAAAGCCCCGACACATGCCGGGGCTCTTTCGATATAGCCGCTTGTCAGTGGGTTTTGTGACTTTGCGCGCGCGTCGAGCGTTTTTTGTAGCCAGGCAGTGCGGCGGCGTAGGCCAGCGCTTCCTCCCGGCTGCCAAACGACGCCAGTCGATCGCCTTGGGTGCAAACCCGCCATGGGCCATTGTTCACGCTAAGCACGTCATAGCCGTTCATGTGCATCTTGTTCAACATCGGCATGCTCATGGACACCTCCATTTTTGCTAACGGTCAGATCCAGCTTCACGCTTTTACCTTACACCTTGATCCGCCCGAAATGCCGACCGGGCGTCGCGAGCTGCAACGGTCAGGGATCTGGCACTTTTCGCTGTAATCATCGCTCAAAATTCCAATGACCCCTTGCCGCAGGCTTCGGCTCAAATATTGCAGTTTTATTTCTTTTTTGTGACAGGCAGTAAACAGGTAACAGATGAAAGTACGTGCAACCGTAATATGCGAGCAGGATCGCCATATTCTCCTGGTGCGCAAACCGCGCTGTCGCTGGACATTGCCCGGTGGCAAGGTCGAGCCCGGAGAAACCCACGCGCAGGCCGCCGTACGCGAATTGCAGGAAGAAACCGGCCTGAACGCCGACGACGTGTTGTATTTGATGGAACTGCAGAGCGGCAGCACGCGGCACCATGTCTATGAAGCGTCAGTGCAGGATCTTGAACAAGTGCGGCCGCAGAACGAGATCATCGATTGCATCTGGCATCCGCTGGACGCAGTGCGCAATCTGAACACCAGCGAAGCGACGTTACGCATCGTTCAAGCATTTCAACGACGTTTATAAGGCGTTAGCCGGCGAACGCTCGGCGGCCGGCGCTCATTTCGGTGCGTAATTCACCAATGAAGTTGGAAATGTCACGAATCGTGACGAGGTGTTCCGGGGAGACACCATTCAACAGCAACTCGACTCGCCCGCTGTCCGGCTCATACACCTTGATTTGCAATAGCCCTTGCGTGCTCGGAATGCAATCGCACTTGAACGCAGGAAAGCCGGATTCGACAATCCGGCAAATATCGATAATGGCAAGCATGGCTGAACGCCTCGCAGGCGGTGGGTCGGTCGACTCGTAGAGCATAGATGAGCAATTTGTGTCTCGCTCGACACAAAAATGCCAACCGGATCACAACTTTCAAGCACGCCGTCAATGCGCGTCGTGATCCCAGATCCAGTTCCACATCCCCGGCAAATTCACCGACTCCGAACTGTTCTCCACGGTACGCGCCAGCGCGGCTTTCTCAAGTTCAGCGTGATCATCATAGAAAGGCTTGTCCGCCAGCTTCACGCCCGTGGCAGCGGCGCTATCCAGCAGAATCTGCAGGTATTCGCGGGTGTGCCGCGCGGTATAGCGGTTGAGATCATGAAACGTCACCACGACCGGGATGACCCCGTCCACGGCGGGCAATTCGCCACGGGCGATACGTTCACGGACTTCAGATAACTGTCGCAGCATGTTGGCCCGACGTCGCGGGCTGGCATTGAAGCCCCAGATCTTGCCGTCATTGGCGCTTAAATCGGTTAGCAGCACATGCAAGCCATGCTGCTGATAGGCGGCGAAGGTGCGCTTGTCGTAATTCCAGAATGGCGGGCGCAGCAGCGTCGGCGGCGCCCCGGTGATGGCAGCGATATCAGCCGTGCCGTTGGTCAACGACTCTTCGAGTTCTTGCGGGTCGAGCAAGCGATGATTGGTGTGCCAATGGGTCGCTGTGTGAAACGCGAGGATGTGCCCCTCCTCATACTCACGTCGCATGATGCCGCGACCGATCTCACTGTTGCCCGCTCGCGGTGCACGCGTCTGCACGAAGAACACCGCTTTGATATTCGGCATCAACGGATTGTCCTTGAGACCGTCGAGCACCGTGGCCGACGGATTCCAGAAACTCGAAGCGCTGGGGCCGTCGTCGAACGTCAGCAGAAAACGCACTGGCGCCTGGGTCTTCAGGCGCGTTTCGGTTTGCGCAGTCATTTCTATCGGGGCGGCGATGCAACCGGCCAGCCCGAGAGCAATCAGCGCGGCACAAATAAGTTTGAATCCGGATGTCATGTTTTGCCTTGAGCACGGCGGCTGCCGTCATGTGGTCGATTGGCAAAACTCCCTCGCCCCTATCCATCCCTGCGCTCGGATATTCGAGCCGAGGTTGGATAAGGTACACAGGGTTTGGTTCCGGCGCTCGCTCAGTGAGCCAATGCCTGTTGAAAAGACGTGTCGATAATTCCAGCGGTGGCCAACGGAGCTGGCAGCGCTTTCACTTTGAACAGGAAATCGGCAGTGCTTTGCAGATCCGTCGCCGCTTGCGTGTCCACCGGCCCGACCGTCATGTGCGCTTGACGCAACCAGTGGCGCGACACCTGCTGATCGAGATTGGCTTTCTTCGCCCACAGATCGGCGTATTCGTCCGTGTGGCTGTCGACCCAGGCCCGAGCCTGTTTCAAACGACCGAGAAAATCCGCAATCGCTGCACGCTTGCTGTCGATGGACGGTGTCGATGCCGCGATTGCGCTGAGCCCCGGCATCAGGTTTTTTGCAGTCAGGATCGGCCGCGCGCCGGAGAACACGATCTGCTGGGAAATGTACGGTTCCCACACCGGGAAGGCATCAATACTGCCCTGCGGAAGCGCTGCAGCGGCATCGATCGGCATCAACTTGACGAAGTCGACGTAGTTTTCCGGCAGACCGCCCTGCTCCAGGGCGCGCAAGGTCAACTGCTGACTCCAGGCTCCGGGCCAATAAGCGACCTTCTTGCCCTTCAAGTCGGCGATGGTTTTCACCGGAGAATCCTTGGGCACCAACAATGCGATGGTGTCCGGATTCTGCCGCGATACGCCAATCAGTTTCACCGGCGCCTGCTTGGCGGCCAGAAACAGAAAACCGGAATCGCCCAAAAAGCCCAGATCCAGCGATCCGGTTTGCAAGGCTTCCGCCAAGGGTGCTGCGGCCTGGAAGTGTTTCCAGTCGACGGTATAAGGCGCGTCTTTCAACACGCCGGAGGCCTCCACCGATGCACGGATGTTGTAGTAGTTCTGATCGCCGACATGCAGGACCAATGGCTCGGCTGCGTAGGAAAGCGGCGAGGTGAATAATGCAGTGATTAACGCACGGCGGAGGAAACGAGAAAGCTTCATGGCGAGTCCTGCAAAGGTAATTACATAGACCATAACGCTCTTGATTCACCATTTTGAAATTCGATAAGTGCATAAGCTCATCACGGTTAATACTTGCTGTTTGCTGGGCAACAGTGGCGAACCACACTGTTGTCTACGCAACAGCTGAATACTCGGATCCGCCCTTAAAACCCTTATAAACCGGCGCTTTCAAGCACATGGCACAGAGCCTGCAATATTCCATTCATGCAGGAAGCATTCGATAAAAATATCTTTTTGGACATAAGAAACCTGTGCCTTTGCCGGAGCGTCCCATGATATCGTTCTTTCCTCGACTCAAAACCTTGCTGGCTGCCAGCGCAGTGGCACTGAGCCTGCAACCACTCGCCCACGCGGCTGAAACCGCGCCGGCGGAAGTGCATCTCGACTACGCCTATTACTCGCCAGTCAGTCTGGTGCTCAAGCACTTCGGCTTCCTCGAAAAAGCCTTGCCACAGACCAAGGTCAGCTGGGTACTGAGCCAGGGCAGCAACCGCTCGCTGGAATACCTCAACAGCGGCGGCGTGGATTTCGCTTCCAGCGCCAGCCTCGCCGCCGTGCTAAGCCGCGCCAACGGCAGCCCGATCAAATCGGTCTACGTCTACAGCCGCGCCGAATGGACAGCGCTGGTGGTGCGCAAGGATTCTCCTTACCAGACCATCGCCGACCTCAAGGGCAAAAAGATCGCCGCCACCAAGGGCACCGACCCGTACCTGTTCACCCTGCGCAGCCTGCAACAGGCCGGACTGAAAAAAGACGATGTGGAACTGGTTCACCTGCAACATCCGGACGGCCGCACGGCGCTGGAAAAAGGTGATGTCGACGCTTGGGCCGGACTCGATCCGCACATGGCCGCCAGTCAGGTTCAGGCCGGTTCGCGCCTGCTCTATCGCAACCCGGCGTTCAACAGTTATGGCGTGGTCAGCGTCACCGAGCAATACGCCAAAGAACATCCGCAAACCATCGACACCGTCATCAAAGCCTACGAACAGGCCCGCGACTGGGCGCTGAAAAATCCCGATGAGTTCGCCGCCCTTCTCGCCAAGGAGTCCGGCCTGCCGCTGGACGTGGCCAGGCTGCAACTGTCGCGCACCGACCTGAGCAGCCCGCAACTGACCCGGCAGGACATCAGCGCCTCCAAGGCAGCGGCGCCGATTCTGGTCTCCGAAGAACTGGTGCGCCGTGGGGTAAATGTCGACCAAGTCATCGATCAATTGCTCGACAGCGGTGTGCAGCAAGCCGTCGCCCACCAGTAACCGATCAGCCTCACGACAAATCCGCGCCCGTCGCGGATTTGTCGTGAGCGGAGCCAAACCATGACCACTCACAGCAAAGACCTGCCCGCGTCACTTGTGGTGTCGCGACAGCGCCCAGCAGGTTTCAGTCCGACATGGCAGCGCCGCTGCAAAGGCCTGGCCCTGCCGCTGCTGATCATCGTTGCACTGGAAACTATCGTCCGCCTCGGTTGGCTGCCGTCCTACCAGATGCCGGCACCGAGCGAGATCGCCGTGACCCTCACCGACCTTGCTGAGGGTGCGCTGTGGAAACACATCGGCGCCAGTCTGATTCGCGTACTGCTGGGTTTTGCCATTGGCGCCAGTCTGGCGCTGGTGTTTGCTGCCTGGGTTGGCTTGAGCCGCGAAGCCGAGGCCTATCTGGAACCGACCTTTGCGGCGCTGCGCTCCATTCCGAGCCTGGCCTGGGTGCCGCTGCTGCTGTTGTGGCTGGGCATCGACGAGACGTCGAAAATCGTTCTGATCGCCATCGGCGCGTTCTTTCCGGTGTATGTAAATGTCGTCGCAGCCATTCGCAACATTGATCGCAAACTGGTCGAAGTTGGTCGCATCTATGGCTTCAGTCGCTTGCAATTGGTGCGACGAATCTTGCTGCCAGCCGCCCTGCCCGGCCTGTTCACCGGATTGCGCAGTGGCATGAGCCTGGCGTGGATGTTTCTCGTCGCGGCGGAGTTGATCGCGGCCACCAAGGGGCTTGGCTATCTGCTCAGTGACGGCCGGGAAACCTCGCGGCCGGACATCGTGCTGGCTGCGATCATCGTGCTCGCCTTGCTCGGTAAATTCAGCGATAGCTTGCTGGCCATGCTCGAACGCCGCTGGCTGAACTGGCGTGACACGTTCACCGGCCAGGACGCCAGCGACTAAGCTGAACTCTCCAACCGGAGATCGGCCCATGTGCGGAAGACTCTCGCAGTACCGTGGCATTCATGACTTCGTCGCGGTGCTGAGCATTCCCGACGCGTTGATCAATCACGTCGGCGACGCGCCACTCGATCGCTACAACGCGGCGCCGACCACCGCGCTGGCCGTCCTTCATCAACAAGGACAACACCTGCATGCCGACAATCTGCGCTGGGGCTGGCGCCCGCATTGGGCCAAGGATCGTCCGCCACCGATCAATGCCCGGGTCGAGAAAGTCGCCCATGGCCCTTTCTTTCGAGGGATCTGGCGACATCGTTTGATTGTGCCCGTGGACAACTGGTTTGAATGGGTCGATAGCGCAGACAAAACACGACAACCCTGGCTGATCCGTCGCGCGGATCACGAAGCGGTTTTCTGCGCAGCCATCGGACAATTTCCGACAGCCGAAACGCCAGCTCGGGATGACGACGGTTTCGTGATTATCACCGCCGATGCCGTCGGCGGCATGCTCGATATCCATGATCGCCGACCAGTAGTGTTTCGCGCAGAGCTGGTGCATGAATGGCTGGATCCTGCGACTCCCGTTGAGCGTGCCGAGCAAATGCTGCTGTTCGAAGGTGAACGCAGCGAAATGTTCGAATGGCATAAAGTCGGCAAAGCCGTCGGTAACGTACGCAATCAGGGTGCCAGTTTGATTATTCGGCAAACTTAAACATTTGCCGACTTCACGCGTTTATCAATGTAGGAGCTGCCGAAGGCTGCGAACTTTTGACTTCTTGTTTTCTCAGAATCGAAAGATCGCAGCCTTCAGCAGCGCCTACAGGTGACGCATGGTCGTTACAACAACTGTTTCATCTTTGAGACGCTGCAAATAAAACACACGTTCGAATGAACTAACCGCCTGTCTGACATTTCAACCGTCATACATACATTTATATGCACTACGGCTAGCATGCGCGCCGCATTTCCATTTGGTATACCAGTTGACCAAAGAGTCAACAAACCAGGAACCCCCTAACGTCTACAAGCCTTGCAGAGAAATAAGTTGCGCGACGATTTTGCAATCAAACAGGTCAGCGGCCTGGAGTGTATTTATCTGTCGATGACAGAACGCTTTGAACTCGACTGTTTTATCGGCCACTACATCAAGACCCGAAACCTGCGTTCCGTACCCGATATAGACCGTATCTTGCGCACCACCCTCGAAGCGTATCCCGGCCACCCACCGGTGATGGTCAACGAGCTGAATGCGTGGATTGACCGAACCTTGGGATATCGGGCCACACACCCCGATTTCACGCAGTTGGACGATCTCTGAAACCACAAAAAAGCCCCGCACTTGCGGGGCTTTTTCGTAAAAGTCACTCAAAACTTGCGATCAGGATCGGAAAGCTCTCGGCCATCATCGTGCTTCCAGGTCTGTTCCTTGTGCTTTTCACGCTCTATTTCTTCTTGCGTTGGTTCGTCCGTATCTTCGTCATCCGTGTCTGGATGGTTTTTCTCAGTCGCCATGTGCACCTCCCGCTATCAGTAACCCTTCATCACTAAAGCGTAGAACAGACAACTTACAGCCACCAGCGCAGCAAGAAGAAGAACCCCATGCTCAACAACATGCTGAGCAAAGTACTGCGCGTGTAGATCACCAGTGCGATCGCCACCAGCGAACTAAGCAGATACGGATTGTCCCACTGCAGATTCAATTGTTTGTCGGGCATGAAGACAATCGGCCCGCAGATCGCAGTGAGCATCCCCGGTACTGCAAACCCGAGAAACTGTCGCGCATTGCTGCTCAGACGTACTGGCAAACGCGGCTCGAGAAACACGTAGCGATTGAGAAACACCAACAGCCCCATGCCAAAAATCACCGCCCAAACCATCATGTACGCTCCCGATACAGCTTGTTGCAGATAAACCCTGCGGTCATTCCGGCCAGCCCGGACAACACCAGGGCCGAGCCCCATTGCCAGTAACTGAACAGCACCGAACAAAACAGCGACACCGCCACACACACCACCGTCGGTACGTTACGCACCACCGGCGTGATCAACGCGATAAACGTGGAGGCAATCGAAAAATCCAGTCCCAAGTGCTCAAGCCCGGGAATGCTGCTGCCGAGGACAATGCCGGCGAGGGTGAACAGATTCCACGCGATGTAGAAAGTCAAACCGACGCCCAGCGCATACCAGCGGTTGAACTGCTGGCGATCATGTTGACTGGTCAGCGCAAACAACTCATCGGTGAGCAAAAAGCCCAGACCTATGCGCCAGCGCCCCGGCAGCGGCGAAATCACCGAACGCATGCTCATGCCATACAGCAGGTGCTGCGACGTCAGCAGCAGCGTGGTCAACAGAATCGAAAAAATCCCCGCGCCGCCCTTGAGCATGCCGATCGCCACCAATTGCGCCGCCCCGGCAAACACAATGCTCGACAAGCCTTGGCCTTGCAGCGGCGTGAGATTGGCTTCGATCGCCATGGAGCCGGCCAGCAGCCCCCAAGGCGCGGTGGCCAGAGACAACGGCATGATTGCCGCAGCGCCGCGAAGGAACGCACTGCGCGGCATAAGAGAATCAGACATAAACGTTCTTCAACCAGGAAAACGGTCGAAGACTGTGCCAGCCATTTCGCCTTTTTGGCTTGAACAATCTTGCGCACTTGTGGGAAATCGGCCGGATGCGCGCGCAATTCGCTGATTTTCGCACTGACCTTTGATCTCCTGACCGGCGTAACATAGCGCCATTCACAATTGCGTCAGGGAGACGACATGCTGTACCGAATCGCAGCCGACGGGCTGGTGCTGTTCCACTTGTGCTTCATTTTGTTCGTGCTGTTTGGCGGGCTGCTGGTGCTCAAATGGCCGCGATTGATGTGGCTGCATTTGCCGGCTGCCGCCTGGGGCGTGGCTGTCGAGGTGCTGCACTTGACCTGCCCGCTGACCTACTGGGAAAACCTCATGCGCCACGCTGCCGGGCTGACCGAATACGCGGGCGGCTTCATCGAGCATTACATCTGGCCGATCATCTACCCAGCCGGGCTCACCCCGCAGATTCAACTGGCGCTCGGCAGCGTGGTACTGGCGGTGAACCTGCTGGTATATGGCCGCTTGATCCGTTCGTGGAAGCTGCGTCGAGCGCTGTAATCAGCGCGACGTCGGCTTCAAGGCTCCGAGCCAGGCCGGATCCAGGCGCGTCTGCTCGGTATCGAGTCCCAGCGCCTGCATCCGTTCCTTGTGCGCTTCGGCTTCGTGCCACAGTTGCCCATGATCGCTGGAGTTACCGTCCAGTTCATGCATCTGCGTCAACCCAAGATGATAGAAACGCAGCACTTTCATGGCCGTCGGATCGTTCTGCTCCACCGCCGCAGTGACCTGATGCATCACATTGGTGATGCTCATCAGACTGCGCTTGAGGCGCCAGCTATACACCGCTGGCGCCATCCAGCTCTGATTCCAGAAGCGCCCGCGCAGTAACGCAGCCGTCAGCAGAAACGCGACAAACACCCCACCGACATTGAAGCGCAGGTTATCGCCGCCAGGCTCGCCGAACAGCGCCACCGCCACGCTGGAAAACAGCATCGCCAGCACCAAGAACAGCACGGCGATGATGATCGTGCTGCGTCGGGTCTGCTGGCGAAAGGTGGCGGCGTCCATCGGCTGAATCTCGAACATCACAAATGACTTCCTTGAGCGACAAAAGGGCTAACTGAAAAAACCGGCCGGCGCATTATCGCCTCTAGCGCGGATTTAGCTATGCTGGGGCTCCTTTTCATCTTTTCAGCGTCCAACGGGGACATGGCGGTACAGCGCAGATCGTGCCATCTTCATTCATGGATACACACTATTCGGATGCCATTCGCCTGGTTTTGGGATGACATCGTTTTAAGGATCATTGCATGACCCAACGACACGTAATCAATGCCTCGGTCAGCCCGAAAGGCAGCCTGGAAACCCTTTCTCAACGTGAAGTTCAGCAACTGAGCGAAGCCGGATCCGGCAGCACCTACACCCTCTTCCGCCAGTGCGCCCTGGCCATCCTCAACACCGGCGCCCATGTCGATAACGCCAAGACCATCCTCGAAGCCTACAAGGACTTCGAAATCCGCATTCACCAACAGGATCGCGGCGTACGCCTGGAGCTGCTGAACGCTCCGGCCGACGCCTTCGTCGACGGCGAAATGATCGCCAGCACTCGCGAAATGCTCTTCAGCGCCCTGCGCGACATTGTCTACACCGAAAACGAACTCGACAGCCAACGCATCGACCTGACCACCTCGCAGGGCATCAGCGACTACGTTTTCCACCTGCTGCGTAACGCGCGCACCCTACGCCCGGGTGTCGAGCCGAAGATCGTCGTGTGCTGGGGCGGCCACTCGATCAACACCGAAGAATACAAATACACCAAGAAAGTCGGCCACGAACTGGGCCTGCGCAGCCTCGACATCTGCACCGGTTGCGGCCCCGGCGTGATGAAAGGCCCGATGAAAGGCGCAACCATCGCCCACGCCAAACAGCGTATCCACGGCGGGCGTTATCTGGGTCTGACCGAGCCGGGCATCATCGCCGCCGAAGCGCCGAACCCGATCGTCAACGAGCTGGTTATCCTGCCGGACATCGAAAAACGTCTGGAAGCGTTCGTCCGTGTTGGCCACGGCATCATTATCTTCCCGGGCGGCGCGGGTACGGCTGAAGAGTTCCTCTATCTGCTCGGCATCCTCATGCACCCGGACAACGCAGGCCTGCCGTTCCCGGTAATCCTTACCGGGCCGAAACATGCCGCGCCGTATCTGGAGCAGCTCGACGCCTTCGTCACCGCGACCCTCGGCGAAGCAGCCAAGCAGCACTACGAAATCATCATCGACGACCCGGCCGAAGTGGCGCGGCAGATGACCCAAGGGCTGAAAGCGGTGAAGCAGTTCCGTCGCGAGCGCAACGATGCGTTCCACTTCAACTGGCTGCTGAAAATCGACGAAGGCTTCCAGCGTCCGTTCGATCCGACCCACGAGAACATGGCCAACCTGAAACTGCACCGCGACCAGCCACCGCACGAACTGGCGGCCAACCTGCGTCGGGCGTTCTCCGGGATCGTTGCCGGCAACGTCAAGGACAAGGGCATTCGTCTGATCGAAGAACACGGGCCTTACCAGATCCGTGGTGATGCGGCGATCATGCAACCGCTCGACGCGCTGCTCAAAGCCTTCGTCGCCCAGCACCGGATGAAACTGCCGGGTGGCGCGGCGTATGTGCCGTGTTATCGAGTGGTGGCGTAACCTTTAAGCCATCACACAATCCATGTGGGAGCTGGCTTGCCATCGATAGCGGTCTTCCAGTCAACAGAGGTGTTGAATCAGATGACCCCTTCGCGAGCAAGCTTGCTCCCACAGGTTCTGTGGCGTGGCACAAATGGTGTTTACAACCTGAATCCCTGTGGGAGCGAGCCTGCTCGCGAAGAGGCCCGATAGAACACCATCAACCTCATCCCACCAACCGCGCCGCCAACGCCTTGGCCTGCAACGCCACATCCGTCACCGCCGTACTCTCCCACCACATCCCGCGCAACGGCGGCCCCATCGCAAACAAGCGGTCAGCCGCATGCCCCTCGGCATCCAGCACCGCACCGTCCACTGCCGCCGCAATTCCCAACGCCAATGGCCCCGACTGCACCAGACCGCGTGCAAGCACCTGCTGCGGCAACGGTCGCGCCACCCGGCGCCAGTCGTATTCGATGCCACTGGAATTGATCAACGCAGCGCCCTGCACGACGCACGTTTCAGACTCCCCGCGACGCCGAACACGAATGCTCACGCCACCTTCCGGGCTCGGCTCCAGCCCTTTGAAAGAAGCTGCCTGAATGCGCAATCGCCCTTTTTTATAAAGACGCTCAACCAGCGCCGCACTCAACGGCGGCGAACGGTGGTGATGACTTTCCCACCACGGCCGCACATGCCGTACGAATTGTCGACGCTGCCTGTCAGTCGCCTGACTCCACAACCGAGCGATGTGCACGCGAACCGTGTCCAGCGGCGCCTGCCAATCGATGCCTTGTGCCATGGCTGCATGGCATTGCCGACGCAATTCGCGCAATAACTGCCGCGGTGTGCGCAGGCTGTGATCGTTGCCAAGAAAGTCCACCCAAACCGGCGGTTGCCGGCGCACGTGAGGCAACAAACCATGCCGCGAAAACACTTCAATCGGCCCGCGATGCCCGGCCTGTTCCAACGACACCACGGCATCGACCATGGTCAGGCCGGAACCGATGATCAGCACGGTGGATTGCGGATCGAGCTGGCGCATGGCCGCAACATCCCAGGGATCGAGGGCGGCGGCGTTGAGGCCACTGGAAGCTTTCTGCGGGGTTCGTGCTGCGGGGAACATACCGGTTGCCAGCACCGCGCAGGCTCCGTGCAATGATTGCCCATCGCTCAGTGTGAGCTGCACCGAACCGGTATCGACTTGCAGATCGACGACCTCCGCGCGGATGTGCTCAGCGCTCGAGCCATTTTGCATTCCGGCAATGCGCGCTTCGGCCAGACGCTGCTGCACATAAACGCCGAACAATCCACGCGGTGGAAACAGTTCGCTGACCGGTACATTCTGCTCGGCCGATTCAGGCCAGCCACCGCCGGCAATGTGCTCGGTAAGCCATTGCGTCAGATCATCAGGATTATCCGGATCGACGCTCATTCGCGCGGCGTTGCCGTTGAGCGTGTGACCCAACTCGACCGCGCTGTAGGCCTCGCCCCTTCCCAACTCAGCACGCGGTTCAATGATCAGAGTCTTGCGCCGGCCTGGCAGACGCAACAATTGCACTGCCAGCATCGTGCCGCTGAGGCCACCGCCGATAATCAGGATGTCTGCGCTCTGACTCATTCAAATCACCACATTGCGAACAAACCGCACCGCAACATCCCCATCATTGCGATAGGAGTGCGGTTGATTGCTGGCAAACATAAAGAACTCCCCAGTGCCGATGTGCTGCGGCTGGTCGCCGAGCATCAGCGTCAGGCAACCTTCAAAGACGAAAATCTGCTCGCTCCAGCCCTCGGCATCCGCTTGCGACGGATAGACCTCACCGGGTTGCAGGCACCATTCCCATTGCTCGACTTCGCGGGTCGCCGTGGCTTTGGAGAGCAACACCGCTTTACTGCCCGGGTGGGTTCCTGCCCAGGCCACCTCGTTGATGCGGCTCGGATCACGCGCATCCGGCGCCTGAATCAGATCGCTGAACGCCACATCAAGCGCCTCGGCGACGCGGTCGAGAGTGGTCAGGCTGACGTTCTTTTCACCCGCCTCGATCGCCACCAGCATGCGCCGGCTGACCCCGGATTTTTCCGCCAGCGCAGTCTGGCTCATGTCGGCGGCATGCCGTAGACGCCGCACATTCAGGCTAACGTGTTGCAGGACGGACGCCCGTTGAGTTGAATCTTTGTGCACTATATTGCTCACTCGGTGAGGTTGGGCAGTATACTGCGCAACGTTGGGCGCATTGTGCGGCCTCCTTTTTATAGTGCGCAAGGTCATGACGTCGCAGAACAGCTCCCCCACTCCCCTTCGTTTCTCTCGTTTCAGCAAAGCCGAGTGCGTGCTGGTACTGATCACCATGGTCTGGGGCGGCACCTTCCTGCTGGTTCAGCATGCGATGACGGTCAGCGGACCGATGTTTTTCGTGGGTCTGCGCTTCGCCGCTGCGGCGGCCATCGTCGCGCTGTTCTCATGGCGGCATTTGCGCGAACTGACACTGTTCGAACTCAAGGCTGGGGCCTTCATCGGCGTGGCGATCATGCTCGGTTACGGCTTGCAGACGGTCGGTTTGCAAACGATCCCGAGCAGTCAGTCGGCGTTCATCACCGCGCTGTACGTGCCGTTCGTACCGTTGCTGCAATGGCTGGTGCTGGGACGGCGGCCGGGGCTAATGCCGAGCATCGGCATCATGCTGGCGTTTACCGGGTTGATGCTGCTGTCGGGGCCGTCCGGGGCTGCGCTGAATTTCAGTCCGGGTGAAATCGCCACGCTGATCAGCGCCATCGCCATTGCCGCCGAAATCATTCTGATCAGCACCTATGCCGGCCAGGTCGATGTGCGCCGGGTGACCGTTGTGCAACTGGCAACGACGTCCGTGCTGTCGTTCCTGTTGGTGGTGCCGACCGGTGAAGCCATTCCGGATTTTTCCTGGACCCTGCTGGTAACCGCGCTGGGGCTGGGCGCAGCGAGTGCGGCGATTCAGGTAGCGATGAACTGGGCGCAGAAGAGTGTCTCGCCAACTCGGGCAACGCTGATCTACGCGGGTGAGCCGGTGTGGGCCGGGATTGTCGGGCGGATTGCCGGGGAGCGCTTGCCGGCGATTGCGTTGGTGGGCGCAGGGTTGATTGTGGCGGCGGTGATTGTCAGTGAGTTGAAGACCAAGGGTAAGGTTGCTGAAGCAGAAGTTGAGCTGGAGCGAGAAGCGCAGGGTTAATCCCAACATCTTCAGCGTCTGACCCGACGCTTTCGCGAGCAGGCTCGCTCCCACATTTTGAAATACATTCCAATGTGGGAGCGAGCCTGTTCGCGAAAGGGCCATCTGCCACAACGTCATCGCCCTGAAACAATGCCAAACAGAAAATTCCAGACTACTTTGTAGGATTCTGAGACATCCTGGCGTTTGGTGATCGGGGAGCTGGCACGTATGATGCTTCACAAACTTCCGCAGATTAGAAGCCTATGTCCCTGATAGTTCTACTGCTTCTGCCATTCATTGGCAGCTGTCTGGCAGCGGTGCTGCCTCACAACGCGCGTAATACCGAATCCCTGCTGGCAGGCCTGGTCGCTTTGATCGGCACCGTCCAGGTCGCGATGTTGTACCCGCAAATTGCCCACGGCGGCGTGATCCGCGAAGAATTCATGTGGCTGCCCAGCCTCGGCCTGAACTTCGTCCTGCGCATGGACGGTTTCGCCTGGTTGTTCTCCATGCTGGTGCTCGGCATCGGCACCCTCGTCTCTCTCTATGCGCGTTATTACATGTCGCCGGACGATCCGGTGCCGCGCTTCTTCGCGTTTTTCCTAGCGTTCATGGGCGCCATGCTCGGTCTGGTGATCTCCGGCAACCTGATCCAGATCGTGTTTTTCTGGGAGCTGACCAGTCTCTTCTCGTTCCTGCTGATCGGCTATTGGCACCACCGCGCCGACGCCCGTCGCGGTGCTTATATGGCGCTGATGGTCACCGGTGCCGGCGGACTATGCCTGCTGGCGGGGGTCATGATTCTCGGCCATGTCGTCGGCAGCTATGACCTCGACAAGGTCCTGGCCGCCGGCGACATGATTCGTGCACACGCCCTCTACCCTATTCTTTTACCCCTCATTCTTATCGGCGCACTCAGCAAAAGTGCGCAGTTCCCCTTCCACTTCTGGCTGCCCCATGCGATGGCGGCGCCGACACCCGTCTCCGCCTAT
Source organism: Pseudomonas fluorescens (assembly GCF_005938625.1). Classification (GTDB taxonomy): domain Bacteria; phylum Pseudomonadota; class Gammaproteobacteria; order Pseudomonadales; family Pseudomonadaceae; genus Aquipseudomonas; species Aquipseudomonas fluorescens_BD. The sequence continues at coordinate 80,077 of NZ_VCNJ01000023.1, forward strand.
CTGCACTCTGCCACCATGGTCAAGGCCGGGGTTTTCCTGCTTGCGCGCCTGTGGCCGTCGCTGTCAGGCAGTGAAGAATGGTTCTACATCGTCAGCGGGGCCGGCGCGTGTACGCTGTTGCTCGGCGCCTATTGCGCGATGTTCCAGAACGACCTCAAGGGTCTGCTCGCTTACTCGACTATCAGCCATCTCGGCTTGATCACCCTGTTGCTGGGCCTGAACAGTCCGCTGGCTGCCGTGGCGGCGGTGTTCCACATACTCAACCACGCGACCTTCAAAGCCTCGCTGTTCATGGCCGCAGGCATCATCGACCACGAAAGCGGCACCCGCGATATCCGCAAGCTCAGCGGCCTGATCAAACTGATTCCCTTCACCGCGACGCTGGCCATGGTTGCCAGCGCCTCGATGGCAGGCGTGCCATTGCTTAACGGTTTCCTGTCGAAAGAGATGTTCTTCGCCGAGACCGTGTTCATCAATGCCACAGCGTGGGTCGAAGCGGCGTTGCCGATTGTTGCGACCATCGCCGGTACGTTCAGCGTTGCCTACTCGCTGCGTTTCACCGTCGATGTGTTCTTCGGTCCGCCGGCCACCGACCTGCCGCACACCCCGCACGAGCCACCGCGCTGGATGCGTGCCCCGGTCGAGTTGCTGGTGTTCACTTGCTTGCTGGTGGGGATTTTCCCCGCGCAGATCGTCGGCCCGTTGCTTGCCGCTGCTGCGTTGCCAGTCGTTGGCGGCACCTTGCCGGAATACAGCCTGGCGATCTGGCACGGCCTCAACGCACCAATGATCATGAGCCTGATCGCCATGTCCGGCGGCATCGTCGTCTATCTGTTGCTGCGCAATCAGCTCAAGCGCGGACGCTTCAAATACCCGCCACTGGTAGGCCGTTTCAACGGCAAGCGCCTGTTCGAGCGCAGCCTCGTGGTGATGATGCGCCTGGCCCGGCGCCTCGAGCGGCGACTCGGCACCAAGCGTCTGCAGATGCAATTGTTCCTGATGGTATTGGCGGCGGTGCTCGCCGGTCTGATCCCGATGTTGCACAGCAGCCTGAGCTGGGGCGACCGGCCGAAAATTCCCGGCTCGATCGTCTTCGTGACCCTGTGGCTGCTGGCGATTACCTGCGCCCTCGGCGCCGCGTGGCAGGCCAAGTATCACCGTCTGGCGGCCCTGACCATGGTCAGCGTCTGCGGTTTGATGACCTGCGTCACCTTTGTCTGGTTTTCCGCGCCGGATCTGGCCCTGACGCAACTGGCGGTCGAAGTGGTCACCACCGTGCTGATCCTGCTCGGCCTGCGCTGGTTGCCGCGCCGTATCGAAGAAGTCTCGCCACTGCCAGGCAGCCTGCGCAAGGCGCGCATTCGTCGTCTGCGCGACTTGCTGCTGTCGATTGCCGTCGGTGGCGGTATGGCGCTGCTGTCCTACGCGATGCTGACGCGGCAGACACCGAACGACATTTCCTCGTTCTATCTCAGCCGCGCCATGCCCGAGGGTGGCGGCAGCAACGTGGTCAACGTGATGCTGGTGGACTTCCGCGGCTTCGATACCCTCGGTGAAATCACCGTACTGGTCGCCGTGGCCCTGACCGTGTTCGCCCTTCTACGGCGTTTCCGCCCCCCGAAAGAAAGCCTGCAACTGCCAGCTCAGCAACGCCTGCTGGCGCCGGACGTGGTCACCGATCTGGTCAACCCGCGCTCGGCCAGCGACACCGCGCTCGGTTTCATGATGGTGCCGGCGGTGCTGGTGCGTCTGCTGCTGCCGATTGCTCTGGTGGTGTCGTTCTACCTGTTCATGCGTGGGCACAACCAGCCGGGCGGTGGTTTCGTCGCCGGGTTGGTGATGTCGGTGGCGTTCATCCTGCAATACATGGTCGCCGGAACGCAGTGGGTCGAGGCGCAAATGAGCCTGCGGCCGCTGCGCTGGATGGGCACCGGATTACTCTTCGCCACCGCCACCGGGCTGGGCGCGATGCTGGTCGGTTATCCGTTCCTGACCACGCATACCTGGCATTTCAGCTTGCCACTGCTGGGTGACATACATATCGCCAGCGCATTGTTCTTCGACATTGGCGTGTACGGCGTGGTGGTCGGCTCGACGCTGTTGATCCTCACTGCCCTCGCCCACCAATCGGTGCGGGGTCACAAGACCGCATCGCTGCCCAAGTCCGTCGCCACCAAGGGAGCCGTCTGATGGAAGAAGTCATCGCAATCGCCATCGGCGTGCTCGCCGCGTCCGGTGTCTGGCTGATCCTGCGGCCACGGACGTTCCAGGTGGTTATGGGCCTGTGCCTGCTTTCGTATGGCGTCAACCTGTTCATCTTCAGCATGGGCAGCCTGTTCATCGGCAAGGAGCCGGTGATCAAGGATGGCGTGACCCAGGACTTGCTGCACTACACCGACCCGCTGCCACAGGCACTGGTACTCACCGCAATCGTCATCAGCTTCGCTATGACCGCGTTGTTCCTCGTCGTGCTGCTCGCCTCGCGCGGCTTGACCGGCACCGACCACGTCGATGGCCGGGAGCCTAAAGAATGATGGCGATGACTCACCTGATCGCCGCACCGATCCTGCTGCCGCTGCTGACCGCCGCCATCATGCTGATGCTCGGTGAACGGCACCGGCCGCTGAAGGCGAAAATCAACCTGTTCTCCAGCCTCGTCGGCCTGTTCATTTCGGTGCTGTTGCTGCAATGGACGCAAACCACGGGCGTGCCCGGTTCCATTGGCGTTTACCTGCCGGGCAACTGGCAGGCGCCGTTCGGCATTGTGCTGGTGGTCGATCGGCTGTCGGCGCTGATGCTGGTGCTGACCGGGATCATCGGCGTCAGCGCCCTGCTGTTTGCCATGGCCCGTTGGGATGGCGCGGGTTCGAGTTTCCACGCGCTGTTCCAGATTCAGTTGATGGGCCTTTACGGCGCGTTCCTGACGGCGGATCTGTTCAACCTGTTCGTGTTCTTCGAAGTGCTGCTCGCCGCGTCTTATGGGTTGCTGTTGCATGGATCGGGTCGGGCGCGGGTCTCGTCGGGGCTGCATTACATCTCGATCAACCTGCTGGCCTCGTCGCTGTTTCTGATCGGCGCGGCACTGATTTACGGTGTTACCGGCACCTTGAACATGGCCGATCTGGCGCTGAAGATTCCGCTGGTACCTGAAGCCGACCGTGGCTTGCTGCACGCCGGTGCGGGGATTCTCGCCGTCGCGTTCCTGGCCAAGGCCGGTATGTGGCCGCTGAACTTCTGGCTAGTGCCCGCTTACTCTTCGGCCAGTGCACCGGTGGCGGCGATGTTCGCGATCATGACCAAGGTCGGCGTGTACACGTTGCTGCGTCTGTGGACGCTACTGTTTTCCGGGCAGGCCGGGGCCTCCGCGTTCTTCGGTGGCGACTGGCTGATCTATGGCGGCATGGCGACCATGGTCTGCGCCGGGCTGGCGATTCTCGCCGCGCAACGCCTGGAGCGCATGGCCAGCCTGAGCATTCTGGTGTCGGCGGGGATTCTGCTGTCCGCCGTCGGTTTCGCCCAGCCGAACCTGATCGGCGCAGCGCTGTTCTATCTGGTCAGCTCGACTCTGGCGTTGAGTGCACTGTTCCTGCTGGCCGAGTTGATCGAGCGTTCGCGCTCGGCCAACGAGATCCCGCTGGAAGACGAAAGCGAACTGCTGCCGCGCCCGCAGGAATCCCTGCAGCCACCCAAAGGCATCAACCTCGATGACGAGCAGAAAGCCGTGGTCGGTCAGGTCATTCCGTGGACCATGGCGTTTCTCGGCCTGAGCTTCATTGCTTGCGCCCTGCTGATCATTGGCATGCCGCCGCTGTCGGGCTTCATCGGCAAACTGAGCCTGATCGGGGCATTGCTCAATCCGCTGGGCATAGGCACCGGTGCGCCGATTTCCAACGCAGCATGGGCGTTGCTGGCACTGCTGATCCTCACCGGGCTGGCGTCGCTGATGGCGTTCTCACGCCTCGGTATCCAGCGCTTCTGGACGCCCGAAGAGCGCCCTTCGCCGCTGCTGCGCAAACTAGAATGCGCGCCGATCTTCCTGTTGCTGGGGCTGAGCATCGTCCTGACCTTCAAGGCTGAACCGCTGCTGCGTTACACCCAAGCCACCGCCGAGGCGCTGAATAATCCGCAGCAATACGTGATGGCGGTACTGGGCACCCGTGCGGTACCGAGCCCGGAAGCCAAGTCGGTGATGCTGGAGGTGCAGCCATGAAGCGTGTATTTCCTGCTCCGTTGTTGTCGCTGGCACTGTGCGTCTTGTGGCTGACCCTGAACCTGTCGATCAGCCCGGGCAATCTGCTGCTCGGCGCGATACTGGGTTTTGCTGCACCGTTGATGATGCGCAAACTGCGTCCGAAACAGGTACGCATTCGCCGCCCTGGAACGATCCTGCGCCTGTTCCTGCTCGTGGGCCGTGACGTGGTGACGTCCAACCTGATCGTTGCGTGGGGCGTGCTCAACGCGAGTCGTCGCCCGCCGCGTTCAGGCTTTGTCAAAGTGCCACTGGACTTACGCGATGCTCACGGCCTGGCGACGCTAGCAATGATCTGCACGGTAGTGCCCGGCACGGTTTGGTCGGAGCTGTCGCTGGATCGCAGCATTCTGTTGCTGCACGTCTGGGATCTGGATGACGAAGCGCAGTTCATCGAGCACTTCAAGAGCACCTACGAGCGGCCGTTGATGGAGATTTTCGAATGAGCCCATTACTGTCGAACGCGATTCTGCTGACGCTGTTCCTGTTCTCGCTGGCGATGGTGCTGACGCTGGTGCGCCTGTTCAAAGGCCCGTCGGCGCAGGATCGAGTCTTGGCGCTGGATTACCTGTACATCGTCGCGATGCTGATGATGCTGACTCTGGGCATTCGTTATTCCAGTGACACTTACTTCGAAGCGGCGCTGCTGATTGCGCTGTTCGGCTTCGTCGGCTCGTTTGCCTTGGCGAAGTTCCTGCTACGTGGCGAGGTGATCGAATGAATGCTGAATTGTCGCTGTGGGTCGAGATTCCGGTGGCGATCCTGCTGGTACTCAGCGGTCTGTTCGCGTTGATCGGTGCGATCGGGTTATTGCGCATGAAGGATTATTTCCAGCGCATGCACCCGCCGGCACTTGCTTCAACGCTGGGCGCGTGGTGTGTGGCGCTGGCTTCGATCATCTGCTTTTCGGCGCTGAAGTCCGGGCCGGTGGTGCATGCCTGGCTGATTCCGATTCTGCTCGCGATCACCGTGCCGGTGACTACTTTGCTGCTGGCGCGGGCGGCGTTGTTCCGCAAGCGCATGGCTGGGGATGATGTGCCGGCTGAGGTCAGTAGCCGCCGGACCGAAAGCGGTAGCTGAACCGTTAAAAGATCGCAGCCTTCGGCAGCTCCTACATTGGAATGCGCTCCCCCCTGTAGGAGTTGCCGAAGGCTGCGATCTTTTGATCTTGCTTTTCTAGACCCAAGCCACCGCCAACAACCCCACCCCCAACACCGCACACAACGGCGAATACACCCAGGTGTCCAGCCGCGCAAACCGTGAACCTTTCACATCCTTGAAAAACCCCACCAGATGCGAATCACCAATCGCCCTGGCAAACATCAACAGTGCAATCGCGCTGATCACCCATTGCAGCGCCTTGTGCGTCACCGCCGGCACTCCCCAGCCAACCCGCATGCACACCAATGCCGCAATCACCAGCAACGCCGCCGCCACGATCAACGTGAGCCAGCCCGAAGGCTTGAAGGCCGGCCGCACCGATGCGACAAATCCGCGCACCGGCACCTGCGGTACCACCACCGCTGCCGCCCACTGTCCACCCAACGCCCAATACACGTGCATCAAGGCGATTACCGCAAACGTTGTCACCAGCCATTGAGCCAACACAAAGGTCATGGTTGAAATCCTTGGAAAGGGATTTGAACAAATCATCCTAGTCGGATTTTTTTCAAGTGCACGACCGATCAGCGGTACGGTAAAGTGCCGCCCCATGAAATTCTCCCGTTCCGATCGCTCACTGCTGGCCTGGATGCTTTATTGCTGCGTCCTGTTCAACGTGTTCGCCTGCAGCATCGGTCACGGACAAATGATCGGCATGCAGCTCAACGGCATCGGCGGCCAGTTCTGTACAGTCGACCCGGCCACCCAAGCGCCACTCGCCAGCAATCCCACCGAAGAACAACTGCCAACCCTGTCCAAGGCCTTCGGCTGCCCGTTGTGCTCGGTCGGCGGCGGCATGGGCCCCGCGTTCAATTCCAGCCTGACACTGGCAATCCTGCCGGAACAGCACAGCCCGCCGCTGGCGCCGATTGTCAGCGCTGACCTCCCTGCTCGCTTCACCTGGCCTTCGGCCAACCCCCGCGCCCCTCCGCTCGCCTGAGTGTCTCTGCCTTTTTGATTTGTCAGCCCACTGCGCCAACGCGCGGCGTTCGCCTGTGCGCTGACTCCTAGACAAGCATTCAGGATTCAATGATGAAACGACTCACTCTACTGGCGAGCCTGTGCGGCTGCCTGTCCGTTAACGTCTGGGCGCAATCCACCGTGGATCTGGCGCCGATCACCATTGATGGCGAGTCCGGCGCAGAACCGGGCCTGAGCCTCGACCAATCCAGCGGCATGGCCTCGCGTCTGGGTTTGAGTGTGCGTGACACACCGGCATCGGTGGCCATCGCCAATCGCAACGACATCGAGCGTCATGGCGCGCAAAACTTCCAGGACGCTGCCAACACCTTGCCCGGGGTGAACGCCAGTGCGCCGCCGGGTTTCGGTGGATTCGTGTCGTACCGTGGCTTCACCAGCAGCCAGATCACCCAGATGTTCAACGGCATCAACGTTTCCGGCGGTCTCGCGCGGCCGGTCGATTCGTGGATCTATGATCGGGTCGAACTGGTCGGTGGTCCCTCATCACTGATCAACGGCGCAGGTTCGGTCGGCGGTTCGCTGAATTACGTGACCAAACTCGCCACCCGCGATGAACAAGCCGTTGAAGGCCGGGTCAGCTACGGCAGCTACGACACCACCGAAACCGCCTTCGGCCTCAACCACGCGCTGACCGATCCGAGCGCCGATGTGCAGCACTACGCGCGCCTCGACGTCAGCCACAACACCAGCAACGGCTACATCGACCGCCAGGAGCGCGATGCCTGGAGCGTGGCGTTCTCGCTGCTCAGCGATCTCACGCCCGACCTGTCGCACACGTTGGCGCTGGAATATCAGGACGAGCACGAAGACAGTCCGTACTGGGGCACCCCCGTGCTCAATCCCAAGGCCGGCGAGTTGAAGATCGATAAACACAACCGCTTCAACAACTACAACGTCGAGGACGGTCGTTACGAGCAGCGAACGATCTGGGTCCGTTCGATCATCGACTACCGAATCAACGACAGCACCACCCTGCGCAACACGCTGTATCACCTCGACAGCCAGCGCGATTACCGCAACCTCGAAACCTACCAGTACAACGCCGATAACACCGCGGTGAACCGCTCCACCGCCTATCAAGTGCGTCATCAGGGCGAGCAGAACGGCAACCAGTTCGAGCTGCGTCACGACAACACGCTGTTCGGTCTCGACACGACGTGGTCGGGGGGCTTCGAATACAAGGTCAACCAGACCACCAACTCGCCGCTGAACGTCAAAGGTGCCAGCACGGTAGACCCAAACAATTATCGCCCGGGGCATTTCTACGACATCCCGGGCACCAATCCCAAGCTGATCAGCGACAAAACCAACGAGGTCACCACCAAAGCATTGTTCGTGGAAAACCGTTTGGCGTTGACCGACAAACTGTCGCTGCTCACCGGTCTGCGCTATGACGACATTGACCTCGATGTGACCAACCATCGCACTGTGACCGCTGCCAACCCCAAGCACCTCAAGCGCAGTTGGGAGCCGGTTACCGGCCGCGCTGGCTTGACCTACCAGTTCATTCCATCGGCCAACGTCTACGTGCAATACAGCACCGCCGCCGAGCAACCGAACGGCACGCAAGACTTCGACGTCTCGACCGGCAAACAGTGGGAGATCGGCAGCAAATTTGATTATCTGAACGGGCGTGGTTCTGCGACGATTGCCGCCTACACCATTGAGCGAAAGGACTTCGCGGTGACCGACCCGTTAGATCCGGCCGGCAGTATTCCGGTCGGTCAACAGACGTCGAAAGGGGTAGAAATCGCCAGTTCTTTGCGAATCACCGACAAGCTTTTGGCCGAAGGCAACTTCGCCTGGGTCGACGCGCAGTACGATGATTTCACCGAAAAGAATGCTGCCGGCGTGGTGGTGTCACGCAAGGGCAACACGCCAACCAACGTGCCGGATCGGGTCGGCAATCTTTGGCTGACCTATGATTTTTCGCCGCAATGGCAAGGTGGGGTTGATGCGCGGTATGTCGCGTCGGTGTATGCGGACACGGCGAACACCATGACGGTGCCGTCGTACACCTTGTTCGGCAGTTTCCTCAGCTACAAGGTTGATTCGCACACCACTGTGACCGGGCGCGTGCGTAACCTGACCAATGAGGTGTACGCCGAGTTTGCACATGTGTCCCCGGCGTATTATTTGGGAACGCCGCGTACCTTTGAATTGGCGGTGATGACGAAATTTTAAGAGCTTCGCGAGCAAGCTCGCTCCCACAGTGTTGTGAACGACACATATTCATTTTGGGAGCGAGCTTGCTCGCGAAGAGGCCGGCCGCTACAGCCTCTATTTCAAATCAGCCGAAACCTTCTCCGCTACATCCTTCGGCAACCAGGCCTGCCACACATCCGGGTGCGCCTTCATGAACGCCACCGCCGCATCACGCGGCGCCGTGTGCTTCTCGCTCATATCGGCTAACGCCTTGTTCAATGGCTCAATCGGAAAATCCACCTTGCTGAAAAACTCTGCAATCTGCGGATACTGCTTTTGAAACGGCGTAGACACACCGATCGACAGCTTCGATGCCAGCGACCGGGTCGGCTTCGGATTGGGGTTATCAGCATCAGTCAGCGTCTTCCACGCCTCGGCATCAAACGGCGGCTCTTCCAGTTGCACCAGTTTGAACTTGCCGAGCAAAGGCGTCGGCGACCAGTAGTAGAACAACACCGGCTTACCGCGACGAATCGAAGAACTGATCTCAGCATCCAGCGCTGCACCCGAGCCACTGCGGAAATTGGTGTAATCGTCCTGCAACCCATAAGCCGTCAACTTCTGCTTGTTGACCACTTCAGAGGTCCAGCCGATCGGGCTGTTGAGGAACCGCCCCTTGCCCGGGGTTTCCGGGTCCTTGAACACATCCTTGTACTTCTTCAGATCACTGACACTGCGCAGATCCGGCGCCAACGGCTTGATGCCTTTGGCCGGGTCGCCCTTGATCACGTATTCCGGCACCCACCAGCCCTCGGTAGCACCCTTGACCGTATCACCGAGACTAACGACTTTGCCTTCGGCCTCGGCTTTGACCCACACCGGACTGCGCCCGGCCCATTCTTCGCCAATGACTTGAATATCATTGTTGGCCAGTGCGGTTTCCAGCGTGATGGTGGTGCCAGGCAAGGTGTCGGTCGGCAAGCCGTAGCCCTTCTCGACGATGATCCGCAGCACATCGGTAATCAGGCTGCCGCTTTCCCAGTTCAGGTCGGCAAAATGGATCGGCGCCTGGGCGGCCGTCACCGATTGCGCTGATGTCAGCAAACCGAACGTGGCCACGCTGGCGGCCAGTAACCGTCGAAATCCGTTCATGCATTGCACCTCGTGCTGTTCACAGCAATGGCAGGTTGGCCTGACAGAAGACCGCAAGCCTCTGAATACTCAGTCAACTGACTGTAGCCGAGGTTCCTGCTTTTTCCGGGCCGCGCTCCGGACGAGGTTATGAATCAGACTTTTCCTGCAGGCCTTGCAGCTCACGTCTGACCATGCTGGCGTATTCCGCGGGACGCAACTGATAGATCTGCGCAGCCACCCAGTTCAACCAGGCGCCCTGCAACTCGGCCTTGGCCGCGTACAAGCGCCGGGCCTCTTCGCGTGCAGTGTCGAGGTTCTGCGTATGGAAATCCGCGCGGCTCACTCGCTGGCCTTGAACGTCACCAGTTCACCCTTGCGCCACTTGGCGGCTTTGGCGGTCACGGCTTTCAGGGTTTTGGTCAGGCCTTCCTGCAATTGCTGATGCGCGGCGAACACCGTCACCACGCTGTGGCCTTCCTTGAACAGGATCGCGTGTCCGTCAGCGGTTTCGACGAAGGCGTAATCGCCCAGTCCATAGACCGTGAGTTTGATTTCACGAAAACGGATATCCATCTTGCCGCCTTCGCGGCTGGGCAAGACCGATGCACTGAAATGATCGCCGACCTTGAGTTTGAGCCCCGGTTTGTCATCAACCACCAAGGCGCTTTCGGTGTCGATCTCGGCCACGTAAATGCCTTCGGCGTTCTGCTCGGTGATGTAAACAAAACGCGACTGGAACAACTTGACCAGCTTTGCACGCAAATCACCCAACACGAACAAAGCATGCATATCGAGATTACTGACTGCCAAAGAAACATCCCCACATCTGAAAGAACCGCACACGGATAACGCGCACGGCAAAAAACGGCCAGGCCGATGTAACTGCCAAATGACTCAAATGAAAACCCGAATAGAGCAGAGTGCTCATTCAGCGCGAGGTCCGTAAGACTACTGGATTGTCACTCGCGAAACTCATCCCGATGTCGCCAAAGCTTGAAGGAAAATTCCTCACCGCTGGCGAGAGCAGTCTGACTACAAACTTTAGGGAAAATTCTCACGAAAAAAAGCACTTTTCCGACATATCGCTGGCGAAAAATTGCTTTAGATAAGCCCTGTCGTCAACAGGTACTGGCGATTCTAGAGCAGCGATACTCATTCCGACTACCCGAAACGGCCTGTAAATAGCGGCCAACTGATGAAAAGGACTTCATATGTGCACTCTGACTCACTTTGCCATGACTGCTGAAGCACGGATCGAATCGCCACTGATACTACGTGTCACCGATATCAATGACCATTGTCCGCGCTTCCAGGTCGTGCCTGCTGGCAATGCTTTTTTCCATATAAAAGAAACATCGACCGGGCGTGTAAGAGGTTTCCGCGAAGATCACAACGAAGCCTGCGCCCTCGCCCGTTCGCTTGAGTCTAAGATCGAACTCCTGGCGAATGGCTGCCTCAGATAAAGAGAGTGATCGACCGCGCCGTACCGGCGCCCACCGAAGGAGTACACGATGGAACTGCCAGCATACGATCTGAAAACCCTGTTCGATCAACTGGGGTTGCCTTCAGAAGATAACGCAATCGACGATTTCATCGAGGCGCATCCACTGGATGCCAACACCAAACTGATCGACGCCGACTTCTGGTCGCCGCAACAGGCGCAATTGCTCAAGGAATGGTTAAGGGCCGATGGTGAAGAAGCGGTCATGGTCGACGAACTGAATGTGCGCCTGCATCGCGGCAAGTAATCCCGGATCAGTGAAGGCTGTCACATGGCTCGGAGTGCAATTGCGCGAGCCATGCAGCCTTGCACTCCTCAGCCTCGTCGCGGCTGGCAAACGCAGTGCCACGACGCTCGCCATTGAGTAACACCACCCAGCAGACGCTGGGACCCATTGCGCGCAAACCGGCCGGTACGCCACTGCCGATCATCACGGCAACATCAACTCTGCACTGCATGCAGCCCTCCCGAAATCATTAGCACCCTAACTAAGCGGTCAGATTAATGGTTTCTTTCGGTCGGAAACAGCAAGCTCCCTGCACAGATTCATTGCATCGGAAGTAACAATCCCTCAACGCGGCTTTTCCGGCTTATAACCCAGACGCAATCCCCCCCAGTGCCGGCCCTTGATCATGATCGGCACCGACAGGTCATGCATCAGTTCACCGGTGTCGCGGGTGTAGGTCTGCAATAACACCGGTTGCTGATGGCTGCCGCAGCGAATACCAGTGCGATCAGCGAACTTGCGTTTGGTGCGATTGTTCACAGCATCGACCTGCGCATCGCCGGTCAACGGCTGACTGAACAGCTGATTGTGCGTCGGCACATAACCCTGCTGCGTACAGGCGATGGCGAATACCAGCCCTTCGTGACGCGGCAACAATGGCTCCTGAATCACCGGCAGCACCTGATCGGTGTAACGGTCGAAACGGGTTTGAAATTTCGCCGGATGGGTATTCGGGATCGGCTGATACTGGCGATCGAACAAGTCTTCAATACTGATTCGCCCCTGATCGACGTCTGCTTCGAAACGCGCGGCAATCTGGCTTGCCCCTTCGCGGGCCAGATCATAGATACGCTGGTGATAGTCATCCAGACCGACTTCAGCCAGACGCTCGCTGATGGTTTCCGCCTGCCCTTCCATCTGCACCGCCGCTGCGGCAAGGCGGCGAGTCTGTTGATCGCTGATCGCCAAATCGCTACGCATTTGCTCAATCGCCTTAAACAGGCTGTCGAGTTGCTCGCGATTGGTTTCCGCGCCCTGCGCAATTTCACCGACCTGAGTTTCCACCCCGGCAGCCAGTCGCGCGATGTTCTCCAGATGCTGACCGGTATGCTCGACCTGATCGACACCGATCTGCAGATCACTCGACAACTCGCGAATCTGCTCCACCACTTGCGCTGTACGCTGTTGAATGTCGGCGACCATCTCACCCACTTCACCGGTTGCCGACGCTGTGCGCGCCGCCAATCCGCGAACTTCGTCCGCCACCACGGCGAAACCGCGACCATGCTCACCCGCCCGCGCCGCTTCGATCGCCGCGTTCAATGCGAGCAGATTGGTCTGGCTGGCAATCGACTGAATCACCAGAGTCACACGCTGAATGTCGTCACTGCGCAGGCTCAAGGCTTCGATCAATTCACGGCTGGCATTGGCGCGCTGACTGAGTTGATGCATGCGCGCGATCGAGTCCACCAGTTCCGTGCGCCCCGCCGCGCTGCTGTGATGCGCCTGACTGGCCGCCTCAAGTGCGGCACGGCTGAGCTGCGAAGTCGCGTGTTCGGTGGCGATCATCACCTCGGCATTGCTGACGATCTGCGCCGCCGCATCGAGTTGCGATTCGAGTTTGCTCGCCAGTTCCTTGACCGAGAATGCCACGCCAGCCGCCGACAAAGCGTTATGACTGGTGGTGTAGGAAAGATCGCGGGTCAGTTCGGACATGGCGCTGCCGCTGTCGGCAGGCTGAACATCAGGGATGGTGCGGGAACGCAGGCGCGGCAGCCAGACAATCAGCACCGCCAGCGGCATGCCAATGTACAGCGACCATTCGGCCAGGGACATGCCGGCCAGCAACAGCATCAGGGCGATGCTTTGCAGGGTCGGTGCGATCCAGCGGTTTTTCGGCAAAAGCACTGGTGCAGGCAAAGCCCCAACCAGAGATCCATCTCTCGTCATATCAACACCCCACGCTTGTTCTCATTGTTGTGACTGCATTAAACGCCACTACAACGCCATTATCCATGGTCCGTTAGTCGTGGGGTCTGTGGCAGGTCAATGGAACGGCTCGGGATTATTGCAGACGAGCAAAAACAAAGATCGCAGCCTCCAGCAACGCCCGTGTGGGAGCTGCCGAAGGCTGCGATCTTTTCAAGGCGCCCCTATTTAAAGGGTCACCTCACAGAATCAGGCCTGACGCTGGTGCTTGTCGATCTGCTCGTGACGCTCTTGAGCTTCGATGCAGTACTTGGTGGTCGGGCTGATCAGCAGGCGCTTCAGGCCAATGGCCTCGCCGCTGTCATCGCACCAGCCAAAGCTGTCTTCCTTGATGCGCTCAAGGGCTTGTTCCAGTTGCGGCAACATGCGCTGGTCGCGATCGATCGCGTTCACCAGCCAAGTGCGCTCTTCTTCAACCGAAGCCGCATCCGCCGGGTCAGCCGGGGTGTCCAGGCTTTCGATGGCGATACGATTTTGCTCAATGCGCTCGTGGGTTTCGACTTTCATGTTCTGCAACAGCTCAGTGAAGAAAGCGTGCTGCTCGGCATTCATGTAGTCATCTGCCGGCATGGCCAGCAACTTGTCCTTTGTCATTGATATCTCTATAAAAAAACGTGCATTAAGGCGAATTAGGGAGCGTTTCGGCGAACCGCGTGCGGTCGGCGAAAAGGCATCGTTTATTGCAAATGCCACCCGGCACTCAATTTACGAGGGGCGGCAGTCTAAGGCCCGAATGAGGCCTCAGCAACTGTAAATACAGGGAATTTGTCCGACAAAGCCCGGAAACTGCTCTGACACAGGGTTCACACGGGCAATCGGAGTGCGTTTATAGCAAGAAATTCAGTCGAGCGGCTGTATATAGAAGACAAACGGCTAACCGCGCAGCGTTCGGACGCGATTTTTTACCACGCACTGCATCGTTTCAGCAAAGCAGACCGGGAATAGCCCCACTACTATCAGGCCCACCGTGTGATCAAACAGCCTTAAGGATGACCTATGCCCCGCCCCGATCTGCCGGCCACCGACGAGGTCTCACTCGCCAGCCCCCCGATCAATGCCGAGCGCCTGCTGCAACTGATCACCGACGAATACGACGCCCTGCCGCGCCAGCTCAAACGCATCGCCAGCTACATCAGCCAACAGAGCGACCGGATCATGGTCGACCGCATCAGCGACATCGCCCGCGAGTGCGAAGTGCACCCGTCCGCCATCGTGCGCTTCTCGCAACGCTTCGGTTTCAGCGGCTTCAGCGAAATGCAGGCGCTGTTCCGCAGTGCCTACACGCACAAAGCCTCGCCGGTGCAAAACTACCAGCAACGCATCCGCAGCATGATCGCCAACCAGTCGCAGCAAGCCAGCGCCGGCGACCTCGCCCGCGAATGCATCGACGCCACCCGCTCCGGCATCGAACGCCTGGGTCGCGAACTCGACGACGCCGCGTTCGAAAAAGCCGTCGACCTGATCGTCAACGCCGACAACATTTATGTCGTCGGCGTGCGCCGCTCCTTCGCCGTCGCCGACTACCTCGTTTACAACTTGCAACACACTCAGAAAAAAATTCATCTGGTGTCCGGGCTCGGCGGCAGCTATCGAGAACAAATGCGCAGCGTGCGCGCCAACGATCTGGTCATCGCCATCAGCTTCGTGCCCTACGCCAAGGAAACCCAACACTGCCTGCGCTTCGCCCGCCAGCAACAGGCCAACACCCTGATCCTCACCGACAGCCACCTCTCGCCACTGGCAAAACTCGCCAACAGCGTATTGCTGGTCAACGAAGGCAGCGCCCTCGCCTTTCGTTCGCTGAGTGCGACGCTGTGTTTATGTCAGGCGTTGTTTGTGGCGGTGGCCTATCGGCTGGAACTGAATGTTGATGAGATTCACGAACAACCCGGCTTCGACGACTGACAATTGCCTCAGCGTCGGCTAGGTTATGCCTTCCCACCGGTTTGACTTGAAGGAACGCGTCATGAAACTGATCGGCATGCTGGACTCCCCTTACGTACGCCGCGTGGCGATCTCCGCCAAACGCCTGGGCATCGACCTCGAACACGAGTCGGTCTCGGTGTTCCGCCACTTCGAGCAATTCCAGCAGATCAACCCGGTGGTCAAAGCGCCCACGCTGATCCTCGACGACGGCGTAGTCCTGATGGACTCGACCCTCATCCTCGACTACCTCGAAGCCAGCTCCGGCAAAAGCCTGCTGCCAACCGACCTGAAACAACGCGCCCAAGCCCTGCGCCTGATCGGCCTCAGCCTCGCCGCCTGCGAAAAAGCCGTGCAGCTCTACTACGAACGCAACCTGCGCCCGGCCGACATTCAATACCAACCGTGGGTCGAACGCGTCGAAGGTCAACTCGCCGCGGCGTTCACCGCCCTCGAGCAAGAACTGGAAAAAACCGGCCTGCCCACCGACGGCACCCTCACCCAGGCCGGCATCAGCCTCGCCGTCGCCTGGAGCTTCACCGACCTCGTCGTCCCCGACCAGATCGACACCCGCCGCTACCCCCACATCGCCCAATACACCGCCTACGCCGAAACCCTCGAAGCGTTCGTCAGCACCCCGATGACCTGACCATGAGCACCACCGACACCGCCGCCCCGGCGTTAAAGGAAATCTTCAACGCCGAGCGCTTGCAGCACATCGCCAGCGAAATGAGCGCCGTGTACCCGGCGTTCAAGTCCAAGGCGTTTCTCAAACACGCCCAGGACGGACTCGCCGAATTATCAGTGATGCAACGCATGGCGCGTGTCAGTGAAAGCCTGCATGCCGTGTTGCCGCTGGATTACCAAGATTCCCTCAATGTATTGCGTGAACTCGCGCCAAGGTTGAACAGCGGATTCGTCAGCATGTGTTTGCCGCACTACGTCGCCAGCTACGGCGGACACGCGTTCGATACCTCCATGGACGCCCTGAAGTACTTCACCACCTTCGGCTCCTCCGAATTCGCCATCCGCCACTTTCTGCGCAGCGATCTGGAACGCTCGCTGGGATTGATGCACGACTGGACCCGAGACGAAAACCACCACGTTCGACGCCTCGCCAGCGAAGGCAGCCGCCCTCGCCTGCCTTGGTCATTTCGGCTGGAAGCGGTGCAGGCGGATCCGCAGTTGGCCGCCGGGATACTGGATCGGTTGAAGGCGGATGAGAGTTTGTACGTGCGCAAGTCCGTGGCGAATCATTTGAATGATGTGACGAAAGTGCATCCGGAGTGGGTGCTGGACACGATTGAAGGTTGGTCGCTGGAGAACAAGCACACGGCCTGGATTGCCAAGCATGCGTTGCGGAGTTTGATTAAGCAGGGGGACTTGCGGGCGCTGACGGTGATTGGCGCCGGGGCGAAGGCTGAGGTTGAGTTGTTGGATGTGCGGGTTGAGCCGGCGGTGGTTAGGTTGGGGGAAGCGATTACGTTGTCGTTTGTGGTGAAGTCAACGGTGGCGCATGAGCAGCGGTTGGTGATTGATTATGCGATTGACTATGTGAAGGCGAATGGCGGGGTTTCGGGGAAGGTTTTTAAGTTGAAGACGGTGGGGTTGGCGGGGTTTGAGAGGGAGGTTGTGGGGAGGCGGCAGGTGATTAGGGATTTTACGACGCGGAAGCATTTTGTGGGGCGGCATGGGGTGAGGGTTATGGTTAATGGGGAGGTTTTGGCTAGCACGGTATTCGAAATCGTCGCCGGATGACGTCACGTATAAAATCCGTTGATCTGGCAGTAATACTGATTGATATGGAATTACGGATAGGGCAATTTTCGGCCAATAGCGGCCGGTTACAGTCAACATTTACCTAGTGCGATTGCCGACCGTTTGCCAGGCGGTGGCGCCCCTTTAGTTGGCCACTACGGACTAAAAAAATTGGTTCAGCTTCGAAAGTAAAGTTACCAAGTCGCTATATATCATTGGAACTCTATCCGCCCCTCCCGGTGGGAGTTATCCCCCTTTCACTGACGCACTCTCCATTTTTATGAGCTCCTCGTATTTCATCTATTTCTTTTTTTCTGCGCGCTATTCAGCACTTCTTGTTTTTCAATCTCAAATGAAGCTCGGATCTTTGGAGTAAATCTCTGCAAGTTTGGCCCAAAGAAATTAAGTTCCTGTTCCTCTTCACACTCTAAATACGAAATGAACGCTTCAGCTTTGGCGATCCGCGTCCTAATACGTTCCAGACGTTTTCTCGCATTAAATAGCCTGAAATCCTCATTCGATAGTTCTACCATCTCATGAGCCTTGGCTTCATTGAATATTCCGCAGTCCGTTGACACCAATTCGATATATGTAAAAAAAGACGATAAAACGTTGAATATATACAGTCCATAAGTAGTTATCTTTAAGCTATCTACAGCCTCGCAATAGTAGTCAATGCGATTATTTGACTCAATCAGATCCCACTTCAAAAATACGTCGAGATTCTTCTCAAGATCCTCGACCATATTAAAGTTTTCTGAAAAGTAATCCTTGAGCTCGCTTATCGATATATAAAATGGGTTCGATGGATCGATTCCATCCGCCAGCTTTTGTAGTATCCTCATTCCAGTAAAATGAGAGCCGTTAGACTTGCTTCTAATTTGAAAAAGGTTTGGGATACTACTTTGCGACTCCTCGTAAAAAAATCGGTAAGGTATCATCACAGGCTTCAATACTTGATGAATCTTCAGCTTCCAAAGTCCACCTTTCGCTGAGACCATCTCATCCACACCGGTATATCCAGATTTTAGGAAATCCCTAAACAGCTCCAAAGCTAGTCGAATATTGCCGTGTGCACATGCACTTAGAAATTCGTTTAGAGGAGAGTCATTACCTTGACGAAACTCATTAGAAAATATTCTGAACAGAATCTTGAAGACTTTCGCTTTTTCGTCGAATTTTTCTCCGAAAAGCTGAATACAAAAATCTCGATCTTCAAGCATTAGCTGAACAAACTTTATTCGCTTTTCAAATACCGCCTGAGCTACAGGGGAGCTAATGTGAAAGCCAGAATTCTGATAGGCATCTAAAGTGCCATGTATTCGAGATGCATGGAAACGTTCTTCACGCATTGAAATAATAACTAGGCACCCAAGTTGATCGGAGATTTCTTGAGATGTTGTGAAGCAGAAATCTTGTAAATTGTGCGGTAGCTGATCAGTATTATCTATTGCTATTACACAACCCTTATGCTTAAACCTCCAATAAGCAACTAGGCGTCTCGCAACGTATTGCTTGTCACAAAGCCAAGTTTCGACAAGGCTGTTGAGTGCAATATTGAACGCTTCAGAGGTCTCTACCAAACCAAAAAGAACTTGTTTCTTGGCAAGTTCGTACCTGTCTTCAAAAAGCTGCAAGAGGTTTGCGCGGTCGGACTCTAACAAATTATCAACATCTAGGCAGCGTATGATTTCGCTCCATATTTTTTCATAGATTTTGCTTTCTTCTTCTGGGGTATTCAGAAGATCCGCAATTGCAACTCTAGAATACTTCGCCAAATATTGAGGAGGATTGTGGTACAAAAGCTTTCGTAAAAAAGTCGACTTACCAGCTCCCTTTCCTCCGAATAAAACTATCACCTCACCAGACTTTTTGTCTTTCAAGCTTCTCGCAATTCTATTTCCAAATAGTCCTCCTCTCTCATTATCTTCGGACTGTTGAATGCCGCGATCAGCCATGTATGGAGAAAGAGAATCTTTAATGATCAATCTAAAATTAGAAAACGCGTTTTCGTAATCTCTCTGACTAACATAGCAGGCATCCATAAAAACTGGCTCTGATACATCGATACTACCAAAATACTTGTTTGCCAGAGGTCGAAGCTCCCTCGCGTAGCCGTTAGAGTTGACTTCATGATTATAAGAAGAAATTTTATCTTTCGGGTAAAAAATCTCTCGATTGTTCCTACTCACACTTCCGAGCGATGTTTTTAGTGAGCCTTCCTTGATGGAGCTATACCCCAAAATATTAGTTGCCTCAGTAAAGCAATCGGCAAAATATTTGTTTCCATGTATCACCAGCGCCTTGAGGTTCCGCCAGTTCTTACCTGACTCGAAGGTTTTAAATAGAATCCATTCGTGTCCATTAGTAATACCAGCAAAGCTACAGCCTTCTTCCATGCAATACTCTCTGACCTGCTCAACCGCAGCTCTGATATTAGCGTCAGTTAAAAGGGTTTGAATGGTAATGTACTGGTGTGTCTTGGTACTATTGAAGCTATTGGGGATGTTAAAATAGACCCCCTCTTTTTTCGCCTCCAAAAATAGAAGATCGTCACCATTGCCTCGTTTAAGACGATAATCAGCATACCCCGGCGATATGAAACTCTCGTGCATTGTCTGACTTACGGGCCAACTAAGTACACCGTGCAGTATTTGGTCTATTATTTTATGTCTAGTGTCAGCCTCATTGAAACTTCTATCGTGACTATCCATTTTGGAAATTCGAATCGCAATATCGTGCGGGCTTTCCATCCATGTTTCCTTATTCATGAAAATGCCGAATAGTTCCGTAGCAATTCAAGACGCAGGACCAAACAAACGAGATCCGTTCATCCCTCGATGAACCATAGTTTCATGTTGCCATGTCGTCAAAGGCAAAAAAAATACGGTGAAAAACAAACGATTACGCGATGCAGTGCTGTCGAGAGCGTTAGAAGTTCGTATTTGGCCACCCTCTGCCGGTCACGAGTGGCTGCTTCTGGCCGAAAGCGGACCTTCGTTGAAACCAGCATTGACGCGGTAGCTGTCAAAGATGATTACTCAAAACAGCGCTACTAAAAGACAGGCAAGAGAAGTGCCTCCTGCCTGCTGCTACCAACTCCCATACGGTATGCCGAATTTATCGATATACCGCTTGGACTTTTCGCTGATGGGATACGCATAGCGCCCTTGGTTCTTACCTTGACTAGGACCTAGTGGCTCAATCTCGGCCTGTGCTCTGGCGATCTTGACCGGACGATGGCATGAGTCCCGAACAAAAACCTGTACAACGCCCCCTGGAGCCAAACCCAAATAAATAGATGCGCTATAGCTGGCTTGTTCCTCCGGTGTTTCCGGGCAGCGCTGACTGACTGATTGCATCATCAGTTGCCTCACCTCTTCAGGCACATCCAACCAAATCTGATAGGTCTGCGGCTCAACAATGGATTGCCAGCGCACGTAAATGCGTTTGGGCAAGCCAGCGCCAATCACTGGTGTCGCAGCCGCACCTACCGCATGCCAACCGCGCGCGGACTCTTTGCCGTTTTCTGGCTCCCCGCCAGCGGCCGTCCCTCCTCCTGTGCGCGTGAATAGCTTGCCGTTTATGTCTTCAACGGCGCTGTCCTCAACCCAAACTTTCATGTAATAGGGTTCGGTGAACGCAAGCTCCCATGAATCGGATTTCGGGTCGTTTTTTCCGGATAGAGGATAGGCAGACTGGCAGCCGCTCAGGAACAACACACATACCGCCACAATGCATTGCTTCATTGGTTTACCGCTTACCAACTCCCGTAAGGGATACCGAATTTTTCGATATATCGCTTGGACTTTTCACTGATGGGATATGCATATCGTCCTTGGGTTTTCCCCTGACTTGGTCCTAGCGGTTCGATTTCAGCGTGAGCATTAGCCACTTTGATTGGATGGTGGCAGGAGTCTCTAACCCAAACTTGTACGACACCTCCGGGAGCCAATCCCAGATAAACCGAAGATATGTAGGTAGCTTTTTGGTCTGGGGTTTTCGCACAGCGCTGGTTGACCGAGGTCAGCATCAATTGTCTGGCTTCTTCGGGTATGTCCACCCATGCACGATAGGTCTGAGGCTCTACGATGGACTGCCAGCGAACGAAAATTCGTTTTGGGAGATCGGCGCCAACCACCGCTTTTGCGGACGCGCCCACTCCGTCCCATCCTCGGGCCGACTCAGTACCATCCTCTGGGTACCCGCCCGATGCTGAACCGCCACCCGTGCGCAGAAACGTCTTGCCCTTTATGTCTTCCACTGCAGTGTCTTCAACCCAGACCTTCATGTAGTTGGGTTCAGTAAAACCGAGTTCCCACCATGGGGATTTAGGGTCGTTTTTTGCTGAAAGCGGATCGGCTTCACAACCGACCACAAACAGCATGCACAGCAGTGCTGTAAATAACTTCATTACCAAAGCGTCCAGTCAGGTACGTGTGGGTGCTTTACTCGGATTGCATCTTCCGTGGGGGCGTTGATGTAAACAGCTCTGATGCCACTTCCGTCTCTCCTGCCAAGCGGATGATTCCAATTGGCGGACGTGTGAATGTACTTGAGTTTGAGCATTTGCTCCTCCTCTGGCGTGGTGCTGTAGTCGCCGGAGACAAAACGATCACACATGGGCTGAAGTTCTTCAGCAACGGCGAAGTCTGGCGTCTCGGGAATGTCTTCGAAGCGAACGCCCTTGGCTTTGGCGAGTTGATGCATCACGCGCAGGCTCACTCTCGACAGTAACCCACTCACCGGACGCTTGAGTTGAACGGCGGCGTAGACTCGTTTGACTCGAGGACTCAGTCGATCCTGAGGACTGATCGGCATCAGTAAAGGAGGTGGTGTAACGACTTCCAGCATTTCGGAAGGCCAGCCGTTGGCTAACCACTGATTTCTCACATTGACCGCATCCTGGTAGATCGATGTGGTGGTGACATCCACGTAGTTGCCGACTTCTAGCGTTTGCATTGGGCTAATGAGCACACATTCTTCAGCGTCCTCCAGGTAACCTCCACCCACATCGGAATGCACACCCGGCAAGACAATTTCCGGATGATCCATCGCTACGCGATTGAGAGCAAAGTTAGCCCGGCACTCATCCCGCGCCGCCAACTGCACAACGTCGGTGAAGTAACGTCGGTCGAGGTAGAGTTTGATCCCTGTTGCGACTGCACTTTTGATATTGCCCAAATTGGACCATCCAGCAATCGACGGCACAGTGTCGAACAAACCAATGAAGCCCACATTGATGTCGCCGTTGTATTGATCGACAAAGGTCGGACTGAGGACATCTGATTTGCTGCGAAGAATCTCGCCTAAAGGGCCTTGTTTGCCACGCACGATCTCATTGGCGAAATGCCTGGCGGCTGCCGCACCGCGACTGAAGCCAAACGTGTCGAAGGTCAACGAAGCAATTTCACTACCGGGATTTTTATCCAATACCTCAGTGATACGCTGTTCGATCAACGTGAAAGAAGATTGGACGCGCCCGGCAACACCGGTTTCGCCACGTCCTGTACCGGCGCCGAATTTACTGTCTTCCTCACCTGAACGGGTACCTATGCCTTCGACGTAGACCATACCGAAAGCTTTCTTTCGTGGTCCCTCTCCCTCAGCGAGTCGCGGTGCCTCATACAGTTCGCTCAGCTTTTTCACGTTGCTGATGTCGTTAGCGTAACTGCTATCCGGATCGCTCATGTAAGGCTGGCAACTAGCCGGAATATCTTCCGGCGCAATGGGATGCTGCGCCCCACACAGCAATCCAGCCGCCGTGTTATTCGCATTATTCCCAGTGCCATCAAAGAAAACCCCAATCCTCAACGCAATCCCGATTTTCTCAGGTTCGCGCGCAGGTTCTTTCCCGTGTTTCTCATATTCCGCCCAACGCTGGGCGTGAATATCGACGGGTTTGGCTTCTTCGTAACGAAAATTTTTCGGGGGGTTGGGTACGTAGCCACTCATCCGTGATTCCTGGTTCTGATCCTTGAGAACGGTTCGAAGGGTGACAGCCGAGGCTGGGGGGCGCAAGCCGTGGCCGTGTGCCAGCCAGGGTGTGACAACGGGGTTCGACGAGGGTTTCCCCTCGTCGGGGTGGGATTGGTTAGCTAGCGATTTCGACGTTATCCAGCGCTTGGTTGACGGCGATTTCGCCGAGCATCACCACCTGGGCGATGCCCAGTGCGGTTTTGCGGTGCGGGGTGTCGAGCATGGCGGCGAAGTTGAGGAGCATTTCGCTGGCGGAGCCGAGGGTTTCGCTGGCGTTGGCGAGCAGGGATTCGCTGTTGTACTTCGGGTTGGCGAGGTACATGCGTTCGGGTTGTTGGGTGCTGGCCATGATTTGGCTGGCGGGTTTGAGGTAGTGGTCGAGGGCGCGTTCGGCGGCTTCGTGGAATCGCTTGGAATCGGGGGATTCGTAGGGGGATGTTGGGTCGGTTTCGGGTGGGTTGGGTGTTGGTTTGATCATTGATGAAGCTCCTACGTCAAAAAAAGGAGCCATCACTCTCGCTACCAAACGAGGGTGGCGGCCATGCGCAGGTTGGTAGACCGGGACGTAGAAAACCGGCGCGCCCGAAGACGCCCTGTGCATGACCACCATAAAAGCCGTGTCGAACAGACACTGCGAATGATGATGCTTATGCAATCTACGAAAACTCAGGGCTACCAAACCCGATCACTGTTTTTCAGCGACCGACAGACGATAGAACCCGCGCCCTAGACGCACAAGCCGGCGGATTCTGGCTTAGTCGTAGGTAACGGCGCAAGGCGTTGTAGGGTTTCGGTGGTTACTTGAGGCTTCGTTTAAACAGTGGTGGTTTTTACTGTTTATTTCGGTCAGTGGTTGATGGGGTGACTGGGTGGGTGTCTTCGCGAGCAAGCTCGCTCCCACAGGGGATATGTGGTGGGTTTGGGGTTTGCGGTGACTGGGCTGGCGTCTTCGCTAGCAGGCTAGCTCCCACAGGGTTATGTGGTTGGATTGGGATTTGCGGTGGCTGGGCTGGCGCTATCGCGAGCAGGCTCACTCCTACAGGGGGATCGTGGTCACTTGAGGTCGAGTTGGGTGTCTGGGAGGGTGCCGGAGAAAGTGGCTTCCACCGGGCCGCTCAGGGTTACGGAGCCTGAGCCATTCCAGTGGACGGTGACGGGGCCGCCGTCGCATTCGACGTTGACGGTGTGGTCGAGCAGGCCTCGGCGGATGCCGTTGACGGCCGCGCCACATGAGCATGAGCCGGAGCCGAGCGGGATGGCACCGTTGCGCTCCCAGATGCGCAGGCGGATGTGTTGGCGGTCGATGATCTGCACGAAGTGGACGTTGGTTTTGTGCGGAAACAATGGGTGGATTTCTAGACTCGGGCCGAGGGCGGTGATGTCGACGGTGCTGAGGTCGTCGACGAAATAGGTGCAGTGCGGATTGCCCATGTTGCAGGCGGTTGGGGCGCCGGCGAGCGGTAGAAAAAGCGTGTCGTGTTCTTGCGCCAGAGGGATGTCTTGCCAGTCGAACAACGGTTCGCCCATGTCGACGGCGATCAATCCGCTGGGCGTGCGTTCGCAGGTGAGCAAGCCACGGTTTGTGCGCAGGGTGATCGATGTTCGGCTGGCTTCGCGCATCAACCTGTCCGCCACGCCACGGGTGGCGCTGCCGCACACGTCGAGCGCTGAGCCATCGGCGTTCCAGAACTCCACGCGCGCATCGGCGTCTGCGCAATCAAGGACCACGGCGAGCTGGTTGAAACCGATGCCGCGATGGCGATCACCCAGACGCCGGGCGAGTTGGCCGGTGATGGGGTTGGCAATGTTGCGTGAGTCGATCACGACGAAGTCATCGCCGTTGGCGTGCATCTTATGGAAGGTGAGTGGCATTCGCTGCGCCTCTGCTGCGCGTCATGTTGATCAGCGCTGAACGTTTGCCACCCGGTGCCGGGCGCTCTTCGATGGAGTACGGCACGAAACCAAGTTTCGGGTAGAGCAGCAGGCCTGCGGTGTTTTCATTGAAGCAAGACAGTTGCACTTCCTTGGCCTGGTATTTTTCGAAGCCCAGCGCGGTCATGGTCTCGACGATGTACCGCGCAACACCCTGGCCACGAGCGTATGGCGCGACGATGACGTTGCCGATGGAGCAGATGCCATCGTGCTCAGCGCGGTAGAAATTGGCGAAGCCGACGAACTCGCCGTTGGCCAGAAAAGCCGTGGAGTCGAAGCGTTGGCTGATTGCGCTGTGCATCTGTTCTTCCGTCAGCGGGAAGTTGGCTTTCGGGAACATGAAGAACAGTTCTTGTTCACCTTGGGGAAAGCTGCAGAGGGTGTTGACGTCGTCCGCCGTCACTGGCCGGTGGGAGAAATTCATCGCTGCCCTGCCCTCACTTTTTACCCGCCAGATGATGCGCAACCAGGGCGTTGGCATGGCCGTGGCCCATGCCGTGCTCGTCTTTAAGCATGGCAACCAGTTCCATGTGTTTCTTGTCGGTAATGCCGGCAAGCAGGTTTAGCCAGTGATCGATGGGCTGGCCGTACTTCTTTTCAATGGAGGGGAAGTAGGAGGCTGGGCCTTTTACTTTGTTGTCTTCGCTCATGCTGTTGGCTCCGTTTGCTTGCTCATCGATAAAACCGGCGAAGACTCCACCGGATTCAATTCTCGAACATCCTGAACCGCTTCTTCCAGATCATAGGCGGCCAGATCAACATAGCGTTTTATCCGCAGTCTTTGGTAGGGCGTGCTTTGAATGCCATCCCAGACAATCCAGTAAATAAACGAAACCGCGGCGACCAGAATGAGGATGACAGCACCCTTCCCTCCTAGAAAAAATGACGTCGCTTTGATCAGTTCAGTGGACAGCCCGACCATCAGAGCAAATAGCGAAACGAAGCCCAGATTTTGTGAAAGAGCAGGTTTGGCCGGCGCGACGGTCAGGTCGGAATAAGCCGACAGCTCCCGCAGTTTGGCGGCTGTGTAGCCGTCATCCTTCACAATCTGCAAAAAGAACGCGTAGCAAAGAATGTTCTCTTGCTCGACCCAGGGTTGCTGGTCAATGGCATGTTCCGCGAACTGCGTTGGATAAACCCTGCGAATGGCATTGAGTCGAGTGAAGAACAGTCCGCCCGCCCACACGGCAAGACAGACATAAGAGATCGGAACGAATATCGGGTATTTGATACCGAGAGCGGACAAAGCAATGAGCGGCAACGTGGTCGCAGCGGACGTCCACATCGGCCATAACCGGCGCGCATTCTTCCATGTGAACAGCAATTTGTTAGGCTGTCGGCGGCTGCGCTTGTACAACGCCGTCAAATCCACCCATTCCTTGAATTTCATAACCAACACTTCCTTGAGTTTGCTCGTGACACGGTGATGCGCCGATATCCTATGTGATTAGGTCAGCATTTGCAGCCGGCCATGTAACGCACGGATATCCGTATTTCAATCAATCCCGAATGTGCCACTCCTACAAGGGATCTACGGTTGGCAGGTCTGGCCGCGCAGCAACCCCTGCTCCGCCTCACACAACCCCACCACATAATCCCAGACCACCCGCAGCCGCACCGACTTGTGCAACTCGCGCCGCGTGCTGATCCAGTAACTGCGCTCGATGCTTTCATCCGGCAGCAACGGCACCAGATCGGGATCCGACTCGGCCATGTAGCAAGGCAACACCGCAATGCCCAATCCCGACCGCGCCGCTTCCTGCTGAGCAATGACGCTGGTGCTATGGAACACAACCCGAGGGCTGCGGCAGAAACTATTGAGAAACATCAGTTCCTGGCTGAACAGCAAATCATACACATAACCGATCCACGCATGCCGCCCGAGGTCTTCGCGGCTTTGCAATGGCGGGGCTTTATCGAGATAGCGTTGGCTGGCGTACAACGCGAGTCGATAGTCGGTGAGTTTGCGCGTGACGAGCATGTCCGCCGCCGGGCGCTCGAGATGAATGCTGATTTCCGCTTCTCGGTTGAGGATGCTGACAAAGCGCGGCACGGCGACCAGTTCCACTTCCAATCCCGGATAGCGCTCGAACAAGCCGATCATGCGGCTGGCGAGAAACTTGATGCCCAGCCCTTCGGTGACGCCGACACGAATCTTGCCCAGCGGCGCGGTGGATTGGGTGATCTCTTCCTGGGCCAGCAACGCCACGTTTTCCATCGCCTCAGCATGCTTAAGCAACGCCTCCCCCGCCGGGGTCATTTCGTAGCCTTGCGCATGCTGGACAAACAGCGCGGTGCCGAGGCTTTTTTCGATGGCTTCGATATGGCGGGCGACGGTGGCGTGGGTGGTGTTGAGACGGCGGGCGGCGGTGAGCAGGCGGCCGCTGCGTTGCAGTTCGAGAAAAAACCGCAGGTCGTTCCAGTCGAACATGGCGTGTCCTTGTCGGCTATGGTCTATCCAGGCTGTTTGAAAACGCACAGCGGCTGCGCAAAAACTAACATTCTTTTGACGAAAGCTAACAACTAGAGTGTCCGACAATAAAAACAAAAAGCGAGGTCAGGGAATGCAGACTTCCCTCGATGAATACGACTACATCGTGGTTGGCGCCGGCCCTGCCGGGTGCTTGCTGGCCAATCGACTGTCGGCGGATCCGCAGCAGCGCGTGCTGTTGCTCGAAGCCGGCGGGCGCGACAACTATGCGTGGATTCACATTCCTGTCGGTTACCTGTTCTGCATCGGTAACCCGCGCACCGACTGGTGCTTCAAGACCGAAGAACAACCAGGCCTCAACGGCCGCGCGCTGAGTTATCCGCGCGGCAAAGTGTTGGGCGGTTGTTCGTCCATCAACGGCATGATCTACATGCGTGGCCAGGCTAACGACTACGATGGCTGGGCGGCCGAGGACAATCCGGGCTGGGCGTGGAATGACGTGCTGCCGCTGTTCAAACAAAGCGAAAACCATTTTGCCGGTGCGGCTGAATTTCACGGCGCCAAGGGTGAATGGCGGGTCGAACAACAGCGTCTGTCCTGGCCGATTCTGGATGCCTTTCGCAGTGCCGCCGAGCAGAGTGGCATCGCCAGCATTGATGACTTCAATCAGGGCGACAACGAGGGTTGCGGTTACTTCCAGGTCAATCAGAAAGCCGGGGTGCGCTGGAACGCGGCGAAGGCGTTTTTGAAACCGGTGCGTGACCGGACGAATCTGACGGTACTGACCGGGGTTGAGGTGGATCGGGTGTTGCTGGAGGGCGGTCGCGCTTCAAAAGTCAGCGCGCGTCATGAAGGTCAGACCAAGCAATTCAAGGCGCGCAAAGAGATCGTCCTGTGCGCTGGCGCGGTTGGATCACCAAGCATTCTGCAGCGCTCCGGGATTGGTCCGCGGCCATTGCTCGAACGCTTGGGCATCGGTGTGATTCATGAGCTGCCGGGCGTCGGCGGCAACCTGCAGGATCACCTGCAACTGCGCCTGATCTACAAGCTGGAAAATGCCCGTACGCTGAACCAGATCGCCGGCAGCGTGTGGGGCAAGATGGGCATGGGCCTGCGTTATTTGTATGACCGCAGCGGGCCGCTGTCGATGGCGCCGAGTCAGTTGGGCGCGTTTGCGCGTTCGGGGCCGGAGCAGACCTCGGCGAACCTGGAATATCACGTGCAACCTCTGTCGCTGGAGCGTTTTGGCGAGCCGCTGCACAGCTTCCCGGCGTTTACCGCTTCGGTGTGCGATCTGCGTCCGCAGAGTCGTGGTCGCATCGACATTCGTTCGGCGGATCCACAGGAAGCGCCGCTGATTCAGCCCAACTATCTCAGTCATCCCGAGGATCTGCGCGTCGCGGCGGATGCGATTCGCCTGACCCGCCGCATCGTCAGCGCCCCTGCCCTGCGCGCGTTCAAACCGGTGGAGTATCTGCCCGGCGCCAACCTGGAAAGTGAGGAAGAGTTACAAGAAGCAGCAGCGAAAATCGGCACGACAATTTTCCACCCGGCCGGCACCTGCCGCATGGGCAATGACGCTGAGGCGGTGGTCGACGCACAGCTGCGCGTACACGGCGTGCCAGGTTTACGCATCGCTGATGCGTCGATCATGCCGCGCATCACCTCGGGCAACACCTGTTCGCCTACGCTGATGATTGCCGAGAAGGCTGCACAACTGATCCTCAACCCCAACACCAGGAGCAGCACCCCGAAATTGGAGCTGGCCCAAACCCTGTAGGAGCTGCCGAAGGCTGCGATCTTTTGACTTTGGATTTTCCAGATCAAAAGCAAGATCAAAAGATCGCAGCCTGCGGCAGCTCCTACAAGGGGCCGCGTTTGATTCAAGGCATCACCCGGACACGCAACACCAGTGGAACAACAAAAACAATCACTGTGAGGGATACCGATATGTCAGAACACGTTCAGCCGCTGGACGCCGTGCGCGGCGCGGAGACCAGCCCGGATACACGCAAAGTCATCTTCGCCTCATCACTGGGGACGGTGTTCGAGTGGTATGACTTCTTCCTCTACGGCGCCCTCGCGGCGGTGATCAGCAAGCAGTTTTTCGCCGGGGTCAACGACACCACGGCGTTCATCTTTGCGCTGATGGCCTTCGCCGCTGGCTTTATCGTGCGGCCGTTCGGGGCGCTGGTGTTCGGTCGGTTGGGGGACATGATCGGGCGCAAATACACCTTTCTCGCGACGATCATTCTGATGGGCGTGGCGACGTTCTGCGTCGGCCTGCTGCCGACCTACGCCAGCATCGGCATCGCCGCGCCGATCATTCTGGTGGTGCTGCGCATGCTTCAGGGCCTGGCGCTGGGCGGTGAATACGGCGGCGCGGCCACCTATGTGGCGGAGCATGCGCCGATTGGCAAACGCGGCTTCCATACCAGTTGGATTCAGTCGACCGCGACCCTCGGCTTGCTGCTGTCGCTATTGGTGGTGCTCGGTTGCCGCTACTTCACTGGCGATCAGTTTGAAGTCTGGGGCTGGCGCATTCCGTTCCTGCTGTCGATCGTGCTGCTGGGCATTTCCACCTGGATCCGCCTGAGCCTGCACGAGTCGCCGGCGTACCTGAAAATGAAAGAGGAAGGCAAAACCTCGAAAGCGCCGATCCGCGAATCCTTCGGCAAATGGGAAAACCTCAAAGTCGTGCTGATCGCCCTGTTCAGCATCAACGCCGGGCAAGCGGTGACCTTCTACGCGGCGCAGTTCTACGTGCTGTTCTTCCTCACCCAGTTCCTGAAAATGGACCCGGCGGTGGCCAACACCTTGCTGATCATCAGCGTGGTGATCGGCGCACCGTTCTTCATCTTTTTCGGCTGGCTATCGGACAAGGTCGGGCGTAAACCGGTGCTGATGCTGGGCCTGTTACTGGCCACGGCGCTGTACTTCCCGATCTTCAAATCGCTGGCGCACTATGCGAACCCGGCGATCGATCAGGCCAGCCGTCAGGCGCCGATCACCGTGCTGGCAGATCCGGCGACCTGCACCTTCCAGTTCGACCCAGTGGGCAAAGCCAAATTCGACAGCCCGTGCGACAAGGTCAAAACCTTCCTGGTCAAGCAAGGCCTGCCCTACTCCAGCGCCGCCGCCCCGGCTGGCAGCGCCGTGCAAGTGAGCGTCGGCGACGTCAAACTCGATGGCTTCGATGAAGCCGCCCTGCGTGGCGCGATCACTCTGGCCGGCTACCCGCAACAGGCCGATCTGCAGCAAATCAACAAACCGATGATCGTTGCCCTGATCGTGGCGCTGATCATCATCTCGGCCATGTGCTACGGCCCGTTGGCGGCGCTGATGGTCGAACTGTTCCCGACGCGCATTCGCTACACCTCGATGTCGCTGCCGTACCACATCGGCAACGGCTGGTTTGGCGGGTTCCTGCCGACGGTGTCGTTTGCGCTGGTGGTGTACACCGGGGACATCTTTTATGGGCTGTGGTATCCGGTGCTGATTACCGGGGTGAGCCTGGTGGTGGGGATGATCTGTTTGCGTGAGACGAAGAATATCGATCTCGACAAGAACTGATGCGTTAACAAAGCCGCTTCAGGCTGGCCCTGAAGCGGCTTTTTGCCGCCTGGAATTTGCCTCTGCTGAAGTAATGGCGTATCAGTGGCCATCCATTGCAGGCATCAAGCCTCCAATTCATTAACGTCGTCAAATGACAAGGATCATCATCTCGATGAACGATCAATATGTATGCATTACCTGCCCGACCCTGCAGCCGCTCGAACCGGTTTTAAAAAGCTGGATAGCCTGCACCCTACGCTACATTGACGTCTGGGATGGCGATGATCTGCCTTACTGGTACAACGAGCAGGCGAACGTCAGCATTCTCGCTGGCGCTGCCTGGAAAGCCGACTGGACAGCCATCGAGGAATACCAGATCAGCAAAATCGCGACAGAGGCAAGTGAGCAGGCAGCCTCGATCGGTCGCAATGATTTGTACATTGCCAATGAGCAGGTTGGGTTTTGCATAGAAGCAAAAGTGGCTTACGTAGATATCAACGGACAGGAAAAAGCCAAAAATCATATCGCTGCCAGACGTGATCAAGCGAAAGGCGACGCAAAGCGAGTCGATTACCACGATCCGCGTTTGGGCGCGGTGTTCGTTGCACCTTATTCGGTAAGTGCAGAGGCCAGTGACGAACAGATCGAAGCCTTTCAGCAAGAGTTGCTCAAGTTGGACTTTCAGGCTTTGGCATGGGTGACACCTTCACAAGCCCAAAAAACCCGTAGCCACGACAATCGCTACTACCCGATGGTCGCTCTGTTGCTGATGACGGTTTGAACTGAATGTGCGGCCCTCCACTGAGGGCCTGTACCACTCACTCCGCCTTGATCACCTCAAACTTCACCTGATCCGGATAAAACGCCACGTAATCACGGATCGGTGCCACTGACACTTTCGGATTTTCGTAAGTCCACACTGCGTTCGCCCCCTCATGTCCCGGCACCTGCAAGCTGAAGTAATTGGCGTCGCCCTTGTACGGGCAATAACTGGTGTGATCGGTGCGGGCGAAATACTTTTCGTCGATGTCTTCGCGAGGGATGTAATAGACGGGCGGGTAATTGGCTTCGTTGAGGATCAGTACGTGGGAGGACGCGGCGACCTGGATGCCGTGGAATTTAACTATCAGGCAGCCGGGAAGTTGTTCGAGGGCAATGACGGGACTGGGGCCGGAGGATTTCATGGGGTTCTCCTGAATACGGCGAAGAGACCGGTTCAGGTATAGCGCATTGGTTCTGGTTGGGGTGGTTTTATAGCCGAACGGCCAATCAACTTCAAAAGCCCCTCACCCTAGCCCTCTCCCGGAGGGAGAGGGAGCCTACGGTGGTGTCTTTCGTTCTACATCGACCTGAAAGTCCTGCTTCGATTTTGGATTCGGCAAAGCGCTATCAGGTCGATGTACTTCTGTAGCATCCCCAATCGGTCCCGTCTACCTCTGGGAGAGGGAACCAATTGGGGGATATTGGCGAGATTCACCGACTTGAACGATTGGCTCTGAATCCATAATCGACTCGACTTTTCAGGTCGATGGATTTCGCCAGACAACCCGGTCAGTCCCCTCTCCCTCGGGGAGAGGGTTAGGGTGAGGGCCGCTATTCAGGCATCACGCAACGATATCAGTCGCCACCGCTTGCCCCACCACACCCAC
This sequence comes from Pseudomonas fluorescens, assembly GCF_005938625.1. Classification (GTDB taxonomy): domain Bacteria; phylum Pseudomonadota; class Gammaproteobacteria; order Pseudomonadales; family Pseudomonadaceae; genus Aquipseudomonas; species Aquipseudomonas fluorescens_BD. The sequence continues at coordinate 112,690 of NZ_VCNJ01000023.1, forward strand.
GGCAAAGTCCACCGCCCCCTGCCCCGTCAGGTCAACCATCAGGCTGGTCTGATTGGTCTGCGCGAAGTAAGTCAGGATCGCATCGCCCGCATGCCCGGTGAAGCCGCTGACAAAGTTCAGCGACGCCGCGCCCGTGGCGAAACCGGCGATCCCCGACAGATCGATCTTGTCCAGGCCGCTGGTGAAATCCATGATCCAGTCCGGCGCGGTCATGGTCGAATCACTGGCAGCACCGAACACGAAAGTGTCTGCACCTGCACCGCCCCACAAAGTATCGCCACCGCCACCACCGTAGAGGATGTCATTACCGGCCCCGCCGGCCAGTTCATTGGCAACGGCGTTGCCGATCAACAGGTCATCGCCTGAACCGCCGATGGCGTTTTCCACGGTCACGCCATAAGCGATGGACACGTTACCGACCAGACCACCAACATCGGAGAACGAGCCTTCATTGAGGTTAATCTTCTGGTTCTGGCTGAAGCCGGAGAAATCTAGGGTGTCATTACCGCCGCCATCCCACACCGAGAACACCACTTTCGACGACGCCGAAGAAGCGCTGTAGAAATCGCGCTCGGCATTGGAGTTGAAACCGTAGGTGGTGTCATCGGCGCGGGTCGCGTAGTTGGCGCCATACAGCTTTTGCACCGCGACGATATCGTCCAGCAACGGTGCTGAGGCGTACGCGCCGCTGCCGTCTTTGCTGAAGTTCTGATCGGTGTTGGCTTCGCTCCAGTAGCTCATCAGGCTATAGCCGCGAGTGTCTTCGGCGTACTTGGCGTCGTTGTAGGTCGGGTTGCCATTACCAGCGTTGTACGCGCCCGGGTGCGACAAGCCGAGCGTATGACCGATCTCATGGGTCAGGGTCTGGCGCCCGTAGTTGTTGGTGTCCGGGGTTTTGTTGACCTGATATTGATCATTGATCAAGTACCACGACTGGCCGTCATAGCTGCCGCCGCTCGGCAGGTAAGCGAACGCAGCGCCACCGGTGCTGACATCGTAGTTACCGAAGGTCATGTGGCCATCGCCGCCCTTGCCTTCAGTGAAGGTGACGTTGGCGACATCAGCCCAGGATTGCATGGCCAGCACGGCCTGGGCCTTTTGCTGGGCGCTGAACTCGCTGAAGTTGCCCAGTTTGACGTTGTAGTTCGCCGGTTTCTCGGTCAGGAAGGTGTAACTGAGGTCGATCTTGCCGTCAGCGTTCTTGTCGCCCCACGACAGGCCTTTGCGCAGGATTTCGTCAGCGGCCTGGTCGGCGGTGAATGAGGGTTTGCCGTTGACCAGCCCGACGCCACGGTCATACAGGTTGCTGAAGGTATCGATTTCGTCGAAGGCGCTGCTGGTTTTCGATTTGGCTTGAGCCATGATGGACTTCCTTGTTTCTGAGTAGTCAGTGTCGACAGACCACGGCGATCTTCTGGCGAGATCGTCCTGTCACTCGCGTGTTTTGAATCGGCGAAAAACCTGACACACGCGCCAACCGGGCGCCAATCAATTTCTCGATAGCCCTGCCCGCGTCCCTGTATTGCCCGTCACCCGCTGCAATGCTTTTTATCTGTATATCCATACAGATAAAAGTTGCCCCTGACGCCAAGTCCGGCCATTCTGTGCACCTGTTCCGACCTTGATCGACGATGGTGGTTATGCGGCTGTACCTCTGTGAAAAACCCTCCCAGGCCAAAGATATTGCGGCCGTGCTCGGCGCCAGGCGTCGCGGCGACGGCTGCTGGCTGGGAACGGACGTCACGGTGACCTGGTGCATTGGCCATTTGCTCGAAACCGCCCCGCCGGATGCCTATGACGCCCGCTACAAGCGCTGGGTGCTGGCCGATCTGCCGATCATCCCGGACAAGTGGAAAATGACCGTCAAGCCGCGTACTGCAAGCCAGTACAAAGCGGTCAAACGCCTGCTCGGCGAGGCCAGCGAGCTGATCATCGCCACCGACGCCGACCGTGAGGGCGAAATGATCGCCCGGGAACTGGTTGAGCACTGTCGTTATCGCGGGCCGATCCGCCGCTTGTGGCTGTCGGCGCTGGACGAAGCTTCGATCCGCAAAGCCCTTGCCGCACTGAAACCGGGTGCCGAGACGTTCAGCCTGTATCACTCGGCGCTGGGCCGCTCGCGGGCGGACTGGCTGATCGGCATGAACATGAGCCGGCTGTTCACACTGCTCGGGCGACAATCGGGTTATCAAGGTGTGTTGCCGGTAGGCCGGGTTCAGACGCCGACCTTGCGGCTGGTGGTCGATCGCGACCGCAGCATCGCCGATTTCGTGCCGGTGCCGTTCTGGGCGATCGATGTCGATCTGCTGCACAACGGCATCCCGTTTACCGCGCAGTGGCGTGCGCCGTCGGATGCCTGTGACGATCAGGATCGCTGCCTGAATCAGGCGTTGGCCCAGCAAGCAGCGGCCGCCATCAACGGCGCTGCCAGTGCCCGGGTGGTCAAGCTGAAAACCGAGCGCATGCGTGAAGTGGCGCCCCTGCCCTTCGATCTCGGCACCTTGCAGGAAGTCTGCTCGAAGAAACTTGGCCTCGGCGCGCAGGAAACCCTCGACATTGCCCAAGCGCTCTATGAAACCTACAAGGTCATCACTTACCCGCGCAGTGATTGCGGCTACTTGCCGCTGAGCCAGCACAGCGAGGCACCGGGGATTCTTGCGGCATTGCGGCAGGCAGATCCGGGCCTTGAAGCGCTCAACGGTTTTCTGGAGCCGCAACGTAAATCCAGAGCCTGGAACGACGCCAAGGTCAGCGCTCACCACGGCATTATCCCTACCGCTGCTGCGAAGAATCTTGAACGCCTGAGCGGCAAGCATCGCTCGGTGTACACGCTGATCCGTGCACGCTATCTGGCGCAGTTTCTGCCCAATCACGAATACGATCGCACCCAAGCCGATTTCGATTGCGCCGGTGAGGCGTTGCGCACGGTCGGCAAGCAGATCATTGAACCGGGCTGGAAACGCGCATTGCCCGAGGCTCTGGCGCCGGCCAAGGGCCGCGAGGCACCTGCGCCACAAACCTTGCCGGTCCTGAGCCAAGGTGTCGAATGCGCCATCGCGTCGGTGAAACTCAAGGACCTGTGGACGCAACCGCCCAAGCCCTACACCGAAGGTGACCTGATCAAGGCGATGAAGAACGTCGCCAAACTGGTCGAGGATCCGCTGCTCAAACAGAAACTCAAGGACACCACCGGTATCGGCACCGAAGCCACCCGCGCGTCGATCATTCAGGGTTTGATTGACCGTGGCTATCTGGTAAAAAACGGCAAGGCCCTCGCCGCCACCCCGGCCGCGTTCAGCCTGATCGATGCGGTGCCGCGCGCGATTGCCGACCCCGGCACCACGGCGATCTGGGAGCAGGCACTGGACATGGTGCAAAGTGGCGAAATGAGCCTGGAAGAATTCGTCACCAAACAAGCGGCGTGGATGAGCAAACAGGTGACGCGCTGCTCCAGCCTCAGCCTGACCATCAGCGGCCCGCCCCCTGCCGGCAAAGCCTCGGCACCGTGGAAAAAGAAACGCAAATCGACCCGCAACAAATCCGCAGGCACCACCAAACGCACGGCGAAACCGGCGAGCAAATAAAACCCGCTAGTGTTTCTGCAAGGCTCATCACTTTCAGGATCCCGGCGCATGGCCAATATCGAACTGCACCCTGCTCAGCGCGATGAGCTGGAGATCATCGAAAACCTCATGCAGTTCTACATGTACGACTTCAGCGAATGGCTGCCGCTGAAGCTCGCTGATCATGGTTTCTTCTCCATCCAGCCAAAAATCGACTACTGGCGCCATCCGGCCACCCGACCGTTCCTGATTCGCGTCGACGGCGAACTGGCCGGGTTTGTGACCGTCGATGACGAAACCCATGTCGCCGGTACCGAACACAACATTGGCTATTTCTTCATCACCCGCCGCTTTCGTGGCCAAGGCGTCGCGCAGTTTGTCGTCTCTGCCCTCTTGAACCAGATCCCCGGTCAATGGCAGATTTTCCACATCGACGCCAACCTGCCGGCCCAGCGCTTCTGGGCCAGACTGATTCCGTTATTGAGCGACGGCCACTTCACCCTGGAGCAGCGCAAAGTAGACGGTTATCCATGCACCTTCTATGTGCTGCGCACGCCTTTTTCCGTTGCCTGAACGGATTCTTTCTCATTCCAAAACAGCTTTGTCCGACAATATGTAGTGAGCAAAAATAATCACTACAAAACCGTTGACGGCATCGTTTTGCTTTTGCATGATGAAGACGTTCTCCGATCGGGAACATCGGTAACACGCTTGAGCAAACTCGTCTGACCGCCGAGTTGTTTTTTCCGGATACACGCTGCCCACAAGGCAGATTGAAGAAGCTGACCTGGCCTGAACGTCCAGTACAAGGACGAGAAGCGCTGGCGAAAATTCTCAAGACGCTTGTGGTCGACACGGTAAATGTCGTCAAGGAGCCTCCCGGTTTTCGCTGCTTCTCCTCGTTGTGACGCTATTGCGTAGCAGTTATTCAACACGACTACATGCAACAGATGCACGACCCCGTACTTTCCACGGGCGAGCGCTGACGTCCTGGTTTCGGTGCCAGGGATCAACTAACCGATGGGCTACCTGTATTAGCGAATCAACTTTGAAAGATCACCAGACTGGTCAAGGGGCAATATCATGAATCTGAACAATCAACCTACTATCGAAGAACTGGCTCGTATGTTCGCTGCGCAAAAAGACAGCCATGACAGCCATATTCTGTGGATCAGCAAGTCGGGTCAGGTGCATATCGACTGCCTGGCGACCCATGCTGACGAAGACGAGTTCGACCGCAACCATCAGAACCTGCTGGCCCGCCTGAAGATGTACCGTCGCGGCCACGGTTATGTTGGCAAGAAGGCTGCGGCCGACAAGGACTTCATCGGGAATGTTCTGCAAACGCTGAAACAGGCGTGGGGTTCGATGCAGAATAAGAATGAAGTTCGGGTGATTGATCGGTTCTGCTGAGTTAGTCATTAAATAATTGAAAGGCCTGCTTCCTTAAAGGAAGCAGGCCTTTTTTTGTTCGCTTGCATTGATTTGGCGTGACTGGAATTGTAGCCCCTCACCCCAGCCCTCTCCCGAGGGAGAGCGAGCCGATTTGTGCTGCGCTCAAAATTTTAGTTCGGCTCAAAACTTTCAGGTCGACGTAAATTGCACAAACACCTCGGTCAGTCCCCTCTCCCTAGGGAGAGGGAGCCGATTTATGGTGCTTTCAGAACCTGAGTTCGACTCAGGTTTCTCAGGTCGGCGTAAATCGCACAAACACCTCGGTCAGTCCCCTCTCCCACTGGGCGGTCCGACGTTTCGGGAGGGTTAGGGTGAGGGGCTTCCCATGCCCAACACCAATTCCACAAACGCCACCGCCGCCGCACTGTGATAATTATTGCGCCGCCGCAACAACGCCGCCCCACGCTGCGGCGCATCACTCTCGACCCGCAACCTGCGCAACGCCCGATCCTCGGTGGCAATCGCTTCCGGCAACATGGTTGCTATCGGCGAATGACGCACCACTTCCAGCAACGTACTCACCGAATTCACCTCGATCCGCACCTGCGGCGTAATCCCGTGCTGCCGGAAATATTCATCCACCGATATCCGCGTAATGAAGTCCGGCGCCAACAAAGCGAAATCCAATGACGCGATATCTTCCGGCGTCAGCACCGAGTGGCTGTCATACAGCGGGTGCTCACGCCCAACCATGATCCCCAGCGTTTCGGTAAACGCCGGAATACACTCGATATCGACGTTACGCACCGGCGTAAACGCAATCGCAATATCCAGCGAGTCATCCGCCAGCCCCGCCTCGATGTCGTCCATCGACAGCTCGAAAATCTGCAAATGGATCCCCGGATACCGCGCGGCAAAGTCGCGCACCAACGGCCCGACCAGATAAGCCATGAACGTCGGTGTCATCGCCAGACGCAACGTCCCGCGAGACAAATCCTTAACGTCATGCAATGCGCGCCTGCCCGCCTCCAGCTCCACCAACACCCGCCGCGCGCATTCGATGTAGGCCTCGCCGGCGTCCGTCGGTTTGACCGTGCGCGAGGTGCGATCAAACAGGCTCACCCCCAGGGTTTCTTCCAGTTGGCGAATCTGCTGCGACAGGGTCGGCTGCGACACATGCAACGCCTCGGCGGCACGGGTGAAGCCGCCGTGATCGGCGACGGCCAGCAGATAACGCAAATGTCGCAGCAGCATGGGAACACCATCTATAGGAAGGGCTTATGCCAAGCATTGTATATCGGTCTTGGACGCTATGGGTCAATCGGCAGAAGATCAATCCCACACAGCAAGCCAACCCCTGAAAGGAGTGACACCATGCAACAGTCCCACGCCTACAACGACACCAGCCTGGCCCTGACCACCCGCGTTCTCGACGCCAAGGCACGCAAAGATCTGTCGTGGCAGGATCTTGCCGACGGCACCGGCCTGAGCCTGGCGTACGTCACCGCCGCCCTGCTCGGCCAACACCCGCTGCCGGAAAACGCCGCCCAAGTGGTCGGTGACAAGTTGGAGCTGAGCGCCGAAGACGTCGCGGCGATGCAGATCATCCCGCTGCGTGGCAGCCTCAGCGGTGTGCCGACAGACCCGACCATCTACCGCTTCCACGAGATGATCCAGATCTACGGCACCACCCTCAAAGCCCTGGTTCACGAGCAGTTCGGCGACGGCATCATCAGCGCGATCAACTTCAAACTCGACATCAAGAAAGTCGAAGACCCGGAAGGCGGCTCCCGCGCCGTGGTCACCCTCGACGGCAAGTTCCTGCCCCTGCGTCCGTTCTGATCGACATCGGCCCGTACCCCGCGTGCGGGCCAACCGACCTCAAATGGCTACCCGTCACCAAACATATCTGGAGGCTGCCCCATGCAAAAAATTCTGTTGATTCTGGCCCTGCTCGGCGGCTTTTCCGTCCAGACATTTGCCGCTGACGAGGCGGTCGCCTACCGCTACGGCATGCAACTGGATATCGCCCAAGTGCTGAGCATTACCCCGGTTGCCGATGTGTGTGGCGTGGTGCCGGTGGAGATGACGTATCTGGACAGCCACGGCGACAAACACATTCTTCAATACAGCGAATTCGGCAGCGGTTGCTCGAACTAAGAGGACAACACCATGAAAAACCTGATTGATGGCTTCCTGAAATTCCAGAGCGAAGCGTTCCCGCAACGCACCGAATTGTTCAAACACCTGGCGACCACGCAACAGCCCGGCACCTTGTTCATCACCTGTTCCGACAGCCGTGTCGTGCCGGAACTGCTGACCCAACAAGAACCCGGCGAGCTGTTCGTGATCCGCAACGCCGGCAATATCGTGCCGTCCTACAGTCCGCATCCGGGCGGGGTTTCGGCGACGGTTGAATATGCGGTGGCGGTGCTCGGGGTGACCGACATTGTGATCTGCGGGCATTCTGACTGCGGCGCGATGACCGCGATCGCGAAGTGCAAATGCATGGATCACTTACCTGCGGTCAGCGGCTGGCTGCAGCATGCCGAGTCGGCAAAAGTGGTTAACGAAGCGCGGCCACATGCCAATGACGCGGCGAAGTTGAGCTCGATGGTGCGCGAGAACGTGATCGCGCAATTGGCGAACATTCAGACCCACCCGAGCGTGCGTCTGGCTCAGGAGAAAGGCCTGCTGAATCTGCATGGTTGGGTGTATGACATCGAGACCGGTTCGATCGATGCTCTGGCCTCGGACCGCCGCACGTTTGTGCCGCTGGCCGAGCAACCGGCGACTTGCGCGATCCATGCACAAACCACCCACGCGGCCTGAGCAACTGATAGTTCCCACGCTCTGCGTGGGAATGCCTCAAGGGACGCTCTGCGTCCAGTGACGCGGAGCGTCACGGGCTGCGTTCCCACGCTGGAGCGTGGGAACGATCATTGTCCGCCAGATCAGCGTTTTACTGTGAGATCGATCTGCGTCATCCGGCTGCGCACAGTAAACACACCGTCACCGGAAAGAATCGCACTGCGCGCAAACAAGCGCCCGCTCTCCCAGTTCGAAAGCCCCAGTTCCGGCTTGTTCAGCGCGTACTGCCCATCGACCCAACGGGTAATGCCGTTGCCCACGAACGGCGCATTCACCGCGTTGTAAAAACGCTCTTGTACGGCGGCATCTTCACTGATCAACGACACGGTAAATTGCGGGCTGTAACGGTTGAAGAGCGCAATCGCCTGATCCAGATCGTCAACGATCATCAGGCTGACTTCCGGGGTTTCTTCCCATTCCCATTCGCGGCCCAGCGCCGACTCCGCCAAAGGTTCAGCCAGTGCTTCGGTCTGATAACCCTCGGCGCGATAAACCTCGACGGTTGTGTTCTGCCACTCACTCGGCAAGCATCCTTCACTGCCTTCAACGATGTGCAATTTGCAGCCCTGGCCACGCGCAGTACCGGCCTGTTGCAGTGCATCGAGAAACAACGGCACCAGCTCAGCCGCGCGATCACGCTGGATCAGGCACACGTTGAGCGTGTTGCAGACTTTGCGGTCCAGCGAGTTGCGCACCACGGCGGCGAAGCGTTTGGCATCGGCCGCACGATCCGCGATCAACCATGCACCACCCGTGCCGTGCAGGCTGACCGCGGTGCCGGCCTGCTGGGCAATGCTGCCTAACTGACTGACCGCACGACCCGAGCCGCGCGCCACCGCCAGCGACAAGCGTCGATCAGCAAACATCGCCCAACCGGCGGCATGATTGACGCTTTCCACCAACGACACCGCACCGGCGGGCAGACCGGCATCGGCCAGCGCGGGGTTCAGTGCGTGAGTGACGATGGCTTGCGCAGTGCCTAACGCATCGCTGCCAATACGCAGAACGGCAGTGTTGCCGGTGCGCAAGACACCGGCGGCGTCGGCAAACACGTTCGGCCGACCTTCAAAGACAAATGCGACGATGCCCAGCGGCGAGACCACTTGCTCGACTTTCCAGCCGTCGTGCTCGACGCTGCTGATGACTTTGCCGCGCGTAGCTGCGGCATCTCGCCAGGCGCGCAGGCCGGCAATCATGTCGCCGCGCATGCGCTCATCGGCGAGCAGTCGGGTGGTGGAGCGGCCGCGTGCCTTGGCCCGTTCGATGTCAGCAAGGTTGGCGGTTGCGATGTGCGCCCAGCACTCAGGGGTTTCCAGGCGTTGCGCGAACAGATCAAAAAACTGGCTGATAGCCTCATCGGACACCGCCGACAGCGCGGTAAATGCCGCTGCCGCGCGTTCGATCGCCACGGACGCCGCTTGCTGATCCGCCACGGGGATCAGCAGCAGCTCGCCACTGACCTGCTCCACCAGCAGGTGGTCACCGGGCTGAAAGCGCGCGGCCAGTTCGGGGCTGACCAAGGTGACGCGGTTACCAGCGAAAGGGATCGGCGTGCCAGCGACTAGACGTTCGAGCGCAAGAGACATGAAGCGGATTCACCATGCAGGGAGCGGCCGGAAAATGTATAGGAACACAATCCTCCAAAGCAACCGCTAACCCTGTGGGAGCGAGCTTGCTCGCGAAGAGGCCGGCACATTCAGCATTAATGTTGTCTGACCGGACGCCTTCGCGAGCAGGCACGCTCCCACAGGGTTTTGTGGTGTTTGTGTGATCGGGTCAGAACACTGACCAGCCAATCCGCGCACTAAGCATCTCCAGCGCCGCCATCCCCGCCAGTGAGTTCCCCGCCGCATTCAGCTCCGGCGACCACACGCACACCGTGAACTGCCCCGGCACCACCGCGACAATCCCGCCACCGACGCCGCTCTTGCCTGGCAAACCGACGCGGTAAGCGAAGTTGCCCGCCTCGTCATACAGCCCGCTGGTGGCCATGATCGAGTTGACCTGCTGGGTCTGGCGCCGGGTGAGGATCTGTTCGCCGCTGTGTTTGCAGAAACCATCGTTGGCCAGAAAGCAGAACGCCCGGGCCAGATCAATGCAGTTCATGCGCAACGCACAATGGCTGAAATAGCTGCGCAGCACCGCTTCAACATCGTTGTGAAAATTGCCGAACGACTGCATCAGATACGCCATCGCCGCATTGCGCGCACGGTGTTGGTATTCGGAGTCGGCGACTTTGCCGTCGATCATGATCTGCGGATTGCCGGACAGGCGCCGGACGAAATCGCGCATCGACAGGGTCGGCGCGGCAAAGCGCGACTGGTTGATGTCGCAGATCACCAGCGCACCAGCATTGATGAAGGGATTGCGCGGCCGACCACGCTCGAACTCCAGCTGCACCAGCGAGTTGAACGGCTGCCCGGACGGCTCGTGACCGAGGCGTTCCCAGATCGCTTCGCCGGAGTGATCGATCGCCTGCACCAGGCTGAACACCTTGGAAATACTCTGCACCGAGAACGGCGTCTCGGCGTCACCGGCGCAGTACATCTCGCCGTCGTTGCCGTACACGGCGATGCCCAATTGGTTGGCCGGCACGGTGCCGAGGGCGGGAATGTAGTCAGCTACCTTGCCTTGCCCGATCAGCGGGCGGACAGCGTCAAGGATCTCGTTCAACAGCGCTTGCATGCCGGGTTCCGAAGTCTCGCCCCATGGGATTGCGGGGACACTGGGGCTAGACGCTGCGCCCGCCCGTCGAATCACACAGGCCTGCATCGCGCTGAATGTTCTAGGCTCAACCGCACATTCAAAACGGGAGAGCTCCCATGCATCTCGAAGGCTCCTGCCATTGCGGCGAGGTCACGTTCAGCCTCACCAGCGCCCACCCTTATCCTTATCAACGCTGTTATTGCTCGATCTGCCGCAAGACCCAGGGCGGCGGCGGTTATGCGATCAACCTCGGCGGCGACGCGACCAGCCTCAAGGTGCGCGGGCGTAAACACATAAGCGTCTATCACGCGAAGATCAAAGACAAGGGCGACAAACGCGCCCATCGCAGCAGCGCCGAGCGGCATTTCTGTTCACTGTGCGGCAGCGGCTTGTGGCTGTTCAGCCCGGAGTGGCCAGAGCTGATCCACCCGTTCGCTTCGGCCATCGACACCGCATTGCCGGTGCCGCCGGAGCACACGCATTTGATGCTCGGTTCGAAAGCACCCTGGGTGGAAGTCGAGGCTAAAACCAAAGACAAACAGTTCGACGTCTACCCCGAAGAGTCCATCGCCCAATGGCATGAACGCCTCGGTTTGACCCGATAGATCCACGGCAAACACAAATCCCTGTGGGAGCGAGCTTGCTCGCGAAGGCGGCGTTTCAGTCAGTATTTGCGTCACTGACACAGCGCCTTCGCGAGCAAGCTCGCTCCCACATTGCCAACTCCATAGGGCATTAAATCTTTGAACTGTTCAGTTCCCTTTTCCCGCACTCATTCGGTTAACCCCTCAGAAGCACTTCAACTACCGATCGATTCGATGCAAAGGGATCTCCATGTCGCACGTCCGTTTCGCCCTGTGCCCGTTGGCACTGGCCCTGCTGAGCATTTCTGCCAACGCCGCTGAAAAAACCGACCAGATCTTGCAACTGGGCGCCACCAACATCTCCGCCCAAGGCCTCGGCGCCACTACCGAAGACACCCGTTCTTACACCACCGGAGCTATGTCCTCGGCCACCGGCCTGCCGCTGTCGATCCGCGAAACCCCGCAGTCGGTGACGGTCATTACCCGTCAGCAAATGGACGATCGCGGCGTGCAAAGCATCGGCGATGCACTGCGCAATACCCCCGGCATTTCCATGCAGAAGTACGACAGCGACCGTACCGAATTTTCCGCGCGCGGCTTGGCGATCACCAACTTCCAGTACGACGGCATCAACATTCCCTACGATGGCGTGTACGGCGAGAACCCGAACAACGGCGATGACGCCGCCAGCATCGACCGCATTGAAATCATCAAAGGCGCGACCGGTCTGATGACCGGCTCCGGCGACCCGTCGGCCACGGTCAACCTGATTCGCAAAAAGCCGACCAAGGAATTCAAAGCCTCGATCAGCGGCACCGTTGGTTCGTGGGATGCCTACCGCACCGTCGGTGATATTTCCGGTTCGCTGACTGAATCGGGAAACGTGCGCGGACGTTTCGTCGGCGCTTATTCAGATCAGAACTCTTACCTGGATCACTACAGCCAGCGCAAAGACCTGTTCTACGGCATCCTCGAAGCGGATTTGAGCGACGACACCCTGCTGACCTTCGGCGTGGACAAATCCAGCACCACACCACGCGGTTCGTCGTGGACCGGCAACCCGGTGTATTTCGCCGATGGCGGGCGAACCGATTTTGGCCGTCACTTCAACTCCGCCGCTGACTGGAGTCGCCGCGATTTCGACAACATCACCTACTTCGCCTCCTTGGAACAGGCGCTGGCCAACGACTGGAAATTCAAGGTCAGCCTCGACCAGAAAACCACCGATCACGACACGCGCCTGGCCTCGGCCAGCGGTGGCAATCCGAACCGCGCCACGGGTGAAGGCATGTTCATGTATTGGTGGCGCTGGGAAGGTCACCGGGTGCAGAACACCGCTGACGTCAACGTCTCCGGCCCCTTCACCCTGGGCGGTCGCGAGCATGAACTGATCGCCGGCGTGATGACCTCGCACTCGCGCCAGACCGGTTCGACCTACGACACCAGTGCGTTTTCCGAAGTCCCGGGCAGCATTTACGACTGGGACGGCAATCTGCCGAAACAGGACTTCCCGAAAAACGGCAAGTACGAGCGCACGCAGAGCCAGAACGGCATTTACCTGGCCACACGCCTGCGCCCGACCGATGATCTGTCGGTGATTCTCGGCAGCCGTTTGAGCACCTTCAAATACAACGAAGACTACCGCTACAACCCCGGCGCCGGCCTCGACGACACCCACACCAGCTACAAGGAACACGGCGTGGTCACACCTTACGCCGGGGTGATCTATGACCTCGACGACACCTACTCGCTGTATGCCAGCTACACCAGCATTTACCAGCCGCAGACCAACAAGGACGCCAACGGTTCGACCCTCGCACCGGTCGAAGGCGACAGCTATGAAACCGGCTTGAAAGCGGCGTATTTCGACGGTCGCCTCAACGCCAGCCTAGCGTTCTTCCGCATCGAGCAGGACGGCGTGGCCGAGTCGATCGGCACCAACGCCGTGACCAACGAAGGCATCTATAAAGCCATCGACGGCGCCACCACCAAAGGCGTGGAGCTGGAACTGGCCGGCGAACTGGCCGAAGGCTGGAACGTCTCCGCCGGCTACACCTACGCACGCACTCGCGATGCCGATGAGCAGCGCATGTTCGGTTATCCCTTGTCGACCACCAAACCCGAGCACACGGTGCGCACCTTCACCACCTATCGTTTACCCGGCGTGCTCGACAAGGTCACCGTCGGTGGCGGCGTGAGCTGGCAGAGCGCGTTCTACGGCAAGATCTACAGCGCCCCGGCGGGCGACTACACGCGGATCAAACAAGGTGGCTACACCCTCGTCGACCTGATGAGCCGCTATCAGTACAACGAACACCTGAGCTTCACGGTCAACGCCAACAACGTGTTCGACAAGCGCTACCTGACGGGACTGGGTAACTTCGACACTACGTTCTACGGTGAGCCGCGCAATTTGATGCTGACGACCAAGTGGGATTTCTGATTCTGGGCTGAAACAAACAGCGCCACGGATGGCGCCTTCGCGAGCAGGCTCACTCCTACAGGGGGGTATGCGTCGCCTACAAATTTTGAGCAAGACACAAGACCCTGTAGGAGTGAGCCTGCTCGCGATAGCGTTGGGTCAGCAGCAAAAATGCTGATTGGACTGACCCCTTCGCGAGCAAGCTCGCTCCCACAGTGATCTGCGGTGCTCACAAATCCAATGTGGGAGCGAGCTTGCTCGCGAAGGGGCCGGCGCAGGCAACGGCATTCAATCCAGATGTGCCCAGGTCATCCGGAACGACGCCCCGCCCCAAGCCGAATCGCCCACTTCAACCTGCCCGCCATGGGACTGCGAGACCCGGCGCACCAACGCCAAACCCAAACCAAATCCACCCGTACGCCGATCCCGACTGGCATCCAGCCGCGAAAACGGTTCAAAGATTTTCTCTCGTCCGTGTACCGGTACCCCCGGCCCATCGTCGTTGACCCGCACTTCGTAATAATCACCGGTGCGCACCAGCGTCACTTCAACGCGCTGCTCGGCGTAGCGAATCGCATTGCGCAGCAGATTGATCACCGCCCGCGCCATGAATCGTGGCTCGATACGCACCGTGTCGATGCGGCAATCACCGATCAGCAACTGCACACCAGCCGCTTCAGCCTCCAGCGCTACGCTGCCGACCACGCTGTCGAGCCAATTGGCAGCCTGGATGTTTTCGCGCTTGATCACCGTCGCACCGCGCTCGAGGCTGGCGTAGGTCAGCAATTCCGAGACCATTTCCTCGAGCTCACCGAGGTCGGCGTACATGTCGGCAATCAGCTCGCGATTCTGGCTGGCGTCCGGCTGCTGTTTGAGCTGGTCGAGTTCAAACGACAACCGCGCAATCGGCGTGCGCAGTTCGTGGGACACGGCGTTGGTCAGCTCACGCTGGTTGGCGATCAGGCCTTCGATGCGTGCGGCCATCAGGTTGAAGTGCTCGGCCAGATCGCGGATGTTCGAGCGCTTCGACAATTGAATGCGCACCGACAGATCGTTGTCGCCGAAACGCTCGGCAGCGAGGCGCAGCTTCTCCAGATCGCGCCAGTGCGGGCGCACCCAGAAAAACAGGACGACGCCGATCATCACGGCAATCATCAGGTAGGCGCCAGCGATGTAGAAAGGCATCAGACTCGGCTCGGCCGGCAAGCGGATGCTGAGCAGTTGCGGCCCCTCATCAATCGCGGAAATGTACTGGGTGTACTTGTCGCGGATCACCAGCAGCCCTTTGGCCAGCTCAGCTTTTTCCTCGTCGCTGAGGGCCAGTTCAGAGGTATCGACCAGCGTCAGCCCCAAACCGTAATGCGGGCGAATCGTTTCCAGCTGCTTTTCCCGGGCCGGGCCGTCGAGATCCCGCAACTGCTGGCCCAATGTCCATGCCTGTCCCCGCACGGCCTCACGGTTGTAGTCCTGCATCTGATAATCAAGCAAGGCATCAAAGGTTCGCTCGACCGTCTGCAAGGCCAGCACCAGACCTATCGTCATGACCAGAAACAGTCCGAAAAATAACCGCAGCATCTACAACTCCCACGCGAACGGATTGAACAGATAACCCTTGCCCCACACGGTCTTGATACACATCGGCTCGCGGGGATTGTCTTTGAGTTTGTTACGCAATTTGCTGATGTACACGTCGACGCTGCGATTGAGCCCGTCGAAGGCAATCCCGCGCATGCGATTGAGAATGTCGTCACGCGACAAAACCTTGCCAGCGGCGCTGGCCAGCAACCACAACAGCTCGAATTCCATGGTGGTCATTTCGATGACCTCGCCCGCCAGCCGCACTTCCCGACAACTGCGGTCGACGTTCAACTGGCCAAACTCCAAAAAACTCACCACGTTGCTGTCCGGCACCTGCCGCCGCTGCAGAGCCCGCAATCGGGCCAGCAACACCGGCGGCTTGATCGGTTTGATCACGTAGTCATCGGCACCGGATTCCAGACCGAGAATGTGGTCGAGATCGTCTTCCTTGGCCGTCAGGATCACGATCGGCGTGTCCGACACGCTGCGAATCTCGCGACACACGTGCAGCCCGCTCTGCCCCGGCAGCATCAGGTCGAGCACCACGACTTTTGGCTTGAATTCCAGAAAGGCAGCCACGGCCAGGTCGCCACGCAACACGGTGCGCACCTCGTAGCCATGTTGTTCGAGAAAGTGGGCGATCAGTGCCGCGAGGCGCTCATCGTCTTCCACCAGCAGGACTTTGCCAAAACCCAGGTTATCCATAACGACCGTCTGCCACCCATGTGTGAAGTGGTCGGCATTATGGCGGCAATCGCGCTGAAGGCGTTTGTTTCAGGCAGCAAAAACCGGCCGCTGGGGCCGGTTTTCGGTGATGTTTCATACTCTTAAGAGTTTTTAACAATTGACGAATACCTGCAATCCGTGGGATCAACCATCGACTTCGTGCTTTAGCAACTGAAGCGTCCTTCAACTTCGCTTCCCTTCCCTTCCCTTCCCTTCCTTCACTATCGCGCCATTTTCGTCACTGCAGCCGCTTCACTGACAACAAAGCATACCCTCTAAGAAAAACAAAATAAGCATTTTTTAGACCAAAATTATTATGATAACTTGATTACCTTGTAGTGAAAAAATCTCAACACCACGGACGCAATAAAAAAGCTGAGGACTTAGCAAAATGCCCGAACTCACATCACATGAAGAGTTGAATTTGGCAACAAGAATTTTTGAAGAGGAGCATTTCCAAGACATAAGATTCGCTTTCCACTACTTCATTCCACATCATCGGGACTACAGCAGGGAGAGCTTCTTCCTAGCATACTGGCCAGAAATAGTAGAATCGAGACGATTACTAAAACTAGCTACCACACTGCCGTTTGATGTAAGAGAAATAAAAGCAACCCGCAACAACGTGGCCAAGGCAAGAGTTACAGGAGTGACAAGTCTCGTTGTTATCCCGACAAATATCGAGTCCATGCACGGCCATTACACGACATACGCCCAACCATTTAAAGTCATACTCTCAGACGAGAGAATGTATAGATCCGTAAAGGACTTTCTAGCGAGCGAATACGGAAAAGGATTCCTACATATATCTAATGCAAAGTCAGCAAGTAGAGAAGAAAAAGATTCTAGTTTGAAAAAAATAAGCACCTATGCAAAAGAAAGAGCAGTCGAACTACTCACCAAAGGGCAAGTACCTCCAGAGTTCGTTACAGCTATTGAAGAGGTTCTTTCACCTAAAAAAAAGCACTGGAAGAGGCTAACATTTCCTGGCTACAGTCATGGCATAACGACTGCTAACGAAGTTATCGCTCAAAGTATGGAATTAAGCGTCTCCTCCGAAGGAAAACTTCAACCCCACAAATATCACGAATACATTCCAGCCGTTCTGCGAAGCGTTCTATCTTTATGGAACTACCGAAAAGATCAGATAGAAGGCGCACCTTTTGAGAACCTTCTCTGCATAACGGTAGAGCCAATACTTTGGCGACTTTACAAAGCAGACATAGACACTGAGCTCTTTAATGACGACAAACAACCCGAAAAAATTATCGCAGGACTCAGAACCTATGTAAAATCAGTAAAAAGATCAGAAGAGTACATACGAAACCTAACAGGCCGAGAGATTGAGCACATAACAGATTTGGCATCTGACCCCATTGGAAATTACTTTGTCGCCCTTCATCGTCGCGAACTTGAAACCTTCAACCTTTCCACTAGCATATTGGGCCTAACGGACCTATGCCCGGTCCTTCGCATCGAGCCAAAAATAAACAAGATCAAAGGCGACTTAATAAATCTAGCGAATTGTTCAAGAGGCAATGGTCCGCACATTAACTTTAAATTAAACAAACTTTCTAACAAACTACAGACGCGTATGCACTCTCTCGTGCACGAAAAATACTCATCCCTAACAAATGATAAACTTCCAGAATTTTCAGGGATATCCTTAGTTAGCGACCTACCACTTGAGTGGCTTCCACTGCGCGGACTGCCTTTGACTTTGAGATGTGACGTTAGCCGGATACCAGCAACTCCAGGAAATGCAAGCCTAAACCAGCTAATAAAAAGTCGATACACAACAGTATCTTTGTCGGACTTCAAAGAGATATTGATTATCCGATCCTTTTCAAATACAGACAAGATAAAATTCACCCTTGAAAAAACACTTAAACACTGGGCTGACCGACATCCTGAGTATCCTAAATATAAAATCGTCGATGTGGCGACTGCCGATGAATTCGTTAATACCGTCAACGCCTTTAACGGCGCATTAATGATTTTCGATGGTCATGGGACGCTGAATACTAATTCCGACATGGGCTCCATAATCATCGGAGGAAAGGAGCTAGATGTCTGGCAACTACAGCAACAACTAAATATGCCACCTATTGTACTATTGAGTGCATGCGACACTATTCCTGTGGACGGTGGGCACGGATCCTCAGCGAACGGAATGCTTACCTTAGGCGCAACAACTGTACTCGGCACACTTCTCCCAGTTGACGCCAATCGCTCTGCATCTTTCATATCCAGACTTCTATTCAGAATCTCGAAATTACTTCCAAACATTGTAAATCACGCAACTTATATGCCATGGCGCGGCTTTATGAGCGGCATGCTGAGAATGACATTCTGCACCGAGCTTATTGAAAACTTAATAAAAGAAACAAAAATAATCTCTACAGACGATCGCTCCAGCATACAATTAATTGCCAACAACGCCATCAATTCTATGTCGCCTGACTGGTACGAACAAGTACTTACGGAAATATGCCACCGATCGACCCAAGAGCAAACTACAACCTTAGAAATGTGTAAATTTTGGGGCAGCATGGTAGACTCGTTAAAATACGTTCAACTTGGCCGCCCTGAAAAAATAAAGCTGCGTTCAAAAAATATAAACGAAGCAGCCTCAATAATTAGATCCAATTTCAAAGCCAATCATTAGACACAAACCAGCACCCCTACATTTAATATAAAGGAAAACAATGAACCAAGTTATTTTTTGCAGAACTTCGGATAAAACCCAGCGACAGATTAAGGGTTTTGTCGCAGCAACCGGAAATAAATCCATCTGCCAGAGGAAATAAAAAGCAGAATTTAGCGTCACTCTCCCGTCGACTGCAATTAGCTCGACGAACAGTTTGCATCCTGAAAGCAGGCCTACCAGTAAAAACCTTGTTGTACCAAAAAACTATTTTTTGACATAAAAACCCGTCACTCCGTTTAACTCGAGTGGCGGATTTTATAGTTTCGGCCTGTTCAACAACAATAATTGAAACGGCCGTTCAAAAATTATTGGGCACACCGCTGTGGAAGCGAAACTCTTCATCCGGCGACTCAATCAGTTCCTGCTCGGCGGCACGAACCTTGTCGATGACCTGAGCAATATCCTTGGCATCGCCGTACTGATAGGCCAGCTTCAGATAACCCTGAAAATGCCGCGCCTCGCTTTTCAGCAGGCCAAAGTAGAACTTGCCGAGTTCATCGTCCAGGTGCGGCACCAGCGCTTCAAACCGCTCGCAACTGCGCGCTTCGATAAACGCGCCGACCACCAGCGTATCCACCAGTTTCACTGGCTCATGGCTGCGCACTACCTTGCGCAAACCCGAGGCGTAACGGCCGGCGTGGAGCTGGCGCAGCTCAATCTTGCGCCGCTTCATGATGCGCATGACCTGCTCGTGGTGCACCAGTTCTTCCCGGGCCAGACGCGACATCATGTTGATCAGGTCGACGTGGGAATGGTACTTGGCAATCAGGCTCAGGGCGGTGCTGGCAGCCTTGAACTCGCAGTTTTTGTGGTCGATCAGCAGGGTTTCCTGATCGGCCAATGCCGCCTGAACCCAGGCGTCGGGGGTGCGGCAGCCAAGGAATTCGTGGATTTCGGGAAGGATCATGGGGCTCACGGTAAAAGGTGTTCGAGCGAAGGGCGCCGATTATACCGGCCTGTCCGCAGACCACCAGCGGCGGACGTTGATATGCGTCAAGTCGCGCACGATCGAGCAGCAACTATAGTTGTGCAACGCCGTGCCTTTTCTTTGCTGGAGACTCCGCTCATGCAAGCCATTCGCAGCATTCTGGTGGTCATCGAACCCGAACATTCGGAAAGCCTGGCGCTCAAGCGCGCCAAGTTGATCGCGGGCGTGACCCAGGCCCATCTGCACCTGCTGGTGTGCGACAAGAAGCACGATCATGCCGGCATGCTCGGCGTGCTCAAAGCCGCGCTGCTGGAAGACGGCTACAGCGTCACCACCGAGCAGGCGTGGAACGAAAGCCTGCACGAAACCATCATCGATGTGCAGCAGGCCGAAGGGTGCGGGCTGGTGATCAAGCAGCACTTCCCTGACAGTTCGTTGAAAAAAGCCCTGCTGACCCCGGCGGACTGGAAACTGTTGCGCCACTGCCCGACCCCGGTGCTGCTGGTGAAAACCGCCGGTTCCTGGAAGGACAAAGTGATTCTGGCGGCGGTTGATGTGGGCAATGCCGACGGTGAACACCGGCATTTACACACCACGATCATTGATCACGGCTATGACATTGCCAGCCTGGCCAAAGCGCATCTGCATGTGATCGCGGCGCATCCATCGCCGATGCTCTCGGCAGCTGACCCGACGCTGCAACTGAGTGAAACCATCGCGGCGCGTTATCGCGAGCAATGCCGGGCGTTTCAGGCGGAGTTCGATGTCGATGATGAGCATCTGCACATCGAGGAAGGCCCGGCGGATGTGTTGATCCCGTTCATGGCGCACAAGCTGCAGGCGGCAGTCACCGTGATCGGCACGGTGGCGCGTACCGGGTTGTCAGGGGCGTTGATCGGCAATACCGCAGAAGTGATTCTGGATGCGCTGGAGAGCGATGTGCTGGTGCTCAAGCCGCAGGAGGTTGAGGATCATCTGGTGGAGTTGGCGGTGAAGCACTAAACCTCCAGATTTGAAATGCGATCCCTGTAGGAGTGAGCCTGCTCGCGATGGCGTCCTGTCAGTCACCACCTTCTTTGAATGCACTACCGCTATCGCGAGCAGGCTCACTCCTACAGTTGGAATGCATTCCCCTGTGGGAGCGAGCCTGCTCGCGAAGCTTTTGATCTTCAGGCGCCAAAGGCGTCTTTGAGGAACCCGGGGGCGATGTAGCGCTGGTAGTGCGCTTCCGACAGCAGGAAGAATTCCCGATCAATGGCATCGCGCAGTTCCGGCAGGTTCCAGTCGCGAAACTCCGGCAGCAACACCATTCCGTACGCTTCCAGATTAATGATCACTCGCGCACCACGGGCGATCAGCTGATACGCCCAGCAATATTCCGACTGATGCGGTACGAAGCGGATCTTGCGCTGTTCCAGTTGCTCGCGCAGGCGCGCGGAATCGAAAATCTCGACCTTGCCTGCCATCACTTGGGACAGCAATTGCTCCAGACGCAGCCACACCGCGCGTTTTTCCTCCTCGTTGTACCCATTCCAATGGATCACTTCGTGGTGGAAACGCTTGCAGCCACGGCACACCAGATCACCGTAAACAGTAGAGCAGAGGCCGACGCAGGGGGTCTTGATGGTCTGATTGGGCATAAGATAGGCAAAACACTGAAACGCGGAACAGGTCGGCATGTTAGCCCTTTGTCGGGCATTGATCACCCCTCAAACAGCAGGGTCTCAGGCGCACCGCGCGTTTGACCCGACCGCGCGCATTGCCACGAAAGTCCAATAGAGCCCGACTTACCTTTAAATTTTTTTTGCCGTAGAATCAGCCAGCCTTTTAAGGCGCCAATGTCCGTTAGAAGCTGTTTTCAAAGCGTCACGAGCACAGTCGTTCCTTCAGAGCGGTGTTGGCGAGGGGTTTTTCCAGCGGGGAAAAATCCAGCGCCAACCCTCATCAGCTCCCCGTTCTGCAGGCGTAAAACTTTGAAAGCAGCTTCTGTAAGGAATTGCCGGTAATTCTGGCCGAACGACCCACAACGTCGTGAGGAGCATGAGTACGGCAATTTCGGGATGAGCGTCCCGGACACCCATTTGGGACCACTGATGAGGGTAATAACTGTGCTTGAAGCCTACCGCAAACATATCGAAGAGCGTGCAGCCCTGGGTATCGTTCCCCAGCCGCTTAACGCCGAACAAACAGCAGGCCTGGTCGAGCTGCTGAAAAACCCTCCGGCTGGCGAAGAAGAATTTCTCGTTGACCTGATCACCAATCGCATTCCACCAGGCGTGGACGAAGCGGCCTATGTCAAAGCCGGCTTCCTGTCTGCACTGGCCAAGGGCGAAGTATCCTCCCCTCTGCTGGACAAGAAGCGCGCTGTAGAACTGCTCGGCACCATGCAGGGCGGCTACAACATCGTCACTCTGGTTGACCTGCTGGACGACGCCGAGCTGGCGCCAGTCGCTGCCGCGCAACTCAAGCACACCCTGCTGATGTTCGATGCGTTCCACGACGTCGCGGAAAAAGCCAAGAACGGCAACGTTCACGCTAAAGCCGTGCTGCAATCCTGGGCTGACGGCGAGTGGTTCAAAAACCGCCCAACGCTTGAAGACAAGATCAGCCTGCGCGTGTTCAAGGTCACCGGCGAAACCAACACCGACGACCTGTCCCCTGCTCCTGATGCCTGGTCGCGTCCAGACATCCCGCTGCACGCCCTGGCCATGCTGAAAATGGCCCGTGACGGCATCGTTCCTGATCAGCAGGGCGCTATCGGCCCGATGAAGCAGATCGAAGAAATGCGCGGTCAAGGCTTCCCGATCGCCTACGTCGGTGACGTGGTCGGTACCGGTTCGTCGCGTAAATCGGCGACCAACTCGGTGCTGTGGTTCTTCGGCGACGACGTTCCTTACGTGCCGAACAAGCGTGCTGGCGGTTTCTGCTTCGGCAGCAAAATCGCTCCGATCTTCTACAACACCATGGAAGATGCCGGCGCACTGCCAATCGAGTTCGACGTTTCCAACATGAACATGGGCGACGTGATCGACCTGTACCCGCATGCTGGCAAAGTCTGCAAACATGGCACCGACGAAGTTCTGACCACCTTCGAAATGAAGACTCCGGTGCTGTTGGACGAAGTTCGCGCTGGCGGCCGTATCCCGCTGATCATCGGCCGAGGCCTGACCGAGAAGGCTCGCGCCGAACTGGGTCTGCCAGCGTTTGACCTGTTCAAGAAGCCTGATGCACCGATCGAAAGCACCAAGGGTTACACCCTGGCGCAGAAAATGGTCGGCAAGGCTTGCGGTCTGGCAGAAGGCAAAGGCATCCGTCCTGGCACCTACTGCGAACCGAAAATGACCACCGTGGGTTCTCAGGACACCACCGGTCCGATGACCCGTGACGAACTGAAAGACCTGGCGTGCCTGGGCTTCTCCGCTGATCTGGTAATGCAGTCGTTCTGCCACACCGCGGCTTATCCAAAGCCGATCGACGTGACCACCCACCACACCCTGCCTGACTTCATCATGACCCGCGGCGGCGTTTCCCTGCGTCCGGGCGACGGCATCATCCACTCGTGGCTGAACCGCATGCTGCTGCCAGACACCGTCGGTACCGGTGGTGACTCGCACACCCGTTTCCCGATGGGCATTTCGTTCCCGGCCGGTTCCGGTCTGGTTGCGTTTGCTGCGGCCACCGGCGTTATGCCGCTGGACATGCCGGAATCGATCCTGGTGCGCTTCAAAGGCAAAATGAAACCTGGCATCACCCTGCGTGACCTGGTTCATGCGATTCCTTACTTCGCCATCCAGAACGGTCTGCTGACCGTCGAGAAGAAAGGCAAGAAAAACGCCTTCTCCGGCCGCATCCTGGAAATCGAAGGTCTGGAAGGTCTGACCCTGGAGCAGGCGTTCGAACTGTCCGACGCCTCGGCCGAACGTTCGGCTGCCGGTTGCACCATCAAGCTGTCGAAAGAGTCGATCACCGAGTATCTGAACTCCAACATCACCCTGCTGCGCTGGATGATCGGTGAAGGCTACGGCGATGCACGTACTCTGGAACGTCGCGCTCAAGCGATGGAAGCCTGGGTTGCCAACCCTGAACTGATGGAAGCCGATGCCGACGCCGAATACGCCGAAATCATCGAAATCGATCTGGCCGACATCAGCGAGCCTGTACTGTGCGCGCCGAACGATCCGGACGACGCCCGTCTGCTGTCCAGCGTTGCTGGCGAAAAGATCGACGAAGTGTTCATCGGTTCGTGCATGACCAACATCGGTCACTTCCGCGCTGCCGGTAAGTTGCTGGATCAGGTCAAGGGTCAGCTGCCAACCCGTCTGTGGCTGTCGCCGCCGACCAAGATGGACGCTCACCAACTGACCGAAGAAGGCTACTACGGCATCTACGGCAAGGCTGGCGCGCGCATGGAAATGCCGGGCTGCTCGCTGTGCATGGGTAACCAGGCACGTGTAGAGCCGAACGCGACAGTTGTGTCGACTTCGACCCGTAACTTCCCGAACCGTCTGGGCGACGGCGCGAACGTCTACCTGGCTTCGGCTGAGCTGGCGTCCGTGGCTTCGATCCTGGGTCGCCTGCCGACCGTCGAGGAGTACATGGAATACGCTGGCAAGATCGACAGCATGGCGGCCGATATCTACCGCTACCTGTCCTTCGACCAGATCGCCGAGTTCCGTGAAGCTGCTGCGAACGCCAACATTCCGGTCGTTCAAGCCTAACGCTGCAACGCAATGAAAAACGCCGCCCATCGTGAGATGAGCGGCGTTTTTTTATGCCTCGGGTTTCAGTGTGAGGGCTTTCTGCACAGCGCCATCGACGCTCAAACCGCTGAGGATCACGCCGTTGGCCAGTACTTCAGGCAAAGCGTCCAACACCGTCAACGCTTCATGCTTGAGCCGCGCCAGAATCAAACGCTTGCCTTCCTGATGCACCCGCAGGAAAAACTCCTGCATCGTTTCAATACTGGTGCCATCAAGGTTCGGCGTCTCTTCAAGACTCAGAATCACCGTGTGCACCGGCACCTCTGCATGGCGGACCAGTCTTAACGCCGCCCCCAGAATTCGTTCAACATTGGCAAAAAACAACGCTTCACTTGGCCGAATGATCAGTACGCCGGGTTCCGCTTGCGCAATGGGATGACGCTGCACATCGACAAAATCGTGCCCGCCATCAATCCGCCCCAGCACTTGAACGTCCGCCGCCGACATCTGTTTGAGCATCAACAGCACACTGATCGCCACCGAGACCAGCAGGCCGTCCAGCACGCCCAATAGCAGCACGGCCAAGACCGCGCAAATCACCAGCACACGATCCCGGCGCCAGACGAAGTAGCGGCCCAGCGGCTGCAAACTCAAACCGCGGCCCAACGCATGCATGACAATCGCGGCGAGGATCGGCTCCGGCGTCAGGGCAATCCACGGCAACACCGTCAGCACGATGATCAACACCACCAACGCCGCCACCCCTCCGGCCCAGCGAGACATTGCACCCGCCGCTTCATTCGCCGAGGTTGCCGAATACCCCGCGCCTGCCGGCATGCCATGAAACAACCCGGAGAGCAGGTTCGACGCGCCCAGCGCCAACAGATCGCGGTTTGCGGTAACGCGATCACCATGCTTGAGCGCATAGGCGCTGATCGACCCGTAAGATTCCGCATACAGAATCATCACCAGCGCAAACCCCACCTCACCCAGACGGAGCCAATCGGCGAACGGCAGCACTGGCAGGCTGGGAACTTCCAGGCTCAGGTCGATAATGCCGATCATCTTCACGCCGTAAGCCGGAAAATTCAGCCATTGCCCGGCGGCGATGCCGATCACCATCACCAGCAAGCCGCCGGGCACTCGCGGGAATCGCGAGAACACGCAGAGCAACAGCAGCGTGACAGCCGCGACAGCCGCGGCCGGCCAGTTCCACTGCGGCAGCTGTTCAAGCAGTTGCGGGGCGAAGCGCACCAGATTGGCCTCGGCAAGATGCACGCCGACTACACTGGCGATCTGTTTGAGAATGATGGTTAACGCCAGACCGAAGGCGAATCCACGCAAAACCGGTTTCGCGATAAAAGATGTGACACTGCCCAGACGAAAGGCCCCGGCCAGCAAAAACAACACGCCCGTGACCAATACCAGGCCGACCGCCAACGTGGAGCGCAATTGCGGGTCACCATTGGCCAGCGTTGCCGTCGCCGCCGCCAGCACTGCGGCCGAAGAGGACGTCGCCGAGACAATCGCAAAGCGACTGGTGCCGAACACCCCGTAACACAGCAGCCCGGCAAACAGGGCGATAACCCCGGCCTGTGGCGCTAATGCGGCGATGGTCGAATACGCCACCGCTTCGGGCAGCAAGAGGCCGGCTATCGATAGACCGGCCAGCACATCCTGCCAGCGATTGGGTGGTTCAACAGGTTGCGGGGCGCTCGACAATCCACTGTCTCCAGACGAAAAAAAGCCGCTGCATACATCGTATGCAGCGGCCACTGTAGCTGAGTATCTGGAGTTGCGGCTTACGCGGTCAGCGAATAAATCAGCGCCGAAATCGCCACCAGACCTACTGCGGTGACAAACACATTGGACGCCTGACCACGATAACGCGCCATTGCTGGCACCTTACGAATGGCATACATCGGCATCAGGAACAGAATCGCCGCGATCACCGGGCCACCGATGGTTTCGATCATGCCCAGAATGCTCGGGTTCAGGGTCGCCACGATCCAGCACACCACCAGCATGAACGCCGCCACAATACGGTCCAGCGCCTTGGCGCCCGGACGTTTGCCGCTCTTGATGATCAGCCCTTTGAGACCTTCGCTGGCGCCGATGTAGTGACCGAGGA
The DNA here is from genome assembly GCF_005938625.1 of Pseudomonas fluorescens. Lineage (GTDB taxonomy): Bacteria > Pseudomonadota > Gammaproteobacteria > Pseudomonadales > Pseudomonadaceae > Aquipseudomonas > Aquipseudomonas fluorescens_BD. The sequence goes on from NZ_VCNJ01000023.1 coordinate 139,004, forward strand.
AGGACTTGGAGATCGCCACAAATGCAATCAATGGCGCTGCGAAAGCGATGGTTGGATTGCTGAAGTGGTTGGCCAGGTACGACAGGATCGACAGGTTTTGCGCCTTGGCCTCGGCCAGTTGTTCCGGCGTCAGGGTCAGCACGCAGCTGAAGACAAAGAACAACACCATCGCCACCATCAACAGGTGCGCGCGGGACAGGATCTGCGAGCTGCGCTCTTCAGCGTGGACGCCATAACGACGCTTTTGATCGACCGCAAACGCCGAAATGATTGGCGAGTGGTTGAACGAGAACACCATCACCGGAATCGCCAGCCACAGTGTATGCAGCAACGCCGACGGCGCTGGCACGTGCGAAGCGGTGGCGAGAATGCCGCCGTTCCAGTGCGGAATCAGGTACACCGCGAGGAACAGCAACGCGACGATAAACGGGTAAACCATCAGGCTCATCGCCTTGACGATCGCCTGCTCACCGCAACGCACCACGGCCAGCAGACCGAGGATCAGCACGAACGACAGCAGCGCACGCGGTGGCGGCGTGATGTGCAGTTGGTGCTCAAGGAAACTGGCGACCGTGTTGGTCAGGCCAACACTGTAGATCAGCAGGATCGGGAAGATCGCGAAGAAGTACAGCAAGGTGATCAGCGCACCGGCCTTGATGCCGAAATGCTGCTCGACCACTTCAGTGATGTCGGCGCCTTCACGACCGGAAAGCACAAAGCGGGTCAGGCCACGGTGGGCGTAGAACGTCATCGGGAACGCCAGCAGCGCGAGGATCACCAGCGGCCAGAAGCCCCCCAGACCTGCGTTGATCGGCAAAAACAGGGTGCCGGCGCCGATGGCCGTCCCGAACAGTCCCAACATCCAGGTGGTGTCCTGGCGATTCCAGCTCGAAAGTTCAGCGGGTGCTGCTGCATCAAAGCGCTCTTCGACGCTATTGGCCTGATCATTCATCCGGTCGGATCTCCGCATTCCGGTCACTTGCCACTCGGTCAGGACGCGTCGGAAAAAACCGACAGACATGCTCCGGCCGAAACAGGGGCGCGATTCTCCGTGATAAATGAGCAGAAGCAAAGACTTAGCTGAGGAATGGTTGTGCGGAGCAGATCAGCGGGGTGTCGTTTTTGGGAAATTATCGGTCGTACATAGGTATTCTTGCTGTCGTTAATAGGCACATGCAAACGTATTCAGATGGTTCGGGCCAACACCATCACGAAAGCGATCCCCACCGCGCCCATCAGCATTCCAAGGCTAAATAGCAAAACCGTTTCACGCCTTTCGGCCTTGCGAAAGGGCTTCATGGCTTCTCTGAACTCAAACTCCTCTTGATAGAGTCGGTCTATCCTGGCTCTGCTTTCCTCTGTGCTCATACTGCCCCCCTTCCCTTTTTTTGGTGGTCTGAGTCAACACGTATGCGCAATGGCAACCTGCTGCGCTCTCTTACAGCTTCAAATAAAGCCCTACGGCGGTGGCAATTGCGGTTAATGCCCCAGCCTCCACCACAAGGGGATACAAAAAAGTCTCAAGTTTCAGTTTTGCTTCCTCCGCCAAGAGCTTGCGCCTCTCCGCGCCGAGCTTTTGAGTTTCCGTTTGTAGCCTTTCGATCTCCACATTTTTGTGGTCATCAAGATGCATGAACCTTCCTTGGCTGCTGACAGTTAACGCTTGGGAAGCTTTTCGATCCTGGACCACCTCCCATTGCTGCCCCATGATTTCGCGTTAACCGTCTGCCCGATAGCAGATGGCTCTGCCAAATGCGTAGGTAAAATCCGCGAGTTTCGTAGGTAGCCTCATACAAAAACAGTACCGAGGTCATCACTCCCTGCTTTCAATCTGGTTGAAATGTTCTAGCGTGAATGAGTCCTCTGCCCCCCGGAGTCTCTGCCCATGCCCCTCGTTCGCATCGACATCAAACAAAACCCCGACCCCACCTTCGCCAAACGCATCGGCGAACAGATCTACGCTGCCATGCGCAGTACGATCAACGTGCCGGAGCACGACAACTTCCAGATCCTCACCGAGCATGATGACCAACACCTCGTCTACGACCCGCAGTATCTGGGGATCCAGCGTAGCGAAGGCGTAGTGTTCATTCAGATCACCATCAGTGAAGGACGCACGGTGGAGAAAAAGCAGTTGCTGTTCAAAACCATCTCCGAAAGCCTGCACACACAATTGGCGGTGCGCCTGGAAGACGTCTTCATCAATCTGGTGGAGGTGAAAAAAGAGAACTGGTCATTCGGCAATGGCGTCGCGCAGTACGTCACTTGATCCGCTCATTGACAGCCCGGTATCAGCGCCAGCATGATCGGCCCATGAACATTCGCGCGCTGCAACTCACCCGTACCACCACGACCGCCACCGGCGGGGCGTGGTGTTTCTGCGTGAGGTAACCCCAGCGCAGCAAACCCGAGGCCCCGCCAGCAATGGACGGGGCCTTGTTGTTTCTCCCGTCCGTGCGGCATCTGCAGCACTCAAGGAGAAGCACCATGCCCGCAGCACTGTTGATCATCGATATGCAGGTTGGCCTGTTCCACGGCCCGGAAAAACCCTACCAAGGCGAACGGGTTCTGGCCAACATCCAGCGCCTGGTCGCTCAGGCCCGCGTGAATCAAGTGCCGATCTTCGCCGTGCGCCACACCGGCCCCGACGGCTCACCGATTGCCGCCGGCAGTCCATTCTGGCAATTGCTGCCAGCGCTTGAACTGGACGCCGAGATAGACACCCTCTTCGACAAATCCCGCCCCAATGCTTTCCATGGCACTGACCTTGCGCAGCGACTCAAAGCCGCACAGGTAGAAGACCTCTATGTGGTCGGCATGAAAAGCCAGTTTTGCATCGACAGCACCTGTCGCAGCGCTGCCGATCTGGGCTTCAGACCACTGCTGGTCAGCGACGCCCACACTTGCATGGACACCGCTGCGCTATCGGCCGAAATGATCATCAACCATCACAATTCAACCCTCGGCGCCGCTTTCGCACGGTTAATCGACAGCGCTGAAGTGAGGTTCTAAGGAAGCGTCCCGAAATAGACGCAACTTCACTTGCTGCGGTTGCGTCAACCAGACATTTGTTACGGCATTATTTGTCCTACAGCATCGTGTAATTAGTTAATGGCGTCAGCGACGTCAACCACAGAAAACGCCACAAATAAATGAATCAACCAATAACCTTTCAGAACAATCCTACACATTAAACATCCAAAAAAACTCACAACAAAATATTACTTAAAATCGAATGCCAGCCATTTGTTACAAGCGACTACCCAGCCATTGAACATCATTCAATGGCTGGTCTATATTTTTATCGCCCGAACTCGAAGATTGATAATTAAAGTGTGATCAAGGGGACACAGCATGCAAAAGAACATGATGACCGGCCTGTTATTGGCCGCACTGCTTGCGCCGCTCGCCAGCGCCAACGCCGATGTCCGCGAGCTGGCTTCTTCGCCGCGATGGCTGACCACCAAGGTCTATATCGACGGCGCCCCGGAAACCGATGTCAAGGCGAAGTACCCCGGCGTCGTAGGCATATCGACGTGGGATCCCGAGCGCAATCGATATGAGTTCTTTTACACCGACACAGGCGAGTCAAAGTACAACAATGGTGGTGGCGGTTATTTCTTTGTCACCGGCGATCAGAAAAAGCACATTCTTGTGCCGGATATCGGCCCGACCAAAACATTTGTCAGGCGCCTGGAAACTTTGAACAACCGTGAGTTTACTTATTCCCGGGAAGTACCCCGCGACATGGTCGACAACAATCCCCTGGTTCGCATTCATGTCGTTCACGCGCCCTATACCGGAACGATAGAAACCAAGTCCGCCATCAAACAATAAAACCAGGAGTTCAATATGCAAAAGTCACTTAAAAGCCTGCTGATGTCGACGTTACTGATTTCTTCCGTCTATTGTGCCGGGGTCAGCGCGCAAGCCGCCAACCAGCCCGCAAAAAATGCCGTCGCCACTGCCGACAACGCGATGATGCTGACCGTATTTCTGAAACATGATCAAACCCGACCGTTAAGTGAACTCAAGGCCCAGCTCGCGCAACAGGGTTTCCATAAAACATTTCCTCCGGCCGGAGTCGAGGTGGTGAGCTGGAACATCATGATGGGGATCGGCCAGGTCGTTACCGTGCGCTTTCCTGTCTCGCGTCTGGCGGAAGTCAACCTTGCGCTGGAGAGCACCGCATGGGGCAGTTACCGTACCGAGTTTTATCCGACCTACGATATCAAGCCGCTTGCGATGGCTGAACAAGCCAAAGCCCAAGCGGCCCAATGATGCCAACAGCACACCGGATCACCGGTGTGCTGCCTACCCTTGCTTCTTGCCCGAAGCCGTCCAGAATCAAAGCACCACCGCGTGAATGACAACGATTGCCAAGCCGCTGCGGATTCAGCACTCTGAAACGACTTTCGCGACCTACCCGCCGCCGATCACAGGAGCCGCGCAATGCCCGCAACCGTTCTGGTACTGGTTGAAACCATCAATGACTACTTGCCCATTCTCGAACATCAGGGCTTTCACCTGATCCTCGCTCCCACGCCCGCCGAACGTGCGCAAGCCATCGCCACCCACGGCAGCCGTATCGACGCGGTGCTGACCCGTGGCCCGCTGGGCCTGACCGCCGATGAAATCGCCGCCCTGCCTGCGCTGAAAATCATCACCGTCATCGGCGCCGGGTACGAGCACGTCGACCTGCAGGCCGCCAGCAACCGTGGTATCACCGTCACCAATGGTGCCGGGGTCAACGCTTCGTCGGTGGCCGACCATGCAATGGCAATGCTGCTGGCGCTGGTGCGGGATATTCCGCGTTGCGACGCTGCGGTACGCCGCGGTGAATGGCCGAAAATCATGCGTCCGTCGCTGGCCGGCAAACGCCTGGGCATTCTCGGCCTGGGCGCCGTGGGCATGGCGATCGCCAAACGCGCCAACCTCGGCTTCGACATGGAAATCAGCTACCACAGCCGCCAGGTGCGCAGCGATGTGCCTTACGCGTTCTGCTCGACGCCGACAGAACTGGCGCGGGCCTCGGACTTTTTGATTGTCGCCACGCCCGGAGGCATCGGCACACAGCATCTGATCACCCGCCCGGTACTCGATGCGCTCGGACCGAAAGGTTTCATCGTCAACATTGCCCGCGCCAGCGTTATCGCCACGGCCGATCTGATCACAGCCCTTGAACAACGCCGGATTGCCGGCGCCGCACTGGATGTGTTCGACCACGAGCCGCAAGTGTCGGATACGTTGAAAACCCTGAGCAACGTGCTGCTGACGCCCCACGTCGCGGGGCTGTCACCGGAAGCGACGCAAGGTACGGTGGAACTGGTGGGCAAGAACCTTGTGGCATTCTTCTCGGGCGAACCGGTGCTGACGCCCATCGCACTTCCACCGAAACTCAACAACCAGCGCGTGCACTGACCAACATCCGACTGCTGCAGAAACGCCCCAGCCTGCGGCGGCTTGTGCATGGGGCTTCTGCGCTTATTCGGAACGCTGATTATCCGGCAACACGCTAACCTATAAGACCGGCCCGCGCTTGTGAGCAATCGGGCGCGCCATTAGATTAGCCAATGATGTCTGGCCTCCAAAATAAGCAGAAGGGATAAGCATGGCGCTTACTGACCAGTCCACCCGTATCCGCTCTGGCGAAGAACTCGATGCCAGCCTGATCGATCCGTACCTCAAGGCACATATTCCGGGCCTCAGCGGCACACCTGCGATCAGCCAGTTTCCCGGCGGTGCGTCGAACCTGACCTACCTGCTGGAATACCCGGAACAGGAATTCGTCCTGCGCCGTCCGCCGTTCGGCCACAAGGCCAAATCTGCCCACGACATGGGCCGTGAATTCCGCATCCTCAATCAATTGCGCGACGGCTTTCCGTTTTGCCCGAAAGCCTACGTGCATTGCACCGACGAATCGGTGATCGGCGCCGAGTTCTACGTCATGGAACGGGTCAAAGGGATCATCCTGCGCTCGGAGCTGCCGCCGGAACTGGGCCTCGATGCTGCGAAAACCGAAGCCTTGTGCAAAAGCTTCATCGACCGTTTCGTCGAACTGCACCGCGTCGATTACAACGCCTGCGGCCTCGGCGACCTGGGCAAACCGGAAGGCTATGTCGCGCGCCAGATCAAAGGCTGGAGCGAGCGTTACGAGAAGGCCCTGACGCCCGACGCGCCACACTGGGAAAAGGTCAAAGCCTGGCTCAATGACAAGATGCCGGCCGACCACCCGACTTCAAGCATCGTCCACAACGACTATCGCTTCGATAACGTCATTCTCGACCCGCACAACCCGATGCAGATCATCGGCGTGCTCGACTGGGAACTGACCACCCTCGGCGACCCGCTGATGGACCTGGGCAACACCCTCGCCTATTGGATTCAGGCGGACGATCCAGCGCCGGTGCAACTGATGCGCCGCCAGCCGAGCCACGCCCCGGGCATGCTCACCCGCCGTGAATTCGTCGATTACTATGCCGAACGTTCGGGCGTCCAGATCGACAATTTCGACTTCTACTACACCTACGGCCTGTTCCGCCTGGCCGGCATCGTGCAGCAGATTTACTACCGCTTCTACCATGGCCAAACCCAGGACAAACGCTTCGCGCAGTTCATTCACATGAACAAACTGCTGGAGCAGATGAGCTTGCAGGTCATTGCGAAATCGAGCCTCTGACGGCCCACACCCAGGAATCCTTATGTCCAAGACTCAGTTGTTCGACCTCGACGGTAAAATCGCTTTCGTTTCCGGCGCCAGCCGTGGCATCGGTGAAGCCATCGCCAAACTGCTCGCCCAGCAAGGCGCTCATGTCATTGTTTCGAGCCGCAAACTCGACGGCTGTCAGCACGTTGCCGATGCGATCATCGCTGCTGGTGGCAAAGCCACCGCAGTGGCCTGCCACATCGGTGAAATGGAGCAGATTGCCCAAGTGTTTGCCGGCATCAAGGAACAGTTCGGCCGCCTCGACATTCTGGTCAATAACGCCGCGACCAACCCACAGTTCTGCAACGTGCTGGACACCGATCTGAGCGCGTTCCAGAAGACTGTCGACGTGAACATTCGCGGCTACTTCTTCATGTCGGTCGAAGCCGGCAAGCTGATGCGCGAAAACGGTGGTGGCAGCATCATCAACGTCGCGTCGATCAACGGCATTTCGCCGGGGATCTTCCAGGGCATCTACTCGGTGACCAAAGCGGCGGTGATCAACATGACCAAGGTGTTTGCCAAGGAATGCGCGCAATTCGGCATCCGCTGCAACGCCCTGCTGCCGGGCCTGACCGACACCAAGTTCGCCTCGGCACTGGTGAAGAACGATGCGATCCTCAAGCAGGCACTGACGCAGATCCCGCTCAAGCGCGTGGCGGATCCGAGTGAAATGGCCGGTGCGGTGTTGTACCTGGCCAGCGATGCGTCGAGCTACACCACCGGCGTTTCGCTGAATGTCGACGGTGGATTCCTGTCCTGATCCCGGGCAAATGATTAACCCTGTGGGAGCGAGCTTGCTCGCGAATGCGGTATGCCATTCAACAAATATGTTGGCTGACCTGGCCCCTTCGCGAGCAAGCTCGCTCCCACAGGGGATGTTTGTCAGGCGATGACTTTGGGCAGTTGCCAGCCAAAATGCACCGACAGCAAACGCAACATCAAACACCCCGCCCCCGCCAGCAACGCTGCCGCTACCGGTGAAACGCCCAACCTGCGGGCGGTGATCAACACCGCCGCACCGACAAACGCAGAACTCGCATACAAATCCACCTGCAACACCACCGGTATCCGCGCCAGCACAATGTCGCGAATCACCCCGCCACCGACGCCGGTGATCGTACCCATCAGCATCGCCACAAACGGCGTGATCCCGAAATTCAACGCCTTCTGCGCACCGGCCACGGCAAACAGCGCCAACCCCGCTGCGTCCAACACGATCAGAGTTGAACCGGACCAGCCCAGTACCTGCTCATGAAAGACAAACGCCAGTCCACCCATGAAAAACGCCAGCGCCGGATAGCGCCAGTCGGCCACGGCATTGGGTGGCGTCGCGCCAATCAGCAAGTCACGGGTAACCCCGCCGCCGAGGGCGACGATAAACGCAATCACCATCACCCCAAGCAGATCGAGCTGACTGTGCATCGCCGCAATGGCACCTTCGACGGCAAACACCGCAGTACCGGCGAGGTCGGCCACCAACACAATCCGCTCAACCCGGGACTTGCGCCCCGCCGACGCTACTGCGTGACGCAACGGGTGGTGGTGATGTGGCGAGTCACCTGCCCTTCAGCGTACACATCACCGGCGACCTCGGTGTTTTCGAGTACCTGACACGTACGCTCCGGCGGTGGCGGCGGTGTTACCGGCGCAGGTGGTGGAGGACTGGAACAACCCGCCAGCAAAACGACAAAAAAAGCCAACGGCAACACGCGTTTCCCAAGATTGTTCATAGGACGACCCGCGATGAATGGAAGAGCAACTCCCGCGACCCAACCGACCACGGAAGACCTGACCACTCATTCTTTATAGCCGAGCACCCTGCAAGCGCCAGTGAATCGGCCGGATCGGAGGGGTTTGGCTGTCGATTTTGCGTTGGAATCAGCGAGGGTTGGCAGGCTGGGATTCGCTTTGCCAGACAGGCCGCCTTCGCGAGCAGGCTCGCTCCCACAGTGGAACCGAGTACATCTGCAAGAAACGGGTCGGCTGCCAGGCCGCCTTCGCGAGCAAGCTCGCTCCCACAGTGGAACCGAATACATCTGCAAGAAACGGGTCGGCTGTCAGGCCGCCATCGCGAGCAGGCTCACTCCTACAGTTGGAATGAGTACATCTACAAGAAACAGGTCGGCTGTCAGGCCGCCATCGCGAGCAAGCTCACTCCTACAGTTGGAATGAGTACATCTGCAAGAAACAGGTCGGCTGTCAGGCCGCCTTCGCGAGCAGGCTCACTCCTACAGTTGGAATGAGTACATCTGCAAGAAACAGGTCGGCTGTCAGGCCGCCTTCGCGAGCAAGCTCGCTCCCACAGAAAAGCAAAAGCAAGGCAGCTCCCACCTCGCATCGCTTTGGCTCCTCACCACTCAACAGGATGAGCGTTAGCTCGGCTGCGGCTTTTGATCTGTAGGGCGACGTCGGAAGGCTGAGTGGAGGGATTGATCCGGGCGTGGGAGCGCAGCGACCGTTTGGCGAAGCCAAACACAGCGAGAGGAGGTGCAGCGAAGCAAACCGTAGGCGCTGCGCCCGGATCGATCCCGCAGCGAAGGAACCC
>NZ_VCNJ01000024.1 GCF_005938625.1 Pseudomonas fluorescens
TTATATTGACTGGCGGGTCGCCGTGCTTAAAGACTACTGACCCATGCCTCCAGGAATCAGTCCAATGACATCTATGACCGCAAAAAACGAAACTCGGCCCTCTACTGAAGAAATTGAATTCGTCGCTGCCGAGGTGGCCAGATTTTTTTTAGATAAAAAACAACCATTATTCAGCTTTCTCTCGGGTTCAGTCGCCGAAGGTATCGCAACGCCCAACTCGGACTACGATGTCTATGCTGTTTTTGACACCTGCGAAGAGTCTGAGGCTCTCGTCATTGATAATGATCGCCCGATAGAAATTACCAGCATCACGCTCGCGAAACTGGAAAACACGCTATTGTTTGTCCAGCGAGGAGAGGATCTGGCAAGCGTAACAAACTATGAATTACTGCTGTGCCATCGTGTTTACTCGGGCATCGGGCTCACCACGACGGAGCGGTTTCACGAATTGCAAACACGATTTGATATAGAAACATTCAGGGCCAACCTGACTGAAATGTGCTTTTTAAACGCCGAACGCTCACTGAAAGTTTGCAATGGCTTCATCATGACCGGCGACAAACGCTCTGCGTCCCTCAGTGCAAACAACGCCCTCAAACACAGTTTTAATATGCTGCTGGCAATGAAAGGCGCCACGTCTATCCTGGAAAAATGGCAGATGCGTTATGCCACACGTTTACTCGGCGACGAGCACTTGGCATTTACACATTACATCGAGCTCATCAGCCATGTTCCATGTCAGCATACCCGTCAGATAGACAGCTACATTCAGGATGTCAAAAACCTCCACCAACTGATTTGCGACAATCGCATTCTACAGAAACACATAGAGGATGAAGCGTTTTTTACGCCGTCCAGACTCTTCACCACAAACACGCGTTACGTCGCATCGACGGTTTTCAAAGACAGGCTTGGCCGGGTAGTCAACAGTCACTCACGTTTTTATCTGATTATGGATGGAACTCCGGTTCTGGAACTTCCCGAGGCGGCTGCAGTGTTGTGGGCGTTGATCGACAACCAGCAAACAACAACGGATCTGGCATTCCAGGCCCGGGAGTTACTCGGCTTGCCGTTCGACAGCACGTTTGAGTTTTTAACATCATTTGGAAATGCCAAGGCCATAAATATCGTAAGTCATGACTTCGACTTCTTGCTTGCTCCCCAATGACCTTGAGTAAAACCTGAGCAAAGGTGCGCAGAATCATGAGCAGCATGATAACAATAAAAGACGGGTATTTTTCGTTCTACCGGGAGAACATATTAAAGTTCACGGCCAATCGATTTTTCCCGTACATAAGCATGTCGATCATCGGAATACTTCTTGCCAACAAGAATATTGATGAGTTTGCATTTTTCAGCTACATCGCCGCCGCCTTCATTTTTCCAGCGACCATTGCAACATTCATGTTTATGGCCATTGGAAACCTGACCAGCAGGCATCCCAACCACGGCATTCAGGAAATTTTCATATCCTCCTTTTTAATTGCCGCAATATCGGCAACATTTGTAATATGCGCCTGTGTGACGATCATATATTTCTCTTCGGAAGAAGTGCAAACCCTGCCATTACACTACCGCGCTACCGCTCTTGAATTCACTTACCTGACCTATATTGCTGTTTACATATTCACGAGCTTTTTCAACAGTTTTTTTGAAGCCCACATAAAGGACAAGACCAGCAGTAAAGCACGCCTGATCAATTTTGTACCGCTGATCACTTCAGCAACACTCATATTCCTGATCGCGCCTGCCGAGAACTCTTCATTGGCCATTGTACGGCTCATGCTTGTTTGCGCTGTCATAGAGTTTGCGTACTACTTATACATTTCATTAAAACGGGATTTATGGAGCGGCCATGTTCAACCTGACCTCTGTCTGCAATTATTCAAGCTAGGTGCCCCAACAGGCATAGGCTTATCGTTACAACGACTCGCATTCTTCATTGTCAACAAAAAACTTTTCCTGGTTGACAGGGACCTGGTCTCGATTTTTTCAATTGCCATCAGCGTCGTTACATTGATGACAATTCCGGTATCGGCCTTTACACAGATCCACAGCATCTACATCACTAAAAAACCGGGTTCAAAACTCAACATTGACGCCTTCATCCTGTTGACGGCCAGCATGGTTATGCCACTGATGCTATTCGCAGGTTTTGGTCACTCCATTCTGATGATTTTTGGTGTAAGTAATGACATGCAAGCCGGCAACACTTACCTCACGGAAAGCATCACTTCCATGTTTCTGGCCACTGGATTGTTAATGTTGATCAGCTCACACATCAGAGCACTTGGTAACACCGTCATTCCACAAATTGTCATCAACGCCGCCATTTACCTGATCTACGTTGGCAGCGTTTTCTACCAAGGGGTGGAAAGCAAAACGGCCTTCTCTTTGCTCTCCACCTACAGTGCGTCCTATTTTGTCTGCTTCTTGTTACTTGCGATGTACGTGGTGCATATCGAAAGAAAATCGACTACAGCACTGGGTTCCTCAGCTTAGGGTCAACGATACAACACCTTCTCGGCCAACTCGTCGGCCACCCGCGCCGGCGAACGTTTTTCCGCCTGTGCATGGGCAAATACTTCGGTGAGTCGAGAGCTGATCTTCGACAGATGCGCGGTAATGGTGGTCAATTCTTCACCGCGATGCTTTAGCGAGACGTAGATCAAGCCTCCGGCATTGATCACATAATCGGGGGCATAAAGAATGCCGCGGCGCTCCAGTTGATCGGCCACATCCAGATGTGTCAGCTGATTGTTGGCAGAGCCTGCCACTGCCGAACAGCGTAATTGCGTGACGGTGTGGCTGTTCAGAACCCCACCCAGACCGCACGGTGCAAGGATGTCGCACGGCGTACTGAGCAACGCGTCGTTAGCGATCGGGTGAGCGTTGAGTTGTTCCATCGCCAGTTGTACTTTGCCGTGGTCAATGTCGCTGACCAGCAGTTCTGCCCCGGCGGCGTGCAGTTGCTCGGCCAAGGCAAAACCGACATTGCCCAGGCCCTGAATCGCGATGCGCAAACCTTCGAGATTGTCGCTGCCCAGCCGAGCCATCGCCGTTGCGCGAATGCCGGCAAACACCCCCATGGCTGCGTGTGGTGCGGGATCACCGGCCGACGTGGTGCTGGTGACATGCTGGGTCTGCTGAGCGATGCAGTCCATGTCCGCCACCGAGGTCCCGCTGTCGATCGCGGTGATGTAGCGACCATCAAGCTGATTGATACAACGGCCAAACGCTTCGAACAGTGCACCACGGTTTTCCACATGCACCGGACGCACGATCACGGCAACGCCACCGCCTTGCGGCAGCCCCGCCAGTGCGGCCTTGTAACTCATGCCCTGAGCAAGGCGGATGGCGTCTTCGACAGCCGATTCGTCATTGGGATAGGCAAGATAACGACATCCACCCAAGGCTGGCCCGAGGCGACTGTTATGGATGGCAATGACCGCCTTCAACCCGGTGACCGGATCGACGCTAAGGTGCAGCGATTCCAGGCGAGTGCTTTGCATGAGCGCAAACATCGTTGGGCTCCCGAATCACTTCTTGTAGAACGCCAGTATAGGCCTGCGCCTGAAAATTGCTGGAGCGCACCGGAATAAGCGCCTGCGCAGACCACGGCTTTGCGGCATAACCGTAAACCTGCGCAGCGGGGGTACTGGACGAATGGCACGGACCGGGCTAAAACGAGGCATTCCCCGGAGATTTCGATGAGTGCGCGTCAACGTTTTTTCGAATGCCTGCACCGTTCACCGCCCGCGCTGTTCGAAGCCGCGCTGTGGATGGCGGCCGAGCACGAAAAAGCGGTCGACCCCGAAGCGCTGCTGCATGAATTCAAAGATCTGCAACAACGGGTCAGCTACGGTTTGCCGATGCTGCCGGTGAGTGAGCTGGCGCAACCCTTGTTACGTCGCATGACCGATCTGGGCTTTGCACAGGACGACTTTTTACCACTGCGTCCGCAGGCTGCGCTGTTGCACAAAGTGTTGCAGACGCGTCGCGGCCAGCCGTTGACGTTGGCGCTGATTGCTCTTGAGCTCGCGCGGGTTCTGGAGATTCCTCTGGTCGGCGTCAATTTCCCCGGACACTTCCTGTTGCGGGTGCCCGGCGCCGATCACCTGCTTGATCCGTGCGGTGGCCGGCGCTTGTACCCCAATGACTGTCGCGAACTGTTGCAGCGCCAATACGGGCCGAACATGAAACTCAATGCCGAGCATCTACTGACCGCCTCCCCCCAGCAGATGCTTCAGCGCCTGTCGCGCAACCTGCGCCAGTTACACCTGACGCATGATGACTTCATCGCTGCGCTGATCGATGCCGAACGCGTGCTCGAACTGGGTGACGCCGGAGCCGCTGATTACCTGGCCCGAGCCAGCCTTTATCAGCGGCTCGACTGTCCGAATGCCGAGCGCTTTGATCTGGAACATGCGCTGATGCTCAGCGACGACCCGATTCAACGCCTGCGACTGACCGAACGCCTCGGGCACCTGCCGCCCAATTCCGTCGTCCATTAAACACAAAAGATCGCAGCCTTCGGCACCTCCTACATTGATATATGCATTCCCATGTAGGAATTGCCGAAGGCTGCGATCTTTTGCTCTTCAGGATTCGACAGATATCCCCATTCCAACTGCCGAACTTCCTTCGGAAGGCGAGCGCACCTGAATGATCAGCAACGCAGCAATCACCGCCGGAATCGCACAGAAGAAGAAAATCTGCGCCACCGGAATGTGCATCGCCAACAACAGGCTGCCAAACAGCGGCCCGAGTATCGAACCGAAGCGCCCCACGCCCAACGCCCAACCGGTGCCGGTCGCACGCACATGCGCCGGGTAGAAATTGCTGGCAAACGCATTCAGCGTCAGTTGCCCGCCGATGATGCAGAACCCGGCAGCGAAGACGCAGGCCACCAGATAACGCGGGTTGTCGTGGTTGAGACCGAGCAGAATCGTGCACAGCGCCGCACCGGCCAACACCGCTGACAACAAACGAACCTTGCGCTTCAAGCGGTCGGCAAACCAGGCCATGCAAATCGCGCCCAAAGTGCCGGCGAAGAGAAACATCGACGTCACCAGATTGGCTTCGTTGAGTTTCAGACCGCTTTCCAGCAGCAGTGTCGGCAGCCAGCTGATCATGAAATACAGCAGAATCAGGCTGACGAAAAACGTCGCCCAGATCAGCAAGGTCGGCCGTGCGTAACCGTTGCGGAATAACTCGACCACGGTCAGTTTGCTGCCCTGCTCGCGCTCGTTCTGTTCGACGCTGGCAACGGGCGGTTGCCAATCCGGCAGCATGCGCACGGTGACTTTGCGCAGTCGCGCATACGGTGGTGTATCACGCAGCAGGCGCGGCAGCGATTCCGGCAGCATCCACCAGAGAAACGGAAACAGCAGCAACGGCGTGACGCCACCGGCGAGGAACACCGCTTGCCAGCCGAACTGGTCGATAAAACCGGCGGCGACGAAACCGCCCGCGGCGCCCCCGAACGAGAAGCCACACGCCGCCAGCGTCACCATCAAGGTGCGCAACCGCGGTGGCGAATATTCTGACATCAGCGCCATGGCACTGGGCATCGCCCCGCCCATGCCGATGCCGCAGATAAAGCGCGCGATCATCAGTGTGTTCAAGGAATCGGCAAAAACCATCAGCACCGTCAGCGTGGCGTAGATCAGCACGCAGGCGAGCAGAATCCGCCGCACGCCAAAGCGGTCAGCCAGCGGCGTGACGGCCAGGGAACCGAGGGTGAGGCCAAGCAGGTTGGCACTGAACACAGGCCCGAACGCAGACTTTTCCAGGCCCCAGTCCTGTGCCAGCGCGGGCACCACGTAACCGAGCACTTGGGCGTCATAGCCATCGGTGACCAACAGCAAGGCAAGCAGGATCAAGAGTAACCACTGATAGCGGGACACAGGACGGGCGTCGAGTGCCGCGCGGAAGCTGGCGATCTGGTTGTGCATCGCAAGGTACCTGTTTTGTTTTTATGATTTTTGGTGTGGCAACCGGATCGTTCCCACGCTCCGCGTGGGAATGCCGCCGGGGACGCTCTGCGTCCACTGTGACGCAGAGCGTCACGGGATGCGTTCCCACGCAGAGCGTGGGAACGATCAGTTACGGTGTATCTGATTGATTGGCCGGATGCGCCTTGATGAACGCCGGATGTTCAGCTGCCAGCGCGGCAACGCGACGGACTTTCGGGTATTCATCCAACGAGACATTGAACCGCTCTGCCGCATACAACTGCGGTATCAGGTAAACATCCGCCACGCACGGCCACTCACCAAAACAGAAGCCCTCATCGCCAATCAACTGCTCCACTGTCGCCAGCCCTTGGCCGATCCAGTGACTGATCCACTCGACCACCTGCGGTTCGTCCTGCCCCAACTGGCGCAGGCGATTGAGCACGCTGACGTTATGCAGCGGATGTACATCGCAACCGATCACCGCCGCCACGCCGCGCACTTGTGCACGGGCGAGCAGATCTTCAGGCAGCAACGGCACCTGTGGATAACGTTCTTCCAGGTACTCGATGATGGCCGGAGACTGAATCAGCAAACCGCCTTCGTCAGTGCGCAAGGCCGGCACCCGGCCCTGCGGATTGATCGCCAGATACGCCGCTTGCCGATGCTCGCCACCCGGCGGTGCGATCAGATTGACCGGCAGCGCCTGGTAGTCCAGACCTTTGAGCGCCAGCGCAATTCGCACCCGGTACGACGAGGTCGAACGGTAATAGGTATAAAGATCCATAACCCGCTCCTGTCAGCGCGCCGCCAGCACTTTGCCGCGGCATTCGCCGAAACCGATCGAAGCAAAACCATCACGGACGCAGCGAGCGCGCAGGATGATTTCATCACCGTCCTCGAGGAATTTACGCACCTCGCCAGAGGCCAGCTCGATTGGCTTTTTACCGCCCTCGGTGATTTCCAGCAGGCTGCCGAACTGACCGTTTTCAGGGCCGGACAAGGTGCCCGAACCGAACAGGTCACCAGCCTGCAACTGGCAACCGTTTACGCTGTGGTGCGCGACCATTTGTGCGACGGTCCAGTACATGTAGCGGGTGTTGCTCAGGGTCAGGCGATGAGCCGGCAGGTTCTGCTCGCGCATGCCTTCGGTCAGCAGCAACACTTCCAGTTCGATGTCGAAGGCACCGCCAGCCTGATCACGTTTATCGAACAGGTATGGCAGTGGCTGCGGATCACCTTCAGGGCGCGCCGGTTGCGCGGTGCGGAACGGCTCCAAGGCTTCAGCAGTTACAACCCATGGCGAGACGCTGGTGATGAAACTTTTCGACAGGAACGGACCCAGCGGCTGGTATTCCCAGGCCTGGATATCGCGCGCCGACCAGTCGTTGAGCAGGCAGAAACCGGCGATGTGATCAGCGGCGTCACCGATGGCGATCGAATCGCCCATCTCGTTGCCCTGGCCGATCCAGATGCCCAGTTCCAGCTCATAGTCCAGACGTGCGCACGGGCCAAACGTCGGCTCGGTCTGACCGGCCGGCAAGGTCTGTCCTTTCGGACGACGTACGTCGGTGCCGGAGGCGCGCACGGTGGAGGCGCGACCGTGATAACCGATCGGCACATGCTTGTAATTCGGCAGCAGCGGGTTATCCGGACGGAACAGTTTGCCGACGTTCTGCGCGTGCTCGATCCCGACGTAGAAGTCGGTGTAGTCGCTGATGCGTGCTGGCAGATGCAGTTGGCAATCGGCGGCCAGGGGCAGCAATTTTGCACCTTGGGCTTCGATGTTGCCGCGATGCGTGCTGCCTTCACTGAACAGTTCCAACAGGCGCGTACGCAGAGCAACACGTGCCTCGCGACCGAGGTCGAAGAACGCGTTCAACTGGCCGCCGTGCATGGCTTCGACGGCGCTACGTGCAGCACCGTCGAACAGCCCTGCTTCCAGAGCAACTTGCAGATCGAAGATGTGTTCGCCAATCGCCACGCCAGCGCGCGGTGCCGAATCAGCGATGCTGAATACGCCGAGCGGCAGGTTTTGCAACGGGAAATCAGCGTGGCCATTGGCCGAAGCGACCCAGCTGCGGGTGATGGAATTCTGCGTCATGGATTATCTCCGGGTCGGGTCGAACGTGGCGGGCAGCGTGGCCCAGCAGGCGTCGTAAGTGGATTGCAGTTGCGGGCAGTCGAGGGCGAAGCGGCTTGGGCGCAGCACTTGGCTGGTCTCGAACATGAAGGCCATGGTGTTGTCGATTTTCGCTGGTTTGAGCTCGGCGTTGATCGCTTTGGTGCAGGTTTCGCCGTCCGGACCGTGGGCGCTCATGCAACTGTGCAGCGAGGCGCCGCCCGGCACGAAGCCCTCAGCCTTGGCGTCGTATTCGCCCTGGATCAGGCCCATGAATTCGTTCATCAGGTTGCGGTGAAACCACGGCGGCCGGAAGGTGTTTTCGGCAACCATCCAGCGCGGCGGGAAGATCACGAAGTCGAGGTTGGCCAGGCCGTGCACGCTGGTCGGCGAAGTCAGCACGGTGAAGATCGACGGATCCGGGTGATCAAAACTCACCGTGCCGATGGTGTTGAAACGGCGCAGATCGTATTTGTACGGCACGTTGTTGCCGTGCCAGGCGACCACGTTCAGCGGCGAGTGATTGAGTTCGGTGGCCCACAACTGACCGAGGAATTTCTGCACCAGTGTGGTTGGTTGCTGAAGGTTTTCGTAAGCGGCGACCGGGCTCAGGAAATCGCGCGGATTGGCCAGACCGTTACTGCCGATCGGCCCGAGATCCGGCAAGCGCAGCGGCGCGCCGTGGTTTTCGGCGACGTAACCGCGTGCTTGCGGGTCGAGCAGTTCAACGCGGAATTTCAAGCCGCGCGGCAGCACGGCAATTTCCAGTGGCGCGACTTCCAGTACGCCCAGTTCGGTGGCGATGCGCAGACGGCCGAGTTGCGGCACCAGCAGCAGTTCGCCGTCGGCATTGAAGAACACGCGCTCCATCGAACGGTTGGCGGCGTAGTTGTAGATGCTGATGCCGGACGGTTTCTCGGCACCGGCGTTGGCGGCCATGCTCACCAGTCCGTCGATGAAATCGGTCGGTTCTGCCGGAATCTCCAGCGGGTTCCAGCGCAGGCGATTGGGCGTTACTTCACCCAATGGGCCGCCCGCCAGTTGCCGTTCCAGTTTGGCGAAGGCCGGGTGATTGGCCGACGGCTGAATGCGGTACATCCAGGTACGCCGCGCTTCACTGCGAGTCATGGTGAACGCGGTGCCGGAAAACAATTCGGTGTAGAGGCCGTACGGGGCTTTTTGCGGGGAATTCTGGCCGACGGGCAGCGCGCCGGGTAACGCTTCAGTGCTGAATTCGTTGCCGAAGCCGGACTGGTACGCCAGCGCCTGAGCGGTTGAATCGAGGTTCATGGAGCCTCCTGAACAGGGAGTCGGCAGTGGCCCATCGCTCTGGCTCAGAGGTATCGGCACGCCGGGGTTGTTATTATCGTAATTCGATTACGCATAACGTAATTTGCTCGCTATCCGGCGTCAAGCTATAAAGACGCCCATTCGTTTCGGAACCCGGCCGCACCATGGAAAAAACCAGCGACAGCAACGGCAAACAGAAAGTCCGCTCCGCCGAAGTCGGCACCGACATCCTCAAGGCCTTGGCCGAGTTGTCGCCGTCCACTTCGTTGTCGCGACTGGCCGAACATGTGCAGATGCCGGCGAGCAAAGTGCATCGCTATCTGCAGGCATTGATCGCCTCGGGGTTCGCCGAGCAGAACGCCGCAACCAACCATTACGGTCTGGGCCGTGAAGCGCTGCGCGTGGGCCTGGCCGCCCTCAACAGTATGGACGTGCTGAAAGTCGCCGCCCTGCCATTGGCCGAACTACGCGACGAACTCAACGAGACCTGCTTTTTGGCGGTGTGGGGCAATCAGGGCGCAACCGTGGTGCACATCGAGCCGGCCGTGCGCGCGGTGACGGTGGTGACGCAATTGGGTTCAGTGTTGCCGCTGCTCAGTTCATCGACGGGGCTGGTGTTCAGCGCCTATCTGCCGCATCGGGAAACAGATGAGTTGCGTGATCGGGAAATTGCCACAGTGGATCATCCGCTGAAGGACGAAAAAACCTACGCAACCCTGTGCGAACAAATCCGCGAACGCGGTCTGCATCATGTGCATGGTCTGCTGATGCCGGGTGTGGATGCGTTATCCGCACCGGTGTTCAACGCTGTCGGGCAGGTCGCCGCCGTGCTGACCATCGTCGGCCCGACCTCGCTGTTCCACGCCGACGAAAACGGCCCGGCGGCGCAGCGCTTGCTGGCGGCGACGCGGGCCGTGAGTTGGCGGATGGGCTATGAGCCTCTGCCAGCCTGAACTGCGCCAATCGAGCGAGTAACGAGGGCCGTGACTCGCGCGGTTTCACCTGTCAGTTGAGCAGGCGAGTGGTGCTGTTCACGACCGCAGGAGGTGCGGTGATTGCTGTCACGTAGTTGATGCTGACTTCAACACCGGTGACGCCTGCCATGACATCGGCGAAATCCCTGACGCTCGATAGCAGAGCAATCGGGTTCACGGGCGCGCCGATCGCCGCCACTTTGCCAACGTACAACAGAATCGCCCCTCGCCACGCCGATGCAAAGTGTGCGTTCGCAGCCTCATCCGAGCCCTGACTGGAAGCCACAATGCCCAGCACAACCGACTGAGTAATGCGCAGTACGGTCAGTGCCAGGCCAAGTGGCGCAACGAACATCGAAGCCACATCCAGGGCAAATTCGGCCAGTACCCTCACATCCTTCCACAGCGCTTCCAGATAACTGGTCGTCTGAAAATCCACATCGGCGACGAGTTGCCCGATTTTAGCCAGGTACTCCTGTTTGAAAGCCAGTACTGGATAACTGTTGGTCAATTCTGGATTGCTGGTCGCTACCGGGATCGAGTCCCAGTAGGTGTTCAGGAGGTTTTTCACTTCCTGCTGATGTTCCAGACGAGCGAGGCTCAAGACCTTTTTGTTGAAGGTCACGCTTTTCAATCGACCAGCAAGTTCCTGGACAGGGAAGAAATCCTTGCCATCAGGCGTATCGGGAATATAGACAAAAAACTCATCACGCCCGCTGACTTTGCGCCCAAAAACGTAAGCCCCGACAAGTGCGCGTCCCCTAAGAGTGAACTCGTAAACGCCAATGCCCGGCTTCCCACCCGTGGTGATGATGCCCTGACGAGGCAGATCCCGATCAAATCCGTTAATGAGTCCCTGCAACCAGTTGTATTGGTCGACCGACAGTTCGCCTTTGATTTTCTGTATCAATGCAGCGCGAAGCATTTCGTTTTGTTTTGTTTTTCGATACAGGTTTGACTTCAGGTCAACATCGGACGCATTGAGGAATTTGTCCTTCAGATATTGAAGATACTTTTCACCGGGTCTCAGATCGATCAGATCATTGATAACACTGGCATTCAGCTGGTCAATACGCTGACCGGTAAACGTCCAGAAAGTGGCTTTTCTGAGCTGCTCTCTCAATTCACCAGGCCCGGCCAATAGAGGGTTCACCCAAGTGAAAAATTTCTCAAACGCGCTTACGTCACTGCGCCACGTTTGCCACTGAATAAACAGATCGGTGAGGCTGATTTTCGAATCGGCGTGAAAGTTGACCCAGATCTCATCAGGGTTAATGTCCACAGATGAACCTGTCCGAGCAAAATATTGCTTCAGCTCCTTCTTCACCAGCTGACTGGCAAATTGTTTGAACGGCTCGACCGCCAGTGTCTCCCGGGAATGATGATGAATAGCCTTGAAATCATGATTCAGACGATTGAGTAGTTGCTGATCGCTCGAATTAGCCTTTCTGTACCATTGGGGGGTAGCGACTTCGGTTTGATCGATATTCCACATGATGTGATTTTTAACGGCGCCGAACAAAGGCCCCTTCTCGGCTAAATCAACCAACTTAATCTTCGACCACCACCGTTCGTCCAGCATCTCAAATGGTTTTTTGCTTAGATAATCACGTTGCATCTCGTCACTGTCGCTGGCGTGTGCCTGATTCAGCATGTACGCCCAGGTTTCAGGTTTGGCCGCCCATTGCGCCAACTTGTGCTGCAAACTTTTCAGGTCAGCGAACTCGAACCAGTCCTGCCCGACTGGCGAACCCGGCATATGAAGGACATGAACGCTACGATCGGCTGCCACACCTTTCCTGCGATAAACCAGCAAACCATTGAAGGGTTTGAACCAATTTTTGAGTGCCACGCCCAGCGTTTCAATCGATACGTCGCCGAGGTTGTAACGCGTCACCAGATCCTGCGCAGCCGGACTCACGTGCTTCTGCAGGATCGCCGAGAACATGGATAGCGCAGTTCGGCGACCAAAAACTTCTCGAAGAGATTCGGAAAACTCTTCTGTCGAGTGAAGAAGGCGTTGCGCCGAAGTATAAGCAACACGAACATTCAACGCCTGGATGGCACGGAGGATGCTGGAAGGGCTCAGTTTTGGAAGACTGCTGGGGACTTCCGGAACGATCTGATATTGCCCTGCCAAATCGTGAGTACCGTGCATAAAGGCCTGAGTCAGTGTTTTGCGCTCGATGAGCTCCACTTTCTTGCCATTCGCCAGAGGCACGGTATGGGTTACCTTCACGAATAAGGTGTCCGGGTCGATTCGTTCATCTTTACCCGGCGATATGAAGTCCTCTACGACTAACCGCGCATAGTCTTTCAGGGAAGAAACACCGTGAGTGACATCGTGGTGTTTGACCTCGGATTCCAGCAACTGCTTTTTCAGAGAAACATAGACTTCCCGATTGACATCGGAGCTACTCTTCAACCAGTGAGGCCAAGCATTGCGTTCTATATGCTTAAGCAGTTCTACTTGGCGTTGCTTCGCCTGGCGAATAACAGCTGGCAAGGATTGTGCGTTTTCTACAGCGACAACAACTTTATCATAATCCGTACTTGGCATACCGATGGATTGCAGATACCCAGTGACGTCGCCGTACATCGTCTGGAGCCTTTTATCCACGAAGCGTTCAAACAAATTCGCGCGAACTTTCAAAAAGCGAATAGCGGGAACATAGGCAAATCCCGCTCGTTCACTAAGCGGTAGTGCTTGCAGAAATTCCTCCTGAGTCTCCAGAGTGCCCAGTCGTTTTAGTAGCGTCTGTTCGAGTGTCGACGTGGAGGAAAACACCTCAAGACCGAGACTTGCGCTATACAGCACAACAGCGCCCTGCTCACCTGAAACCAATTGTTCGTAAACAGGCTTTTTAAGGGGCAGTACAAACATCGTGTTCTGCTCAATGTATTTGCCATTCTGGCCTTCAATAAAAACCCCGTAACAAGTGCCCGTCAGACCCGCTTGTACTGTTGTACTGATTAGTGCCCTTTCTTGCGCAGTGATGAGGCCCTGAATCGCCAACGCCTCCAGTTCGCGAGTGAAAAGGCCAGCTTCGAGAACACCCAGCGCAGACTTGCGCGATAACTGGGGATAAGCCCCGCCGGCTTTTTGAACAGTCGGGTTTTCCCAGTACTTGCGCACAGAGGCCGTGTAATCAACTGCAAGCTGCTTCAGCAAATCTGCTAGCAGTTTTTCAACTGCCAGGATCGGGATTTGCGCAAGCAAATCTTCACGACTGGTAAAACTCGGGTGATCGAAAACGCCATAATCATTGACATCATAGTTTGGCGCCCGACCACTTCGCAGGCACTCATGCGCGACATCCAGCAAACGTCCGACTGGCTGTTTATTTTTCGGCCTGGCGCCCGCCACGACATTGACAAACAGGCTGCTTAGCCGCGCGCCTTCCGAGACTTTCCATAACGCCTCACGCAAAGTGTCCTGCAGTACTACCGAGAATGACGGAGCAAGCTTCAACTCTTGCGAGATACTTTCCAGGGCTTTTCCCACTTCACGCAGACTTTCACCTTCGACTTCTTTATTATTTTCCACAATAAAACCCCTATCAGCTTGATGATGACAAGTGACCAATTACAACTTGCCTCGCCAAATCAAACTAATTCAGATCCAGAGCAGAAAGATACCCACAGCACTGTTTCCAACAGTGTTTAACCACAACAGCAATACCCCCTGATGCTACAACCAACAATATTTAACAACCTCACACCAACATCAAACCCAATGTTCTGGCCTTCGCCACGGCATGAGTCCTGCGCATCACCCCCAACTTTATATAAATCCTTCGGACATGTGTTTTTACGGTATGCAATGAGAGGAAAAGTTTTTCTGCAATTTGTTGATTGGAATCACCTGTCGCAATCAATGCCAACACTTGCAACTCTCGCTGACTAAGTGAACTTTCGGCTTCAGGTTGAGTTGTAACGTACTGCTTTTCGTCCGGCACTATTGTCGGATCAAATATTTTCGGTGAACGCAGAGTGACTTGCCGTATCAGCAATTGCGTCCCTGAGCGCCGGACGATCCTTAATGCGCATTGCACATGCTCAACCACTTGTAACGAATCGTTGTGCAGCAAAGCCACCTCGGCCAAGGCGAAATGCAACTCCGCTTCGAGTGTCTGCGCCCCGCACTTGCGTGCTGTATCCAGTAACAACTGAAGTTGCTCTGGCAGGTCACTACCCCGTTGCAAAAATGCCGTGGCCAATATCAACAAGTATTGAATACGCGCAATCAATTGAACTGTCGCCGGAGGTGCCTGCAATGCGTTCGGTGGTTGATAGTGACGCAGCACCCGGCTCAGCGCCTCATGCGCCAACTGCGCCCGCCCCTGTTGCAGCCAGATCTGGCTACTGACCTGTAACAAAACACCACGATAAACCGTGTCTGGAATTCGGCGCTGCTGCATCAACCGTTCAGCTTCGTGCAACCGCTCAAACGCCTGCGCGTATTCGCAATGATTGGCCGCAATTTGCGCCAGCCCGAGATAGGCATGCAGCACACGTTTATCGTGACTGCGCAGACAATCCTCCAGGCCCTGTTTGAACAGCACAGTGGCTTGCTCCTCAAGTCCCATACTCATTGCCAACCGACCACGACGTATTGCGATGCGACCGAGCAGCGGTGATGGCCGCTCGGCGCGCTGGCCAAGCAATTGCTCGATGCTCAGCAAGAGGTTGTCAGCGCGGGCGGGAGTTCCACGCTGTTCAAGCAACTGCGCGTGATCAAGTTCGAGCAAGCCTTCAAACAACAAGGAGCCTTGTGCCCGCGCCAGACGCAACGCTTCGCGGCTGATGGTGTGCGCTGTTTCGAGTTCATCGCATAACAAGGCTTGTTGAGTCAGCCCTGACAGACACAGCAGCCTTGTGGCCCAGGCATCGCCATCGAGCGCGTCCAGAGCTTGTTGAAAGAGTTCACGCGCAGGCGTCATACATCCTTGTAAATGCATCAGCCAACCTTGTTGCGCTTGCCAGCGTGCAAGCAGTTGTCGCTCCAGTGCCGCCGAAGGTTGCGGCATGAACCTCGCCAGATGCGCGATGCACTGCGTGGCCTGTTCGAACCGGCCGGCAAACAGCAGAGCTGCGGTAATCAGCCCGACCAACTGCGGTGATCCCAAGGTCAATCCTTCGCCCTGATATTCATGCAGGCGCAACAACAGCACCACCGTTTGCTCTTCAAACAGATGCTCAAAGTTGAAGTGCTGCAACAGACTGATTGCCGTTTCGAATTCCTCAGCAAACAACGCCTGCTCGAAAGCCGAGCGCCAGTCCCCGGCAGCCGCGAACCATTGGCATGCTCGACGATGCCATGAGCGGGCCGCAGGCCAGCGCTCATCGCGCATTACTTGAGCCAAAGGTGCAAAGATCTGCAACCACTGGGACGAGTCATTCCAGGGTTCGATGAAGCAACCCAGCGTTTGCAGGGTTCGCAGGTAGTCCGCGCCCTCCCCGGCTCCGAACAAGTGCTCACACAGTTCAGCGTTGAAGCGCGGCAGGTTTGCCAGCACGCGCCAGACTTCCGCCAACTCCGGCGTCAGACTGCTGAACAGTTCGTGCTGCAGATAATCCAGTAACGTCTCGACCCGCTGCTGCGGTTGATTGCTTTGCGCCCAGTCGCATTTTTGCAGCAGCGCCATGCGCACGCCGGCGCACCAGCCACCGGTTCGATGAACGATCCGCACAGCTACACTGGCGGCCTGCTCCGCTGACAAATGCTTCAGGGCCTGGGCGATTTCGTCTTGGGTCAGCGCCAGCGTTGCGCTTTCACACTCATACAACTCGTCGTCCAACAGCAACCGTGGCCAATTGCATTGCGGGCGCCGACGCGTGCCGATCCACCAGATCAATGCCGGGCTGCTGTGCGCCAGCAAGCGGTCCAGCAGCGCATCGAGTGCCGGGGCGGGCAGCCGACAGTAGTCGTCGACAAACAGCCAGGTGGGTGCCGACCAGCGTGCCAAAGCAGTAATCAACTGTGCCTCATCCATTTCTGCCAGCCCCAACACTTGGCAAAGCCGCTGACAGAGTTCCCCGCTACTCAAAGACGCGCCCATCAATGGCAACCAGTGCACCAGACAATGCGTCGGCGCCTGTGCCAGGCACTCCGAGAGCAACGCGCTTTTGCCACTGCCGGCTGGCGCGCAGATCAGCCTGATCCGCGCCACCGATGTCAGTAGAGGCTCACTTAATCGAGGGCGAGGCTGATGATGTGAAGAAAGTCTGGGCAGAAATCCGGGTCGATCCAGGCGCGCGGTCATGGCGGTCATCGGGTGAGCCTTCTTATCGTTGTGCGCTCACCCTAGCCCTCTCCTGTGCGCTTGTTGACGAGTATTCAGCACGCTGATTGACGACCATAAAAAAGGCGACCGTGCGGTCGCCTTTTGCCCTGCCGATGTATCGGAACCGTTACCGCACGCCCTCTGCGCGCAAGGCCGATGGCGTGTAGTCAGCCGCCTTGGCTTCGAAGCCGAATTCGAAACTGTGCTTCTCTTCGTTCTTCATCCCCAGGGCAATGTAGCGACCGGCGATGATGTCGTAGAGCGCTTCGAGGGTGTAGGCCTGCGCCTGGTGATCGTAGTAGTACTGAGCATGCCCTTCGGCGACACGCCACAGTTGCCCGCGACCGTCGTAGTGGTCCGCCAGCGCCACCTGCCAGCTGTCTTCGTCGATGTACATGTGGCGCTTGGCGTAAATGTGCCGCTCGCTAGGTTTGACCGTACCGATTACTTCCCACACGCGGTGCAGCTCATAGCGGGTCAGGTCCTGATTGATATGCCCGGCCTTGACGATGTCGTCGTATTTCAGGCTCGGCGAATCGAGTTTGTAGCTGTTATACGGGATGTACATTTCCTTCTTGCCGACAAGTTTCCAGTCGTAGCGATCCGGGGCACCGGAGAACATGTCGAAGTTATCCGAGGTGCGCAGGCCATCGGCAGCGGTGCCCGGGCCGTCATAGGCCACTTGCGGAGCGCGACGCACGCGGCGCTGGCCGGCATTGTAGATCCACGCCAGACGCGGTTCCTTCACCTGATCGAGGGTTTCGTGCACCAGCAGCACATTACCGGCCAACCGCGCTGGCGCGGTCACCGACTGCTTGAAGAAGGTCAGCACGTTGGCGGCTTTTTCCGGATCGAGATCTTTCATCAATTGCGGCACGGCGATCTCTTCTTCGAAGCGGATCGGCGTGTAACTGCCGTTGGTTTGCGGAGTGACCTGAGTGATGATGCGTTTGACGTTACCGCCGTGATAACGGGTGATGTGGTTCCACAACACCTCGACGCCGTTCTTCGGAATCGGGAACGCGTAGTAGCGGTTGCCGGTGAAATTGGCCAGGCCGTTACCGTCGTTGATGGTGGTCACGTTGAGCGCGCTGCGCTTGGCCGACTCGTAGATTTCCGCTGGCGCGGCGACGGTGCGGTGGGTCGGATAGACCGGGATCTTGTAGGTCTCCGGGTAGCGTTTGAACATCGCCACCTGACCGTCGGAGAGCTTGTCCTTGTACTTGTCGACGTTGGCCGCGGTGATGGTGAACAGCGGTTTTTCATTGGCGAACGGGTCGGCGAGGAAACCCTTGCTGTCCACCGCACCGGCGTTTTTCGGAATGCCGCCAGTCCATGCCGGAATCGAGCCGTCAGCGTTGCCAGCCTTCTCGGCACCCAATGGCGTCAGGCTGGTGCCGAGTTTGTTGGCCTCGTCTGGCGACACCGCCGCCATCACGTTGGCCGCCAGCAGACTCAGGGCCAGCACACCACATTGCAGAATCATTTTGCGCATTGCAGTCATCCTTCTCGGGCAGATCAGAAGTTCACGCCGAAGCTCAGTGCGACGAAGTCACGGTCTTCGAGGACGTTGTAGTCACCACCGAAAAAGTCGGTGTAACTGAGGCTCGCGGTGTAGGTGTTGCGGTAGTCGGCATCGACGCCGACGCTGATCGCTTTCGCGCCTTCGTTGAACAGGCCGTTGGGGCCGTAACCGGCGACGTCATGCGACCACGACAGGTTGGGTTTGAGGTTGATCCCGCCGATCACGTTGGCGTAATCGAGGATCGCCCGGGCGCGGTAGCCCCACGAGGTCGAGGTGACGAAACCATCAGTGTCACCGCCGAAACCGTATTGGCCATACACCGAGTCGCGGCCATAACGCAGCTTGTCGCGCGACTCCAGACCGCCGACCCGCACCACCGCCGCTTCACCGACCAGGGTCAAACGCTGAGCGCCCCAGACCTGATCGAAAAAGTGCGTGAGCGTGCTCTGGATCTGCGTGACTTCCTTGCGCCGATAGCCTTTGTTGTCCGCTCCTGGTGAGGTCGAAAGTGGCGACGCCGTGCCACCGGCAATCGGGTTGAGCAGCGCCAGTGTCAGGTCGTTGGTGTTGACCTGCACCGGAGCGTTCGGGCGGTAGCTGATCTCGCCAGTCCATGCAGTGCCGGTGGGCAATGTGGTGGAAAAACTTGCGCCGTAGAGACGAATGTCTTCCGGGTATTCAAGGTAATACCCACCACGTCCGAGCATGACGCTCTGCGCCAGACCGGAGCCGCTGCCGGGGGCCAGGCCATTGGCGATCCCGACCATACCCGGCAATGCCGCCAGCGTCGAAAGACCGGCCGTGGTGGTGCCTACCGTCGGCGTACGGCTGTGGTAGTTCATGAAGTAGAGACCGTATTCAGTGTCGTCACCGAGCCAGCGCAACGCCGTACCCCATTGCCCGGAATCCCGCGCATCACGGTCACCGCCACGAGGAATCACCACGCCTTCGCGAGTCACCTGAATGCCTTGTCCAAAGGCCTGGGTCAGCGGAACAAACGGTGCGATTGCGGGGTTGCCGACGGTGTAGCCGTTGTTGCACCCGTCCGCCGCCACATCGACACCAAAGAAGGTGCCGCAGTTGTCGAGAACAGTCTGGTCCCATTCCAGTTGATAGAAGCCTTCAACGGTCAGTTGATCGGTCAGGCCTTGCGAACCAAACAGCATGTTGACCGGAATCAGGCCTTCCTTGATCTCCGCACCAGGGCGGCGAAACGCTGAAACGTCGATCGGGTTGATGCTGTTGATCGAGTTGCCGATGAAGGTACTTTCGCCCCAGCTCACCACCTGTTTACCGGCGCGCACGGTGCCCGGCAGATCGGCGATGGAATAGTTGTGATAGACGAATGCATCGAGAATTTGTGCGCCGGAAGATTTCGCGCCTTCCTTGCGGCCGCTGTCGCTGATCGGCTTGAACTCGCGGTCCTCGTCCTTCAGCTCGAAGTCATACCAGTACTTGCCACGCACGAAGACGCCGGTGTCGCCGTACTTGAGTTCAAGGTCGTGAATGCCTTTGAAGATTTTCGAGAAGGTCTCGCCCTTCTTGAAATTCAAACGCCCGTCATCACCGGTCGAGGATTGCCCGGTACCACCATTGACCGTGCCGACCAGCGACTTGTCGGCATCGCGCATGCCCCAACTCGCACCGATCGACAGCGACGAGTCGAAAGTGCCCTCGATTTCGCCAATGTTGAACGCAACCGCTTGCGCCTGGGCGCAGCAACCCAAAGCCACCGCGGCTGCCAGCGCCTGCGGTGTGAAGATGGCGCGCATTGTTGTTTTTGTCATGCGTCTTCCCCGGTGAGTGACAGAAGGCCCCACCCTACTGCCGGACAATTGCGTCGATAAGCGCACCAAGGAGGTATTCGTGTTGTCGCTCGAAAGGATGAATGGCCTTGCGCGGCGCGGCTTTGCGCCGTTCATGGATTGGCTGGATGGAGGATCATCAGTGCAGCGCATGGTGCACATCGGATCACGGGACTGTTGCATGCCCCGCAACAGTGCATGTCCAGAATCGGTATTTTTCCTACGCGCTCAAGACCTTATTCTGAACGCGCTTTCACGGGACACGCCGCAAAGCACGAAGCACTGGCCTTTGAGCAACTCAGGCCATTGCTGACAGATTTCAGATAAATCGAAGACTTCGGTTTATCGCCCCGGTGTTCACTGACGTTGATTTGTAGCTCCTTGATCCAACGTCTTACCTTGGCCGCTGCGTTTGCAGCGGCCTTTTTTATGCCTGTTGAAAAGTCATCCCTACAACCTGCAAACACTTTCCGAGAACAACGTAGGAACTTTCCTGCGGCGCAGAAGAATTCTCCTTGCTTTGTTATTAGCCTGCGAAAAACCTCTCGAAACAACGCCCTGTTACTTACGGGCTTCTCAGATTTTGTAACCGCAAGTCTGATGTAACTTGAAACACCTCAACCCCTCGCTGGTGACACGGACGTCACTATCGGCCTCGCTGACTTGCCAACGAGTTATCACGCACATTCAAAAGGACATGAATATGCAAAAGCCTCCACCCTTTGTGTTAACCGAAGCTGTTCATACGACAGCAACAGCCCCCCCCAACACACCTTTGATTCGAGGGACATCACCGAACCTCTCCCAAAGCGGCACGTTTGCTATTCCTAACAATGTTCAAGTCAACTCTCGGGAGTTTACTGCCCACAGCCTGAGAACTGCTCGTGAGTTTCAAACTCGAACAGAGCAACTGCCCCAATCAATCGAGCAGGATCTGGCCGCAACGCGGCTGGAAGGCGCAACCCACCCGCTTCCTCCCGCGCAAGCAATCATTCGTGAACTGGGTGTACGGCATACCCTGACTCAAAGAAAAACCGCTGAATTTCATCAAAAAACAGCACAAGCAAATCAGTTCTTTGGAGATGACCCACTTAATAAAGACTTCCATGCCTACTTTCGAAAAGCCCAAAGCATCGATAGAACCGTTAATGCGCGGGGAATTGCGATGCAGACCTGGGCAGCCTCGTACAGAGCCGCACACGAAGCGAAATTGCTGGCGCAATCAATTCAGATGCTCAACCAGCAACAGGTCAACGTGCAGAACTGGCTGGCCGCCGTTCAGACAAATGATCAGGCGCAAGCACAAGCGGCGGCAGAAGCTCGGCGAGTAGCGGCAGAACACGCACGGATTGCCTTAGAACAGCAACGTCAAAGAGAAATTGCTGAAGCTGCACGTCAAGAGCAGGAGCAAATTCGTGCCCGTGAACAGGCGCGACTTGCCACGCTGGCGAAAAAGCAGGATATGGATGCATACCTGGCAAAATACTCCGCCCAGTTGGCACGCATTCTTGCTGAAATGAGAGCTGAAGCTCGGGAACAAGCGCGAATCGCGGCATTGAAGAGCGCTTTAGCCGAAGCACAAGCAAAAGCTGAAGCAGCCGCACAGGCGTTTGCTGCCGAGCAAGCTCGTCTCCAAGCGCAAATGGAGCAGCGTGTAGAAGCGAACCAGCAGGAAGGTCATTCAGCAGAGATCCAGCATGTATATCCGGCTTCAGGAGCCGTGGCTTCAACCAGTCCGGTTTTGTCTTTTGCCTCCAAAACCATTCGTCTTCCTCCGGCATCGTCATCCGGAATTCTCAGCGCAATGCGCACAGGATTACTGGCCGTGAAGGCGGCAGGCGCTGCGCTGATCAGCGGTCCGGTGCTGGTAGGTTTCGCGGCACTGTTAATGCCATCACGCTTGGGCAACGGCGAACGCTTTTCCATGAGCGTTCCACTTGCGGAGTTGTCGCCGGAGTCTCCTCAGACATTGCGCGAAATAGCGGATCAGCAAGGCACATTAGAGCTGCCCGTGGGATTGGGCGTAAGGCGGGTCGGCGCTGGCGCGGAAATCTTCGTCGCCACAAGCGATGACTTCCATATCCGCTCGAGTGTGCTGGTTCTGAATGCGGCCTATGACTTGCTGAATGATGTTTATGAAGTAGCGCTACCAGATTCGCCGACGGACTTTCTGACCTGGACACCCGCTATCTCGCCGGGTAACAGCTCGACTGTATCGCCCATTGCCGAGACTGATGCGCCAGCCTATTCCGGCGCTCCTATTGTTCCGATTGAAGGACGGCTGGACCTCAATCCGATCCTTGTTGAAGGTTGGGAACGATTCGTCATCGTGTTCCCCGATGACTCGGGGATTGCGCCACTTTATATGGTGTTCAGCAGTCCGTACGGGGGTGTCGAGGACGGGGAACACAGCGGGCGAGATTTCAACCCCGAAGAAACAGGTTTACCGGTTACAAGCTCGGACTGGGTACCGTCGATCATCGCAAAAAACGGAATTGATATCGTGAAGCTACACACTTCAAAGTTCCCAGATTCTGATGCAAATAAAATAATGATCGATCGTCTAGAACGAATTTTTCGAGGAGAACTAGAGGTAACCGATACCGACAAACGCTTCTACACTCATGAGATCAGAGAGTTCGAAAGGCTTAAAGCCTTGGGATATGGCGACACGGAAATGCCCGATAAAGACTCTTCCGTATGGAACAACGTCCACACTGCAACACTGGAGGATTACAAGCTTAAAGATGCTCCAACGTTGTTATATACGCCAGAGGCGCTGGAAGCTGCAAGGCGGCAAGAAGAGCGTGAGTACCAAAAGTTGCTTAAGGAGATCTGGTAATGAATACCATTGAGCAAATTGTGAAAAATGAACCATTGGATGACATCGTCACCGTATTTTCACTGTTCAAACCAAATCCGCACCTGGACATGATGATCAGACAATACAACCGAGATTTGATCAGTCAATATGGAGCCCTAGAGGATGCCTACACTCGACTTATCGCGTCTGGAGTACTGGAACACGGGGATAAAGGCTTAGCTATTAAAGGCCCCAACTGGAAGGCTCCAAAATTCATGGCCGAAAAACGATACGTTTAATGGGTTGTTGGCCGCCAAGCTCGAGCTTGGTGGCCTCACCCCTTAAAGCGAATACTTCTACAAATTCGCCATCATCTCTTTCAGCACACCAATATTGTTCTTGGATGCGCCGTTTCTTCGAAATCACTAATCTGCTGCCAATGCTAGGGAGAAATTATTGCTCAGGGTGATTTGTCGCTCCTTGATCAAACGTCTTACCTTGGCCGCTGCGTTTGCAGCGGCCTTTTTTATGGGCGCCGTTTTAGCCACCTCACCTGCATCAGCGGGAAGATTCCCCCATTTGCGGGTCCAAACTGGAGAATCCCGGAGTTGATGATTGATAAACGGTACAAGGAATAATGGAACAAGCCTCGCCGCATCGAGAACGCAGCGAGGCTCAAACGTCTTTTAAAGCGAATACTTCTGCAAATTCGCCATCATCTCTTTCAGCGCCTCAATATTGTCCTTCGGATGCGCCGCCCCTTCGAAATCACAAATCTGCTGCCAGTGCGCCGCGACATCTTCCGGCGAGAAACCCGCCCGTGGATCAAACCCGGCGCCGAGGCTGCGCTCCCAACGCACCTTGCCCATCCAGCCGCCACCGACTTCGAACAGCCCTGACGTTTCTTGGCATTGTTCGCTGGCCAGATACACCACCAGCGGACTGACCAGCTCCGGTTTCAATTGCTCGAACACTTGCGGCGGGATCAGGCCTTCGGTCATGCGCGTGCCGCCGGTAGGCGCGATGGCGTTGACGAGGATGTTGTTCTTGCGACCTTCGATGGCCAGTGTGCGGGTCAAACCGTAAAGGCCCAGCTTGGCCATGCCGTAGTTGGACTGACCGAAGTTGCCGTAGATGCCCGAGGTCGAGGCGGTGAAGATCACCCGGCCATAGTTTTGCTCACGCAGGTGCGGCCATGCGGCGCGGGTGACTTTGTAGGCGCCTTCGACATGGACGCGGTAAACCAGATCCCAGTCGGCGTCGTCCATTTTGTGGAAGGTCTTGTCGCGCAGGATGCCGGCGTTGTTGACGACGACGTCGACGCGGCCGAAGGCATCGAGGGCGTTCTGCACCAGTTTGTCGCCGTCGGTGACCGAGTCGTGGTTGGCTTCGGCGATACCGCCGGCCGCGCGAATTTCCGCTACCACGCGATCGGCGGCGGAGGCGTTGGCGCCTTCGCCCTGAGCCGAGCCGCCGAGGTCGTTGACCAGCACTTTGGCGCCCTGTCTGGCAAACAACAATGCGTGAGCGCGTCCGAGGCCACCACCGGCTCCGGTGACGATGACAACTTTATCTTCGAAACGCACAGACTCATTCATCGCAGCAACTCCAGCAGGCCAGTATTGATCCTGAGTGTCAGGCACAGGGCTTTGAGTCACAACGAACACGGCTGAGGCTGAATGGTGTGCAATAAGGTTGCGCGATGATGAGGGCGTCAGAAGACCAAAAATCGCAGCCTGCGGCAGCTCCTACACAAATCTAATGTAGGCGCTGCCGCATGCTGCGATCTTTTGATCTGTCAGGAGCATGCCACTTTGCGCGGTGGCAGCACAAAACGCTCACGAAACGCCAGATAGTGCTTGAGCACCTGCACCGGCGCCTCGGTCTGAGGATAGTGACCGATGCCCGGCAGCAGCACCGTATCTGCGTCGGGGATCAATTCACGGTAACGCTCGACCATGTGCGCCCCGGAAATCGGATCGACTTCGCCATCGATCACCCGCAACGGAATCTCGCCGCGCTGCATCGCCGTCACCCAGCGATCACGCTGCACCCGACGCTCGGGAATGTAGCTGATCAATTTGTGCATGATCCGTGGCCCGCGATTGCTGTCGACCAGGCTCCAGAAATCGTCCAGTTCACTTTCAGTCGGGCGCGTCTGCGGACCGAAGATCTGCCGGAAGCTTTTCACCAGAGCATCGCGGGTGAATGCGCGGCCGATCATCCAGCCCAGCGGGCTGAGCAACAGTTTCTGCATCAGCACCGGACGATGGGTTTCCGGAAATAATCCGCCATTGAGGAACACGCAACTGGCGACCTCGATCTGATCTTCGTAGTGCCGGGCGAGCAGTTCCTGGGCAACGCTGTCACCGTAATCGTGCGCCAGCACATGCACCGGTTGCTCAACCTGCAAATGCGCGAGCAAGGCCTGTTGCAGATCAGCCTGTTCCAGCAGGCTGTACGTGTGATTGAGCGGTTTGGCCGAATCACCGAAGCCGAGCATGTCGCAGGCGATCACCCGATAACGCTGGGCCAGTGGCTGCCACAGGTAATGCCAGTCCCAACTGGCGGTCGGGAAGCCGTGGATCAGCAGTAACGGTTCACCCTGCCCCGCCGTCCAGTAACGAATCGGCTGGCCACGAAAGACAAACGTCTGGCTGCGTTTACGCCAGACACACAGAGGAATCTCGGCAAGAGGCATTAGAGTTTATATCCGGGGTCTTGTTTATCGAGTTTGCGCAGCAACGCCGGCCAGGCCAGCGCACCACCCATGCCTTGAGCACTTTTGGTGACGCCGGCGATCATCGCTTTGGCGCCCGCCAGAATGTGCGGTTCGATGGCGATGAGTTCAGCACCACCGGTTTGCGCCATGACCTGGATGTCGCAGGCGCGCTGGAAGGTGAACATCATCAGAAACGTATCGGCGATGGTGCCGCCACAGGTCAGCAGACCGTGGTTGTGCAGCATCAGGAAATTGTGCTCGCCCAGATCAGCCTGAAGGCGCGCCTTCTCTTCGTGGTTCAGCGCCACGCCTTCATAAGCGTGATACGCCAGGCTCGACAGCACGAACAGCGACTGCTGGCTGATCGGCAACACACCCTGCTTTTGCGCCGACACCGCGACACCGCACGCGGTGTGCGTATGCAGCACGCAAACCACATCATGCCGCACTTCGTGCACGGCGCTGTGGATGGTGTAACCGGCGGGATTGATTTCGTATGGGCTATCCATGAGCTTGTTGCCGGCCTGATCGACTTTCACCAGACTCGACGCGGTGATCTCATGGAACATCAGACCGAACGGATTGATCAGGAAATCTTCGGTGCCCGGCACCTTGGCGGAAATATGCGTGAAGATCAGATCGTCCCAGCCATGCAGCGCGACCAGACGATAACAAGCGGCGAGATCGACTCGGGTCTGCCATTCCGCAGCACTGACCTGGTCTTTGACATTAAGGGACGATTGGACGGGGGCTACGCTCACTGTATGCACCTCTGCGTTCTTATTGTTCTGCACGTACGAGCAGTCTAGTCAGGCGCAGAGGATCGCGTAGTTGCATTGGCAGCCAGCTTGATGACTGACCGAGTCAGCAACGCAAACACCTTGGATCCATGTCAAAGCAACGACGCCAACAAAGGCGCGGCAAACAGATTGAGCAATCCGGTGAGCACCATCACCAGCCCGGCGACAGAGCCTTCTTCACCGCCCACTTCATGGGCCCGGCTGACACCGGCACCGTGCGCGCCGACACCGAACAAAGCACCGCGGGCCAAGGCACTGCGCAACGGCAACCACTTCAACAGCACGCCGCCGAGCATCGCGCCAAACACTCCGGTGAACATCACAAAAACGGCAGTCAACTCCGGCACGCCGCCCAGATTCTGCGCCAGCGGCATGGCGAACGGTGTGGTGATCGAGCGCGGCACCAGTGACATCGTCACGGAGCTGTCGAGCGCCAACGCCTTGGCCAGTCCGAAGGAAGTACCGATCGATGCCGCACTGCCGGCCACCATGCCCAGCAGCAGTGCCGACCAGTGCCGCATCAATAAGCGACGTTGCTGCCAGATCGGCACGGCAAAAGCGACGGTGACTGGGCCGAGCACCAGCATCAGCCAATGGGTGTTGCTGGAGTACTCCGCATAAGCGGTGTGCAACGGCACGGCAAGCGCCAGCAGTAAGGCCGGCACCAGAATCAGTGGAGACAAGACGTAGCGCCCGGTGCGCCGATACAACCAGCGACTGAACAGGTATGCCACCAGGGTAAAGGCCAGCCAGAACATCGGCATCCATTCAAGCTTCATGGGACCGCCTCATACGCACCGCAAGCTCGACGGTGAACGCGGTGACCAGCATCACCATCAAGGTGCTGGCTGCGATCACCAGCAGGATGCGCCAGCCGTCATCGCGCAACAGCGCGCCGTAGTCGAGCAGACTCATCAGTGCCGGGATAAAGAACAACAGCATCTCGGCCATCAGCAACCCTGCGCCCAATTGCAGCGCGGCAGGTTTGACCCAGCCAAAGGCAAATGCCAGCAGCAACAGCGCCATGCCGATCACGCCACCGGGAATCGGCCACGCCAACCAAGCCGCCAGTTGGCAGCCGAGCAGGTAGAGACCGAGCAATACGACAAGTTCGGCGAGAAGACGGGACAGATGTTTGAGGGTGACGGCGTTCATGATTGTGCTCCTGACAGGAGGCATATTTTACGAAGCGCACTGCCATCCCCGAAGCGAATTGTTAGACTCAAAGCCATTCCAAATTGGAATCATGGTTATGGAATTCAAACAGCTGCGCAGTTTTGTCGAAGTCATGCATCAGGGCGGTTTCACTCAAGCCGCAAAAACCCTGCACATCAGTCAGTCAGCGGTAAGCAAACAAATCGCGCAGCTCGAACAAAGCCTCGGCACGCCTCTGCTCGAGCGGCTCGGTTCGCAGTTGCGCCTGACCTCCGCTGGCAGCGTGGTACTGCAACGCGCTGAAGCGATGCTGCGTTTGCGCAACGAGTTGTTGGTTGAACTGGACGACCTCAGTCATCTGGCGCGTGGAGAGTTACGTCTCGGCCTGCCACTGCTGGGCAGTGACGCGCTGTTCGCCGGACTGTTTGCCGAGTACCGTCGGCGCTATCCGAATATCAGCGTGCAATTGCTGGAGGGTGGCAGCCGTAATATCGAGCAGGCAGTGTTGAGCGGGGAGCTGGAATTGGGCGGCAGTCTGTTGCCCAAGGATCCACAATTCGACTGGCAGCCGTTTTGCGATGAGCCACTCGACGCCCTGCTGCCGGTGGATCATCCGCTGGCCGATCAGGGCGAGGTTGGTCTGGAAGAATTGGCCGAGACGCCCTTTCTGCTCTATCAGCGCAGCTTCGTGCTCAACGACCGCTTGCTGCAGGCGTGTCAGCAACTGGGTTTCACGCCGAAGGAAGGCGGACGCAGCGGTCAGGCGGATTTTCTCGCGGCGCTGGTGGCCGCCGGGCAAGGTGTGGTGCTGTTGCCCAGCGTGGTCGCGCGCGGTCTGGTGCGGCCAGGCGTGGTGCGCCTGACCTTGCGCGCGCCGGATTATCTGCGTTGGGATATCGCCTTCATCTGGCGTCGCGGCGCCTATCTGTCAAAAGCCGCGCAGGCGTGGCTAAGCTTGCTGCGCGAGCGCGGGATCAGCCCTTGAGCGCGTCGATAAACTGCGCCAGCCAAGGCTCGGCGTCGGTTTCCGGGGTGACGCTTTCGCTGGCGTCGATACGCAGCATCTCTTGCACTTCGCGCACGCCGAGTTCGCCAAACAGCTCACGCATTTGCTCGCCACCGCCGCAGAAGGTGTCGCCATAACTGGCGTCGCCCAAGGCAATCACTGCGCCCGGCAAACCGAGCAATGCGGCTGGCAACTGGTCGCGAATCGCCGAATACAGCGGTTGCAGGTTGTCGGGCAATTCGCCCATGCCAGTGGTCGAGGTCACTGCGAGCAATGCTTCGGGGCCGAACGCCTGAATGTCGGCGAGGCTGGCGCGCGAGTTGTAGAAGGTTTCAAAGCCAGCGGCTTTCAACAGGTTCTGGGCATGGCGGGCGACTTCTTCGGCGGTGCCGTAGACCGAACCGGAGAGGATGGCGACTTTCATCAATCTGATCCTGAAACTGAAAAAAATGAGCGGCGATAGTAACAGCCTCCGACGCAAAGCTGCGATTGGATCTCAATTGGCGGTAATGGCCAGTAGACAGCGCTTACGGTTCTTCTAGAATGCGTGCCACTGACAACTCTGAAAGGATTCAAAGATGATCAATGCCAGTCTGCTGCAAATGGTGATCAATGCGTCGAACGACGGGATCGTGGTCGCCGAAAAGGAAGGTGAGCAGGACAATATCCTGATCTATGTGAACCCGGCCTTTGAACGACTGACCGGCTACACCAGTGAGGAAATCCTCTATCAGGACTGCCGCTTTCTTCAGGCCGGTGATCGCGACCAGGAGAGTCTGGAGCTGATTCGCAATGTATTGCGCAACAACGGATCGTGCCGGGAAATCCTGCGCAACTATCGCAAGGACGGCACGCCGTTCTGGAATGAGCTGTCGCTTTCCACGGTAAAAAACGCCGATGACGGGCAGACTTATTTCGTTGGCGTGCAGAAGGATGTCACCGTTCAGGTCAAGGCACAGCAGCGCGTGGTGCAGCTTGAGGCCGAGGTCACAGCCCTCAAAGCAGAACTGACAGCGCTTAAAGCGACAAACGGTCAAAACAAAATCGCGAACTAATTGTCATTAACTACAATCACCAATGACTTTGTAACTATATCTTTCGAGTTAGCCATGCAGCGCGACGCCCTCCTCACTCAGGATGAGCTGGATTTCATCCAGACCATGCAGCACAACCCGCAACTGAACGTGCGGGATGCGACGTCGAGTCTGCTGGTCAACGGCGGTTCGCAGATCCGTGATCTGCTCACGCGCCTGGCCGCTCACGAGCAAGTGACCATTCAGGCCAACTTCGAAAATCAGCAGATGACCTTCCCGTTGCATCTGGTGGAAGACGAGTTTCACGCGCTGCATCTGCGCCTCGGCGTGCCGAGTATTTACGAAGACGGCCCGATGGTACGGCCATGGCGCCTGGCTCTCGAAGAGCCGGTAGCCCTGGAAAACGCCAAGGGTCAACCGGGCACGTTGTGGGTCCATGAGGTTTCGCACAAAGGCGTGTTGCTGGAAGTGCGCAACAAGACCAAACCACCCAAGCATTTTGCGTTGTGGTTCAGCCCTTCGGGCTATGAGCGGATTTCATTGCGTGGCAATTTCGAACGGGAAACCGAAAGTGGTTTCTACGCCTACGAACTCAGCCAGACCGACACCGACGAAACCGAGCGTCTGCGTCAGTTCATCCTGCAGCAACATCGCCTGACGCATCCTGCCCTGCACACCTGAGTTTCAGGTATCCAGCTTCCCGGCAAGAAATTGCAGCATGCGTTGACGCATGCTTGCCCCTTCGTTTCCAAGACATGCAACAGAGGATCCGGCCAAATTGTCCTGTGCCAGATCTGAAGCATCGCCCGCCAGCATCAACTGACAATCGAGGCTCAACGCCAGCCGGTTCAGACGCCGAGGCAATTCGGCGCTGGGCGCGTGATTGGAAAACAGCACGAGTGCATCAGGTTTGATCTTTTCGCACACCAGCGTCAGTTCATCGAACGGCTGACCTGTCGTCAGCACCCGAACACCGGCATTGCTGTCGCTGAGAAACAACGCCGCCACCAGCAATTCCAGCTCCCGACACTGCCCGGCAAGCGCACTGACGATCACCCGGCGCGGTTGCGTGCCGCGCAGCATTACAATCCGCTGCAACACGCGCGCCCGCAGGAATCCATCGAAGAACAGCCACTCGCTGGTTTGCCCGAAAGCCTCCTGGCGCTGCAACAATTGCAGCCACAACGGCATGAGGATGTCCTGAAACACCACGGGCAACGCGTAAGAAGAGAATATCTGCCCATAGACGCGATCCAGTTGCTGGTCGTCAAACGCACTGACCGCCTGCTGGATCTGCTCCTGCCATTGCAGGTAATCCGCTTGTACCAGATCATCCGGGATGATGTGTGCCAGCACTTTCATCGGTTCGGTCTTGGCGAGAATCTTGCCGACCTTGCTCACGGCAACACCACGATCGATCCAGTCAACGATGCTGCGCACGCGCTCGATATCGGTCATCGAATAGAGCCGATGCCCGCTTTCGGTGCGTGTCGGCTGAATCAGACCATAGCGCCGCTCCCACGCGCGCAAGGTAACCGGGTTTACACCGGTGAGGCGTGCGACTTCACGGATCGGGAACAGATCGGCGCGCTCGAGTGCGACAGATGCCTGTGAAGCGGGGCTTGCGTCCGTAATGACAGGCATATGGCGTTCAACTTCCATGTCGTTTAATTGGATCCCATTCTAACGCTTATGCCCCGATCGGGTTCAAGTGATGAAATGCGACGAAAGTCGCTGGTTTAATCGTGAAAAACCGGAATAATCCTTGCTTGTTGAAAAACGCAGGGCCTCTACCCCGGCCCTGCGTCAGGCGAAACTCCTACCCGGAGCGAAGCACTCGAAATACGGAGATACATAATGTCTACTTCCCCCGTCACGCTGATGGTCGCGCGTCGCGTCGCCGATGGTCGCTATCAGGATCTGATCGCCTGGCTGCGCGAAGGCGAACAGCTGGCCACTGACTTCCCCGGTTACCTGGGCTCTGGCGTCCTCGCGCCGCCGCCCGGCGATAACGAATTTCAGATTATCTTCCGCTTTGTCGACGAGCAGACTTTGCATGCGTGGGAGCATTCGGTTTCACGCACTGCGTGGCTGAGCCGTGGCAGTGATCTGTTTGCCCACCCGAAAGAGCATCGGGTCAGTGGTATCGAAGGCTGGTTCGGCGCCGCCGGTCAGCGTCCACCGCGCTGGAAGCAGGCTGTCGCGATCTGGCTGGCGTTCTTTCCGGTGTCGCTGCTGTTCAATTTTGTCCTCGGCCCGTTGCTCGCTGACATGAGTTTGTTGCCACGCGTGTTGATCAGCACGGCGTGCCTGACGCCGTTGATGGTTTACTTCTTTATTCCATTGTCGACCCGCTTGCTGGCGAACTGGCTGAACAGCACCCCGGTGCGACTGCCTGTTTCGGCGACACCTCAGAAACATTAAAGATCGCAGCCTCATTGCACTCGACAGCTCCTACAGGACTGAACACAGACCAGGGTAGGAGCTGCCGCAGGCTGCGATCTTTTCAGGCTCGTCGCTGTTATAGTTTTTGCTCCAGCCGCGACGCGAGCCGTTCATGACCCTTTCCTCCGCCCCGATCCTCATCACCGGTGCCGGCCAGCGTGTCGGTCTGCATTGCGCGCAACGGTTACTCGAAGAAGGCTATCGCGTCATCTTCACCTACCGCAGCGAACGCCCCGGCGTGCAGACATTGCGCGATCTGGGCGCCATCGGCCTGTTCGCCGATTTCTCCAGCGAAGCCGGGATTCTCGCCTTCATCGAAACACTGAAAACCCGCACCGAGAGCCTGCGCGCCATTGTGCACAACGCGTCCGAATGGCTGGCCGAAACCCCGGACAGCGAGGCCGAAGCCTTCACGCGCATGTTCAATCTGCACATGCTCGCACCCTATCTGATCAACCTGCACTGCGGTGAATTGCTAAAGCGCTCGACGCCCGCCGACATCATCCACATCAGCGACGATGTCACCCGCAAAGGCAGCAGCAAGCACATCGGTTATTGTGCCAGCAAGGCTGGGCTCGACAACCTGACGTTGTCGTTCGCCGCCCGCTATGCGCCGGCAATCAAGGTCAACGGCATCGCCCCGGCCCTGCTATTGTTCAATGCCGACGACGATGCAGCGTATCGCGCCAAGGCCTTGGCCAAATCCGCGCTGGGCATCGAACCGGGCAGCGAAGTGATCTATCAAAGCCTGCGTTATCTGCTCGACAATCCTTATGTCACCGGGACAACCCTGACCGTCAACGGCGGAAGGCACGTCAAATAACGCCTGCCTGCGAGGAAGTCCATGACCCGCTCACTGCCCGAAAATTACCGTGAAATCCTCATTGGCCTCGGTGAAGATCCCGACCGTGAAGGATTGCTCGACACCCCGCTGCGCGCGGCCAAGGCCATGCAATACCTGTGTCATGGCTATGAGCAGAGCGTCGACGAGATCGTCAATGGCGCGCTGTTTGCCTCGGACAGTGACGAGATGATCATCGTCGCCGACATCGAGTTGTACTCTTTGTGCGAACATCACCTGCTGCCCTTCATCGGCAAGGCCCATGTGGCTTATATTCCGACAGGCAAGGTACTGGGCCTGTCGAAAATCGCCCGACTGGTGGACATGTTCGCCCGGCGCCTGCAAATTCAGGAAAACCTCACCCGGCAAATCGCCGATGCGGTGCAACAAGTTACCGAGGCCGCCGGCGTCGCCGTGGTCATCGAGGCCAGGCACATGTGCATGATGATGCGCGGTGTCGAGAAACAGAATTCGACCATGAACACCTCGGTCATGCTTGGCGCCTTCCGTGAGTCGAGCAACACCCGCCAGGAGTTCCTGCAATTGATTGGACGGAGCAAGTAAATGCCACAACTTCAGCCGGGAATGGCGCGCATCCGGGTCAAGGATCTGCGCTTGCGCACCTTTATCGGGATCAACGAGGACGAGATCCTCAACAAGCAGGATGTACTGATCAACCTGACGATTCTGTACGCCGCGCAGGAAGCGGTGCGTGACAACGACATTGATCACGCGCTGAATTACCGCACGATCACCAAAGCGATCATCGCCCACGTCGAGGGCAACCGCTTTGCCTTGCTCGAACGCCTGACTCAGGAA
Source organism: Pseudomonas fluorescens (assembly GCF_005938625.1). GTDB lineage: Bacteria > Pseudomonadota > Gammaproteobacteria > Pseudomonadales > Pseudomonadaceae > Aquipseudomonas > Aquipseudomonas fluorescens_BD. The sequence goes on from NZ_VCNJ01000024.1 coordinate 33,586, forward strand.
TTGCTCGACTTGGTGATGAGCAACGGCTCGGTGCTGTACGCCGAAGTCGAAGTCGACAAGCCGCATGCGCTGCGGTTTGCCGAGTCGGTGTCGATCACGCTTGCAGCGAGCCGCTAGCTTCAAGCTTCAAGCGGCAAGCTGTAAACTTCGTTTCACCGCCAACCATCTGCAGCTTGAAGCTCGTCGCTTGAAGCTGTCTCGCAGAGACTCCCATGAACGAGCAACAACGCCTCGAACTCGAAGCCGCCGCTTTCCGCCGGCTGGTCGCCCATCTGGACAGCCGCAAGGACGTGCAGAACATCGACTTGATGAACCTCGCCGGCTTCTGCCGCAACTGCCTATCGAAGTGGTACAAGGCCGAAGCCGACGAGCGCCAGATCGAGGTCAGCCTCGATGACGCCCGCGAAGTGGTTTACGGCATGCCGTACGCCGAGTGGAAAGCCCAATTTCAGCAAGAAGCCAACGCCGAACAGCAAGCGGCGTTCGCCAAAGGAAAAACCCATGAGTGATCTGAACACCCTGCGCACCGGCTTCAAGAGCGGCGACCACGCTTTCGCCGACACACTGGCCTTCATCGCTGCCGGTTACGACTACCAGCCGCAAGCCTTCAACAACGGTGGCGTGGAAAACGCCGCCGGGCAGAACGAAGGCTCGTGCAAGACTCTAGGTCTGGCGCTGCTGGAAGGGCTGAGCGATGAAGAAGCGCTGTTGGCGTTTGGCGAGCATTATCGTTCGGTGGTGGCGACGCCTGAGGGCAGCGATCACGGCAACATTCGTGCGCTGATCAAGCACGGCCTGGCCGGCGTCAAATTCACCGCCCAACCCCTGACCCGCCGCTGATCAAGATCAAAAGATCGCAGCCTTCGGCACCGTGATCGTTCCCACGCTCCGCGTGGGAATGCAGCCGGGGACGCTCCGCGTCCCATCGGACGCAGAGCGTCCAGATGAGGCATTCCCACGCAGAGCGTGGGAACGATCATCACGTAGCTGAAACTCCGGGCACAAAAAACCGGCCAATCTGGCCGGTTTTTTTATCCCTGCGATCTTAGAACGAAGCGTTCTGCAGACCGTCCAGGTAACGCTCAGTGTCCAGTGCCGCCATGCAGCCGGCGCCGGCCGAGGTGATCGCCTGGCGGTAAACGTGGTCAGCCACGTCACCGGCGGCGAAGATGCCTTCGACGCTGGTCGCAGTCGCATTGCCTTCACGGCCGCCGTGCACCACCAGATAACCGTCTTTCAAGGTCAGCTGGCCTTCGAACAGCGAGGTGTTCGGAGTGTGGCCGATGGCGATGAACACGCCGTCGACGGTGATTTCGTCGAAGCTGCCGTCGTTGTTTTTCAGACGCGCACCGGTCACACCCATGTTATCGCCCAATACTTCGTCGAGAGTAGCGTTCAACTTGAGGATGATCTTGCCTTCAGCGACGCGAGCGTTGAGCTTGTCGATCAGGATCTTCTCGGCGCGGAAGGTTTCACGACGGTGGATCAGGGTCACGGTGCTGGCGATGTTGGCCAGGTACAGTGCTTCTTCAACAGCGGTGTTGCCGCCGCCGACCACTGCAACAGGCTTGTTGCGATAGAAGAAACCGTCACAGGTCGCGCAGGCCGAAACGCCTTTGCCCATGAACGCTTCTTCCGACGGCAAGCCCAGGTAACGCGCGCTGGCGCCGGTGGCGATGATCAGGGCGTCGCAGGTGTAAGTCGCGCTGTCACCGGTCAGGGTGTAGGGCTTGGCAGCGAAGTCGACGGCGTTGATGTGATCGAACACGATCTCGGTTTCAAAACGCTCGGCGTGCTCACGCATACGCTCCATCAGCACCGGCCCCGTCAGACCGTGGACGTCGCCCGGCCAGTTGTCGACTTCGGTGGTGGTGGTCAGTTGACCGCCAGCCTGCATGCCGGTGATCAGCAGTGGCTTGAGATTGGCACGGGCCGCGTATACCGCAGCGCTGTAACCGGCAGGGCCGGAACCGAGAATAATCACTCGCGAATGACGGACTTCAGACATGACCTGCTCCTGTTGACCGGGCCGAAAAAAATGGCGCGGATCGCCGGACTGCCGGCGGGAATAAAAAAGGACTGTGGAAAACCTTGGGGAAGGCTTGAGCTCGACAGTCCTGTAAAAAGTTGGGTGCAGCGTATCGAGGGGGGCAAGATTAAGGAAATACGGTTTAACAATCCAGCTCATAGGTGGTCTCTATGCCGACACACTGACGAGATGGACGTCTTTGTTACAGTGAATGTCGATTGCTCTACCGCGCTTTCGCCGTCGTTGCAAAGTCGGTAAGGTCGGCGCGTTTTCCCTTGCTCGGAGCACCTTATGCCCGCCCCCGTTCTGTCCGGCCCGCAATATCTGCGCGAAGGCCTCAAACTGGTCTTGAGCCCAGGCCTGCGCCTGTTCGTGTTGCTGCCGCTGGCGATCAACCTGGTGCTGTTCGTCGGATTGATTTATCTGGCCGGCCACCAGTTCAGCCTGTGGGTCGATACGCTGATGCCGTCGCTGCCCGAGTGGCTGAGTTTTCTCAGCTACATCCTCTGGCCCTTGTTTGTGGTGCTGGTGGCGCTGATGGTGTTCTTCACCTTCACCATGCTCGCCAACGTAATCGCCGCACCGTTCAACGGCTTTCTCGCGGAGAAAGTCGAAGTGGTGGTGCGCGGCACCGATGACTTTCCGGCGTTCAGCTGGGGCGAACTGATCGCCATGATCCCGCGCACCCTGGCCCGGGAAATGCGCAAACTCGGCTATTTCCTGCCACGGGCGATAGGCCTGTTCATCCTCTCGTTCATCCCGGTGGTGAACATCATCGCCGCGCCACTGTGGCTGCTGTTCGGTGTGTGGATGATGGCGATCCAGTACATCGACTACCCGGCGGACAACCACAAACTGGGCTGGAACGAAATGCTCGCCTGGCTGCGCCAGAAGCGCTGGCAGAGCATGAGTTTTGGCGGGATCGTTTATCTGGTGCTGCTGATTCCGGTGGTCAACATTCTGATGATGCCGGCTGCGGTGGCAGGGGCGACGCTGTTCTGGGTGCGTGAGCGTGGCGCCGAGGTGCTGGCTCAGGAAAAGGCCTGAGCCAGCAGGCTTTAATCCTGATAACTCAGGGGTAAACGCCAGCTAACATCAGCCCTACCAACACCCACACCGCAACGCCTGGCACGATGATCAGCAAGTTCCAGGCGTTGAGGCGATTGTTACTCAGGCCCTGAGGATCGTTCGCAGCCAAATTGATCAGTTGTTGACCTTCGCTCGCGATATAAACTCTTATCGGCAACATGATCAAGGCGACAAGACCAAGAAAACTCAACTCAGGAATCTGCTTGGGAAGCTTTTCGAATATGTGCGCGACGACGGTCAATACCACAAAGACTGTCGCCCACTGCTCAAGATCCCAATCGGACTTACCGCCCCTGTCGTGGATTCGCTTTTTGGCTTGCCGATAAAGCTGATGCACGAAAAACAAATAAAAAAACGCGCGTGCCCACGGCCATAACTCTTGTCGAGTACTTCGCTTGTACAGGCTCCAGTTCTTGTAGATCCAGAAGTAAAAATACAGACCAAAACTGAGGATCGACAGCAGCATGAACTTCCACCGTGCGACAACATAAAACTCTGGAGTTTGTTCATCCGCAACCCACAGTTGCGCCTCAGGCGACGCATAAGCATTCTCGGACACAGCCGTTTTCCTGGAAAAGAGTTCAAGCCAAGGCTAACGACCGCACAGGCAAAAGGTTTAGGCAGACTGAAAGCAGCTGTCATCAATCCATCATCAACTCGACACAATGACGACACGGCCTCAGCCGACACTGAGGTCATGACGACAGCTCTACACATCACCCTGATCAGCGAAACCTTCCCACCGGAAATCAACGGAGTGGCCAATACTCTTGGACGCTTGTGCGATGGATTGCGCGCGCGTGGGCATCAGGTTGAACTGGTGCGCCCGCGTCAGCCTGGTGATCCGCAACGCAGTGAAGATGAGTCGCTGCTGCTGTGCCGGGGCTGGCCGTTGCCGGGGTATCCGGGGCTGCAATGGGGTCAGTCGTCGATGCACAAACTGCTGCGGCGCTGGAAGCGCCAGCGTCCCGACGTCTTGTACATCGCCACGGAAGGTCCGCTCGGGCTGTCGGCGCTGCGGGCGGCGCGGCGCCTGGGGATTTCAGTGGTCAGCGGGTTTCACACCAACTTTCAGCAATACACCAGTCAGTACGGCCTCGGTCTGCTGACGCGGATGCTCACGCATTACCTGCGCTGGTTCCACAATCGTTCGGCCATGACGTTGGTGCCGAGCGTCAGCCAGCGCCTGGAACTGGAGCGGCGGCATTTCGAGCGGTTGGCGCTGTTGTCGCGAGGCGTGGATAGCCAGTTGTTTCATCCAAGCAAACGGCTGAATGCCTTGCGTGAGCAGTGGGGTCTGACCGAGCTGGACATTGCCGTGATTCATGTCGGACGACTCGCGCCGGAGAAGAACCTCGGGCTGCTCAAACGCTGCTTCGAAAAATTGCGTGACACTTATCCACAGCGCAATTTGAAACTGATCGTCGTCGGCGACGGGCCGCAACGGCTGGCGCTGGAAAAGGATTTGCCCGGGGCGGTTTTCTGCGGTGTGCAGCGCGGTGAAGCGTTGGCGGCGCACTATGCGTCTGGAGATTTGTTTCTATTTCCGAGTCTGACCGAAACCTTCGGCAATGTTGTGCTTGAAGCATTGGCGTCAGGCCTTGGTGTGGTGGCATACGATCAGGCAGCGGCGGCGCAGCATATTCGCCACGGCTACAACGGCGTGCTGGCAATGCCCGGCGATGAGCAAGCGTTTTGCGAGGCGGCGGCGTGGTTGCTGGAAGAGGATGAGACGTTGCGTTGCGTGCGCTTGAATGCGCGGCAGCATGCGAGTCGTCAGGGCTGGCCGGCGGTTATCGAGCAGTTTGAAAAGCATTTGCGCGGGGCTTGTGTGGGGGAGCAGGTGGTGCCGAATGCGCAGACATTGCCTTGAATCCAGGCGACTTGGAGACCGCTATCGCGAGCAGGCTCACTCCTACAGGTGGAATGCATTCCAATTGTAGGAGTGAGCCTGCTCGCGATGGCGTCAGTACAGCCGCCGCTTAAACTAGCGTCATCAACGCCTCACGGCTGAACGGCAAGATATCCTGCTCGCGCCCTTCACGAACCTTCAGCGCCCAATCCGGATCGACCAGCAGCGCACGCCCTACCGCCACCAGATCGAACTCTTCCTTGTTCAGACGCTCCAGCAGGTTTTCCAGACTGGCCGGTTGCGCGACCTTGTCGGTGTTGACCATGAACTGCAGGAACTCGCCATCCAGACCGACGCTGCCAACGGTGATGGTCGGCTTGCCGGTGAGTTTGCGCGTCCAGCCGGCGAGGTTCAGCTCGGAGCCGTCAAACTCAGGCTCCCAGAAACGCCGCGTCGAGCAGTGGAAAATATCCACACCGGCGTCAGACAACGGCTTGAGGAATTCGCCCAGTGCTTCCGGAGTTTGCACCAGACGCGCGGTGTAATCCTGCTGCTTCCATTGGGAGAATCTGAAGATGATCGGGAAACCCTCGCCGACCGCTGCACGCACGGCTTGAATCAGTTCGATGGCGAAACGCGAACGGTTGGCCAGGCTGCCGCCGTATTCGTCAGTGCGCTGGTTGCTGCCTTCCCAGAAGAACTGGTCGATCAGGTAACCGTGGGCACCGTGGATTTCCACGCCGTCCATGCCGATGCTTTGTGCATCTTTGGCCGCTTGGGCGAAGGCTGCGACCACGTCCTGAATGTCTTGTTTGGTCATGCCGTGCACCACGACCTGACCGTCCTTGAGTTTTTCCGACGGGCCGTAACCCGGAACGCTGGCATCCGGCTCGGTGCCGATGCGGCGCACGCTGCCCACGTGCCACAGCTGCGGAACAATCTTGCCGCCTTCAGTGTGAACGGCGTCGACGACTTTCTTCCAGCCGGCCAACGGCGCTTCACCGAAGAATTGCGGCACGTTCGGGTAACCGTTGGAGGCAATGTGGCCGACGGTGGTGCCTTCAGTAATGATCAGGCCAACACCGGCCGCCGCGCGACGGCGGTAGTACTCGATGACTTTCGAATTAGGCACGCCACCCGGTGAAAACGAGCGGGTCATTGGTGCCATGACCACGCGGGTCGGCAGTTCGAGGGCACCGAGATGGAACGGTTTGAACAAGGCTTGAACGGGCATCGAAGGGCTCCACAGAGAAGGCTTTATGACGGCGATAATATGGAGACGCAAAGCCTTTGAACAGCACTATTGATTTGGGTGATTTAGGATTAAAAGACGCAAAGCAAAAGATCGCAGCCTTCGGCAGCTCCTACATGGGGTTTTGAGGTCACCTGTAGGAGCTGCCGAAGGCTGCGATCTTTTGATCTTGCTGTTTCAGCTCAGCGCTTTTTCAATCGCATGCACAATGGTCGGATCATCCGGCGCCGTACGCGGCGAGAACCGCGCCAGCACCCGGCCGTCCTTGCCGAGCAAAAACTTTTCGAAATTCCAGGTGATGTCACCGGGAAACTCAGCACCCTCACCCGCCAGCAGGCGGTAGAGTTGATGCCGTTCGTGGCCGTTGACTTCGAGCTTGCTCGACAACGGAAACGTTACGCCATAGTTAAGGCTGCAGAACTCCTGAATTTCCTTTTCAGAACCGGGTTCCTGACCGGCAAACTGGTTGCACGGCAGGCCCAGCACACTGAAGCCTTTGCCTTTGAATTGCTGATGGAGGTTTTCCAGCGCCGCGTACTGAGGCGTCAAGCCGCACTTGGAGGCGACGTTGACCACCAGCACGACTTGGCCCTTGAACGGCGCCAGCGGTAGCTCCTGACCATCCAGGGCTGTCAACTTAAGGTCGTGAAAAGCACTCATGACGAACTCCAGGATTCCGATGTTCTACTCGAAACAGCCACTTGGCGAGGCCACCAAGGACAGCCGCGGACTAAAAAGGCGCCCGCAGGCGCCTCTCCAGTACTCGAAGCTTAGCGCAGAAAATCAGTGGTGATGGCCACCTTCGCCATGGACGTGACCATGAGCGATTTCTTCCTGGCTGGCGTCACGGATGTCAACGATCTTCACTTTGAAGTTCAGGCGCTGACCGGCCAGTGGGTGGTTGCCGTCGACAGTCACGTCGTCGCCGTCGAGGTCACGGATGGTGACGATTTGCATCTGGCCGTCCGGCGCCGAAGCGTGGAACTGCATGCCGACTTCCAGCTCGTCAACGCCTTCGAACATGCTGCGGCTCAGGGTGCTGACCAGCTCGGCGGCGTATTCGCCGTAAGCGTCTTCCGGCTCAACGGAAACTTCCAGCTCGTCACCAACAGCTTTGCCTTCCAGAGCTTTTTCCAGGCCCGGAATGATGTTGCCTGCGCCTTGCAGGTAGACCAGCGGAGCGCCGCCGGCGGAGCTGTCGATGACCTCACCAGCGTCGTTGGTCAGGGTATAGTCGATGGAGACAGCCTTATTGGCGGCGATCAGCATGGGGCGAGACCTTTTGCATAAGAATATAGAAAGGCCAAGTTTAGCGAAGCAATCGCGCGAAAGCGAACACAACCCGGACAAACGGGTTTCGACGATTGCTGGCTTCCATCAGGACGAAGAAGGTCATTGGGTCGTCGAGCTATCCTGTGGCCACACCCAGCACCTGCGTCACCAGCCGCCGTGGCAATCGCGGGCGTGGGTGCTGGATCCGGCGCAACGTATTGAAAAAATAGGCCAACCCTTTGCCTGCGGTTGGTGCGCTCAAGGCTCGGTTAGCGCTAACCTTGGCGACTGAATTTCGGTAGTCAGCCAGATATAGACTGACGCCATTGCCATGCACCCTTAGAGAATTCGCATGCAAACTTTTTTTATCGCACCCACCGATTTTGGCGTGGGTCTGACCTCCATCAGCCTCGGGCTGGTGCGCACGCTTGAGCGTGCCGGGCTGAAAGTCGGTTTCTTCAAACCGATTGCACAGCCGCATCCGGGTGACACCGGCCCTGAGCGTTCCACCGAACTGGTCGCGCGCACCCACGGTCTGAAACCGCCGCAGCCACTGGGTCTGGCGCATGTCGAGCGAATGCTCGGCGACGGTCAGCTCGATGAATTGCTCGAAGAAATCATCACCCTCTACCAGCAAGCGGCAATCGGCAAAGACGTGCTGGTCGTCGAAGGCATGGTGCCGACCCGCAGCGCCAGTTACGCCGCGCGGGTCAATTTGCATTTGGCCAAGAGCCTCGATGCCGAAGTAATTCTGGTCTCGGCGCCGGAAAATGAAGTGCTCGCCGAGCTCTCCGGCCGTGTCGAATTGCAGGCGCAATTGTTCGGCGGGCCGAAAGACCCGAAAGTCCTCGGCGTCATTCTCAACAAGGTCAAAACCGACGAGAGCATGGACGCCTTCGCCGCGCGTCTGAAGGAGCATTCGCCGCTGCTGCGCAGCGGTGATTTCCGCCTGCTCGGCTGCATTCCCTATCAGCCGGAACTCAACGCGCCACGCACCCGCGACGTCGCCGATCTGATGGGCGCGCAAGTGCTCAACGCCGGTGACTACGAAACCCGACGGATGACCAAAATCATCATTTGCGCACGGACCATGCGCAACACCGTCGAGCTGCTCAAGCCCGGCGTGCTGGTGGTGACCCCGGGCGATCGCGACGACATCATCCTCGCCGTCAGCCTCGCGGCGATCAACGGTGTGCCGCTGGCCGGCCTGTTGCTGACCAGCGACACCCTGCCCGACCCGCGCATCATGGATCTGTGTCGTGGCGCGTTGCAGGCCGGTTTGCCGGTGCTGTCGGTGAGCACCGGTTCCTACGACACCGCCAACCTGCTCAACGGTTTGAACAAGGAAATCCCGATCGATGACCGCGAGCGTGCGGAGATCATCACCGACTTCGTTGCCAGCCATCTCGACGCGAAATGGCTGCACCAACGCTGCGGCACGCCACGGGAAATGCGTCTGTCGCCGGCGGTGTTCCGCTATCAATTGATTCAGCGTGCGCAAGCGGCGAACAAACGCATCGTCCTGCCCGAAGGTAGCGAGCCGTTCACTGTGCAAGCAGCGGCGATCTGTCAGGAGCGCGGGATTGCCCGTTGCGTGTTGCTGGCGAAACCGGAAGACGTCGAAGCCGTCGCTCGCGCTCAAGGCATCGTGTTGCCGCCGGGACTGGAGATTCTCGATCCGGATCTGATCCGCGAGCGCTACGTCGAGCCGATGGTCGCCCTGCGCAAGACCAAAAGCCTCAATGCACCGATGGCCGAGCAGCAGCTGGAAGACACCGTGGTGATCGGCACCATGATGCTCGCACTGGATGAAGTCGACGGCCTCGTTTCCGGCGTGATCAACACCACGGCCAACACCATCCGCCCGGCCTTGCAGTTGATCAAGACCGCACCGGGCTGCACGCTGGTGTCGTCGGTGTTCTTCATGTTGTTCCCGGAAGAAGTGCTGGTCTACGGCGACTGCGTGATGAACCCGCACCCGAGCGCCACCGAACTGGCCGAGATTGCCCTGCAAAGTGCCGACTCGGCGGCCGCGTTCGGCATCACTCCGCGCGTGGCAATGATCAGTTACTCCAGCGGCGAATCCGCCACTGGCGAAGAGGTTGAGAAAGTCCGCGAAGCCACCCTGCTCGCCCACGAACAACAGCACTCGCTGCTGATCGACGGCCCGCTGCAATACGACGCCGCGGCCAACGCTGAAGTCGCCCGGCAACTGGCGCCGAACAGTCAGGTGGCCGGTCGCGCCACCGTGTTCGTGTTCCCGGATCTGAACACCGGCAACACCACCCACAAAGCGGTGCAGCGCAGCGCCGATTGCGTCAGCCTCGGGCCGATGCTGCAAGGCCTGCGCAAACCGGTGAATGACTTGCCGCGCGGCGCGCAAGTCGATGACATCGTCTACACCATCGCCCTCACCGCGATTCAAGCCGCCAACCGACCTATGGATGTATAAATGCTGGATTTTCTACCTGCACCCGTGCGCGGCGTGATCGCCTCGCTGCTGTTGGCACTCAACACGATTCTGCTCTGCTCATTTCTGTTTTGCGTGGCGCTGGTCAAGGCGCTGCCGTTTGCCTTGACCCAACGCATCGCCGGTTGGCTGATGAGCCACACCCATGAAGCGTGGATCAGCAATAACAAGGGCTGGATGAATCTGGTGCGCCGCACTCGCTGGCACATCAGCGGCTTGCAAGGCCTCGACTATCAGCACTCGTACCTGATCACCAGCAACCACCAGAGCTGGGTGGATATTCTGGTGCTGCAATACGTGCTCAACCGTCGTATTCAGCCGCTGAAATTCTTCCTCAAGCAGGAGCTGATCTGGGTGCCGGTGATTGGTCTGGCGTGGTGGGCGTTGGGCTTTCCGTTCATGAAGCGCTACTCCAAGGCGTACCTCGCCAAGCACCCGGAGAAGAAAGGCAAAGACCTGGAAACCACGCGCAAGACCTGCGCGAAATTCCGCAATAATCCGGTAGGGATTTTCAACTTCGTCGAGGGCACGCGGTTCACTGAAGGCAAGCATGCGCAGCAGCAATCGCCGTTCAAATATCTGCTCAAGCCGAAGGCTGGCGGGATCGCATTTGTACTGGATGCAATGGGCGAACAACTGGAGTCGATCGTTAACGTGACGATTCACTACCCGGCCGGGCGTCCGGGGTTCTGGGATTTGCTCTGCGGCAATGTGCGCGATGTAGTGGTGCACTTTGAAGAGCTGAAGATTCCGCAGCAGTTCATTGGCAAGAACTACGATCAGGACGGTGAGTATCGCCTGCAGTTTCAGGGCTGGATCAACCAGCTGTGGCTGGACAAGGATGCGCTGCTGGAACAGATGCACCGCGAATACCCTTCCGTATGATCGTTCCCACGCTCCGCGTGGGAATGCCTCACTGGACGCTCTGCGTCCGCTTTAGAGGGGACGCGGAGCGTCCCGGGCTGCGTTCCCACGCAGAGCGTGGGAACGATCACGAAAAGATCGCAGCCTTCGGCAGCTCCTGCATTGGATCGGCGTACATCCTGTAGGAGCTGCCGAAGGCTGCGATCTTTTGACATTCTCAAAGCGACAAAAAAGCCCGCCGATGATTGCTCATCGGCGGGCTTTTTATTTGTCGCTAACGCTTAGATCGCGCCACGCTTGCGCAGCAGATCCAGCACTTGCTTGACGCTGTCTTCCACACTCAGCGTCTGCGTGTCGATCACCAGATCGGCATTCAGCGGCACGTCGTACGGGAAGGATTCGCCCGGGATGTTGTCGCCAGCGGCGGCATACAGACCTTGCGGATCACGCTCGGCGCACACGGCCGGCGAGGCCTGCACGTAGACCGTCAGCAGACGATCCTTGCCGATCAGGTCCTTGGCCTGCTCGCGGCCTTCAGCACTCGGTGCGACGAACGCAGCCAGGGTCAGCAGACCGGCTTCGTTGAACTGACGAGCAACGTGCGCAGCACGACGCCAGTTCTCGGTACGCCCGGCGCGATCCTGTGGCAGACCTTTGTTGAGGTCGTGACGCAGGTTCTGACCATCCAGCACAAACACCGCACGGCCCATGTCGAACAGCTTGCGTTCAACCGCATAAGCCAGCGTGCTCTTGCCCGCGCCCGACAGGCCGCTGAACAGAACGGTAGCCGGTTGCTGACCGAAGCGTTGAGCGCGTTCTTCAGTGGCTACGTGGGCCAGTTTGCCGTGGTGCGTGGCAGTGCCATGCGACACAGGCTGGGCGACGATCATGCCGGCGCCGACCGTGCCGTTGGTCAAACGGTCGATGATGATAAACGCGCCGGTGGTGCGGTTGCTTTCGTAACCGTCGAGGGCGATCGGCGCGTCGAGCGCGATCTTCACCTTGCCGATTTCGTTGAGCTGCAACGCGCTCGCCGGGCCTTCTTCCAACGTGTTCACGTCGACCTTGTTGACGATGCTGGCAATCGAGCCCGGCACGTAACTGGTGGCGCGTTTGATGTCGTATTTCTTGCCCGGCAGCATCGGCTCTTCAGCCATCCACACCAGCATCGCTTCGAAGCTGTCGGTGACCGGCGGCACGTTGTCGGCATGCACCAACAGGTCGCCACGGGAGATGTCGATTTCGTCTTCCATGGTCAGCGTGACAGCCTGGCCTGGACCGGCGTGTTCCAGCTCACCTTCGAAAGTGACGATGGATTTCACACGGCTGCTCTTGCCCGACGGCAGCACCACCACCTCGTCGCCTTTCTTGACGATGCCGCTAGCCAGCGTGCCGGCGAAACCACGGAAGTTCAGGTTCGGACGGTTGACGTACTGCACCGGGAAACGCAGATCGGTGAAGTTGCGGTCGCCCGCCACTTCCACGGTCTCGAGAATTTCCATCAGCGACTGGCCTTTGTACCAAGGCGAGCGCTCGGACTTATTGACCACGTTGTCGCCCTTGAGAGCAGACATCGGCACGAAGTGCATGCTGGTCGGCTTCATCTTCAAGCCTTCGGCGAACTTCAGGTAGTCGGCCTTGATCGACTCGAACACGCCTTCATCGAAACCCTTCAAGTCCATTTTGTTGATGGCGACGACGATGTGTTTGATCCCCAGCAACGAGGCGATAAAGCTGTGACGACGGGTCTGGGTCTGCACGCCGTAACGCGCGTCGACCAGAATGATCGCCAGATCACAGGTGGACGCACCAGTGGCCATGTTGCGGGTGTACTGCTCATGGCCAGGTGTATCGGCGATGATGAATTTGCGTTTCGCGGTGGAGAAATAACGGTAAGCGACATCAATGGTGATGCCCTGCTCACGCTCGGCCTGCAGGCCGTCGACCAGCAACGCCAGGTCGATGTCGTCACCGGTGGTGCCGACTTTCTTCGAGTCGCGGGTAATGGCTTCGAGGTGATCTTCGTAGATCATTTTCGAATCGTGCAGCAGGCGCCCGATCAGGGTGCTCTTGCCGTCATCGACGTTACCGCAAGTCAAAAAGCGCAGCAGCTCTTTACGTTCGTGCTGGCCCAGGTAGGCGAGGATGTCCTCGCTGATCAAATCAGATACGTGGCTCATTGCATTCAAGCTCCGAGCTGTAAGCTTCAAGCGGCAAGCTTGTCGGCGTACAGCTAGTCAGAAATTTTGTTGATCAACCCGCCCAGCATTCTAGAAAGCTCACGGGTTTCCATAATCCAATTTTCAGCCAGCGGTTCTGCGATGTAAGCGATATCTCGGCCTATCAGGATCTGGGTCCGCAACTCTCCGCAAGAAGCCTTCGCGATCCAAAGAAAGTGCACCTTTTCTTTGCAACTCCGACGCTCCATCCCTTCAGCAATTTGGAAGGCACTGACAGTGCAGAGCGGGTGATCTGATCCTTGAATCCAAAATCCCCGCATCGCGCAAACTCTCTAAAAATCCCCACCGCTAAACATTTGCTTCGCTGCCAAACAACCAGTTTCTCGAAATCCATTACGAGTCATCCGATTCCGGCTCGCAGCAACCGGCCGCAAGCGCCAAACTGTAAAGTTACGCATACCGCCTTTAACTTGCAGCTTGCCGCTTGTAACTCGAAGCTTAAAAGTACCCCTGACGTTTTTTGTCTTCCATCGAGCCTGCACCATCGTGATCGATGACTCGGCCCTGGCGCTCGGAAGTTCGCGTCAGGAGCATTTCTTGAATGATGTCCGTGAGGCTTTCGGCCTCGGACTCCACGGCGCCCGTCAACGGGTAGCAGCCAAGGGTGCGGAAACGCACTTTCTTTTTGACGATGCGCGCTTTGTCTTCGTCGGACAGGTGCTCGAGGATGCGTTCGTCGTCGATCATGATCAGCGTGCCGTTCTTCTCGATCACTTCGCGTTCGGCGGCGAAATACAGCGGCACAATCGGGATGCCTTCGAGGTAGATGTACTGCCAGATGTCCAGTTCGGTCCAGTTCGACAACGGGAATACGCGGATGGATTCGCCCTTGTTGACCTTGCCGTTGTAGACGTTCCACAGCTCTGGGCGCTGGTTTTTCGGGTCCCAGCGGTGCTTGCTGTCGCGGAACGAGTACACGCGCTCTTTGGCGCGGGATTTCTCTTCATCGCGACGGGCGCCGCCGAATGCTGCGTCGAAACCATGTTTGTCGAGTGCCTGTTTCAGGCCTTCGGTTTTCATGATGTCGGTGTGCTTGGCGCTGCCGTGGGTGAACGGGTTGATGTTCTGCGCCACGCCATCGGGGTTGATGTGGGTGATCAGGTCCAGGCCGAGTTCTTCGACCATCTTGTCGCGGAACTTGTACATCTCCTGGAATTTCCAGCGGGTGTCGACGTGCATCACCGGAAACGGCAGTTTGCCCGGGAAGAACGCCTTTCGTGCCAGGTGCAGCATCACGGCGGAGTCTTTACCGATGGAGTACAGCATCACCGGGTTATCGAACTCGGCGGCCACCTCGCGGATGATGTGGATGCTTTCCGCCTCCAGCTGTTTCAGATGCGTCAGTTTGTCGACCATGGCTACTCACGAAAACTTTCTTATGAACGGCCAGCGGGCCGTGTTCGAGCGGGAAATCCTAGCACAGCGGCCTCTTCTAATCAGGACGCCAACTAGATCGAAAGGGTATATGAATATGCCTGCCAGTTCGGCCGATGGGGACCAATGTGGGAGCGAACTTGCTCGCGAAAGCGGTGTGCCATTCAACAATGATGGCGACTGATACGGCCTCTTCGCGAGCAAGCTCGCTCCCACAGGGATTTGCGGTGGTTTTCAGATCGGGTTGGGGCAATCGATGAAAATGTGTTCGACGGCGAAGCGTTTTGCCAGGTAGTCGCCCAAGGCCTGCACGCCATAACGTTCAGTGGCGTGGTGGCCGGCGGCGATGAAGCTGATGTCGTTCTCGCGGGCGCTGTGGAAGGTCTGCTCGGACGCTTCACCGCTCAGGTACAGATCGACACCCGCCGCGACGGCCTGATCGATATAACCCTGTCCGCCGCCGGTGCACCAGCCAACCCGACGAATCATCGGATTACCTTCAATCAGCAACGGTTCGCGGCCCATGACTTCTTGCACCTTGCGGGCGAAATCGCGTGCGGTCATCGGCTCGTTCAAGGAACCGACCAGACCGACGATTTTCAGATTGTCCGGATCCAGCGGGCCTTCGACGGTGATGTCCAATTGGCGAGCAAGCTGCACGTTATTACCGACATCCGGGTGCAGATCCAGCGGCAAGTGATAGGCGAGCAGACTGATGTCGTGCTTGAGCAAGGTCTTCAGCCGGCGCTGCTTCATGCCGGTGACGCACGGATTCTCGCCCTTCCAGAAGTAACCGTGATGCACCAGCACCAGATCGGCCTCGGCCTCAACGGCGGCATCCAGCAACGCCTGACTGGCCGTGACGCCACTGACGATACGCATCACCTGAGGACGGCCCTCAACCTGCAATCCATTCGGGCAATAATCGGCAATTTTCGCACTGGCGAGGTAACGGTCGGCTTCTTCGACGAGGGTGCTGAGGGCAACGGCCATGAAAGACTCCTAAATATCCCGTTCAGAGGCACGCGCGGCCTCGTATAATGCGCGACATTATGGGCGGTCTGACCCCGCCTGCAACTCTTCCAGGACGTGCTTAATGTTCAAGGCGCTGCGTTTTATGGGCTGGCCGTTGTTGGCCGGCGTGCTTATCGCTCTGTTGATTATTCAGCGTTACCCGCAGTGGGTCGGGCTGCCGAGCCTCGACGTCAACCTGCAACAGGCGCCGCAGACCACCAGCGTGCAGCAGGGGCCGGTGTCCTATGCGGACGCGGTGACAATCGCCGCGCCTTCAGTGGTCAATCTGTACACCACCAAAGTCATCAACAAACCGGCGCATCCGCTGTTTGAAGATCCGCAGTTCCGCCGCTTCTTCGGTGATAACTCGCCGAAGCAGAAACGCATGGAATCGAGCCTCGGTTCCGGCGTGATCATGAGCCCTGAAGGCTACATTCTGACCAACAACCACGTGACCAGCGGCGCCGATCAGATTGTCGTGGCCCTGAAGGACGGTCGTGAAACCCTCGCCCGGGTGATCGGCAGCGATCCGGAAACTGACCTCGCGGTATTGAAAATCGATTTGAAAACCCTGCCGTCCATCACCGTCGGCCGCTCCGACAACATTCGTATCGGCGACGTCGCACTGGCCATCGGCAACCCGTTCGGCGTTGGCCAGACCGTGACCATGGGCATCATCAGCGCCACCGGGCGTAATCAGTTGGGCCTGAACAACTACGAAGACTTCATCCAGACCGACGCGGCGATCAACCCGGGCAACTCCGGCGGTGCGCTGGTCGATGCCAACGGCAACCTCACCGGCATCAACACAGCGATCTTCTCCAAGTCCGGCGGCTCGCAAGGCATCGGCT
This sequence comes from Pseudomonas fluorescens, assembly GCF_005938625.1. Classification (GTDB taxonomy): domain Bacteria; phylum Pseudomonadota; class Gammaproteobacteria; order Pseudomonadales; family Pseudomonadaceae; genus Aquipseudomonas; species Aquipseudomonas fluorescens_BD. Next base: position 49,893 of record NZ_VCNJ01000024.1, read on the forward strand.
TTGCGATCCCGGTGAAACTGGCGATGGAGGTGATGAAATCGATCATCGAGCACGGTCAGGTAATTCGTGGCTGGCTGGGCATTGAAGTACAACCGCTGACCCAGGAACTGGCCGAGTCGTTCGGTCTGTCCGGGCGTCCGGGGATTGTCGTCGCGGGGATCTTCCGCGATGGCCCGGCGCAGAAGGCCGGCCTGCAACTGGGCGATGTGATTCTGAGCATCGATGGCGAGCCGGCCGGTGATGGCCGTCGTTCGATGAACCAGGTCGCGCGGATCAAACCGACTGACAAGGTGACGATTCAGGTGATGCGCAACGGCAAAGAGCTGAAGCTCACCGCTGAAATCGGCCTGCGTCCGCCACCGGCGCCGGTGAAAGAAAAAGAAGAATAAAATTTTGTTCGCGCCAAGTGCGCGAATAAAAGACATTCTCAACAGTCATGTTATATTGTTTCAATTCTAAGAATTGGAACAACATAACATGTCGTCTCGAACAAAGGCCTCCCTGCTCGGCCTGAGCCTCGGTTTACTGGTTGATCCGGTCTTCGCCGAAGAACCACAACCCCTCGAACTCGACGCCATCAGCGTCATCTCCGACTACGAATCGCCGACCGGCCCGGTCAAGGGCTATCGCGCCACACGTTCGTCCAGCGCAACCAAAACCGACACCGCAATACGCGATATCCCGCAGGCGATCAGCGTAGTACCCGCCAACGTGCTCAAGGATCTGGGCAGCACCAGTGTCGAGCGCGCGCTGGATTTCGCCGGTGGCGTATCGAAGCAAAACAACTTTGGCGGCCTGACGCTGTACGAATACAGCGTGCGCGGCTTCACCACCTCGGAGTTTTACAAGGACGGTTTCAGCGCCAATCGCGGTTATCCGAGCACACCCGACGCGGCCAACATCGAGCGCATCGAAGTGCTCAAGGGCCCTGCCGCCAGTCTGTACGGCCGCGGCGACCCGGGTGGCACAGTGAACATCGTCACCAAGAAACCGCAGCCTGAAGGGTTCACCACCCTGCAAACCAGCGCCGGCAGTTGGGACCGTTATCGCACCGCACTGGACGTTAACACGCCGCTGGATGATCAGGGCAATGTGCTCTCGCGAATCAACCTCGCCGTTGAGGACAACCACAGCTTTCGCGATCACGTCGACAGCCAGCGCGTATTCGTCGCGCCCTCGATCAGTTGGCAATTGAACCCGGACACGTCGCTGTTGGTGGAAAGCGAAATCGTCCGTCACAGCTCGACCTTCGATCGTGGCATCGTCGCACCGAACAACAAATGGAGCGGCGTGTCGCGCTCGACCTTCCTCGGCGAACCCAACGACGGCAACATCGACAACCACAACAACCTGCTGCAGGCCACGCTGGAACATCATCTCAACGACAGCTGGAAACTGCGCCTGGCCAGTCATTACAAGGAAGGCAAACTCTGGGGCTACGCCTCGGAAAACCGTCCGCTGAGCGCCGACAACCGTACTGACAGCCGCCGCTATCGCGAGCGCGACACCAACTGGCACGACAGCATCACCCAGCTTGAGCTGCGCGGGCTGTTCGACCTCGGCCCGTGGCAACACGAATTGCTGATCGGCACCGAGTACGAAAACTTCCGCAAGAACGAGCGCGTCACCACGATTGCCGGCGGCCCGTACGCCATCGACATCTATAAGCCGATCTACGGTCAGCCGAAACCCAACGGCGCCCGCTCGGGCAGCGACTTTTTCGAACACGTCGAAAGTCATGCACTGAACCTGCAGGATCAGATCGTCATCACCGACAAACTGCGCGGGATGATCGGTGCGCGTTTCGAGCACTTCGATCAGCACATCGACGACCACAGCCGCAACGCCAAGAGCAGTCAGCGCCATGACGCCCTCACCCAACGCGCCGGCCTGCTCTACCAACTGACACCGAACACCGGGCTGTTCACCAACGCCTCGACCTCGTTCAAACCGAACAATGGCCTCGACGCGTCCGGCAAATCCTTCGACCCGGAAGAAGGCGTCGGCTACGAACTCGGGATCAAAAACGAGCTGTTCGACGAGCGCCTGAGCAGCACCCTCGCCTTCTTCCACATCGACAAGGAAAACGTCCTCGCCCTCGACCCGGCCAGCGACACCAGCCGGGCGATGGGCAAGGCGCGCAGTCGCGGTTTCGATCTGCAAATCACCGGACAAGTGACTGACGCAGTGCGGGTGATCGGCGCCTTTGCTTACATCGACGCAGAAGTGACCAAGGGTGACGCGGCAATTCCCACCGGCAGTCGCATCCTCGGCGTGGCCAAACGCAGCGGCAGCCTGCTTGGCGTTTATGAGTTTCAGGATGGCCATCTGCGCGGCTCGGATGTCGGCGCGGCGTTCACTTATGTCGGAGATCGATCAGGAGAATCCGGCAGCGACTTCGAATTGCCGGCCTACCAGACCGTCGACCTGCTGGCTCATTACAAAGCCAGCGACAACGTCACCGTCGGCCTGAACCTGAACAATCTCTTCGACGAAAAGTACTACGAGCGCTCCTACAGCAACTACTGGGTCAACCCCGGCGAGCCGCGCAATTTCACCGTCAGCCTGACACTCAACCTGTAAAAGGACGTCACCATGCAATACGGCAAATCCCTTGTGCTCATCGCCGCGCTGTTCACCGGTCAAGTCTCGGCTCATGGCCTGTGGACCGAGCAACGTCGCGGCAATATCGAAGTGGTCTACGGTCACGGCGCTGAGGACAATGCGTTCAAAGCGCAGAAGATCAGCGGCGCCTGGGCCTACGACGTTGCCGGCAAGATGATTCCGGTCAGCGTCGAGCGTCTGGCGGATCACGCGCGTTTGAAACCGCTGAAGTCGCCTGCGGTGATGGCCGTGGCGCTGAACAATGGCATGTGGTCGCAAACGGCTGACAAGAAGTGGGTCAACGAAGGACGCAGCAAGGTGCCGGGCGCTGTCGAGGCGACCGAGACGTTCAAATACAGTTTGGCGATTTATCAGCCGGGGGCGAAGTTACCGAAGCTTGATCAAATCAAATTGTTGATTCTGCCGGAGGTTGATCCGCTGACGGTTGGGCCGGGCAAGTCATTGCCGGTGCGAGTGTTGCTCGATGGCAAACCGGCGGCCGGGGTGAAGTTGGTTGGCGACTATCGCAGCGCGCCTGACACGTTGAGCACCGAGACTGACAAGGATGGTCGGGCGCAGGTGTTGGTGAGGAATGAAGGGTTGAATGTGATTGCGGCGCAGGTTGAGGTGCCGGTCAAGGACAGTGCTGATGTGAACAGTCGCGGCTTGTTCAGCTCACTGACCTTCCTTGGCGAACCGCATCACGAATAAGTGGTGTACTCGAGATATTTGTTGAATCCGAAAATTACCCCCTCACCCCAACCCTTTCCCCCAAGGGGGCGAGGGGGAAAGGGAGCAAATCTGTTTGCTCTTCAACACTGGAGTTCGACTCGATATCTCAAGTCGGTGTATCTCTAAAGTGCGCCTCGGTCAGTCCCCTCTCCCTTTGGGAGAGGGTTAGGCGGGCGGCGTTCCGATGAGGGGCTCTTGCCTTTAGAGATCGCCAAGCCCATCGATCAGCGCCTGATTCTGCTCCGGCGTACCAATCGAAATCCGCAGGAACTGCGCAATCCGCTCCTGCTTGAAGTGCCTGACAATCACGCCCTGCTCACGCAGCTTGGCCGCCAACCCCGCCGCATCATGCTGCGGATGCCGGGCGAAGATGAAGTTCGCCGCCGACGGCAACACTTCAAACCCCTTGGTCTGCAATTGCGCAATCACCCACTCACGGCTCTCGATCACCAGTCGGCAGGTCTTGTCGAAATGCTCTCGATCCTCGAACGCCGCCGCTGCGCCGACAATCGCCAGACGATCCAGCGGATACGAGTTGAAGCTGTTCTTGATCCGCTCCAGTGCCTCGATCAGGTCCGGATGCCCCACCGCAAAGCCCACACGCAGGCCCGCCAGCGAGCGCGACTTGGACAGGGTTTGCGTCACCAGCAGGTTCGGATAACGGTCCACCAGACTAATCGCGGTTTCACCGCCGAAGTCGATATAAGCCTCGTCCACCACCACCACCGAATCCGCGCTGGCCTTGAGGATCTGCTCGACCGCATCCAGTGCCAACAGGCAACCGGTGGGTGCATTAGGGTTAGGAAAAATGATCCCGCCATTCGGCTTCGCATAGTCCGCCGGGTTGATCTGGAACTGCGCGTCCAGCGGCAGCGCATCAAACTCGATGCCGTACAAACCGCAGTAAACCGGATAGAAGCTGTAGCTGATGTCGGGGAACAACAGCGGCTTATCGTGTTGCAGCAAGCCGTGGAAAATGTGCGCAAGCACTTCGTCCGAACCGTTGCCCAGAAAGACCTGATTGCTTTGCACGCCGTAGTAGTTGGCGACCGCAGTTTTCAGCAGGTCACTGTTCGGGTCCGGGTACAGACGCAGGTTGTCATTCAGTTCGACCTGCATCGCCGCCAAGGCTTTTGGCGATGGGCCGTACGGGTTTTCGTTGGTGTTGAGCTTGACCAGTTTGGTCAGCTTTGGCTGTTCGCCCGGCACGTACGGCACCAGATCCTTGACGAACGGGCTCCAGAATTTGCTCATGTTCAGTTCCCCTTCGATTCGTCTTTGATGCGGTATTCGGCGCTGCGCGCGTGAGCGCTCAGGGATTCGCCACGGGCCAGCACGGATGCAGTTTTACCCAGCTCGGAAGCACCGGCCTCGGAGCAGAAAATGATCGACGAACGCTTCTGGAAGTCGTACACGCCCAGCGGTGAGGAGAACCGCGCAGTGCCGGACGTCGGCAATACGTGGTTCGGACCTGCGCAGTAATCGCCCAGCGCTTCGGAAGTATGACGGCCCATGAAGATCGCGCCTGCGTGGCGGATCTGCGGCAGCCAGGCCTGTGGGTCGGCGACCGACAGCTCCAAGTGTTCCGGGGCGATGCGGTTGGCGACTTCGATGGCTTGCGCCATATCGCGCACGTGAATCAGCGCACCACGGCCATTGATCGACGTTTCGATGATGGTTGCGCGGTCCATGGTCGGCAGCAGTTTGTCGATGCTCGCCGCGACCTTGTCGAGGAACTCGGCGTCCGGGCTGACCAGGATCGCCTGGGCGTCTTCGTCGTGCTCGGCTTGCGAAAACAGGTCCATGGCGATCCAGTCCGGATCGGTCTGGCCGTCGCACACCACGAGAATTTCCGAAGGACCGGCGATCATGTCGATGCCGACCTGACCGAATACGTGACGCTTGGCGGTGGCGACATAGATGTTGCCCGGGCCAACCACTTTGTCGACCTTCGGCACGCTTTCGGTGCCGTAGGCCAACGCAGCGACGGCTTGCGCGCCACCTATCGTGAACACACGGTCAACGCCAGCGATGCACGCGGCCGCCAGCACCAGCTCGTTGATTTCGCCGCGCGGCGTTGGCACGACCATGACCACTTCGGTCACACCCGCCACTTTGGCCGGAATCGCATTCATCAACACCGACGACGGGTACGACGCCTTGCCGCCCGGCACGTACAGACCGGCACGATCCAGCGGCGTAACCTTCTGGCCGAGCACGGTGCCGTCGGCCTCGGTGTAGCTCCAGGAATCCTGCTTCTGTTTTTCGTGGTAGCTACGCACGCGAGCGGCGGCTTTTTCCAGTGCTTCGCGCTGCGCCACGGTGATGCGGGTCAGGGCCAGTTCCAGACGCTCGCGCGGCAGGATCAGGTCGGCCATCGAGGCGACTTCGAGGCCATCGAATTTCTGGGTGAACTCCACCAGCGCCGCGTCACCGCGTTCGCGCACAGCCTTGATGATGTCCAGCACCCGCTGATTGACCGAGTCGTCAGACACACTTTCCCAGCTCAGCAGATGATCCAGATGATGCGCGAAATCCGGGTCAGCAGCGTTGAGTCGGCGAATTGCAGTCGGTGCGGTCATAGCGAGAGCCTCATAGGAATGGCAAAAACTCAGGCGCCCTAACTTAGCAGTCGTTTCCGCTTGGGCACCTGAGATTCTGGCTATGAGGCGGATAGACGGGCGCGACTTAACGTCGCGCAGGTGAATCAGCCGCGGTGTCGCGATTCCACTGCGTTGCGCAGGGTATCGATCAACGCCTGGATTCGGGCGTGTTGCATCTTCATCGAAGCCTTGTTGACCACCAGGCGCGAGCTGATCGTGGCGATCAGTTCCTGAGGTTCCAGGCCGTTGGCGCGCAAGGTGTTACCGGTGTCGACCACGTCGATGATCTTGTCGGCCAGACCGATCAGCGGTGCCAGCTCCATCGAGCCGTACAGCTTGATGATGTCGACCTGACGGCCCTGCTCGGCGTAGTAACGCTTGGCAACGTTGACGAATTTGGTCGCCACGCGCAGACGGCCCTTGGGCTCAGGCGCGCCGATCTTGCCGGCGGTCATCAGCTTGCACTGGGCGATCTGCAGGTCCAGAGGCTCGTACAGGCCCTGACCGGTGTATTCCATCAGCACGTCTTTACCGGCCACGCCGAGGTCAGCCGCGCCATGCTCGACATAGGTCGGCACATCGGTGGCACGCACGATCAGCAGACGAACGTCGTCCTGCGTCGTGGGAATGATCAGCTTGCGGCTCTTGTCCGGATTCTCGGTCGGCACAATGCCCGCTTCGGCGAGAAGCGGCAGGGTGTCGTCAAGGATGCGGCCCTTGGACAGTGCGATGGTCAACATGGGAAACGTCAGTCCTTATCAAGGTACTCATGTCCGGTCGCAATCGGCGCCGGACATACATCGAGCCGGAAACCGGCTCGACTCAAAACGAATTCAGTGGACACGTCCCTGTGTCCCAATGCAGCAATCAGCCCGGAACGCGACGGATCTTGGCGCCCAGCATCTGCAGTTTTTCTTCGATGCACTCATAACCACGGTCGATGTGGTAGATGCGGTCGATCAGCGTGTCGCCTTCGGCAACCAGTGCCGAGATCACCAGACTGGCCGAAGCACGCAGGTCGGTGGCCATCACTGGCGCGCCCTTGAGGACTTCAGTACCGGTAACGATGGCAGTGTTGCCTTCGACCTGGATCTTGGCGCCCATGCGGTGCAGTTCGTACACGTGCATGAAACGGTTTTCGAAGATCGTCTCGATCACCGCACCGGTGCCTTCGGCAATGGCGTTGAGCGAGATGAACTGCGCTTGCATGTCGGTCGGGAATGCAGGGTACGGCGCAGTGCGCACGTTGACTGCTTTCGGACGCTTGCCGTGCATGTTCAGCTCGATCCAGTCTTCACCACAGGTGATTTCTGCGCCGGCTTCACGGAGTTTTTCCAGAACCGCTTCAAGGATGGTCGGATCGGTGTCCTTGACCTTGACGCGACCACCGGTCACGGCAGCGGCAACCAGGTAGGTGCCGGTTTCGATACGGTCAGGCATGACCTTATAGAAAGCCGAACCCAGACGCTCGACGCCATCGATGGTGATGGTGTCGGTACCAGCACCGGACACCTTGGCGCCCATGGCGTTGAGGAAGTTCGCCAGGTCAACCACTTCCGGTTCACGGGCGGCGTTCTGCAACACACTGCGGCCCTTGGCCAGAGCGGCGGCCATCATGATGTTCTCGGTACCGGTCACACTGACGGTATCGAAGAAGAAGTGCGCACCGCGCAGGCCGCCTTCAGGCGCCTTGGCCTTGATGTAGCCGCCTTCGACGTCGATCACCGCGCCCATGGCTTCGAGGCCACGGATGTGCAGGTCAACCGGACGCGAACCGATGGCGCAACCGCCAGGCAGTGCAACTTCGGCTTCACCGAAACGGGCAACCATCGGGCCCAGTACCAGGATCGAGGCACGCATGGTTTTCACCAGTTCGTACGGCGCGATCAGGGTCTTGATGGTACGCGGGTCGATTTCGACGCTGAGTTTCTCGTCGATCACCGGCTCAATGCCCATGCGACCGAACAGCTCGATCATGGTGGTGATGTCGTGCAAGTGCGGCAGGTTGCCAACGGTCACCGGGCCATCGCACAGCAGGGTGGCCGCCAGGATCGGCAGGGCGGAGTTTTTTGCGCCGGAAATGCGGATCTCGCCATCAAGACGAGCGCCACCGGTAATAATCAATTTATCCATAAGAATCTCGACGCCCTTAGGCTCAGGTGCGCTCGGCCCAGGCCGCGCTGCTGAAAAATTTCATAGTGACCGCATGGATGCTGCCATCGGTGATCCATGGGTTCAAATGGGCATAGACCTGCTGCTGACGCTTCACCGGGCTCAACGCCGCCAGTTCATCGCTAATCACGTTCAGCTGGAAATTGCAGCCTTCGCCCTCAACTTCTACCAACGTTCCGGGCAGCTTTCCTTCAAGGAAGCTCTTCACTTCTACGGCCTGCATGCTCAACCTCAATCGGCGCCCTGTGCGCACGGGTCGGACATCATACAAAAAAGCCCCGCGCCTGCGAACCCCGCATGGCAGGACTCTGACGGGGGGCTTCTTTATTGATGCGGGTTCAGGGGTGCGCCAACAGTTCGGTCAGTTCACTGACCTGAGCAATTTCGCGCATGTCTTCGGGCATCGCACGAATGCTGACGGCCTTGCCGGCCGCATTGGCATCGCGCATGAAGCACAGCAGCAACGACAAGCCGACGCTGCTGGACTTCTTCACCGCCGAGCAATCGATCACCAGCGACGCAGCCTTGCTGGACTTGATCAGCGCCTGGCCTTCCTTGCGCAGGTCGGCACCGGTGCGATAGTCCAGCACGCCACTGAGCAGAAGCTCGTCGACATCACTCATACGAACTGCGGCCTCACTCATTGTGCTGGATTCTTTTCGGTGGCTTCCTTGGCCTTGGCCACTTCACCGGCCCAGCCGTTGATGGTCTTGTCCAGGTCGTTGCCATTGCGCTGCATCGCGTCAGCGAACTGATCACGGAACAGCTTGCCGATGTTGATGCCGTTGATGATCACATTGCGCAGTTTCCACTCGCCGTTGATCTTCTCCAGCGTGTACTGCACAGGATAGATTGCGCCGCTGCTGCCCTTGACGGTCATGTTGACGCTGGTGCGGTCGCCCGATTCGTCCTTGGCAGGGTCAACGGTAATGCCCTGGTTGTTGTACTCGAGCAACGCATTACCGTAGAACTGGAACAGGCCTTTCTTGAAGTTTTCCTGGAAGGTCTGCATTTGCGCTGGCGTGGCCTTGCGCGAATACTTGACCGTCATGATGCTCTTGGAGATGCCCTCGGCGTCCACTACTGGCCCGACGATGGTGTTGAGCGCCGCGTAGAAATCAGTCGGATCCTGCTTGTATTTCTCTTTGTTGGCAGCCAGGTCGGCCAGCAACCGGGTGGTTGTGTCCTGAACCAGATCATGTGCCGAAGTCGCAGCAGCCACGGCGTTACCCATCAACGGCAAGGCCGCCAGCAGCACCAACAGGCTGCGTCGCAAGATAGAGATCATTCAAAAGCTCCTCATTTGGCGTCTTTGCTAACGGTATTGAGCAGGAATTTACCGATCAGGTCTTCCAGTACCAGTGACGACTGCGTGTCGTGAATGGTTCCACCATCCTTCAGCGGTTTGTCTTCCCCGCCGACGCTGATACCGATGTACTTCTCGCCCAGCAGGCCAGCGGTCAGGATAGACGCTGTGGAGTCGGTCGGCAGGTTGTCGACCTTTTTATCCACTTGCAGGGTGACCCGACCGGTGAAGCTGTCGCGATCCAGATCGATTGCCGTGACTTTGCCGATGGTCACACCGGCCATGGTCACTTTGGCTCTAACCGTCAAACCGGCGATATTGTCGAAATAGGCATAGAGTTTATAGGTGTCAGTGGTCGACGTCGGAGACAGACCACTGACCCGCAAAGCAAGCAGCAACAAAGCCAGGATCCCTGCCAGCAGGAACAGGCCGACACCGATTTCCAGGGTGCGGTTTTGCATCAGAAATCTCCAAACATCAAAGCGGTCAGAATAAAGTCCAGGCCGAGCACTGCCAGCGAGGCAAACACCACGGTCTTGGTGGTGGCACGACTGATTCCCTCGGATGTGGGCTCACAGTCGTAGCCTTGGAATACGGCGATCCAGGTCACTACAAAGGCAAAAACAATACTTTTGATCACGCCATTGAGCACGTCACTGGTGAAGTTCACGCTGTTCTGCATGTTCGCCCAATAAGAGCCTTCATACACACCCAGCCAGTCGACGGCCACCCACGAACCGCCCCAGATACCTACCACGCTGAAGATCATCGCCAGCACCGGCAGAGAAATGAAGCCGGCCCATAGGCGCGGGGCAATAATGTATTTGAGCGGATCGACGCCGATCATTTCCAGGCTGGAAAGCTGTTCGGTGGACTTCATGTTGCCGATCTCTGCGGTCAACGCCGAACCGGCACGACCGGCGAACAATAGTGCGGTCACCACCGGGCCGAGCTCACGCAACAGGGTCAGCGCAACCATCTGCCCCACCGCCTGCTCCGAACCGTAGCTGGACAGAATGCTGAAGCCCTGCAGCGCCAGCACCATGCCGATGAAGATCCCGGAAACGACGATGATCACCAGCGACATCACGCCGACTGAATGCAGTTGCTTGACCAGCAAGCTGAAGCCGCCGCTGATCCCGCCGCGCCCCAGCAGAGCGTGAAACAGGAACAATGTCGCCCGACCGAACACCGCGACGGCGTCGATCGCCGCCTCGCCGAACCGGCGTACGCGTTCTATTAATGAAATTCTGCGCATCAGCGCTTCCCCAGAAGATCTGCGCGGTAATCCGTCGCTGGAAAATGGTACGGCACCGGGCCATCGGGATCGCCGGTCATGAACTGACGGATACGCGGTTCGTCCGAGTTCATCAACTCGTCCGGCGTCCCCTGCCCCAGCACCTGACCATCACCGACGACATAGATGTAGTCGGCGATGCTCGCGGTTTCGGCCAGATCGTGGGACACCACGATACTGGTGATCCCCAGCGCGTCGTTGAGCAGGCGGATCAGACGGACCAGCACGCCCATGGCGATCGGGTCCTGGCCGACGAACGGTTCATCGTACATGAGGATCTGCGGATCGAGCGCAATCGCCCGTGCCAGCGCGACACGACGCTTCATGCCACCGGACAGCTCATCCGGCATCAACTCGATGGCACCGCGCAGACCGACTGCCTGCAGTTTGAGCAGAACGATGTCGCGGATCATTTCTTCCGGCAAATCGGTATGAACACGCAGGGGGAAAGCCACGTTCTCGAACACATCGAGATCGGTGAACAGCGCGCCGCTTTGAAACAGCACACCCATGTGCTTTCGCGCATCGAACAGATCGCTGCGCGAAAGCGCAGGCAGATTCTGGCCGTTGACCCAGACTTCGCCGCTGGCAGGGCGCAACTGTGCGCCCATCAATCGCAGCAGCGTGGTCTTGCCACACCCGGAAGGCCCCATGATGCCGGTGACCTTGCCGCGCGGGATGCGAATATCGACGTTATTGAAAATGCTGCGCGCACCGCGCTTGAAGGAGACTCCCTTCAGCTCGACCGCGTAGGCGTTATCGGCACTCATCTAAACTCCTTGCGATGCAGCCTCTCACTCGGACGCCTGTCTTTACTTAAAAAGTACGTACATCCCGGGCAGGCCGAACTGGCGGCGAACTATATCACTGCAAAGGCTGCGCGCCCAAGGCTTGTACCAGCCTGTGTTCGGCGATATGACAGGTGCGCAGGCTCTTTTGCCGGGTTTTGGTATCGAGTAATGACAAAGCACGACGAACTTGCGTGAGGCTTTGCAACATAACCGCTATAATCGCCGCCTTTTCATCGGGCTATACGATTTCTGACATGAGCCAATCCAGCGACCTGATTCAATCGGCACAACGCACCATCCAACTCGAAGTGGAGGCCGTACAAGGCTTGTTGCCCCATATCGACGCCGATTTCGTACGCGCTTGCGAGATGATTCTGGCCAGTAAAGGCCGTGTAGTGGTGGTCGGCATGGGCAAGTCCGGGCACATCGGCAACAAGATTGCCGCGACCCTGGCCAGCACCGGCACCCCGGCCTTTTTTGTCCACCCGGCAGAAGCCAGCCATGGCGACATGGGCATGATCACTCGTGATGACGTGATTCTGGCCCTATCGAATTCCGGCTCGACCAATGAAATCGTTACCCTGCTGCCGCTGATCAAGCGTCTGGGCATCCAGCTGATCAGCGTCACCGGCAACCCGCAATCGCCGCTGGCCAAGGCTGCCGAGGTCAATCTCAACGTTCACGTCGAGCACGAAGCCTGCCCGCTGAATCTGGCGCCGACCTCGTCGACGACAGCGGCACTGGTCATGGGCGATGCGTTGGCCGTCGCGCTGCTGGAAGCACGCGGTTTCACCGCCGAAGACTTCGCATTCTCCCACCCGGGCGGCGCGCTCGGTCGTCGTCTGTTGCTGAAAGTGGAAAACGTCATGCACGCTGGGCAGGAATTGCCGCAAGTACAACGCGGCACGTTGCTTAAAGACGCATTGATGGAAATGACTCGTAAAGGTCTGGGCATGACCGTCATCCTTGAAACTGACGGTAAACTGGCCGGGATCTTCACTGACGGCGACTTGCGCCGCACGCTGGATCGCAGCATCGACATTCGCAGCGCCACCATCGACCAGGTAATGACGGCCCATGGCAAGACTGCACGGCCAGAGATGCTGGCCGCCGAAGCGCTGAAAATCATGGAAGACCACCGGATCAACGCACTGGTCGTTGTGGATGAAGAAGATCGCCCGGTCGGCGCCTTCAACCTCTCCGATCTGCTGCGCGCAGGAGTCATGTAATGAACAACGATCTGCTGCAACGCGGCAAAGCGATCAAACTGGCGGTTTTCGACGTCGACGGCGTTCTCACCGACGGTCGCCTGTACTTTCTCGAAGACGGCAGCGAATTCAAGACCTTCAATACGCTCGACGGGCAAGGCATCAAAATGCTGATGAACGCCGGCGTGCAGACCGCTATCATCAGCGGCCGCAAAACACCGGTGGTCGAACGTCGTGCGAAAAACCTGGGGATTCCCCACCTGTTCCAGGGTCGTGAAGACAAATTGGTCGTTCTCGACGGTCTACTTGAACAACTGGGCCTAAGCTACGAAGAGGTCGCCTACCTCGGTGACGACTTGCCAGACCTGCCGGTGATCCGCCGCGTCGGCCTGGGCATGGCAGTGGCCAATGCGGCTGACTTCGTACGCGAACATGCCCATGGCGTCACCCGCGCCCGTGGCGGCGAAGGTGCCGCCCGCGAATTCTGCGAATTGATCCTGCGCGCCCAGGGCCGCCTCGATGCGGCCAACGCCGCTTACCTTTGAGCGAAACCATGTTTAGCAAAAAATTTCGCAACTTCCTGCTGTTCGGCTGCATCGCGGCGATATTCGCCGCGGTAGGCTACTGGAACATCAGCCCGGAACGCTTCCTCGACAAGCCTCCGGTTTCGTCCGTTGACACCCCTATCGACTGGTATGCGACCAACACGCATACCCTGCAATACCTTCCGGACGGCAAAGTGCAGTATGAAATGACCTCCGACAAGGCCGAGCACGTCAAGGCAACCGATATCACGCTCGTCACCAAACCCGATCTGAACATGTATCGCGGAACCGATTTTCCCTGGCACGTGACCAGCGAGCGCGGCGAAGTGAATTCGGGCGGCACCCAAGTCGAATTGATCGATTCGGTGCGTATCAAGCGCACCGATGAGCAGAACCGCGATCTGTTGGTTACTTCCACGCGCATGACAGTGTTCCCGCAGGAGCAATATGCGCAGACCGAGCAACCCGTTAGAATCGACGGCGCTGGCGGTGTATCGACTGGCGTTGGAATGAAAGCGTACCTGAAGGAAAGCAGGATACACCTGCTATCGAACGTAAGAGGACAGTATGAGGCTCGTTAAAACCCTCCCTATTTTGCTCAGTCTGGGCGCAGCACTGGGAAGCGTGAGCGCCTGGGCTCTGCCGAACGATCAGCAGCAACCTATCCGCATTCAGGCCGACGACGCCCAACTGGACGACAAGAACGGCATCGCCACCTATAAGGGTGACGTGATCATCACTCAGGGCTCGATGAAGGTGACCGGTAATACCGTGACCATCACCCGTACCCCGGCTGGCGATATCGACGTGGTGACGTCGGTGGGCAACCTTGCCTACTTTGAGCAATTGCAAACTCAAGGTGACACCAAGCCCGTGCAGGGCTGGGGCGTGACGATCCAGTACCACGCCGCGCAAAACCGCGTCGTACTGATCGACAAGGCCAAGGTGGTCGACAAGGACAACAACACGACTCAGGGCGAGAAAATCGTCTACGACACCGTGAAGAAACTGGCCAGCGCCGGTCGCGCTACTGGCAACAAGGTCACCGAGTCGCGTCCGCGCATCGACATGGTGATCCAGCCGAAGAAGAAAACCGACGAGAAAACCCAGTAATGGCAACCCTGAAAGCTCAGCACCTGGCCAAGGCCTATAAAAGCCGCCAGGTCGTGCGTGATGTCAGCCTGTCGATCGACAGCGGCCAGATCGTCGGCCTGCTCGGCCCGAACGGTGCCGGCAAGACGACCTGCTTCTACATGATCGTCGGCCTGGTGCAGGCCGATCAGGGCCGCGTGCTGATCGACGACCTGGACGTCAGCCACCAGCCAATGCACGGCCGTGCAAAGGCCGGGATCGGCTATCTTCCGCAAGAAGCGTCGATCTTCCGCAAACTGTCGGTGGCCGACAACATCATGGCCATCCTCGAGACCCGTCAGGAACTCGACAAGGCCGGCCGTCGCAAAGAGCTGGAAAGCCTGCTGCAGGAATTCCACATCAGCCACATCCGCGACAACCTCGGCATGAGCTTGTCCGGTGGTGAACGCCGCCGCGTGGAAATCGCTCGCGCGCTGGCAACGGCACCGAAATTCATCCTGCTCGACGAACCGTTTGCCGGTGTCGACCCGATTTCGGTCGGCGACATCAAGCAGATCATCCACCACCTCAAGGCCAAAGGCATCGGTGTGTTGATCACCGACCACAACGTCCGTGAGACGCTGGATATCTGCGAAACCGCTTACATCGTCAACGATGGTCAGTTGATTGCCGAGGGCGATGCAGAAACCATCCTGGCCAACGATCTGGTCAAGGAAGTGTATCTGGGCCACGAGTTCCGCCTGTAAGCGCAACAGTGCCCGGTGCGCCGCCCGGGCGCTGTATCGATTCAAGCAGGATTTAATACGCTTTAATTGTTACAGCGCTCTAGGCAAACACTTCAGTTTCAGGCATATAATTTGCTTAAGTTTGGCGCTCCGGCGCCCTGTAGTGGATGGCGCATAGCGCCGGCGAATAAGGTGTTAAGCCCCTGCCATGAAACCATCGCTAGTCTTGAGAATGGGCCAGCAGCTGACGATGACACCGCAGCTGCAACAGGCCATCCGCCTGCTCCAATTGTCGACCCTGGATCTGCAACAGGAAATCCAGGAGGCTCTGGAATCCAATCCGATGCTCGAACGCCAGGAAGAAGGCGACGACTTCGACAATTCCGACCCCTTGGCCGACAACGCCGAGCAGAAGCCCAACACCGAGATCCAGGAGCCCTCGTATCAGGAAACCGCGCCGACGGTGGACAACCTCGAGGACGGCGAATGGAACGAGCGCATCCCCAACGAGCTTCCGGTCGACACGGCCTGGGAAGACGTCTACCAGACCAGCGCCAGCAGCCTGCCCAGCAGCGATGATGACGAGTGGGACTTCACCACACGCACGTCCGCCGGCGAGAGCCTGCAAAGCCACTTGCTGTGGCAACTGAACCTTGCACCGATGTCCGACACCGATCGCCTGATTGCCGTCACTCTGATCGATTGCATAAACAATCAGGGCTACCTGGACGAAACTCTCGAAGAGATCCTTGAGGCGTTCGATCCGGAGCTGGACATTGAGCTGGACGAAATCGAAGCCGTCCTGCACCGCATCCAGCAGTTTGAACCGGCCGGCATCGGCGCGCGCAATCTCGGCGAGTGCCTGCTCCTGCAATTGCGCCAGCTGCCTGCCAAGACTCCATGGCTGGCTGAAGCGAAACGCTTGGTCAGCGATTACATCGATCTGCTCGGCAGCCGCGACTACAGCCAGTTGATGCGGCGCATGAAGCTCAAGGAAGACGAACTGCGCCAGGTCATCGAGCTGGTGCAAAGCCTCAATCCCCGTCCGGGCTCACAGATCGAGTCCACTGAAGCCGAATACGTCGTCCCTGACGTAATCGTGCGCAAGGACAACGAACGCTGGCTTGTCGAGTTGAACCAGGAGTCGGTACCACGCCTGCGCGTCAACGCCCAGTACGCTGGTTTCGTCCGCCGCGCCGACACCAGCGCCGACAACACTTTCATGCGCAATCAGTTGCAGGAGGCTCGCTGGTTCATCAAGAGCCTGCAGAGCCGCAACGAAACCCTGATGAAAGTTGCCACCCAGATCGTCGAGCATCAGCGCGGTTTTCTGGAGTACGGCGACGAAGCGATGAAGCCGTTGGTCCTGCATGACATCGCCGAAGCGGTCGGCATGCACGAATCGACGATTTCACGGGTGACCACGCAGAAATTCATGCATACCCCGCGCGGTATTTATGAGCTGAAATACTTTTTCTCCAGCCACGTCAGCACCTCCGAAGGCGGCGAATGCTCGTCCACGGCGATCCGCGCGATCATCAAAAAACTGGTTGCCGCGGAAAATCAGAAAAAGCCGTTGAGTGACAGCAAGATCGCTGGTTTACTGGAGGCACAAGGCATTCAGGTGGCTCGCCGCACCGTCGCCAAGTACCGCGAATCCCTCGGGATCGCGCCTTCGAGCGAACGCAAGCGGTTGATGTAAGCCACGTTACAGCGTTCCAGTGGCAGGCTATCCAGCCTGCCGCTTTATGCACTGGCAACGAAGGAGAAGCTGTATGCAAGTCAACATCAGTGGACACCAACTGGAAGTGACCCAACCTCTGCGTTCCTATATCGAGGAAAAACTCCAACGACTGGAGCGACATTTCGACAAGATCACCAACGTGCAAGTCACGATGTGCGTCGAAAAGCTGAAGCAGAAAATCGAAGCCACCTTGCATATTCCCGGCAGCGAAGTGGTCGCCAACGCAGAAGATACTGATATGTATGCTGCGATCGACTCACTGACCGACAAGCTGGATCGCCAACTCAAAAAGCATAAGGAAAAGACCCAAAGCCTCCTCCAGGGCGCGACCGGTCGATAACCCCCCATTCCATGATCCGACTTGAAAGTATCCTGACCCCCGGCCGTTCCCTCGTGAACGTGCCGGGCGGCAGTAAAAAGAAAGCCCTAGAACAAATTGCCAACCTGATCGCCCGCGAAGTGCCGGATCTGGAGATGCAAGATGTCTTCGAGGCGTTGATTGCCCGTGAAAAACTCGGTTCCACCGGTTTTGGCAACGGCATCGCCATTCCTCACTGCCGTCTCAAGGGGTGCCAGTCACCTATTAGTGCCTTGATGCACCTTGATACGCCAATCGATTTCGACGCCATTGATGGCGCTCCGGTTGACCTGCTGTTCGTATTGCTGGTCCCGGAAGCCGCCACCGATGCGCACCTGGAGTTGCTGCGTCAGATCGCCAGCATGCTCGACCGCAAGGATGTGCGCGATAAACTGCGCAGCGCCGCGAGCAACGAAGCCTTGTATCAGGTTGTCCTGGACGAGCAGAACGGGCACTAATCATGCGCTTGATCATCGTCAGTGGCCGCTCCGGCTCGGGTAAAAGTACGGCTCTGGATGTCCTTGAGGACAACGGCTATTACTGCATCGACAACCTGCCCGCAGGCTTGCTGCCGGAACTGGCCGAACGCGCGCTGATTCACACTGAGCTGGCGCAACCGCTGGTGGCCGTGTCGATCGATGCGCGCAACCTGCCGAGTCATCTGACGCGCTTTCCCGAGCTGCTTGAAGATGTCCGGGCCAAGCACATCCAGTGCGATGTGCTGTATCTGGATGCCGACGAAGAAACCCTGCTCAAGCGTTTTTCCGAGACTCGCCGTCGCCATCCACTGAGCAACGCCAATCGCTCACTGGCCGAGGCGATCCAGGATGAAACCGCCCTGCTCGGCCCGATTGCCGACCTCGCCGACCTGAAAATCAACACCACCAACCTCAACCTGTACCAGTTGCGCGACTCCATCAAGCTGCGCCTGCTGAATCAGCCGGAGCCAGGCACCGCGTTTCTGGTCGAGTCATTCGGCTTCAAACGCGGCATGCCGGTAGACGCGGATCTGGTATTCGATGTGCGCTGCCTGCCCAATCCATACTGGAAGCCGGAACTGCGGGCGCAATCAGGTCTTGATGCGCCGGTGGCGGAGTACCTCGCGGCGCAGCCGGAGGTCGAAGAAATGTTCCAGGACATTTTCACCTACCTGCACAAGTGGCTGCCGCGCTTTGCCGCCAGCAACCGTGCCTACGTCACCATTGCCATTGGCTGCACCGGCGGGCACCACCGCTCCGTCTACCTGACCGAACGCCTGGGTCAGGCCCTGCAGAAAACCCTGAAGAACGTCCAGGTTCGCCACCGCGACCTCACTTAAAGGATTCACACCGCGATGCCTGCTCTGGAAATCGAAATCATCAACAAGCTGGGCCTGCATGCCCGCGCATCGGCCAAGTTTGTCGGGGTGGCCGGGCAGTATCCGGATTGCTCGATCAGAGTAGGCAAAGATCCCGATCCGCAGAAAATGGTCGATGGCAAAAGCATCATGGCAATGATGATGCTGGCAGCTGGCAAGGGCACCAAGATCTATCTGAGTACTGAAGGGCATCAGGAACAGGAAGCGCTGGATGCGCTGGTGGCGCTGATCAACAACTATTTCGACGAAGGTGGCTGACAGCCAAAATCAAAAGATCGCAGCCTTCGGCATCTCCTACAGGGAACGCATTCCAATACAGGAACTGCCGAAGGTTACGATCTTTTGATCTTCTTTAACCCAACGCCGTATCCATCACCATCATCAGACAGAACCCGATCAACAGGCCAAGACTGGCCAGTTTGTCATGCCCATGGCGTCGTGATTCCGGGATGACCTCGTGAGTCACCACCAGCAACATGGCACCCGCCGCCAGTGCCAGACCTAATGGCAGCAGCACCTGCGCCAGACCGACCAGCCACGCACACAGCAACGCAAACACCGGCTCGACCAGGCCTGACGCCGCGCCGATCAGGAATGCCTTGACCCGCGACATCCCTGCCCCGGCCAATACCAGCGCAATCACCAGACCTTCCGGCACATCCTGCAAAGCGATGCCCATGGCCAGGCTGTCCGCATCCGGCATGCCGCCGCCGGCGGAAACGCCAACGGCCATGCCTTCAGGAATGTTATGGGCAATGATGGCGAACACGAACAGCCAGATTCGTGGCGGAATCACCGGACGCTCCGGCGTACCCACCAGCATTTCCGGCGAGGCTCCGGACAACTGACGATCGACCAGGTACAACCCGAACGCACCGAGCATGATGCCGAAACAGATCAGCCCACTGGCGCCCCACGGTGTCAGGCCAAGGCTTTCAGCGGCGGCAATGCCCGGTACGATCAGTGAAAACGCCGTCGCTGCCAGCATCACCCCGGCGCCAAAACCCAGCAGGGTATCGCTGAGTGCCTGCGGCATGCGCCGAATCACCAGCACCGGAACAGCGCCAAGCGCCGTGCCGAGGGCGCAGATCGCACCGCCCTGCAACGCCCGCGAAAGCTTCGGCTCGAGATTCAGCCATTCCAGCCCGTGGGCAACCAGCAAGGTCATGCCCGCCAACAGCAACAGCGATCCCACTGCGTAACGAAACATACGCCCACTTCCGATCGCCAGTGTTTCAGTGCCCATAGTCAGCCTTGGATTGTTTTTATAGAAGACTTAAACCAGTGCGGCCTGGTAGCGCGCAGCCACTTCAGGCCAATTGATCACGTTGTAGAACGCATTGATGTATTCCGGACGACGGTTCTGATAACGCAGGTAATAGGCGTGCTCCCAGACGTCGAGACCGAGAATCGGCGTGTTGCCATTCATCAAAGGGCTGTCCTGATTGCCGCTGCTTTCCACGATCAGTTTTTTCTCCGGGGTCACGCTGAGCCAGGCCCAGCCGCTGCCGAAACGGGTCAGCGCGGCCTTGGTGAAAGCTTCCTTGAAACTGTCGAGGCCACCCAGTTGCTCATCAATCGCCTTGGCCAACGCGCCGTCCGGTTTACCACCGCCGTTTGGCACCATCACTTCCCAGAACAGCGAGTGGTTGGCGTGACCGCCGCCCTGATTGATCACTGCCGCACGGAGTTTTTCCGGCAGATCCTTAACGCTGGCGACCAGTTTTTCTACCGGCCACTCAGCGTATTCAGTGCCTTCTACGGCGGCGTTTAAGTTGTTGATGTAAGTCTGGTGATGCTTGGTGTAGTGAATCTCCATGGTCTGCGCATCGATATGCGGTTCGAGGGCGTCGTAGGCGTAAGGCAAGGCAGGCAAGGTAAAAGCCATTTCAATGGACTCCATGGTGATGTGGGGCAGGTGCGCGGCGCGCATTGCCGGTATCCGGGTGCAGCAGACGCTGGGTGCGCGGGTATTCGCCGTGTTCACTGATGAAATTCAGCAGCTCGACGTAGGTCTTGCTGCTCTGGCGCAGCGCCGCTTCACGCAATGCCAGACGCTGACGTTCGTCCTGCATGGTCTGCAACAAGCGTTGATGGATGGCGCAGAGGTATTCGGCGCTCTCCTCCGGCTGATTCAGGCGCAAGTGCAGATCGGCCAGGTTGTGGTGGGAGATGACGCAAGCCGCCACCGCTTCGTCGGCATCCGCCCAGCGTTCGAACAACACTTGCGCCAGGGCCAGGGCTTGCAGGTAAGCCTCACGGGCGTCGATCAATTCGCCGAGCATGAAGCAGCGATTGGCCCGTTCGATCGTGCGTTTCCAGTGCTCCATGGTGAGCCTCCAAAGCGGTTGCGGGGGTTACACGCCGCCGGCGGTGAGTTTCTCGGGATTGAGCAACTCTTCCAGTTGGCTGCGCGACAGGTCGGTGTGTTCCAGAGCGACGTCGATCACCGCGCGGCCTTCCTTGTAGGCCTGCTTGGCGATCTCGGCGGCTTTCTGGTAACCGATGATTGGGTTGAGTGCGGTGACCAGAATCGGGTTGCGCGACAAGGCTTCTTTCAAGCGCGATTCGTTGACCTTGAAGCTGGCGATGGCTTTGTCGCCGAGCAGGCGGCTGGAATTGGCCAGCAATTCGATGCTGCTCAACAGGTTCTGCGCGATGATCGGCAGCATCACGTTCAGTTCGAAGTTGCCCGACTGACCGGCGATGGTGATCACCGAATCGTTGCCGATCACTTGTGCGGCGACCATGGCAGTGGCTTCCGGAATCACCGGATTGACCTTGCCCGGCATGATCGACGAGCCCGGTTGCAGGGCTTCCAGTTCGATTTCACCGAGGCCGGCGAGGGGGCCGGAGTTCATCCAGCGCAGGTCGTTGGCGATTTTCATCAACGACACAGCGGTGGCCTTGAGCTGGCCAGAGACCGCGACGGCGGTGTCCTGCGAGCCGATCAGCGCGAACAGATCCTTGCCCGGGGTGAATTGTACGTCGGTCAGTTGGCTCAACTGGCGGCTGAAACGTGCGGCGAACTCAGGATGCGCGTTGATCCCGGTGCCAACCGCCGTGCCGCCCTGCGCCAGCGATTGCAGGCTCGGCAGCAAATCCTGCAGATGACCGATGTTGGCCTTGAGCTGCTGCGCCCAGCCATTGAGTACCTGGCTCATGCGCACCGGCATCGCGTCCATCAAATGCGTGCGGCCGGTTTTGATGTGGTGATGCACTTGCGCGGCCTTGTGCTCGATCACTTGCACCAGGTGCAGCAGCGCCGGCAGCAGTTGTTCGTGCAGGGCCAGCGCGGCGCTGACGTGGATGGTGGTCGGGATGATGTCGTTACTGCTCTGGCCGCAGTTGACGTGATCGTTGGCATTGACCAGCTCGCCCAGCAAACGGCTGGCCAGAGTGGCAATCACTTCATTGGCGTTCATGTTGGAACTGGTACCGGAACCGGTCTGGAAGATATCCACCGGAAAGTGCTGCATGAAATCGCCTTCGAGCAGGCCTTGCGCGGCATCGCTGATGGCTTTGCCCTGCGCGGCTGTGATCTGGTTGAGTTCGACGTTGGCACGGGCTGCGGCGGCTTTGGCGAGGATCAGTGCGCGGATGAATTGCGTCGGCATCGGCTTGCCGCTGATCGGGAAGTTATCCACTGCGCGCTGGGTTTGCGCGCCGTAGAGAGCGTCCACCGGCACCTGCAGTTCGCCCATGCTGTCGCGCTCAATACGTGTCTTGGTCATCGGTAAATCCTTGGACTAATTCAATGAGAGGAATCGAGGGAAGCAACTCGCAAGTAGCGAGCTGCCAGGTGTACCGCTGCCAGCGTTTAAGCCGGCATTTGCACAAAGAGAGGCGTTCCATTTCACGCAACGGGCGCCAGGCTTGATCAAGACAGAGGCTGCGCCAGTGCCACGGCAAGGCGATGTCGGTGGCCGTGTCGAACAGCAAACGGAAGGAGGTTTCGGCGACCGTCCAAGGTGAGGTCGCGGTGCAACAAGACAGGTATCGGCCTTCAGCCAGGTAATGTTCGATCAGGCGCGGCTCGTCAGGATCCATCGCGCAACGGATCTGGCGACTCATCCAGCGCCAGCTTTCGAGGTACGGCTGCTCATGCAAGGCAGAACTCATGATCCGGGGCTCATCCGATAATGAGATTTATTATTAGATGATAATGAGAACCAAAACAAGCCCGGGATATGCACCCCCCCTGTGGGAGCGAGCTTGCTCGCGAATACGGACTTTCAGTAACAACATCTCTGACTGACGCAACGCATTCGCGAGCAAGCTCGCTCCCACAGGAGATTTGTGCCAGACATGAAAAAGGCGCGCCATCCGAGTAGATGGCGCGCCTTTTTTGTCACGGTTGGAGCTTAGCTACCCGCCACTGTCATCCGCTCGATCAACACCGAACCGGTGCGAATGTTGCTGCGCAGCTCCAGGTCATTACCCACCGCAACGATCTGCTTGAACATGTCGCGCATGTTGCCGGCGATGGTGACTTCCTGCACCGCGAACTGGATTTCACCGTTCTCGACCCAGAAACCCGCCGCCCCGCGCGAATAGTCGCCGGTGACCATGTTCAAGCCATGGCCCATCAATTCGGTGACCAACAAGCCACGGCCCATGCGCTTCAACAGCGCCGCTTGGTCTTCGTCGCCATGGGTGACGAACAGGTTGTGCACGCCACCCGCGTTAGCGGTGCTCGGCATACCCAGTTTGCGTCCGGAGTAAGTGCCGAGGATGTACGACACCAATTCGCCTTTTTCGACGAACGGTTTGGCGTAAGTCGCCAGACCGTCACCGTCGTACGAAGCGCTACCCATCGCACGCATCAAATGCGGACGCTCGTCAATGGTCAGCCATTCCGGAAACAGCTTCTGCCCCAGCGAGCCCTCAAGGAACGACGATTTGCGATACAGGCTGCCACCGGATACCGCCGAGAGGAAACTGCCAAACAAACCGCCCGCCAGCTCTGCGGAAAACAGCACCGGCACTTCACAGGTCGGCACCGGGCGGGCGCCCAGACGGCTTGCCGCCCGTTGCGCAGCACGCTGACCGATGCTCACCGGATCGGCCAGCAATTGGCCCTGACGGCTCACGTCGTACCAGTAATCGCGCTGCATCTGGCCATCGGCCTCGGCGATCATCACGCAGCTCAGGCTGTGCCGGGTCGACGCGTAACCGCCGATGAAACCGTGGCTGTTGCCGTAAACGCGGCAGCCCTGATGGGTGCTGAGCGTGGTGCCATCGGCGTTCTTGATCCGCGAATCGGCGTCGAATGCTGCCGCCTCACAGAGCAGAGCTTTCTCGATGGCTTGCTCCGGAGTGATATCCCATTCATGGAACAGATCGAAATCCTGCTGCTCGCGGGCCATCAGCGCAGCGTCAGCCAGACCCGAGGCTTCGTCTTCCGAGGTATGTTTGGCAATCGCCAAAGCGGCCGCGACAGTTTCGCGAATGGCGTCCGGTCCGGTGGCAGAGGTGCTGGCCGAGCCTTTTCGCTGCCCCACATACAGCGTGATGCCAAAGCCCTGATCACGGTTGAACTCGACCGTTTCGACTTCGCGCTGACGCACCGAGGTCGACAGACCCTGCTCGAGCGACACGGCTACTTCGCAGGCGCTGGCGCCCTGACGCTTGGCTTCGGCGATGATCTGCTCGACTTGTTCCTGCAGTGCCGGCAATGCCTGCGGGCCGACGCTTTGAACTGCACTCATGCTCATCTCCACTCAAATTCTGCTTTCGGCTAGGGTCATCGAGCGACCGGGCCGGACAAGCGGCCCCCGACTGGTTATCATGGCGGCGTTTCTTTGCGGACTGCCACCATGGTTGATTCTTACGACGACTCCCTCGATACGGGAGAAAAAAGCAAATCTCAGGTCAAACGCGAGCTGCATGCTCTGGTTGACCTCGGCGAGCGCCTGACAACACTCAAGCCTGACTTGATCGCAAAACTGCCACTGACCGACGCCATGCGCCGGGCTCTGGCCGATGCGCCCAAGCACACCGCGAACATCGCGCGTAAACGGCACCTGCAGTTCATCGGCAAACTGATGCGCGATCAGGACACTGACGCGATTCTGACCTTGCTCGATCAACTCGATGCCTCGACTCGCCAGTACAACGAGCGTTTCCACAATCTCGAACGCTGGCGTGATCGCCTGATCGCGGGCGACGATGCCGTGCTGGAGAAATTCGTCGTCGAGTACCCGGACGCCGATCGCCAGCAATTGCGTTCCCTGATCCGTCAGGCTCAGCACGAGGTTGCGCAAAACAAACCTCCTGCTTCCAGCCGCAAGATCTTCAAGTACATCCGTGAGCTGGACGAGACTCAACGCGGTCTGCGTTGATATCTCGCCCCTGTAGGAGCTGCCGAAGGCTGCGATCTTTTGATTCTAAAAACAAAGATCGCAGCCTGCTGCAGCTCCTACACACGTTTCTTATGCGCCCGTGCCACCCACGGTGATCGCATCGATTTTCAGCGTCGGCTGACCCACGCCTACTGGCACCGATTGCCCATCCTTGCCGCACGTGCCCACACCGCTGTCCAGCGCCAGATCATTACCGACCATCGATACCCGGCTCATCGCCTCAGGGCCGTTGCCGATCAACGTCGCGCCTTTGACCGGCGCAGTGATCTTGCCGTCTTCGATCAGGTACGCCTCGCTGGTGGAGAATACGAACTTGCCGCTGGTGATATCGACCTGACCGCCGCCGAGGTTGGCGCAGTAGATACCTTTCTTCACCGAAGCAATGATTTCCGCCGGATCGCTTTCGCCACCGAGCATGTATGTGTTGGTCATTCGCGGCATCGGCAGATGCGCATAGGACTCACGACGACCGTTACCGGTGCGGGCCACGCCCATCAGGCGCGCGTTGAGCTTGTCCTGCATGTAGCCCTTGAGTACGCCGTTTTCGATCAGCGTAGTGCACTCGGTCGGTGTGCCTTCGTCATCAACGCTTAGCGAGCCGCGACGGCCGCTCAAGGTACCGTCATCGACAATGGTGCAGAGCTTCGAGGCAACCATTTCGCCCATGCGCCCGCTGTAGGCAGAGCTGCCCTTGCGGTTGAAATCGCCTTCCAGACCGTGACCGACGGCTTCGTGCAGCAGCACGCCAGACCAGCCCGAGCCCAGTACCACCGGCAACGTACCGGCCGGTGCAGGAATCGCTTCCAGATTCACCAGCGCCTGACGCAACGCTTCACGGGCATAGCCCATGGCGCGGTCTTCGGCGAGGAAATAACGGTAATCGGTACGCCCGCCGCCGCCATGCCCGCCGCGCTCGCGGCGGCCATTCTGCTCAACGATCACGCTGACGTTAAAACGCACTAGCGGGCGTACATCCGCTGCCAGCCCACCATCGGTGGACGCCACCAGAATCCGCTCCCAGACGCCGGCCATGCTGACGCTGACCTGCTGAATGCGCGGGTCGAGTGCACGGGTAGCCACATCGATGCGCTTGAGCAGCTCGACTTTCTCGGCGCGGCTCAACACTTCCAACGGATTATCCGGCGCGTACAGCTGCGCGACATCCTGCGTGGTGAACGCCTGCACGGTGCCGTTCTGCCCGGCGCGGGAGATCGAGCGCGCGGCACGGGCCGCTGCGCCGAGGGCCTCGAGCGTGATCGCGTTGCTGTAGGCAAAACCGGTTTTCTCACCGGACTGCGCGCGGACGCCGACACCCTGGTCGAGGTTGAAGCTGCCTTCCTTGACGATGCCGTCTTCCAGCGCCCACGACTCGGAAATCTGCCCCTGGAAATACAGGTCGGCGGCATCGATGCCAGGACCGGCCAGATCACCGAGCACGCCTTGCAGACTCTCGATCGTCACGCCACCGGGCGCCAACAGGTGGTCACTGACTGAGGACAACAACTCGCTCATAGGTTTACGCCTTAAATTCGTGTTCTGAAGCAGGACGCTGTGCGCCCTGCGAGAAAAACCGCCGATGACTGGTCACCGGCATTCGCGCCCTGATGGACGCTTGTTCAATACTGTCGCGCTCGGCCAACAACACCGCTTCGCCTTGATCCTGACTCGTCAGCACGCGGCCCCACGGGTCGATAATCGCCGCGTGGCCAAAGGTTTCCCGCGGTCCTGGATGGGTCCCGCCCTGGGCTGCGGCCAGCACATAACATTGTGTCTCGATGGCCCGCGCGCGAATCAGCACATCCCAATGCGCTGCGCCGGTCACCGCAGTAAAGGCTGACGGTGCAGTAATCAGTTCAGCACCGGCAGCGCGCAACTCGCTGTACAGCTCCGGAAAGCGCAAGTCGTAACACACGGTCAGACCGAGTTTGCCCACCGGCGTGTCGGCAACCACCACGCCACTGCCATAAGCATAGTCATCGGATTCGCGGTAACGGCCGCGATTGTCCGCTACATCGACATCGAACAGATGCAACTTGTCATAGCGGGCAACGATTTCGCCCTGATCATTGACTAGCAGCGAGCAGGCATTGACCTTGGCCGTCGGCTGCCCCACTGGAGGCAACGGCAAAGTACCGGCCACTATCCATAACTTGAGGTCGCGGGCGGTCTGTTTCAACCATGGCAGGATCGGTCCTTCGCCCACTGCTTCGGCGCGGCCGATATCAGCGATGTCGCGACGGCCCATGGCGGCGAAATTTTCCGGTAGCACCGCGAGCTTCGCACCGCCGGCCGCAGCCTGCTCGAGCAGGCGCCGGGACTGGACCAGATTGGCCAGCACGTCGCTCTGGCTGACCATTTGAATCACCGCTAAAGACATGGCGAACTCCGCAAGAGGTATGCGGCCATGCTACTCCATCGGTTCAGGGGCTGGCTGTTCAAAAAGGCTTGTCAAAGGTGATTTTCGGCTCTTTCCAAGGGCCTTTGACGGTGTACTTCACACTGGCAAAGCGCGCCACACGGTCACCGATCAACTTGTCGATGAGGAACAACGCACCGCCAACCGCCGGTGCACCGACAATCAGCGCAGCGATGGGCAGGTTGTTGGTCACCGGCAAGGTCACCAGCAACTTTGCGTCGACCTTGTCGCCGACCAGATCCAGCGTGCCGTCCAGTTCGAGGTTGCTCGAAGGGCCGGTCAGGCGGATCGGTTCACGGGTGACATAAACGCCATTGTTTGCCACCAGCAGGCCTTTGACCCGGTCGTAGCTCAAGCCTTTGCCGAACAGATCGGAGAAGTCCAGACGCAAACGCCGGCCGATAGAGTTGAAGTTGAGCAGCCCAAACACCCGCAACGCTTGTGCACCACCCTCCACTTCAACGAACTGGCCTTTGTTCAACGACGCATCGAGGGTGCCGGAGAAGCGCTTGGTCGCCAGCCATGCCGGCGAGCCCGGCCAACGGCCATCGACGTCCATGTGGAATTCTTCGCTGGTCACGCTCGGGGCAAAACCCCAGCCCTGGAGGACATCGGCGAGGTTTTTGCCGCCGATCCGGCCCTTGAACCAGCTGTTGGTCGCACCCGGCGTGCCTTCCCAGCCGCCGTTGCCCTGCAACAGGATGCCTTTGAGGCCCATGTCGAGATTGTTCAGGGCGATACCTTTGGCAGTCGGCCGTACCTTCAACGACCAGCCGCCGACCAGATCCGGTCCCAGAAACAGTTGATTGACGGTGATATCCAGTGCCGGAATCTTCGTCGGGTCGACCGACACCAACGGATCCGGCGAATTCTCGTCAGCCTGAACCGTCGGGTCCGGCGCCGGCAGTTTCACGTATTGCAGACTCACCGTAATCGGTACGCCCTTGGCGTCCGGCAGGCTCGCCGAGCCTTTGGCCTGCTGGCTGTCGAGGGTCAGATTCCACGTGCCCGGCTTGCGATTGACTTGAACCGATGCCTGATCCAGCGTCGTTCCGAATGCCGTGAGCTTGCCGACCTTGAAATCAGCACTGTTGAGCAATTGCTTGGCGCTGCCGCCCGGATCCTGCCCGGCGTATTTGTTGACCAGATCCTGCCACGGCGCGACATCCAGTTCCGAGAGTACCCCGCGAATCCGCAAGCCTTTGGCGCCCGGCAGCACCGCTTCGCCAGAACCGAGGAACAGTTCGCCACGGCCCTCGGCAAAATTGCTCGGCGGCGCGGCAAAGGTGAAATTGGCCAGTTGGTCGTAATTGACCCAGTAACGCCGCTCCTGCCCCTGCAACGTCATGCGGAACACAGTATCGCGCCCGACATCCGCCGCCATGCCGAACGGTGCCGGCAGATCCACCGCCACACCTTTCATGCTGGAGCTGACCATCAACTGGCTGTCAGCACCGTCCAGACTCAACTGCAGCTGATACGGAATCGTCCCTGACACTGGCAATGGCTGCGTCACACCCAGCCAGTCGGTGAGTTTCTTCACTTCGACCTGCCCGGATGCCGCGACCCGGGTCTTGAGCTTGCCGGGGCTGCCATCGGCGAAGATCTGCGCAGTCACCGGTTTGTCGAATGCGCGCGCTGCGATGTTCTGCCCGCTGAGTCCTTTGGCACTGTCAAAACGGAAATCGCCCTTGAGTTGAGTCAGCTCCAGCTTCGGCTCAGCCAGTTTCAACCGCGCATTGGCGGTTTTGAAGTCGACAAGAATTTTCGGCTGGTCGCCGCCCTTGTCCAACGGGATATCGAGCTTGAGCTTGCCTTGCAGATCCCCAGCCCCTTCCCAACCGGCGAAGGTCTCACCCGTGCCGATCGGTGCGTCCTGAAGAATTTTCAGGCCATCACCGAGGCCACCGGCAAACGCGCCATCGAGATACATGTGCGTGTGTTGCCCGGCCGGTACGTGGGGAATGTTGACGAATACATCGCTGACCTGTGTGTCGAGCAATTGGCCCTTGTCGGCCCAGATCCGCACGCCACTGTCTTCAATGAACACGTCGCCACTGACCTTGCTCACGTGCGGCCAGCCCGGCTGGAAGGCCAGTTCGGCGTCGTGCACCTTGAAGAACAGGCTGATGCTGCGGTCGGCCTCACCGGCATTTTTGCTCAGCGAACCCTGATACTGGAAGAAGCCCTGATCGACCGCACCTTTGAGGATTGCCGTACGCAGCCACTCGTCGAGCGCCGGGCTCAAGACTTCGGGCAGGTATTTGGCCGTATAGCGACCATCGCCCTCGACCAGACCGACGCGCAGGTCCATGTAATCTTCCTGGCTATGGTCGAAATGCAGGCGAATCAGGAAATCGCCGGCAATCTTGCCCTCCTCGCCGAGCACCTTCAGGTATGGAGCGATCAGGGTGAAGCCGTCTTTATCGAGTTTCCAGGTCAGGCGTGCGTTGGCCTGAATGTACTGCCATGGCTTGGCGAAAATCGGATCGAGGTGGAGGACAAAATCCTTGCTGTCCATGCGCAACTCGCCACCGTCGAGGTTGCCACTGAGGCTGCCGCTGACGTTTCGTGCTGCCGGAGCGCCGTGATAGGCGTCGAAACCGACGTTATCCAGATTGGTGGCGAAACTGAATTTGTTGCCATCGGTGGCGTTGGGGCGAAAATCCAGCAGCACGTTACGCAGGCCACCGGTGACCTTCAGATGATCGACGGCGGTGGCGAATCCTTGCGGCAGCGGCCCCAAAGCGTTCAATAGTGGAGTGATCGGGGTCAGATCGAGACGATCCGCCTGCAAGTGCCAGAGCTCGTCCACCTTGTCGGTCGCGCGTGTCTGCTTCATCTGTACATGCGACTCCCAACGGTTTTCACCGAAACTCATCGCCAGCGAATCGAGGGTAACGGTCGCGCCCTCGGCGCTGTTCTCGTAGTAGGCGTTAAGCGCCAGATTATTGATCTGGATCGGCTTGCGCTCGGCGTAAGCGCCGGTCAGTTGCGGCGCGTTCAAACGGAGCGCCGCACTTTGCAGTGTGCCCTTGGCCCAATTGACCCAAAGTTCGCCGCCAGCCTTGATCTCGGAAAAATTCCACTGTTGGGTCAGACGTTCCGGCAGCCACTTCGACCAGTCGCTTTGCGGCAGACTGGCATACCCCTCCACCACACTGTCCTGCCATTGCTCCGGGCGAATTCGCGTACGCAGACTCAACGCAACAGGCTGGCCATCGGGCAAGGTCAAACGCGCATCGAGCCGCTGACGGCTGGCGCCGGTTTTCAGATTTAGGCCGACATAGGTGAGCGTCAGCGGCGCGTGATCCTGCGGCTGCAAGGTCACCTGACTGTCGAGCACCGACAGTTGTTGAATCATCTGCGAGCGATTGAACAGTTGCTGCGGATCGAGCGGCTGATCGTCTTGCACCGGCAGACCTTCCAGTGCCCAGGTGCCGTCCTCGGCTTCCTTGAGGCTGATTTTCAGGCCGTTGAGTTCAAGGTGGGCAATGCGCACTTCGCGAGCCAACAGACTGGCCCAGAGATCCGGCACCGCTCGCACGCGGTCCAGACGCAACGCATTGGCACCAGCCCCGACCATAACGTCATGAGCCAGCAGGATCGGCGCAAAACCGCTCCAGTTGCCTTCAAGTTCGCCGATCTGTAAGGGCATACCAAGGGCGGCGCTGGCCTTGTCTTCGATGTCGGCGCGGTATTCAGCCACCAGCGGGGTCAGTTCGCGGCCGAGACTGACATATAACGCCATCAACACCAGAACCAACGCGCACAGGCCCAGCCCCCAACGGGTGAGTGCGGCCAGAATGCGTGTCAGACGCTCCATGTCAGATGGCTCCCATGGCAAAAATACTGCGAAAAGCTGAGGCCAGCCGCGGTGGAATAAACGTGACGCAGGGGATCAGAGCAGCACCACGTCATATTGTTCCTGGGAATACATGGTTTCCACCTGGAAGCGTATGGTGCGACCGATAAACCCTTCAAGCTCGGCGACGTTACCGGATTCTTCATCGAGCAAGCGATCGACGACTTTCTGGTTCGCCAGTACCCGGTAACCCTCGGCCTGATAGGCACGCGCTTCACGGAGGATCTCGCGGAATATCTCGTAACAGATGGTTTCCGCGGTTTTCAGTTTGCCGCGCCCTTGGCAACTGCTGCACGGTTCGCACAGCACCTGCTCGAGACTTTCACGGGTGCGCTTGCGAGTCATCTGCACCAGACCCAACTCGGTAATGCCGATGATGTTGGTCTTGGCGTGATCACGTTCCAGCTGTTTTTCCAACGTGCGCAGCACCTGGCGCTGGTGTTCCTCATCTTCCATATCGATGAAGTCGATGATGATGATCCCGCCCAGATTGCGCAGGCGCATCTGCCGGGCAATCGCGGTGGCCGCTTCGAGATTGGTCTTGAAGATGGTTTCTTCGAGGTTGCGATGGCCGACGAAGGCGCCAGTATTCACATCGATCGTGGTCATGGCTTCCGCCGGATCGACCACCAGATAGCCGCCGGATTTCAGCGGCACCTTGCGTTCGAGGGCTTTCTGGATTTCATCTTCGACGCCGTACAGGTCAAAAATCGGCCGCTCACCCGGGTAATGTTCCAGACGATCGGCGATTTCCGGCATCAGTTCGGCGACGAACTGCGTGGTTTTCTGAAAGGTTTCCCGGGAATCGATGCGGATCTTCTCGATCTTCGGGTTGACCAGATCACGCAGCGTACGCAACGCCAGACCGAGATCCTCGTAAATCACGCTCGGCGCGGCGATGGTTTTGATCTGTTCGTTGATCTGATCCCACAGGCGGCGCAGGTAGCGGATGTCCATGAGGATTTCATCGGCGCCAGCGCCTTCGGCGGCGGTGCGCAGAATAAAACCGCCGGCCTCCTTGATCCCCTCTTTGGCCACGCAATCGCTGACCACTTGCTTGAGGCGTTCGCGTTCGGCTTCGTCTTCGATTTTCAGCGAGATGCCGACGTGGGCGGTGCGTGGCATGTACACCAGATAGCGCGACGGGATCGACAGCTGCGTAGTCAACCGCGCGCCTTTCGAGCCGATCGGATCCTTGGTGACTTGCACCACCAGGCTCTGGCCTTCATGCACCAGCGCGCTGATGCTTTCCACCGCCGGGCCTTCACGCAGAGAGATTTCTGCAGCATGAATGAATGCCGCGCGATCCAGGCCGATGTCGACGAATGCTGCCTGCATGCCCGGCAGCACCCGGACAATCTTGCCTTTATAGATGTTGCCGACGATCCCGCGTTTTTGCGTGCGCTCGACGTGGACTTCTTGCAGCACACCGTTTTCGACCACCGCCACGCGCGACTCCATCGGCGTGATGTTGATCAGAATCTCTTCACTCATGGCAGGATCTCGTTCAGGCGTGTTCACGATAATGGCCGCATCTGGATTCGTACGACGCTTATTGCGCGTTCAGGTTTTGCCAACAGGGTATGCCGAAATGGCCCAACAGTTCTGCGGTTTCGCAAACCGGCAGCCCGACCACTGCCGAGTAGCTGCCGTTGAGCCCCGCGACAAACACCGCGCCGAGCCCCTGAATGCCATAACCGCCGGCCTTGTCCCGCGGCTCGCCACTGGCCCAGTAGGCAGCGGCCTCTTCACTGCTGATCGGGCGGAACCGCACCAGACTGTGCACCACCCGCGACTCGCAGCGCTCGTCTTCCAGCACAGCGATGGCGGTCAGCACTTCGTGCTCCTTGCCGGACAACATCATCAGCATGGCGCATGCGTCGGCTTCGTCCACCGGTTTGCCAAGAATTTTGCCGTTCAGCACCACGGCGGTGTCGGCACCCAGCACGCAGAATGGCTGAGCGGACACGACTGTGCGACGCCCGGCCTCGGCCTTGCCGCGCGCCAGACGCTCGACATAGGCCGACGGCGATTCTTCGGGTAATGGAGTTTCGTCGATATCCGCACTGATGGCGGAGAACGCAATGCCTATCTGCGTGAGCAATTCACGGCGGCGCGGCGATCCGGAGGCGAGGTAAAGCGGCTTCATCAAAACATCTCCCTGTTCAGTGCCCAGCTTCACCGGCTCAATTTATTTTGTAGCGTCGGCGCAATCCGCGTAGGGCAAAGCTGACCCACGGCCAAAGCAAGGCACTGACCAGCGCCGGTAGCACCAGCGCCAGGGTTGGCTGACGGTTACCGGTCAAGGCACTGAGCCACAACTGCACCAGTTGCGCGAGGCCGAAGATCACCAGAATCACCAGGCATTGCTGCCACATCGGGAACATCCGCAGGCGTTGTTGCAATGACAGCACGAGGAAGGTTATCAGCGTCAGGATCAACGCGTTCTGGCCCAGCAGCGTGCCGTAGAGCACGTCTTCAGCCAGGCCCAGACAGAACGCTGTGACCATGCCGACCGTTTGCGGCATGTACAGCGCCCAGAATGTCAGGAGCAGTGCCAGCCATAGCGGACGCAGGATTTCCATGAATTGCGGCAACGGCGAGACGCTGAGCAGCATGCCGATGAGAAACGTCAGCCAGACAATCCAGCCGTTTCGCGATGCGGTAGCCCCGACCATTATTCTTGTCTCCCGGTTGTCGCCGGCGCACCGACAGGCGGTTTCGCCGCAGGTCGTGCAGCGGGCTGGGCAGCTGGAGGTTTGCTGGCCGTCGGCGTCGCTGCCGGTGGTTTGGCAGCCGCTGGCGGTTTACTGGCAGCGGGTTTGGCCGGTGTGGTGCTGGCTGCAGCGGCCGGTGCGGCAGGCGTTGCTGGCGTTGTCGCAGCAGCTGCAGGCGGTGTCACCGTTTTCGGCACAGTGGCCGGAACAATCGGGCCGCCGCCAAAGGCATCAAGATTTTCCTGTGCTTGCGCGACATCGTTGGCGCGCTCTTCGGCGGTGCGGTTGTCGCTGAATACCAACAGCAGGTAACGGCTGCGATTGAGTGCGGCAGTCGGCACGGCGCGGACGATCGCGAACGGCTGACCGGAATCGTGGATCACTTCCTTCACCGTGGCGACCGGGTAACCGGCCGGGAATCGCTGGCCGAGACCGGAGCTCACCAGCAGATCGCCTTCCTTGATATCGGCCGTGTCGGCGACGTGACGCAATTCCAGACGCTCCGGGTTACCGGTGCCGCTGGCAATCGCACGCAAGCCGTTGCGGTTCACCTGCACAGGAATGCTGTGGGTGGTATCGGTCAACAGCAATACACGGGAAGTGTAAGGCATCAACTCGACCACCTGCCCCATCAGACCGCGCGCATCGAGCACCGGTTGCCCCAGTACCACGCCGTCGCGCTCACCTTTATTGATGATGATGCGATGCGTGAAGGGGTTGGGGTCCATGCCGATCAACTCGGCCACTTCGACCTTTTCATTGACCAGCGCAGAGGAATTGAGCAACTCGCGCAGCCGAACGTTCTGCTCGGTCAGTGCAGCAAGCTTTTGCATGCGACCCTGATACAGCAGATTTTCGGTCTTGAGTTTTTCGTTTTCGGCGACCAGTTCGGTGCGACTGCCGAACTGACTGGCAATCCCTTCCCACAGCCGTCCGGGCAGGTCAGTGATCCAGTAGGCGTCCATCAACACCAGCGACGCTTGTTTGCGCGCAGGCTTGAGCAGGTCGAAGCGGGCATCGACCACCATCAGTGCGACCGACAGCACGGCCAGCACCAACAGGCGCACACCCAACGAAGGGCCTTTGGCGAAAAGCGGTTTAATAAGCCGCTCCTCCCAGGCAAATGTTCTGTTTATTCATACGGCATCAAACCGGCCTGGATGAAGACTGACAGAAGATAAACGCCAACAGGCAGCACTGCAAAGTGCTGCCTGCGCGCTCACCCACGTATTGCACCCGGCGACTTATTCGCTCGAGAGCAGGTCCATGGTGTGCTTATCCATCATTTCCAATGCACGGCCACCGCCGCGAGCAACACAGGTCAGCGGATCTTCGGCAACGATGACTGGCAGACCGGTTTCCTGGGCCAGCAACTTGTCGAGGTCACGCAGCAGCGCGCCACCACCGGTGAGCACCAGGCCACGCTCGGCGATGTCGGAAGCCAGTTCCGGCGGCGATTGCTCCAGGGCACTTTTCACAGCCTGAACGATGGTTGCCAGGGACTCTTGCAGAGCTTCCAGCACTTCGTTGGAGTTCAGGGTGAATGCGCGTGGAACGCCTTCGGCCAGGTTGCGACCACGAACGTCGACTTCGCGAACTTCGCCGCCCGGGTAGGCCGTGCCGATTTCCTGCTTGATGCGCTCAGCGGTGGATTCACCGATCAGGCTGCCGTAGTTACGACGCACGTAGGTGATGATCGCTTCGTCGAAGCGGTCGCCGCCAACGCGCACGGATTCGGCATAGACCACACCGTTCAGGGAAATCAGCGCGATTTCAGTGGTACCACCACCGATATCCACGACCATCGAACCGCGTGCTTCTTCGACCGGCAGGCCGGCACCGATCGCAGCAGCCATTGGCTCTTCGATCAGGAACACTTCACGGGCACCGGCACCAAGGGCCGATTCACGGATGGCACGACGCTCAACCTGAGTGGATTTGCATGGAACGCAGATCAGCACACGAGGGCTAGGCTGCAGAAAGCTGTTTTCGTGAACCTTGTTAATAAAGTATTGCAGCATCTTTTCGCAAACGCTGAAGTCGGCGATCACGCCGTCCTTCATCGGACGAATGGCAGCAATATTGCCCGGCGTACGGCCGAGCATGCGCTTGGCCTCGGTGCCGACAGCAACGACACTTTTCTGGTTACCGTGTGTCCGAATGGCCACAACCGATGGCTCATTCAGGACGATACCGCGCTCGCGCACGTAAATAAGGGTGTTGGCAGTGCCCAGGTCAATGGAAAGATCGCTGGAAAACATGCCACGCAGTTTCTTGAACATGGGAAAGGGACCCTAGGCAACGCGTGGGTAAAAAAGTGCGGCAAACTCTAACAACGACAGGGATTTTGGGCAAGGCGCCAATATGTTAAATTGGCCGCTTTTCTGTGCACCAAGCCCCACAATCGCGGCCTTATGACCGTAGAAGTGCGGTAGTGTTCCGACAATCTAACACACGGACGCCGTCCGTTCTGTTTTCCACTGGAGAATCCCGATGGCGCTAGAACGCTCCGACGTGGAAAAAATCGCTCATCTGGCCTGCCTTGGCCTCAATGATGCCGATCTTCCACACATTACTTCCGCCCTCAACAGCATTCTCGGTCTGGTCGACGAAATGCAGGCTGTTAATACCGACGGAATCGAGCCTCTGGCCCACCCGCTGGAAGCCAGTCAGCGCCTGCGCGCCGACGTTGTGACCGAGACCAATCACCGCGAGGCCTACCAGTCCATCGCACCAGCGGTCGAAAACGGCCTGTATCTGGTTCCGAAAGTCATCGACTAAAGGGAAAGAGCCTGCAATGCATCAAATGACTCTGGCCGAGATCGCCCGCGGTCTCGCCGATAAAAAGTTTTCCTCCGAAGAGCTGACCAAAGTCCTGCTGGCGCGCATCACCCAGCTCGATCCGCAGCTCAACAGTTTCATCAGCCTCACCGAAGAGCTGGCCATCGAGCAGGCGAAAGCCGCCGATGCCCGCCGCGCCAACGGTGAGAGCGGCGCCTTGCTCGGCGCGCCGATCGCTCATAAAGACCTGTTCTGCACCCAGGGCATTCGCACCAGCTGCGGCTCGAAGATGCTCGACAACTTCAAAGCTCCGTACGACGCCACCGTGGTCGCGAAACTGGCGGCTGCCGGTGCCGTAACTCTGGGCAAGACCAACATGGACGAATTCGCCATGGGTTCGGCCAACGAGTCGAGCTGGTACGGCGCGGTGAAAAACCCGTGGAACCTGGAACACGTACCGGGCGGTTCGTCCGGCGGTTCGGCGGCGGCGGTTGCCGCTCGTCTGTTGCCAGCGGCGACGGCCACCGACACTGGCGGTTCGATCCGTCAGCCGGCGGCGTTCACCAACCTCACCGGCCTGAAACCGACGTACGGTCGTGTTTCGCGCTGGGGCATGATCGCTTACGCCTCCAGCCTCGATCAGGGTGGCCCGTTGGCGCGCACGGCCGAAGACTGCGCAATTTTGTTGCAAGGTATGGCTGGATTCGATCAGAACGACTCCACCAGCATCGATGAGCCCGTGCCGGATTACTCCGCAAGCCTGGGCGATTCGCTGCAAGGCCTGCGCATCGGCGTGCCAAAGGAATACTTCAGCGCCGGTCTCGACCCGCGCATCGCCGAATTGATCCAGAACAGCATTAAAGAGCTGCAGAAGCTCGGTGCCGTGATCAAGGAAATCAGCCTGCCGAACATGCAGCACGCGATTCCGGCGTACTACGTGATCGCCCCGGCAGAAGCCTCTTCCAACCTGTCGCGTTTCGACGGCGTGCGTTTCGGCCACCGTTGCGAGCAACCGAAAGACCTGATCGACCTGTACAAGCGCTCCCGTGGCGAAGGCTTCGGCCCGGAAGTGCAGCGCCGGATCATGGTCGGTGCCTACGCGCTGTCCGCCGGTTACTACGACGCCTACTACCTGAAAGCGCAGAAAATCCGTCGCCTGGTGAAGAACGATTTCATGGCTGCCTTTAATGAAGTCGACATCATCCTTGGCCCGACCACGCCGAACCCGGCCTGGAAGCTTGGCGCGAAGAACAGCGACCCGGTTGCTGCCTACCTGGAAGACGTCTACACCATCACCGCCAACCTCGCGGGCCTGCCGGGCCTGTCGATGCCGGCCGGTTTTGTCGACGGTCTGCCGGTGGGCGTGCAGCTGCTCGCGCCGTATTTCCAGGAAGGCCGTTTGCTCAACGTTGCGCACCAGTATCAGCTCAATACTGACTGGCACACCCGCACCCCAACCGGCTTCTGAGGAGACACACATGCAATGGGAAGTCGTGATCGGGCTGGAGATTCACACTCAGCTCACCACCCGGTCGAAAATCTTTTCCGGTAGTTCCACCACGTTCGGCTCCGAGCCGAACACCCAGGCCAGCCTGATCGATCTGGGCATGCCCGGCGTTCTGCCGGTGCTGAACCAGGAAGCGGTGCGCATGGCGGTGATGTTCGGTCTGGCGATTGACGCCGAGATCGGTCAGCACAACGTGTTCGCGCGTAAAAACTACTTCTATCCGGACTTGCCGAAGGGCTACCAGATCAGCCAGATGGAATTGCCGATCGTTGGCAAGGGCCACCTGGACATCGCGCTGGAAGACGGCACCGTCAAACGTGTCGGCATCACCCGTGCGCACCTGGAAGAAGACGCCGGCAAGAGCCTGCACGAAGAATTCAACGGTGCCACCGGCATCGACCTGAACCGTGCCGGCACGCCGCTGCTGGAAATCGTTTCCGAGCCGGACATGCGCAGCGCCAAGGAAGCCGTGGCTTACGTCAAGGCGATCCACGCGCTGGTGCGTTATCTGGGCATCTGCGACGGCAACATGGCCGAAGGCTCGCTGCGTTGCGACTGCAACGTGTCGATCCGTCCGAAAGGCCAGGTTGAATTCGGCACGCGCTGCGAGATCAAGAACGTCAACTCGTTCCGCTTCATCGAGAAGGCGATCAACTCCGAGATCCAGCGTCAGATCGAGCTGATCGAAGACGGCGGCAAAGTGATCCAGCAGACCCGTCTGTACGATCCGAACAAGGACGAAACCCGCCCGATGCGTTCGAAAGAGGAAGCCAACGACTACCGTTACTTCCCCGATCCGGACCTGCTGCCGGTGGTTATCGAAGAATCGTTCCTCGGCGAGGTGCGCGCCACCCTGCCGGAACTGCCTCCGCAGAAACGCGAGCGCTTCCAGAGCCAGTTCGGTCTGTCGGCGTACGACGCCAACGTGCTGGCCACCAGCCGTGAGCAAGCGGACTACTTCGAGAAAGTCGCAGCCATCGGCGGCGACGCCAAACTGGCGGCGAACTGGGTGATGGTCGAGTTGGGCAGCCTGCTCAACAAGCAAGGCCTGGACATCGACGAATCGCCGGTTTCCGCTGAACTGTTGGGCGGCATGCTGCAGCGCATCAAGGACAACACCATCTCCGGCAAGATCGCCAAAGTGGTGTTCGAAGGGATGGCCAACGGCGAAGGCAGCGCGGACGAGATCATCGAAAAGCGTGGCCTGAAGCAGGTTACCGACAGCGGTGCGATCTCGGCAGTGCTGGACGAAATGCTCGCGGCCAACGCCGAGCAGGTTGAACAATATCGTGCGGCTGACGAAGCCAAACGCGGCAAGATGTTCGGCTTCTTTGTCGGCCAGGCGATGAAAGCGTCGAAAGGCAAAGCCAACCCGCAGCAAGTGAACGAACTGCTGAAAAGCAAGCTCGAAGGCTGATTCCGGCCCCGCGCTCGGGGATCGTTCCCACGCTCTGCGTGGGAATGCCGCCCCGGACGCTCCGCGTCCATTGCGGTGTGACGCAGAGCGTCACGGGATGCATTCCCACGCTGGAGCGTGGGAACGATCACTTTGGAGTATCTGAATGAAACGTCTGCTCGGCGCCTGCGCCCTGCTTTCTTTACTGGCCGGTTGCGCCAGCACCGACACCATCGACCCGCACGGCTACGACCAGACCGGCGTCGCTTCCTATTACGGTGCAAAGCACCACGGTAAACGCACCGCCAGCGGCGAAGCGTTCAACCAGAATTCCCTGACCGCCGCCCACCGCCAGCTACCCTTTGGCACACGGGTGAAGGTCACCAACCTGAAAAACGATGAATCCGTCGTGGTCCGCATCAATGACCGTGGCCCGCATACCCGTGGACGCCTGATCGACGTGTCCCGCGAGGCCGCCGAACAACTCGGCATGCTGCGCAGCGGCACCGCACGGGTTCGCGTGCAGGCCCTCGACGATTGATGGAGCGCTGACCATTTTCGGATTAGCCGACTTACCCCTGATCAGCGTGATCGAACTGCTCGCCGGCCTGTGCCTGCTGATCTTCGGCGCCGAACTGATGGTGCGTGCGGCGGTGCGCCTGGCGGCGCGTCTGCATGTGCGACCGCTGATCATCGGCCTGACCATCGTCGCCCTCGGCAGCAGCGCGCCGCAAATGGCCGTAAGCCTGCAAGCCGCATTGGCGCACAACCCGGACATCGCCGTTGGCAGCGTGGTCGGCAGCAGCATTTTCAATATCCTCGTCACCCTAGGTTTGTCAGCACTGATCATTCCTCTGCGTGTCTCGCGGCAACTGGTGCGACTCGATATTCCGCTGATGATCGGCGCCAGTCTGCTGGTGTTTGTATTGGCGTGGAATGAAGAGATCGGACGCTTCGACGGCATTCTGTTGTTGGGCGCATTGGCGCTGTATCTCGGCTTGCTGTTGCGCCAGTCGCGGCACTCGACGCGCCCGCATACGGAGCGAGTTGAAACAACCCAAGCGTCGTGGATCGGCAGTTCGCTGATGATCATTGTCGGTTTGGCGATGCTGGTTTTCGCCGGACATCTTCTGCTCGGAGCTGCCGTGGTGGTGGCAACTGATCTTGGATTTTCCGAGCGCGTCATTGGTCTGACCGTTGTCGCTGTCGGCACCTCCCTGCCGGAACTGGCCACGTCGTTGATCGCCGCATTGCGCGGGCAACGCGATATCGCCGTCGGCAACGTGATCGGCGCCAACCTGTTCAATCTGCTCGGGGTACTCGGCCTGACCGCATTGATCGCACCGACGCCGCTGTCGGTGTCGCCGAACGCACTGGATTTCGACCTGCCGGTGATGCTCGGCGTCGCCGCGCTGTGCCTGCCGGTGTTCTATTCCGGCTATCGGGTAACGCGCGCCGAAGGTTTGCTGTTGCTCGGTTTGTATTTGGCGTACGGGCTGCACGTGGTGTCGTTCACCACTGGCATGCCGCTGGCCGGCAAGCTTGAGCGGCTGATGCTGTTTTATGTCTTGCCGACGCTGTTGACGTTTCTGCTGTTCACGTCGATTCGCGCCTGGCGCCGCCAACACCACAAGAGGGATATGCCATGACCGAATCGAAGAAGTCCGGGGTTGAAATCCGCCGCCAGGTAATGGGCGATGCGTTTGTTGATCGCGCGCTAGGCAACGCCACCGAGTTCACTCAACCGTTGCAGGATTTCGTCAATGAACATGCCTGGGGTGGCGTGTGGAATCGTGAAGGTCTGCCGCTGAAAACCCGCAGCCTGATCACCCTCGCCGCGCTGACCGCATTGAAGTGCCCGCAGGAGTTGAAAGGCCATGTGCGCGGTGCGCTGAACAATGGCTGCACCGTGGACGAGATTCGTGAGGCGCTGCTGCATTGCGCGGTGTATGCCGGCGTGCCGGCGGCGATTGATGCGTTTCGCGCGGCGCAGGAAGTGATCGACAGTTACGAGAAAAGCTAAAAGATCGCAGCCTTTGGCAGCGCCTACATGGAAATGCGGTCTCCTGTAGGAGCTGCCGCAGGCTGCGATCTTTTGATCTTGCCTTTATATCCACCCACCCCACTGCAGAACGAAAATCCCGACATTGGTGGTAATCGCCGCCATCAATGTGGTCATCACGATAATCGCCGCCGCCAGCTCATGATTGCCCTGCGCCGCCCGGGCCATGACGAAACTCGCCGCTGCCGTCGGGCTGCCGAAATACAGAAACAGAATCCCCAGTTCCGCGCCGCGAAAGCCCCACAACCACGCCCCCAGCGTCGCCAGCACCGGCAAACCGATCATCTTCACCAGACTGGAGCTGAGCGCCATATTGCCGCTCTTGCGCAGCGCCGCCAGTGACAGCGTGCCGCCAATGCAGATCAGCGCCAGCGGCAACGTAGTCTGCGCCAGATACTGACCTGAGGTCTCCAGCCAGCCCGGCAAACCGATCTTGAAATAGGCAAACGGCGCCGCCGCAATCACGCTGATGATCAGTGGATTGCTGAACACGCTTTTGCAGATGCTCCACGGATCGGACTTGATCACCGGGCTGTACACCGCCAGCACGATGGTCGACAGGGTGTTGTAAAACAGGATCACCAGCGCCGCGAGAATCGCCCCGAGGGAAATCCCGTAATCGCCGTACATGCTCGCCGCCAACGCGAGACCAATCACACCGTTGTTACCGCGAAAGGCGCCCTGGGTGTAGATGCCGCGATCTTCACGCGGGCATTTGAAAATCGCCCAGCCCCAGGCCACGGCAAAGCTCACCAGCGTGGCGAGGGAGAAGTAGATCAGCAGGGACGGTTGCAGTGCGGCGTGCAGGTCGGCATGCAGAATGCCGAGGAACAGCAACGCCGGCATGGTCACGTTGAACACCAGCGACGAGGCGGTGTGGATGAAGTTGTCGTTGATCCAGTCGATGCGCTTGAGCAGCACACCGAGAAACAGCATGGCAAACACCGGCGCGGTGATGTTCAGGGTTTCGAGGAAGATTGCCAGCATGCCGGGGAGCCTTGGGTGAGCGTCGTTAGGGGCCAATGATAAAGCAAAAGCCCCTCACCCTAACCCTCTCCCAGAGGGAGAGGGGACTGACCGCGGGATATTCAATAATTTCACCGACCTGAAATGACATCGCTGAATCCAGAACTGCCTGTAGCAGGCCATAATCAACTCGATATTTCAGGTCGATGTACAGCGCCAGACAACTCGGTCGGCCCCCTCTCCCTCCGGGAGAGGGCTGGGGTGAGGGCCAGGCCGGTCACGCATCAGGTAATCGGCGCCGGGTTGAACAACGTAATGTCGTTATGCAGCTTGTGTTTCTCCGCCCACGTCTGCTGTTTGCCGCTCGCCACATCCAGATAGTAGTGAAACAACTCCCAACCCAACTCCTCGATGGTCGCGCGCCCTGTAGCAATCCGCCCGGCATCGATGTCGATCAGATCAGGCCAACGCTGCGCCAATTCCGTACGCGTCGAGACCTTCACCACTGGCGCCATCGCCAAACCATACGGCGTGCCACGCCCGGTGGTGAACACATGCAGGTTCATCCCCGCCGCCAACTGCAACGTCCCGCAGACAAAATCGCTCGCCGGCGTCGCACAGAAAATCAGACCCTTCTGCTTGAAGCGCTCGCCCGGGCCGAGCACGCCATTGATCGCGCTGCTGCCGGATTTGACGATCGAACCCAGCGACTTCTCGACAATGTTCGACAGCCCGCCCTTCTTGTTGCCCGGCGTGGTGTTGGCGCTGCGATCTGCTTCACCCTTGGCCAGGTAACGGTCGTACCAGTCCATCTCACGCACCAATTCCTCGGCAACGGTTTTGCTTTCGGCACGTGAAGTCAGCAGGTAAATCGCATCGCGCACTTCGGTGACTTCGGAAAACATCACCGTCGCCCCCGCGCGCAACAACAAGTCCGAAGCGTAGCCCAGCGCCGGGTTGGCGGTGATCCCGGAAAACGCATCGCTGCCGCCACACTGCATGCCGAGGATCAACTCGGACGCCGGCACGGTTTCGCGGCGGCGCTGATCGAGTTTCTTCAGGCGCACTTCAGCCAGTTCCATGATCTGCTCGATCATCTCGGTGAAGCCATGACTGGAATCCTGCAAGCGATACAGCCACGGATCGCTGAGATCCACCGACGCATCGTCCTCGTGCATCACCTGCCCGGCCTGCAATTTCTCGCAGCCCAGGCTAATCACCAACGCTTCGCCACCGAGGTTCGGGTTGCGCGCCAGATTGCGCACGGTGCGAATCGGGATGTAGGCGTCGGTGGCAGTAATCGCCACGCCGCAGCCGTAACTGTGAGTCAGCGCCACCACGTCATCGACGTGCGGGTACTTCGGCAGCAGTTCTTCCTTGATGCGTTTTACCGCGTGATCAAGCACGCCGGTAACGCACTGCACGGTGGTGGTGATGCCGAGAATATTGCGCGTGCCGACGGTACCGTCAGCGTTGCGATAACCCTCGAAGGTGAAGCCTTCCAGCGGTGCCTGCGCGTCCGGCACGTCGGTGGACAGCGGCAAGCTGTCCAGCGGCGGCGCGGTCGGCATGCGCAGTTGATCTTCCTTGACCCAACTGCCCCGGCGGATCGGCTGCAACGCGTAGCCAATCACCTGACCGTAGCGAATCACCTGGCCGCCCTCGGGAATGTCTTCGAGAGTGACCTTGTGGCTCTGCGGCACAAATTCCAGCGTCACCAGGCCATCGGCAAACTCAGTGCCGGCCGGTGCGCCCTGGTCGTTGACCACTACCACCACGTTGTCCCGCTCGTGCAGGCGGATGTGGCGCGGCGAGTCGGAATGTTCAATCAACTGCATGACGCCGCTCCTCAGGAATGCGCTTGAGACAATTTGCCGGTGGCTTCAGTACCGCCATGGGTTGGCGGCTCTTTGAGTACCACACGTTTGATCGGGCCAACGATGACCAGATAGCTGAACACCGCCACCAGTGCGTTGGCACCGACGAACACTAGCGCCCATTTGAACGAACCGGTGGAGCTGATGATGTAGCCAATCACGATCGGCGTGGTGATCGAAGCGATGTTGCCGAAAGTGTTGAACAGGCCACCGCTCAGACCGGCGATCTGTTTTGGCGAGGTGT
Organism: Pseudomonas fluorescens; assembly: GCF_005938625.1. Lineage (GTDB taxonomy): Bacteria > Pseudomonadota > Gammaproteobacteria > Pseudomonadales > Pseudomonadaceae > Aquipseudomonas > Aquipseudomonas fluorescens_BD. Next base: position 94,623 of record NZ_VCNJ01000024.1, read on the forward strand.
CGGAGACCACCGCCCAACCCAATGCGCCAACGCCCTTACCGAAGAAGGCCAGAGCCATGAAGCCAACGACCATCCATTCAACATCGACATAGTTGCAGGCGACGATGCTGCTGGAAACCAGCAGACCGGCAATGATCGGCGCTTTACGGGCGAAGGTCAGCGAGTGGCCTTTACGCAACAGGTAATCGGAAATCACCCCGCCGAGCACGCCACCGATGAAACCGCAAATCGCCGGCAACGAGGCAATGAAACCGGCCTTGAGAATGGTCATGCCACGCTCTTGCACCAGGTACACCGGGAACCAGGTCAGGAAGAAGTAAGTGATGCCGTTGATGCAGTACTGGCCCAGATACACGCCGAGCATCATGCGGTTGGTCAGCAACTGACGAATGTAATCCCACTTCGGACCGTCGGCTTTTTTGCCTTGCTTGACGTCCATGTCGACCATGCCGCCGTTGTCGGCGATGAACTGTACTTCTGCTTCGTTGGCCATCGGGTGTTGGCGCGGGCTGTGGATAACCTTCAGCCAGATCCCCGAGAAAACGATGCCGAACAGGCCCATGACAATGAACACGTGCTCCCAGCCGAAGGAGTAAACGATCCAGCCCATCAGCGGTGCGAACAACACGGTGGCAAAATATTGCGCCGAGTTGAAGATCGCCGAAGCGGTGCCGCGTTCAGCGGTCGGGAACCAAGCGGCGACGATGCGCGCGTTACCGGGGAAGGATGGCGCTTCAGCCAGACCGACCAAAAAGCGCAGCATGAACAGCGCGACGATCGCCGTGGACATACCGAATTCACCGACAAAGCCTTGCAGCACGGTGAACAGCGACCAGGTGAAAATGCTCAACGCATAGACTTTTTTCGAGCCGAAGCGATCGAGCAGCCAGCCACCGGGAATTTGCCCGGCCACGTAGGCCCAACCGAAGGCGGAGAAGATGTAGCCGAGGGTAACTGCGTCGATGCCCAGATCTTTTTGCAGGCTGGAGCCGGCGATGGCGATCGTGGCGCGGTCGGCATAGTTGATCGTGGTCACCAGAAACAGCATGAGCAGGATCAAATAGCGGACGTGAGTCGGCTTGGAGGATTGCATGTAGAGGTACTCCCACTGATTATTTTTATGCGCGGGTGAATCTTCTTTGGTCTTGCATCTGTTCCCTGTAGGAGCTGCCGAAGGCTGCGATCTTTTGATCTTAAAAGATCGCAGCCTTCGGCAGCTCCTACAGGGTTATTGCGTTTATCAGGAACCGATGTAGCTGGTCTTCACGACCGTGTAGAACTCTTGCGCATAGCGGCCTTGCTCACGTGAGCCATAGGATGAACCTTTACGGCCACCGAACGGAACGTGGTAATCGACGCCAGCCGTCGGCAGGTTGACCATGACCATCCCGGCTTGCGAATGGCGCTTGAAGTGGTTGGCGTACTTCAGCGAGGTGGTCGCAATGCCCGCAGACAGGCCGAACTCGGTGTCGTTGGCCATCGCCAGCGCTGCGTCGTAGTCAGCCACGCGAACGATGTTGGCCACCGGCCCGAAGATCTCTTCGCGGCTGATGCGCATCGACGCTTCACTGTCGGCAAACAGGGTTGGCGCGAGGAAGTAACCCTCGGTGTCGCAAGTTACCAGACCACCGCCGCTGACCAGACGCGCACCTTCGGACTGGCCGATGTCGATGTACTTCATGTCCTGTTCCAGCTGCGCCTGGGAAACCACTGGACCAATATCGGTGCCGGATTTCAGCGCGTGGCCGACCTTGATCGACTTCATGCGCTCGGCCATCGCTTCAACGAATTTGTCGTGAATCCCGGCAGTGACGATCAAACGGCTGGAGGCAGTGCAACGCTGACCGGTGGAGTAGAACGCGCTCTGCACCGACAGCTCGACCGCGTGCTTGAGGTCGGCGTCGTCGAGAATGATCTGCGGGTTCTTGCCGCCCATTTCCAGCTGAACCTTAGCCTGGCGCGACACGCAGTTGACCGCGATCTGCCGACCCACGCCCACCGAACCGGTGAAGCTGATGCCGTCGACTTTCGGGCTCTGCACCAGCGCATCGCCAACCACGCGACCGCTGCCCATCACCAGGTTGAACACGCCGGCCGGGAAGCCTGCGCGGGAGATGATTTCCGCCAGTGCCCAAGCGCAGCCCGGTACCAGATCGGCTGGTTTCAACACCACGCAGTTGCCGTAGGCCAAGGCTGGCGCGATTTTCCACGCAGGAATCGCGATCGGGAAGTTCCACGGGGTGATCAGACCGACCACACCCAGTGCTTCGCGAGTCACTTCAACATTGACGCCCGGGCGCACCGACGGCACGTAGTCGCCGGACAGACGCAGGCATTCACCGGCGAAGAACTTGAAGATGTTACCGGCGCGGGTGACTTCGCCGATGGCTTCAGGCAGGGTCTTGCCCTCTTCCCGGGCCAGCAGGGTGCCGAGCTCTTCGCGGCGGGCGAGAATCTCCGTACCGACTTTATCCAGCGAATCGTGACGGGCCTGAATACCCGAAGTCGAATACGCCGGGAATGCCGCGCGGGCGGCGTCGATGGCAGCGTGAACCTGAGTCAGGTCAGCCTTGGCGTAATCGCCGATGGTGTCGCTCAGTTCCGACGGGTTGATGTTGGCCGAGTAGTCGGCACCGGCAACCCATTCGCCGTTGATGTAGTTGTCGTAACGTTTTGCATTTGTCACAGGGGCAGCCCTCAAAACTAAAAGCCTTTACGCAAAAAGCCGCTGATTACTCAGCGGCCGCGTTTTTGTCGGGTGTTACTGCGCACCTTGCTTGTCGATCAGCGCGGCGAGCATTTCGTACTCTTCGCCAGTCAGATCGGTCAGCGGTGCCCGCACCGGGCCTGCGTCATAGCCGGCGATCTTTGCGCCTGCCTTGACGATGCTCACGGCGTAACCGGCCTTGCGGTTACGGATGTCGAGGTACGGCAGGAAGAAGTCGTCGATGATCTTGCCGACGGTGGTGTGATCTTCACGGGCGATCGCGTGGTAGAAGTCCATCGCGGTTTTCGGGATGAAGTTGAAAACCGCCGAGGAGTAGACCGGCACGCCCAGCGCCTTATAGGCAGCGGCATAGACTTCGGCGGTCGGCAGACCACCCAGATAGCTGAAGCGATCACCGAGGCGGCGACGGATCGACACCATCAATTCGATATCACCCAGACCGTCCTTGTAACCGATCAGGTTCGGGCAGCGCTCGGCCAGACGTTCCAGCAGCGGCGCGGTCAAGCGGCAAACGTTGCGGTTGTAAACGACTACACCGATGTTGACCGATTTACACACGGCTTCAACGTGAGCGGCAACACCGTCCTGGCTCGCTTCGGTCAGGTAGTGCGGCAGCAGCAACAGACCTTTGGCGCCCAGACGCTCGGCTTCCTGAGCGTATTCGATGGCCTGACGGGTCGAACCACCGACACCGGCAAGGATCGGTACGCTGGTTTCACAGGTGTCGACGGCAGTCTTGATGATTTCCGAGTATTCGCTGGCGGCGAGGGAGAAAAACTCACCGGTGCCGCCGGCGGCGAACAAGGCTGAAGCGCCATACGGAGCCAGCCATTCCAGGCGTTTGATGTAGCCGGCGCGGTTGAAATCGCCCTGCGCGTTGAAATCGGTCACCGGGAAAGACAGCAGGCCGGCAGAGAGGATGGACTTCAGTTCTTGTGGATTCATTATTCGAACACCCTGGTAGCAACGTTTTTTGTGATTGGTCCGTTCAGCCTTCGCTGAAGTTGTAGGTCATCGTACAACTTAAATAATAACCGTCAACTGCATTTCATCGTTGTGGGTGTTTTTTTGTCGAACAAAACTGTTTAAGGCTTGGCAGGACTCGTCGCAAAAGCCCGCGTTTAAAGGGTTCCAGCGCGGAAATGTCTGGTCAAGATTCGTTTACTGAGCACTGGAGAAACGCCGGGTAAGGTGCGACGACTGCCACGAAGGATCGTGGCGGACCACTCGAAGGAACCCGAAATGTCGATGAATTACGCTGCCCCTACCCTTTCGCAAATTGCCGCCCCGACCTCCGACACACTCACGCTTCAGCTATCGACTCTGCCCGATGAGATGATCGTCCAGGTCCCCGACTCCAGCGATTTTCCGGCGAACTGGAGCGTCTACCCGATTCTCGGCGACGACCCGGAAGAGCCGGAGTGGGCAGGTGAAGAAGTGGACACCGGCACTTGGGACGATGCTGAAGACGAGATGGAGAAACTGACGGGAATCGAGTTGCAGCTGCCTAAAGAGGCACTTCGTCCGTACCTGAACAGGGAGGTTGAACTGCGCTACAAGTTTTGTGATGAGTCGAGTATGGAACCGTTTTCGGAAATGTTGAGGTTGCGGATTAAGGCTTGATAATGAATTTTCGCTTGACCAGTTCACGGTCCCTGGCGCTTGCGCTTCGGATGATGACCGTTCGTCGGGACTGGTATTTCTTACAGGTGCGTAAGAATGGGGATCCCTGAGCTAATGAAGTCAGGAGATAACAAACCGACTCCGATCGTAGTGTGTCATCACTACGCGATTGCAAAGGTTTGATTGGTTATAAAAGGAATTTCAATCATCAATGTTCAAGTAAAAGCACTCGCTGCCCCCCTCCTCCACGAAGCCATCGTGCACGACGGAAAGCTCATACTTTTCGTGCACAACCTGGTTGATCCTGCCCACGGCGAAGTCCAGTCCTATCCAAATGTTAGCAAGGGAGACAAGATTACATTCGAGGTCAGTACTTCCACAGGGAATGAATACAGCCGGGAACTTACCGTAGGGTCACCCGCCGATGCTCCATTTGTATTCGAGATTCTGAAAAAGGTATTTGCAGAAGAGTTCGTAACGGGTGCCACCGCTACATTGAGTTATAGCGTGCAGACTTCGTCAGGTAATACGGCTCAGTCTGCAAAGCTGCTGGTTTACCTCAAACTCTAATAAATACTAACCCTGCGCCTGCGCCTCTTCATGGGCCTGGCGCAGCCTTTCACGGCTGTTGGTCAGGTGCAGACGCATCGCCGCACGCGCTGCATCGGAATCCTGACGGGCAATTGCGTCGTAGATTTCTTCGTGTTCGCGGCTCAGGCGGCTCATGTAGTGCTGCTGATCATCATGGGCCAGACGCGCCGAGTTCAGCCGCGTACGCGGAATGATGCTGGTGCCCAGGTGGGTCATGATGTCGGTGAAGTAGCGATTGCCGGTGGACAGGGCGATTTCCAGATGGAAAGCAAAGTCTGAAGCCACAGCATCGCTGGCGTGGGCAGCACTTTCGTTGAGTGCATCGAGGGCGGCACGCATGGTCGCCAGTTGCTCGGCACTGCGACGTTGCGCGGCAAGGCCCGCAGACTCCACTTCGAGGCTGATGCGCAATTCGAGAATCGCCAACACGTCACGCAGGGTGACGACGGTGGCCGGGTCGATACGGAAACCACTCGGGCTCGGCGTGTCGAGCACGAAGGTGCCGATACCATGGCGGGTTTCCACCTGGCCGGCAGCCTGCAAACGGGAAATCGCCTCGCGCACCACAGTGCGGCTGACGCCATGGGCTTCCATGATCGCCGACTCGGTGGGCAGTTTGTCACCGCGTTTGAGCAGGCCATCGCGGATCTGCTCGCTCAGCACCGTCACCAGTTCCTGGGCCAGGCTGCGGCGCTTGCGCGGGAGACGCGGGGTTTCGATCAGGTTTTCCATGGTGTGCATCTAGTCTCGAAAATTCGGCTTGAAGGCATGATAGCTCAAGCGGGTTGTACGATCACTGCCAACACGACCTTCCTGTAGGAGCTGCCGAAGGCTGCGATCTTTTGATTTTGACCTTTTAGAATCAAAAGATCGCAGCCTTCGGCAGCTCCTACAAGGGATCCGTGGCGTCAGGCAGTCACGGTCTGTTCAACCAAGTGTCCGCTGTCGATCCGCACATGCCGTGGATGAAAGCGTTTCAAACTGCTGCGATGGCCAACGCTGACAATGCTCAGCCCCGGCAATTGGTCAATCAGCGCCTGATACAGCGTCGCTTCGTCTTCCTCATCCATCGCCGAAGTGGCTTCGTCCATGTACAACCAGTGCGGCGCATAAAGCAGCGCACGGGCGAAGGCCAGTCGTTGTTGCTCACCCGGCGAGAGCATGCGTTGCCAGTGATTGGCCTCGTCCAGTCGCGCGACCAGATGCGGCAAGCGGCAGGTTTCCAGCACTTGTGCATAACGCTCAGGCGCGTAGGTGTCACCCGGTTGTGGATAACTCAACGCTTCGCGCAAGGTGCCGATCGGCAAGTAAGGCTTCTGCGGCAAGAACAGATAACGTGCTGCCGGCAGGCGGATGTTGCCGTGCCCCGCCGGCCACAAATGGCCCATTGCTCGCAATAGCGTCGACTTGCCGCTGCCGGAACGGCCGCTGAGCATCACTCGCTCACCCGGCTCGACAGTCATGTCGGCGCTTGTCAGCAGATGACGGCCATCGGCAAGATCCAGACCGAGGTTGTGCACCTTCAATTCGCTGCCCTGATTCTGTACATCAATGGCCGGGATGCGCTCTTCGTTATCGGTCATGGCTTGGCGGAAGCTCAGCAGACGATCACAGGTGGCACGCCATTCGGCGAGATCCTGGTACGCACTGATAAACCAGCTGAAGTTGTCCTGCACATTGCTGAAGGCCGAGTTGATCTGCATCAGCTCACCCAGTTCGATCTTGCCGGAGAGGTAACGCGGCGCGGCGACGATGAACGGGAAAATGATCGCGATCTGCGCGTAACCTGAGGTGAAAAACGTCAAACGCTTGGACACGCGCATGATGTCCCAGAAGTTGTGCCAGACCAGCCCGAAACGATGGCTCAAACGACGATTCTCGTTCTGCTCGCCGTTGTACAGGGCGATGCTCTCGGCGTTCTCACGCACGCGGACCATGGAGAAACGCAGATCGGCTTCGTAACGTTGTTGTTGGTTGTTCAGACCGATCAGACGCCGACCAATCAGATGCGTCAGCCAACTGCCTATTGCCGCGTAAAGCAGCGCACACCAGAACATGTACCCGGGAATGGTAAAGCCGAACACCTCGATCGTGCCCGAAACGCCCCACAGAATGATCGAGAACGACACCAGGCTGACCACCGTTCGAATCAGGCCAAGACCCAGCCCCAACGTGTTGCTGGTGAATTTGTTGAGGTCTTCGGAAATCCGTTGGTCCGGGTTATCGGTGTAACCACCCTGCTCCATCTGGTAGTAATTCTTGTGCTCCAGCCACCGGGTGAAATGCTTTTCGGTGAGCCAGGCACGCCAGCGGATGGTCAGCATTTGCGTCAGATACTGGCGATACACCGAGCCGAGAATCGCCACCGCCGCGATACCGCAGAAATACAGGATCAACTGCCAGAACGCCGCCTCGTCCTTCTTCTGCAAGGCGTTGTAAAAATCCTTGTACCAACTGTTGAGCCACACCGAAATCCACACACTGAACAGCGTCAGCGCGATCACGGCAATCAGCAATATCCAGGCCTTGCCCCTCTCTTCGCTGCGCCAGTAAGGCGTGATCATTGCCCATACCTTGCGAAAAAACTGCCCGCGCACAGCATCGTTGACCGCGGAATATTCAGCGTTCTGATTCATGGATAAGGCTCGATATAGAAAAGAACAGACACGCACCGATCATAGTAGATCGGTGCGTTTTATCGCGAGGGCTGGCGATAGTCGTTCAGCGCAGGTTCAGCGACGAACCGGGCGCTTCTGCAGTTTGCGCTGCAGGGTGCGGCGGTGCATGCCCAGGGCGCGGGCAGTGGCGGAGATGTTGCCTTCGTGTTCGGTGAGCACGCGCTGGATGTGTTCCCACTGCAGGCGATCGACCGACATCGGGTTTTCCGGTACCAGACTGTCGAGGTCAGCGTGCTCGGAGAGCAACGCGGCCAGTACGTCGTCGGCGTCGGCCGGTTTGCACAGGTAGTTGCAGGCACCGCGCTTGATCGCCTCGACGGCGGTGGCAATGCTCGAATAACCGGTGAGGATCACCACGCGCATTTCCGGGTCCAGCTCCAGCAGCTTGGGCAGCAGCACCAGACCGGAGTCGCCGTCCATTTTCAGGTCGAGCGCAGCGTAATCAGGCAGATCGGCCTGGGCGATGGTCAGGCCTTCTTCGGCCGAACCTGCGGTGCTGACGCGAAAGCCACGACGAGCCATGGCACGGGCCATCACTCGGGTGAACGTTGCGTCATCGTCGACCAGCAGCAAATGCGGCAGTTCTTCGCCTTCGACTTGGATTTCGTCACTCATGTTGGTCTCCTCGGGCGCCGTGGGGCAGACGCAGCTCGGTGAGCGTGCCGCCTTCCTCATGACTATAGAGTTTCACTGAGCCGCCGGCGCGTGTCACGCTGGCCTTGCTCAAAAACAGGCCCAGGCCGAAACCTTTGCCCTTGGTGGTAAAAAACGGTTTGCCGATCTGCTCGGCGATGGCCAGCGGCACACCGGCGCCGTGGTCACGAATGCTGATGGTCAGGTTCTCGACGTCCCAGTCCAGGGTCACTTTGAGATTTTCCGGGCAAGCATCGGCGGCGTTGTTGAGCAAATTCAACAGCGCCTGAGTCAGATCCGGCGGCGGCGCCATGCGCGGCACCGTGCCTTGGCCGAGACGGTGGAAACGATAACTGGCCTCCGGACGCATCAGGTGCCAGCGGTTCAGCGCTTCATCGAGCCAGTCGGTGACGTCCTGCATCTCGACAGCCAGGCGCCGGTTGGCCTCGGCGGCGCGCACCAGTTGCTGCAAGGTTTCTTTGCAGAGTTTGACCTGATCCTGCAGCACTTTCAGATCGTCCTGCAGCATCGGGTCGGGATGATCCTGCTGCATTTCCTTGAGCAATACACTCATGGTCGCCAGCGGCGTGCCGAGTTCATGGGCGGCGCCGGCGGCCTGGGTGGCGACGGCCAGTAATTGCTGATCGCGCAGGCCTTCTTCGCGGCGGATCGCGCGCAATTCTTCCTGACGGCGCAGCTCTTCAGCCATGCGCGCGGCGAAGAACGTGATCACCGCAGCGGCCAGCGCAAAGCTCAGCCACATGCCGTAGATCTGCAGGTTCTCGCGGGCTACCGGCAAGGTTTCCAGCGGATAGAAACGCGTCAGCATCACCGTATACAGCGCCAGCGCGATGCCAGAGAGAATCACCGAATAGCGCCACGGCAACGTCACCGCAGCGATGGTCAGCGGCACCAGATAATAGGAGACAAACGGGTTGGTCGAACCGCCGGAGAAGTACAGCAACGCACTGTGGATCACCAGATCACAGGCCAGTTGCAGGGCATATTCGAGTTCCGTAACTGGCCACGAAGTACGCAAACGCACCGCGGTGAACACGCATAGCAGCGTCGAGCAGCCGAGGGTCATCGCCAGTTGCACCCACGGCAACGGCAACAGTTGCAGCCAGTAGGCCAGGCCGACGGAGCCGGCCTGCGCGGCGAGCACCAGGGTGCGAATGAAAGTCAGCCGCCAGAGGTTCTGGCGAGTGGCGGAAGTCAGTTGTACGGGGGCGAGCATGAGCTCTCCTGATGAGCGCTCCAGGCGGATCGCAGGGAGTATAACCAAGCCGCGCGCCCGAGAGGCGAAAGTGCGGCAAACGACCACACCGCACAAGCTGCAAGTTTCGAGCTGCAAGCGGCAAGTAAAAGCTTTTGGCTTGCAGCTCGACGCTTGCAACTTGAAGCTGCTTTATAGAGTCTGATGGTTTCACGCAGGCCCCCGAACCATCACCTGCGCCCTCATCAAGGAGCTTTCATGCACACATTTCGCCGCAGCGCCGCCCTTCTCGCCCTGACCGTCGGCAGCGTCGCCAGCCTTCCGGCCATGGCCGCCGATGAGCTGCACTACAACCAGATTTCCCTGCGCGCCGAAGTCAGCACGGAAGTCGCCCGCGACCTGATGATCGTCACCCTCTATACCGAAGAGCAAAACACCGACCCGGCCAAACTCGCCGCCGACGTCAGCACCACCATGAACAAGGCCCTGGCCCAGGCCAAGCAAGTCAAAGACATCACCCTGCGCCAAGGCAGCCGCAACAGCTACCCGATCTACGACACCAAAGGCCAGAAGATCACCGGCTGGCGTGAACGCGCCGAACTGCGTCTGGAAAGCGCCGACTTCGCCGCCCTGTCCAAACTCACCGGCGAACTGCTGGGCGACCTGAAAATGGGCGGCATGGACTTCGCCATCGCCGACCCGACCCGCAAATCCAGTGAAGACCAGTTGCTCAAAGAAGCCGTGACCGCCTTCAAGGCCCGCGCGCAGCTTGCCACCGATGCACTGGGCGGCAAGGGCTACAAAATCGTCAACCTGAACCTCAACAGCAACGGTTATCCACAACCGTACCTGCGCGCACCAATGATGATGAAAGCGGCAGCGATGGATTCGGCGCCGGTGACGCCAGAAGTTGAAGCGGGCACCAGCCAGGTCAGCATGACGGCCGATGGCTCGATTGAAGTGTTGATGCAGTGATTTGATCTGTTCTGAATGAAAAACCGCCGATCGGTGAATGATCGGCGGTTTTTTTGTGCCTGGGATTTGCTGTGGATGAACCACCGTCTTCGCGAGCAAGCTCGCTCCCACAGTTTGAAATGCATTCCACCTGTGGGAGCGAGCTTGCTCGCGAAGAACGATAACGCGGTGGAGCAGACTGATTATGTCTGCGGATCAACCCGATCCAACGCCCGATTCACCGCCAGCTCGGCCAGCATGATGATCTGCTGAATCGCCAACGCCGTATTACGCTCAGGCCGGCCCAATTGATCAGCAAAATTACCCGTTAGCGTGTTCGCCGACGCGAGTGACTCACAGGCATGCGCCAACAGACTTTCGGTGTCGATGTTCGGCTGGATCAGGAACATCGTGCTGGGTTGCCGGGGCTTGACCAGGTCGGGGCTGAGGTAGAAATCCAGCGCGCGTTTGATGGCTTCGCGGGTTTTGATCTGGTCGTCGGCGCGGATGGCGTTTTCGAGTGGGGTATCGAGGGGTGGGTCAGGTATCAATTTATCCATGGAAAATTTCCTTATGAACTGACGCCATTCATTTCCGATCTCACTCGAGAAATGAGGTGGCAACTATGTACGGAGTGAGATTACCGGTAAGGAAACCAACCCGGCCGGACAAAAGTCCGCCCGTACATAGCCGCCATAAAAACTGCTGACAGCATGAGCTGGCGGCGATTATGGAGGGGCTTGTGCAGGTTTCCAAATTCAATAACCGGGAATCTCACCTCCCGATCGCTGAGTCTTCAGCGACACCCAGAGCCTAGAGAGCCAACGTCCGACGGACAACCTGAAAACCTTGTGGGAAGGTTCTGGTTATCTGACACATATTTAAACAGTCAAAAGCAAACCCTCACCCTAGCCCTCCCGAAACGTCGGACCGCCTGTAGGGAGAGGGGACTGACCGAGGTGATTGCGAGAGATACGGCGACATGAAATACCGAGTTGAACGCAAATTTTGAGAGGCCCACCCTCGGCTCCCTCTCCCTCGGGAGAGGGCTGGGCGGGCGGCGTTCCGATGAGGGGCAAGAGCACCACAAAAACCAAAGCCGTGCGCGCCGTGCTCTTCACCACTCAATAGGCCGAGTGTCAGCTCGCCTGCTCTTGATCTTGATCCACGGGCGACGTCGGAAGGCTGAGTGGAGGGATTGATCCGGGCGTGGGAGCGCAGCGACCGTTTGGCGAAGCCAAACACAGCGAGAGGAGGTGCAGCGAAGCAAACCGTAGGCGCTGCGCCCGGATCCATCCCGGAGCGAAGGAACCCCGAGCCCCAGCGAGCGGGCCGCACGCAGGAGCAAGCCTTTTTGGTTACTTTTGAGGCGTTTGTCAAAAGTGACCCGCCGTAAGGGCGGAACCCTAAGCAGCCATCACCGCAGTAACGGATATGCCCACAACCGCTGGATATACCGAGATAGACGCTTCAACAGGAAAAACGATATTTCCGCCAACACCCCCGCCCCAGCTACTCTTCCACGATTACCACCGCCGATTCCCCGGGGACCCCATGCCAAGATCCACCCTAAAACCGCTCTTGATCTCCCTCGCACTAACCGCCATAGCCCCAATCGCCAACGCCGCCACAACCCTGGTCTACTGCTCCGAAGCCAGCCCGGCAGGCTTCGACCCCAGCCAATACACCAGCGGCACCGACTTCGACGCCTCCGCCGAAACCGTCTTCAACCGCCTCACCCAATTCAAACGCGGCGGCACCGACATCGAACCCGGCCTGGCAACAAAATGGGACATCTCCCCGGATGGCCTGCAATACACCTTCCACCTGCGCCAAAACGTAAAATTCCACACCACCGACTACTTCAAACCCACCCGCGACTTCAACGCCGACGACGTGCTCTTCACCTTCCAGCGCCTACTCGACCCGGAGAACGCCTTCCGCAAGGCCTACCCCGCCGAGTCCCCCTACTTCACCGACATGGGCCTGAACACCACGATCAAATCGGTAGAAAAACTCGACGAGCAAACCGTGCGCTTCAATCTCAACAACGTCGACGCCGCCTTCGTGCAAAACCTCGCCATGAGCTTCGCCTCGGTGCAATCAGCCGAATACGCCGCCCAACTGTTGAAGGAAGGCAAAGCCGCCGATCTCAACCAGAAGCCGATCGGCACCGGCCCGTTCGTGTTCAAGCGCTACCAGAAGGACTCGCAAATCCGCTACGCCGCCAACACGGCCTACTGGAAACCCGAAGACGTGAAGATCGACAACCTGATCTTCTCCATCACCCCGGATGCCGCCGTGCGCCTGCAAAAGCTCAAGGCCGGCGAATGCCAGGTCAGTGGCTACCCACGCCCGGCCGACATCGAAGTGATGGAAAAAGACCCGAACCTGCGCGTGCTCAAGCAAGCGGGTTTCAACCTCGGCTTCCTCGCCTACAACACCACCCACGCACCTCTCGATCAGCTCAAGGTTCGGCAGGCGCTGGACATGGCCATCGACAAACCGGCAATCATCAAAGCCGTCTACCAAAGCGCCGGCCAGTTGGCGCAAAACGCCTTGCCGCCAGCACAATGGTCGTTTGACCCGACCATCAAGGATGCCCCTTACGACCCGGTCAAAGCGCGGGTGCTACTCAAAGAAGCAGGGGTTGCGCCGGGTACAACCATCAACCTTTGGGCGATGACAGTGCAACGCGCTTCGAACCCGAATGCGCGGATGTCGGCACAGATGATCCAGCAGGATTGGGAGAAAATCGGCATCAAGGCCAACATCGTCAGCTATGAATGGGGCGAGTACATCAAACGTGCGAAAAATGGCGAACACGACGCCATGATCTATGGTTGGACAGGTGACAACGGTGACCCGGACAACTGGCTTGGCGTGCTCTACAGCTGCGCGGCGGTAAAAGGCAGCAACTACGCCAAATGGTGCGATCCGGCCTACGACAAACTGGTCCAGCAGGCCAAGTTGTCCACCGACAAAGAGCAGCGGGTAAAACTGTATCAACAGGCGCAACTGATCCTTAAACAGCAAGTGCCGATTACACCGATTGCCAACTCCACGGTGTTTCAGCCGCTGCGCAAGGAAGTCACCGACTTCCGGATCAGCCCGTTCGGTCTGACCCCCTTCTATGGCGTGGGTATAAATAAGTAACACCGAGCCCCAAGGCGGCGCGCACAACGTGACCAATGCACCGTTTTGGGGCTTCATTTGCACCGTAAAAACCACTCGCAAACGGTCAAATGCGTCAGAAGTTATACAGATGCGACATTAAGGTACGTTCGTGCCACGCTTTGAGGCCGGCAGTCGCTCTGGATCTTGCAATGGGTATGGCCCCTGCATAAGTATCCGCAGGCACGACTCACGAGGTCGTACCTCACAACTAAAAAATGACAACAAATCATGAGGCCAACATGCTTAAACACGCGGTCATTCCGTTTTTAGTCGGCGCAGGCTTGTTAGCCTCCGCACCTTTCGCATCCGCTGCGACTAACCTGGTGTTCTGCTCCGAAGGCAGCCCGGCCGGTTTCGACCCAGGCCAGTACACCACCGGAACCGACTTCGACGCCTCAGCCGAAACCATGTTCAACCGTCTGACCCAGTTCGAGCGCGGCGGCACCGCCGTGATTCCTGGTCTGGCGACCAAGTGGGACATTTCCGATGATGGCCTGACTTACACCTTCCACCTGCGTGAAGGCGTCAAGTTCCACACCACCCCGTATTTCAAGCCGACTCGTGAGTTCAACGCCGACGACGTACTGTTCACCTTCAATCGCATGATTAACAAGGATGACCCGTTCCGTAAGGCGTACCCGACCGAATTCCCGTACTTCACCGACATGGGGATGGACACCAACATCACCAAGATCGATAAAGTCGACGACCACACTGTCAAGTTCACGTTGAAAGAAGTAGATGCCGCGTTCATCCAGAACATGGCCATGAGCTTCGCCTCGGTGCAGTCCGCCGAGTACGCAGCGCAGCTGCTGAAAGAAGGCAAGGCTGCCGACATCAACCAGAAGCCGATCGGCACTGGTCCGTTCGTGTTCAAGAGCTACCAGAAAGATTCCAACATCCGTTACACCGGCAACAAGGATTACTGGAAGCCGGATGACGTGAAGATCGACAACCTGATCTTCGCCATCACCACCGATCCGTCGGTACGTATTCAGAAGCTGAAAAAGAACGAGTGCCAGGTCACTCTGTTCCCGCGTCCAGCCGACCTGAAAGCGCTGAAAGAAGACAAAACCCTGAAGATGCCTGACCAGGCTGGTTTCAACCTCGGTTACATCGCCTACAACGTGATGGACAAGGTCAAGGGCAGCAACGAGGCCAACCCGCTGGCTGACCTGCGCGTACGTCAGGCGCTGGACATGGCCGTGAACAAGCCACAGATCATCGACTCGGTTTACCAGGGCGCAGGCCAACTGGCCGTCAACGCCATGCCGCCGACCCAATGGTCTTACGACACCACCATCAAAGATGCCAAGTACGATCCTGAGAAAGCCAAACAGCTGCTCAAGGAAGCCGGCGTCAAGGAAGGTACCGAGATCGTTCTGTGGGCGATGCCGGTGCAGCGTCCATACAACCCGAACGCTAAACTGATGGCTGAAATGCTCCAGTCCGACTGGGCCAAGATCGGCTTGAAAGTGAAGATCACCAGCTACGAGTGGGGCGAGTACATCAAGCGCTCCAAAGGTGGCGAGAACCAGGCCATGATCATTGGCTGGAGCGGTGACAATGGTGATCCGGACAACTGGCTGAACGTGCTGTTCGGCTGCGACTCGCTCAGCGGCAACAACTTCTCCAAGTGGTGCGACAAGAAGTTCGATGGCCTCGTCAAAGAAGCCAAGCGCACAACCGACCAAGGTAAGCGCACCGAACTGTACAAAGAGGCACAACACGTCCTCAAAGATGCAGTCCCTATGACACCTATCGCTCACTCGACGGTGTACCAACCCATGCGCGCCAACGTGCAGGACTTCAAGATCAGCCCATTCGGCTTGAACTCCTTCTACGGCGTCAGCGTCAGCAAATAAGGCACTGCAACGGCGACGTTTTTGACGTCGCCGTTGTTTTACCTGCCGGGAAGTTAGGAAATTGCCTACAGCCAATTCCACTGCGGATTACCACAGTGGTATAGGACGCGTCGCCTTTTCCTACGAGCTTTAAGGCATTTACGCATTTACTGCCAGGACCGCGGCCCCTACCGTCGGGTACTGACCAGTTTCTGCGTGGGCCACCGGTTTGCCGTACGTACTGGATTGAGCTCGATGCAGCCAAACGTCTCAGGATGGGACGGCGGCGCATTGAACAACACTAAAAAAGAGGGAGCGTCATGCGCCATACCTTGATTTTTTCCGCATTGCTGGGCGCCGGCCTGATGGCCGCCTCGTCCGCCAGTTTCGCCGCCAGCAAGAGCCTGGTGTTCTGCTCCGAAGGCAGCCCCGCCGGTTTCGATACCGCGCAATACACGACAGCGACCGATAACGACGCCGCCGAACCGATCTACAACCGTCTGGTCGAGTTCGAAAAAGGCGCGACCAATGTCGTCCCTGGCCTGGCAACCACGTGGGATATTTCCGAGGATGGTCTCAAGTACACCTTTCACCTGCGTGAAGGTGTGAAATTTCACACAACGCCGTACTTCAAGCCGACCCGCGACTTCAACGCCGATGACGTGTTGTTCACGTTTAATCGCATGCTGGATGCCCAGCAACCTTTCCGTAAGGCCTATCCCACAGAATTCCCGTACTTCAACGGGATGAGCCTGAACAAGAACATCGCCAAGGTCGAGAAGACCGGGCCGCTGACCGTGGAGTTCACGCTCAACAGCGTCGACGCCGCGTTCATTCAGAACATCGCCATGAGCTTCGCCGCCATCCTGTCCGCCGAATACGCCGACAAATTGCTGGCCGAAGGCAAGCCGAGCGACATCAACCAGAAACCGATCGGCACCGGGCCGTTCGTGTTCAAGAGTTATCAGAAAGACTCGAACATCCGTTACACCGGTAATAAACATTACTGGGATCCGAGCCGGGTCAAACTCGACAACCTGATCTTCGCGATCAACACCGACGCCTCGGTACGTGTGCAGAAGCTCAAGGCCGGCGAATGCCAGATCACCCTGCATCCGCGCCCTGCCGATGTTGAAGCGTTGAAGGCCGACCCGAAACTGCAACTGATTTCCAAGCCGGGTTTCAACCTCGGCTACATCGCCTATAACGTGCGCCACAAGCCATTCGACCAGCTCGAAGTGCGTCAGGCGCTGGACATGGCGGTGAATAAACAGGGGATTCTCAACGCTGTTTATCAAGGCGCCGGCCAACTGGCCGTCAACGCCATGCCACCGACCCAGTGGTCTTACGACGACAGCATCAAAGACGCCGCCTACAACCCGGAAAAAGCCAAAGAGCTGCTCAAGGCTGCAGGCGTCAAGGAAGGCACCGAGATCACCCTGTGGGCGATGCCGGTGCAGCGTCCATACAACCCGAACGCCAAACTGATGGCCGAAATGCTTCAGGCGGACTGGGCCAAGATCGGTCTGAAAGTGAAGATCGTCAGCTACGAATGGGGCGAGTACATCAAGCGCACCAAAAATGGCGAGCATGACATCAGCCTGATCGGCTGGACCGGTGACAACGGGGATCCGGACAACTGGCTCGGCACGCTGTACAGCTGCGATGCCATCGGCGGCAACAACTACTCCATGTGGTGCGATCCGGCGTACGACAAGCTGATCAAACAGGCCAAGGTCGTCACCGACCGCGACCAGCGCACCGTGCTCTACAAACAGGCTCAGCAATTGCTTAAACAGCAGGTGCCGATCACGCCTGTCGCCCACTCGACGGTCAACCAGCCGTTAAGCGCGAGGATCGAAGGGTTCAAAGTCAGCCCGTTCGGTCGCAACGTGTTCTCGGGTGTCGGTATCGATTAAACCAGACGATTAGCCGCAACGCTGGGGGGCGCTGTCTAACCCCTCACGCAAGCGCTTTGCCGAAATTCGCCAATCCGGCATTTTGCAAACGTTTGCGATGTGTGAATGAGTTCTAAACCAATAACCGGCATACCAAAAAAAGCCGGCATAAAAAGAAAGTAAAGGAGCTTCACCCATGAAACTGAGCAGCACCGCGATACTGGCCCTGGCCATCAGCAGCATCACCGCCACGGCGTACGCAGAACCTGCAAGTCAGGAGTTCGTCCCTACCACGTTGGCCGGCAGTAGCGCCCAAAGCGAGGCCAAAGGCTTTATCGATGGACAAAGCCTGGGCGGCACAACCCGTAACTGGTACGCCAATGAACTGCGTCGTCGTGACGACAGCTTCAGCTACGTGAAAAACAGCGACAAAGACACCTCCCCAACGGTAAGAACAAAGACCCCGCGTCGTATCAACTGGGTTCAGGGCACCATCGTCAACTACACCTCGGGCTTCACCCAAGGCACCGTTGGCGTGAGCACCGAAGTTGCCGCTTACAACGCCATCGTTCTCGACCGTGACCGCAAGGATATTGCTGGCGGCTCCAACCGCACCCTCGCCCATTCCGACGGTGATGCGGTCGACCAGTGGAGCAAACTGGGTCTGGCCAACGTCAAGTTCCGCGTGTCCAACACCACGTTGACCGCAGGTCGCCAGAACTTCAGCACGCCGATTGTCGATGTTATCGGCAACCGTCCGCTGCCTTCGAGCTTTGAAGGGATCAGTCTGCATAGCGAAGAGTTGAACAACCTGTCGTTCGACCTCGCCGGTTTCGACCGCGTCTCGCCACGTACCGAGCAGAGCCTGTCGAAATTCCGTTCCGAATACGGCGCCAACGGCGAAGAAACCGACAAGGTCTACACCGCGGGCGTGAACTATCAGCCGCTCAAAAGCCTGAAAACCAGCCTGTACGTCGCCAACGTCGAAGACTTCTGGAACCAGTACTACTTCGGCGGAACCCACGAATTGGGTGACAGCCAGGTATTGAGCCTGACCACCGGCCTGAACTACTACAAGACCGTCGACGAAGGCAAAAAGTTGATGGGCAACATCGACAACGATACCTACTCGCTGTCCTTGGGACTGACCCACCAGGCCCACAGCCTGACCTTCTCGTATCAGCAAGTGAACGGTAACGAGTACTTCGACTACCTGCACGAAACCAACGGCATCTACCTGGCCAACTCCCTGCTGTCGGACTTCAACGGCCCGAACGAGAAATCCTTCCAGATCGCCTACGGCATCAACATGGCCGAGTACGGCGTGCCAGGCCTGAAGTTCAACATCTACCAGGCTCGCGGATGGGGCATCGACGGTACTCACTACCGTGGCACCGCTTACACCATTCCAGATGACAAGCGCGGCGATCTGAGTCTGATGGACGGCGAATCCCACTACGAATACGGCATCGGTGCTTCCTACGCCGTGCAGAGCGGTCCGCTCAAAGCCACCGCGATTCGCGCGACGTACACCACGCACCGCGCCAGCGAGCATCAGGCTGACGGCAACATCAACGAGTTCCGTCTCGTGACCACGATTCCATTCAACATCCTGTAAAAAACGCCAGCCGACGGCTGACTCATGATGAGTCGGCCGTTCGGCTTTTTGTCTTCAACCGATTGCAGAGGGTTATCGATGAAAATGCTTCCCCTACGTGCGGCCATCGCGGCTGCGTTGCTGAGTGTCGCTGTCGGCGTCTCGGCCAAACCCTTGGTGGTCTGCACCGAAGCCAGTCCGGAAGGCTTCGATATGGTCCAGTACACGACTGCAGTCACGGCGGACGCTGTGGCCGAAACCATCTTCAACCGCTTGGTGGACTTCAAGCCTGGCACGACGGAAATCGTTCCGGCCCTGGCAGACACCTGGGAAATCAGCGAAGACGGTCTGACGTACACGTTCCACCTGCGTCAAGGCGTCAAGTTTCACACCACCGAATACTTCAAGCCGACCCGCGACATGAACGCCGACGACGTGGTCTGGAGCTTCCAGCGTCAGCTGGACCCGAATCACCCGTGGCACAAACTGTCGAGCGTGGGCTTCCCGTACTTTGAAAGCATGGGCTTCAAAGAACTGCTCAAAAGCGTAGAAAAAGTCGACGAGCACACGGTCAAGTTCACCCTGACCCGCCGCGAAGCGCCGTTCCTGGCTGACGTCGCGATGCCGTTCACCGCCATTTACTCCGCTGAATACGCCGATCAGCTGCTCAAGGCCAACAAGACCGGCGACCTCAACAACAAGCCGGTCGGCACCGGCCCGTTCATCTTCCAGCGTTATGCCAAGGATGCGCAGGTGCGCTTCAAGGCCAACCCGGACTACTTCCGTGGCAAGCCACCGGCCGACGCGTTGATTCTGGCGATCGCCACCGACAACAACGTGCGCCTGCAGAAGCTCAAGGCCAACGAGTGCCAGATCGCGCTGTATCCGAAACCGGATGACATCCCGAGCATCAAGAAAGACGACAAGCTCAAGGTCGAAGAACTGAATGCGATGACCGTTTCGTACATCGCCATGAACACCCAGCACAAATACATGAGCGACGTGCGCGTGCGTAAAGCGATCGACATCGCTTTCGACAAAGCGGCTTACGTCAACGCACTGTTTGGCCCGGGCAATGCGACCGTCGCGGTCAACCCGTACCCGGACACGCTGCTGGGCTACAACCACGAGCTGAAAAACCCGCCACGCGACCTCGACAAGGCCCGCGCTTTGCTCAAGGAAGCCGGGGTTCCGGACGGCACCGTGTTTACCCTGTTTACCCGTAACGGCGGCGGTCCGACCAACCCGAACCCGATGCTCGGCGCGCAAATGATGCAGGCTGACCTGGCGAAAGTCGGGATCAAGATCGACATCCGCGTGATGGAATGGGGCGAAATGCTCAAACGCGCCAAGGCCGGCGAACACGATATGGTCTCGGCCGGATGGGCGGGCGACAACGGCGACCCGGATAACTTCCTGACGCCTATGCTCAGTTGCGAAGCTGCCAAGAACGGCGAAAACTACGCGCGCTGGTGCAACGAGAAATTCCAGACACTGCTCGACGAAGCACGGGCTAAAGTAGATCCGGCCGAACGCGCGAAACTCTACGAGCAGGCTCAGGTCCTGTTTAATCAGGATCAACCGTGGATCAGCATGGCCCACACCCGGATGTTTACTGCAATGCGCAACAACGTAGAGGGCTATCACATCAGCCCTCTCACCACTAATAACTTCGCCACTACCCAGGTGAAGTAGATAAGAAACTCCCGGCGTCCCTGACTCCAGTGACGCCGGGCACGCCTAACCGGCTGATGAGGTACCACACAAGATGTTTAGTTTTATTGCCCGCCGACTGGGGTTGTTGATCCCCACGTTTTTCGGCATCACCTTGCTGACTTTCGCGTTGATTCGCATGATTCCGGGCGACCCCGTGGAAGTGATGATGGGCGAACGTCGGGTCGACCCCGAAATGCACGCTCAGGCAATGGAACGCCTAGGTCTGAACAAACCGCTGTATGCCCAGTATCTGGACTACATCGGCAAACTGGCTCAAGGCGATCTCGGCGAATCCCTGCGTACCCGTGAAAGCGTATGGACCGAGTTCACCTCCCTCTTCCCGGCGACCCTGGAACTGTCCATGGCCGCACTGCTGTTCGCCGGCATCCTCGGGCTTCTGGCCGGGGTGATCGCAGCACTCAAGCGAGGATCCCTATTCGACCACGGGGTGATGGGCATCTCCCTTGCGGGGTATTCGATGCCGATCTTCTGGTGGGGCCTGATCCTGATCATGTTCTTCTCGGTGAGCCTGGGCTGGACCCCGGTTTCCGGACGGATCGACCTGCTCTACGACATCGAGCCGCGCACCGGTTTCATGCTGATCGACACGCTGCTGGCCGATGACGTTGGTGCGTTCTTCGACGCCCTGCATCACCTGATCCTGCCGGCCATCGTCCTCGGCACCATCCCGCTGGCGGTGATCGCGCGGATGACCCGTTCGTCGATGCTCGAAGTGCTGCGCGAAGACTACATCCGCACCGCCAAGGCCAAAGGCCTGTCGCCGTCGCGCGTGGTATTCGTGCACGGCCTGCGTAACGCACTGATTCCGGTACTCACCGTGGTCGGCCTGCAAGTCGGCACCCTGCTGGCGGGTGCAGTCCTGACCGAAACCATCTTCTCCTGGCCCGGCATCGGTAAATGGCTGATCGAAGCCATCGGCGCCCGGGACTACCCGGTTGTGCAAAACGGCATCCTGTTAATCGCCTGCCTGGTGATTCTGGTCAACTTCGTAGTGGACATCCTCTACGGCTTTGCCAACCCACGCATCCGTCATCAGCGCTGAGGTCAATAACCATGAGCACTCCAACATCCTCAGTAGCCACCGCCGCCAACGCGGATCAAAGCCTGCTGTACCCGTCGCCGTACAAAGAATTCTGGCAAGCCTTCTCGAAGAACAAAGGTGCCGTTGCCGGCCTGCTGTTCATGTTGCTGGTGATTTTCTGCGCACTGTTCGCGCCGTGGGTCGCGCCGCACAACCCGAGCGAGCAATACCGCGACTTCCTGCTGACGCCACCGGCGTGGCTGGAAGGCGGGCAGATGCAGTTCCTGCTCGGCACCGATGAACTGGGTCGTGACCTGCTGTCGCGTCTGATCCAGGGTTCGCGCCTGTCGCTGCTGATCGGTTTGTCGTCGGTGGTGATGTCGCTGATCCCGGGGATCCTCCTCGGTCTGTTCGCCGGTTTCTTCCCGAAGATGATCGGCCCGACCATCATGCGTCTGATGGACATCATGCTGGCCCTGCCGTCGCTGCTGCTGGCTGTGGCGATTGTCGCCATCCTCGGCCCTGGCCTGATCAACACCGTGATCGCCATTGCTGTGGTTTCGCTGCCGTCCTACGTGCGCCTGACCCGTGCAGCCGTCATGGGCGAACTGAACCGCGACTACGTGACCGCCGCCCGCCTGGCCGGTGCCGGTCTGCCACGTCTGATGTTCATCACCGTGCTGCCGAACTGTATGGCGCCGCTGATCGTTCAAGCGACCCTGAGCTTCTCCTCGGCGATTCTCGATGCCGCCGCACTGGGCTTCCTCGGCCTTGGCGTACAACCGCCAACCCCGGAGTGGGGCACTATGCTGGCCTCGGCCCGCGACTACATCGAACGCGCCTGGTGGGTGGTGAGCCTGCCTGGTTTGACCATTTTGCTCAGCGTGCTGGCAATCAACTTGATGGGCGACGGTCTGCGCGATGCGCTGGACCCGAAACTCAAGAACGCCGCCTGAGGAGATTCCCATGTCACTGCTAGAAATCAAGAATCTCAACGTCCGCTTCGGCGACAAGACCGCGACCCCGGTGGTCGATGGCCTCGATTTGAAAGTCGACAAAGGCGAAGTACTGGCCATCGTGGGCGAGTCGGGTTCGGGTAAATCCGTGACCATGATGGCGCTGATGGGCCTGATCGAGCACCCCGGCATCGTCACCGCCGACGCGCTCAGCTTTGATGGCAAAGACATGCTCAAGCTGAGCAACCGTCAGCGTCGGCAAATCGTCGGCAAAGACCTGTCGATGGTCTTTCAGGACCCGATGACCGCGCTGAACCCGAGCTACACCGTCGGTTTCCAGATCGAAGAAGTGCTGCGTCTGCATCTGAAGATGTCTGGCAAGCAAGCGCGCAAACGTGCGATCGAACTGCTGGAAAAAGTCGAAATCCCGGGCGCCGCCAGCCGTATGGACGCCTATCCGCACCAATTGTCCGGCGGTATGAGCCAACGCGTTGCGATCGCCATGGCAATTGCCGGCGAGCCGAAACTGTTGATTGCCGACGAACCGACCACCGCTCTGGACGTGACGATTCAGGCGCAGATCATGGATCTGCTGCTGGCGTTGCAGAAAGAACAGAACATGGGCCTGGTGCTGATCACTCACGACCTCGCGGTCGTGGCGGAAACTGCCCAGCGCGTCTGCGTGATGTACGCAGGGCAAGCCGTTGAAGTCGGCCAAGTGCCGCAACTATTCGACGTCCCTGCACACCCGTACAGCGAAGCGCTGCTCAAAGCGATTCCCGAACACAGCCTGGGTGCCGCACGCCTGTCGACCCTGCCGGGCATCGTTCCGGGCCGCTACGACCGTCCGCAGGGTTGCCTGCTGTCGCCGCGCTGCCCGTACGTGCAGGACAGCTGCCGCGCGCAGCGTCCAGGCCTTGATCCGAAAGCCCACAGCCTCGCCCGCTGCTTCTTCCCGCTGAACCAGGAGGTGGCGTAATGGCCGTCGTACTTACCGCCCGCGACCTGACCCGTCACTATGAAGTCTCCCGTGGCTTGTTCAAGGGCCACGCGACCGTGCGCGCACTGAACGGCGTGTCGTTCGAACTGGAAGCCGGCAAGACCCTCGCCGTTGTTGGTGAATCGGGCTGCGGTAAATCCACCCTCGCCCGCGCGTTGACGCTGATTGAAGATCCGTCGTCCGGCTCGCTGAAAATCGCCGGCCAGGAAGTCGCCGGCGCCGACAAGGCCCAGCGCAAGCAACTGCGCAAAGACGTGCAGATGGTCTTTCAGAGCCCGTACGCGTCGTTGAATCCACGGCAGAAAGTCGGTGATCAGCTCGGCGAGCCGCTGCTGATCAACACCAACCTCTCCGCCGCCGAGCGTCGCGAGAAAGTCCAGGCGATGATGAAGCAGGTCGGCTTGCGTCCTGAGCACTATCAGCGCTATCCGCACATGTTCTCCGGCGGCCAGCGCCAGCGTATCGCCCTGGCGCGCGCCATGATGTTGCAACCGAAAGTGCTGGTGGCGGACGAACCGACTTCTGCGCTCGACGTGTCGATTCAGGCGCAGGTACTGAACCTGTTCATGGATCTGCAGCAGGAGTTCAACACCGCGTACGTGTTCATTTCGCACAACCTGGCGGTGGTGCAACACGTGGCCGATGACGTGATGGTGATGTACCTCGGTCGCCCGGTGGAACTGGGTCCGAAGAACGACATCTACGAGCGTCCGTTGCACCCTTACACCCAGGCGCTGCTGTCGGCGACCCCAACCATTCACCCGGACCCGAACAAGCCGAAAATCAAGATCGTCGGCGAACTGCCCAACCCGCTGAACCCGCCACCGGGCTGTGCTTTCCACAAGCGTTGCCCATATGCGACCGAGCGTTGCAGCACGGAAGAGCCGGCGTTGCGCCAGCTCGACAGCCGGCAGGTGGCTTGCCACTACGCCGAGCAATTCCTCGACGGCGCGGCGTAAGCAAATCTGGAGAGCGATACAAAACCTGTAGGAGCTGTCGAGTGAAACGAGGCTGCGATCTTTTGATTGTCAGAATCAGAATCAAAAGATCGCAGCGTGCCGCAGCTCCTACAGGGATCGTGTTTATTCAGTGATAAAGTGTTGAGCAAGCCCCTCCCGCCTCGATTGCGCATCAGTCGAAGCAGAAGGGGTTTTCTTTTGCCTGCAATTTACGTCTGGCTGTCGCCGTCGTCCGGATCATCAGTGTCCGGCTCATCGGTGGTCGAGTCGTCATCATCGGCAGCACCACCCTGCCCCTGATCGCCTGGTTCGGACTCAGACTTGGCGAGCATCAAGCCGCTGTGCCCGACCTGGCCGTTGAACGCCTGAGAATCGTGATCCTCGCACTCGGCCCAGGCCGTCGCGGTGCCGAGGGACAGCATGACCATCACTTTCAATAGCAATAAAACCCGTAGCAATCTGCTTTTCATAGCCGACTCCATCCTTTTTCAGGTGAGACATTCGTGCCTGACTGGCGCTGTGTGAAATCTAGTTCCGATCCATCGGGTTCACCAGATAGGACGCTAACGAGCGCGCAGAAATGCCCTTAGCAGACAGATTGCTTTCGAATAACGCCAATAGCCGGATCAGCTAAGCGAGCGGGCGCAGGCGGGTGGCCTGCCAAGTCAACGGCATGGAAATCAACACCATCAGCGCACTCGCCAGCCACACACTGTGGCCACCGAATTGACCGTACAACTGGCCACTGAGTACCGGTGACAACAGCGCACTGGCGCTCCAGCTCATAAAGAACAGGCCAAAGTACTGACCGCTTTTGCCGCCCTGAGCAAAACGCATGGCCAGCACATTCAGCGGCGGCATGAAAAAGGCCTCGCCCAAGGTCCAGATCAGCGTCGACAGGCAGACGTAAAACAGCCCGGAACCGAACGGCAGCATGCCCAACCCGCAAGCCAGCAACACACTGCCGAGCAGCATTTGCCGGCGCATCCCCCAGCGCTCGCCCCAATGCGACAGCGGAATCTGCAGCGCGATCACCAACAACGCATTAAGCCCGAACTGCCAACCAATGGCCTTTGTGCTCAACTCATAGTAATCACGCAGATAGTTGCCCAGCGTGCTGTAGACCGTGTCGAACGCGATGCCGAGCACGGCCGTCGCTGCCAACAACCAGAGGAAGGGTGTATCGCGATACGGCACACCCGAAC
Source organism: Pseudomonas fluorescens (assembly GCF_005938625.1). Lineage (GTDB taxonomy): Bacteria > Pseudomonadota > Gammaproteobacteria > Pseudomonadales > Pseudomonadaceae > Aquipseudomonas > Aquipseudomonas fluorescens_BD. The sequence continues at coordinate 120,440 of NZ_VCNJ01000024.1, forward strand.
CACCGGCGCCGACGGTGGATGACTCTTCATTGATCAGCACCGGACGCTGCCACGTGGTGCGGACAAACCACAGCAAGGCCAGCAACGTCATCGCCGCGCTGCCAAAAAACACCCAGCGAAAATCAGTCTGCGCCAACACCCCGCCCGCCACACCGGCGGCGGCCATGCCAAGGTTGCGCGCCACCCGACTCAACGCCTGCGCACGCGAGCGCTGCGCCACCTCGCAATATTCCATGATCAGCCGCTGATGCAGCGTGCGAATGGCGCCATCGATGGTTCCACTGAGCAACAGCAATGCCGCCAGCAACGGCACTTGCGTGACCAGCCCCAACAGCATCAGCACCCACACCGAAACAAAGAACAACGCCGCCGTCAGCCGCGCCGTGCGCACGTGATCACTGAGCCAGCCACCGAGCATCGAACCGACCAGCAAACCTGCACCATAGGCCGACAGCAACCAGCCAACGGTCTCGATCGCCAGACCCAGCTCCTGACGCAGATACAGCGCCATGAACAGCTTGACCATGCTGCTCAGGCGATTGATGAACAACAGCGCCGCGAGCACCCAGGCCATCACGCCGAAATAGCCGTCCAGTCGTAGCAAGTGAGTCAGGCGACTCGTCATTCCGTTGACCTCTCCAAAGCGACTTGCGTGGAGCTGAAACACTAACGGTCAGCACGCGGGTTGTCGCGTTCAAGTGCATCGAGATCATGAAAAACGGAGTCGTCCTACAGCCATTGCGCTGACGGAACCAGGAACCGACTTGAGATCAAAAGCCCCTCACCCTAGCCCTCAACCGGAGGGAGAGGGGACTAACCGAGGTGTTTGGGAGATGTACGCCGACGTGAAATACCGAGCCGAACTCAGGTTTTGAAAGGCCCACAAATCGGCTCCCTCTCCCTCGGGAGAGGGCTGGGGTGAGGGGCAGCCCCAACACAAATCAAGAGCCGAACACCGCTTGGCCCTTAACCACTCAATAGGCCGAGTGTCAGCTCGCCTGCTTTTGATCTTGGAGCCCGTCGGCAGGCTGAGTGGAGGGATTGATCCGGGGGTAGGCGCGCAGCGCCGTTCGACGAAGTCGAACACATCGAAAGGAGGTGCAGCGAAGCAAACCGGAAGCGATGCCCCCCGGATCGATCCCGGAGCGAAGGAACCCCGAGCCTCAGCGAGTGGGCCGAACGTCAGGGCGCAGACCTTTGGTTCCTTTGGGGCGTTTGCCAAAGGGACTCGCTGTAAGAGCGAAACCGCCAGCAGCAACACCCGTAGCAAGGGATATTCACCCAAAACCCCAAGAACCTGGTCGGCCCACAGGCCGCCAAGACCAAAACAAAAAGCCCCCGATGCTTTCACATCGAGGGCTTTCGACAAACCAATTCAGAACTTAATGATGCTCACGCGTCGCACGGAATTTCACATCCGGCCAACGCTCTTCCATCAACGCCAGGTTAACCCGCGTCGGCGCGAGGTAGGTCAGGTGCCCACCGCCATCGACCGCCAGATTCTCCACAGCCTTGTTGGAAAACTCCTCAAGCTTCTTCTTGTCGCCGCATTCAATCCAGCGAGCGGAATACACAGTGATCGGCTCATACGAGCACTCAACCTTGTATTCCTCTTTCAAACGGCTGGCGACCACATCGAACTGCAGCACACCGACGGCGCCGAGAATGATGTCGTTGCTGCGCTCCGGGAAGAACACCTGCGTTGCACCCTCTTCGGCCAACTGCTGCAGACCCTGACGCAGCTGCTTGGATTTCAGCGGATCACGCAGACGCACACGACGGAACAACTCCGGGGCGAAGTGCGGGATACCGGTAAAGCCCAGGGTTTCACCTTCACTGAAGGTGTCGCCGATCTGAATGGTGCCGTGGTTGTGCAAACCGATGATGTCGCCGGCAAAGGCTTCTTCAAGCTGCTCACGCTCGGAGGAGAAGAACGTCAGGGCGTCGCCGATACGCACGTCCTTGCCGGTGCGCACGTGGCGCATCTTCATGCCTTTCTCGTACTTGCCGGAGCAGATGCGCATGAAGGCGATGCGGTCGCGGTGTTTCGGGTCCATGTTCGCCTGGATCTTGAAGATGAAGCCCGAGAACTTCTCTTCCACCGGCTCGACGGTACGCTCGTTGGCCACACGGGCCAGCGGACGCGGCGCCCAATCAACAACAGCATCGAGAACGTGGTCAACACCGAAGTTGCCCAATGCCGTACCGAAGAACACCGGGGTCAGCTGACCGTCGAGGAATTCCTGCTGGTTGAATTCGTGGCAGGCGCCCTGAACCAGTTCCAGCTGCTCGATGAAACGCTCGTACTCGTCGCCCAGATGCGCGCGCGCCTCGTCGGAGTCGAGCTTCTCGATGATCTTGGTTTCGGTGCGTTCGTGACCGTGACCGGCGGTGTAGACAATGATGTAGTCGTCCGCCAGGTGGTACACGCCCTTGAAGTCGCGGTAGCAACCGATCGGCCAGGTGATCGGCGCAGCCTTGATTTTCAGAACGGCTTCGATTTCGTCGAGCAGTTCGATCGGGTCGCGAATGTCACGGTCGAGTTTGTTGATGAAGCTGACGATCGGCGTGTCACGCAGACGGCAGACGTCCATCAGCGCAATGGTCCGTGGCTCGACACCTTTACCGCCGTCGAGAACCATCAATGCCGAGTCGACCGCCGTCAGGGTGCGGTAGGTATCTTCGGAGAAGTCTTCGTGGCCCGGGGTGTCGAGCAGGTTGATCATGTGTTCGCGATACGGGAACTGCATGACCGACGTGGTAATGGAAATACCCCGTTGTTTCTCCATCTCCATCCAGTCGGATGTCGCATGGCGATCGGATTTACGGGATTTCACCGTACCGGCCACTGCAATCGCCTTGCCCATCAACAGGAGCTTTTCGGTGATCGTCGTTTTACCGGCATCGGGGTGGGAAATAATGGCGAAAGTGCGGCGTTTCGCGACTTCGGCGGCCTGGTTGGTCATGGGAAATCGCCTGGCGGTGATTCAAAAAAGGGCCGCGATTATAGCCCAACTCGATGCAATAACCGAACCGTTGAGCACATTAAGGGTGGCCAAATGCTGCCGCAGATGGGAACCTTTTAAAGCACGGAGACGTCCATCCCCTGTTACGAATTTTCGTCAGGGGCTGAAAAATCAGCAAGTTAGCCTGACGAGGCTGCGCTCATGGCTCGCTTTCAGACCGCTTTTGCCGGTGCTGAGGGAGCTGCTTCTCGCGAACGTTTATTCCCGGCAGCCATGTATGGCATGCCACACGGGAGAGCGTTCGCCGACTACAAAAAAAGGAGTCCGCCTGTGGCTATCCGCTATGGCAAAGGGCTGATGGGAGGTGCGGTGGTGATCGCGCTCCTGGCCCTGCTGGTCCACTGGATCGGCATCAACACGATCGAACACTACCGCGACGATTTGTTGTTTTACCTGCAAGCTCATCTGATTCTCGTCCTCGCTTCAATGCTGGCTGCCCTTGTCGTGGGCATCCCTGCCGGCATCTTTCTCAGTCGCCCGACCATGGTCGGCCGCGCTGAACGCTTCATGCAGATCTTCAATATCGGTAACACCGTGCCTCCGCTGGCCGTGCTCGCGATTGCCTTGGGCGTCCTCGGCATCGGCAGTGGCCCGGCAATCTTCGCTTTGTTCCTCGCCTCCCTGTTGCCGATTGTGCGCAACACCTACGAAGGCCTGAAAAACGTACAGGGCTCGCTGAAAGAAGCAGCCGTCGGCATCGGCATGACCCCGCGCCAAGTGCTGTGGAAAGTCGAATTGCCCAACGCGGTGCCGATCATTGTCGGTGGTGTGCGCGTGGCTTTGGCGATCAACGTCGGCACCGCGCCGCTGGCCTTCCTGATCGGTGCCAACAGCCTCGGCAGCCTGATCTTCCCCGGCATCGCCCTGAACAATCAGCCGCAACTGCTGCTCGGCGCCGCGTGCACCGCACTGCTGGCCTTGCTGCTCGATGGCGTCGTCACCCTCGCCAGCCGCCTCTGGCTGGAACGCGGTTTGCGCCCGTCTTAAGGCTTTGTGAAGGAATACCTATGAAACGATTGAGCTTGATTCTGGGCTGTATCCTGCTGTTCGCAGGCGTCGCCCAAGCCGCTGAAAAACCGGTTATCCGCCTCGGCGCACGAGTATTTACCGAGCAGACCCTGCTCGCCGAAATCACCGCGCAATACCTGCGCAGCAAAGGCTACGACGCGCAGATCACCGGTGGTCTGGGCAGCAACCTCGCCCGCAGCGCCCACGAAAGCGGGCAACTGGACATGCTCTGGGAGTACACCGGCGTATCGCTGGTGGCCTACAACCATGTCACCGAAAAACTCGACAGCGCCCAGTCCTACGCCCGGGTGAAAGAACTCGACGCGAAAAAAGGCCTGGTCTGGCTGACTCCGTCGAAATTCAGCAACACCTACGCCCTCGCCCTGCCGAAAAAAGTCGCCGAGGAATATCCACAGATCAACAACATCAGCCAGTTGAACGAAGTGCTGCGCGCCGAGGCCAAGACCAATCATCTGGTGGCGCTGGATACCGAGTTCGCCAACCGCTCCGACGGTCTGATCGGCATGGTCGATCTCTACGGCATGAACCTGACCCGCAAGAACATCCGCCAGATGGACGCGGGCCTGGTTTACACCGCGCTGCGTAACGGCCAGGTGTTCGCCGGTCTGGTCTACACCACCGACGGGCGTCTCAACGCCTTTGGCCTCAAGTTGCTGGAAGACGACAAGCATTACTTCCCCGACTACACCGCCGCGCCGGTGGTGCGTCAGGCCTACCTCGACGCGCACCCGCAACTGGCCGAGCAACTCAAGCCGCTGGCCGAACTGTTCGACGACGAAACCATGCGCCAGCTCAACGCGCGGGTCGATGTCGATCACGAAAGCCCCTCGAAAGTGGCCGCCGATTTCCTGCGCCAGCACCCACTTAACTAAGGAGGAAAAGTCATGGAATTTCTGAACGCCTTTTCCCACCTCGACTGGCAGCAGGTGATGCACCTGACCTGGCAGCACATCACCCTCGTCGGCATTGCCGTGACCCTGGCGATTGTCGTTGGCGTGCCATTGGGCATTCTGATGACGCGATTTCCGACTCTCGCCGGTCCATTGCAAGCCAGCGCCACGGTGCTGCTGACCGTGCCGTCGATTGCCCTGTTCGGTCTGCTGCTGCCGTTCTACTCCAAGTTCGGCCAGGGCCTCGGGCCGATGCCGGCGATCACTGCAGTATTTCTCTATTCATTGCTGCCGATCATGCGTAACACCTACCTCGCCCTGACCGGTGTAGAACCGGGCATCCGTGAAGCCGCACGCGGCATCGGCATGACCTTCGGCCAGCGCCTGCGCATGGTCGAACTGCCGATCGCCGTGCCGGTGATCCTCGCTGGCGTGCGTACCGCCGTGGTGATGAACATCGGCGTAATGACCATCGCCGCGACCATCGGCGCCGGCGGCCTCGGTGTGTTGATCCTCGCCTCCATCAGCCGCAGTGACATGTCGATGCTCATCGTCGGCGCACTGCTGGTCAGTCTTCTGGCGATCTTCGCCGACCTTCTCCTGCAGTGGCTGCAACGTACGCTGACTCCAAAAGGACTCCTCAAATGATCGAACTTCAAAACCTCAGCAAAACTTTTCAAAGCAACGGCAAAGATGTCAAAGCCGTGGACTCGGTGAGCCTGACCGTCAATGAAGGCGAAATCTGTGTGTTCCTCGGGCCATCGGGTTGCGGCAAAAGCACCACGCTGAAAATGATCAACCGCCTGATCAAACCGACCTCGGGCAAGATCCTCATCAATGGCGAAGACACCACCGATCTCGACGAAGTGACCCTGCGTCGCAACATCGGTTACGTGATCCAGCAGATTGGTCTGTTCCCGAACATGACCATCGAAGAAAACATCGTCGTCGTGCCGAAACTGCTCGGCTGGGACAAACAGAAATGCCACGACCGCGCCCGCGAGTTGATGAGCATGATCAAGCTGGAGCCCAAGCAGTATCTGCATCGTTATCCGCGCGAACTGTCCGGTGGCCAGCAACAGCGCATCGGCGTGATCCGTGCACTGGCAGCGGATGCGCCACTGCTGTTGATGGACGAACCATTCGGCGCGGTCGACCCGATCAACCGCGAGATGATTCAGAACGAGTTCTTCGAGATGCAGCGCGCGCTGAACAAGACCGTGATCATGGTCAGCCACGACATCGACGAAGCGATCAAACTCGGCGACAAGATCGCGATTTTCCGCGCCGGCAAACTGCTGCAGATCGATCATCCGGACACGCTGCTCGCGCACCCGGCAGACGACTTTGTCAGCAACTTCGTCGGTCAGGACAGCACGCTCAAGCGTCTGTTATTGGTGAAAGCCGAAGATGCGGCGGACAACGCGCCGTCGGTGAGCCCGGAAACCCCGGTGGCCGATGCGCTGGAATTGATGGACGAACATGACCGTCGCTATGTGGTCGTCACCTGTGCCGAGAACAAGGCGTTGGGCTATGTGCGTCGTCGTGATCTGCATCGTCAGACCGGCACTTGCGCGCAGTTCCTGCGTGAGTTCAACGCCACGGCGGCGTACGACGAGCATTTGCGCATCCTGCTGTCGCGGATGTACGAGTTCAATCGTTCGTGGCTGCCGGTGATGGATGCCGAGCGGGTGTTCCTCGGTGAAGTGACGCAGGAGTCGATTGCGGCTTATCTGAGTTCGGGTCGTTCGCGCGGGATGAAGACCAGTATCGTCTCGCCGGCTGAGGCGGTGGTCGCCTGATTAACCGGTAAAACACAAAACCCTGTGGGAGCGAGCTTGCTCGCGAAAGCGAAATATCAGTCAACAACGATGTCGACTGTGAAAATGCCTTCGCGAGCAAGCTCGCTCCCACAGGATCCGGGTGATTTTTTCTTCACTCATCAGACGGAAAAGAATCTCAACACCGAATAAGCTCACAGCCTATCTTTAGCGACCTGCGAAACAGCCAAAATCCATCTCAAACCGCTCTCTCGCCGCCAACGTCGCCGATGTTGCCGCCATCACACTTATCCACGACTTCGCCGACATAATCCGCGAACGTGCAGGTATTTTTAACACTGGAAAATTCTCGGGGAACATCTGTCCGTCATCTCGGTCGGCTACAAAGAGTGATGAACGCGACGCACGTCAGAAGCGTGCAAAAACGCGACATTTTTAGTTGATCTCACGCCCCTCACGCCCTAAAGTTCGCGCCGAACGTCCATGCTGGAAACGATCCATCCGGCTCAAGTACTGACGACGAGACAGCAAGGCCAAGGGAAAGCTGCACATCCCATGGCCTTTTTGCTTTCGGCGACATGCCTTGGGAAGTAGGCGAACCAAAGTGGGGATACGGAGGGCGTTCATTTGCACCCATTGATTAACTTAGTTTGCCAGTAGGAGTTCCCAGCATGTCGATCCAGGTCGAAGACTATTTCGCGCGCGCTACATTCGACAAAATGAAGGCGTTCGCCGATAAACAGGAAACCCCGTTCGTGGTGATCGACACCGCGATGATCAGCCAGGCCTACGATGACCTGCGCGCCGGTTTCGAATTCGCCAAGGTCTACTACGCGGTCAAGGCCAACCCGGCCGTCGAGATCATCGACCTGCTCAAAGAGAAAGGTTCGAGCTTCGACATCGCCTCGATCTATGAGCTGGACAAGGTGATGGATCGCGGCGTCAGCGCCGACCGTATCAGCTACGGCAACACCATCAAGAAATCCAAGGACATCCGCTACTTCTACGAGAAGGGCGTGCGTCTGTTCTCCACCGACTCCGAAGCCGACCTGCGCAACATCGCCAAGGCTGCACCGGGCTCGAAAGTCTATGTGCGCATCCTCACCGAAGGCTCGACCACGGCTGACTGGCCACTGTCGCGCAAATTCGGCTGCCAGACCGACATGGCCATGGACCTGCTGATCCTCGCCCGCGATCTGGGCCTGGTGCCTTACGGCATCTCCTTCCACGTCGGTTCGCAGCAGCGCGACATCAGCGTCTGGGACGCGGCGATCGCCAAGGTCAAAGTGATCTTCGAGCGTTTGAAAGAAGAAGACGGTATTCACCTCAAGCTGATCAACATGGGCGGTGGCTTCCCGGCCAACTACATCACCCGCACCAACAGTCTGGAAACCTACGCCGAAGAAATCATCCGCTTCCTGAAAGAAGACTTCGGTGATGATCTGCCGGAAATCATTCTTGAGCCAGGCCGTTCGTTGATCGCCAACGCCGGTATTCTGGTCAGCGAAGTGGTATTGGTTGCACGCAAGTCGCGCACTGCCGTCGAGCGTTGGGTGTATACCGATGTGGGCAAGTTCTCTGGCCTGATCGAAACCATGGACGAAGCGATCAAGTTTCCGATCTGGACCGAGAAGAAAGGCGAGATGGAAGAAGTGGTCATCGCCGGCCCGACCTGCGACAGCGCCGACATCATGTACGAGAACTACAAATACGGTCTGCCGCTGAACCTGGCGATCGGTGATCGGTTGTACTGGCTGTCGACTGGTGCGTACACCACCAGTTACAGCGCCGTTGAGTTCAATGGCTTTCCGCCGTTGAAGTCATATTACGTATAATAGTTCTCCCCCCCAAAACCCGTGCCCAGGCACGGGTTTTTTTTATTTCAATACTGAAACAACAACTCCCCACCAACAACAAGTTACATAGAAAACATATACCTCGCCTGCAAACAAACTCTAATCTAAGAACTCAATATCACTTGAAAAGGATTAAAAAGTGCAAACGAGTTCAACCAAATCAATTACAAAAAACGATATAAAGAAAATCAAGGACTATATCTCTACCGCGCAATCACTGCCCCGAACGATCGCGGATGTAGAAACCCAGTTACAGGTAAAACATACCGGCATTGTCGGCCTAGAGCCATTTGACGTTGTCGAACTTAACCATAAGGTCATCAACAACGCCAACGCGTGGGGTGATATCGAATACTCCATGAAGCGCGTCGGCGGCAGCCTGGCAGCCTTCTCGGAGGACCTGGAAAACTTTGGCCAGGAAATTATCGACGCCATCGCAACCATGCCCGGTTACTTGAATTATCTCGGCACCATCAGCACGCTCACCGAGGATGAAATAAACAGTCTGCCGCCATTGGAAATAGGCAAGTCGGAGAAAAACCGATTTGGCTCCATTCAGGAATCGCTGTTGTTTATCGCCGACTCCATTGATGAGAAGAAGCTGAACAGTCAGGACGTGATACTGCGCTTACAGTACTTCAAGGCCGAGCTCAACAATATCGTCGCTCCCGGCATCGGCAGCAAGATGAAACTCGCCAACAATAACGAGATCAATCGGCAGATCACCGATTTGAACTTGGCCATTGATAAAGCTCAAGCGCGCCTCGATGAGAAGATTCGAGAGGCCGAACCAAATTTCTTCGAGCACTTCCTGGCTTTTGTAAGCCCCTACCCGAAGGGTGTTTATCAAACGCTGGAATTATTCGAGATTAAAAATATTGCTCCGTTGCGCGAGCAACGGGACCAACTGGTAGAACAGGTTAAACAAAAAGACATTCTCGCCGGCACTCTTCTGCAGTTGCACGCTGACCTTGACAGTCTTTTAATCTATGTAGACGGCGCCATTCAGAGCACGTCGCAACTTGAAACAGTCTGGGTAACAATCTCCGAGTATATCGACTCTTCAAAAAACAAAGTAATGGGCATGCATGACTTCCTCACCCTCAGAAGTTTCGTTTCAAGTTTGCGTGTTGTCTTGAAAAACTGGAAGACCATCCAAAACAACTCGAATGCACTGATCGCCGCCTTCGACTGACTCATATAAAAAACAACGAAAAGGATATTCTTATGACACTTGCGAGTTACCAGCTCCCCGAGCTGACCACAGTTAACGACAGTCGTGAAGCCATCCGATATCAAGCGATTGTGGGCTCCGCCAATTTGTACATCAAAGCCCTGGGCGACGAGCTGCTTGGCCTCAACGCAGCCGTTGGCCACGCGGATCAGCTGGCCGCCAACGCCATAACCAGCGCTATCGTCGCACTGGAAACCGATGATCTGCGCGAGAACCTGCAAGCCCTGACAGCGTTGATGGCGCGTCAAACAGACACCCAGACCAAGGAAGCCATCAAGGTCTATTCGACAATCTCCAGCCAACTGATGGACCTGTGCACTGACCAGATTTCGCAATTGCACGCAAGACTCGAAGACGGCGTTTACAACGTCCAGAGCGCAAGCATCAGCAACAATCGTTTCCGGCTCGCGGAACTTGCCGACGCCAGAGTCGTTCTGGAGCAGCAACTCATCACCGAGCAAGCGCCCATCGTCCAAATGAATGCTGATTTGCTCGTGCTGAACAATGCGATCAAGGAGTTCGAGAAGCTGACAATTATCGACCGCCTGAAACCACTGCTGGATCAATTAAAGACTTTGCTTGGCAAAGACGCATCAACGCCGCAAAGCGCCGCGATGGAGGCCGGCATCATTGTTGCCAACAAATTTCTGGACGAGGCCAACGAGCTGATCAAATACCAGAGCCTGACCAAAGCCCGGGACGTCATTCAGAACCGCATCTCGCAGCGTGAGGAACGCGTGTCGTCTCTGACAAGCCAGTTGCGTGAAAACGACAACAGAACCCGGCAATTGAATGACACGCAAAAAGTCATTCCCCACCGACAGGTTTATGTCAGTGAAACCAACAAACTGATCGACGCGCTGTATGCCTTTCTCGATACGGTCATGTATACGTCTCGCGATGACATCCTGGCACGCGGCGAACTCATGCTCAAAAACAGCCAGGCACTGCTCAGGTATATGAACAAGCTTCAGGGACGCTGGCTACGCGGTTGATCGCCATCCGTTGCCCCTCATTGCAGATGAGGGGCAACGGTCCGGGACTCCAGTAAAGTCATCCTCTGACGATAGGCCTGAGCCATGCTGCGGATATCCGGATGCGGGGAGGCAAGCAGCGACTCACTGCTGACACGAAGAAAAGCCAGGTTGCCTTTGCTCATTGCTTCACCCAACCAATTGAGAGCTTCTTCGATCCGCCCCTCACCCGCCAACACCGCAGCAAAACTGAACTGCCCTCGAAAATCCCCACCCTCGGCCGAACGTCGATACCAGTCGCGAGCCGCCGCCGCATCCACCGGGCATGCCTGCCCTTCTTCCAGATACCGCCCAAGCAGGTTCATCGATTTCGCATGTCTCCGCTCGGCAGCGCACCGATACAGCGCCAACGCCCGCGAATGATTCATCGCGACGCCCCGCCCGGTCGCCAGCAAATTGGCGAGGTTGTACATTGCCCAATCCAGCCCGGCTTCCGCTGCGATCCGATAGTGCTGCGCGGCAATCGACGCATCCGCAGCCACGCCCCAGCCATGCTCATGACAACGCCCGAGCATGTTGCGCGCCATCAGGTGCCCGCGCTCGGCCGCGATGCCGAACCAACGCAGCGCCAGCGACTGATCCTGCGCGATGCCCTGACCATCCAGCAGGATCTGCCCGAGCAACGCCTGCGCTTCAACTTCACCTTCACCCGCCGCGAGCAGAATCGCCTGTGCGGCTCGGGCCGGGCTCTGCTCGAGCATGGCACTGAGTTGCGCACCGCTGAGGACCTCCTCGCGACGTATTTGGAAAGTCATACCTCGACCCAGCGACGCAACAGGTTGTGATAAGTGCCAGTGAGGCGAATCAGCGACGGGTGATCAGGCATATCCTGAGTGAGTTGCTGGATCGCCCCGTCCATCTCGAACAGCAACGCGCGCTGGCTGTCTTCGCGCACCAGACTTTGCGTCCAGAAGAACGACGCATAACGCGCACCACGAGTGACCGCGTTGACTTTGTGCAGGCTGGTGCCCGGGTACAACACCATATCGCCGGCGGGCAACTTCACCTGTCGAGTGCCGTAGGTGTCCTGGATTTCCAGCTCGCCACCGTCGTAGTCCTCCGGCTCGCTGAAGAACAGCGTCGCCGACAAATCGGTGCGCACGCGTTCAATGCTGCCCTTTGGTTGGCGCACCGCGTTGTCGATATGAAAGTCGAAACTGCCACCCGCCGTGTAACAGTTCACCAACGGCGGAAAGACTTTGTGCGGCAGCGCGGCGGACATGAACAGTGGGTTTTTCCACAGCCGTTCAAGCATCGCCGCGCCGATTTCCTTGGCCAGCGGATGGCCTTCGGGCAGTTGCAGATTGTGCTTGGCCTTGGCCGATTGAAAACCGGCAGTGATCTTTCCATCAGCCCAATCGGCCTGTTCCAGTGCGTCGCGGATGCGCTGCACTTCGTCTTTCGCGAACAGCCCGGGGATGTGCAACAGCATGGCAATGACACCTGATGGCAAAGAGGCGGCAATGGTATTGATTCTTATTGACCGTGTAAAACCCGAGAGACGAATGAACTGGCAAAAACCGTAAGGTTAAATTGTAAAGAATGTAAATTCAGTGCGAATAACAATGTTTCGCAATTGATACGAATACCTGTTTACCCTATATTCCGCCGCCTCAAATCCTTGGGGAGGGGAATAAAAATGGCACGTCAACACGCACAACTTCCGGTCAGTTCACCACGTCTGCTCGCCTCTGCAATCGGTGTGGCAATCACCGCCGGCTCCGCTGGCCAGATGGTGTTCGCCGCGGAAAAAACCGACAGCAAAGCCTCCGGCAACGCCATCGCCCTGGACGCCACCGCCATCACCGGCGAAGCCCAGGACTCGACGTCCTACCAGGTCGAAAAAGCCTCCTCGCCCAAGTACACCGCGCCGCTGGTCGACACGCCGCGCTCGGTCACCGTTATTCCGCAACAAGTCCTCAAAGACACCGGCGCCCTGAACATGCAGGACGCGTTGCGCACCGTGCCGGGCATCACCTTCGGCGCCGGTGAAGGCGGCAACCCACAGGGCGACCGTCCGTTCATTCGCGGTTTCGACGCCCAGGGCGACACCTACCTCGACGGCGTGCGCGACACCGGTTCGCAGAGCCGCGAAATCTTCGCCGTGGAAAACATTGAAGTCAGCAAGGGCCCGAACTCCGCCATCGGCGGTCGTGGCGCAGCAGGCGGCAGCATCAACCTGGTGAGCAAGAAAGCCCACCTGGGTAACTCGTTCGACGGTGGTTTCACCTGGGGCTCCGACCAGACCCAGCGCTATACCCTCGACGGCAACTACCAGTTCAGCGACACCGCTGCTGGCCGTCTGAACCTGATGAGCCACGAGAGCAATGTCGCCGGTCGCGACAAGGTCGACTATGACCGCTGGGGTATCGCGCCGTCCCTGGCGTTTGGCCTGGGCACCGACACCCGCGTCAACCTCGATTATTACCATCTCGAAAGCAACGACACCCCGGATTCGGGCATCCCTTACACCATCCCGGCCGGCGGTTCGGCTGCACGTACCAAGTCCAACCCGGACAAGCCGTACGCCGGTGGCGATCACAGCAACTTCTACGGTCTGGATCGCGACTTCCGCAAGGGCCGCACCGACACCGCGACGTTCGCCATCGAGCATGACCTGAGCGATTCGCTGACGATCAAGAACACCCTGCGTCACGGCACCAGCATGCAGGATTACATCCTGACCCAGCCGGACGACAGCAAGGGCAACGTCAACAATGGCAGCCTCTGGCGTCGGGCGAATACTCGGGTGAGCAACACCGAGACCACCACCAACCAGACTGACCTGTTCGGCAACTTCTATGTTGCTGGCTTCAAGAACAGCTTCTCCACCGGTGTCGAGTACACCCGTGAGGAAAGCCAGAAGTCCTCGTACAACGTCAACACCGACACCACGCCGCGCACGACCAACGTGCCGGCGAGCAGCAACTGCACACCGTCGATGATCGGCGCTTCAAGTGGCTACAACTGCACCTCGCTGTCGAATCCAAACGCAAACGATCCGTGGAACGGCGCCATTTCGCGCAACTACGCCGGCACCGACACCCAGGCCAACACCTACGCGCTGTATGTGTTCGATACGCTGGAGCTGAACGAGCAATGGCTGGTGAACATGGGTCTGCGTTACGACCACTTCGACACCGACTACAAGACCTACAACGCCGCTGGTACCACCACGTCCAAGGGCGATGACACCAGCGAGTTCGTCACCGGTCAGTTCGGTGTCGTCTACAAGCCTGCGGAAAACGGCAGCATTTACGCGTCCTACGCTACCTCGGCCACACCGCCAGGCAACACCTTGGGCGAAGGTCAAGAAGGCAACCCGCTGGGCGGCACGGCAGATCGCAGCGGCAATCTGCTGAGCAGCGACATGGAGCCGGAAACCACCAAGAACTACGAAATCGGCACCAAGTGGGATCTGCTCAACGATCGCCTGTCGCTGACCGCTGACATCTTCCGCACCGAGAAAGAAAACGCTCGTGTGCAAGTCGACACCACCTCGTACGAAAACGCTGGCAAGACCCGCGTACAAGGTATCGAACTGTCGGCCAGCGGCAAGATCACCGACAAATGGCAAGTGTTCGCCGGTTACGCCTTCATGGACAGCGAACAAGTCGACGGCGGCCCGATGGGTAAGGCCAACGATGGCAACGAACTGCCTAACACGCCGAAAAACAGCGCCAGCCTGTGGACCACTTACCAGGTCACGCCGAAGCTGACCATCGGTGGCGGTGCGTTCTACGTCGACGACGTGTACGGCAGCGTGGCCAACACCACCATGGTTGACTCGTATGTTCGCTACGACGCGATGGCGGCTTACAAGCTGACCAAGAACGTCGACCTGCAACTCAACGTGCAGAACCTGACCAACGAAACCTACTACGACAAAGCCTTCTCGACCCACTTCGCCAACCAGGCGGCGGGCCGTACGGCATTGTTGAGCACCAACTTCCACTTCTAAACACGGTGGAACCTGTGGGAGCGAGCTTGCTCGCGAAAGCGGTGGGTCAGTCAGCCTTCATGTCACTGACAGATTGCATTCGCGAGCAAGCTCGCTCCCACAAGGTATGCGCCGCAAGGCTTGGCCCCGTTCATTCAATTGAACGGGGCTTTTGTGCGTAATAAAGAACGCTTCTCGATAACCCACGGCATAATGCGCGCCGTGAAGACAATTTCCGAATGGACGGCGAGTGACGTGTTGAAGAAAACCCTGTTCCAGTTGCACTGGTTTTTTGGCATCACCGCAGGCCTGGTGCTGGCCTTGATGGGCATCACCGGCGCGGCCTATTCGTTTCAGGATGAAATCCTGCGGGCGATCAATCCCTCCGTCCTGCAGGTGGAAAAACAAGTCGCCGGCGTCCTGCCGCCCGTCGAACTGGTCGAGCGCATGGAAGCCACGTCGGGCAAAAAAGTCTCGATGCTCTGGGTCGAGACCGACAGCGGCAGCGCAGCGAAAGTGTTCTTCACCCCGCCCAAGGGTGAGCGTCGCGGCGAGATGCGCTACTTCGATCCGTACACCGGGGAATTCATGGGCGATGCCGTCGGCCAGGACTTCTTCGGCCTGATGCTGCAACTGCACCGCTTCCTCGCGATGGGCGATACCGGACGCAACATCACCGGCGCCTGCACGCTGATCCTGTTGTTTTTCTGTCTCTCCGGTCTGTACCTGCGCTGGCCACGTCAGTGGAACAGTTGGCGCGTATGGCTGACGCTGGACTGGAAGAAAAAGGGCCGCGCCTTCAATTGGGATCTGCATTCGGTGGCCGGCACCTGGTGCCTGCTGGTGTATCTGCTGCTAGCGTTGACCGGGTTGTCGTGGTCCTACGAGTGGTACAACAAAGGCCTGACCAAGCTGCTTTCCGACGCACCGCAAAACGAGCGCGTGCGCGGCGGTCGTGGTCCGGCGCCTGAAGGCCCGGCGCCGACTGCCGATTACGCAGCGATGTGGAGCAGCATTTACAGCGCTGCGGGTCCGGGACTGGCCGCCTACAACATCCGCATGCCGGCCGTGGCTGGCCAACCGGCAACCGTGTTCTATCTGCTCGACAGCTCGCCGCATGATCGCGCGCTGAACCAGATCACCCTCGACCCGGCCACCGGCGTGGTCAAACGCGTCGACCGCTACGCCGACAAGAGCTTCAAGGCGCAACTGCTGACCAGCATTTATGCGCTGCACGTCGGCAGCTATTTCGGTCTGGTCGGACGGATCATCATCACCGTCGCGGCGGTGTGCATGCCGCTGTTTTTCATCACCGGATGGCTGCTGTACCTCGATCGTCGGCGCAAGAAAAAGCAGATCAAGGATGCGCGAAAAGGCCTCGAACAACCGACTGGCAATGCCTCGGCGTGGCTGATCGGTTTCGCCAGCCAGAGTGGTTTTGCCGAACAACTGGCGTGGCAGACCGCCGGGCAATTGCAGGCCGCCGGGTTGCCGGTGAAGGTGCAGCCGCTGGCCAATGTCAGCGAGCAGGATCTGCGTGATTCGAACAATGCATTGTTTGTCGTGAGCACTTTCGGCGACGGCGAAGCTCCGGACAGCGCGCGCGGTTTTGAGCGCAAAGTGTTGAGCAAGGCTGCAACGCTCGACAGTTTGAATTACTCGGTGCTCGGTCTTGGTGATCGTCAGTATCAGCACTTCTGCGGCTTCGCCAAGCGCCTGCATCAGTGGCTGAGCGAACACGGCGGCAAGACCCTGTTCGCGCCCGTGGAAGTCGACAGTGGCGATCCATACGCGCTGCGCCACTGGCAAACCCAACTCGGTCTGCTCACCGGACAAGCGCCGGTCGATACCTGGCAAGCGCCAAGCTACGACAACTGGACGCTGACCCGCCGCGAATTGATGAACCCGGACAGCAGCGGCGCACCGGTTTATCTGTTGGGCTTGAACGCACCGAACACCAGCAGTTGGCTGGCCGGCGATCTGGTGGAGGTGCTGCCGCGCAACTGCCCGTGGGCCATCGAGCATTTCCTCGACGGCCTCGGCATTCGCGGTGAAACCCCAGTGAAAATCAACGGCCTCGACGAGCCGCTGGAAGTGGCACTGGCCTCGCGCCAATTGCCCGAGCATCGCGCCCATCTGGTCGGCCTGCACGCGCAATCACTGGTCGACGCGATGGTGCCGCTGGCCATGCGCGAATACTCGATCGCCTCGATTGCCGCCGATGGTGTGCTGGAGTTGATCGTGCGCCAGGAACAGCATGCCGATGGCACCCTTGGCATCGGTTCTGGCTGGCTGACCGAGCACGCGCCGGTGGGCGGCAGCATCAGCCTGCGGGTGCGGCGCAACAGTGGTTTCCATCTGCCGAACGAGCCGTTGCCGATGATTCTGCTGGGCAACGGCACCGGCATCGCAGGACTGCGCAGTTTGCTCAAGGCGCGGATTGCCGATGGTCAGCAGCGCCAGTGGCTGGTGTTTGGCGAGCGTAATCGTCAACACGATTTCCTCTGCCGCGCGGAGCTGGAAGAGTGGTTGATCAATGGTGATCTGGAGCGGCTGGATCTGGCGTTTTCGCGGGATCAGGCCGAGAAGATTTATGTGCAGGATCGCTTGCGTGAATCGGCGGGTGAGTTGAAGAAATGGCTGGCGGACGGGGCGGTTATTTATATCTGCGGCAGCCTTCAGGGGATGGCTTCGGGGGTTGATCAAGCGCTAAACGACATCCTCGGCAGTGCCGAAGTAGAGCGGTTGATTGAGCAGGGTCGATATCGGCGTGATGTCTATTAAAAGCCCCTCACCCTAGCCCTCTCCCAAAGGGAGAGGGGACTGACCTTGCGAGATTCACGCTATACACCGACCTGAACGTCCCTCACCGAATCCATAATCGAGAAAGGCTTTGTGCTGATCTCATAATCGACTCGATCTTTCAGGTCGACGTACCTCTTCAGTCACCTCGATCGGCCCCCTCTCCCTCCGGGAGAGGGGGCTGATTGGGGGAGATCCACGCTATAAGCCGACCTGAACGTCCTCTACCGAATCCATAATCGAGAGAAAGTCTTTGTGTCCAATCTCATAATCGACTCGGTCTTTCAGGTCGACGTACCTCTTCAGACACCTCGATCGGCCCCCTCTCCCTCCGGGAGAGGGCTGGGGTGAGGGTCGCTCTTGATCTTCAAACCGGCTGCAACTTCTTCTCAAAAACCGCCACCCCATTCAAATCCCGCAACACCACGCTCATCTCCCCACTCCCCCCTTCAATATTCACCTCGCCAAAAAACTGAAACCCGGCAAACGGCGACGCGTTCTGCACCGGCGGCGCCTTCTCGAACACCACCTCAGGGCCAAAGGTTTTATCCAGCGGATTCGGCCCAAAGCTCCCGGCATTCAACGGCCCCGCAACAAACTCCCAGAACGGTTCGAAATCCTGAAACGCCGCGCGATCCGGGTGATAGTGATGCGCCGCGCAGTAATGCACATCCGCCGTGAGGAAGACGAAATTGCGCACCTGCTGCGCACGCAGATAACCGAGCAATTCGGCGATTTCCACCTCGCGCCCCTGCGCCGGTCCCGGATCACCGTTAGCCACCGCTTCCCAACGCGCGACACCCGGGCTGACCTCGCCATCCGGCACACCCAGGCCGATTGGCATGTCGGCGGCGATGACCTTCCATTGCGCTTTCGACTTCTTCAAACCGCGCTTGAGCCAGTCCAATTGCTCACGCCCGAGAAACGGTTTCGCCGCGCCGAGGTTGTCGTCATTGGCGCCGCGATAACTGCGCATGTCGAGCACGAACACATCGAGCATCGGCCCATAGCTCAACTTGCGATAAATCCGCCCGCCGCCGTCGGCAGTCTGTAAGCGCATCGGTGAATATTCCAGCCACGCCGCGCGTGCGCGCCCGACCAGGGTGTGGATATCTTTTTCCTGATAACGCTCGTCGAGCTGCTTGCCCGGCGACCAGTTGTTGACCACTTCATGGTCGTCCCACTGCCAGATCTGCGGCACCTCGGCGTTGAAGCGGCGGATGTTTTCGTCCATCAGGTTGTAGCGGTAGTTGCCGCGATAGTCGTCGAGGGTCTGCGCGACTTTGCTCTTGGCTTCAGTGGTGAGGTTGCGCCACACCCGACCGTTTTCGGTGGTCAGTTGAGCGGGCACCGGGCCGTCGGCATAGATGGTGTCACCACTGTGGATAAAGAAGTCCGGCAAACGCAGGCGCATCGCTTCGTAGATGCGCATGCCGCCGATGTCCGGGTTGATGCCGAAGCCCTGGCCGACGGTGTCGCCGCTCCAGACGAAACGAATATTGCGCCGCGCCGTCGGAGCGCTGCGCAGGTGGCCAAGCCAAGGTTCGCTGGCAACGCCGGTGCGGGCGTCCTTGAAATACACCCGATAGAAAATTGCCTGATCGGCGGGCAGCCCGGTCAGTTCAACGCGGGCGGTGAAGTCGCTGCGGGCATCGGCGAGGGCCGAGACCAATCGGCGTGGATGGCGAAACTGGCTGCGGGTGTCCCACTCGACCACCATATGCGCCGGGCGATCGCTGCGGCTCCAGATCATCGCGCGGTCGCCTTGCAGGTCGCCGGACTGCACGCCATCGGTCAACTGCGGGCGGTCCTTGACCGAGGCAATCACCGCCGGTGCCAGACTTGGCATCAGCAGACCGGCGCCAACGACTTGCATGACACGCCGGCGACCGGGGTTGAAATCGCTCATGGTGTTCTCCCTGAAAAAGGAAAACTTAAGCACGCGATCATGAAACACACATGACACCAGACACACCGCAGAACCCATTGTAGGAGTGAGCCTGCTCGCGATAGCGGTGTATCAGCCAACACTCATGTCACTGACAGACCGATATCGCGAGCAGGCTCACTCCTACAGGGGTTTTGCGGTGTCTGTTAAGCCTTGGCGGGTTCCAGGGCCAGCTCGACGGCTTCCGGGCGTTTGACCGTCGCATAGACCACAGCCGTCAACAAACTCCCCGCGACAATCGCCAGCAAATACAGCAACGCATGATTGATCGCATTCGGAATCGCCAACACAAACAAGCCACCGTGCGGCGCCATCAGTTTGCAGCCGAAATACATCGACAGAGCACCGGTCAGCGCACCGCCGGCGATGCTCGCCGGGATCACCCGCAACGGGTCTTTCGCGGCAAACGGAATCGCCCCTTCGGAAATAAAGCACAAACCCAGCACCAACGCCGCTTTCCCCGCCTCGCGCTCGGTCTGGGCAAACTTGCGCCGCGCAATAAACGTAGCGATACCCAGGCCAATCGGCGGCACCATGCCCGCCGCCATGGTCGCAGCCATCGGCGCATAACTCTGCGAAGCCAGTAGCCCGACCGAAAACGCATACGCCGCTTTGTTGATCGGCCCGCCGAGGTCGACGCACATCATGCCGCCGAGCAGCACGCCAAGCAGAATCGCGTTGGTGGTGCCCATGCTATCGAGGAAATGCGTGAGCGCGCCGAGCATCCCGGCAACCGGTTTGCCGACCACGTAAATCATCACCAGACCGGTAATCAGGCTGGCGAACAGCGGGATGATCAGGATCGGTTTCAGCGCTTCGAGACTCTGCGGCAAAGCGACATAACGGCTGATCGCCTTCGCCACGTAACCGGCGATAAAACCGGCGACGATGCCGCCGATAAAACCAGCGCCCAAGGTGCTCGCCAGCAAACCACCAATCATCCCCGGCGCCAGGCCCGGCCGGTCGGCGATCGAATAGGCGATGTAACCCGCCAGCAGCGGCACCATCAACTTGAACGCGGTCTCGCCGCCGATCTGCATCAGTGCAGCGGCCAGCGTGCCTTCTTCCTTGAACGCTGTGATGCCGAACATAAAGGACAGCGCGATCATCAACCCGCCGGCCACCACCATCGGCAGCATGAACGACACGCCGGTCAGCAGGTGTTTATAGACGCCGGTCTTCTCTTGCTTGGCCGGTGCCTTGCCGTCGCTCGCCGCGCTTTCCACAGCACCTTCGGCCAAGGCTTTTTTCAGCGTGGCTTCGGACTGCTTCAACGCAATGCCAGTGCCGCAACGATAGATTTTCTTGCCAGCGAAACGCTCGGTGGCAACTTCGATATCCGCCGCCAGCAACACCACGTCTGCCTCGGCAATCGCCGCTGCGCTCAACGGAGTTTTCGCACCCACCGAGCCTTGGGTTTCGACCTGCAATTCATAGCCCAGACGCTTGGCGGTTTGCTGCAAGGCTTCGGCGGCCATGAAGGTGTGGGCGACACCGGTCGGGCAGGCGGTAATCGCGACGATGCGCGGTGCACGTGGCGCATCAGCGACCGGTGCAGCCGCGCTGGCGACGTAAACTTCAGCCTCTTCAGCGCCACGACGCAGCACCGCTTCAACATCCTGCAACGCCTGCGCCGGGGCAATCTGGAAAACACGTTTACCGACAAAACGCGTCATGTCGACCGCGCCGGTGGTAACCAGCAAAACCCACTCGGCCGCGGCAATGGTCGCCGCCGACAACTCGCGCTCAGGGTGCGCTGCATCGACCACTTCAACGCTGGTGCTCCAGCCCTGACGCTGCGCCGCCGCATCAAGCAAACGCGCGCACAGCACACTGGTGACCATGCCGTTCGGGCAAGCCGTAACAATGGCTAATTTCATCACAAACCCTCTTATTGTTCTGTCAGGGGACGCACGCGCACGCCCTGTTCGAGCTGCGCCAGTTGCGCAGCGTCGTTGATGCCGAAACCGATCTGGGTCACCGCCATCGCGGCAATCGCGGTGGCGGTGCGCAGGGTTTGTTCAGGCGTGTCGGCGCTGAGTAAACCGTGGAGCATGCCGGCCAGCAACGAATCACCGGCACCGACCGTGCTGGCAACGCTGACTTTCGGTGGCGTGGCGTGCAGCGCCGAACCGACGCTGAACCAGTTCACGCCGTCAGCACCGTGGGAAATCACCACGTGCTCGATGCCTTGGGCATGCAAGCGCGCCGCTGCTTGCGCTTCCGCCGCGTGCGAAACCACGTCGCAACCGAGGGCGTCGGCGAGTTCTTCGGTGTTTGGTTTGATCAGCCACGGACTGGCTTTCAAAGCTTCGCGCAACGCTTCGCCGCTGGAGTCGAGGGCAACTTTCAGACCGAGCTGATTGAGCCGTTCGATCAGTTCACGCAACCACTGCGCGGTGACGCCACGCGGCAAACTGCCGGCAACCACCACCGCATCGTGACCCGGTGCAATCTGCAGCAGACGCTCGAGCAACGCCTGCTGCGCGGCGGCGTCGACCACCGGCCCCGGGCCGTTGATGTCGGTGATGCGGCCATCCTGTTCGGCGACTTTGATGTTGCTGCGCGTCTCGCCCGGCACACGGATAAACGCGTCGACAAAACCGCGCTTAGCGAACAACGTTTCGAACGCTTGCAGGTTGTCTTCACCGAGAAACCCACTGACCGTCAGTTGATGACCAAGGTCGGCCAGCACTTGCGCGACGTTCACGCCTTTGCCGGCGGCGTGTGTGTGCATCTCGTCGCTGCGATTGACCTGACCGGCCTCCAGCCGTGGCAGTTCGACGGTAAGGTCGAGCGCCGGGTTGAGGGTCAGGGTAAGAATCTTGGCCATTACAGGGCCTCCACTAATGCGCGCACTTCATTCGCGCTGCCCACGGCCAGGGCCTGTTGAGCAAGGGTTTGCGCCTCGGACAGGCTGAGTTCGCGGATGCGTGCTTTCACTTCAGCAATGCTGCGCCCGGAGACACTGAGTTCATCGACACCGAGGCCGACCAGGACCGGCACCGCCAGCGGATCCGCCGCCAACTCACCGCAAACACCGACCCACTTGCCGTGGGCATGGGCCGCGCGCACGGTGATGTCGATCAGTTGCAGCACCGCCGGGTGCAAACCGTCAGCCTGCGCCGACAGGGTCGGATGGCCACGGTCGATGGCCAGGGTGTATTGCGTCAGGTCGTTGGTGCCGACGCTGAAGAAATCGACTTCCTTGGCCAGCACCGGCGCGAGCAAAGCGGCGGACGGCACTTCGATCATGATCCCCAGTTGCAGGTCGGCGACCGGGATTTCCAGACGCAAACGTTCGGTCATGTCGCGGGCCTGACGCCATTCTTCGACGCTGCCGACCATCGGGAACATGATGCGCAGCGGACGGTTGTCCGCCGAACGCAGCAAGGCGCGCAGTTGCGCTTCCATGATCTGCGGGCGCTGCAAAGTCAGGCGAATGCCGCGCACGCCGAGGAACGGGTTTTCTTCTTTGGCGATCGGCCAATACGGCAGCGGTTTGTCGCCGCCGACGTCCAGCGTGCGCACCACCAACGGCCGCCCGGCGAGACCATCGAGCACGCGGCGGTATTCGGCTTCTTGCGTGGCCTCGTCCGGCGCTTGTGGATGGGCCATGAAAATCAGTTCGGTGCGCAGCAGACCGATGCCTTCGGCGCCCTGCTCCACCGCGCTGATCACACCAGCGCTTTCGCCAATGTTGGCGAACACTTCGACCGCGTGACCGTCGGTGGTGTGCGCCGGTTGGTGGCGTTGTTCGGCAGCAATCTTCAGGCGTTGTTCGCGGGTGTCGCGTTCTTCGGTGGCGCGTTGCAGGGTCGCGGCATCGGCGTCGACGTGAAGACGACCGCGTTGACCGTCGAGCAGCAACGGTGTGCCCGGCGCCAGCAACAACACCGCTCCTCCAGCGCCGACCAGCGCAGGAATCCCGAGGGCTCGCGCTACGATGGCACTGTGCGCGGTGGCGCCGCCGCGTGCGGTGAGAATCCCCGCCACGCGCGCCGGGTCCAGACGCGCGACGTCGGACGGGCCGACCTCATCCATCACCAAAATGTACGGTTGCTCGGGTTCGCTCGCAGTTTGCACGCCACACAGTTGCGCCAGTACGCGGCGACCGATGTCACGCAGATCCGCAGCGCGCTCTGCGAGCAACGCGTCCTGCAGCGACTCCTGTTGTTTGGCCGCTGCTTCGATCACCGCCATCCACGCCGCTTCGGCGCTTTCGCCCTGCTTGAGGCGAGTGTCGACTTCGTCGGTGAGTTCCGGGTCGTCGAGCATTTCCTGATGGGTGATGAAGATCTCGCGGATGGCTTTGGCTTTGCTGCGTTCGATCAGACCCTGAATGTCACTGCGCACGTCACTCAGCGCTTGCTTGAGGCGTTCGCGTTCACCGGCAGCGGACTCGCCCCGCAGCGGATAATCGATGGTTTGCTGCACTTGGATGTGTGCCGGGCCAATGGCGATGCCGGGGGCAGCGGGGATTGCTTGCAACTGGCTGCCGGAGGCCGGGGCGACGACCACTTCGGCGATGTCGGCGATCACTTCGCGTTGCGGGCTGATGGCCGGCAGCGGCTCGACTTCTTCACCGAGGCCTTCTTCGATAGCGGCGAGCAACGCCGGCAAGGCATCAGCGGCGATACTCGGCTCGGCGATCAACTCCAGCACCTGACCACGACGGGCGCCAAGGCTGAGCAGTTTGCTCAAACTCTTCACCGACACGGCGCTGTCCTGACCGTCGACGATGCGCACGCGAATCTCGCCGTCAAAACTCTTCGCCAGTTGCGCGAGGATCTTCGCCGGACGCGCGTGCAAACCGTGGGCATTGGCCAGGGCAATGCGTGCGCTCGGCCAGTCGGCGGGTAATTCACCGCCAAGCACTTCGAGAACTTTGCGGCTGCTGGTGGCGCGGCCCAGTTCATGGCCGCGACCTTCGATGAGCAACGCACACAGGCGTTCAAGCAACGCCTGATGCGCTTCGCCAAGGCTGGCCAGGCAGAACAGGCCGCTGAGCGGCTGACCGAGGTAGCGCATCGGTTTGTCCGGCGTCACGAACGCCAGCCCCGGACGCTTCACGGTTTGCTCGCTGTGCAACCACCACAAACCATCACCCAGCGGCAGCGCTTCGACCTGCTGCAACACACCGGCAAAACCGTTGCTCACACAATCGGCCTGACGCAACAGACGCGCGCCACGCCAGACAAGCTCTTCGAAATCATCGGCGGAGACGCCGAGGCCAATCATCTGAGCATCCAGCGCCAGCTCCTGCGGCGCGCCTTGCAGCAGTTTCAGCAGCGCTTCAGGCGAACTCGCACGACGCAAAGCCTGGCCCAGATCGGTCTCGCCGAGGGCACGGGTCAGCAGTTGCAGCAGGCGCAGGTGTTCGTCGGATTTGGCAGCGATGCCAATCGCCAGATAAACGATCTGGCCATCGCCCCAATCCACGCCTTCCGGGAACTGCATCAGGCGCACGCCGGTGGCGAACACCTGATCGCGGGTTTCCGGCGTTCCGTGGGGAATGGCAATACCTTGACCGAGAAAGGTCGAGCCCTGGGCTTCCCGGGCCTGCAATCCGGCGAGGTAGCCGTCGGCGACCAGACCATCGGCCACCAGGTGATTGGCCAGCAGTTGCAGGGCAGCGGGTTTATCCACAGCCGATTGGCCCATGGATATCTGCTCTATAGTGAGCTCGAGCATGCGATCTCCTTTTTGGCGCTGTATGAGTGCCAGGTATTGTTTTGGATGGTTGCAGCTTAGGCGCTCTGCCGCTTTGCTTTTCGGCGGCAGTTTTGGCGGTTTCACGGCAGCACCGGCCAAAGGCGTCTAAAACGTAGAAAATACGCTTGCTGAAACGTTTAATCTAGATTGATCGGCACGTTACTCGATAATGTCCCATCCTTGAAGTCCAACTTGTCGGATGCGCTGCGACAATAGTCGCCTGCCCTAATCGGGTAGGATTGGCGAAAATGTCGCGGCAAGCTCGAATAAACAAGGAAATCCCGGGTTGAAACTCAGTGATATCGCGCGGTTGGCCGGAGTGTCCGTGACCACCGCCAGCTACGTCATCAACGGCAAGGCCGAACAGCAACGCATCAGCAACGCCACCGTCGAGCGGGTGCGGGCGGTGGTCGATCTGCACGGCTTCACGCCAAACCCTCAAGCGGCCGGGCTGCGCAGTCGGCATACGCGCACGCTGGGCTTTATTCTGCCGGATCTGGAAAACCCCAGTTACGCGCGGATCGCCAAACTGCTCGAACAAGGTGCACGAGCGCGTGGCTATCAATTGCTGATCGCCAGTTCCGATGATGCTCCGGACAGCGAGCGGCAGTTGCTGCAACTTTTCCGCGCGCGCCGTTGCGATGCGCTGATCGTTGCCAGTTGCCTGCCGGCCGGCGATGACAGCTATCGCCAGTTGCAGGCCAAGGGCACGCCGATCATCGCCATCGACCGGGTCATGGAGCCGGAGCATTTCTGCTCGGTGATCAGTGACGACCGCGAAGCCAGTCTGCACCTCACCCAGAGCCTGCTCGATCCGCAACCGAAGCAGATCGTACTGCTCGGCGCCCGTCCGGAACTGAGCATCAGCCAGGAACGTGCCGCCGGTTTCAAAGAGGCGCTGGTCGACTTCAAAGGCGAAGTGCTGGTCGAGCATGCGGAATCCTTCAGCCGTGAATGCGGCAAGCAATTGATGGAAGAACTCCTGCAACGTCTGGGGCATTTGCCCGATGCGTTGGTGACTACGTCCTACGTGCTGCTGCAGGGCGTGTTCGATGCGCTGCATGACTTCCCGCTGAAATCGCGGCCGCTGCGCCTCGGCACCTTCGGCGATACGCAGTTGCTGGATTTCCTGCCGCTGCCGGTCAACGCCATGGCCCAGCAGCACCAGTTGATTGCCGACAAGGCGCTGGAACTGGCGCTGGCCGCTGTCGAACAGTCGGAGTACAAGCCCGGTGTGCAGGCCATCGCGCGGACCTTCAAGCAGCGTATCCACCAGGACTGAGCCGTGGAGCTGATCGACAGTCACACCCACCTCGACTTCCCCGACTTTGATGCCGATCGCCCGGCGTTGCTTGCCGAGAGCCGCGCCCTCGGGGTGCGGCGGATGGTGGTGTTGGGCGTCTTTGAAGGTAATTGGCAACGGGTGTGGGATCTGGTGCAGAGCGATGCCGATTTGTACGCGGCATTCGGCCTGCACCCGGTTTATCTCGATCAGCATCGTCCCGAAGATTTGTCGGCGCTTGGTGATTGGCTGACTCGATTACGCGGTCATCGGCAGTTGTGTGCGGTGGGCGAGATCGGTCTGGATTACTTCATCGAAACCCTCGACCGCGAGCGGCAACAGGCGCTGTTCGAAGCGCAGCTGCAATTGGCCGCTGACTTCGAATTACCAGCGCTGATCCATGTGCGCCGCAGCCACGCGGCAGTGATCGCGACGCTCAAGCGCTTCAAGCTCCAACGCGCAGGGATCATCCACGCCTTTGCCGGTAGCCGTGAAGAGGCGCGGGAGTACATCAAACTCGGTTTCAAACTGGGTCTGGGCGGCGCGCCGACCTGGCCGCAAGCGTTGCGCATGCATCGGGTGCTGGCGGAACTGCCGCTGGAATCGATCGTGCTGGAAACCGATTCACCGGACATGGCGCCTGTCATGTTTCCCGGCCAGCGCAACAGCCCGGTGCACTTGCCGGCAATTTGTCAGGCGTTGGCCGAACTGATGAAGATCAGCCCGCAACAACTGGCCATGGCCAGTACCGCCAATAGCTGCGAGATATTCGGCTGGTAATCAGTCGGCGTGCGCCTTGGCGGCCTCCAGAATCAGCGTCAGATGCTGACGCTGACGTGCATAACGGACGACCACGAAGTACACGAAGATCGTGATCAGTGAAGCGTTCAGTTGTTCGGTGACACTCAGAAGCCCCACCCACTCCATCACCAACGCCACCAGCAGCGCGGTGCACACCGTCACCGAAGCGCTGAAACGCAGCAGCGCCAGTGAATCGAGGGACTTGAAGCGTTTGATCTGTTGCGGGCAACGCAATTCCAGCGTTTGCTGGCAATGCTCGCAGGTGAACGGTTCATTAATCGAGATGGCATTTAGCTGCCAGGGCCTGAGCGCCAGCGTGGTCTGACAATGAGCACAATGGCCCTGGACTCCCAAGTTTGCGACAGACATGAGCGGCCTCCTCTACACGAACGATTGGGTATGGATACTGGCTCATTGCTGGGGAAATGCCAGAGTCTGCAGAGAAACAGGATTGGGCTTACGGCCGGAACTGAAAAAGTACTACAAAGAGTTCTGACAAAACGCGAAACCCTGTGGGAGCGAGCCTGCTCGCGAAGGCGGTGTGTCAGGTGACAGAGATGTCACTGACAGATTGCATTCGCGAGCAGGCTCGCTCGCGCAGCTGGTATGTACGACTCAGACGCGGAACGCGCTGATCAGTTGTTTAAGCTCAACAACTTGGGCTGACAGCGCACGGCTGGCATCTTCGGTCTGGTGCGCACCCTGCGCCGTGCGCTCGCCGGCGCGGTTGATTTCGACGATGTTCTGATCGATGTCATGGGCCACCGCTGTTTGCTGCTCAACGGCAGCGGCGATCTGTTGGTTCTGATCGACGATCATTCCCACAGCCCCGAGGATATTTTCCAGCGCCTGCTGAACCTTCTCCGATTGCCCGACGGTGCCATTGGCCATCTGATGGCTGACACCCATGGCTTTCACCGCCGCCCCGACGCCGCCGTGCAGCTTGGCGATCATCTGCTCAATCTCTTCGGTCGATTGCTGGGTGCGTTTGGCCAGGGTGCGCACTTCGTCGGCGACCACGGCAAAACCACGTCCCTGCTCGCCGGCACGCGCCGCTTCGATCGCGGCGTTGAGCGCCAGCAAGTTGGTCTGTTCGGCGATGCTCTTGATCACTTCCAGCACGCGGCTGATCGACTGGCTGTCGCTGGCCAACTGGTTGATGACCCGCACCGACTGGTCGATTTCGCTGGCCAGCGCAGCAATGCTGCCCTGCTGCGACTCGACCAGGCCGCGACCGCTGATGGTCTCGTCATTCACACTGTGGGCACTGCTGACGGCTGCGGCTGCACTGCGCGCCACTTCCAGTGAGGTCGCCGACATCTGGTTCATCGCCGTCGCCACTTGCTCGATCTGCGTCCGTTGGCCCGCCACTGCCTGATTGCTTTGCGCAGAGACATTTTCAACTTGCCCGGCCTGGCGCTCGACCTCGCCGACGGTCTGCCCCACCCGCTCGATCAAGTCGTGAATCTTCTTCACCGTACCGTTGAACACTTCGCCCAACTCGCCGAGTTCATCCTGGCTGTTAGCTTTGAAGTTGACCGTCATGTCACCCGCCGCGACCCTGTCCATCATCGCGCCCAAGCGTTTAAGCGTGGTGCGGGTCGAGGCGTAGAAACCACCGTAGAGATAGAAAATCAGCACGAACACCACCGTCAGCGCCACCGCCTGCAAGACCATGTGCGTGCGGTTCTGCGCCAGACGTTGCTGTAGTTGAGTATCGAGGAATTTCAGCGTGGCGTCGTTGAGCTGGTAAGTCCTGTCGATCAGCCCGGTGACCTGATCGTAAAACGCCTGCCACGGCGCATCGAGGGTGTCAGCCATCACCACCTGTTCTTCGAACAGTTCGCTGGCCTGTTTCAGCGAGGCCTTGCTGCTGTCGGCCGCCGCGCTGAGGTTGTCCCGCGCGGCCTTGCTGGAGCCGAGGGCGTCCTGCAGTTTCAGACCGTACTCGGCCTGGAGTTTTTCGATCTGCACCAGCAGCTCATCGAAACGGGTGCTTGAAGAGCTGTTGAGAAACCCCTGGCCCAATGAATACGAGCCCATGGCTCGGCCTTCGCCGAGGGTTTGCGTGACGCTCGGCGTGATCAGGGTGATCAGTTCGCTGAGCTGACGGATATCGCTCTGGTTGTCGCGGCTCAGCCCGGCCTGACTGGTGATGATCTGGCTGAAAATCTGCGCACTGGCCAACAATTTGCCGATCAACGCGCTTTTGCTCTGCAGCGAATTTTCCGTTTGCTGGGCCTTGAACGCGACGATCATTTCATCGCGTTTGCCATTGAATACTTTGATCTGCTCGGGATCGTCGGTCATTGCGACCAACCCTTGGAGACGCGCCAGAACTGCTTGTTCGAGGGTGGTGATTTGCGACTCGACATTCCCGGCCTTGCCGGACTGGCCGAGGGTGACGTTGATCTGCACAAGATTGTTGAGGGTTTCCAGATCCCGGCGCAAGGCCAGGCTGCTGCCCAGCAGATCAAGGCTTTGCAGCTCGACACGGGTGCCCTGGAATTCGCGATAGGAATCGCGCACCAGATAGAAATTGGTCACCAGCATCGGCACCAGGAACAGCACGCTGATCAGGCTGAACTTCATGCCGAAGCTCAGACGGTTCATCAGCGAGACGGCGGGATAGAGCAAGCTCTTCACTGGAAGTCTCCCTTGGTTTTTTTCTTGTTTTTATTGGCAGGCGCGGGGCGACAGTAGATAGCCACTATCGGGCGCCATCTCTGTATAGCTCAAATCGAAGGGAGGTTTTGTAACTTAAGGTTAACGACATAGCAGCCCGCGACACACAGATCTCCTCGTAGGAGCTGCCGCAGGCTGCGATCTTTTGATCTTGCTTAAATCAGTGGATCAAAACTGTCCACAAGGCAAACCCGGCATACCACAGCACCGCCGCACGCAGCAGCAGTTCCCACAGGCAATCGAGGGTGTTGATGCCGTCCGGCCCGACCACGGGAGGTGGAATTTCACCCGCCGCCAAACCGACTCGGTTGATCAGCTGCGCAGCGCTGATGTTCCAGTTGAGCAATTCATGCAGCATCACCCGGCTGACCGCGACAAAGTTGCCGACCAGCGCCAGACTCGCGGCCAGCAAGCGTACCGGCAGCCAGTCAAAGGCATGCCGCATTTGCGCGGCGCGCTCGACCAGCGCCGGGTTCTGGCCGTGTTCCTGCGCCAGTGCCAGCAGGCGATACGCCAGCGCTGCCACGGGGCCGAGCACGAAATACCAGAAGATCACCGCAAAAAAGCTCTGGTAGGCCTGCCACAGCAGATGCCCCTGCACACGCTCGAGCAACTGCTCGCCGCTGTCGGCGCAAATATTCAGATCACGCTTGGCCACATGCGCTGCGGCTTGCAGATCCTCACGACGCCAGGCATCGCGAAACGGCCCGAGACCGCCGAGCAAGTCGCCGCGCCCCAGACTGTAAATCACCACCAGTAAATGCACCGGCAACGCCAGCAAGCCGTAAGCCACCGGCTCCAGCACCAAAAGCAACAGCGCCAGCAACGCCACTGGAAACAGCACCAGAATCGTCAGCACCAGCCAGGGTTGTTTGCCCAACCGCTCGCCAGTTTCGAGTTTGTTCAGTTCGCGGATCCATCCGCCATCGCGTTGAACCCGATGACGCAGGGCCGAAAACTTCTCGATCCACAGCGCCAGCAGTAACACCAGAAAACTCATTGTCCTTCCTCTTGTGCCAGGGCTGCGCGGTAACGCGCCCAGTCGAATGCCGGGCCAGGATCGGTCTTACGCCCGGGTGCTATGTCGCTGTGCCCACAAATGCGGGCGCCGGTGATCGCCGGAAATGCTGTCTGCAACTGGCGGGTCAACGCCGTCAACGCCTGATATTGCGCGTCGGTGAACGGCAGATCATCGGTGCCTTCAAGCTCGATGCCCACGGAAAAATCGTTACAGGTTTCGCGCCCTTCGAAAATCGAAACACCCGCATGCCACGCCCGCTCAAGACAGGAGACAAACTGGGTGATCTTGCCGTCACGTTCGATCAGAAAATGCGCCGAGACGCGCAGGTCAGCGATCCCTGCAAAGTAGGGATGTTCAGTGACATCCAGACGATTCTGGAAAAATTCCTGCACCTTGCCCGTGGCGAACTGCGCCGGCGGCAAACTGATGTTGTGGATCACCAACAGGGAAATTTCGCCCGCAGGGCGCTCATTGAAGTTGGGCGATGGGCAGACCTGCACCCCGTGACACCACCCGCTAGCGGGATCCAACTGCATACCGATTCCTTCAACGCCGACTGTGTTGGCGCCCAGTATGCCGTGATCGGCCCCCGGCGCGCGATCACTTGCCGCGATTGAGTCGCCGCAGATTGCCCAGCACCGATTCGAGTGCGCGGTCGAACAGCAAGGTATCGTCCAGCGCACGCGCCGTGCCACGCTGGAATTCCACGGCCAGCGCAATGCGGCTGCGTTCCAGCACCTTCATCCCGGTGCGATCGACGAACACGTACTTGCCAGTGGCTTCGATGATGGCCGCGAGCTTGCATCGCAGGCTGTTTTCATCATCCTCTCGAAAAGCTACCCAACTGCCCAGACGCAGTTGTTCGACCTGACGCAAACCGGCGGCGTCGTGAGGCAAACGAACCGACGTCAACACCGCGCTGCCCTCGTCAGCGGTTTGCAGCACGATCTGCTGCGACACCTCGATCATTGGCGTTGCTTGATCCACCTCGACGGAACGCTCAAGCACCTGCACATGCAGGGCTTCCAGCTCACTGAAAAATTCGCTGGTGGCGAAGGGGTCAAACGCCGAACTGCTCAGACCATCACGCAGCGACTT
The DNA here is from genome assembly GCF_005938625.1 of Pseudomonas fluorescens. Classification (GTDB taxonomy): domain Bacteria; phylum Pseudomonadota; class Gammaproteobacteria; order Pseudomonadales; family Pseudomonadaceae; genus Aquipseudomonas; species Aquipseudomonas fluorescens_BD. Next base: position 152,582 of record NZ_VCNJ01000024.1, read on the forward strand.
GAGCAACCCCGGCACCAGTGCCAGCAAGCGCAGACTGGATTCAGTGTCTTCATGACGCTGCACACTCCAGATCAGTTGCTCCATGGTTAGCACGTCGGCCTGCCATTCGGCTGACTGATCGCCATGCTTGAGGCAGGTCAGCAGGAGTACTTTGCTCCAGGCGTCCTGGACGAAGGTGAGCACCGAGGGCGGCAGCGTTTTACCCAGCAATGCTTGATTCAACGCCCGCTCGACCCGGTGCCGGGCCAACTCGGTTTTTGCCCGCCCTTCTTCGGCGTCACGCAGACGCTGTTCAAGTAGCTCGCTGCGGCGGCGTTCGTCGCTGGTGAACGCGAGGAAATCGGCGAGCAACTCAGAGAAAATCGCCGGATCATCAACAAAGTCAGTGAGAAGGCGCTGCACCACTTGCTCGATACGCAGGTACAAGCTGTCGCGCGCCTCACCGTCGCAGTCGCCCCAGCCCATCGCCGCCTCGGCGATTTCGTTGAGCAGGCGCCGCGCCGGATGGGTGGTGCGACTGAAGAAACTCTTGTCGAGCACCGCGACCTTCAGCATCGGGATCTGCAACCGCGCGATCAGAGCCTTGAGCGAATCCGGCACATTGCGGTCTTCAAGAATGCAGTCGAAGACCATCGCGATCAGGTTGATCACGTCTTCATCCGCATCGCCGACGATCCGCGATTTGCCACTTCTGACGCTGACGCGGGTCAGCAGTTGTTCGAGCTGATTGCGCAGATCGAAGTCATCCTGTGCCGCCAGCGCCGGTACGTATTGTTGCAAATGCGAGAGCAGACGGAGCAGGTCGCGGGTGGAAATCGGTTGCGCGGCAAGGCTGGGTTCCAGCGTCGGCGCGACACTGCCACGCACGTGCGCGAGCAATTGCTGCAGCGCGGCGAAGACCTCCTGCACGCCTTCATCGACGGGCGGCGTATCGTCGCTTTCATCGTTGTTCACACTGGCGATCGCACGATCAATGGCGCGCCGCGCCGGGGCGGCCTTCAACTCGGGCAACACACCGGTGGCGAGCAACAATTGATTGGCTTCGGCGTAAAGCTGTTCGGTATCGGCCAAGACATAACGTTCGAACAGTTTGAGCAGGATCAGCTTGACCTTGATTTCCACGCCCAGGTTGCGCCCGGCCTGGAGGAAAAACTCGCAGAGCATCGCCGGGCCGAGCGGGTTGTGTTGATCGTCGAGGGTATTGCCGAGTAGCGCGTTAAGCCGCGCAGTCAGTTGATCGAGGGCGAAGCCGTCACGCTTGAGTACGCGACCGACCATGGTCTCGACCGCCACGCTGCGCTCCATGTCGTCGCTGCGTGGCGCCAACTCGTCATATATCAGGGCATGGGGCAGCGTGTTGTGCGTGGGGTCGTATTGCGTCAGGCCAACGAAAGCTTCAAAGAATTGCTCAAGAAAACCGCGCTCGATGTTTTTGCGCTTGAGGCGCAGGTCGCGCATGGCTTCGAAAAAAATATTCTGTTCGACGTCGTTGCGCGCCCGGTCGGCCATTTCGAACAGCGTGTCGTCGGCGTTATCGAACAGCTCCTGCAAACCGTGGCGCAGTTGCTGGGCAGCCTTGTCGCGAACCTGAAGCAGAATCACAGGCAGGCGGGCGAGCGGCGAGTGATTCGCCTGATCGGCAGTGCCTTTGTGCAAAGGCACCACTTTCCCGTCGTTGTGCATCCAAGCCTCCTGAAACGGTGATTCGTTCGGTCACTTTCAACATAAGCCTCCTGTGGGAGCGAGCTTGCTCGCGAAGGCGATCGGTCAGTGACATCGTTGGTGACTGACACTGCGCTTTCGCGAGCAAGCTCGCTCCCACAGGTCTCAACAACTTTGGCCGCATTGCACGTCAAAGCTATGACGTCAAATGCAAGGCGGATTATCTTTCATAACGTGTACCCGACGCCATAGCCGTCAGGGTTTCCCCTATGCCCCCTCAGTGACCATGTCTGAGCGCGGTTTGCTCAAAGAAAATCGACCGGATGCAGGCAAGCACGCGTGTTCTCGTCTTGGGTTGGCTCATGCCATGCCCCTATAATCGAACCACTTTGTTTGTGGAGCCCGTTATGCCGAATCTACGTCTCGCCGATTTGACCGCCGAAATCGAAGCCAACGTGCGCCGTGCGTTGCTCGAAGACATCGGCAGCGGCGACATCACCGCGCAACTGATCCCGGCCGAACGCTTGGCCAAAGCCACCATCATTACGCGCGACGACGCCGTCATCTGCGGTACGGCGTGGGTTGATGCCGTGTTTCGTCAGCTCGATCCGCGGGTGGCAGTGCATTGGCAAGTGGTCGATGGTGAACGGGTCAAGCCCAATCAGCCGCTGTTTCACCTGGAAGGCCCGGCTCGTTCGCTGCTGACCGGTGAACGCAGTGCGCTGAATTTCCTGCAACTGCTGTCCGGCGTAGCCACGCGCGCGCAGTACCTTGCCGATTTCGTCGGCACCACTCAGGTCAAACTGCTCGACACCCGCAAAACCCTGCCGGGTCTGCGACTGGCGCAGAAATACGCGGTGACCTGCGGCGGCTGCCACAACCATCGCATCGGTCTGTACGACGCATTCCTGATCAAGGAAAACCACATCGCCGCCAGCGGTGGCATTCCACAAGCCATTGCCGCTGCGCATAAGATAGCGCCGGGCAAACCGGTGGAAGTCGAAGTGGAAAGTCTGGAGGAGCTGAAAGAGGCACTGGCCGCCGGCGCCGACATCATCATGCTCGACGAACTGAGCCTGGATGACATGCGCGAAGCCGTGCGTCTGAACGGCGGCAAGGCGAAGCTGGAGGCCAGCGGCGGTATCAACGAAAGCACGCTGCTGCCGATCGCCGAAACCGGGGTGGATTACATTTCGATTGGCGCAATGACCAAAGATGTCAAAGCGGTGGATCTGTCGATGCGACTCAGCCTCTAAAGGCAGCGGCAAGATGCGAGTTACAAGCTGCAAGCCACAGCGCTTTTGCGTTGACTTGCAGCTTGCCGCTTAAAGCTTGGAGCTGCTCTTATACGACGAGATTATTCATCTCGCAGTACTCTTCCCAATCGACACCCAGCACTTCGGCCGCCTCTTTGTGCAGCACAAGGCGCTGCGCCTCGAACTCTTCTGGCGTGCTCGTGTACTTGAGCGTCAGTTCCCATGGCTGCAAGCCCTGGGCTTCGGCTTCGTCTTCGAAGGCCCACTGGATCTGATCTTTTTGATCATCGGGACTGAGATCCTTGATCTCTTCTTTGAGGTCCGGAACGTCCAGAATGTACTTTTCCAGCGCTAGTTCGTGGCGTTGCTCTTGAGTTAATTCGGTCATGGCGTTCTCGCTGATCGTAAGAATGGAGGATGGATCTGGATCATCAAGGATCTCTCTGACGCGGATTGTCCGGCCTTCGGAACCATTCGGGATCATCTGAAAACTGCTGGGCGATGCTCATGCAGGCACCGAATATAGGACGTTTGCATGACGAATTACACGGCTCTTTACATCTCTCCCACAAAAAGCTGACCTGCGGAACATAAATCCGCGTTTGCCATGACTGAGAGTGATGAAGGAGGTGGTGCCCGAGACAGGAATCGAACCTGCGACCTTCGCGTTACGAGTGCGCTGCTCTACCGGCTGAGCTACACGGGCGGTGGGCTAAACCTAGCACCGGTTTTCACAAAAGCAAAGATCGCATCCTGCGGCAGCGCCTACATGATTGGGTTATCACAGCGCTTTTTTAGGAGCTGCCGCAGGCTGCGATCTTTTGATCTTTATGCCAGACAAAAAAATGCCCCGCCGTTTTCACGGCGGGGCATTTTTATTGCGCTAAAGCCTGGGGGTGATTAAACGCCCGAAGCTTTGGCTGCTGCCACGTCTTTGATGGACAGCTTGATACGGCCGCGGTTGTCCACGTCCAGTACCAGTACTTCAACTTCCTGGCCTTCTTTCAGGATGTCGGTCACTTTCTCTACGCGAGCGTCGCTCAGCATCGAGATGTGAACCAGACCGTCCTTGCCAGGCAGGATGTTGACGAATGCGCCGAAGTCGACGATGCGCTCAACCTTACCGACGTAGATCTTGCCGATCTCGGCTTCAGCGGTGATACCCAGAACGCGCTGACGTGCAGCTTCAGCGGCTTCCTTGGTTTCGCCGAAGATCTTGATCGAACCGTCGTCTTCGATGTCGATCGAAGCCTTGGTTTCTTCGCAGATCGCACGGATGGTCGCGCCACCTTTACCGATAACATCACGGATCTTGTCGGTGTCGATTTTCATCGCGATCATGGTCGGAGCGTTGGCCGACAGTTCGGTACGCGACTGGCCGATGATCTGGTTCATCTGACCGAGGATGTTCAGGCGCGCTTCCAGGGCTTGGCCCAGAGCGATTTCCATGATTTCTTCGGTGATGCCTTTGATCTTGATGTCCATCTGCAGCGCGGTAACACCTTTGGCGGTACCGGCTACTTTGAAGTCCATGTCGCCCAGGTGGTCTTCGTCACCGAGGATGTCGGTCAGGACGGCGAATTTCTCGCCTTCTTTAACCAGACCCATGGCGATACCGGCAACCGGCGCCTTCATCGGTACACCAGCGTCCATCAGGGCCAGGGAAGCGCCGCAAACGGAAGCCATCGAGCTCGAACCGTTGGATTCGGTGATTTCCGACACCACACGAATGGTGTATGGGAACACGTCAGCGGCTGGCAGCATGGCCGAAACCGAACGACGGGCCAGACGGCCGTGACCGATTTCACGACGACCAGCACCACCCATGCGACCACACTCACCTACCGAGAACGGAGGGAAGTTGTAGTGCAGCATGAACGGGTCTTTTTTCTCGCCTTCCAGGGTGTCCAGCAGTTGTGCATCACGGGCGGTGCCCAGAGTTGCAACGACCAGAGCCTGGGTTTCACCACGGGTGAACAGCGCCGAACCGTGAGTCTTCGGCAGAACGCCGACTTCGATGTTCAACGGACGTACGGTCTTGGTGTCGCGGCCGTCGATACGTGGCTTGCCGTTTACGATGTTTTCGCGAACGGTGCGGTATTCGATTTCACCGAAAGCGGCTTTGACTTCGCTGGACGAAGGCTGGCCTTCTTCACCGGACAGCTTGGCAACAACTTGATCCTTCAGCTCGCCCAGGCGAGCGTAACGGTCGGCCTTGACGGTGATGGTGTAAGCCTGGGAGATCGCTTCGCCAAACTCGGCACGGATAGCGCCCAGCAGTTCGGTGGCTTCTGGAGCCGGAGCCCAGGTCCAGGTTGGCTTGGCAGCTTCAGCGGCCAGTTCTTTAACAGCGTTGATCACAACCTGGAACTCGTCGTGAGCAAACAGTACGGCGCCCAGCATCTGGTCTTCGGTCAGCTCTTTGGCTTCCGATTCAACCATCAGTACGGCGTCGGAAGTACCGGCAACGACCATGTCCAGGCTCGAAGCAGCTTGCTGCTCGTAAGTCGGGTTCAGCAGGTAACCGGTGCTTTCGTGGAAAGCAACGCGAGCAGCGCCGATCGGGCCGTCAAACGGGATGCCCGAGATAGCCAGGGCAGCCGAGGTACCGATCATCGCAGCGATGTCCGGATCGGTCTTTTTGCTGGTGGAAACGACGGTGCAGACAACCTGCACTTCGTTCATGAAGCCTTCTGGGAACAGCGGACGGATCGGACGGTCGATCAGTCGGGAAGTCAGGGTTTCTTTCTCGGAAGGACGGCCTTCACGCTTGAAGAAACCGCCAGGGATCTTACCGGCAGCGTAAGTCTTTTCCTGGTAGTGAACGGACAGAGGGAAGAAGCCCTTGCCTGGATCGGCTTGCTTGGCACCAACTACAGTCACCAATACGCTGACGTCGTCGTCAACGGTGACCAATACTGCGCCGGAGGCCTGACGGGCGATACGGCCAGTCTCGAGGGTAACGGTCGATTGACCGAACTGGAATTTTTTGATTACCGGGTTCACGGTGTCCTACCTTCTTTGTGGCTCTTGGGGGAACTGGTTTCTTGCGAATTCTTGGGCAATGTCGGGAATCGGCCCAACGCCTGTCCAGGGTAAAACGTGTATCCAGATAAAACTTGAGGCTGGGAGCCTGCAAGGCGCCGGCGGTAAACCGCTGACGTCTGGCAGACAACCAACCTCATAGCGCAATCGCTGATTAGCGACGCAGACCCAGGCGAGCGATCAGAGCGCTGTAACGGCTCACGTCCTTGCCTTTCAGGTAGTCCAGCAGCTTGCGACGCTGGTTTACCATGCGGATCAGACCACGACGGGAGTGGTGATCTTTACCGTTGGCCTTGAAGTGACCTTGCAGTTTGTTGATGTTGTGGGTCAGCAGTGCAACTTGCACTTCTGGCGAACCAGTGTCACCAACAGCTTGCTGGTAGTCAGCAACGATTTGAGCTTTTTCTTGAACGTCGAGAGCCATGAGGCAATCCTTTTATCAGGAAACTGTTTCAGGGAAACAGCTTCAACAGGCCAGGGACAAATCCCTGTATCTATAAATGAGTCGTGACCGTGCCTGTTAACAGCCACACTCGCCGACCTGCTGTGACACAGGCCGGTTCCGGTCATTCTGACCGAATCAAACGACGTGGCGCGATGCGCCCGTCTTCGCTCACTTCACCGATACCGATGAAGCGACCATTGTGATCCTGTACCCGCACCATGCCGAACTTCGGAGCATCCGGGGCACGTACTGGCTGGCCGTTGAGCCAGTAGAACGCGCTCGCTTCCGAGAAGTGCAGCAACGGCCAATCCAGCAGGCCGCTGTCCGATGGCATCAGGAAGCGGTCGACCGCTTCATTGCCGCCTTCGGCATGTACCGCTTCAAGCTCTTCGAGGGTAACCGTCTGCGCCAGGGTAAAAGGTCCGGCCTGGGTACGACGCAATTCCGCGACGTACGCACCACAACCGAGTTGCTCACCGATATCCTCCACCAGAGTGCGAATATAGGTACCCTTGCTGCAGTCCACCGCAAGACGCGCAGTATCGCCTTCGAAGGCCAGTAATTCCAAGCGCGCAATAGTAACAGAACGCGGTTCGCGCTCCACTACTTCGCCTGCACGGGCCAGCTTGTACAGCGGCTGGCCATCACGCTTGAGCGCCGAGTACATCGGCGGTATCTGACTGATTTGCCCACGAAATTTCGGCAATGCCGCTTCGACATCGGCGCGACCAACGGTCACCGGGCGTTCCTGCAAAACCTCACCTTCGGCGTCTGCCGTGGTGGTGGTCTTGCCCAGTTGCGCCAGGGTTTCATAACCCTTGTCGGAATCGAGCAGGTATTGCGAGAACTTGGTGGCCTCACCGAAGCACAGCGGCAAGACGCCAGTGGCCAGCGGGTCGAGGCTACCGGTGTGACCGGCTTTCTCGGCATTGAGCAACCAGCGAACCTTCTGCAACGCAGCGTTGGAGGTGAACCCCAACGGTTTGTCGAGCAGGATGATACCGCTGACGTTACGACGGATACGTTTGACCTGAGCCACCGAATTACTCCTTGGTGTCTTCAGGTGCAGCGACGTCCAGGTGCTGATTGTCTTCAGCCACGGCGCGCTCGATCAGGGCCGACAAGTGCGCACCACGGACGACGGATTCGTCGTAGTGGAAGTGCAATTGCGGCACGCTGCGCAGTTTCATTTCACGGGCCAATTGCATACGCAGGAAACCTGCGGCGGCGTTGAGCACCTTGATGCTTTGTGCGATGTCTTCAGCGTTGTCCTGGCCCATCACGGTGATGAAAATCTTCGCGTGACCGACGTCACGGCTGACTTCAACAGCGGTAATGGTGACCAGACCCACACGTGGATCTTTGACTTCGCGACGGATCAGTTGAGCCAGCTCACGCTGCATCTGATCGCCGATACGTTGGGTACGGCTGTATTCTTTTGCCATGATTTTGTTACCTGTTACTGCCCAGCGGTGAAACCCGCAAGGTCTGAAAGCGGCAAACGCCCGGCCTGACAAAAGCCAGACCGGGCGTTGCGTTTAGAGTCCAGGTGATGCGCCACACTGGTGAGTGTGGCCGGCCATCACGGCTCCTGAAGTGCGCGAGTTAGAGGCTGCGAGCAACCTGAACCTTCTCGAAGACTTCGATCTTGTCGCCGACTTTGACGTCGTTGTAGCTCTTCACGCCGATACCGCATTCCATGCCGGCACGTACTTCGGAAGCGTCATCCTTGAAGCGGCGCAGGGATTCCAGCTCGCCTTCGAAGATAACGATGTCTTCACGCAGTACACGGATCGGACGGTTACGGTGCACAACACCTTCGATCACCATGCAACCAGCGATCGCGCCGAACTTCGGCGAACGGAACACGTCACGCACTTCGGCCACACCCAGGATGTTCTCGCGAACATCGCTGCCGAGCATGCCGGTCAGGGCTTTCTTGACGTCTTCGATGATGTCGTAGATCACGTTGTAGTAACGCATGTCCAGACCTTCCTGCTCGACGATCTTCCGTGCGCCAGCATCGGCACGCACGTTGAAGCCGAACAGTACAGCGTTGGAAGCCAGTGCCAGGTTAGCGTCGGACTCGGTGATACCACCGACACCGCCACCCACTACGCGCACTTGTACTTCGTCGTTGCCCAGGCCATTCAAGGCACCGTTCAACGCTTCCAGCGAACCACGGACGTCGGATTTGAGGACGATGTTGAGCGTCTTCTTCTCGGCCTGACCCATGTTTTCGAAGATGTTTTCCAGCTTGCCGGCGTGAGCGCGAGCCAGTTTGACTTCGCGGAACTTGCCTTGACGGAACAGAGCCACTTCACGGGCTTTCTTCTCGTCAGCAACCACGCTCATCTCGTCGCCAGCGTCCGGGGTACCGTCCAGGCCGAGGATCTCGACAGGGATGGATGGACCGGCTTCTTTGATTGGCTTGCCGTTCTCGTCGAGCATGGCGCGAACGCGGCCATAGTTCGAACCGACCAGGACCATGTCGCCTTGGCGCAGGGTACCGTCTTGAACCAGAACGGTTGCCACCGGGCCGCGACCTTTGTCGAGACGCGATTCAACCACAACACCACGGCCAGGAGCCGATGGAGTCGCTTTCAGTTCGAGAACTTCAGCTTGCAGCAGAACGGCTTCAAGCAGCTCGTCCACGCCAGTACCGACTTTCGCCGAAACCGGTACGAACGGCGTATCACCGCCCCACTCTTCGGAAGTCACGCCGTGAACCGACAGTTCGCTACGGATGCGATCGAGATCGGCGCCCGGCTTGTCGATTTTGTTCACTGCTACAACCAGTGGAACGCCAGCCGCAACAGCGTGCTGAACAGCTTCAATGGTCTGCGGCATTACGCCGTCGTCCGCTGCAACCACCAGAATCACGATGTCGGTCGCCTTGGCACCACGAGCACGCATTGCGGTAAACGCGGCGTGACCCGGGGTGTCGAGGAAGGTGACCATGCCGCGTTCGGTTTCAACGTGGTATGCACCGATGTGCTGAGTAATACCACCGGCTTCGCCAGCAGCTACCTTGGCACGACGGATGTAGTCGAGCAGGGACGTTTTACCGTGGTCAACGTGGCCCATTACGGTCACAACTGGCGCACGGGAGAACGACTCACCTTCAAACTTCAGGGACTCGGCCAGGGAATCTTCCAGGGCGGTGTCGCTGACCAGGGTCACTTTGTGGCCCAGTTCTTCGGCTACCAGCTGAGCAGTTTCCTGATCAAGCACCTGGTTGATGGTCGCTGGAGTGCCCAGTTTGAACATGAACTTGATGATTTCAGCTGCCTTGACCGACATCTGATTGGCGAGATCGCCAACAGTGATGGTCTCGCCGATCTGCACATCACGCACGACAGGGCCGGTTGGGCTCTGGAAACCGTGGGCGTTGCGCTTCTTCAGCTTGGCCTTGCCGCGACCACCGCGACGGAAGCCATCGCTTTCTTCGTCGGTAGTGCGTGGTGCCACACGTGGAGCTGGCGCTTTTTCTTTGACCGATGCGCGATGCGGAGCGTTTTTGCGCTCGCCATCACCACCACCGCTGCGACGATTGTTGTCGTCGGCACGTGGCTTGTCAGGACGGCGCTGTTCGTTCTGCTTGTTGCGAACGTCAGCAGACGGAGCTGGAGCAGCGGCAACCACCGGCGCGCTTTCGCGAACAGGTTCTGCAGCGGCAACCGGCGCCGCAACGGCAGCGCTGTTAGCGTTCTGCGCAGCAGCAGGCTGATTACGCGCTTCTACTTCGGCGCGTTGCTTGGCTTCTTCTTCAGCCTTCTGACGGGCAGCATTTTCTACTGCGCGACGCTCATCCAGTTCACGCTTGCGCTCGGCTTCGATTTCTTCCGGGCTGCGCTGTACGAAAACTTTCTTTTTGCGAACTTCTACGCTGATGCTTTTGCTACCAGCCACACGCAGGGTGCTGGTGGTTTTACGCTGCAGCGTGATCTTGCGTGGTTCTTCCACTTTCGCCTTGTGGCTGCTTTTCAAGTGAGTCAGCAGGGACTGCTTCTCACTGTCAGTCACATTTTCTTCGGCGGCGGTGTGCGGCAGACCTGCCTCACGCATCTGCTGCAACAGGCGCTCTACCGGTGTTTTGACCTCATCGGCCAGTTGTTTCACCGTGACTTGCGTCATGCACTTCTCTCCTCAGGCCGCGCCTAATTACTCGAACCAGTGGGCTCGGGCGGCCATGATCAACTTGCCGGCACGATCATCGTCAATGCCGTCGATGTCGAGCAGGTCGTCAATAGACTGCTCGGCCAGGTCTTCGCGGGTAATTACGCCGCGCACCGCCAGTTCCATCGCCAAATCCTTGTCCATACCCTCAAGCGAGAGCAGGTCTTCGGCCGGATGGGCGTCTGCCAGCTTTTCCTCAGTAGCGATGGCTTTGGTCAACAAACGATCCTTGGCACGAGCGCGAAGCTCGTTGACGGTATCTTCGTCAAAGCCGTCGATGTTGAGCATTTCTTCCAACGGTACGTAGGCAATCTCTTCCAGGCTGGTGAAGCCTTCATCTACCAGCACCTGTGCCAGGTCTTCGTCGACTTCCAGCTCGTCGATGAAGTTGCGCAGGATGTCGCCGGTTTCTGCTTGCTGCTTAGCCTGGATGTCCGATTCGGTCATCACGTTCAGGGTCCAGCCAGTCAACTGGCTAGCCAGACGCACGTTCTGACCACCGCGACCGATGGCCTGAGCCAGATTGTCTGCGCCAACGGCGATGTCCATTGCGTGGGCATCTTCGTCAACGATAATTGCCGCAACCTCGGCCGGGGACATGGCGTTGATTACGAACTGAGCCGGGTTGTCGTCCCAAAGAACGATATCCACACGCTCACCGCCCAACTCACCCGACACTGCCTGGACGCGCGAACCGCGCATACCGATGCAAGCACCTTGTGGGTCAATGCGTTTGTCCTTGGAGCGGACGGCGATCTTGGCGCGCGAACCCGGATCACGGGACGCTGCCATTACTTCGATCAGGCCTTCGGCAATTTCCGGCACTTCGATGCGGAACAGCTCGATCAGCATTTCCGGCGCGGTACGCGACAGGATCAGCTGCGGGCCGCGGTTCTCGGTGCGGATTTCCTTGAGCAGCGCACGCAAACGCACGCCAACACGGAAAGTTTCGCGAGAAATGATGTCTTCACGGGCCAGCAACGCTTCAGCGTTGTTACCTAGATCGACGATCACGTTGTCGCGGGTGACCTTTTTCACGGTGCCGGAGATGATTTCTCCAAGGCGCTCGCGATAAGCGTCGACCACTTGTGCGCGCTCGGCTTCACGCACTTTTTGCACGATGACCTGCTTGGCAGTCTGTGCAGCAATGCGGCCGAACTCGATGGATTCGATCTTTTCTTCGACGACGTCGCCAACGTTGGCACCCGGATGCGTTTCGGCAACCTTGCTCGGCCAGGTTTCGATGGCCGGATCGTCGAGATCATTCTCTTCAACGACCGTCCAGCGACGGAAAGTTTCGTATGCCCCGGTGTGGCGGTTAATTTCCACACGCAGGTCAACTTCGTCTTCAAAACGCTTTTTGGTAGCAGTGGCCAAAGCCAGCTCCAGCGCTTCAAAAATTACGCTTGCCGGTACGCCCTTTTCATTGGATACCGACTCAACAACCAGCAGTACTTCTTTGCTCATCGTACGCCTCGCCTTTCGCAAGCCATTGGATCCGCGGGATCCGCGTCTCAGTCAAAACTGGGAATAATGTTGGCCTTGTCGATCATATCGATCGGCAACAGGAACTCATGGTCGTCTACCTGCACCACGACATCCTGTTCTTCTACACCGCGCAGAAGGCCCTGAAAGTTGCGTCGACCTTCAAAAGGCGAGCGCAGCTTGATCTTCACTTGTTCACCGGCAAACTTTGCAAACTGCTCAAGAGTGAACAGTGGGCGCTCCATGCCAGGCGAGGAAACTTCGAGGGTGTATTCAACGGAGATAGGATCTTCAACATCCAGTACACCGCTGATCTGACGGCTGACAATGGCGCAATCGTCCACCAGCACGCCGCCCTCTTTATCGATATAAACGCGCAACATCGAGTGACGACCCTGAGCCGAAAACTCGATACCCCAGCATTCATAGCCCAGGGCCACGACCACCGGGGCCAGCAAGGCCTGCAACTCTTCTAGCTTGCTCGACACCTGAACCCCCTAGTGCATGATATGTGCATGCGTTGCAAAATAAAAAAATGGGCGAAACGCCCATCCTTGAAACGCCGTCGAACAGCGGCGTTGAAAGTGTCCAGCTAACAAAAAGCCCCTTAAAAGGGGCTCCTTAAACTGGTTGCGGGGGCCGGATTTGAACCGACGACCTTCGGGTTATGAGCCCGACGAGCTACCAGACTGCTCCACCCCGCGACAAAGCTGGGGCGGAAGTATACGACCGATCCCTTATAGGGTCAATGTAACCTTCCACCTGCAAGAAAGCCCGCAACAGCGGGCTCTCCTGACTAATTGGTACCGAGAAGGGGACTCGAACCCCTACACCCTATGGGCACAACCACCTCAAGGTTGCGTGTCTACCAATTCCACCACCTCGGCAAAACTACGTTTGAAACCCTTCTTACTTCTGCTCTTGAGCTGGAGGTACGTCAGTCGCTGGAGAAGCCGACTTTTGCTCTTGAAGCACCGGGACATCATCAGAAGCCGGTTGTTGCTGCTTAGGTACTTCCAACACCGCTGGATTTGGGAGACCTGCCTGAGTCAGCTGATGAGCCTTCTCTTTAGCAAAGTAACCTAACCCCAAGCTGGTTATGAAGAAACCGGCGGCAAGTATAGCAGTAAACTTACTAAGAAAGGTAGAGGAACCTTGGCTTCCGAACACAGTATTTGAAGCACCTGCTCCGAAAGACGCGCCAGCGTCCGCACCCTTACCCTGCTGCAGCAAAACCAGAGCAACTACGCCCAATGCACCCAGCAGATGAAAAACGACTACGACTGTTTCCAGCATTTTTTCAGTTTCCCGCGGCGCGACAGATCGCACCGAACTCATCTGCATTCAGGGAAGCCCCACCAATGAGCCCCCCATCGATATCCGGCATGCCGAACAGTTCGACCGCATTGGCCGCCTTCACGCTGCCGCCGTATAGAAGCCGCACACCTCGTGCGACTTCAGAATTCTCTGCCGCCAACTGCTCGCGAATGGCTTTATGCACATCCTGAGCCTGTTGCGGCGTTGCAGTCAGTCCGGTACCAATGGCCCAGACAGGCTCGTAAGCAATGACTGCCTTGGCAAAAGCACCTACACCCAGCTCCTCGATGATGCTGCCCAGCTGACGCCCGACAACCTCAAGAGTTTTCCCGGCTTCACGCTGCTCAAGGGTTTCCCCTATACACAGCACCGGAATCAAGCCACATGCCTGTGCCGCTGCGAACTTGCGATTCAGCATCCCGTCTCGCTCGCCCATTATCTGGCGGCGTTCGGAGTGCCCGACAAGTACCAGGGAACAACCTGCATCCACCAACTGACTCGGAGCAATTTCACCGGTCAATGCACCTTGCATGGATTCCACCGCAGAATTCTGCGCGCCGACCGAAATCGACTTGCCTTTCAAGCCATCAATCACTTGATTGATATACAAGCAAGGCGGGAATACCGCGACATCAACACCGCTTGGCAAGGCCAGATGACGAAGGCCGTTGATCAGCTCAGCGACGCTGGCGCGGGTACCGTGCATCTTCCAGTTACCAGCTACCATAGGGCGACGCATGCTGTACCTCGTCGGTCAAAGTGGGCGCAGATGTTACCCAACACAATCATGGCTTGCAAGCCGAATCAGGCAGAAACTTCAGTTACCAGTTTTGCCAGCTCTTCGGCATAGTTGCGAACCTGGGTTTCGTCCTCACCTTCGACCATTACCCGCACCAACGGCTCTGTTCCGGACTTGCGCAAAAGCACGCGACCGCGCCCCGCCATTGCCTGGGTGACACGCGCACTGGCTTCCTTGACAGCCGGATGCTCGAGCGGACTTTCGCCACCACCGAAACGCACATTGATCAGTACCTGAGGGCACTTGCGCAATGCCTGACGCGTTTGCGCCAAGCCCTCATTACGGGTCTTCAGCGCCATCAATACTTGCAGTGCAGCAATGATCGCATCACCGGTCGTGGTGTGATTAAAGCAAACGATGTGCCCCGAATTCTCACCACCGACCAGCCAATTGCGCTCAAGCAACTCGGCGATCACGTACCGGTCGCCGACATTGGCCCGAATAAATGGAATGGAAAGCTCTGCAAGCGCGAGCTCCAGCCCCAGATTACTCATCAAGGTGCCAACCACGCCGCCTTGCAATTTGCCACGCTCATGCAGGTCACGGGCGATAATGAACAACAATTCGTCGCCATCAACAATGGCACCCGTATGATCGACCATCAAAACCCGGTCGCCATCACCGTCAAAAGCAATACCCAGGTCGGCGTGCTCAGCCAGTACCGCAGCCTGCAACTGCCCCATATGGGTCGAGCCGCAATTTTCGTTGATGTTCAGACCATTTGGTTGCGCCGACAGAACGACGACCTCTGCCCCCAACTCCCGGAAGACGCTCGGGGCCACCTTATAGGTCGCGCCATGCGCACAGTCAATAACGATCTTGAGGCCGGAAAAACTGGTCCCCGTTGGCACACTGCTCTTGCAGAACTCGATGTAGCGTCCCGACGCATCGTTGATCCGCGATACTTTGCCGATCTTGCTCGACTCGACCACGGTCATCGGAGTGTCGAGCAACTCCTCGATCATCAACTCCAGCTCATCCGGCAATTTCGTGCCTTTACCGGAAAAGAATTTGATGCCGTTATCGTCATGGGGATTGTGCGAAGCACTGATCACGATACCGGCCTCAGCCTGGAACGTTCGCGACAGATAGGCGATAGCCGGCGTCGGCATAGGGCCCAGCAGCATCACATCGGCACCCGCCGACGTCAGGCCGGCCTCAAGCGCCGATTCGAACATATAGCCGGAAATACGCGTGTCCTTGCCAACCAGCACCTTGCAGGCACCCATCTTGCGAAAGGCCATGCCGGCGGCCCAGCCGAGCTTGAGCATGAAGTCAGGAGTAATCGGGTATTCACCGACGCGACCACGAATGCCGTCAGTACCAAAGTATTTCTTGCTCATAAGTGCTCCATCATTCTTATTCGGCTGATTCCACGGCCGCGATCATCCGCACCACGTCTACTGTTTCCGCCACATCATGGACGCGCAATATACGCGCACCTTTCACCGACGCCAGTGCCGCCAGCGCCAGGCCACCATGCAACCGCTCGCCGACAGGACGATTCAAAGCCTGCCCGATCATGCTCTTTCTAGAAACACCGACAAGCAGAGGCCTGCCCAGCGTATGCAGGGCTTCCATGTGCTTGAACAAGCTTAGATTGTGCTGCAGGTTTTTGGCGAAACCGAAACCCGGATCAAGAATGATCCGCTCGGCAGGAATACCTGCCGCCGCACATTGGGCCATGCGCTCAGCGAGAAACTCGCCGACTTCGCGCGTGACATCCTGATACTGCGGATTGTCCTGCATGTCTCCAGGCTCGCCGAGCATATGCATGAGGCACACAGGCAAACCGGTAGCCGCAGCAGCATCCAGTGCGCCGTCGCGCTGCAGCGAGCGCACATCATTGATCAATCCGGCACCCAACCGTGCGGTTTCGCGCATGACAGCAGGTGTAGAAGTATCCACCGAGATGATCACATCAAGCTCGCGATTGATCAGCTCGACGATCGGCGCCACACGCTCAAGCTCTTCGAGCGGCGACACCGCTCGCGCGCCAGGACGCGTGGATTCGCCACCGACATCAATCAGCGTCGCACCCGCAGCAACCATCGCTTCTGCGTGGCGCAAGGCGGCATCCAGCTGGCTATATTGGCCGCCGTCGGAGAAAGAATCAGGGGTGACATTGAGAATACCCATGACATGCGTCCGGGCCAAATCAAGAACCCGGTTGCCGCAAGGCAACCGGGTCAGGGACTGTACAGAAGTCATTTCAAACCTTAAACGTCAGCAGCCGGACCGCCAATCGGTGTTTCCGGACGTTCGTCACGAACTACCGGAGGTGGCGGTGTACCCGTGCCACCCGACCAGTCGCGAGGCTCACGCGGCGTACGACCCGCCATGATGTCGTCGATCTGTTCAGCGTCGATCGTTTCATACTTCATCAGGGCATCAGCCATGGCGTCGAGCTTGTCACGGTTATCCGTCAGGATCTGCTTGGCCGTGCCATAGCACTGGTCAATGATGCTGCGCACTTCGGAGTCGATCAGCTTGGCTGTCTCACCGGAGAAGCTGGCAGCCTGACCGCCACCGCCGCGACCGAGGAATACTTCACCCTCTTCTTCGGCGTACATCAACGGACCGAGTTTTTCCGACAGACCCCACTTGGTCACCATGTTCCGTGCGATCTGGCTGGCACGCATGATGTCGTTGGAGGCACCGGTGGTTACACCGTCGAAGCCAAGGGTCATTTCTTCAGCGATACGGCCGCCGTACAGCGAGCAGATCTGGCTGATCAGCGCGCGCTTGGACAGGCTGTAGCGATCTTCTTCCGGCAGGAACATGGTCACACCCAGCGCACGGCCGCGCGGAATGATCGACACCTTGTAGACCGGATCATGCTCAGGCACGACGCGACCAACGATGGCGTGGCCTGCTTCGTGATAAGCGGTGTTCTGCTTCTCTTTCTCGGACATGACCATCGATTTGCGCTCGGCGCCCATCATGATCTTGTCTTTGGCCAGTTCGAACTCTTTCATTTCAACGATGCGTTTGCCACTGCGTGCAGCGAACAGCGACGCTTCGTTGACCAGGTTAGCCAGATCAGCACCCGAGAAACCCGGAGTACCACGTGCAATAACGGCCGGAGCGACGTCGTCACCCATTGGTACTTTACGCATGTGAACCTTGAGGATCTGCTCGCGACCACGGATATCCGGCAGCCCCACCACAACCTGACGGTCGAAACGGCCCGGACGCAGCAGCGCAGGGTCGAGTACGTCAGGACGGTTGGTTGCAGCGATAACAATAATGCCGTCATTCATCTCGAAGCCGTCCATCTCAACCAGTAACTGGTTGAGAGTCTGCTCACGCTCGTCATGACCGCCACCCATACCGGCGCCACGATGGCGACCGACGGCGTCGATTTCGTCGATAAAGATGATGCAAGGCGCGTGTTTCTTCGCCTGCTCGAACATGTCACGTACACGGCTGGCACCAACACCGACGAACATTTCGACGAAATCGGAACCGGAAATGGTGAAGAACGGAACCTTGGCTTCGCCGGCAATCGCCTTGGCCAGCAAGGTTTTACCGGTACCCGGAGGACCGACCATCAGCACACCGCGAGGAATGCGGCCGCCCAGACGCTGGAACTTGCCCGGATCACGGAGGAACTCAACCAGCTCGCCGACTTCCTCCTTGGCTTCGTCGCAACCGGCGACGTCAGCCAATGTGGTTTTCACCTGATCTTCGGAAAGCAGGCGCGCCTTGCTCTTGCCGAAGCTCATCGGCCCGCCCTTGCCACCGGCACCGCCCTGCATCTGGCGCATGAAGAACATGAACACCGCGATGATCACCAGGATCGGGAAGCTGGCTACCAGCAACTGGGTCCAGATGCTTTGCTGCTCAGGCTGCTTGCCTTCGACCACAACGTGGTTGTCGACCAGATCACCGATCAGGCCATTGTCCTGAATTGCCGGACGAATGGTCTTGAAGCTGTCGCCATCATTGCGCTTGCCGGTAATCACATAACCATCAACGGCTACGCGCTCGACCTTGCCATCCTTGACCTGCTGGATGAAGTCGGAATAGTTGAGGGTCTGCGGCTCGTTAGGGCTGGAGAAGTTGTTCATCACCGTCACCAGGACAGCTGCGATGATCAACCACAGGATCAGATTCTTTGCCATATCGTTCAATTAACTACCCTCTGAAGCAAGCTCCGCTACTGGCGCGCGCTTCGCATGATATTCACCGGCCTAACTTACTACATTACCTACGACTCTGGCAGGCGCCGTCTGTAACCCTTTGTGAAACACTTTCTACACAATATTCGCTAAAGCACCCGGGGCAAAATACGAAAAACCTATCACCCCACACAAAAACCTCGATTTACTCGCTACGCCCGCGATAACCCCAAGCCAGCATGTATTGCTCGCGGGAGCTGCCACGAGAGGAGTCCGGCTTGATCATCTGGATCTTGTCGAACTTCTTGCGGGCATCCTTCAGGTAGACATCAAAGCCTTCGCCCTGAAAGATCTTGATGACGAAATTACCTCCCGGCTTGAGGATCCGCTCCGCCAGATCAAGCGCCAGCTCGCACAGGAACATGGCTTTGGGCATATCCACTTCGGGCGTACCACTCATATTGGGGGCCATATCGGAAATCACAAGGTCCACCTGCGAATTACCCACAGCTTCAAGGATTCGCCCGAGCACTTCGTCCTCAGTGAAGTCTCCGTGAATGAAGGTCACGTCAGGAATACTGTCCATTTCCAGGATGTCCGAAGCGATCAGACGCCCCTGACCACCGATCAGCCGACTGGTGACCTGCGACCAGCCACCAGGGGCTGCACCCAGATCGACAACGCTCATGCCAGGGCGGATCAGCTTGTATTTCTCCTGGACTTCCAGAAGCTTGTAACTCGCACGCGAGCGGTAGCCATCCTTCTGCGCTTGTTTCACATAGGGATCGTTGACATGTCTTTTCAGCCAACCAAGGCTTGTCTTGGAACGCGCCATTGGGCACCTCGTTGATAAGGGTCGTGATTAATTGGGCGGATCCACGAGCCCTCGGGTAAAATGGCCGCCATTTTACAGAATCCAGACGAAAGGGTCAGATTATGCCGCTCACTCCAGAGCAGAAGAAACAGTACAAATCCATTGGCCACCACCTCAAACCAGTTTTGACGGTAGCTGACAACGGTTTGACTGAAGGTGTTTTAGCCGAACTTGAACGCGCTTTGGCGGATCACGAGCTGATCAAAATCAAGCTCAATATCCTCGATCGCGAATCGCGCCTCGCGCACATCGCAGAGCTGTGCAAGGTTGGCAAAGCGGATCTGGTACAGGTCATCGGCAAGATGGCACTGGTTTACCGCAAGAACTTCAGCGCCAACAAGCAGCTGTCGAACGTTCATCGCTTCAAGTGATGAAAAGGGTCAAGGGTGTGCTTCGCGCACCCTGCCACTCCATCCCGGCACCGGTTGCAGCACCAACACCAGTCCGGAAAAGCCCAGAACCAGATAACTGAACACCTGCCAGCGCTGCGCATCCGGCCAGCCGACACGCACTGCGACAAACATCGCACACGCATACAACGCCATCAACAGCACCTGCCCACGAAAATCTCGCCATAGACTGGCAAGGCCCTCGGCCTGAACCAGCACCAAAGCCTGAAATATCACGCATGCGGCGGCGAACCCAACTACCAGCACTTCGAATGCACTGGCCACCTCATCGATCAGCAGCGGTGCCAGGCCAATCTTGCCCAACGCCGGCTGCAAACCAAGATGAATCAGCCATAGACCGCCGACCCAAAGCATCTGGGTCAGCTGCCAAAGCATGGCGCCCGCATGCAGCGGGCGCCCTTTTTCAGATGTGACGAACTTCGACAATCTCGTACTCGATCACGCCGCTTGGCGTTTTCACGGCGACCACATCGCCCTCTTCCTTGCCAATCAAGGCACGGGCCAAAGGCGAGCCAACCGAAATCTTGCCGAGTTTGAAGTCAGCCTCATCCTCACCCACGATGTGGTAAGTGACGCTTTCATCGGTCTCGACGTTGGCGATTTCGACGGTCGTGCCGAAAATCACCTTGCCGGTGTGAGGAATGCTCGTGACATCGATGATGACCTGATTCTGGATCCGGCCTTCGATGTCACGAATCCGCGCCTCGACCATGCCTTGCTGTTCGCGGGCGGCATGGTATTCCGCGTTTTCTTTCAAGTCGCCCAACTCGCGGGCCGTACCGATGTCCTGGCTGAGCTTCGGACGGACGACCTTGGTCAGGTGAGCGTGTTCTTCTTCCAGGGCTTTAGCGCCCTGGACAGTCATTGGGTATTTGATCATGCCTTCAATCCTGCGTGTAGATCCTGCAAGCGGCGCACGGTCTTTTCCGGACCGAACTTCAGCGCTTCACAGATAGCTTCGCCAGCAGCAATGGTGGTGGTGCAGTAAATCTTGTGCTGCAAGGCATTACGACGAATGGAGTACGAATCAGCGATCGACTGACGACCTTCGGTGGTGTTGATGATCAGGGTGACTTCGTCATTCTTGATCATGTCGACCACGTGTGGACGACCCTCGGTCACCTTGTTCACACGGCGCACTTTTAGGCCTGCAGCCTCGATCAGCTTGGCAGTACCGGCAGTGGCAACCACTTCGAAGCCCAAGTTGATCAGATCACGGGCCACGCCTGCAACCAGTGGCTTATCGTCGTCACGTACGCTGATGAACGCTGTACCACCGGTCGGCAGCACTTCGCTGGCGCCCATCTGGGCTTTGGCGAATGCTTCACCGAAGGTGTCGCCGACGCCCATCACTTCACCGGTCGACTTCATTTCTGGGCCGAGGATCGGGTCAACGCCAGGGAATTTGGCGAACGGGAACACCGCCTCTTTCACGCTGTAGAAGTTCGGAATGATTTCTTTGGTGAAGCCGATTTCTTTCAGGGTCTTACCGGCCATTACGCGGGCAGCGATCATGGCCAGGGAAACACCGATGCACTTCGACACGAACGGTACGGTACGCGAGGCGCGCGGGTTGACTTCGATGACGTAGATGTCTTCGCCTTGCAGCGCCAACTGCACGTTCATCAGGCCGACAACGCCCAGCTCCAGGGCCATTTTCTTGACCTGTTCGCGCATTTCGTCCTGGATGTGCGCCGGCAGCGAGTACGGCGGCAGCGAGCACGCGGAGTCACCGGAGTGAACGCCCGCCTGTTCGATGTGCTGCATGATCGCGCCGATCACCACGTCTTTGCCGTCGCAGACCGCATCCACGTCCATCTCGATGGCGCAGTTGAGGAAATGGTCGAGCAGCACCGGGCTGTCGTTGGACACTTGCACCGCGTCACGCAGGTAACGCTTGAGCTCGTCTTCTTTATAAACGATTTCCATCGCGCGGCCACCCAGTACATAGGACGGGCGCACCACCAGCGGATAACCGATTTTCGCGGCAGCACGAACAGCTTCGTCTTCGCTACGCACGGTGGCGTTTGGCGGCTGACGCAGGTTCAGACGCTCAACCATCTGCTGGAAGCGCTCACGGTCTTCAGCGCGGTCGATGGCGTCAGGGCTGGTGCCGATGATCGGCACGCCAGCCGCTTCCAGGGCACGAGCCAGTTTCAGCGGAGTCTGGCCGCCGTACTGGACAATCACGCCTTTCGGCTTCTCGACGCGGCAGATTTCCAGCACGTCTTCCAGGGTTACCGGCTCGAAGTACAAACGGTCGGAAGTGTCGTAGTCGGTGGAAACGGTTTCCGGGTTGCAGTTGACCATGATGGTTTCGTAGCCGTCTTCGCGCAGAGCGAGGGCGGCGTGAACGCAGCAGTAGTCGAACTCGATGCCCTGGCCGATACGGTTTGGACCGCCGCCCAGAATCATGATCTTGTCGCGACCCGACGGCGCGGCTTCGCACTCTTCTTCGTACGTCGAGTAGAGGTAAGCGGTGTCGGTGGCGAACTCGGCGGCACAGGTGTCAACACGCTTGTAGACCGGGAACACTTCCAGCTTCTGACGGTGCGTACGCAGGTTCTTCTCGGTCACACCCAACAGCTTGGCCAGACGCTGATCGGAGAAGCCTTTGCGCTTGAGCTTGAACATCAGGTCGCGGTCGATAGCCGACAGACCGAGGGTCTTGACCTTCTCTTCTTCCTTGATCAGATCTTCGATCTGCACCAGGAACCACGGGTCGATCATGTTCATGCCGAAGATGTCTTCGACCGACAGGCCGGCGCGGAAAGCGTCAGCGACGTACCAGATACGCTCGGCGCCCGGAACGGTCAGTTCGCGCTTGAGCACGCTCATGCTTTCCGGGTTGCTCAGGTCGAGCTTCTCGTCCAGACCGCAAACGCCCACTTCCAGACCGCGCAGAGCTTTCTGCAGGGATTCCTGGAAAGTCCGGCCGATGGCCATGACTTCACCGACCGACTTCATCTGAGTGGTCAGGCGTGCGTCAGCCTTGGCGAATTTTTCGAAGGCAAAACGTGGCAGCTTGGTCACGACGTAGTCGATCGACGGCTCGAAGGACGCCGGGGTCTTGCCGCCGGTGATGTCGTTCGACAGTTCGTCGAGGGTGTAACCCACAGCCAGTTTGGCCGCGACTTTGGCGATCGGGAAACCAGTGGCTTTCGAAGCCAGCGCCGAGGAGCGCGATACGCGCGGGTTCATTTCGATCACGACCATACGGCCAGTGTTCGGGCAGATACCGAATTGAACGTTGGAACCGCCAGTCTCGACGCCGATCTCGCGCAGTACCGCCAGCGAGGCGTTACGCAGGATCTGGTATTCCTTGTCGGTCAGGGTCTGAGCCGGGGCAACGGTGATCGAGTCACCGGTGTGCACGCCCATCGGGTCGAAGTTTTCGATCGAGCAGACGATGATGCAGTTGTCCTTTTTGTCGCGGACAACTTCCATTTCATATTCTTTCCAGCCGATCAGCGATTCGTCGATCAGCAGCTCTTTGGTCGGCGACAGGTCCAGACCACGGGCGCAGATTTCTTCGAACTCTTCACGGTTGTAAGCGATACCACCACCGGTGCCGCCCATGGTGAAGGACGGACGGATGATGCACGGGAAGCCCAGGGTTTCAAGAACCGCGTTGGCTTCTTCCATGCTGTGGGCGATACCGGAACGCGGGCACGCCAGGCCGATGGATTTCATCGCCTTGTCGAAACGCGAACGGTCTTCAGCCTTGTCGATGGTGTCGGCGTTGGCGCCGATCATTTCTACGCCGAACTTCTCCAGAACGCCTTCGCGCTCCAGGTCCAGGGCGCAGTTCAGAGCAGTCTGGCCGCCCATGGTTGGCAGCACCGCGTCCGGACGCTCTTTTTCGATGATCTTGGCAACGGTCTGCCACTTGATCGGCTCGATGTAGGTGGCGTCGGCCATGTCCGGGTCGGTCATGATGGTAGCCGGGTTGGAGTTCACCAGGATGACGCGGTAACCCTCTTCGCGCAGGGCTTTACAGGCCTGGGCGCCGGAGTAGTCGAATTCGCAAGCCTGGCCGATAACGATCGGGCCAGCGCCGAGAATCAGGATGCTTTTAATGTCTGTACGTTTTGGCATGGGTTTGTCACTCAAATCCGCAGGTCAGTCGGCAAGCCGTCTTGATCGATTTCTGAAGTCCCGAGGGGGCCACCGGTGTCGGGGCCGCCCTCGAGGGGCTTCTCTCTACAGTCTCAAGGCGAACGCTTAGCGTCGCTTGGCCATCTCGTTGATGAAGCGGTCGAACAGTGGCGCAACATCGTTCGGGCCCGGGCTCGCTTCAGGGTGACCCTGGAAGCTGAACGCGCTCTTGTCAGTGCGCTCGATGCCTTGCAGGGTGCCGTCGAACAGCGATTTGTGAATCGCGCGAACGTTGGCTGGCAGGGTTTCTTCATCTACCGCGAAACCGTGGTTCTGGCTGGTGATCATCACAACGCCAGTGTCCAGATCCTGCACCGGGTGGTTTGCACCATGGTGGCCATGGCCCATTTTCAGGGTCTTGGCGCCGGAGGCCAGAGCCAACAGTTGGTGACCGAGGCAGATGCCGAACACCGGAATTTCGGTTTCCAGGACTTCCTTGATCGCCTTGATCGCGTAGTCGCATGGCTCCGGATCACCAGGGCCGTTGGACAGGAACACGCCGTCCGGCTTCAGTGCCAGTACGTCGGCAGCTGGAGTCTGAGCCGGCACCACGGTGACACGGCAGCCGCGCTCGACCAGCATGCGCAGGATGTTGACCTTGACGCCGTAGTCGTAGGCAACCACGTGGTAAGGCAGCTCGGAAGCGTCGATGGTCGCGTGGCTGTCGGTTTTCAGGTCCCAGACAGTCGAGCGCCATTCGTATTGAGTCTTGGTGCTGACGACTTTCGCCAGGTCCATGCCCTTCAGGCCCGGGAAGCCTTGCGCAGCGGCGATTGCCGCTTCTTCGGAGATGTTGTCGCCGGCCATGATGCAGCCGTTCTGTGCGCCTTTTTCACGCAGGATGCGGGTCAGGCGACGGGTGTCGATACCAGCGATTGCCACAACGTTGTTGGCTTTCAGGTAGTCGGACAGGGACATCGTGTTACGCCAGTTGCTCGCTACCAGCGGCAGGTCACGGATGACCAGGCCAGCGGACCAGACGCGATCGGACTCGGCGTCTTCCGGCGTGGTGCCGGTGTTGCCGATGTGCGGGTAAGTCAGGGTAACGATCTGTTGGGCGTAGGAAGGATCGGTAAGGATTTCCTGATAGCCGGTCATTGCGGTGTTGAACACCACCTCACCAACGGTTTGACCGTCGGCACCAATGGCTTCGCCGCGAAAAATGCTGCCATCAGCAAGGGCAAGTATGGCTGGCTTAGTCAAGAAGACCTCCCGTAAATAACGCATGAAAGGGCGATCGCAGGTTGTAAAAAAGCGGAGTGACGTATGGACACGTCACCCCGCTTCTTCACTGAATTATTCTGCGCGCTTTTAGTGGACACACTAAAGCTGTAGCTTACAGAAAAAGGCTTTTTTGGTCCACCGCTAAAGAGCCTAAAAGGCCGGAGAATGCGACAGGTCGTCGCCAAGCGGAGAAAAACCAGCGCAAACAGGCCGTTTGCGCCGGGTTTAGCAGTGTATCAACGCAGGTCAAGCACGTCTTGCATGTCGTACAGACCCGGCTCGCGACCATCCAGCCACAGCGCGGCACGCACCGCGCCCTTGGCAAACGTCATGCGGCTCGACGCCTTGTGTGTGATCTCCAGGCGCTCGCCTTCGCAGGCAAACAGCACGGTGTGATCACCCACCACGTCACCGCCGCGCACAGTTGCAAAACCAATGGTTTCACGCTCACGGGCGCCGGTGTGACCCTCGCGACCGTAGACCGCGACTTTCTGCAAATCGCGATCCAGCGCACTGGCGATCACTTCACCCATGCGCAACGCCGTACCCGACGGCGCATCGATCTTGTGGCGGTGATGAGCTTCGATGATTTCGATGTCGGCATCATCGCCCAGCACCCGCGCCGCCATATCCAGCAGCTTCAGCGACAGATTGACGCCGACGCTGAAGTTGGCCGCGAACACGATCGGAATGTCCTTGCCCGCCTCGACCAACAACTGCTTCTGCGCAGCGTCCAGGCCAGTGGTGCCGATGACCATGGCCTTGCCGGCCTTGCGGCAGAAGGCGAGGTTTTTCAGCATCACTTCCGGCAGCGTAAAGTCGATCAACACATCGAACTCTTCAGCCACCGCTTCGATATGCCCGGACAACGGCACGCCGATGCGACCCAGCGACGCCAGCTCACCGGCATCGACGCCGATCAGCGTGCTGCCAGGACGAACCACAGCGGCGGTCAAACCAGTCAGCGGCGCGCGCTGCTGCACGGCCTCGACCAGAATCTTACCCATGCGCCCAGCAGCGCCCATCACAGCTATACGTCGCATGCCGACTCCTTACAGATCGCCGAAGAAGCGCTTCACACCGTCGAACCAACCGGTGGTTTTTGGCGAGTGGCTATTGTCGTCGGCCAGCGAGCTACGGAATTCTTCCAGCAGTTCGCGCTGACGACGATTGAGGTTCACCGGAGTCTCGACCGCCACACGGCACATCAAGTCGCCCGCGCCACCACCACGCACCGGCGCCACGCCTTTACCGCGCACGCGGAACTGCTTGCCGGTCTGGGTGCCTTCAGGGATTTTCAGCTTGACGCGACCGTCGAGGGTCGGAATTTCCAGCTCGCCACCCAGCGCCGCGTCAACGAAGCTGATCGGCACTTCGCAGAACAGATGTTTGCCATCGCGCTGAAAAATGTCGTGTTCGCGGACATTGATGACCACGTACAGGTCGCCCGTCGGGCCACCCTGCGTACCCGCCTCGCCTTCGCCGGACAGACGAATGCGGTCGCCGGTATCGACACCGGCCGGCACTTTGACCGACAGGGTTTTGTACTCTTCGACGCGTCCGTCACCGTGGCAGGAGTCGCACGGATCGGAAATAATCTTGCCCTGGCCATGGCAACGCGGGCAGGTTTGCTGCACCGAGAAGAAGCCTTGCTGCATGCGCACTTGACCGATGCCGCCGCAAGTCGGGCACGTCGATGGCGACGAGCCTTTCTTCGCGCCAGAACCATCGCACGGCTTGCAGTTGACCAGTGTCGGAACGCGGATATTCACCGACGTACCGCGTACCGCTTCTTCCAGATTCAGCTCAAGGGTGTAGCGCAAATCGCTGCCACGCTGAGCGCCGCCACGGGAACCGCCGCGACCGCCACCGAAGAAATCACTGAAGACATCACCAAAGATGTCCGAGAAGTTCTGACCGCCGAAACCGGCACCACCGCCACCCATGCTCGGGTCGACGCCGGCATGACCATACTGGTCGTACGCCGCACGCTTGCTCGAGTCGGACAGCACTTCGTAGGCCTCGTTGGCCTCTTTGAACATTTCTTCCGACGCTTTGTCATCGGGATTACGGTCCGGGTGGTGCTTCATCGCCAGACGACGGTAAGCCTTTTTCAGGTCCGCATCGCTTGAGCCGCGCTCAACACCCAACACTTCGTAATAGTCACGCTTTGCCATAAGTCTTCTGCACTCTTGAGGACGTTCGGCAAACCCCTCCTGAGGATCGCCAAACTCGTTGAGCCCCAATACAGGCCCGGACCCAACTCACGTCAATTCAACGATCCTGGTCTTTGTTTCTTGCGGCACTTGCGGCGTGAAAAGCAGGAGCATCTTCAGCCATACCGCCAACACCCGAACGCTGTCGCATGCTGTAAAAATTCGCGTATTCCAGATACGCCAACGCGGGAGCTAGCTCCCGCGCGGCGACATCCTACCAGTCACTGCCTAAAGGCAGTCAACCGGCCGACCAACAACTTACTTGTGGTCTTTGACTTCTTCGAACTCTGCATCGACAACGT
Source organism: Pseudomonas fluorescens (assembly GCF_005938625.1). Lineage (GTDB taxonomy): Bacteria > Pseudomonadota > Gammaproteobacteria > Pseudomonadales > Pseudomonadaceae > Aquipseudomonas > Aquipseudomonas fluorescens_BD. The sequence continues at coordinate 180,078 of NZ_VCNJ01000024.1, forward strand.
CGTCAGCCTTCTCAGCCGATTCGCCTTGCGGGGCTGCGCCATCAGCTGGCTGAGCCTGTTCGGCGTACATCTTCTGAGCAACCGGAGCGGAGACTTTCGACAGCTCTTCAACCTTCGCTTCGATAGCAGCCTTGTCGTCGCCTTTGACAGCGGCTTCCAGAGCAACCACAGCGGCTTCGATCGCAGTCTTCTCTTCGGCGGTGACTTTGTCGCCCGCGTCAGCAATCATTTTGCGTGTCGAGTGCACCAGTGCATCACCCTGGTTACGGGCAGCGGCCAGTTCTTCGAACTTGCGGTCTTCCTCAGCGTTGGCTTCGGCGTCACGCACCATGCGCTCGATTTCTTCGTCGGACAGACCGGAGTTGGCCTTGATCACGATCGACTGGGTCTTGCCGGTAGCCTTGTCTTTCGCACCAACGTGCAGAATGCCGTTAGCGTCGATGTCGAAGGTCACTTCGATCTGCGGCACGCCACGTGGAGCAGGTGGAATGTCGGCCAGGTCGAACTTGCCTAGGGACTTGTTCTGAGTGGCTTGCTTGCGCTCGCCCTGCAGCACGTGAATGGTCACAGCGCCCTGGTTGTCGTCGGCAGTCGAGAACACTTGCGATTTCTTGGTAGGAATCGTGGTGTTTTTCTCGATCAGCGCGGTCATCACGCCACCCATGGTTTCGATACCCAAGGTCAGCGGGCTGACGTCGAGCAGCAGAACGTCTTTGACGTCACCGGCCAGAACAGCGCCCTGAATCGCAGCACCCATGGCAACAGCTTCGTCCGGGTTAACGTCTTTGCGAGCTTCTTTACCGAAGAAATCAGTAACCAGCTTCTGCACCAGCGGCATACGGGTCTGACCACCGACCAGGATCACGTCGTTGATCGCGCCAACGTCCAGACCTGCGTCTTTCATGGCGATGCGGCAAGGTTCGATGGTGCGCTGAACCAGGTCTTCAACCAGTGCTTCGAGCTTGGCACGCGAGATCTTCACGTTCAGGTGCTTAGGACCGGTCGCGTCTGCAGTGATGTACGGCAGGTTGACGTCGGTCGACTGAGCGGACGACAGCTCAATCTTGGCTTTCTCAGCGGCTTCTTTCAGGCGCTGCATGGCCAGCGGGTCACCTTTGAGGTTCATGCCGCTTTCTTTCTTGAATTCGTCAACGAGGTAGTCGATCAGACGAATGTCGAAGTCTTCACCGCCGAGGAACGTGTCACCGTTGGTGGCCAGAACTTCAAACTGGTGCTCGCCATCAACTTCAGCGATCTCGATCACGGAAACGTCGAAAGTACCGCCACCCAAGTCATAAACGATCACGGTGTGATCGCCCTTGGCCTTGTCCATACCGTAAGCCAGAGCAGCTGCGGTCGGTTCGTTGATGATACGTTTTACGTCCAGCCCAGCAATGCGGCCGGCGTCTTTGGTCGCCTGACGCTGGCTGTCGTTGAAGTAGGCCGGAACGGTGATCACCGCTTCGGTCACGGTCTCGCCGAGGTAGTCTTCGGCGGTCTTCTTCATCTTTTTCAGGATTTCAGCCGAGATTTGTGGCGGTGCCATTTTCTGGCCGTTCACTTCTACCCAGGCGTCGTTGTTGTCAGCCTTGACGATCTTGTAAGGGACCATCTGGATGTCTTTCTGCACAACTTCTTCGTCGAAACGACGACCGATCAGACGCTTTACCGCGTACAGAGTGTTGTGCGGGTTGGTTACAGCCTGACGCTTGGCCGACTGACCTACCAGAATTTCGCCATCGTTGGCGTAAGCGATGATCGACGGCGTGGTACGCGCGCCTTCAGCGTTTTCGATAACTTTTGCTTTGCCGTTTTCCAGCACGGAGACGCAGGAGTTGGTAGTCCCCAGGTCGATACCGATAATTTTGCCCATGTTAACTCTCCCGAAACTTTGGATTTTTTTGCCGCAGCAGTGGTGGCTGACTGCGGTAATACTTAAACGCTTGACTTCTAAATGGGGGCCTTACGGCCAATTTCAAGCCTGCTCGTCAATCGAAGGCGAAACTGGCGCAGGCGCCTTGCTGACCACAACCATGGCCGGGCGCAACAGGCGACCGTTGAGCTGGTAGCCCTTCTGGAACACCTTCAGAACGCTGTTCGGTTCTACGTCGGCGCTTTCCTGCATGGCCATCGCCTGATGCTGAACGGCGTTGAACGGTTCGCCATGCGGATCGATCGCTTCCAGCTGATAACGCTTGAGGGTGTCGTGGAACATTTTCAGCGTCAGCTCGATGCCTTCGCGCATCGGACGAATGCTTTCGTCGTCCGGGTTCGACAGCTCGAGGCCGCGCTCCAGGCTGTCGACGATCGGCAGCAGGTCGCCGGCGAATTTTTCCAGGGCAAACTTGTGCGCCTTCTCGACGTCCTGCTCGGCACGGCGACGGACGTTCTGCAGATCGGCAGCAACACGCAGAGATTGATCCTGCGCGGCGGCCAATTGCTCTTCGAGCACTTGTACACGGGTCGCCAGGTCATCACCCGAACCTTCGGGCGCCTGATTGGCTTCTGGGTTTTGCGTATCTACTGTCTGTTCGTCAGCCATAGAATTCTCCTTTCAATTTCGTCCGCGAGCCTGACTCGCGCTTCTGCCCCGATATATGGGGCCGCAAAATCAGGCTTCAAGGGCTTTCAACCATTAACCCTACAAAAAAGTGCCACATTCTCATTCCTGAATGCGCTAAGCAGCTTTTACGTTCAAGCGAATCGAGCTAAGGGTGGGCATTGTCAGCCCGAAACAAAACACTGTATAAATAACCAGACCTAAAGCCTGGGAGCGGCCTTTATGCTGGTGCACCTGTCCGTACACAACTACGCCATCGTTGAACATCTCGATCTCGAACTCGATCGCGGGATGAGCGTGATCACAGGGGAAACCGGCGCCGGCAAGTCGATCATGCTCGACGCGCTGGGCCTGACTCTTGGCGATCGCGCTGACAGCGGCGTGGTTCGTCCCGGCGCCGACAAAGCCGATATCCTCGCGACTTTCGATCTGGCCGACATCCCTGAAGCCAGCGTTTGGCTGGCCGAGCGCGATCTGGAGAATGACGGCCCGTGCATTCTGCGCCGGGTGATCACATCGGAGGGTCGTTCGCGCGGCTACATCAACGGCACCCCTTGCCCACTCGGTGACCTCAAGTCGCTGGGCGAGTTGTTGATTGATATCCACAGCCAGCATGAACACCAGTCCCTACTGAAAACCGATACCCATCGTCGCTTGCTGGACGAGTACGCCGGCGCTACCGATCTGGCCCGCCAGGTTCAGCTCGCCGCCCAGCGCTGGCGGCAGACTCGCCAGGAACTGGAGCGCCTCTCCAATTCCGGTGACGAACAACGCGCACGCCACCAGTTGCTGAGCTATCAACTCGAAGAGCTGGAAAACCTCGGCCTCGGTGATAACGAGCTGGAGCAACTGGAGCAGGAACACAAAAACCTGACCAACGCCGAAACCCTGCTAGGTATTTGCCGACAAGTGGTCGAACAATGCAGCGAAAGCGATTCCGGCAACGTGCTGAACGCACTGACTGCCAGCCTCAACCGCCTGTCGAGCGTAAATAATTCCGTCGGCGCACTGGGCGAAGCCAGCAGCCTGCTGACCAGCGCGCAGATCCAGGTCGAAGAGGCCGTCGGTGAACTCAATCGTTTCCTCGATAACTTCGATGCCGATCCGGCGCGCCTGCAATATCTGGAAGAACGTCTCGACGCGATTTACACCCTGGCGCGCAAGCACCGGATCCAGCCGACCGAGGTCGGTGAGATGCAGCAGAAGTTGCTGGATGAAATCGAAACCCTCAACGCCAACGACGAATCCATCGAGCGCCTCGGTGAAGAGCTGGCCTCCTATGCCCGCCACTATCAAGAGAAGGCACGAGAGCTGAGCGATTTGCGGCACCAGGCTGCCGGGAGTCTCGCCAGCGCGGTTGAGCAGGAGATTCAACGACTGGGCATGCCGGGTGGTCGCTTCACTATCGAATTGAAGGCCAACAGCAGCGATGAGCTGCTGCCCAACGGACTGGAACAGGTTGAATTGCTGGTCAGCGCCAACCCGGGCCAACCACTTAAGGCACTGGCCAAAGTCGCTTCCGGCGGTGAGCTGTCACGGATCAGCCTGGCGATTCAGGTGATCACCGCGCAGACATCCCGCGTTCCAACACTGGTGTTCGACGAAGTGGACGTCGGCATTGGTGGCCCGACCGCTGAAATTGTCGGCCAACTGTTGCGCCGTCTCGGCGACCGCGGCCAGGTATTGACCGTGACGCACTTGCCGCAAGTGGCAGCGCAAGGCCATCAACATCTGTTCGTGCATAAGGTGCGCGGTGAAGAGGCGACTCACACTGCCGTCTCCAAACTGAGCAAAAACGACCGTATAGAAGAAGTGGCGCGCATGCTCGGCGGTATTGATCTGACCAAGGAGTCCCTGGCTCACGCGAAAAAAATGGTCGTCACCGCCAAGGTTTGACAACGACAGAAAGCACGAAGGCGACCCTTGGGTCGCCTTCGTTCGTTTCGCGAATGTGAAATTCGCGCGACATGCTTACTTTTTCTTGCGCACGTACAGCACCAGGTTGTGATCAACCAACTCGACACCGTGCTCCTCGGCAATTGCCTTCTGGAGCTTTTCAATTTCGATGCTGACGAATTCGACGACTTCACCGGTTTCCACGTTGACCATATGGTCGTGGTGGCCACCGTCAGCCAGTTCAAATACCGCGTGGCCGCCGTCGAAGTTGTGACGGACCACGAGGCCAGCAGCTTCGAACTGGGTCAGAACACGGTAAACCGTGGCCAGACCGACGTCCTCGCCAGCTTCCATCAACGCCTTGTAGACGTCCTCGGCACTCATGTGACGCTGCTCGGTGGAGTCGAGCATTTGCAGGATCTTGACCCGTGGCAGGGTCACTTTGAGGCCGGCTTTGCGTAGTTCGCTATTTTCAACCATGGTCAGCTTTCTCGCGATGCTGCTTCGCAGCTTCTCTTAATGCGGGTATGATCGGCGTTTACGTTGTCCCAGCCAAGATAGTGGAAGTCGCCCACCGATGCAAAACACCAAGCTCTTGCTAACCAGTTTCACCTTTGTGGGACTGCTCGCACTCGCCGGTTGTTCATTCCCCGGGGTTTACAAAATCGACATCCAGCAGGGCAATGTCGTCACGCAGGACATGATAGACCAGTTACGCCCGGGAATGACCCGGCCGCAAGTACGGTTTATCATGGGTAACCCTCTGCTTGTCGACACGTTCCATGCCGATCGCTGGGATTATCTGTACAGCCTGCAACCGGGTGGCGGTGAACGCCAACAGGAACGCATCAGCGTTATTTTCAACTCAAACGACCAGCTTGTCAGCCTGTCCGGTGACTTTATGCCGGGCGTAAGCCGTGACGAAGCCATTCTCGGCAAGGACAGTGGCACTACGGTGACCGCTCCTGCTGAAAACGCCGAGAAGCCAAAACCGGAAAAACCGGTCAAGCCAGGTTCCTTGCTGGATCAGATCCAGAAGGACGTCGATGGGGTAGAAACCGTTCCGGTTCCGACACCAGAGCCGCTGGACACCTCGCCGCAATAATTTGCGAGGCAATAAAAAACCCGGAAAATCCGGGTTTTTTATTGCCTGCGATTTGGCTTTTTACGCGTTTCGCGCTTTGGCCTCGGCAGCCTTGGCTGCACGCAAACGGCGAACCTCTTTTGGATCGGCGAGCAATGGGCGGTAAATCTCGATGCGCTCGCCCGCCTGAATCACCCGCGAATCCGGGTCAGCAACCACTTTGCCAAAGATGCCCAGCGGACACTCTGCCAGATTCAGCTCTGGGAACTCGCTACCGATACCCGACGCAAGCACTGCAGCCCGAACCGTTGCCCCCTCATTCACACTGACCGAGCGCAAAACCTGACGGTCCACGGCGGCGTAAACGACCTCTATCTCGATCACCGGCTCAACCATGCATCTGCTTGGCGCGCTGGCAGAACGCGTCCACCAGCGTATTGGCGGCCTGATTGAACAGCGGCCCCAACGTGGCACGCACCAGCGGCCCGGCGTAATCGAACGACAGATCCAGACTGATCTTGCAGGCCTTCTCGTTCAACACCTTGAACACCCAGACGCCGTGCAACTGATTGAACGGGCCTTCTTCTAGGTTCATTTCGATCGACTGCCCCGGCACCAGCGTATTGCGCGTCACAAAATGCTGGCTGAGACCACCCTTGGCCACGCCAACACTGGCGCGCATATGCTCTGGTGAGCTTTCCAGCACTTCAGCGGACGAGCACCACGGCAGAAATTCCGGGTAACGCGCCACGTCGTTGACCAGGTCGTAGAGAAATTGCGCCGGGTACGGCAGCAGCGCTGATCGTTGAATATGTGTCGTCATGTGAGCGTTACTTCCAGAGCTGAGCGGCAAACACTACAAGAATGCCGATGGGCGCCACGTAGCGCATCAAAAACAAAGACAGGGCGAACAGTGCCGGATTGCGGATCGACAACTCGTCGCGTACCGCTTCACGCCCCATCACCCATCCGGCAAACAGCACAAAACACAGGCCACCGAGCGGCAACATGATCCGCGAGGTGAAGAAATCGATCACGCCAAAGAAGTCCAGACCGCTCTGCGCACCCCATTGGTAGAGATGGAACATCCCGCCTTCGTTCACGAAAAACTTGGCTTCCTTCCAGATATTGAAGGAGAACACTGTGCCCAGACCGACGAACCAGCAGATGAACGCCAGCCAGAAAGTCACCCACGCGCGACTGACTTTCGTGCGCTCAACCAGATAGGCAACCATTGGTTCCAGCAGGGAGATCGCCGAACTCCATGCCGCAATCGCCACCAGCACAAAGAACACCACACCCATCAGTTGACCGAAAGCCACGTTACCGAAAGCAAATGGCAGGCTGACGAACATCAGGCCAGGCCCTTCGCTTGGATTCAGGCCGCCGGCGAATACAATCGGGAACAGGGCCAGACCGGCGACCAGAGACACAAAGGTATCGAGCAGTGCCACGCCGACGACTGTGCCCGACAACGACGAACTCTTAGGCATGTAAGCGCCGTAGATCATGATCGAGCCGACACCGACGCTCAGCGAGAAGAACGCATGCCCCATCGCCGGCAACAAACCGTCGAGGACTTTTTCCGGGTGGAAGTCGAACATGAAATGCACGCCCTCCATGAAATGCCCGGTGGTCATGCTGTAACCCAGCAATACCAGGATCATCACAAACAGCAGCGGCATCATGATGCGCAAGCTGCGCTCAAGCCCGGCGACCACGCCCTTGGCGATCACGTACGCTGACAGCAGCATGAATATCGTGTGCCAAAGTGTCAGGCGCCATGGATTGGAGATGACATTGCCGAAATAGGCACCAACCTGATCGGCCGTCGCGCCCTGGAAGTCGCCGCGCCCCATATCGACGATGTAGTCCAGCGACCAGCCGCCGACCACACTATAGAAAGACAGGATCAACAATGCCGTGATCATCCCGGCGAACGCGCCCCACGACCACTTGCCCGAATGCCCGGCTTCCAGTGCCAGCACCTTCAAAGCGTTCGCCGGACTTTGCCGGGCGCGCCGGCCGATCAGGGTTTCAGCGAGCATGACCGGGATACCGATCAGCGCGATGCACGCCAGAAACATCAGTACAAACGCACCGCCGCCGTAGACCCCGACCATGTAGGGGAACTTCCAGATACTACCCAGTCCCACGGCCGAACCGGTCGCGGCGAGTATGAATACCCAGCGGCTAGCCCAACTGCCGTGGACAGAAACCTTGTCTGTCGACATCGTTTATCACGCCCAAGCGTTAGAAAAGAGGCCGCATTGTCCGGGATTCACTCAACCTGCTCAAGCACGCAGCATCACCGTAGCCGACAGCCGTTTATCTCCATATAATGCCGCCCCTATGGCTAAACAGAAGAAACACCCAACAGGGACCATCGCGCAGAACAAAAAGGCGCGACACGATTACTTCATCGAGCATAAGTTCGAGGCTGGTCTGGTCCTGGCCGGCTGGGAAGTAAAAAGTCTGCGGGCAAGCAAGCTACAGCTGGTCGACAGCTATGTCCTGCTCAAGGATGGCGAAGCGTGGTTGCTCGGCAGCCACATCACGCCTCTTATGACCGCAAGCACCCACGTCATCGCTGACCCGGTGCGCACACGCAAATTGCTGCTCAACCGCCGCGAGCTGGAAAAGCTTGCAGCGATGGTGCAGCAAAAGGGTTACGCCTGCGTCTGCCTGTCCTGGTACTGGAGCAAGCACATGGTCAAGTGCGAGATCGCTCTGGGCAAGGGCAAGAAGGAATACGACAAGCGTGACACCGAGCGCGAGCGCGACGCTGGTCGTGAACTGCAGCGTGCGGTGCGCAACAAGGGCAAGGAAGATTAATTTCTTCTGCCTTTAGAGCGTATTCGCGAGCAAGCTCGCTCCCACCTTGGAATGCATTTCAAATGTGGGAGCGAGCTTGCTCGCGAACGCTATTGCAGCATCACCACAGAAACAACTGATCACATCCCCTTGCGCCGCTCCGCCCGAGCCATGCGCTGAACCTCTTGCCGCACCTCTTCCAGCACTTCCTGCACATATAAAATATGTCGGCTGGAGACTTCCCGCGCCTGCTCCGCGCGACCTTCGATAATCGCCAGATACAACTCCCGATGCTGGGAAATCAGCATGTCGCGGGTCTCCGTGCGCTGCTTGTACATGCCGCCAATGTTGGTCACCACGTTGCGCTTGAGCAGATCAAACAGCCCACGAATGGTGTGCAGCAACACCGCGTTATGACTCGCCTCGGCAATCGCCAGATGGAATTTCGCATCCGCCGCGCCCTCCTCCGCCCGACTGACTTCGTCGTGGCGTGAATAGCAGTCCTGCAACTCTTCGAACGCCGCCGTCAGCCGCTCGCGATCAACATCCGTCGCGCGCAATGCTGCGTAATAGGCGCACGATGCCTCCAAAGTGTGCCGAAACTCGAGCAAGTCGCGCTGTGCTTCAGGATTGCTTTCGAGCAGTTGCAACAGCGGATCACTGAACGTCGAACCCAGACTTTCCACCACATAATTGCCGCCACCCTGACGACTGACCAGCAAGCCTTTCGCCGCCAGTTTCTGAATAGCCTCACGCAGCGACGGCCGTGAGACGCCAAATTGTTCGGCCAGCGTGCGCTCCGCCGGCAGCCGCTCACCGGACTTCAGCGTGCCCTCAAGGATCATCCCCTCAAGTCGCTCGACAATATCGTCAGACAAACGGCGCTGCCGAATCTGATCAAACCCCATAACTCATTTCTCCACGATCCCGACCGCTCGCCGGGCTCTCTATTCTGGCCTATCGGCGCCTTGCCGACACCTACCAGACGCCACTTGCCGAAACCGGATCAGATGCGATCTGCACCGCTTGTTCGACAAAAGTTTTAGCGCGGCAAATTGACACACCTACATCAAGGCTTTTACCCTAGCCAACAGCGATTGTAAATTGGTATTACCAATTATCCAAGAACGCTGACAGTGCCTGACCAACAACAATTAGGGGCCACCCCATATGCAAACCTGGCAACAGCTCTACAGCCCGCTCGGCAGTCTCGGCGTGTCCGCACTCGCGGCCGTCATCCCCATCGTGTTCTTTTTCCTCGCGCTGGCGGTGTTCCGCCTCAAAGGCCACGTGGCCGGGAGCATCACCCTCGCCCTGTCGATTGCCGTAGCAATCTTCGCGTTCCAGATGCCGGTCGACATGGCCTTCGCGGCCGCCGGGTATGGTTTCGCCTACGGTCTGTGGCCGATTGCCTGGATCATTGTCGCGGCGGTATTCCTCTACAAACTGACGGTCAAAAGTGGTCAATTCGAGGTCATTCGCAGTTCGGTGTTATCGATTACTGACGACCAGCGCCTGCAAGTGCTGCTGATCGGTTTCTGCTTCGGTGCATTTCTGGAAGGTGCCGCCGGTTTCGGCGCGCCCGTGGCGATTACTGCCGCGCTGTTGGTCGGGCTGGGCTTCAACCCGCTGTACGCCGCCGGCCTGTGCCTGATCGCCAACACCGCACCGGTGGCGTTTGGCGCCTTGGGTATTCCGATCATTGTTGCCGGGCAAGTCACCGGCATCGACGCGTTCAAGATCGGCGCCATGACCGGTCGCCAGCTGCCGCTGCTCTCGCTATTCGTACCGTTCTGGCTAGTGTTCATGATGGACGGCCTGCGCGGCGTGCGTGAAACCTGGCCGGCTGCACTGGTCGCGGGCCTGAGCTTCGCCGTCACTCAATACTTCACCTCGAACTTCATCGGCCCGGAACTGCCGGACATCACTTCGGCCCTGGCCAGCCTGATCTCGCTGACCCTGTTCCTGAAAGTCTGGCAGCCGAAACGTACCGCAGGAGCGCAAATCGCCGGCGCCACGTCGAGTGCAGCAATCACCGCGAGCGTCGGCGGTTTCGGTCAAAAGCGCACAACCGTGGCTTCGCCTTACAGCCTCGGGGAAATTTTCAAGGCCTGGTCGCCGTTCCTGATCCTCACCGTGCTGGTGACCATCTGGACGCTGAAGCCTTTCAAAGCGATGTTCGCCGCCGGCGGCTCGATGTACAGCTGGGTGTTCAACTTCGCGATCCCGCACCTTGATCAGCTGGTGATCAAAACCGCACCGATCGTTGCAGCTCCGACGGCCATCCCTGCGGTGTTCAAACTTGACCCGATTTCCGCGACCGGCACAGCGATTTTCTTCTCCGCGCTGATCTCGATGCTGGTGCTGAAGATCAACTTCAAAACTGGTCTTACCACTTTGAAAGAGACCTTCTACGAACTGCGCTGGCCAATCCTGTCGATCGGCATGGTCTTGGCGTTCGCTTTCGTCACCAACTACTCCGGCATGTCTTCGACAATGGCTCTGGTACTGGCCGGTACGGGCGCAGCATTCCCGTTCTTCTCGCCGTTCCTTGGTTGGCTCGGCGTGTTCCTCACCGGCTCGGATACTTCGTCCAACGCGCTGTTCAGCTCACTGCAAGCGACCACCGCGCACCAGATCGGGGTCAACGACACTCTGCTGGTGGCGGCCAATACCAGTGGCGGCGTGACCGGCAAGATGATCTCGCCACAATCGATCGCCGTGGCCTGTGCCGCGACCGGGCTGGTGGGCAAAGAATCGGATCTGTTCCGCTTCACCCTCAAGCACAGCCTATTCTTTGCAACGATTGTCGGTCTGATCACCCTGGCTCAGGCCTACTGGTTCACCGGCATGCTGGTGCACTAAATCAATAAGAAACGTACAAGCAACACAGAAAAAACCGACGCCGGTCCGTGATGCCGGCGTCAGCAATTCACAACCCGGTCTGTAAGGCTGCTGAAAGCAATGCTCTCTATATTCAGCAGCCACAACAGACGGATAACCGGGCCCACCCGGAGACACGCCTGATGAGCGAGCTTTTTTACAACGCCGTGCCGAACGCGACCCGCGTGGCACCGCCACTGCCCGAACCTCGGCAATACCCCAGCGAGAAACCGTCGCGGGTTTATCTGTTCGGCACGTGTGTGGTCGACCTGTTCTACCCCGAAGCCGGGATGGACGCGATCCACTTGCTGGAGCGCGAAGGGATCCGGGTCGAGTACCCGCAAGGGCAGAGCTGCTGCGGCCAACCGGCCTATACCTCGGGTTACACCGAGCAGGCGCGGACGGTAGCGCGCTCGCAACTGGCGCTGTTTGCCGGCGATTATCCGGTGGTGGTGCCGTCGGGTTCCTGCGCGGGCATGCTGCGCGAGCATTACGCCGACTTGTTCAAGGACGAGCCGGAAACGTTGAAACAGGTTCAGGCCCTCGCGGCCCGCACCTATGAACTGGCCGAGTTTCTGCTGTTCGTCTGCAAGGTGCAGCTCAAGGACAGCGGAGCACCGGTCAAAGTCGCGCTGCACACTTCGTGTTCGGCACGCCGCGAAATGAACACCCACCTGCACGGCCGCGAGCTGTTGGCGCAGTTGAGCAATGTGGAACGGGTCAACCATGACCACGAAAGCGAATGCTGTGGCTTCGGTGGGACATTCAGCGTCCGTATGCCAGACATTTCCGGCGCGATGGTGGCTGACAAGACCAAAGCGTTGAAGGATTCCGGCGCGCACAAGGTGTTGAGTGCCGACTGTGGCTGTTTGATGAACATCAACGGCGCATTGGAGAAACAAAAAGAAGCGCTACGCGGGCAACATCTCGCCAGCTTCTTGTGGCAACGAACCGGGGGGGCGCAATGAGCACTTCCGCGATTATTCCTACGGTCGCCGTAGAAGAAGATTTCCGCACCCGGGCACACAATGCCTTGGGCGATCAGCAGCTGCGGAACAACTTCCGCACTGCCATGGACTCACTGATGGTCAAGCGGGCAGCCGCTTTCAGTGATGCCCACGAAAGAGAACATTTGCGCGCACTGGGCAATTCGATCAAAGCCCGCGCGCTGTCCAAGTTGCCCGACCTGCTCGAGCAACTGGAACAGAACCTGACCCGCAACGGTGTGACAGTGCACTGGGCGGAAACGGTGGACGAGGCCAATGGCATCGTCTTATCGATCATCCGCGCTCACGAGGCGCGGCAAGTGATCAAGGGCAAATCGATGGTCAGCGAAGAGATGGAGATGAACCATTTCCTCGAGGCTCGGGACATTGAATGTCTGGAGTCCGATATGGGGGAATACATCGTTCAGCTCGACCACGAGAAGCCTTCACACATCATTATGCCGGCGATCCACAAGAATGCCGGTCAGGTCGCGTCCTTGTTCCACGACAAACTTGGCGTGGAATACACCAAGGACGTTGACCAACTCATTCAGATTGGTCGCAGAGTCCTGCGGCAGAAATTCTTCGAAGCGGACATCGGCGTCTCCGGTGTCAACTTCGCGGTGGCCGAAACCGGCACCCTGCTGCTGGTGGAAAACGAAGGCAACGGCCGCATGACCACCACCGTGCCGCCGGTGCACATCGCTGTCACCGGCATCGAAAAGGTTGTGGAAAACCTGCGCGACGTGGTGCCGCTGCTGTCACTGCTGACGCGCTCGGCGCTGGGCATTCCGATCACCACTTACGTCAACATGATCTCCGGCCCGCGCAAGGAGCACGAACTCGACGGCCCGCAAGAAGTGCATCTGGTGCTGCTCGACAACGGACGCAGCCAAGCCTTTGCCGACAGTGAACTGCGTCAGACCTTGAACTGCATCCGCTGCGGCGCCTGCATGAATCACTGCCCGGTCTACACCCGCGTCGGCGGCCACACGTATGGCGAGGTGTATCCGGGGCCGATCGGCAAAATCATCACCCCGCACATGGTCGGTCTGGCCAAAGTCCCGGATCACCCGAGTGCGTCATCGCTGTGCGGTGCCTGCGGCGAAGTGTGTCCGGTAAAAATTCCTATCCCGGCGATCCTGCGGCGCCTGCGCGAAGAAAACGTCAAAGCCCCTGACAGCCCGAATCAAGTGATGCGCGGTCAGGGCAGCAAGTATTCGCGCAAGGAACGCTTTATCTGGAACGCCTGGGCCAAGCTCAACAGCTCGCCAATTTTGTATCGATTATTCGGTTTCTTCGCCACACGCTTGCGGGCATTGACGCCAAGCAACGTCGGCCCTTGGACGCAAAATCACAGCGCGCCAAAACCCGCCGCCCGCTCACTGCACGACATGGCCCGCGAGCATCTGGCCAAACAGGGAGACCGCTGATGAGCGCCAAGCAAAATATCCTCGGCAAGCTGCGGAAAAGTCTGACGGGCGCCACGCCGATTGCCGACGACTTCGATGTCGATCTGGTGACGCAGCCTTACACCTACAGCGCCGAACAACGCATCCCGCAACTGCGCAAATTGATGGAAGCGGTGCACACCGAAATCCACCTGACCTCGGGCGAAGAATGGCCGGCGCTGCTTGCGCAATTGCTGCGTGATCGTCAGTTGCCGAGTCTGTTAATCGCACCGACTACAGCGCATGGGCAACGCATCACACAACATTGGGCGAACTATCCTGACCTGCCAACGCTGAAGTCCTACGACCGGCCGATGGAAGAGTGGAAAGCCGAACTGTTCAACGACACGCCGGCGAGTCTCACCGGCACCCTCGGCGCCATCGCCGCCACTGGCAGCCTGATCATGTGGCCAACCCGCGAAGAACCGCGGCTGATGAGCCTGGTACCACCGGTGCATTTCGCTCTACTCAAGGCCAGCGAAATCCGCGACAACTTCTATCAGGTGCAGCAGGAATTCGAATGGGCGCAAGGCATGCCGACCAACGCATTGCTGGTGTCCGGCCCGTCGAAAACCGCTGACATCGAGCAAGTGCTGGCTTACGGCGCCCACGGCCCGAAAGACCTGGTGGTGCTGATCCTGGAGGACCAATGACGCTTCCAGCGAATTTCCTGCGTGATGCGCAGCAACTGATCCCGGCGGAGCGCCGTTTTGATGATCCGTTATCGACGCTGGCCTTTGGTACGGACGCCAGTTTTTATCGGCTGATTCCGCAACTGGTAATTCGCGTCGAGTCCGAAGATGAAGTGGTCGCGCTTTTGAAATTGGCTCAGCGCGACCATGTTCCAGTGACCTTCCGTGCGGCGGGCACCAGTTTGTCCGGTCAGGCGATCAGCGATTCTGTTTTGATCGTGCTTGGGGATAACTGGAACGCTCGTGAGATTCGCGGCCAAGGCATGCAAATCCGCCTGCAACCGGGGGTGATCGGTGCGCAAGCCAATGCATGGCTGGCACCGTTCGGGCGCAAGATCGGCCCGGATCCGGCCTCGATCAACGCCTGCAAAATCGGCGGTATCGTCGCCAACAACGCCAGCGGCATGTGCTGTGGTACCGCGCAGAATACCTATCACACGCTGGCCGGGATTCGTTTGGTGTTGGCCGATGGCACGCGCCTGGATACCGAAGACGCTGCCAGTGTTGCAGCGTTTCGCAACAGTCACGGCGAGTTGCTGGAGCACTTGGCGACATTGGGCCGCGAGACCCGCGCCAATGCCGAACTGGCTGCACGAATCCGCCACAAATACCGTCTGAAAAATACCACCGGCCTGTCACTCAACGCTCTGGTGGATTTTGACGAGCCTGTGGATATCTTGAGCCACTTGCTGGTCGGCTCCGAAGGCACTCTCGGCTTCATCAGCGCGGTGACTTACGACACGGTGATTGATCACCCGAACAAAGCCTCGGCGCTGATTGTGTTCCCGGATGTGGAAACCTGCTGCAACGCCGTCACCGTGTTGAAAAGCCAACCGGTATCCGCCGTAGAGTTGCTTGATCGACGCAGCCTGCGTTCGGTACAAGACAAACCGGGCATGCCCGCTTTCGTACAACAGCTGTCGAACAATGCCTGCGCGCTGTTGATCGAATCCCGCGCCGCTTCTTCCACTTTGCTACAGGAACAACTGGCGCAGATCATGGCGTCGCTCAGTGGTTTCCCGGTAGAAAAGCAAATCGACTTCAGCGAAGACCCTTTGGAGAACGCCAAGCTCTGGGCGATCCGCAAGGATACTTTCCCCGCCGTCGGTGCCGTGCGCAAAACCGGCACCACGGTAATCATCGAAGACGTAACCTTTCCGGTCGAACAACTGGCCATAGGCGTTAACCGTTTGATCGAGCTGTTCGACAAACATGCCTACGATGAGGCGATTCTTTTCGGACACGCGCTGGAAGGCAATCTGCACTTCGTCTTCACCCAAGGCTTCAACAACCCGGAAGAAGTCGCACGCTATCAAGCGTTCATGGATGACGTCGCGCAACTGGTCGCCGTTGAATTCGGTGGTTCGCTGAAAGCCGAACACGGCACCGGCCGCAACATGGCGCCGTTCGTGGAACTGGAATGGGGCAGCGACGCCTATCAACTGATGTGGCAGCTCAAACGTCTGCTCGACCCGAACGGGATTCTCAACCCGGACGTGGTGCTCAGCGAAGATCCGCAGATCCATCTCAAACATCTGAAACCGCTGCCTGCGGCGGACGAGATTGTCGATAAGTGCATCGAGTGCGGTTTCTGCGAACCGGTCTGCCCGTCGAAAGGACTGACCTTGAGCCCGCGTCAGCGCATCGTGATCTGGCGTGATATTCAGGCGAAGAAACGCGCTGGCGTCGACACCACCGAACTGGAAAAAGCCTACGAGTACCAAGGCATCGAAACCTGTGCCGCCACTGGTCTGTGCGCGCAACGTTGCCCTGTAGGTATCAACACTGGCGAGTTGGTGAAAAAGCTGCGTGGCCGACACGCAACGCATCAGAAAACCGCCGACTGGATCGAAGGAAATTTCGCCAAGACCCTGCAAGGCGCACGCTTCACCCTGCACGTGGCCAACGGTGCGCGGATGATGCTTGGCGCACCGCGTCTGGCGAAACTTTCGGCAACGATTACGCGCCTGTCCAAAGGTCAGGTGCCGTTGTGGACGAATGCGATGCCGCAACCGGAAAAAGCCATTCGCTTCAGCCCCAGCGTCTCGGACGAACGCCCGCGTGTGGTCTATCTAGCCGCGTGCGTTTCGAGGGTCATGGGTCCGGCGGCGGGCGATAAAGAGCAGATGTCGCTCTACGACAAAACCCGTGGTTTGCTGGAAAAGGCCGGTTACCAAGTAGTCTTCCCGGACAATCAGGACAACCTCTGCTGCGGTCAGCCCTTCGCCTCCAAAGGCTACGCCGAACAAGCCGAACACAAGCGTCAGGAGCTGATCAGCGCATTGCTCCACGCCAGTCGCGGCGGGCTCGATCCGATCTATTGCGACACCAGTCCGTGCACGCTGCGGCTGGTGCAGGATGTAGGAGAAACCCGTCTGGATCTGTACGACCCGGTGCGCTTCATCCGTACGCACCTTCTTGATCGACTCGAGTTCACCGCACAAGACGCACCGATTGCCGTACATGTGACCTGCAGCACTCAGCACCTCGGCGAAAGCCAGGCGTTGATCGATCTGGCGCGTAAGTGCAGCAACAACGTGGTGATTCCGGAAGGCATTCATTGCTGTGGATTTGCCGGTGACAAGGGCTTCACCACACCAGAGCTGAACAGCCATTCACTGCGCACGCTCAAGGATGCCGTGCAGCATTGCAGCGAAGGGATTTCCACCAGTCGCACCTGTGAGATCGGCCTGACGCAACATGGCGGGATTGACTACCACGGGCTGGTCTATCTGGTGGATCGCGTGACCCGGGCGAAGGCCTGCTGAAGAAAAATAGAACCCTTGAGTTCGCCTGTAGTCCACAGAATAACCCCGACTGATCGGGGTTTTTCTTCCATACGGTTGCCCGTCCTGACGGCCAGCGAAGTCTGGACCCACTCGGTTCAAGGAGATACACATGAAACGTTCTGTACTGTTAGGTCTGTTCGTTACTGCATCGATGATGGCGTCCACTTCGTTTGCTGACGGCAAGCCTGCCGATCTGTGTGATGCCAATATTCAGACCATTGATAATGGCAAGGCGCAGCTTTCAGCGAATCCAGAATTGAGTCAGCGCGCCGAAACCAGTGTGGCCAAGGCCAAGGCACTCAAGGCCCAAGGCAAGATCGACGATTGCGTTGCTGAAACCTCGCAAACCATCGTAGAACTGCGCAAAGCCACAGGTACCAACAACTGATCAGCGTCGCGGCCAACCTTCGGGTTGGCCTTGTGGGCTGATTGGCGTACACTGCGCAGGCTTGTTGCTCAAACAGATGTACTGAGCAATGAGTTCGGGGCCGTTTAGGATTCGACGCCGGTTGCGAAACTCTAGGTGCATGCCGACTTGGTAACAGAAGTCGTAAATCCACTGTTGCAACTACTTATAGTTGCCAATGACGACCAATACGGTGTTGCTCTCGCTGCTTAATTGCAGCTGACAATGCTCCTGGTACCTTCGGGTCCAGCAATCATCAGGGGATGTCTGTAAACCCAAAATGATTGTCATATAGAACAGAATCGCCGTGCAGTACGTTGTGGACGAAGCGGCTAAAACTTACACAACTCGCCCAAAGCACCCTGCCCTTCGGGTCGCTGAGGGTTAACTTAATAGAAACGGCTACGCATGTAGTACCGACAGCGGAGTACTGGCGGACGGGGGTTCAAATCCCCCCGGCTCCACCAAATAGCAATCTAGACCTGTCTCAGACAGTCTACGAAACACCCCAAGAAGCCCGCCCTGTGCGGGCTTTCTTGTTTCTGGCTATCCGTCTCTGTCTACCCCTATCCCAGTGTGCGCTGTATCCTCCCGTGTACCAGAGATGTAAATTGAAACTGATGGGTACAAGGGAATGAAGCGCACTGAAATCAAACGTCGTCCTCTAGCTGACACGGCCGTAGCGGCTCTGGAAGCCGACTCCAAGGAGTACAGGGAGCACGATGGGAACAACGTGTATCTCCGAGTGCGGCCCGATGGCAAAAAGTCATGGCAGCTTCGGTACAAGAAAGCTGACGGTAAGTGGTCTTGGATAGGGCTAGGCAGTTACCCGGCAGTTACTGGATCTGCTGCACGACAGAAAGCGACCGAACTGCGGGCTAGTACAGCTGAAGGGAGCAACCCCTTGGCGACGATGCGAGCCAAAAAAGCTGCGGAGTTGGAAAGCGCCAGTAATACCTTTGAGAAGCTAGCCAGGGAGTGGTACTCGTCCAAGCGAAAAGGCTGGACCAACGGGACCGCCGTTCGAACAATCGGCGCGCTAGAGCTTCACGTCTTTCCGGTTTTCGGAACCCGTTCCTATCGCGAGATTCTGCCGATGGAATGGATGGACTTCCTCCGCACAATGGAACGTAAAGGAATTATTGAGCAGACCAGTCGCGTACGCGGAATGTGTCGTGAGATCTATGATCTTGCGCGAGTGACCGGAAGAGCGACGCATAATCCGCTTGAAGGTCTGCACAAATTCTTGCAAACCAAACCTGTAGAGAATTACGCCCATGTATCCCAAGAGGAATTGCCACCTCTTCTCAGGGCTATACGATCCTATCCGAGTGCGACCGATATTCGGATAGGCCTCCACCTGCTTTCGATGCTTGCGTGTCGCCCCTCTGAATTGCGCGAAGCAAGATGGACAGAGTTCGACTTGGAAAAAGCGCTTTGGATCATCCCTTCAGAACGGATGAAACGACGCCGCGAACATCTCGTACCTCTGCCCCACCAAGCGGTAACGTTGCTGCGAGATCTCCAACGTCTGACCGGGCACTACCCTCTTCTTTTTCCAGGCCGCAGCGATACCACTAAGCCACGCTCCAATACAGTGTTCTTAATGGCGCTACGACGCTTGGGTTACGAGGGGCGGCAAACAGGGCATGGCTTTCGACACATCGCGAGCACGATCTTGAACGAGCACGGCTTTGACGAAAACCATATCGAGGCGCAGCTATCGCACGTGAAGGATGGAGTCGCGGGTGTGTACAACAAGGCGGTCTATATCAAGCCTCGCACTGTGATGATGCAATGGTACGCAGATTATCTTGATGAGCTGGAGCAAGGGGATATCGCCCAGGTACAAGTTGAAAGATGAGTCTGATATTTCGTATCCCTGAAAATATTGGTGTAACAGGTGTTTCGCGTGTAACGAACACGAATATCCTATTGTTTTATAAAGACTTTATCTGAGTAACACCTTATGCATTCAGTGTTTACGATAGGTGTATCAGGATGAAAGCGTGTAACAAATGACCAAGACCATCGCCTGCTGCGGGCAAGCTCAATGCGTTGCAATTTGCAGAAAATGCACGCTGGTTTGGTGCCAAAAAATGGGGCGCGGGGGAGTCTAAATGGACGATTTTCCGACATTGGCTTTATTGAGAAGGCGATACGGCAGTGTCTGCATCCCTTTGGATACAGTGAGGCGTCATTACGCTAACCATTTGGGTATGCCGCGATTCTTACGCAAGATTCGAGAGAAGGAGATACCACTGCGTGTAGTGAAGGGAGATTGGGGAGGCAGGATGCAGAGGGTGGTCTATCTTCACGATTTAGCGCAATGGATTGAAGATCTTCACCCGAAGGCAACCCATCCATTAAGCGAAGCACACCTGCCCAACGAGGACGACCGTTCGTCGGAACAACTTGGCGCGAAGCCTGAGTGAAGTGCTGCTAAAGATATTTAGTGTGGATAACATTTGAACGTCAGATTTTTTCTAGTTTCTTTAATCAAATAAACCACATAAATAGATGGCCCTGTGACTTTCTACAACCACAGGGAACCATCAATGACCATCGCAACCCTAGAATCAAGACGAAAAACTACGGCAGAAAAGCCACAGCAAAATGCCGTCGGCTCCACCCCTATCTTTGGTTTGATGACCTCAAACGAAGTTGCCGCTGCATTAGCCCTATCCAACAAAACGCTCGCTGCATGGCGTAGCTCAGGACGCAGTCCGCTCCCTTTTTTCAAGCTCGGCTCTCGTGTGCGATATCGCTCAGAGGATGTCATTGCATGGCTTGAAAGCCGGCTGTGTTCCGTCGCTACAGACGCAGCGCGAGGGCCACTTTGATGACTACCCTCGGTAAAACTCAAAACGTTTTCGCGCTGCCTTCATCTGGTCCCGAGCTAGCCCTAACGCATGAAGACGCGTCGACATCGGCACGTGGATTAAAAGATCGCGATATGGTGTTAGGACGGTTCGATCCAACCGCGACGCTCATTCGCATACCTGTGGTGATATCCATCACCGGCATCGGTCGTGCGACTGTTTACAAGCTCATGAGCCAGCCCGAAAGCGGCTTTCCACAGCCTGTAAAGCTCACCGACAGTAATGCTCGTGGAGCCCCAGTTGCATGGGTTTTGTCTGAAGTTTTGAATTGGACCCGTGCACGAATTGCTGCCCGCGATGAGGCCGCAGCATGAGGCGCGGCCATAGTCCATTCAAAGGGCCATTTCTCGACTCGTATAGCATCGGATTTCAACTCTATCAACCGGGCGCGATCAACTGGCGGCACCGCACCATTTCAGGCGTGAGCTGGAACGGCGAAGAGCAGGAGGCGTTTTTCTTCAGCCCTGATGGCCTCGCCCTACCGCTGAAAGCGAATCCGTGGGAACTGCCTGAGCTGATTCACCGAAACTCGGTGCGCAGAGAGTTCGCTAGTGTTCACGGCACCGGCCATTTCGCCATGAAAGCGGGTCGCCTAACTTCGTTGAAGTCCCTCGGTATGACCGACTGGGTTACCTATTGGCTGGTTGATCAGTCGGGCGGATTCGCGAACGATCCGGCAGTTTGGCAGCGCATCACGGAACAAGATCTCGCCGTCGAGAAGACCGCTAGCGAGCGCACTCACCATGATATGCGCTTGACCAGCGACCTGACCGGCTACGTGGAGGAGTGCCTGACGCAGCGCCACGAGCAGATGTCCGTTGAGCACCGTCGTCGATGCGCCGAGGACAGCAAGATCCTGGCTTGGCTCAAAGGCGAAACACCAGCACCTCTTTTTGCTCTCGCGCAGGAGGCAGCATGAATCGGAAGATCGCAGATAACGCCTTGATGCATCCGTTCTCCGTATTGCGCCGGATCGGATTTTCTACTCGCCTCATGCAGCGTCTTGAACGCCACCGCAGCCGTCAGGAAAAGCAAGGTCGCGTAGTCAGTGTCCTGAGCTGGGCGGACGGCACCTGGTGCGCCCTCTCCCTCAACTGCGAAAAGACCGGGGCCGTGGTCGTCGACGAAGGCCAGCAAACGCACGCCTACGAAGACGCCCGCTCGATGCTCAGCGGTGGCTTCCTGCCCCTTCTTTCCCTGCGCTGGGAAGCCCATGCCTGAAAACGAAAACGCCTCCGGGGGCGATCCGGAGGCGTTGAGGTCAATCTACATGCACGAACAATTTATGCCGCACCTGGAAAAACCGCAAGCCATCAGCGCAGTTGCACTTTCGAAAAACGGACGTTACTCTCTGGTCGTCGCTGCAAATTCAGTGACCGGACTTGGCCGTCCGAACCGCAAAAGGCGCACAAGCGCCCTCCATCCGAACGCAGGCGCTTTTTTTGTGCCCGCCGTATCGTGTTATGGCGGCTGTGCGTGGGACACCTTCGGGTGTGCCGGGTCCCTTTTGCCCCGGTCGGCCAACCCGCGTACAGCTGTCACCATTCCTTGCTTGGCCGCAAGCGGTGGCAGCTCCTCAGCAAAAGGAGCTCTACATGACCGCTATCAATCCGTCCAAAATCCGCGCCGCTGCACATCGTGCAATGGCTCTCGCCGCTTTACACGCCAATTCCAGCCTCGCTACACGCCTTTCCCGTTACAACGCTCACATGGTCAAAGCCCGCGCACTCGAAACCGCAGGCGGTGCCCAATGAACAACGCTTTGAGTTTCGCTCTGCCCGAAGACCTGCTCTGCGTGAATCCGACCGCAGAAGCCGGTGTGCCCATCGATGCCATCACCTGCGCCATTGCTCGTGCCGACTCGGTTCTGACGCTGCTTGAAGAACACTTCGAAAACGACTCCTCACGCCTCGCTAATCATGTCATCGCCGCCGTCCTCTGGGACGTGCGCGGCACTCTTGGTTTGATTAAAACACTGACCTTGCACGGCGACTCCACTTCGACGCCTGCTGTGCAGAAAGGCGGTGCGCTATGAACACCTCCACCACCCTAGGGCATGCCACCTTCACTCGCGTGAACGCCTCCGATTTGAAGTTGTTCCGGGTCAATGCCGGAGTACCGGTCGAGGATGCACTGGAGATGGTTTCCCTGCTGCAGCATCACGCAAACCAACTTAACTTCGACGCTGCCATGAGTGACAGCGGTGAGCGTTTCAGTTGGCCTGCCATGTACCTCGGCGAGATGGCCAAAGCACTGATCGATGACATCAACGACGCATTGTTTCTGCCGAGGGCTGACGCATGAGCCAGCGCCCGAATAGCAACACCAAACGTCCAAGTTTCGCCGACGTGAAAGCCGCAGCACTAAAAGACATTGATCGTGTCTTGTCGCACTGGCTGCCCAACGGCAAGCGCGTCGATGGTGGCAAGGAATACACCGCACCCAATCCAACCCGCAGCGACAAGCGCGCCGGTTCGCTCAAGATCAGTTTGAGCAAAGGCACATGGTCCGACTTTGCCACCGGCGACAAGGGCGGCGATCTGATTGATCTGGTGCGCTATCTGGACGGCGGCACCGACATCGAGGCCTGCAACCAACTCGCAGAATTGCTCAACGTGTCGCCCGGCGCCGCCCAGGCGAAGACAGCTCCTGCCAAAACAAAAGCCCCTGATTGGACTGCCATTCAGCCGATACCAGCGGAGGCCATGAACAAGTGCCCTGCCAAGCATCGGCAGCACGGCGCACCGTCCAAGGTGTGGATCTACCGTGACACACAAGGCAATCCGCTAATGGCGCTCTACCGCTTCGACCTCTCGCCCGATGAGGACGGCAAACCGAAGAAGGTTTTTGCACCCCTAACATGGTGCGAGCGCGTCGATGGCCAAATCAAGCAATGGCGCTGGCAGGGTCTGCCCGATCCACGTCCGCTGTTGCGACTTGATGAGCTGGCTCAACGTAGTGATGCACCGGTAGTTTTGTGCGAAGGCGAGAAAGCTGCCGACGCTGCCGCCGAACTGTTGCCGAACCACGTGGCCACCTGCTGGCCGAACGGTTCCAACTCTTGGCATAAAGCTGACCTGACGCCACTTAAGGGTCGCGAAGTGCTGTTGTGGCCTGACAACGAC
Source organism: Pseudomonas fluorescens (assembly GCF_005938625.1). Taxonomy (GTDB): domain Bacteria; phylum Pseudomonadota; class Gammaproteobacteria; order Pseudomonadales; family Pseudomonadaceae; genus Aquipseudomonas; species Aquipseudomonas fluorescens_BD. Next base: position 203,646 of record NZ_VCNJ01000024.1, read on the forward strand.
GACAGCGGCAAAGCTTGCATGGAAACCGTCGCCGAGAAGCTGCGCGAAATCGGCGCCGCCTCGGTCCGTTTCATCGCTCTGGACTCATTCAAACGTAAGCCCACGCTGAAAAGTGGCCGCGCCGCTTTCGCCAAAGGTGGTCAATGGGATGATGGTGATGACGCTGCCGATGCGCTCACCAAAAATTGGACAGCCGCGCATTTCGCCGAGCTGCAAAGCAGCGGCGAGCTGTTTGGTTTGGTCGAGGAAAAACCATCCCCGGAGCAAACTGAAGCCAAGCCGGACGCGAAGACGAAATCCGCAGCCAAGCGCCCGACAAAATCGAAAACCGACCTGATGCCCGGCGGCTTTCGGCTGACGTCCGAAGGTGTGTTTTATGCCGGTGACGACGGTGAGGCGCGTCCAGTGTGTTCACCACTGGAGATCCTCGCCCGTACTCGTGACGACAAAGGTCAGAACTGGGGTTTGTTGGTTGAATTCGACGATCCCGACGGCGCCAAGAAACGATGGAACATCCCGGCCCGCACCATGACCGGTGACTTCGGCAAAGATGTGCTCGGACCACTTGTGGACATGGGGCTACGCCTCGCAGGCAGTCGTTCTGGCCGCAATGCACGCAATGACCTGCAGAGTTATCTCGGCGGCTTCGACAGCGCCCAACGGGCTCGACTGGTCACGCGTTTGGGTTGGCATGACACGGCGTTTCTACTGCCCGAGCAGCAAGTCGGTACGCACAGCGAACACCTGCACTTCTACGAGGCTGGTTCGCAACTTCCGCCGATCAGCGAAGCGGGCACGCTTGAACAATGGCAGGAGCATATCGGCGCGCTGTGCGTCGGCAATCATCGTTTGGCGTTTGTCGTCGGCGTCGCCTTCGCTGGGCCGCTGCTGCACATGCTTGGCCATGAGTCTGGCGGCTTTCACTTGTACGGCGACAGTTCCGGCGGCAAAACCACGCATTTGCAAGTTGCCGCTTCAATCTACGGTGGACCGCGTCTAGTGCGTTCGTGGCGATCGACCGATAACGCGCTCGAATCCATCGCCGCCGCGCATTCCGACGGCCTTCTGGTCTTGGATGAAATCGGCATGTGCGACCCGCGCATCATCGGCGAGACGGTGTACATGCTCGGCAACGGCACAGGCAAGGCACGCGCCAACGATCGAGGCCAAGCTGGCCGACAGGTACAGGAGTGGCGCCTGCTATTTCTCTCCACCGGCGAGAAAACCTTGGCCCAGCACATGGCCGAAGCGAACAAGGAACTGAAAGCGGGTATGGAAGTGCGCATGCTCGCTGTCCCGGCCGATGCCAGCAAAGGCCTTGGCATGTTCGATGTGCTTAACGGTTTTGAGGATGCGGCGGCACTGTCCGACGCGCTCAAGGCTCGCGTAGCGAAGTATTACGGCACGCCGCTCACGGCATTCCTGACGGCGCTATGTGAACCAGGCAAGCGTCACGGCTGGGCAGCCATCCTGCGCCGCACGCTGGAAGGTTTTATCGCCCAGTCGTTACCGGCGTCGGCCAGTGGACAAGCGCACCGTGCCGCCGCTCGCTTCGGTCTCGCCGCTGCAGCGGGCGAGTTGGCCACCGCGATGGGGATCACCGGCTGGCCCGACGGAACCGCCACCACTGCCGCCCGTGTGTGCCTCAACGCATGGATGAACGAGCGTGGCGGCGCCGGTAACTTCGAGGGCGATGCAATCGTGGCGCGACTTAGACAGATCATCGAGCGCTTCGGTGAAAGCCGCTTTACGCGTTGGGAATCGACGGCGGCAAAGATCGACGAACACGGTCCGCGCACCATCGACCGACTCGGTTTTCGTAAGACGTTGGAACACGGTCTGGGGGATTCCCTGCACACCACCAACACCTACTACGTGCTTCCCGAATTATGGCGCTCGGAGATCTTCCGGGGCATGAACATCAACGCGGTGAACAAGGAGCTGCTACAGCGCGGTGTTCTGGAACCGGGAAAGGACGGGAAGGCGTCAAGCCTGATCCGGTTACCCGGTCTCGGCACGCAACGCTGCTACATCGTGAAGACGATTCCGGGAATGGATGAGAGCGAGGCTCGGGCTGCCTGAGGGCATCTCTGCTGATCGAGGTAGCGCCGGCTTGTTCCCGGCCTCGCCAGCCACCCAACAACCCCATAATCGAATTGAACAGAGACCAACCACATGAACGAGATTCAAAACCTCAAAGACCGTCGCGACCATCTGTTGAGTGAGGCCGACCAACTGCATGCCGAACTACTGCCTCTTGAGGCTGTGCTAGAAAGCGAGGAAACCATCGAGCCGACTCAAGAGCGCGAACTCCGCAACAGGTACAACGAGCTGAAACGGAATTTCGATTCGCGCAAAAACAACGCCGACCTTTTGGACAGGAAGATCAGTCGCCGCGAGAACCTTGCCTGCTGCGATTCCCTGATGGCGGGATACATCGACGCGATGGATAACTGGACCGCTGATGAACAGGAGTTGAAGGAGAAGCGCCAAAGCCTCAGCACCCGTTTGGAGCAGATTCAGCAGCAGGCGGAAGAGGACATGGCGAAAGCTCGTCAGGCCGAGACGGACGCTGCCACGGCTTACGCGCAAGCAGTCGCCTGGGGTGATACCGACGGCGAGAAGACCGCCAACACTGATGCGCAGAAGGCGGCGAAGAACCTCACGGTGGCCACCGAACACAATCGTCGCCAACACCTGATCATGAAGGCTTTAGAGCAGGAGCTGGTCACCGTAGATAAATACATCGCAGAAGCACAGGTAAAGCATAAGGGGATAGAGCGCACCGCCCTGCTGCTATCGCAGACGGTACTCGAAGAGAAGTGGAACGAGGCCGCAAAAGCGTTGTTCGAGGTGGGTGGAAAATTGTGGGCCAATTACACCCTGCTTGACCGTGACCAGATTGGACTTATGAAGCTTGCCGTTCCAGAGCAGGGTGAGAACTTTGGGAATTGGACGTGGGAAGAGCTATCAGCTCGTTCGCGCCAATATCGCGCGCGGGACTTAATCCAGCTCGACAGCCTGACGGTACCGCAGTATCTCGAAGATATGAACAATCCAGAACGACGCAAGGATGAACGTAATGAACAAGCCGATACAGAACAGCGCCAGTTGGTCTGACACGCTCAAAACTCGGAAGGCCCATCTCAATGCCCTCTTGAAGACCATCAACACAGGACCGGGCAAATCCAGTCCAATACAAACGCTGACCATTAACGCGATTAAATCGGAAATGACGCATATTGACAGCCAACTGAATCGTCGAAAATAGTGCCGAACTTGTAACCACCGGGACTATCCTAATAATCACATACAGCAGTCAGAATAAGGAAATAAAAATGTCCAAACTCGCAGAATACCGTCAGCTGGAAAAACACCTCGCCGAGCAGCTCCAGGCACTGGAAGCATTGAAAGGTGATGACGGACTGAAGAAAGAAATCGAGTTCGAAACGAAGCTGCGCAAACTGCTCGATCAGTATGGCTTCAGCCTGAAGCACATCGTCAACCTACTCGATCCGCACTCCACTGCACGGCGCCAATCTGCTGCTCCCGCGGCCAGCACACGTAAACCACGCGAACTCAAGGTCTACAAAAATCCGAATACTGGGGAAGTGATCGAAACCAAAGGTGGAAATCACAAAGCTTTGAAAGAGTGGAAATTAAGATACGGTGTCAATGTCGTCGAGGGATGGTTGCAGAAATAACAAATCGCTTTACCTGAAAAAGGGTCCACGCGGGCCCTTTTTAGATTTTACTTTCACCATACAAGTCGATTGCATAAAAAAACCGATGCAATGACAACCCAAGTCAAACAAGGCTCGCATAGCTTAACATTAGCGCGTTAATTTGCTCGCGCTTAATTGCCACCTGCTCCGGCTTCATTGTCTTGTTCTCCTCGGCAACCTTCACCCTCTTCGCCAGTTCAAGAATACCTTGAAGCAATCGAGTCTTTCTAAATTCAATTTGCCGTTTTCGTCTAACATTCACCCGACTCGGACGATTCAAGTGCATCTTTTTAATCATATAATTAACAGGTCCAGCCAAAGCAACGATACAACCCGAAGTATCAACCCTTAGAAATGTATCCACATCATGGCTAAATCTATCTAAATAACCCACACCACCAACAAACGTAACAGCACCATGATCTTTAGAACAAGGCCAGTCGCTAGTTTTAAGACCATTACACTTTGGACAAGCTAGATAAAGATTAAAAGGATGAGCACTCAAATCAGAAAAGTGTTCTTGAGGACGAAAATGATCAAGGTGCATTTCGTCACCACCCGATTCCTCAACGGTAATATCGCAATACACACATCGAAACTGGCAGTCCTCCGCAACCTTTATATAGTTCTCGCCATAATCCGCGTAAAATTTTTTCCGATTGTTATAGTAATAGTCTTCTTGACGACGAGTTAGCTTAGGAAAAAACATTTGTTATTGCTCATTGTCTATTTTTTTTAACTGACTTTCGATCTCTGCAAGCAAGTCTTCTTGCTTCTTCAACTCAGCCGATGGCACAACAGCCTCAGTTGACAATACGCGTTTAATTCGTAAAAAATCCAATGACTCATATTCTGCTAACTCTTCCTCTGTTAACTCACCGACTATCGACTTCTTCAGCAAAGCATCGAATCTTTCTGATCGCTGACTAACAATGTCGTTAAATGAGTTGATGTGCCGCCTCATTAGAAGAGCGCACTCGCGCTTATAATCATCCTGTTCTATTTTTGTTTTATCAATTATGTATTCGACGGAACCGAACGGAGGTTCAATCAAACCCATCTCACTTGTCAATATATAGAGAGGAAGCTTGCTATCGGAGACTCTTATAGCCTCTACAAGCTGTGACCCCTTATATTCGGTTCCGACCACAACATGTAGTTTTTCGTCTATAACAATCGAAACCACCGCCTCATATCTTTCAATTTTGGCAAGCATGTCTTGAATCGTGACTTCCGGCTCAATTGCAACCACATCATATTCATCACCATATATATCTTGAAGCGTGCCTTTATAGATAGTCCTCGAGCTCTTTTCGTCATCGATAAAAATTACGGTCTCTTTCACTTTAAGCCGCCTCTGCTAGTTGGAATTTTAATTAAAAATTGGGCGCCACCTAAGTCGCTGTGCGCGATAGCTTTGATAGTACCACGCATGTGATCTTCGACATGTGTTTTAACGATAGCGAGCCCCATCCCAGTCCCAACAATATTTCCTCGCATATCACGCTTCCCGCTATTCATAGGCGCGAATATTCGCTCTTCAGAATCCGCCTCGAGACCAATCCCTGAATCTTTATACGATAAGTAAACCTCACCATCAGTTTCCGATAGCTCCACCACAATTTTAGGACTATTTCGGTTAGTACTAGATTCGATCGCCCATATCGAATTTGTCATTAAATTAATGGCAATGCTTTCCCAGTCAATTTCGAAGGCAAATACTTCATACGCGGCATCAACAGTATTTAGATGAATCTCCGTTTTGATATTCATCTTTTCAAGAGTTGCCGAAAAAATACCGAAGACATAACTAAATACGGAGTGAACACAGACTTTTTTTCTCGTACGCTTATCAGGCTTTATATTCTCAATGGCAAATCTGGAAAAGTTATCAACATACTGAGCAGCATCTCTGGCGATTTCCACACACTCAATAGGATCGTCAAGTAGACCATCTTTTTTATCTACTTTCCTCAGGTAGGACAAAGCCCTAGTGGAGCCATTCAATGCCAACCCTGAATGCTGCCTTACTTCATGGCCAAAACTAATCGTCAAAATACCAATAGATGCAAGGTTTGATAACGTATTTTTCTGTTCCTCTAGCTCACTTTTTTCCAATTGCAAAGCCTCGAGATAACGCTGCTCTGCTTGACTTTGCTTTTCTCTAAGAACCTCAAGTTCATTCAGTCTGTAGGCAACCAGCTGCGCGGGAGACTGTTGCTTTTTATGCTTTTTCTTTTTCCGACTTATCGTAGATACAGTCTTCTTGAGCTCTTCAATCGCAGCTTCAACATCTTCATTAGACTTGCTAAGTAGCCTTGCGAGCTCTCCAGACAAATCCGTTTCACTATCATTTATCACGTCTTTGTGAACTAAAACTTCGAGTGTTTCGATCACTTTCAAAAGAAACGTGCGAAGTTGAAAAAAAGCTGTGTTCTCGACGATCCCCTCTCGATTAGCTTGATCATTCAAAATTGCATTGGTTTCGCGAGATATGAGTACGGAGCCAATTATCTGATTAGGACCAATTTTCCATCCCTGCTGAGATACCCCACCAGGACTCGAAACCTTTCTTAAGCCGATATCTAACCAATCTCCCTTTCCGGACGGCTCACCGTATGGCCGCACTCTGAAATGATCTCGGTAGAGTCTTACGCCTTGGTTTAAACGCATAAACTCCCTGAAATTCCTAACCCTTAAATTCAGCTTTGTTAAGCTTGCTGCATCTTGAACCAAGTAATAAAATTCGAACTCGATAGGACCAAATAAAGGTTTCGTGCCAGAGTTTTTAAGCCAACTCTCCCAGGGGATTGGGTCTTGAATTACATCTAATTGCTTTTGATTATTGGTGTAACAAGCCGAAACGAGCCCCTCACTGTCCACGCTTGCACGGACTTTCCAACGAGCGGCGTTTAAAAACTTTTCAGAGCTCAGCCTTTTTTCTCGATGCTCATTGCCTCGAAAGACTTTCAAATTAATTGAAAATTCATTTTCCGCTTGAAATGGGGATATCAGCAGACGAAGTTCATTTTCGAGTGCCTCAAGAAAACTCTCATCCCATTCATCTTTCAGCCCCATAAGCACCATGCGCGTGCCTGACGTTTTTTCGACTGTAAATACGTCTCCGTATTTATCTACAAGCGGCAAATCCACAGCATAAATAGGGTGCTTTATTTCAGACAACGTTTTATTTGTATTTTCAAACTTTCGCCAGTCAATATCCAACTGTATTGCATCATCCATTTCTGGCGTCTTACTATAGAGCACAAGCTTCCTACAAAGACGATCAATCCCTAATCGTCCTAAACCTTTCGCACCAGTAAGAACCCTCCCTTTTCCAGCAGAGCGCTCAATAGTAGCTTTATTGTCAGTACCAATCTTTAACCAATGATCAAATATAGTATCTGGACTCATGCCGACACCATTGTCCTCAATGACCAAAGTCGATACCGAATTTTTTCTTAAATGGAAACTAAGTGTTACTTCATCAGCGTCCGCATCGTAAGCATTCTTTATAAGCTCGGAAATTGCCACGGTGGAGCTAGATATACTCTCGCGTCCTAATTGCAACGTCACACGAGCAGAGAACTCAAAAGGCTTTTCTCCGATTAATTTACGCTTGATCATAAAGCACTCACCATATAGGGATTTCCCTGACCACACCGACAGTCAAATGACGGCAGCGAATCCTTCCGTTTATGAAGGCGTTAGTTTTCGAATCTTTAAGTGTATTTATCAACTTTTTACAGTGCGACACTTTGGAATTTTTAGGTTTCAAGACAATCAGGTGATTCTCGACGGCGACAGGTGTATCACCCAAGACTATAGCCCCTGAAGCTCTGTTTTTATCAGTAGGGCTGGATGTACGCCTTATCACCACAAACGGCGGCTTTATTAATCGACCTTTGAATCTTCTAAACTCGTCGAATTCCCTAATAGTCCCCCAAACGGGAGTGTTCTTAGCATGTATGTATGGAGATAAAGTTCCCTCTTGCGGATCCCGATAAGCCACTAGCGGCCCAATGCAGACATCAAATAAATCTGCGACATATAAAGCGCTTTCCGCATAGTCGTACCAAACAATCGCTTCTGAAGTCGCTTCCTTTAATACGCCGGCAACCAAGAAAACATCCACATCAGTTTTCTCATTAAAGCGACCGGCTATTTGGATATCGCCACTAATTTTCTCTGAAACAAACCTCCTCCACCCTTCATATCGGCTGCCCGCCCTAAGGACATCTGGAAGAATTGCGCTGATCAAGCAGCCGCTGGGAAGGCGACGAATATAATGGTCAAATATCACGCCTGCAGCATTAACCTTCCCAGCTTTCCAATACTCTGACGCAGGAGAATCCCAATTGGAGAACGGCGGATTCATTAATAGATGTGTTACGTCACTCAACTCCTCATCTTCAACGGAAAGCGCGTCAGCGACCTTAATACCGCTAAAACAGAGTAGAGCTTGATCCAAGGAGCAATCCTTTACTACACCTCTATTCACTGCTTCGAGAATCAAACGCAATTTTGTAGCTTCAACGAAAGCGCTATGTATATCAAAGCCTCTCAGGACTTTTCCCCACGAAACTAAGGTATCGGAGAGAAAGTGACACACTGGTAGCTTTCGAGAGCACCCAATTAGAAGGTTACCCGTCCCACATGTCGGATCTAGAACAACAGATCCAAGTGTTATTGGATGACGGAATCCATCAATCGCAAGACCGGTCAGCCTCTGCCCTGTAAAAAAACTTCCAAATTGTCGCATCTCATCGATAGATAAGAATTTTCTTAATACTGAGTCTGCTGTATCAAGATTGATCATTTCTCGAAGCAGATCTTGATCGTACGAATCAATGATAGAGTCAAAAAAACTTGTTAAAGTGACATTATGAGGATTAAATTTATTCATACTTTGCGCTTATAATATCTCGAATAAAAATATCCAAAATTTGTCTATCCTATCATGAATCAATACTCAGTCATAGCGCGATCTTTCGCTAGCAATTAACTATGCACAGCAGCACAATTCAACATAGTTAGAAAGCAATCTAGCGCTCAGCCAGCCTTAGGAAAAATCAATCTCCACTCGTTACATTTAATTAATACTGCATTAATCAAAGCTTCAATTGGTAAACGCCTATTGGGAACTTATTCCCCCCGCATGGACACATTAGCGAGGACGGTCGCTAGCCGAGTTGAGGATGCAATGAAATGAGTTCAAAGAGTACCATTTGCCCAAGTCACTCAAGCTTGAGCGCAAGAGCAGTTACATGTGGTGATTTTTCGGACTGCCAGTTTACGTAATGGCTTATTGACGTGGCATAGTCATTCACACAGGCACAATTCATGGATGTGAAACGACGCCCATCCTAACCAAGACATGAGTGCCACGCGCTATGCCTTGAGCGACAGGCTGGCGGCTGCGCTCAACTCTCAAGACGCGAGCATCTGCAAATAACAGCCGATTTAACGTACCTGAGCCCTCTGGCCTTCGAGAGCTGTTACACCCCCCTGCGCTGTTACATCGCGCGCATAGATATCCCGAGCCAGGTGTTACATGTATTTAAAGCTTTAAAATCAATATGTTAGCCGAACCCGTTACACCCGTAACACCTGTAACACTGCATTAAGTAGGTATCGGAAAACCCCACACCCCAATAAAAGACGCCCCCCAGCGAGAAGATGTCAGAGTAAGCCTGGGGACCCTGAGAGTTAGCCCAACACACGGGGTCGGAAACCCGCGGGACTTTGTTAGCGGACGGGCGCCCAGCTTAGTGAACAGGTGAACAGGTGAACCGGGTGAACACACAGTTCACCAGTGCATTTGCACAGATGATGGGAGGTCGCCGGGGACCCTGAGCGTTTCCGGATGACACGGGGCACAAAACCCGCGCGATCTTGGCAGTGGCTGATTTTTCTACATTGGTTGACAGGTTGACTCGGTTGACAGCCCAAGGTGTCCATAATCATCAACACAAAAGGCCATCGTTACCGATGCGGTAACGATGGCCTTTTTTCAGCAGAATTCTTTCGATTTCAATGCCTGAAATTTCAGTAACTTTGAAATCCTTCCACTAACACAGCCACGCGGGTTTCCGACCCCGTATGCTCTGTAACTCCTCAGGGTCCCCCGCTCGATTTCAGTCCCCCGACCGCTCTAGCACTTCGGCTCTCCCTACGTTAGCCTCGAATAGCAGGCCAAGGAGTGTTGACCCAACGAAGAGCTGTTCAAGGAATGTCAGTCGGATGAAAACAAACAAACGCATCACACGTGCTTACTGTGTCGAGCTCGAAAAGGAGTTGTCTATTGTCGCTGCTCGGCGTGAATACCTCTCTCTAGAACCGCCACGCGCACGCTTCACATTCCTCTGCACTAATGAGGAGTGCAGGACGCTCGATGCCAAGATCACCGGCGTCAACTACGATTTGAATCCCCAAGAAACTACGATACTGCAGGCTGCGCATTTCCGTGCCAATCCGAAGGATGAACACTGTCCAACCTGTGAGTGGATTGAACACGGTTCAAGCGGCGATCTGGACAGAAGCCGTCCAGGGGAAACAGAGGAAGAAGCAAAAGTTCGCCAAGCCAAACGCAAGCTCGACGACTACATCGATATCTTTGATCCAAACCTGAAGGAAAAGAAACCCGGGGGCGACCGTCCGGGCAAGGGAGGTGATGAGATAGATGGAGATGGTGAGGGGAGAGGGGCTCGTAGGACTAGCACTGAATCGAACGACAAGCCTCGGGGCCCCACGAAAACCACCGATCTAGAACGATTGGTGGAAAGTTACAGAAACGCCAAGACCTTACCGTGGGAAGAGTTCAACCTCCTGACGTTGCAGGTTTCGGGATATGGAGTGATCCCTCTCCGCTCGTACTTCCGCCATATTGAAGCAGCAACGATGGGTGAAAACGGCTGTGTCTTGTTCGGTGGGGGCACAGTAAAGCGCTACGGCGAAGGATTCAGCTTCAACTTCATTGATCGGCTGGCGGAAAAACGTGTGTCGCTTTACGTCCCTCCAGATCAAATGAAGGCTTATCGCTTCCGCCGGTACCTGAAAGAGCTGGTCATCCAGGCAGAGGAATTGAGATATGTCACGCTTTACACGCTCGGACATCTCGAGGAAAACCCTAAGGGCAAAGGCATCGACCTGAAGGTGGAAGATCTGAGGCAGATAGCTTTCGTTCTCGGTCCTCCAAAGACCAAAACTGAGACGTCTTAATCTAAGCCGCTCAGGATTTGTATCCCAATTTGTATCCCAAAAAAATTCACCACTGAAAATACTCAATGTTTACAAGGGAGTTTCCAGCGGGTTCAAATGACCCCGGCCCACCAACTCTCAACGACAAAGCCCGCCAAGTGCGGGCTTTGTCGCATCTGGACAACAGCCACGCCGGGCATCCAATACCACAGCCTACAATCGATATGGCTCGATATCCCAGCGATGCGCTGCCCCCCCACAAAAAAGGACGACTGATGTCGTCCTTTTCCATACCTGCACTCCTGACCTATCAATGAACAACGCCAAGCAAATCCGGACGACTCGACTTAAGCATCGCTTCATTGACCTTGCCTTGAATCGAGCAGGTAAACATCCCCTTACTCCCAGCGCTCAACTCTTCCGGAGCCGGTTCAATCAGAAACACGCGCTCGGCACTATCGACCACCAGTTTACCGGCAGTGGCAGCAGGATCTTCCGGCTGCCAGCTGGATTTGCCATGGGACCAGATTTCCGCGCGAGCGTAGAGTCCCTGCGACATGTCCAGGCGTGGGCCGCCCGCTTTTTCCAGTTGAGTGTGAAGTTCGTTCGGCGTCTGTTTGGCGTAGAAGCCCCAACTGATGATGCGCGTCCCCATCAGGTCCATGTCTTCGGCGTAAAAGCCGGTCAACGACATGCCATCGATCTCGACTGGCTTGGCAAACATCCAGCGCTGGCCCATGTCGCTCTTGGTGCCGCCGGACAATTTGATCTGGCCATTTTCGACAGAGCTTGGCACCAGATCCTTGAGCAAAGGTGATTGCACAACGGCCAGTGAGTGATCGTCACAAGCGGCAAACGACGCCACCGGTGAGGGTGCAGCGGCGACGCTGAAAGCAGAAAAGAGGGTCACAAGCGGCAGCAGGAAAAAGGGTTTCATGGAATGACTCAAATGAAAGACTGAAGAAACTGACAAAAAATGATATCACAGTGATATCAACCGACAGACTTCAGACGTTCAATCAATGCCCATGCCGATGATGCACATCCGGAAAATGCGCATGGCTATGACGCATCGGCGTATGCACATGCGGATGACTGTGCGGCTCCGTTCCATCCCAGTCAGCCCCGTGCGTATGCTGGTGGTGCTCGTCGTGTGTGTGGCGATGATCATGCTCAAGCAGTTCGTGCTGATGCTCATGAATATGGTTTTCCATCAAGTGAACCCATACCCCCACGGCCATCAACGCTGCTGCGAGCAGGAACATCAGCGATACCGACTCGCCCAGCAGCAGAATCGAGATTGCTGCGCCCAGAAACGGTGCGGTGGAAAAGTACGCGCCAGTGCGCGCACTGCCCAGCCCGCGCAGGGTGAGGACGAACATCACCAGGCTGACGCCGTAACCGAGAAACCCGACCAGCAGGATCGGCACCAACGAGTCGGCGGCGGGCAGTTGTTTGCCGATGAACAAGGCCAGGCCGCAGTTGACCACCCCCGCCACAAGACCTTTGCTGCCCGCGATAAACAGTGCATCCGAAGCAGAGACCTTACGCGTCAGGTTGTTGTCGATGGCCCAGCAAAAGCAGGCGAAGGCGACGGCCAGCGGGCCTGTCCAGTCTTGCGCCGACACAGCCTCTTGCGGCCAGGACAACACGACACCGCCGGCCACGATGGCGAGCATGCCGATCACGATTCGCCGATCGGCATTTTCTTTGAACACTACCCATGCCAGCAGTGCCGTGAGCACTGATTCCAGATTGAGCATCAGTGACGCGCTCGCGCCGGACGTTCTGGTCAAACCGAACATCAATGCCACCGGCGCCAGTACGCCGCCGAAGCCGATGGCACCAACCAGCCACGGCCATTCGCCGGCTCCGAGTCCGGAATGCTGCCAGCCTCGATCGCGGGCAAAACGCAGGGCGGCCAAACCCAGCCCACTGCCCAGATAGAGCAACCCGGCCAATAGAATCGGCGAAATCTGTACGCCCAGCAGCTTGGCGAGTGGCGTACTGGCGCCAAACAACGCTGCCGCAACCAGCGCGTAGAGCACGCTCACATTCATGACGGAATCACTCGCTCGGGCCGATGAGATATTGGCAACAATCATGGCAAAACTCAGGTGAGAATTATGTGAACCGTTCCGCCCGCTGACCACATGCCTTGAAATGACTTTGCATGATCATCACGAACGCTGTTTGGTTTTATCGCCACGCCCTCGTTCCCACATCGAACGTCCTAGGAAAATTCCCGCAACACGCGTCGACTTTGATGAACTGGTGAACACCTCCTCAGGGCGTTACGCTCCACGACCACTGCCAACCAGCGGACGGTTTGGCAGCCGAAATTGCAGTGAATGTTCACTTCACGGAGCTACGTCATGAAAAAAATCCCACAGCTTTCGCTGGTTGGTTCGGCACCTTCCGAAGCACCCGCTTCCAGCACCCAACCTCAGTCAAACACCACCGCAAGCACCGAGGCGCCCCGTCGGCGGCGCAGCGTCCCGCTCAATCAGCTCATCAGAGTGCGCGACGATGTCGACACACTGACCCTGCTCACCCACGCCAGCGAAATTCTCGATTCCCTCGCGGCCATCAGCGCAAACTTTGCCGATGAGTTCGACGGTTCGAAACGCCATGTGGCGGTGGCCATGAAGCAATTGAGCGCACTGGCCGAGATCCTTATTTGTCGGGCACGGGACAATCTTGATCCGCAGAAACCGCAGAACACTACCGGGCCTGAAACCCGCCATTGACGGGCAAAACCCCGACGCTCGGTTGTGCATCGGACTGCATTGGGGCCGCCCATCGAGATGAATTTTTCTTCACTGCAGCTACGCGGCCAAGCCTTGTACAGTCCGCTCGCTCATTCAAGAAACTACGGTTCGCCCGCGCTCCTGCGGGCTTTTTTTTGCCTGAAACAAAGTCCCTTCTGCGCCACGTCTTGCCGTAACCCCGGTGATTGCGCGACTCTGCGAGCAGATCCCACAAGCCGGAGCGCCCGATGCCGCTGTTGACCCTGCCCTGCCAACGACTGACGCTCGCGATACTGGCTCCGGACCAGGCCGAGCTTGAAAGCGAGTTTTACCGACGCAACCAGCGCCACCTCGCGCCCTGGTCACCGATCCGCACCACCGAATACTTTTCCACCGAGCAGATTCGCCGGCGCCTCGACGTGCAGGCCAGCGCATTCGAGGCCGGGCTGGCCATGCATTTTGCGCTGCTGACCCCGGATGGCCAGCAGATGATCGGCGCCTGCAACTTCAGCGGCATTATTCGCGGTGCCTTTCAGGCGTGTTATTTGGGCTATCACATCGATGAGGCCCAACAGGGTCAGGGCTTGATGCAGGAAGCGCTGGAGGCTGGCATCGCTTACATGTTCGATAACCAGAACCTGCATCGGATCATGGCCAACTACGTTCCCGGCAATGAGCGCAGTGCACGTTTGCTGGAGCGTCTGGGCTTCGAGCTCGAGGGTTACGCCAAGGCGTATCTGAACATTGCCGGGCGCTGGCAGGATCATGTGCTGACAGCGCTGGTCAATCCGCTGTTCGAAACGCCGGAGAAGCGTTGGTCGCGACAACTGGCCTAGCTTCACAATTTGTTCAGGATTGCCGACGTATGCTCAGGCCTCCCGCCCCTTCCGGTTGCCTGAACCCCATGTCGCGTGCCGTCACTTCGCTGTTTCTGCTTGCCGCCCTGCTGTTTTTCTTCGCATTGGGCGGCCATCAATTGCAAGGCTCCACCGAGGCCCGCGTGGCTGGCATCGCCATGGAGATGCATCTGGACGACGACTGGGTGACACCTCGTCTGTTCGGTGAACCGTTTCTGGAAAAACCACCGCTGAGCCTGTGGCTGGATGCTGGCGCGATGCGCGTGTTCGGTGTTTCACCGTGGGCCGTGCGGCTGGCGTCGGCGGTGGCGGGCTTGCTCAGCGTGATGCTGCTGTACGGCATGTTGCGGCGTTTCGAACGACCGAAAATGGTCGCCTGGACCGCAGGCATTCTGCTCGCGACCATGGCCAGTTACTGGAGCAATGTGCGCGGGGTCGGTGAAGATGCGTTGCTCGCCCTCGGCGTGACCACGGCGCTGCTGGCCTTTTTCCAGGCGCAACGGGCGTCAACCGCGGGCAACTCGCTGTTGTTTGTCGTCGGGATCGCCATCGCTACCTTGAGCAAGGGTGTACTGGGGCTGGCCATGCCGGGGGTGGTGATTTTCGCCTATCTGCTGACTGACAATCTGATGGACAAGCGCCTGAAAATCGCCGACTGGCTGCGACCGGGCTTACTGACCCTGGTCGGTTTGATTCCGCTGCTGATCTGGCTCGTCATCCTCTTCCAGCACGGCGGTGCCCAGTCCGTCAAAGAGGTGCTGCTGACCAACAGTGTCGGGCGCTTCAGCGGTTCGTTCGTCGAGGCCGGGCACTACGAACCGTTCTATTACTACCTCGCCAAACTGCCAGAAGCCTTTCTGCCGTGGAACATTCTGGTGTACCTGGGGCTCTGGCATTTCCGTAGCCAATTGAAGGCCAACCGTTACCTGCTGTTTTTCAGCCTGTGGATCGTTGCGCAGTTCGTGATGCTGACGTTGGCGTCGAGCAAGCGCACGGTGTATCTGATGTCGATGACACCGGCCGCTGCGGTGATCGCGGCGGAGTATGTGGGTGTGTTGTTCGAGCGCTTGAAGCAGTACGAATCCGGCAATGGATTCGTAGGCCGAATCGCCCGTCACCGTCAGACATTGGCAGTAACTGTGCTCACGCTGGTGATCGGCAGTTATCTCGCCGCCGCGCAATGGGCACTGCCCCACACCGACAAAAAGCTTTCGTTCCTGCCATTGAGTGCAGAGATTCAGACGCTGCAAACCGCTGGGCATCAAGTCGCGCTGTTTCAGGCCAACGAGCGGGTCGGTGGCGCCACGGTCTTCTATACCCAGCAAGTACTCAAAGGTCTGGATACCGAAGCGCAGTTGCGAGACTTCCTCACCGCGTCGCCATCCCGTGTAGTGGTGATGGCCGGCGACAGTGAACCCGTTGCGCCACTGAAAGTGCTCAAAACCATGCTGGTCGGGCGCCAGACGTATTACTTCGTCGGCTATTGAGACCTGCGCAGCCGCATAAAAAACCCGCCGTGATGGCGGGTTTTTCACTTCATCTGAACAGGCTCAGAGAGAAAGCTCTGGCTGAGCACTGAAAGCTTTCTGCTCAAGCTTGCCCAGCACCGGTAGATCCAGCCGCGCGCGTCCGTAAAACGCCAACGCCGTCAGTAAACAGGCCAGCCAGACGAAGATTCCGGCCCAGAACGTGTGGGACATGTAATGCCAGCCCTGCAGGACGCGGGTTGTGCCGTAAACGAACCCCAACAGCAGCGAACCCCACAAGATTGCACTGGAAAAACGCCATTGATAGCGCCGCGCCACGAAATACAAGGCCAGCATGGTAAAGCCACCCGACGCATGACCACCCGGCCAGCACCGGCCACTACCGGCTTCGTGGAACAGTTGAAAGTTGCTGTACCACTCAACGTGAGCCATTTTGCCGCCGTACAGCGTGGTCTCGATCGGGCAGTAAACGCTGGTGTGGGACTTGAGGAAGTGAATCACCCCGGTGCATACCGCGAATGCGACCACCACAAACAGAAAATCCCTACGGTGATCAGCGGCAAATCGCAGCACCGGCGCGACTTTGCTGCGCTCCAGCATTGCACCGAGTCGCGGACGTTTCTGCGGATTGACCAATGGCCAGACCACCGACAGCAGCGCGCCGATCAGGGCGATTTCCGCCGTCCAGTTCGGAATGATCCGCGCCCATTTGTGGGTGAGCTTTTCAAAAAAGTGGATTTTGTCGAGCGGGAAGGTCTGGGTCAGCGGATCGAACAGCAGGTTGCTGAAGGCGATGTCGATTCTGGTCATGTCGAACATCAGGAACACCAGCATCGCGCAGGCCAATGGAATGCCGAAGTTGTAAGCGTAGAAACGGGATTTCATCGGGTGGTCACCGTGCGCCAGTCGGAGGCGTCAATAAAGCCGAGCATCTTGGGAGCCGCCGGACTGGCAGCGGAAACAAACAATGACGAGCCATAACCCATGTCCGAGGCTGGCACTTTGAGGTCTTTCTCGATTTGCGCCATGCATTCGCTGTGGGTCACCAGGACCAGATTGCGACCGGGAACCTTGTGGGCCAACGCGTCCTGCAACATGCGGCCCCGGCAGTTGATCAGCCAGTCGTCACCGCTGGCGGCATGGTTGAACATGTAGCCGGCGGTCTGCACCGTGCGCATCGACGGGCTGTTATAGATGTCGGCGTTGTTCAGGCCCAGTTGCTCGAACCTTGCACCGACCGCCACCGCGACACCGCGCGAGCGATCGGTGATGCCGTCATTGCCACTCAGGCACGCCGCTTTGGAGTGATCGCAGCGTTCGACATGACGCACCAGCACGATCATCTCGCCCTTTGCCCAACCGGCTGCCAACGCCTGCGCACCGGCGACATTGCCATGCGCGAGATCCGGCACCGCCGCCGGCGCCAGTAACCACAGGGTCAGCGGGATCACCAATACCGATGCCGCCAACACCACCCAGGTGTTGCGAAAACGCGCCACAAAGCTCAGATCGATCGAGCGTTTGACGCCGAACAGACTCAGTCTCAATTCCACAAAAACTGCCTCGCCACTCTGCATCACGGGTTCATTCGATGCGGCGAAGGTACAGAGGCGCGCGTGGGCAGCCAGTGAAACCCATGTGAAAAAAGTCTTGGACGGGCTTGTTACAAATTCTGTCGGACAAAAACCTTTCAGCTCTCGGATTTGCGGCCGATACAAACCTGCTAACACCCTTGCTGGCTCAAAAAAACAACAATCTTCCAGCCTAACCGACGACAAGAAACCCAACGTTTCTGGAGGATTTTTGATGAATAGCTGGTTCGGCAACATCAGCGTGAACATGAAACTGGGCCTGGGCTTCGGCCTGGTGCTGGCCCTGACCTGCGTGCTGGCCCTGACGGGCTGGACCAGCCTCGGTGGCCTGATCGACCGCAGCAACTGGATGAGCGACATCACCCAGCTTAATGCCGGTCTGACCAAACTGCGCGTGGTGCGCCTGCAATACATGCTGACCAATGGCGATGAAACCGCCGCGCAGAATGTGCAGACCACCCTGGAAAGCTTCGCCGCGCAACAACAGAAGCTGATCAATAGCTTCAAGAGCCCGGAAAACGTCAAACTGCTCAAGGAGCAGGCCGCGACCATCGCTGAATACCAGACCTCGCTGAACAAAATGCGCAACGCCTACCGCACCGGCAACAGCGCCCGCGACAGCATGAGCGTGAGTGCCGAGACCGCGTACAACCAGATCGAATCGATCAGCAAACGCGTGCAACAGATGGACATGAGCGAGCAGCGTTTCGAACAGTTCCAGGCGATCACCGCCGCCAAGGAAGCGTTTATCCTCGCGCGTTACGAAGTGCGCGGTTACACCGCCACCACCAACGCCGAAACCGAACAGAAAGCCGTCGGCCAACTGGATATCGCGATCGCCAGCCTCAAACAACTGAACGTGCATTTTGCTGATTCTCAGCAAGACGCCCTGCGTCAGCTGGAAACTGCACTGGTTAACTACCGCAGCGCATTGATGGCCTATAAAAACGCCAACACTGACGCCGTGCAGGCCCGTAAGGAAATGACTGATCAAGGTGCCGCCATCGTCACTACGAGCGAGCAGCTGTATCAGATCCAACTCGACCGTCGCGACATCGAAAGTGCCCAGGCGCGTACCTTCCAACTGATCAGCACCTTGCTGGCATTGCTGGTTGGCGTGATTGCTGCGGTGATCATCACCCGTCAGATCACCCGGCCGCTGCAAGAAACTCTGGCCGTGGTCGAGCGCATCGCCAGCGGCGACCTGACCCAGAACGTCACCGTCACCCGCCGTGACGAACTTGGCGTACTGCAACAAGGCATCGCGCGCATGGGCGTGACCCTGCGTGACTTGATCAGCGGCATCCGCGACGGCGTCACCCAGATCGCCAGCGCTGCTGAAGAACTGTCGGCCGTGACCGAGCAGACCAGCGCCGGTGTGAACAGCCAGAAAATCGAGACCGACCAGGTCGCCACTGCCATGCACGAAATGACTGCCACCGTGCAGGAAGTCGCGCGCAACGCCGAAGAAGCCTCGCAAGCCGCTGCCGCCGCTGACGGCGAAGCCCGTGAAGGCGACAAAGTGGTCAACGAAGCCATCGCGCAGATCGAACGTCTGGCTAGCGAAGTGGTGCGTTCCACCGAAGCGATGAGCGTGCTGCAACAGGAAAGCGACAAGATCGGCAGCGTCATGGACGTGATCAAGGCTGTTGCCGAGCAGACCAACCTGCTGGCCCTCAACGCTGCAATCGAAGCCGCGCGTGCCGGTGAAGCCGGTCGTGGTTTTGCCGTGGTCGCTGATGAAGTTCGTGGCCTGGCTCAGCGTACGCAGAAATCCACCGAGGAAATCGAAGGCCTGGTCGCTGGTCTGCAGAACGGCACCCAGCAAGTCTCGGCGGTAATGAGCAACAGCCGCGCGCTAACCGACAGCAGCGTCGCCCTGACGCGCAAGGCTGGCGCATCGCTGGAAAACATCACCCGTACGGTGTCGAACATTCAGTCGATGAACCAGCAGATCGCTGCTGCTGCCGAACAGCAGAGCGCGGTGGCTGAAGAGATCAGCCGCAGCATCATCAACGTACGCGACGTGTCGGAACAGACCGCTGCGGCGAGTGATGAGACGGCGGCATCGAGTGTTGAACTGGCACGTTTGGGTGGTCAGTTGCAGCAGATGGTCAGCCACTTCCGCGTTTGATCCTGATTTCGCGCTGAAGCTACAACCGA
Source organism: Pseudomonas fluorescens (assembly GCF_005938625.1). Classification (GTDB taxonomy): domain Bacteria; phylum Pseudomonadota; class Gammaproteobacteria; order Pseudomonadales; family Pseudomonadaceae; genus Aquipseudomonas; species Aquipseudomonas fluorescens_BD. Next base: position 223,420 of record NZ_VCNJ01000024.1, read on the forward strand.
ATCGCGAGCAGGCGAAGGCCTACAAGAAATGGTGTTGATCACAGATTATGTGAACGACGCCAATCCCCTGTAGGAGTGAGCCTGCTCGCGATTGCGTCCGCCCCATCACCCCGATGTCCCGGAAAAAACTCCGCCTAATAATGTAGGAGCTGCCGCAGGCTGCGATCTTTTGATCTTCGCTTTTGAACAAATCAGAAGCCAGATCAAAAGATCGCAGCCTTCGGCAGCTCCTACATGAAAGTATTCTTCAGCGCGTGCGCATTTCGAGCATCAGCAATCTGGAAAATCCATAACCCTGTCTTTTTCCTGCCGTGAAGGCAAAGCAAGGTCGATCCCTCCGACCGAGGAAAAGCGCTGGCGAATCCGGCTACCCAAGCCTCCAGCGCTATCCCTTCTAATCAATGCTCGCCCCAGAATCATGCGAGCTTCTTCCTCGATGGAATTTCCGTTCTGGGCCGCGTTAATCCGTAACTGATCCATGAGCGGACCATCAATATTTCGAATTGTGATGCTGGCCATGATGACTCCTGCTATCAACTAAAAATCATTGATCGAGACTAACATCCATCCGCCCAAGAACAGCCAGCGCAATCACTTACCGCGTCCCACGCTGCCGCAACGCCGACGGCATAAAATACGCATCCTCCGGCACCGGTTGTGCGAAATCCACCGTCTCCGCTTCTTCGTTATCAAGGTTCTGCACGTAGTAACGCCGCGCCTGCAAATCATGGAAAACATCCAGCGCACTCCACGTGGTGGGCAGATCGTAGAAGTTCTTCAGATAGGCCATCGACACTCGCCACAACTCCCCTCGCCCATCGTACTGATCGACCAGTGCCGCGCCCCAGCTGTCTTCATCGAGAAACAGCACACGCTTGGAATAGATGTGCCGCGAGCCCGGTTTCAGGTTGCCCTCCACCACCCACACGCGGTGCAGTTCGTAGCGGGTGTATTGCGGGTTGAGGTGGCCGGGGGTGAGCAGTTGCGCGTATTTCACGTTGGGGCTGCCGACTTTGTAGTTGTTGTAGGGGATGTAGATTTCCTGTTTGCCCTTGAGCTTCCAGTCGTAGCGGTCCGGCGAGCCGTTGAACAGGTCGGTGTCGTCGGCGGTGCGCAGGCCATCGGATGAAGCGATCGGCGTGTCGTAGGCGAGGTTCGGGGCGCGGCGCACGCGGCGTTGGCCGGCGTCGTAGATCCAGGCCTGACGTGCATCCTTGAGTTGATCGAGGGTTTCGTGCACGAGTGCTGCGCCACCGGCCAGTCGCGCCGGACTTTTCACGAAGGCGAGGTAGTAGAACAGGATGTTCTTCAGGTCGGCGAACTGGCCGTTCGGGCGGTAGTAGTTGAACAGCGCTTCCTGCTGCGAGGTCACCAGCGCGAAGCTGCCGTTGCGCTGGACTGGCGCTTCGGAGGCGCGGCGCACGACGTAGATGCCGCGATAGCGGGTGATGTGGTTCCACAGCACTTCAACGCCGTCCTTAGGCACGGGGAACGGCACGCCGCCGTAGGCATCGGAGAAACCGCTGCCGCCTTCGAGCAACTTGGCCGAAGTGGCGTTTTTCAAGGTGTTTTCGTACAGCCATTGCGGTGCCGAACCGGAGCGGCGGGATGGGTAGATCGGCATCTGGAAGGTGTCGGGGTAGCTGTTGAACAGAGCGATCTGGCCGGGGCTGAGGTGGGCTTTGTACTGGTCGAGATTGGCTTTGGTGATGGTGAACAGCGGTTTGTCGGCGGCAAATGGATCGGGGTGATGCTGACCCGGTTTATAGCCGGCCGGGGCTTGAGTGATGCCGCCGGTCCATGCGGGAATCGTGCCGGCAGCGTTGCCCGCGCGTTCGGCGCCCATGGGGGTCAGGGTGGTTTTCAGTTGTTCGGCTTGTTGTGGGGTGATGGCTGCCAGGGCGGTGCCTGCGGCCAGGCCTAAAACAAGCCCTAGCGAAGCCTTGGTCAATCTTGAAGTGTGAAACATGATCGATCTCCGAAACGGGAGTGAGGTCTGCAAATCACCGTAAATCCCCTGTAGGAGTGAGCCTGCTCGCGATAGCGGTGTGTCAGACAACACCTACAGCGACTGAAAATCCGCTATCGCGAGCAGGCTCACTCCTACAAGGGGTGCGCCTGTGGTCTGGGTATCAAAGGAAATACTTGAGGTTGAACCCGACGTTATCGCGGTCGCGAATGCCGTTGTTTTGCCCGCCGCCGTAGAACTCGGTGTATTGCAGTTCCGCTTCGAGCTTGTTCTGGTAGTTGGCCTTGATCCCCAGCGTGTAGGCCTTGCGACCTTCGATGGTGTTGCCGGCCTGATAGCTGTTGCCCTCGAAATCGTCCTTGTAAACGACGTAAGGCGAGACGTTGACCCCGGCATACACATCGTTCCAGGTGCCATTGAGCATCGCCGTGTAACTGTAGGAATTGCGGTTGACCTGATCGTCGCGATCACCGCCGGATACATAGGAATAGTTACCGGTGCCCGCGTAAAAACGACGACTGCCGTCATATGCGGTGTACTGCAGACTACTGCCGCGCAGGTGTTCGGAGGCCAGTTCGAAGATGCCGAACAGCGAGTCGAACGAAGCCGTGGGGCCGAAGTTGTAAATGGTCCCCAGCGAGGTGTTGAACGCTTCCACACGCTCGGCGTTATTGATCTGGCTGTCGAGCGTCACCATCTGCCCGCCGACGTTGATCGACTTGCCGGTCACCGCTGCCGCTGCGCCGTTGGCTAGGTCACCGATCAGATCATTGGTGGCCGCAACGCCGATCGGCAGGTTCGGCCGATAAGCGATTTCACCGAATACCGACGCCTCACCCAACGTGGTGTTGAAGCTGAAGCCGTACATGCGAATATCTTCGGCGTAACGCCGATGCGCCTGGATATTGCCCATCACGTCGGCAGTCGCCAACCCATTGGCCAACGCCCCGGCCTGACTGCCGGCGACACCGGACAACAGATTGGTCAGCGCATCCATGTCGATGCCTTTGTACCCGCCCAGATCCGCCGCGATGGTCGGTTCCTTGGCGTGGTAATTGACCATGTACAAGCCGAACTCGGTGCTGTTCAGCTGTTCGGCGATGTAGCGAAAGGCAAAGCCGAACTGGCCATCGTTGCGCGCGTTGTAGTCCTTGCCGATGCTCGCCACTTTCAGTGTGTTGCCGTAGGCCGGAGTGACGCCGTTGGCGTACAGCCCTGTGCTTTGCAGGGCGGAGTTCAGCAACGGGTTGTTGCCGAGTGCGCTGTACAAACCGATGACGTTGCCAAACCCCGGCACTGGCGTATCAAGCGCTGTGCCGCTGAAGTTGTTGTAACCGGTGTTGCCGCCGTCGGCGAACAGGTCGGTTTGCGAGTAGAAGGTGCCGACCGGATCGATACGGGTTTCCTTCCAGTTGGTCTGGTAAAAACTCTCCATGGTCAGCGAATCGGTCAGGCCGATGTTGAAGCTCAGCGCCTCGACCGGCACCAGCACTTCCTTGACTTCGGCGCCGGGCAAGCGGTACTTGGCGGCGTCCACCGGGTTGGTGGTGTTGATCCCGCCGCGATAGAAAATGCCCTCGCCCCAGTTGAACACCTGACGGCCGACACGCGCCGTCACCGGCATCTGCGCGACGTCCCAACTGCCATGCACATAGGCGTCGAGCATCTCGATGCGGCTGCCGGCGATGTCGCGGGTCTGGCTGGTGAAATGATCGTCCTGCGGATAGCTCTGGCTCGGCTGCGACGGGCTGTTGTTGTCGTAGTAGTCGTTGCGCTTGTCCATCAGTTGCGTGTCGTAGAACGCGGTGCCGCGCACAAACAAACCGTAATTCTGATAGTTGGCTTCAAGCTCGGAGGTGATCTTGTACACCTCGGAAACCAGCCCGGTGTCGAAGTTGCGATTGCCGTCGTTGGTGTTGACATCGTCGTTGGTTTTATCGCGGCCCTGCACCCGCCATAAACGGCCGTAGGACAAGGTCGTGTCGAGGGAGCCGGTGACCTGCTTGTCCATCAGGCTGAACTCCACCGCGTGCGCCGCATCGACTGCGCACAACTGCAGCAGCCCGGCCAGGCCGACACCGGGGAGCGCCGCGCCCGTCAGGCGCAATCGAGAGTTGATCATGTGTTCCTCCTTCCCTGTTTTTTATTGTTGTGGTGTGCGTTGCTGCGTTACGGCGCCAATCCGGCGCTGACGTAAATCCGGCTGTGCGCGCCGAAATGTCCCAGCAACTTGAACAACTGCTGGTTGAGTGCCGGGTGGTCGAAATCTTCGCTATGAAGTTGATTGCCGCTGCTGAAATCACCGCTGACGGGCGCCGTTTCCAGCCACTGCCCGATGGCCTCGTCGAACGCTGCGGAGTCGTTGACCGATTCGGCACTGACCACTTCGCGCAGGTAGTCGACCGAGTACGGTGGGTAGCTTTTGTCCTGAGCCACATCGGCGTAAGCCGCGAGCATCGGATGCGGCTGACCGGCACGCAGCACGCGGCGCAGCCAGGTCGACTGGTACTTCTCCACTTCCATATGCCGTGTGGCGACGCGCTCGATGGAGGCTTGTTTGTCGGCAGCGAAACCGGCGATGGCCTTGCCTTCCAGTAACAAAAGACTGGCGAGGTCGACGCCCGGCAACGGCTTGGCGTGATAAGGCTGGGTCAGGTCCTGAATGTGGTGCAGGCCCCAGCCAAGAAAACGATAGCCCCAGTACGGATGACCGCTGGCAAACGCCAATCGCGCCAGGCCCATGTATTGATATGCGCGCCAGTCCGGCCAACTGCGTTCGAGGAAACCGGCAGCGGCGTAGACCACTGCGCTTTCATGGAAGAAGCCCATGTGGAACGGCGCTTGCGAGCTGTATTGAAAGCGGGCGTCGCCGAACGGTTGCGGACCGAAGCCGTAGCGCGCGCCGACATCGCCGGGGTTGTCGCTGAACAAGTTGATGTCGTGGCCGTAATCCGGTTCGTCGGCGGCGCTGGCGAGCACCGCGAGAGGCGCGACTTTTTCGTGCTCGGCGACAACGATGAAACGCTGGCGATTCCACGGTGACAGGGTTTGTCCGACCATAACTTGATCGGCTTGCAGATGTGCTCGCTCTGGCAGATCTTTGCCGGGCAATGGCTGGATGACCATCGCCAGATGTATATCGGGATTGATGCGCAGTGCCGTGAGGAAGTCGTGGCGCAGATTGTCACTGGGTACCGCTGGCAATTTCAGGTTATCGGGGCGTGGTGGGTATTGCGCGAAGTGCTCGCGGGCGAAGGTTTCCTGCTGCTCCAACAGCGCCAGCACGGCCGGGTATTGCTCAGTGAGAAACTGCTCCAGCGGCTCGACTTCAACCGGTGGCGCATCACGCAACGCCGGCAGATCCTGCAACGCCAGATAGCTGCCGACCGTATGGTTCGACCAGCCCCAAGCGCTCGGGGCCGTTGCACAAAGCAGCAACAGGAGGAAGGTCAGCTTCATTGCTTTTGGTTCTTATTGGAAGTGCCGTGGGGGATGAGCCTAACAACCGTCCCCGCTGGTGACACTGTCCGATCTCACCAGAAAAGTTCTCCGATGGCGCCACATCGAGTCGCAATACGGCCCCTGTAGGAGCTGCCGAAGGCTGCGATCTTTTGACGTTGATCTTGAAAAACAAGATCAAAAGATCGCAGCCTTCGGCAGCTCCTACAGGGGATTTGTGGTGTTCTTTTTAGGCGGGGTAACCGGTGATTTTGCGGATGCTTTGGTACAGCGGTTTGAGTTGGCGGTACATGCGCAGGTAGACGTCTTTGTACAGTTGCTCGTAGATTTTTTGTGCCTCGGGTTGGGGGTGGAAGACCGCGCCTACTCGGGTCATTGCCGCGATGGCCGTGGGGAAATCCACATGCAACCCCAACCCCACCGCACAGCAGATCGCCGCGCCCAGGCCAGACGCTTCATACACATGCGGACGCTCCGCCGGCAGGCCGAAGATATTCGCCGTGAGCTGCATCGCCGCATCACTCTGCGAACCGCCACCGGCCACGCGCAGGCGCTTCACCGAAACCTTTGAACGCCGCTCGATATTCTCCATGCCCTGACGCAACGCATACGCCAGCCCTTCAAGAATCGCCCGGTAAATATGCGCGCGGGTGTGCACATCGCCGAAGCCGATCATCGCGCCCTTCGCTTCCACGCCCGGCTCGCGAATCCCCGGTGACCAATACGGTTGCAGCATCAAGCCCATTGACCCTGGTGGCACCGCATCGACCAGCGCATCGAACAACTGCTCCGGCTCGATACCCTGCTCTTTGGCCTGCTGCATCTCGCGCAAGCCGAACTCGTTTTTGAACCAGCTGACCATCCAGTAACCGCGATAAATCATCACCTCGCAGTTGTACTGATCCGGCACTGCCGAGGGGTACGGCGGAATCAACGGGACGATTTCCAGATAGCGCGAGCGGGTGCTGGTGATCGTTGCCGTGGTGCCGTAAGACAGGCACACCGTGCTCGCATCGACCACGCCGGCACCGACCACTTCGCACGCTTTGTCGGCGCCGGCAGCAATCAGCGGCAAGCCTTCGGGAATGCCCGTATGGCGAGCGGCCTCGGCGGTGATGTAGCCGAGGGTTTCACCGGGTTTGTGCAGGCTCGGCAATTGCTCGGGGCGCACCGCCAGAGCCTGCCATTTCCAGTCACTCGGCGCGGCCCATTTCAGCCGTTTGAAGTCGAACGGCAGGTAGCCAACGCAACAACCCACCGAGTCGACAAAGCGCCCGCACAGTCGATGGGTGAGAAACCCCGAGAGCAGTAAAAACTTGTCCGTCGCCGCCCACACCTCAGGCTGATGCTGAGCGATCCAGTTCGCCTCAGCCTGGGCACGAAAATAATCCACAGTGCCCTGCGCGCCGACCAGTTTGAACAGCCAGCCCCACGGCCCTTTGATCCCGCCTTCGACTTCGTTCTGACGTTGATCGAGCCACAGAATCGCCGGACGTAATGACTTGCCCTCAGCATCGACGTTGATCACCGTGCCGCGCTGCGTGGTCAGCGACACCCCGGCAATCTGCGAGCGATCAATCCCGGTCTGTGCCCAGACCTGCTGACATGCCTCGCCCAATTTCGCCCAGTAATACTCCGGATCCTGCTCGGCCCAGCCCGGTTGCGTCGAGTAATACGCCTGCAGTTCGACCTTGCCTTTGCCGAGCAGATTGCCCTGCAAATCGAAGAGCAACGCACGCACGCTCTGGGTGCCGTTGTCGATGGCCAGCAGGTAACGCTTGTTCGGGTGGTTATCCATGGAGCTCTCTTCAAGGGGCATCAAGGCGTGGCATCCGGCAAACCGTGATGGCGTTGCCACAACGCCCGATAACGCTGAATTTCTTGCTGCCAGTATTCGTCGCTCCAGCCCAGTCGTGGCTGGCAGAGTTTACGGATTGCGGTGAAATAATCTTCGCCACCGTGAGGCAGCAGCAGGCCAAGACGCGTGCGGCGCAACAGCAGATCGTCGAGGTGCAGAACCATTTCCGCTTCGCAGGCGAAGGCCAGTTCCGCCCACAAGGTGTCCGTGGCGCCGACCGTTTCGTGGCCGATGTCTTTGATCAGCTGCGCCAGCTTCGGCAGGTTGCGGCCATGCCGTCCGGCCAAGCGTCGCCATTGATGGTTGCTCAATTCTGCAATCGGCAGCGCAGGTACGGCAGCAAACACCGGCGCGGCGTCATCGACGAAGGGACGATCGAGCATGTCCGCGCAGGCCTTGAGCACTTCGATGGCTTGCGGGCGAAACGTGGTCAGTTTGCCGCCGGCCAGGGTCACGCAACCGGGCTCCTGCCACAGCACATGTTCACGGGTTTCGTTCGACGGTTTGTCTTGATGATCGCCCGCCGCGCTGCCCACCACCGGACGAACCCCGGACCATGTCGACAACACATCATTAGCCGTCACTTCTGCGCCGGGAAATTGTTGCATGCAGGCGGCAAGCAGATAGTCGAGTTCTTCGCCGCTGATGCTCGCGCTCTGATCGAGATCTTCGCGATGATCGAGATCCGTGGTGCCGACCACCGTCGCGGCCTCCCACGGAAAAACGAACACCGGACGGCGGTCGCGTTCATGCAAAAACGTAAACGCCTGCGCCACCGGCAAACGCCAACCCGGCAGCAATAAATGACTGCCACGCAACGGCCGCAATTGCCGTGGTGCCTCAGTCGGCCGCAAGCGTTCAGCCCACGCGCCAGTCGCCACGGCGAGCACGCCACAGCGCAATTGCAGGGTCGCGCCGGCCTCGCAGTCTTCGATCTGAACGCCGCACACTCGACCGTTTTCTCGCAGCAAATGCTCGACGCGGACGCCATTGACCACGACCGCGCCATCCGCTCGCGCCTCGCTCAACACGCGCATCACCAGTCGCGCGTCATCCGTCAGCGCATCGACAAAACTGGTGCCGCCGAGCAAATCACTTTCCTTCACGCCCGGCGCCAGATATCGAAGCTGTTGTGCATCATGAAAACGATGGCTGCGCCTTCCGGCCAAAGCATCGTAGACGCTCAACAAACCACCCAGCACCCGAGGCCCGGGAAAGCCGCCGCGATAGTGCGGCATCATGAAACTCATCGGCTCGACCAGCCCCGGCGCTTCGTCGAGCAAGCGCTGACGTTCGCGCACCGAATCGCGGGTCAGACGCCACTGGCCCTTGGCGATGTAACGCAAGCCGCCATGGACCATTTTCGACGATCGACTGGAGGTGCCCCAGGCAAAGTCGCGCTGTTCCAGCAGCAGGCAGCGCCAGCCTCGACGCGCTGCTTCACGCAGGATGCCAGCGCCGCTAATGCCGCCACCGATGACGATCAGATCCCAGGTTTCGTCCGCCAGAGTCGGCAAAATCTGCTGGCGCCACGCGGCGTTCCAGTCCTGACTCATGGCCGTCACTCCGGCAGCAGCGTGCCGGGGTTGAGGCGCCCGGCCGGATCGAAGTGTTTGCTCAACGCCTGCAAAGTATCCATCGCCAGTGCGCCCTTCTCGCGCAACAGGTACGGTGCGTGATCCTTGCCGACGCCATGCTGGTGACTGATGGTGCCGTGGTTGTCGACAATGGTCTGGCTGGCCGCATGTTTGAGCGCTTTCCAGCGCGCGAGCGTCGCCGGATAGTCAGCCGCCGGGCGAAACACGTAAGTGGTGTAGATGCTCGAACCTTCACCGTAGACATGGGACAAATGGGTGAACACATGCACGCGTTCGCCCTCGGCGGCCAAGGCCTCGCGCAGGCTGTTTTCGATGAGGTTGAGCAGGTGGTCGACATTGCTCCAATCGGTGGCAGTTTCGAGGGTGTCGACCACGTAACCGGCGTTCCACAGGTTCTCGCGCAGGTAAGGGAAACGGAAACGGTTCTGCGCCCATTTCTTGCCGAGCAGGGTGCCGGTGAATACGCCGCCGAAGGCCTTCAGATGTTGCCGCGCCTGGGTCAGCGACAGTGCGTTTTGTCGACGATTGCCGGTGACGCCGAAGGTCAGCAGGCATTTGCCCTCTGCCGCTCCCCTTAGCTTCAGGTACTTTTCCAGCCAGGCGATTTGTTGCGGATGACCGGCCAGCGCCAGTTGTGTTTCGGTTTCCACGGCGTTGGATAATCGCAGCATCGACAGCGGTACGCGCGCCTGAGCCAATTGGCGGATGGCGCTGAGTGCCTGCGGCCAGTCGGGTAGAAACACACCGTAGAAACGTTCATCGGCAGGTAGCGCGCTGACCCGCACCTTGACCTCGGAAATAATCCCGAAACGGCCCTCGCAACCGAGCACTACTTCGCGCAGATCAGGGCCGGCAGCCGAAGCCGGGAAAGTTGGAATTTCCAAAGGCCCGGCAAAGGTTTCCAAGGTTCCGCCCGCAAACAATTGCTCAATCCGACCATAGCGCAACGACTGCTGACCGCTGGAACGGCTGGCCACCCAACCGCCCAGCGTCGACAGCTCCCACGACTGCGGAAAATGCCCCAGCGTGTAGCCTTTCGCACGCAACTGACTTTCCACCTGCGGGCCACTCGCACCGGGGCCGAACGTTGCCAGCAGGCTCTGTTCATCGAGGTCGATCAGGCGATTCATTCGCGCCAGTGACACTGTCACTACTGGCCGCGTCGAATCCGGCGGATTGATGTGCCCGGCCACCGATGTGCCGCCGCCATACGGGATCAGGCACAGGTCCTGCTCGTGAGCCAGCGCCAGCAATTGGCGAATGTGTTCAGCGGTCTCGGGAAACGCCACGGCATCGGGATAATTGCCCAAAACACCTTCGCGCAACGCCAGCCAGTCCGGCAGGCTCTGGCCCCGGGCATGCAGCAAGCGGTCATGGGCATCGACGCTGTACAACGCGTGCGCAGGCAATCGCGAGGCCGGCACGCGGGCCAATGCCGCTTCAAGCGTGGCATCGGGCAGCGCGCGACCCTCGCCCAATCGCTCATGAAGAAACTCCGCGCCCTGGGCCGGCAGTTCGACCACCGTGGTTGCATCTCCCCAGCCGTTCCAGCGTCGCATGCGTGTGTCCTTTTTTGCCGTCAGATCAGTGATATTTCAGGCCCCCATACTAGCCAGCGGCCGCAAAGTGTCACGGTCGCATCCGGCCAGTTCGTGTAGCCAATTGAGTCAAACGTCGCGCAAGCGTCAGCCATTTACTTTAGTCGTGGTTTCAAATTACCTTTCAGGCTATTCGTCCGCTTCCGCCGCCATTGATCAAAGGAATGGGATCATGCAATCGCTCGGCTTCACCTCGGTTCCGCCGCTGCTCAAATACCTGCGCCACGCCGAACAACTGGGTATGGATATCGAGCCGGCGTTGGCGGCGGCGGGTTTGCACGCGCAGCAGCTGAGCGACAACACCCTGCGTTTGCCCGGTGAGGCGCATGAGCGGCTGCTGGATTTTTTTTGCGAGCACTCGGGGGATCCGTTGTTCGGACTTAACGCGGCGAATTTCGTCCTGCCCAATTCGTGGAGCGTGCTCGGTTACATCACCATGAACTGCGCGACGCTGGGTGATGCGATGAGCCGGATCATGCCGTTCGAGAAACTGGTCGGCGACATGGGCGTCAGTCGCGCCGAGGTGCAGGATGGCCATGTTCATCTGATCTGGACCTGTCGTTATCAGCGTCCGCGGATTCGTCGGCATCTGGTGGAGAACGTGCTGGGATCATGGCTGCAATATGCACGCTGGATCGCCGATACACAGATGTCGCCGGCCGCTGTCTGGCTTGAACATTCATGCCCCGCCGAGGCTACGTCGGCGCAGTACGAGGCGTTTTTCGATTGCCCGGTGTTGTTCGATCAGCCGTATTCGGCGCTGGTCGTGCCGCTGGCGTATTTGCAGTTGCCGTTGCGCCAGGCCGATGCGCAGTTGCTGCGCACCCTGGAAGAACATGCGTTGGGGTTGATGGCGACGCTGGAGGATGCGTCGCTTGCGCAGCAGGTGAAAAACATTCTGCGGCAGTTGCTCAAGGAAGGCTTGCCACGCAAGGAGCAGGTGGCCGAACAGCTGAGCGTGTCGGTGCGAACGTTGCAGCGGCAGTTGCATCAGGCGGGGACGTCGTATCAGCAGATTCTCGATGATTTGCGTCAGGAACTGGCTGAGCATTATTTGCTCAACAGTACGCTGCCGATTCAGGACATTGCGCAATATCTGGGGTTTACCGAACCGAGGTCGTTTCATCGCACGTTCAAGAGTCGGCGGGGGATGCCGCCGGGGGAGTTTCGGCAGATGCATCGCGGGTGACTGGATTGGCCCCATCGCGAGCAGGCTCACTCCTACATTGATCTTCAGTGAACGCAGATTCCGTGTCCGGCAGAATCCCCTGTAGGAGTGAGCCTGCTCGCGATGACGCCAGTCGCCGCACCGGTATCCGACAAGCAAATCCTCAAACTCTGTAGCGCAATAAACCCCTCAACCCACCGCCGTTTAAAGACACTCAGTGTTACGCGCAAGAGCCTACAAATCCTTGCGCCACTGCCTACGCATGTACCAGAATCCGCCGGCTTGTGCGCCCTGAGCATGCTGCGTAACTTCAATCGGGTCACTGATTCCCAGTGTTCGGGTTTAGTAGCCCGGAGGTAACTCCGCTGGTCGTACATTCATCACAGGTACTCGCGTATCTGAGCTTGATGGTGGCTGTACGCAGGGCGCTTCGGCGCGCCGGCTTAGCTGAGTTCCCCGGTCTACTAACCTGCGTACAGCTGCCACCCTTTCGTTTAGTAGCCAAAGGGTGGCCGCTCAACAAAGGGAACACAGCTATGTTCAAGATAACGCCAAACCCGCCGGTCACCGACCCGGCCTCCCCCTACGAATCCGCCGATTCAAAGAAATTCCACGAAGCCGCCGAGCGCGCGCTCGACCACTATCTCGGTCCGACGAACGCCGACCTCATGGCCACGCCCTACACCCCCAACACGCTGTACATGGCCAACCCCAACGCCGACACCGAATCCCTGCTGGCCGACGCCAGCGAAACCCTGGGTTCGGCGACGGTCATGCTCAACAACCATGCTGCGCAGGTTGAAGGCACACACCGCAAGACACTGCAGGGTATTGCGCAAGTGGTGATGGTGGCGGAAATGGCCGTCAATCGCGTGTTGGACAGGTTAGTGCCGACCGAGTAACGAAAAAGCCCGCGATCCCAACTGTGATGGTTGAGTGGCGGGCTTCTTTTTGCGGTGTGCCATTTTCCCCTCACCCCAGCCCTCTCCCGGAGGGAGAGGGGGCCGAACGGGGGATATTGATTAGATACGCCGACCTGAAAGTGCTGCCGTGAATCCATAATCGCTGCAGATCTTTCAGGTCGGTGCATAGCGTCAGACAACTCGGTCAGTCCCCTCTCCCTTTGGGAGAGGGTTAGGGTGAGGGGCTTTTCGCTTCAGAGACAAATCGCGTTGGTAAACACCAACCGATTGCCAAACGGATCGACGATGGTCATGTCCTGGCTCCCCCAAGGCATCGCCTGAATCCCCGGGTGCGAGAACTTGTAATCCTTGGCCTCCAACTGCTGCTGAAACGCCTCCAGCTCATCGGTCTCGATACGCAGCGCCGAACCCGGGCACGCATCGCCATGATGCTCGGACAAATGCAGCACACACTCGCCACGTGACACCTGCAGATACAACGGAAAATTCGCCTCGAAGCGATGCTGCCAGTCGACCTTGAAACCGAGGAAGTCGACGTAAAACTCGACAGCTTTGGCTTCATCGAAGATCCGCAGGATCGGGGTGGTTTTGCCGAAGCTCATGGGGTGCTCCCTGACTGATTGGCCCCACAGTGTAGACGGGGTGGATGTCAGCAATTCGGCTTGGGCTGGCGTTTCTTTAATCGCACAGTGCCACTATGAGACACAGTTCAAAAGATCGCAGCCTTCGGCAGCTCCTACAGAAGGTTGCATTCCCATGTAGGAACTGCCGAAGGCTGCGATCTTTTGACGTCAGCAGAATCACTCAAACCCGTCGCGTAAATTCCCATCGCGCGCGAGAAACCGCCCTTCCCTGCAACCATTCGCCTGCCCGTCGCGATAGCTCAGAACACCGTTGATCCAAACACCGTCGATGCCCAACGCCGCACGTTGCGGGTCGTGAAAGTCGGCCACATCACGCACAGTCATCGGGTCGAACAACACCAGATCCGCCCAATATCCCTCACGAATCTCACCTCTTTCCTTCAAACCAAATCGCGCCGCCGACAACCCGGTCATCTTGTGCACGGCGGTGTGCAGCGGAAACAATCCGACATCACGACTGAAATGCCCCAACACCCGTGGGAAAGCGCCCCACAGGCGTGGATGCGGGAACGGGTCTTCCGGCAGTCCGTCAGACCCGACCATCGATAACGGATGGGCGAGGATCCTTCGTACATCCGCCTCATCCATGCCGTAGTAAACCGCGCCCGCTGGTTGCAGGCGTTTGGCGGCGTCGAGCAGCGGCATGCTCCATTCGGCGGCAATGTCGATCAGGTCGCGGCCGCTGACCTCGGGGTGCGGCGTCGACCAGGTGATGGTGATGCGATGCGCATCGGTGACCTGCTTCAAATCCAGCGTCGAAGAACTCGCCGCATATGGGTAGCAATCGCAACCGACCGGGTGAGTTTTGGCGGCTTCTTCCAACGACGCGAGCAATTGCGGACTGCGCCCCCAGTTACCCACGCCGGCGCATTTGAGGTGGGAAATGATCACTGGCGATTTGGCGTGACGGCCAATCTGAAACGCCTCGTCCATCGCCTCCAGCACCGGCGCGAATTCACTGCGCAAATGCGTGGTGTACACCGCGCCGAATGCCGTCAGTTCTTCGGTCAGTTGCATCACTTCATCGGTGGAGGCGTTGTAGGCGCTGGCGTACGCCAGACCTGTGGATAAACCCAACGCACCGGCCTCAAGGCTTTCACGCAATTGCTCGCGCATCGCAGTGACTTCTTCCGGGGTCGCGGTGCGGAACAGGTCATCCAGATGATTACTGCGCAGCGCCGTGTGGCCGATCAGTGCGGCGACGTTCAGCGTGGTGTTCGCCGCTTCGACTGCCGCGCGGTAATCGCTGAAACGGGGATAAACGAACGCCGCCGCTGTACCGAGCAGGTTCATCGGATCCGGCGGATTGCCCTTCAAACTGACGGGCGAGGCGCTGATCCCGCAGTTGCCGACAATCACTGTGGTCACGCCTTGGCTGAGTTTTGGCAGCATCTCTGGCTGACGAATCACCACCGTGTCGTCGTGGGTGTGCACGTCGATAAAACCCGGCGCCAGCACGCGGCCGGCGGCGTCGATTTCTTCGGTCGCCGTGGCGTCGGACAAATCGCCGATGCGCTCGATACGGCCATCGCGGATGGCCACGTCGGCCTGGTAGCCGGGCGTGTTGCTGCCGTCGATGATCAGGGCATTGCGAATCAGGGTGTCGTACAACATGTCAGTCTCCCAGCGGCAGGTGATCGTCGCCGCCACGGTATTCATCGAGCGCCAGTTTGATCCGCCGCAGACGTTCTTGATTGTCTTCAGGATTGGCCAGCGCCAGCTCGGTGGCGAGCACGTCGATGGCGAGCAGCATGCCGTAGCGCGCCGCCGTCGGTTTGTAGATGAAGGAGGTTTCCGCACCTTGCAGCGGCAGGACGATCTCGGCCAGTTCCGCCAGCGGCGAGTCGGCGCGGGTGATGGCGAGAATGCGTGCGCCGTAGTTGCGCGCCAGTTCGACAGTCTCAAGCAATTCCGGGGTGATGCCGGTCAGCGAACAGACAATGACCACCTGTTCGGCGTTCAGGCTGGCGGCGGTGACGCGCATCATCACCGCGTCATGACACACCGCAATCGGGTAGCCGAGACGTACCAGGCGCACTTGCAACTCATCACTGCAAAGCGTCGAGCAACCGCCCATGCCGAAGGCGTGAATCATCCGTGCCTGGCCGAGCAATTTCACCGCATCGGCGAAGCGTGACTCATCGAAATCGGCCAGATGCTGGCGCAGCGTGGTTTCTATGTCGCCGACGATCTGGCCGTAGAACGCCGACTGTTCAGGCGTGCCCGCCGGGTCGAGAAAGCGGCTGCCAACGCCGCTGGCCTGAGCCAGTTGCAGACGCAGATCACGCAGGTCGCGACAGCCGACGGTGCGGGCGAAACGCGACAGCGTGGCGGTGCTGACTTCGGCGCGTTGCGCGAGGTCTTCGAGGCTGGCGCTGGCGGCGAAACCGACATCGTCGAGCATCAGGCGGGCGATACGGCCTTCGCCGGCGCTGAAGGAATCCTGACGGGCGCGGATCTGGTAGAGGATGTCCATGGGCGGCGGGCTCCGGTTACAGCAAGTAAGAAAGGCCGACGGTCAGGCCGAACGCGACTACCGAGATCAGCGTCTCAAGCACGGTCCAGGTCTTGAACGTCTGCGCGACCGTCATGTTGAAGTATTCCTTGATCAACCAGAAGCCGCCGTCGTTGACGTGGGAAAAGATAACCGAGCCAGCGCCAGTCGCCAGCACCAACAGTTCAGGGTGTGGATAACCCAGACCAATGGCCACCGGCGCGACCACGCCGGACGCGGTGGTCATGGCCACGGTCGCCGACCCCGTGGCGATGCGCATCAGCGCAGCAAACAACCACCCCATGATCAGCGGCGACAGGTGAAATTCATGAGCGAGGCCGACGATCTGATCGGTGACGCCCGCGTCGACCAGAATGCGGTTCAAGCCACCGCCAGCACCGACCAGCAAGGTGATACTGGCGGTAGGTGCCAGACATTCGTTGGTGAATTTTAGAATCGATTCGCGGTTGAAACCTTGGGCGATGCCCAGCGTCCAGAAACTCAGCAAGGTCGCCAGCAGCAGCGCAATCACCGAGTTGCCGATGAACAGCAGGAACTGGCTGAAACCGCTGCTCGGCGTGGAAATCAGGTTGGCCCAACCGCCGATCAGCATCAACACCACCGGCAACAGAATGGTCGCCATGGTGATGCCGAAACCCGGCAGTTTGTCGCGCGGTTCGCGGTCGAGGAATTGTTTTTCCAGCGGGTTATCCGCCGGCAATTGAATGCGCGGCACGATGAATTTGGCGTACAGCGGGCCGGCAATGATTGCCGTTGGAATGCCGATGGCAATCGCGTAGAGCAAGGTCTGCCCGACCGACGCCTGATAGGCCTGCACCGCGAGCATCGCCGCCGGGTGCGGCGGCACCAGCGCATGCACCACCGACAGGCCGGCGACCATCGGCAACCCGACCATCAGAATCGACACACCCACGCGCCGCGCCACGGTGAATGCAATCGGCACCAGCAAGACGAAACCGACCTCGAAGAACAGCGGCAGCCCGACCAGAAACGCGATGCAAACCATCGCCCAATGCGCGTTTTTCTCACCAAACTTGTCGATCAGCGTGCGCGCCAACTGCTCGGCGCCGCCGGACTCGGCCATCATCTTGCCGAGCATCGTCCCCAGCGCGACCACCAGCGCAATATGCCCCAGCGTCTTGCCCACCCCGGCCTCATATGCCCCCACCACACCCGACGGCGGCATCCCCGCGACCAGCGCCAGGCCGATGGAAATCAGGGTGATGACGATGAACGGATTGAGCCGGTAACGGGCGATCAACACGATCAGCGCGATGATGGCAACGGCGGCATACACCAGCAGCCAATAGCCGAAGGAAGGCGTCATGCGGTACTCCTCGAAAGGGTCACGTTCGAATGGGTTGTGAAACTCATAAATCATTTCGAGATCGAGATTTCAAACCGCATGAAAGTAATTTTCGTGGAGAGGTAAGGGATGTCGCTAACAGATATGTTTTGTCGTGATTAATGAAACTCGCGGTGTGGGATTTACATACTTATGCAGCCAAAGCAAAACCCCTGTAGGAGTGAGCCTGCTCGCGATTGCGCCATGTCAGTCAATATCATCATTGGCTGAATGACCGCTATCGCGAGCAGGCTCACTCCTACAGTTTGATTGCACTGCGTCAGGTGCAACGCGGATAACCTGTGGGAGCTGGCTTGCCAGCGATGACGGCTGCACATTCAACTTAGATGCTGACTGGTGAACCGCTATCGCTGGCAAGCCAGCTCCCACAGGTTCGCGTCCAACCCTACGTTGTGTTTCTCTAAGCCAGCCAAGCGCTATACTCGCCTTACAAATTCCGTAGAGTCCCCGCCATGACCTCCGCGCGTCGCACCAGAAAAAAACTGACAGCCGATACTCTGATCCGCGCAATCGCCAGCTCGACAGCCATAGAGACGGGCCAAAGTGTCGAGGCAATTGAGCGCAAACTCAAAGTCAGATCCAGTAAGTTTCTAAATTTGTCCCTGGCCAAGTAGCGTCGACCTCAAGTCCACAACGCCTGTCGTACCCAATACTCCATGGGTTCGTAGTTGCAGTTCAGCCCCTGACTGATTGCTGCAAAATAAGCCTCTTTGTTTCGTTCCCAACTGCTGTAATCCAGCGGCACGTAGCCCGCCTGCACGGCCATGACATCCGCCAATAATCGCGACAAGCGCCCATTACCTTCGCGAAAGGGATGAATAAGGATGAACTCCACGTGCGTTACAGCGATGGCGCGAATCAGGTTCTCGTCCAGTTCGGGCCTGCACGGTGTGTATTTGGCAAGACAGTCCCTTTCAAATCCATCGAGCAACCGAGGGATTTGCCTTTGCCCCTTCTGCGTCGTAACGGTTAATCATCCCTGTACCTGCTGAATTGGCGATGTTCAGAGCACCATAGGTCTGGCGCAATACAAGCGCAAAGCCTGAAACGAAAACGGCCGCCCGATGGCAGCCGTTCTGAAGGGTGATAGCAAAGCCCGGCGGGGCTCAAACACCCATCACACCATTTCGTTACGAATCCATTCAACCACTGACGTGCGTTTCGGCGCCCAGCCCAGCAGTTCACGCGCATGTTTGCCGCGCACTCGGCTGTTGGAGCCGAGGCCATAGTTGGCCATTTCGTAGCCCCATTCGGCTTCGGCGTCTTTCAATGGCCAGTCTTGCGGTTGGCCCAGGTTCAGCGCTTGGGCCATGGCAGTGGTCATGTCGATGAATGACGCTTCGCCGCTTTCAACGAAGTAGAACGTGCCCGGAACGTTTTTGGTCAGTGCCAGCAGGTAGAGGGCGACGACGTCTTCGATGTGCACGTTGGACCAGATGTTCTGGCCTGTGCCGACGTGGCGTACCACGCCGCTTTTGCGCGCTTGCTTGAGCAATCGCGGCAGTTGCACGCTGTCGCGATTGACGCCCAGGCTGTGGCCGTAAATCAGCGTGTTGCAGATGACGGCGGAATTCACGCCGTCCTTCGCCGCCGCGAGGATCAAGTTGTCGATGGCCACACGCGCCGCTTTGTCGACGGTCGGCTCTGGCAGGTTGTCCTCAAAGTAGATGACATCGCTGGATTTACCGCCGGAGGCATCGCCAACGATGCTCGAACCGCTGGTGTGCAGGAACACTTTGTTCGAACCGCGCAAGGCATCGAGCAAGGCTTCGACCGCGCCGCGATGGTCGCTGCTGGCGGCGTTGATCACCGCATCGGCAGCGCGGGCCTGTTCAACGAGTAGCGCTTTGTCATCGAGGGTGCCGATGACCGGGGTAATGCCGAGTGCTTTCAGCTCAGCCGCCTGTTCGGCGCTGCGCACCAGGCCGGTGACTTTATGCCCGGCCTGAACCAGACCGGTAGCGATCGAGCCGCCAATAAAACCGGCAGCGCCGGTGACGAATACGTTCATGGAGTAACTCCCTGCGTGAGTAAGTGATAGGACGAGTATCTGCCCCTGAGCTGGAGGGAAAAACCCGCCATCACCCAATTCACTCTTGCGCAGAGGTCACGAATCAGCCCTTGAAATCGGCGCTGGCGTAGGCGGCGAGTTTGCTCTGGATGAAGTCGAGGAAGCACTGAATGCGCAACGCCAATTGCGAGTTACGGTAGTACACCGCGTTGATCGGCTGGCGATAACCGCTGTTGAATTCGCCGAGCAGGACTTTCAAACGGCCGGCACGGATGTCGTCGATGGTCATGAAGTGCGACAGGCAAGCGATGCCCTGCCCTTCCAGCGCCAGATGACGCACGGTCTCGCCGCTGGAGGCGCTGATCGCCGGGGTGATTGGCCAGCGGTCGCCGTGCACGTAGCGCAGCGGCCATTGGTTGAGGCCTTCGTTCTGGGTGAAGCCAAGCAAGGTGTGTTCGCTCAGATCGGCGACTTGCTGCGGCGCGCCATGTTTTTCCAGGTAGGCGGGGCTGGCGACGATCAGCAGCGGACTGCAGCCGAGCGAGCGCGCGTGCAGCGTCGAGTCAGCGAGAGTGCCGATACGGATGGCTACGTCGGTGCTTTGTTCCAGCAGGTCAATGATCAGGTCGTTACTGTTGAGTTCGAGCTGGATGTCCGGATAGAGCCGACGGAATTCGTCGATGTACGGGACCACTGCGTGGAGCATAAACGGCGATGCAGCGTTGATCCGCAGGCGCCCGGACGGGGTTTGCTGGCGCGAGGACAGGCGTTCTTCGAGTTGTTCCATCTGATCGAGAATCAGCTTGGCCTGCTCGAAGAAATATTTGCC
Source organism: Pseudomonas fluorescens (assembly GCF_005938625.1). Classification (GTDB taxonomy): domain Bacteria; phylum Pseudomonadota; class Gammaproteobacteria; order Pseudomonadales; family Pseudomonadaceae; genus Aquipseudomonas; species Aquipseudomonas fluorescens_BD. Next base: position 243,358 of record NZ_VCNJ01000024.1, read on the forward strand.
CTCTTCGGTCAGATCCATACGCCGCGTGGTGCGGTTGATCAGCGTGGTGTCGAGCTTGGCTTCCAGCTTCGACAACGTGCGGCTGACCGCCGACGGCGTTTGCCCGACTTGCTCGGCGGCGGCGGAAATCGAACCGCATTCGATCACGCAGACGAAAATCTGCAACTCATCGGATCTGGCTTTCACGGGTGTCCTCTTTGAAATCGCCAAGATCGCAGCCTTCGGCAGCTCCTACATGGAAATGGGTTCCTGTAGGAGCTGCCGAAGGCTGCGATCTTTTGCTGTTACCACCGATAGTAGCTTGAAACACTCAAGCCTTGAGGCCAAACACCTCGGTCAAATGCTGCTCATAACGCGCCACATCAGCCTCGATATTCGGCCGCTTCATCACGTCGACACAGAGGAACGTCGGCAACCCGGTCATACCGAGAAACTCGTTGGCCTTGTGGAATGGGAAGTACACCGCGTCGACACCTTTGGCCTCAAAGAAATCAGTCGGGTCATCAAAGGCCTGCTGCGGGGCATTCCAGGTCAGCGACAGCATGTATTGTTTGCCCTGAATCAGGCCACCGCTGCCGTACTTCTGCGACGCATCGGAACGGGTGCGGCCATCGCTGGCGTAAAGGCTGCCGTGGCCCTCGGTGAAGACTTCGTCGAGGTACTTTTTCACCGTCCACGGCGCGCCCATCCACCAGCCGGGCATCTGATAAATGATCACGTCGGCCCAGAGGAATTTGGCCACTTCTTCGGCAACGTCGTAGCCCTCGTCGATAAGGGTGGTTTTGACGTTGACACCGCCGCGATCCAACACGCTCAGTGCAGCTTCGTGCAGGGTGGTGTTGTAACGACCGTCAGAGTGGGCGAATTTTTTACCGCCATTGAGCAACAGCACTTTTTTCATGAGAAAGCCTCGGCGCAGCCATTGGGCTGGATGGAGAAGGGAAACTGGAATGGCGGCAGATTAACGATCCGCCTCGCGCGGAATAAGCCGGATTTGCGCAAAATACATTTGAGTAAAAAGCACGAATCGAACGCCGATTATTGCCATAGCATTCTTGGCCATCTGCATTTGAGGAGTTGTTGCGATGAGTGAACGCCAGGGTTTTATCCTGCACGCCAAGACCCGCCCGGAAAAAGCCGAAGCCTTCGAGACGCTGTTTCGCGCCTATGTTGAGCCGAGTCGCGCCGAGCACGGCTGCATCGAATACCACATGTTGCGCGACAAGGAAGACCCGACGCTGTTTATCTTCTACGAGATCTGGGCGTCGCAAGCGCACCTGGATGTGCATTCGAATCTGCCGCACATGAAGGCGTTTTTTGAACGGCGCATGGATTATCTGGAGCGTGATTTTGATATCCGCCAGATCGAAATGCTCAGCGAAGCCTCGGCTAACCGCTGATCAACAAATGGGCGCCGAGTGCGCCCAGACCGATAAAGAACACCCGCTTGAACAGCACGGCGCTGATGCGTTCGCGCAGCCATTGACCAAGCAACATGCCGAGAATGGCCGGGATCAGCGCCAGCAGCGAAGCGCTTAGTTCGCCGCCACCGAGGGCGCCACGCCAGAGCAATCCAGCGGCCAGCGCCAACGTCGAAACGGTGAAAGACAGGCCCAGCGCCTGCACCAGTTGATCGCGATTCAAGCCCAGCGCTTGCAGGTACGGCACCGCTGGAATCACGAAGACGCCGGTGGCCGAGGTGATGACCCCGGTGATCAAACCGCACGCCGGACCCAGCCAGCCTTCATGGCGTGGATTGACGCTCAGCGTTGGCAGAAACAAACCAGTCAACGCATAGAGCAACAGGGCCGCGCCGAGCCCGCGCACCACCCAATGCCCGCCCGTCATGCCGATCGACAACGTGCCGATAGCGGTGCCGAGGAAGATCATCAGCAACATTGGCCACAGGCGTTTGATCAGTACTTTCAAATGGCCGCCGAAGGCCAGTTGCCAGACATTGGTCAGGGTTGCCGGGATGATCAGCAAAGCGGCTGCCTGCGACGGTGCCATAGCCAGACCGAGCAAGCCCATGGCGACGGTGGGCAGGCCGAGGCCGATCACGCCTTTGATCAGGCCGGCGAGAATGAAGGTCGCGATAACCAACAAGGACAGGGCCAGACCGAGGTGCTGGTAGAAATCTGTGAGTGTGTTCATGGCGCTACTGTGCGCCAGTCGGAGTTGGCTGAAAATCTGCCATATACTGAGGCTGCCTCTCCCCTGGCAAGAGGCTGATATATTTTTGAGGCTTCTGGCTTCATCGCGAGCAGGCTCACTCCTACAGGTTTTGCGTCGCCACAGATCCCATGTAGGAGTGAGCCTGCTCGCGATGAGGCCAGCCGAGACACCAGAACTTTCAGAGGCTGCCCATGCACTTCGACCTCACCGACCTGCGCCTCTACCTGCACATCCTCGACACCGGCAACATCACCGCCGGCGCCGCCCGCAGCCATTTATCCCTGGCCGCCGCCAGCGCCAGAATCCGCGCCATGGAAGCCTCACTCGGCACCGACTTTCTCGAGCGCGGTCGCCGTGGCGTCACGCCGACGCCGGCCGGCAAGGCCCTCGCCCAGCATGCGCGCATCCTCCTGCAACAGGCCGAACGCCTGCAGCAGGATCTGGCCGACTATGCCCAAGGCGTCAAAGGTCAGGTGCGCTTGCTGTGCAACACCACGGCGATCACTGAATACCTGCCGGAAGTACTCGCGGACTTCCTGCGCGATCACCCCAATCTCGACATCGATTTGCAGGAATTACCCAGCGCGCGCATCACTCACGCCTTGCGTCAGGGCGCGGCGGACCTCGGGATCGTCTCCGATGCGGTAGACACCCACGGTCTACAGACCCGGCCCTTTCGCGACGATCCATTGGTGCTGGTCCTGCCCCCTGACCATGTTTTGGCGAGTCAGGCGTCGCTGACGTTTGGTGAAACCCTGGCGCACGACTACGTGGCGCTTGGTAGCCACAGCGCGCTGGCGATTCACCTGGAGGAACAAGCGCTGCACATCGGCCAGCGCATGTCGATCCGGATCCGCGCCGATGGCTTCGAGGGGGTCATGCGCATGGTGGCGCGAGGTGCGGGGCTGGCCATCGTGCCCAAGGTGGCCATCGAGCGCTGGGCGGCGGTGCACTCGATAACGTGCCGGCCGCTGGACGAAGTCTGGGCCCATCGCACTCTGCAACTGTGCGCACGGGACTTCGACCGCCTGCCCGGTTACGCCCGAGCCTTGTTTGATGCGCTGGTGCCTTGACTCTACCGCTAGGGGCAGACTCTATCCTGTGCGCTTCATTTCAGGAGTACACACAATGAGCAAACGAATGCTCGTGATACTGGGTCACCCCTCCACCGACAGCTTCTGCGGGGCATTGAGTGACACCTACGTTCAGGCCGCCAAGGACGCCGGGCATGACGTGCGGCTGCTGCGGCTGGATGCGCTGGAGTTCGACCCGGTCCTGCACGAAGGCTACAACAAGGTGCAGCCACTGGAACCGGACCTGCTGCAAGCCCAGGCCGATATCACCTGGGCCGAACACCTGACATTCGTCTATCCGATCTGGTGGGGCGGGATTCCGGCGCTGTTGAAAGGCTTCGTCGACCGGATTTTCCTGCCGGGTTTCGCCTTCAAATACCGCGAAGGCAAAGCCTTCCCCGATAAGTTGCTCAAGGGCCGCACCGCGCATTTGCTGGTGACCATGGACACGCCGTACTGGTACTACAAATGGATCTACGGCATGCCGGGGCTGAATCAGATGCGCAAGACCACGCTGGAATTCTGCGGCATCAAGCCACTGAAGACGCTGACCTTCGGGCCGATCCTAGGCTCCAAGCCAAACCAGCGCGATGCCTGGCTGGAACAGGCGCGCGTGACCGCCGCCGTCTAAGGTTTTCCAGCCGCCTCAACTGACGGCGCACCCGCCGCCGTCAGTGCCTCCTCGGGTTCCCTTCATGAGCCCGTCCGTCGCCTGTGCACGTCATTTACGCGCAGTTGCAATTTTCTGATGGTATTGGACATATAATCGCCGCCGATCCGGCATGACGCCTGATCGCGCTACGCTATGTTTGATCATCGAGACGGACCTTATGTATATCGGCAAAGCCGCCCAACTGTCGGGCACCACAGTCAAAAGCATTCGCCATTACGAAGAAATCGGCCTGTTGCCCGAGCCCAAGCGTGAAGGCAAATACCGCATCTACAGCCAGCAAAGTGTCGAGGTGTTGACGTTCATCAAGTGCGCCCAGCAACTGGGCTTCAAGCTCAAAGAGCTGCAGGTGATCCTCAACAACTACCGCGGCGACGAATTCCCGTGGGACATGGCGCAACGAGCCATTGCCGAAAAAAAAGCCGAACTGGTGACCCAGATCGGCGATTTGCAGCAATTGCATGATGGCCTCGAGGCGTTTGAACACAACCTCAACGACGCACGCCAGGAATGTCAGTTCGAACGCATCGCCCGTTATGGCGAAAAAAATCCGGTCAATACACTGAACTGAAAACCCTGCTGCGCCGCATGAGCGGACTCGCCTGCCGCCTCAGGGCAGGCGTGCCCGCGCGTTGGCGGATCAGCCCGGCACCGTCTCCCCCTCTGTGCGCAGTGCTGGGGCCGGCGCATGCACCGGCGCAATCGCCGCAAAGAACCACGGCGATACCAGCGTCACCAGCACAATGGTCATGACCCCGCTGGAAAACAGCGCCATCGCCACCAGTGCGCCGAGATCGACAATCGGCTTGAAGTCGGAAAACAGCAGCGCCATGAAGCCCACGGAGAAGATCACCACGTTGATAACCGTCGAACGGCCAACGCTGTGCATCGCCTGCAAAATAGCCGCGTCGATCTCAATGCCTTGCTGCACCAGCAACTTGATCCGCGACAGCAGGTGCACCGCGTAATCCACCACGCCGACCACCAGGAACGTCACCAGCGTCGTGCCGATGTTCAGCTCGATACCGAACAGGAACATGAAGCCGTAGACCGTCACCGACGTGGTCAGCAAGGTCAACATGCCCAGCACCCCGAGGCGGACCGATTTGAGCCAGTACATCATCATCAGCGTGACGACCAGCAAGGCCAGGGAAAAACTCAGCACCTGGCCTTGAGTGATTTCCTGCAGTACCCCCGTCCAGATCAACGGCGTGCCGGCGTGGGTCACTTCCAGGTTGGCCGGTTTGTTGATCAGCAACCAGGCATCGAGGCGGTCGAGCATGCCCTGATAGTCGCTAGCGACCGACGAGGTCATGGTGTAGAGGGTCAAGGCCTTGGAAAAGTCCGCATTGAGCACGTTGTTCAGGTCCGAACCGCCACCGTTCTCGAACAGCATCACATGCTGCTCGATCAGCGAATTGCCCGGCACCTCAAAACGCTCAATCTGCCCGTCGTCATTGACTGATGTGACCTTCTCCACAGCATTCGGCACCCGCAGATACTCCGGGTTCATGTCGTTGAGCACCAGATTCATGCGCTTGACGTACGTGGCCAGGGAATAGCCGTAACTGACATTCGGCTGCTGTTTGATGAAGTGGTCGAGCTTGTCAATGAACTGCACCACTTCGGTGGTTAGCACGCCGCGCGGCTCTTTGCTGTCGATCGCGATCCAGCCGGGCGCAGTGCCCGCCACTTTGGCGTGGTTGATGAACTGATCGGACACGCGAATGTGGCTTTCCGGCTTGAAGTAGGCGATGCCGGAGTCTTCGATATCGACGCGGAAGGTGAACACGGTGGCCAGCGCCAGCAACGGCAGCATGACCAGCAGGATCGGTTTGCGAAAGCGGATCATCCAGGCACAGAACGCGACCAGATACCGCGAGATGATCGACTCCTTGTGCACCTCAGCCTTGGCCTGCTGCGGCTGATCCTTGCCCCAGATGGAAATCCACGCCGGAATCAGCAACAGCGAAATGATCAGCGCCGCGGTCAGGCCGATCGACATGAACACGCCGAAATTGCGAATGCTGACAATGTTGTTGGTGGTGGAAATCATGAACGTGGCGATGGTCGTCACGGTCGTCAACACCACCGGCACTACCATCAAACGCTGGGTTTCGCGGTTGGCCTCGCGATTGCTCTTGCCAGCATTTTTCTGCTCGTAATACTCAGCCATCACGTGGATCGCATCGGAACAGCAAATGGTGAACAGAAAGACCGGCAGCACACTGGTCAGCAGGTCGAACGGCACCCGCAACAGCGCCATCAGGCCCAAGGTCCAGATGGTGCAGAACAGAATATTGAACAGCGGCAGCAGCACGCCCAGCGGTTTGCGGAAGAAGAAGATCAGCAGCAAGGTAATCAGCAGAAACACGATCGGGAACAACACCGCCAGGTCGTGATCGATGATTTCCTGCTGCGCGGCGATGAAGATCGGCATGCCGGCGATGAAGATTTCGTCCTTGTACTCCGGGTGTTCAGCCTGATATTGCGCGACGATGCCGCGCACAATCTGATAAGCCCGCAGTTGCGCCTGAGCGTCGTCCTGCTTGGTGCCGAGCTCAGCCACCAGCATCGCGACTTTCTTGTCCTTGGACACCACCCCGTCGACCATCAATTCGTTGCCCATTATCTGCGACTCGACCACTGCCGGGTCCATGTCATAGGCATTCAGGGTTTTGTGGATCAACAGCTCACCGTCGTCGGTCAGGACGATGTTTTCCAGGTCGCCCATCGAGGCCATTTCGCGGATCGGGTTGATCCGCTCGGCGAGAAAGGACAGGAACAGCTGATCATGGGAATCCCAGTTCTGGCTCTGGGCATGATCACGCAAGGCCTTGGCGTTGGCGTAATCGTTCTGCGAAAAGCCACCCTCGAGAATGTCCCGGGTCAACAACTGCGCACGGCTGTCGTCTGGATGGCGGGCGACGATTTGCGCCAACTGCTCCTTGTCGGCATCGTTGGCCAGAATCATCTTGCGCACCGACTGCGACATCGAAAACAGCGCGTTGAGCGTGTTTTTGTTGAACACCGTTTGCGGATTGTTCAGCGCCACCATCACCGAGTCGAACGTGCCGGTGAACTCACCCTGCAAATCGATGATGGTCTTGCGCGCCGGGTGGCTTTCCTTGAGCAGGTAAGGGTTGGTGTCGGACACCAGCGCGCCCAGCGTATAAGTGAAATACGCGGTGATTGCCACCAGCAGGAAAACAATCGCCCGCGCATAGCGCTCGACGAAATTCAGATATCTTTCCATGATCATGCGGTTCCAGGTGGTCGGGGTCGGCGCTTAGCGGGCAGACACGGCAAAGTCCGGCAGGTCACCGGTTTTCAGCCCGCGCTTGATGGCGGTCTGGGTGAAGAGGCGGTCTTCCAGTGAGACGTTGTACTGCAACTGGTTGAAGCGCATTTCCGAGCGGGTGCCGTCGATAAAGTGCTCGGTCTCACTGAGGACGATGCTGTCGATCGAGTCGATGGTTGCGACTTTCTGCGTGCGCATCTGCTTGATCAACACGCCTTTGACGTCGAAGAAATCCTGGCGCATGACCAGGAAGTTCTGCTTGTCGATCCACACCTTCAGCTTGTTGTAACCGGTCTTGGCCAGCACCTCGGGGGAGGCTGGTTCGCGCTCGATCACGTAGCAGTCGCGGCCCTTGATCTGTTCTTCGCCGACGAGTTTCTGCGAGTAATCCTTGACGCGAATCTTGTCCAGATCGGCGTACGAGTACTCACTGCCCATGAACGAGCCGCGCTTGTCGGTGGTGGAGATGCGGCGGGTCTGACGGCTGACCGGCAAGTACATCCACTGGCTGTCTTCCAGGCCGAGGGTTTCGTGCGGGTTTTCGATGTGGAAGGCGACGTCGCGGACGTCAGTCGGCGCGGAAAAGTACATGCTGAACTTGTCGCTGTCCGGGTAATCCTTTTGCAGGTAGGTGAACTCGCGAACGCGGGTATTGCCTTTTTTGTCATGCAGGATCAGCGAAACCTGGGACATGAAGCTGTTCCCGTCATTGCGATCGCGTACCTGACGGATGATCTCATCGGCATTGGCGGCCTCAGCGGCACTGGCGCAGGCGCTACCGAGGATCAATGCGGCGGCGGTCAGACTTTTCAAAAACGGCAACATGACAACTTCCTTTTCGTTGGATGAATGCACCTGCGCGCGCGGCAGGCGTAATGGGTCAGAACAGATAACCGGCCGACAGCCGCACTTGATCGCGCTTGCTGTACTCGCCGAAAGTCTTCTCGGGCTTGCCGAAGAACACGTCCACCTCCAGCCCGAGCTTGATGTAGTCGACCGGCTTGTAGGTGAAGATGCCTTGCAGCAAGGCGTCGTCCTGAAACGGCGGTGAGCCAGCGACCACCAGACGACTCTTGAGGCGGTCCTGCCAATGGGTGCCTTCGGCCGACAGGGTGAACAGCGGTTCGTGTTTGTCCTGCAACATGCCGTCCTGCCAGTCGAGCAGCACTTGTTCCTGCCACTGCGCGGAGATCAGCCAGTCGCGCAACAGGTAGTCGACACCCAGCAACGACTTGACCATCGGCGTGCTGTCGACACCGTAGGCGCGGGTCGGATTGGTCACTCGCCAGTTGTCGAAATACGCCACCTCGCTGCGCACCACGATGCTGTGCCCGGCGTCGATCGCCAGCCCGGCACCGCCCATGGTGTATCGGGGAAACTGCCGTTCCAGCCGCGTGCGGCCGTCATCGGCGAGGCCTTCGACCGCGTACACCGGGTCTTGCTGACGAGCGCTCAAGGCGACAAAACTGGTGTCCACCGCGCCGATCCGGCCGTTGGCGCTCAGGCCATAGGAATAGCCCTTGTCGCCGTCATAGCCGGGTTTGGAATCGAGCAGGAAATACTGCGGGTCCGGCGTAGCAAACAGTGGCGCGGCAAATTCACTGCCCTCTACCGGCGCCCGGTTTTTCACGAAGTCGGTGATCCACAGCGCCTCCAGCTCCCACTCGCCCACCGGTTGCGCAAAACGCACCATGGGCACAGCAATGCGGCTGTCTTCGAGCAGCGGCGTCAGACCATCGCGATAGTCCAGCGGGTTGATCTGATCGAGCACGCGCAATTCATCCGCGCGGCCCCAGACCACCTGCTGCCAGCCCACCGTCACTTCGCCGTCGCCCAGCGAATGGCCGACGTAGAGGTGCCGCCAATCGGCATCGAAACGGTACTTGTCCCGCGCCCGTTCGCTGTACGGATTGTTGCCGTCATAGCGCGCGTCATAACGCACTCGGCCCTTGGCCTTGTAGTAACCGCCCTCCCAGTTGTCTTCCAGATTGGCCTTGAAATACACGGCTTTTTGCGTGACCTGATCATCGCCGTGCAGACGCACGGCCGTGGCCACGCCGACTTCACCGTCGGCGTAATCAGGCTTCAAATCGTCGATGGTCAATTCGGCCATCGCGGTGGGCGCAGCCATGCACGCCCACACCGCATACACGATGTGACTGTTGTGAAATCGAGGCATCGCTACATTCCCAACCCGACACCGCCGTCGATCACCAGACTCTGCGCGGTGACCCCGCCAGCCTCGGGGCTGGCCAGGTAACGCACCATCGCCGCCACTTCTTCGCTCTGAATGAAACGGCGCATCGGCAGTTTCTTCTTCGCGTTGCGCACGATCTGTTCCTGGGTCAAACCGGCAATCGCCGCTTGCGTCGCCAGTTCACCCTGCAACATCGGCGTATCGATCCACGCCGGCAGAATCGCGTTGACGGTGATTTGCCGCGAAGCGAGATCCAGCGCCAGCGCCTTGGTCATGCCGACGATGCCGTGCTTGGAGGCGCAGTACGCAGTGTTGCGCACCTTGCCGGCACGGCCGAGGATCGACGACATGTTGATGATCCGGCCACGGTCCGGCATCAGTGTCAGACACAGCGAGGTCACGTAGAACGTGCCGTTGAGATTGACCGAAATCACCTTGTGCCAGTTGTGCAGATCCTCCGGCTCGTTCTCGTTGCAGATGCCTGCACTGTTGACCAGCACATCGACGTACTCGACTTGCGAGCCGAGGGTCTTGAAGAACGCCTGCATGGCCGGCAGGTCGGCAATGTTCGCCGCGTGGGTTTCGACTCGCGCCTGGATCTGCTCCTGTTGCTCATCGACCCAGCGCTGCAGTTCGGCCAGATCGAGATCCAGCAGAATCAGGCGATTGCCAGCCTCGGCGGCAAAGTTCTCGGCGACCGCGCGGCCGATGCCTTTCGCCGCTCCGGTGATCAGAATGGTCCGGCTCATGGCATCTTCAACCCGCCGTTGACCGGCAGGACCTCCCCGGTCAGGTACAAACCGCGATCGGCGAGGTACAGCACCGCTTCGGCAATTTCTTGCGGTTCCGCGTAGCGCTTGATCAGCAGACGCGACTGAATTTCCTCCTCCTGACTGCCGATCAGCGCCGTACTCATCTCGGTCTTGACGATGCCCGGAGCGACCGCGTTGACGCGAATGTTGCGCGGCGCCAGCTCCACCGCCAAGGCACGGGTCAACGATTCGACCCCGCCCTTGGCGGCGGCATAGTTGCTTTGGCCTTTGCCGGGCTTCTGCGCCGCCACCGAACTGATGTTGACGATGCAACCGCTGCGCTGGCGCAACATGCCCGGCACCACCTGCTGACAGCAGAGCATCGTGCCGATCAGGTTGGTCTGGATTACGTCGATCAGGTCGCGCGCTGACATCGTCGCCAGCAAGCCGTCACGGGTAATACCGGCGTTATTGACCAACAGATCGATACGCTGAAAATGCTGATCGACCCGCTCGAAAAACGCCTTGATGCTGTCGCCGCTGCTGACATCGCATTGCAACGCCAGGCAATCGATCCCCGACGCCTGTACTTCATCGCGCAAGGCCATCGCCGCGACTTCATCGCGTACGTAACTGAACGCGATCTGATAACCCGCCCCGGCCAGGGTCTGGACAATCGACCGACCGATGCCACGACTGCCACCGGTCACCACTGCTACTTTATTCGGCATGACCGTTCCTTAGAGCGAGTTGTCGGTTTTGAACTGCGCAAGGCTGAAGCCGTGGGTCGCCGCCAGTGCACGAATCTGCTGCACTTGCTCACGACTGATGTCGCCGTAGGAGTAGTGCTGTTTCATACCGGACAGGCCCATCAGCACCGACTCGGCCATGCACGCGTACAACTGACCTTGCTTGAGATAGGCACGAACGTTTTTCACCAGGCCATCACCCAGCGGGGTCTGCACGATGCCGCCGTGCATGTAGAGCACGTCGCTGCGTTGGCTGGCGAGGTTCTGGTCAACGTTCAGCGGTACGGCAATGTCGCAGATCACGCTGTTTTCGGCGAAGTGTTCGGCAAAGAGAAACGGCTGCGGTGCGTTCGCGGCGCAGAGCACGATGCGCGCCTGTTTCAGCACTTCAAGATCGTTGCTGACGGTGATGAAGGCGTTTGCGCCCAGGCGTTCCTCGACCAGTTTTGCCACGTGCTGACCCAGATCGGTACTGCTGCCATGGGCCTGCAAGAGCCCGTCGATTCCATCAATTTGCTGCAGGCGACGGGCGAGGCGGTCGTGTTCGGCGACACCCTTGAGGATCGCGCGGGCGGCTTCGGCGTAAATCTGTTGCGCGGTTTTTTCCAGACGACGCAGGGAACCGTCGCGGCCGCTGCCAATGAGGATCAGGTGCTCGACGCTGGTCGACAACAGCGAGGCGTAGGTCGAGGCAATATTGCCCGCCGCACCGACCACTGCAGCGGTCTGCTCGCTCAGTTCCAGGCCTTGCTGCTTGCAGCCCTGTTCGATGGCTTCCAGGCCCATGCCGATGGTCAGGGCGTTACCGGAGGTCAGCGCCATGTCAGGAATCTGCAGCGCCTGGCAGTTGTTGGTAACGATCGAGGTGTACATGCCCAGCCCGGCGACGGTGTAGCCATCGGCGCGGGCATCCTTGATGCGATTGCCGACTTCTTCGCGGATGGTCTGCAGATCGCCGCTGGCGATATACGCCGCCATGGCATCGGAATCCATGCACAGTGGATACAGGGTGAATTCCACGGCGGTGCCGAGTTTCGAGCGAATCTGCACCGGGCCGATGGGCGCGGCCCGGCGCTCGGGCGCCATGCGTTTGATGAACTCGCGCTTCTGCTCAGCGCTCAGGGTCGACAGTGAAGGATCGACGTCGCTGAGCATGTCCGAATCAATCAAATGGTTGATGAACGCCACGCGAGCCACTACGCGCACGTTCTCGTCAGACTTTGGGCGAGTTTCGCTCTCCTTGAAGCTGACCTCGCGCGCCGGCACGTCAGCGATGCTGTCGGCGCACACACCCGCGGCCAGCGGGAAGGCATCGCGGCGGCGCAGCATGTCGCAGACTTTCTGCAAGGAAGCGATCAGTCCGTCGATCTCTTCGAAGGTGATGCACACCGGCGGTTCCAGTCGGATCACATTGGCGTTGCTGCCCGACGGCGCCACGCGCAGCGATTCGAATTGCAGCAGGTAGCCGGCGATGATGTAGCCCAGCGCATCGTTGTACTGCGCCGAGGCCTGAACCAGCGAACTGGTGCCGGTCAGGTCGTGCAGTTCGAAGCCCAACAGCAAGCCGCGACCACGCACGTCGGCGATCACGTCCGGGTAGGCCGCTTTGAGTTCCAGCAGCGAAGACTTGAGGTATTCGCCCTTCTTGTTCACGTCCTTGAGCATCGCGCTGTCGTTCTCGAACAGACGGCGCAGGGCCGACAGGGCGATATGGCAGGACGCATCATCTTCGGCAAAGGTCGAACTGTGGATGTAGCTGAAATCGTTTTCGTAGTGGCTGGCGCGAATCACCGTCGCGGCAATCTTCATCAGGCCACCGCCCAAGGCTTTCGACAGGCAGTAGTAATCACCCTGCAAGTTGAAATGACTGGCGCCAAGCAAGGTGCCGGTGCGGCCGAAACCCGATTGCACTTCGTCGATGATCAGCGGGCATTGCTGCTCGTTGCACAGACGCCGCAGGCCCAGATAGAACTCATTGGCGAACTCGTTGATGCCGCCCTCGCCCTGAATCGGCTCCAGCAATACGGCGGTGATCGCACTGAACGCCTCACGGCGCACCTGCAGGGTGTCGCCACTCCACTCCAGGCTCAGCCAGTGACGGATATGACGGGCCGGCAGTTCTTGCAATTGCTGGGGTTGCTGCGGGTCGATGAACTCGACGTTGAGGCCGAAACGGGCGAACGGCTTGCGGTACTGCTTGCCGTACGTCAGTTGAACGGTGTTCACCAGTTTGCCGTGGAAGCTGCCGCGCACAGCCAGAAACACCGGCTCGACATGCAGTTGCGCCAGGTTGTGCTGACGCACCGCTTCGGCCACTTGGCGCACGGTGACGCAGGACAGATTCTGCGGCAGCAGACCGGCTGGCAACTCGAGATCGTCGATGTCCAGCTCGACGTATGCCTTGTCGCTGGCGACCAGATTGGCGAGGGCGAAATCGCGCTCGTCGAATTGCTTCTGCAGGTTTTTCTGACGACGGTATTCGGCGTGCTTGACGGCGATTTCCACCGACTCGGCGCCACTGTTGGAGAAGGTCGAGATGTAGCGTTCGCTGTTGTTCAGCTCACGGTTGAACGCTTCACTAAGTTCACGCCCCAACTGACCGGCCGCACCGCGCACCGACATCTGCGCGTTGAACGGCACATCGGCGCGCAGCAGGTCGACGAGTTGATCGACAAATTGCGGATCGTTGTGACCATACAGCGCGGCACCGTAACCGCCGAGGAAGTCAGTGACAGTCACCTCTTCGCCCTGCCGGTCGCGGTAAAACAGTTTGCTGCCCAGCGCTCTGTGGAACTGGCATTCGAGGCCCAGGGCCTGCATCAATTCAACGAATTTCGGCCGTACGTAATCGCGGTAATCCATGACAGTTCTATCCCTTGAGTAAAAAATCAGCTGCGTTTCTTTACGTGCCGACGGTCAGTCGGCTGCGTGAAATTCGAGTTGGTAACCGGCGCTGAAACCGTTGTCGTCGCGGTTGATGACCAGGCAATCGTGCAGCACGGCATCGCGCGGCCCGCCGATCACAAACGGCAGATGCGCATCCAGCGGTTGCTCCAGGCCACTGACCGGCGGGATGCTTTGCGCCTGCAAGGCCTGCCGGGCGAAGATCAGGTCAACCAGACTCGGTGCACCACTCAGAATGCCGGTCAGCGATGTGCTGCTGGTGATGTGCGCGGCACCGGTTCGCGCCAGCGTGCGGGCCAGATCGGCATCCTTGTGCGGATCGCCAGTGGCGCTGCTGATCAGAAGATCGACCTGTTTGTCGGGCAAGTTCAGCGAGTCCAGACGCGGATGTGCGAACAGTGTGGTCAGGCATGTTTGCGGCCCTGCCGGCAGGTCATCGGCGCGACGCAATACCAGCGCCGCCGCACCTTCGCCGGCAATGCCGCCACGGCCCTGGCTATCAAAGGCACGCAGGCTTTGCGAACCGTCGGTGCTGATCACCCCCGCCTCGGCCAGTGCAGCCAGCGCCAGCGGATCAAGTTCACTGCCGGCGCCAACCACAATCGCCGCATCCACTCGACCGTTTTGCAGCGCGGCGCAGGCCTCGCGCAGCGCCGCGAGATTGCCGGCCACGCCTTGCATGTAAGCGTTGCTTTCGCACTCCAGTTTCAACGCCAGACTGACCACCCCGAGCAGCCCGTTGCTGAGGCTTTTGAGGACCAGAAACGGATCAAGCGCGCGCTCCTGCAACACGCGTTTGGCCAGACGCTGCATGTCGGCACCGGTCTCGGTCTGACATTCGTGCAGCAGTTCACCGTAAGACGCGAGCGAGGGATGGGTGTAACCGCCCTGGCAGCAATACAGACCAAAACGCACGTTGTCGCGACCCGGTTCAAGCCCGGCTTCTGTCAACGCCTGGCGCACCGCACTAACGCCCCAGATCACCGCCGGCGGACAGTAACGCTGGAGGTTTTGTGCAACGTCCTGACGGCTACGTTGATGATCCCGATCAGCGACGTGTCCGAACGCTATGACCCGCTCGCTGTGGAACAGTGACGAGCTCAGAGGCGAGATCGCGCTACGCCCTTCGCGGGCCGCCGACCAGAAACCCTCAACGCCCCAGCCGGTGGGCAACACACAACCGCTGCCGGCGATCGCGACACGTACAGTGGCGTCAGTCATTGTCCATGCTCCCGATATTTGCCAAGGGCCAGCGAGGTATTGAGGCCACCGAAACCAAAGGAATTGCTCAACGCGTAATCCACTCGGCGGCTGACGGCTTGCCCGGCGCAGTAATCGAGATCGCACTGTTCGTCGGCGTCATGCAGGTTCACCGTTGGCGTCACCAGATCGTTCAGGCAGGCCAACGCGGTGACAATGCATTCCGGTGCGCCAGCGGCCGCGATCAGGTGACCGAACTGTGATTTGTTGGCGCTGACCGCCAGGGTTCGATAATGCTTGTGCTCGGCGAACACACTTTTGATAGCGAGGGTTTCGGCAACGTCATTGAGCGGAGTCGACGTGCCGTGGGCGTTGATCAGATCAATCTGCTGCGCGCGCAAACCGGCGTCATCCAGCGCGGCCTGCATCGCCAGTGCCGCACCGCGTCCTTCCGGTTGCGGTGCGGTGACCTTGTAGCCGTCCAGACTGCTGCCGAAACCCAACACTTCGGCATACGGCGTGGCGCCACGGGCCAAGGCATGTTCGAGGCTTTCCAGAACGACGAAACCACCGCCCTCGCCGGCAATCAGACCGCTGCGGTCACGATCGAACGGACGGCACAGATCAGCGCCCCAGCGTTGCTCGCCCGAAGCGGCACCCAACAGATATAACGCGGCCATGGTGTCGAGGTTGAGCACCGAGTCGGCGCCACCCGCCAGCGCTACGCTGACTTCTCCGCGACGAATCATCTGGAAGGCGTTGCCAATGGCTTGCGAAGCACCGGCACAGGCACTGCTGATGTTGATCACTGGCCCTTCACAGCCCAGGTCGTCGGCGATTACCCGCGCCAGACGGTCGTTGCCCTGACGCAGCGAGCCGTCGGCATTCACTTGCCCGGCCCGCGACATCAGGTACGACCAGCTCGGGGTGCCGCCATTCGGGGCTTCGGTCAGCAGCATGTCAGCGAGCATGTGCTGCGGTGCTCCCGAGGCACACAGTACCGCCGCGCCCCGCAACTGTTCTGGCTGCAAGCCGCTGTCACCGACGGCCTGCGTGGCAGCCACCCAGCCAAACCGGCTGCGCTTTTCCAGCGGCATCGTCCAGGCCGGATGGCTTTGCAGTTTTTCCGGCAACAGGCGCATGTCGACCGGTGCCGCGTAGCGCACCGCGAACGACGCCTCTTGCACGTCGTGCGGCTGCCATGGCCGCACGCAATGTTCGGCGCCGAGCATTTTTTCCCAGAGGGTCTGCCATTCGAAACCGAAACCGGTGACGGCGCCCATGCCGGTGATCACAATCCGTGTCGCACTCATGCGTGCTTCTCCATGGTTTCACTGGCCAACAGCAATGCGCCCCAGTGACCGGCGCGAGTGTGGCTGACAAGCAACGTGTAGCCCGGCGTCGCCGCTACTTCACGGCTGAGGTGCAAGGCCAGTGCGACCTCGGTCAGCAAGCCGCTGGCGCCCATTTCACCGGTCATGGCGCGGGTGCTGCGAATCTCGCGCGGGAAAGCTTCGAGCAACTTCATCACTTGCCCGTCAGCGCAATTGCCGACGATATGCTCGACGTCGCCGACTCGCAGTTTCTCGACACTCAGGACCTGGTCGATTACACGCCGCCCCACCGCCTCAGAGCGTTGCGGATCCGTGCTGTAACCACGGGCAAACCCGGCAATGCGCACCGCGTGTGCCGCACCCGGCGCTGGTGTCGACGCCAGCAACAGCGTGGCGGCGCCCTCACCGAAAATCGGTTCGCTCGCCTGATCCGGCTCGCGCAGGTACAGGGCCGGGGTCAGGTTCGGACTGCTGCTGATCACCAACGCGGCGTCGGCATGCCGCTCGCCAATCTGCTGGCAGGCTTCGATCAGCGCATCCAGCCCGGCGTTGTCCTGGGAACAAAATCCGCCCATTGGCCCGTGGCAATTCAATGCTTCGGCGACATAAGCCATGACGCTGCTGTTGAGCAGGGTCAGCGCATGCAGGGGCGGCGTGTTGGCCAATAACTGCGCCAGTTGTTTTTGCGGCTGTTCGATGATCGCCTGCACCGCATCCCAGCAAGGACTCGGCGCATCGACTTCGGGAATGGCCGCTGTCAGCGCAATGCGTGACGCGGGCAATTGCATCGCGGCCAGTGCTGGCGCCAGCCGTGCGGCGCAATGCAACAGGCGCAAGCCCTGCGGTTCGACGCTGCGCTGGATCTTGCGATCAAACAGGTCACTGGCCAGTCGCGGCGTCGGCAATGCAAACGCCTGACGCTGTGAGTCAAATGCCAGCGGTTGCGCCGCAAAGGGCGTGCCGAGCAAGTCAGCGCATTCACTGCCCGCCACATTCAGCACCGCAGCGGCATTGAGATAGATGGCTCTGTTCATCTCATGCCCTCCCCAGAACCAGCGAGCTGTTGATGCCGCCGAAGCCGAACGAGTTGGACATCACCACGTTGATCGGTTGTCGCACCGGCTCGCTCAAGAACTTCAGCGAAGGGTATTCGGCACGCTCGGGGTCGTAATTCAGGGTGGGCAACAGCACACCGTCACGCAGGCTCATCAGCGACAGCACTGCTTCGATCGCGCCACTGCCTGCCAGCGAATGACCGATGGCGGACTTGTTAGCGGTGAAGGTCATGAAGTCCTGGCAACCGCCAAACAACCGCTGCAGCGCCAACGCTTCACAACTGTCATTGGCCTGCGTGGAGGTCCCGTGGGTGTTGACGTGTTGCACGGCGCTGCGCAGCAGCCCGGCGTCTTCGATTGCAGCTTCCATGCATTCCTCGTATTTACTGCCGTCGCGACTGCTAGAAGTCATTTTCTGCGCCTCACAGACATTCGCGTAACCCAACACCCGGCCCAGTGGCGCAGCCTTGCGCCGCTGCGCGTGCTCAGCGGATTCGAGAATGAACATCGCCGAGCCTTCGCTGAGGACAAAACCGCTACGGTCTGGCATGAACGGGCGACTCTGTTCGCTCGCCGGCAAGTCGGCCTGACAGAGCGCGCCGAGGCTGTTGAACATGTAATAAGGCAGTTCGTTGGCCATCAGTTCGACGGCGCCGCAGATAGCCAGATCGATCTCTCCGCGCTCGATGGCCCGGTAAGCACTGCCGATGGCCATGGTGCCGGCGGCACAGGCATCGGAATGGGTCGAGATGTGATCGCGGATGCCGAGCCGATCGGCCAGATGCTGCGTCTGTTGATCGACCCGCCGGATGAAGGTCGCACTGGACGGTGCCGGACTGTCCAGCAGACGGTCGAGGTCGACACGTCCGGCCTCATCCATGCAACGGCTGAGCCGCTGCAGATCGTGGCTGTCGGCACAGTACTTGTTGGCCCCCAGAAACAGACCGCTGCGACTGTGAGCAAGGTCTGCCGGCGTCAGGCCGGCGTGCTCCAGCGCCTGCTGGGCAACGTACTCGGCCAGCACACTTTGCCGTGGGTGCAGCGCCGCGTTGCCGCCGAAACCGGCCCCGATGCGCTGCCACTGCGTATCGTCGATAAATCCGGCTGCGCTATTGTTGAATCCCAGCGCCTTGAACCGGGGATGTTCGCGGACACAGGATTGCTTCCGGCAAATCCGCTCGAACAACGTGGCAGCGTCCAGCGCCATGGGCGCCACCAGACCGAACCCGCTCACATAGACTTGTCGTGCCCGCATGAGAACTCCTACACCGCTTCTTTGGCGTGAGTGGTGACAAACTGCTCAACCAATTGACGCGACACTTCATCGCCATCCGCCGGCACCAGGCGCGCACTGCACGCGCCACAGACCACTTGTTGACGCTCGTTCAGAACCGCCTGGTGGGCGTTGCAATCCGGGCAGGTGGCCGGCAGGTAGTTGAAGAGATTGCGGCACTGGTTGGCCCAGTTGCGCACGGTAGTCGCGGCGAACACTTGAGCCGGTTGCATGCCCGCCTTCAGTTGATCCGGGGTGTAGGCGCTGAGGCTTTGCTCAAGCAGGTGCTTGCCGCTTTCGGTAATGCGACCGTTGGCGAGAAACTCGCTGGCATCACCGCAAACCGCCACTGCATGGTCGAGCACGCTGGTTTTCGGCAGTGTGCAGCCATATTGGCGGCCCAGCTGGAAGCTCAGGTCGACGATGTCCAGCGAGTCGGCACCGAGGTCTTCGACAATGCTGCTGTTTTCTTCGATGTCATTCGCACCCATCACCAACAGCTGCGCGAGGATTTCGCGAGTGCTGGCAACGACATGTTCCAAGTCCAATGGATTGTTCATTTCTATCTCCCTATATGTCGTGACTACTTCATTAATTCGACTTATGAAAAGTAACTTTTCCCACAGCAACTTCTCACGCGGCGGGAATCTAAACTCTGCCCTTAAGGGGAGAGTCAACGAACTATTCAAGGTTTTTTTACAACTCGAAAAAAGTCTGCAAAACCCCACAGACACCGCACCTCCTTGGTGCGGCGAACGACTTATTTACTTAACAAAGACGGGGTATGGTGGGGCGCCCGCGCTATCGGGAAGGCTGACTATCGAAAGCAACTAAGGACGCAACGGAACCGACGTACTAAAAGCAAAAACCAGACAAGTAAAATAGTTATAACTTCATAACCTTTGTTTTAGATCAGTACTGCCGTTAATTGATTTTGCTGGAAGGTTTACGCCTCCATCCGAAAAACGCTGGCAGCGTTTATGGATATCTGAATGTCGAGCACAGACATCTGGGCAGAAGCACGGCGCTATAGGGTGCAGCTTCCGTTTGATCGCCTTGTCTGGAGCCGACACATGACTGCCCCTATCACCGTTCTGCGCGACACCCATCCGCTGCCGGTTCTCGATGCCTGCAAATGGGAAAAACTCGAAGGCGACCCGCACACCGTCAACCTCAACGCCTACACCAGCGAAGACGGCAGCAAGATCATGGGCACGTGGATCTGCACCCCCGGCAAATGGCGCGTCGATTATGTGAAGTGGGAGTACTGCCATTTCCAGGAAGGCTACTGCGTGATCACCCCGGACGGCATGGCGCCGATTCATCTGCGTGCTGGCGATATTTTTGTGGTTGAACCGGGCATGAAAGGTACGTGGGAAGTGGTTGAGACCGTGCGCAAATATTTCGTGTTTGCCTGATGCAAAAAAGCCGGGAGATCACCCGACGTGATTTCCCGGCAAATGTCCCAGATTCACTCGAATCCCTGTGGGAGCTAGCCTGCTGGCGATTGCGGTTGATCTGGCGAAAATGAGTTGCCTGACACTCTGCCATCGCTAGCAGGCTAGCTCCCACAGTGTGTTCAGCGCTGTCCTTCTATTGCAGGCTTGCGATAGCTGTTGATGATCGCCGAGAAATCCTTCCCGCCATCCCCACGCTGACTCATCGCCTGATACAACTGCTGCGCCACCGCGCCGAGCACCACCGGCTGATGCGCCTGACGCGCCGCTTCGGTCGCTAGCCCCAAATCCTTCAGCATGAGTTCCGCGCCAAACCCGCCGGTATACCCGCGCGAAGCCGGCGCCGTTTCAACGATGCCTGGCCACGGGTTGTACATTTCCGAACTCCAGCAGCGCCCGGTCGAGCTGTTGATGATCCCGGCCAGCACCGAGGTGTCGATCCCCAGCGCATCCCCCAGCGCCATCGCCTCGCTGACGCCGACCATCGAAATCGCCAGCAGCAGGTTATTGCAAATCTTGGCGATCTGCCCGGTGCCGACTTCGCCGCAATGCACAATGTTGCGGCCCATCTGCGCCAGCACCGGTTGCAGCGTGGCGAACAGTTCCGGGGTGGCGCCAACCATAAAGGTCAGCGTGCCGGCAGTCGCACCGCCAGTACCACCGGACACCGGCGCATCGGCCATGGCCACGCCTTTTTTCGCCGCAGCGGCCGCTACATCGCGGGCAGTCTGCGGATCTATGGTGCTGCAATCCACCGCTGGCACACCTTGGCGAATGCCAGCCAGCACACCGTCCTCACCGAGCCAGACACTGCGCACATGTACCGCCGCCGGTAGCATGGTGATCACCAGTTCGGCGTCTTCGGCGGCTTCACGGGCCGAAGCGCGAATGCTGCCGCCCAGTTGCTCCAGTTCCGCCAGCACGGTTTTGTTCAGATCGACCAGACTCAGCGAGTGGCCAGCCTTGATCAGGTTGCGCGCCATCGGCGCGCCCATGTTGCCCAGACCGATAAATGCGATTTTCATGGCAGTTCCTCAGCGCAGGTTGATGGTGGTGTTCACGCCGTCGTTGACGCTGTCGTCATCGAACCAGCGCGCCGTGACCGTTTTGGTCTGCGTGTAGAACTGCACCACTTGCTTGCCGTACGGGCCGAGGTCGCCGAGTTTCGAACCGCGCGAACCGGTGAAGCTGAAGAACGGCACCGGTACTGGAATCGGAATGTTGATGCCGACCTGGCCGACGTCGATTT
This sequence comes from Pseudomonas fluorescens, assembly GCF_005938625.1. Lineage (GTDB taxonomy): Bacteria > Pseudomonadota > Gammaproteobacteria > Pseudomonadales > Pseudomonadaceae > Aquipseudomonas > Aquipseudomonas fluorescens_BD. The sequence continues at coordinate 264,747 of NZ_VCNJ01000024.1, forward strand.
CGGTCTGGAATTTACGCGCCGCCGCACCGCTCTGGGTGAACAGGCCGGTGCCGTTGCCGAACGGGTTGGCGTTGACCAGGGCGATGGCTTGATCAAGGGTGTCGACTTCCAGCACCACCAGCACCGGGCCGAAGATTTCCTGGGTGTAGATCTGCATGTCGGTGGTCACGCCCGAGAACAGGGTCGGGCCGACAAAGTTGCCTTGCTCGTAGCCCGGCACCTTGATGTCGCGACCGTCCAGCTCAAGTTTGGCGCCTTCTTTGATGCCGCTTTCGATCAGATCGAGAATCCGCGCCTTGGCTTTTTTCGAGATCACCGGACCGACATCAGTACCCGGCTCGTTGCCGGCGTTGACGGTGAGTTTCTGCGCCAGCGCTTTCAGATCCGGCAGCCATTGTTTCGCCGCACCGACCAGCACTACCACCGAAGTGGCCATGCAGCGTTGCCCGGCCGCACCAAAACCGGCGCCGACCAGTGCATTCAGCGCTTGCTCGCGATTGGCGTCGGCCAAAACCACAGCGTGGTTCTTCGCGCCCATCATCGATTGCACGCGTTTGCCGTGTTTACCAGCCAAGTCATAGACGTGAGTGCCGACAGCGGTCGAACCGACGAAGGACACGGCTTTGATGTCCTTGTGCGTGCACAGGCCATCGACCACGTCTTTACCGCCATGAACCACATTGAGCACGCCAGCCGGAACACCGGCCTCGATCGCCAGCTCGACCAACAGCATGGTTGACAGCGGATCCTGCTCCGAAGGCTTCAGAACGAAAGTGTTGCCGCAGGCGATGGCCATCGGGAACATCCACAGCGGAATCATCGCCGGGAAGTTGAATGGCGTGATGCCGGCGCACACACCGATCGGCTGGCGCAGGGTGTAAGTATCAACGCCGCCGGCGACGTTCTCGGCGAACTCGCCCATTTGCAGGCTGCCGATGGAGCAAGCGTGCTCGACCACTTCCAGACCACGGAAAATATCGCCCTCGGCGTCGGCAATGGTTTTGCCCTGCTCGGCGCTCAGCACTACAGCGATACGTTTGGAGTGTTCGCGGATCAACGCTTGCAGCTTGAGCATGATGCGCATGCGCGCGCCGATCGGGGTCAGTTTCCAGGTCTGGAAGGCGTGCTGGGCAGCGCTGACGGCAGCATCGACTTCAGCGGCGGTGGCGAACGGGACTTTCGCCAGCACTTGCTGGGTGGCCGGGTTGACGATGTCGTGCCATTCGGTGGTCTGCGACTCGACCCATTCGCCATTGATCAGCAGCTTGACCTTTTGGACCGTGGTTTCGTTGGGCGTAAGCGATGCGTTCATGCTGGTCTCCGAAACTTGTTTTTATCTTAGGAGCCAAGGCGAAAGGTTCGCCTTGAGATGAGGCGTGTGTCACGAATTGGTTGTCGGACTGTTTTTGGAGTATAGATGTGCAAACTTCTAATAAGAACGCACATATAAGCCCGTCCATCATGCAAAAAAACATCACCTCGCTAGGTTCGCTGAACTGGGACGACCTCAAGTTTTTCCTCGAAGTCGCCCGCACCCGCAAGGCCAGCACTGCTGCCAAACGGCTGGCTGTCGACTACACCACCGTTTCGCGGCGGATCAGTTCGCTGGAAGCGGCACTCGGCACCTTGCTGTTCGAAAAGTCGCGGACCAGCGGCTTCGTGCTGACCACCGAAGGCCAGCGTTTGCTCGGTTATGCGGAGTCGATTGAAAGCACGTTGCACATGGCCTGCGAGCAGGTCTCCGGTTCTGGCGTGGCGCTGTCCGGACATGTGCGCATGGGCTGCACCGAAGGTTTCGGCAGTTTTTTCATCACCCCGCAGTTGAGCCATTTCGTCGATGCCTACCCGGCCATCTCGGTGGACATCTTGCCGCTGCCGCACTTCATCAGCCTGTCCAAGCGCGAAGCCGACATCGTCATCGCCCTCGAACGGCCGGAGCATGGTCCATATGTGTGCTGCAAACTCTGCGACTACCGTTTGCAGCTCTACGCGACTCAGGACTATCTGGACAAACACCCACCGATCCGCCGCCCGGCAGACTTGGGCAAGCATCAATTCATCAGTTATGTGGATGATCTGGCGTTCAGTTCGGAGCTGCTGTACCTGGCGAACGTGCTGCCCGGCGCCAGCGCCAACTTGCGCAGCACCAGCGTGATCGCGCAGTTTGTCGCCGCGCAGCAAGGGCGCTCACTGGCGATTCTGCCTTGCTTCCTCGCCGCGCAGGATCCACGCCTGCTGCCGGTGTTGCCGGAGGAAATCGACATCACCCGACAGTTCTGGATGTACTGCCGGGAGGATCTGAGGAAGTTGAAGCGGATCACCTTGTTGTGGGATTACATCCGCGAAGTGACCGAGAGCAATCAGGGTCTGCTGATGGGCGAAAGCCGTGAGATGCAGTTCGCCGATTAACTGTTCTTCAAGGAATCAGGTAGCGGCATCGTAACGAGGTCAGCAGGCTTTTGCCAACGGTTTGTACCAGTTGTTGGTACGTAACTTGTAACACTGAGAGGCCCTTGCAGACACCGAAACGCGCCAGCTTCCAGAGGCCTGCGCGGGCGCGATGAGGACCCCATGCGGGCGCACGATAAGGCTCAGGCGCGAGGGGCCTACGGGGGAGCTTTGGGCTGTAAAGACATTGAGGTGGTCATTCAGATTTTTCTGTCAGATTCTCAAGGACTCATGAAATTGGCTGCGGCACCACCAAGCTCCGGGTACGATCCTCGCTCATAGCAGAACAAAGGGGGGTAAATGTAATGCTTAAAGGTGCGAAGGCGGTCTACCGCATATGGATTGTTTCAGCCATCATAGTTTTCATTTTAGGATTGCTCATTTTCGGGGCTTATTGGCATTTCCTTCCGAACATCTCTAATGACCATACTGCTTGGAGCAGCTTTGGATCACTGCTAAGTGGCTTCTTCACTTTGAGCGGCGTGATCGCGACCATCGCCACACTTTTGTTCCTCAATGCGCAGAATCAAAACCATCAGAGTTTCGTCGAGTGGCAAATCAAAGCTTTAACTTTAGATCACTACATAAACCACCGTAGGTTATTCATTGAACGACTGGTAGAACTCCAGAACGCCCACAATAACGCATTCCGCTTCCCCAGCACTGAATCATCCTACAACGGCATTTTTCCACGCAATAACCCAACCAATGTAGACACTGTAGTCCTCCCCATACACGACGAAAACTCTCACAATGTTTTAGGAGAACTCAAAACTCTATTCGAACAGACATTCAGGCTGATCAAATTACCTGAGTGGACGACGGCAGACATAACAAACTTATTTACGTGCCTGTCTTTCATTAGCTACAAATTAGACATTGAGTGGGTTGCCGAGACGATTGATGGTGATGTCCTTCACGACGGTGATAACATCGGGGTGAACATTTACTTTCTTGAGGACGGAATCCGCAGGCTTATCTCAATATTAAACTCGCATCTCTTCTTCACCGGAAATCCCGCAATTGAAAGCACCAGCATCAATATTGGAGGATTCCAAAGAGACGCCATTATTCGACACTTCCTTCAACATCGCTTTAACAACGGCATAATCATTTTTAAAGAAGCTCCCAGCATTGTCGAGTTCGAAGAGTTATACCTTGAACTCGAGGCCGCGCGAGACTCCGAGGGTAGGAGGCTTCTCCCTGGCACCCATAGATGGCTCGACATTATATTTTCGCTCAAAGATCCGTTTGACAGTTTTCGTGAAGGGCTAATTCAAAGCACTGTATTAAACAGCGGCATGCACGAATGCACCAAAATACTGGAAGATTTGAGTGTGGACAACCCGAATTACGATTATCTAAAAAAATTGAATCTGCGACTTCTAAACTTATCTCTCAACCTTTAATCCATCGCACAACGCTCGGACAGGATGCCAAACTCGAAATCAATCCTTAGTTAGAACAATCACCGAGTAAAATACATGCGACCTCCCCAAGGGCTTGCCCCAAAGGACCACCCTGAGCAACTCCCAGAGTGACAAGGAGCAGACCAAGAAATCGATAGGTGACACGATGGGTATCCAGAGTGCGGAGTACAGCAACACAGGTCTTCCACCGTGTAGTCATCGCATACCCCTCCTTGAGCTGTAGGGTTGTGGTGTTTGATGATAACCACCATCTGATAGCTCAGCTTCAGGACACCGTGGAGAAGAAACATAAGGCCTATCTGTACAGGTAACTTTAAGTCCCCCTATGCTTATAGTGGGTGTTTCTGGAGGCCTTACAGACCGGGCCTCTCAGAGGTGGTCATTTTGAAAAAATAAGGGAACCCGTTGAGGTCCCCTTTGGGTATTACCGTGTGCCACCGTTCTGCACGCTTGCGCTGTTACCACCTGCCGGGGTCCCAGAGGCGCCCTTACCAACTTTACCGCCCGCCGCTGTATATCCTTGAACGCCAGCCGACACGATGTTGAGAGCGTTCGCGATGTTGTTCACCTTGTATTTGTTGCCACCCAGACCACGTACAGCGGCCTTGGAATTCTCAGAGCTGCCCACGCGATTCGCGAAGATGGCTTGATAGTCGCGTGTGTAGTTGTCCGTGATGTTCATCTTCTGAGCGGACGCATCATTTGCCACTGAGTTCTTCAGGCGGTCCATCGAGTTACCTGCAAGTCCAGACTCGCCGATAGCTGTGTTAATGGTCCCTTGGTTCCGCATGGCCTGAAGGTTGACTTCAGTGAGCTGCCGGCGGGCTTCATCGTTCTTATCTACAGTTGCAAGCTTCTGGTCGTTCTCAGCGAAGTTCGCTTGCTTGACCACTTCGTTCTGCTGCTTGCGTTCGTTGTCGGTCATCTGACCCTTGGCCTTGGCCCCTTCAGATGCACTCATAGCCGCGCTCATGGCACTAACTATCGCAACGGTGGCAATACCTCCTGTTGGGTCGCACATAAAAATCCTCCTATAACCAAAATTGTTTGAAAGGAAAACCAGCCGGGCTGATGGAGTGGTCAACTTGGAATGTTGCCCCAAGTGCCTCCAAAAGTCGGACGTGAGCGCGATTGCCAACAGCGACATAGTTCGTCAGCGCTACTCCGCTGGAATTCCCGCGCTTGATGTCTTCCAAGTGACTCTTCAGTATTCTGTAGAATCTATACCGTTCGGCTTTCGAGAGCCCCGTAACCACGTTCGTGGTAACAAACCAAATGCCTCCCTGAGCATGCCCGCCCACAGCCAGCACACGGGAGCCCGACTTGATTGCGTGAGTTGTCTCGTCGAGGGCCTTAGGAAAAACCTCGGCAGGGTCGCGGTCTGATTGCATCGAATGAAAATCTGAGAGGTCACCAGCGGATAAATCATCTGCCGCCTCATGCAGGTCAGCGAGAGTCGCTTTTACTTTATAAATTCGGGCATCGCCGACATCAAGGCAGGCAGTTTTAGTAATGGTCATGTTTCATTTTCTCCATAATAGATTCGCGCTCTGGCCGACCTCCACGGCCATCAACTCGACCTTGTGGAGGGTCTGAGCGTGGTTCCAGGAGGCAGCCAATGGCGCGAGTGGATTGATTGCGGGATTTCCCATGACAAGCGGTTTCAATGGCCTGCGAGGAATCACGTGGATGCTCTATAAGAGCTGCGGAAAGCCCAACGGAATGAACCACTCCGTTAGCTGGATGCAGACTGTGGGACTGTGTTTTAACGAATCTCTACGCCCTGCCCTTCCATCATCATCAGCAACAACTTCTGGCTGACTGGATCGTTAGGCACGAGCCCACGAAGGCCATTGAAAACGCCTGTCATGTACTCTTGGTCTGCACGGCGGGAGTCCGTACCGGATGCACCAAAGGCGTTGTAGCCGACCTGTCCGACGCTGGAGAGAACCCCATAAGCCGGGACTTGTTCAGCCACCCGACCGAGTACCGCTGTGGTCCGGTCGTCCTTCGTTGCGCTGTACTTCATGGCACCTTGCGGACGTTGCTCTTTTGGGCCCCGTGGGAGAATCGAGGAACGGACCATTGCGGCCTGATCGAATCCTAAAGGTGCCGCGACGATGTTCACCAAGCCCAAGGGAGCGCCTATGTGGGAACTGCGTGACACAGCCGCATAGGCCAACATGTTGGGATCAAGAGATTGCTTTAGGAACTTCTCACGCTGATCCTTGGGCATCCCTGCCGCTTGGCTGTACTTCATTGCGACGTAGCCAGACACAGCCAGACCGGTCGAAAGGACAGCCTGCATGGTTTGGTCAATCGCTCGCCCATTCTTGGTCGCATCGTGATAGCCACGGATCAGCCTGGAGTTGACTGAGCGCATCGTGAAGTTCTTGAACTGCATCGCCATCTTCACGCCAGCGCCGTAGGCCTCGGTGTCCGTCGAAGAGAATTTGTGAGGCCGTAGAATTGTTTCATCAGCGATCTTATCGCCCATGCGCCAGAGGTCCATTGTCCGAGGATCACGCTGGAAAGCTGCACGATCAGTGACCTTGTAGGACCCGTCAGGCTGCTTCTTCACGTAGTTCGCAATGAGGTCCTTCATCCCGGCGAATTGCTCAGGCGTGATCGACATCGACTTCAAGCGTTCAGCATCAAAGAGCTTCGACGTACGGCCGGCCACGACATGATTCACGAAGTCTGAAAGGACCCCTTGACGGCCCGCGTCTGCGATGTAGTTGGAGGACTCAGTTAGGAACTTGGTGAATGGAGACCACGCCGCTGCCTCCTGTGTGCCGTACTTGATTGTCCCCACGACCTGAGCGAGCGTCGGGTTGGTATTCGCATGGTCTCTTAGGCGCTGAATGATGTCCTGACGAGTTGGGCGAATGTGGTTATCCAACTCACGCCCGAAGACCATCAGATGCATGTCAGCAAGATCGTTAGGCTTAATATTGGAACCCCATGTGGTCATGTCCTTCAGGAGCGGGATACCCTTCAGGAGCATCCGTGTATGCCCCTTGGTCACCATTGCGGCAACCTCAGTGATGGACTGGACACCCATGTAGGCATTCTTCGCAAAGAAACTCATGTCTGTCAGGGAACGAGCGGCAGTCGCAAGCGCGCCTTCAGGGTCTCGACGTGCCCGCCCTGTCAGAATCTTTACGGACTCTTCGAGGGCCTTACGCTCGGATGCCACAGGGGTTTTCACCTTAGTGATGTCGTGGAGGAGTTCCGCTGTGGTTCTCCCTGTAGCACCCATGATCCCAATGTCACCATTAACACGGCGGTCATAGCTTGGAGTGATGCGTGATAGATCGAACTCACGAAGGTCATTAACTGCGAACTGAGAACCATCCGACAAAGGTACGGCCATGTCTGAATCAAACAGGTGGCGTCCTTCGAGGAAGTTGTTGGAGGCCAGCTCCATAGAGCCGGGGATGCTTCCTTGGTCACTCAGGGATAGAAGGTTCGACGCGTCGAAGTCTTCCGACTTAGCGACACCGAAAGCCTTCCGAGTGGCGTAGTCCTCTACCAGCTCATCCAAGATTTCTTCACGAAGCTTCACGGCGTCCACTGGCACCGGAGGCTTCTTACCGACCGGCTTGGGCATCCGCGCCTTCAGCTCTTCCTCAACAGCAGCCTTCAGGTAGTTATCGACACGAGATTTGACATGAGGGCGAGCCGCATAGCTGGCCAACCACGATTCCTTAATGGCGTTCTGAAGGCCGTCCTGACCGCCAAACTTTTGAAGGTGAAGGTTCTTGGCGGCGCTCGAATAGATGTTAGGAATGTAGGAACCAGCGTGACGCGTCTCGGGCAATACAGGGCGAGCCTTGCGGTTGCCAAACTGAGCCGGTGCGGCCAGATAGTCACCCTTGAGGTCGTAGTGGCTCTTAACGGTGTCCATAAGCTTTCGCTCGCCTGCTGTGAGTTGAGTCAGCTTGTTACCCGACACCTCCTCAATGGCCTCAGCGACACGGCGAAACGCACGCTCAATGTGAGCCTGACGGCCACCATCGGTCATTGCATAACTCGGGTCCTTGATGGCCTCCAAGACCTCTTCCGACATCTTGTTGTAGGTCACATGGTCCTGACCTTGGATTCGCTCAATGATGTCCGAAGCGGTAGCCCCGAACTTACCGTTAGAGCCCGTGACGGTCCCTGTAGGAGAGCGGAACAACTGGCTACCAATCGCCAAAACATCAGGGCTTTCAGAGCGATTCAGCGTGTAGCCTATCTCTGTAAAGCCACCCATTGAGACGCCTTTGGCAGCACGATCAGGCATGACCTCAGCGGCCTCAGCCAGAAGCTTAGGATTGAGGGGATTGGTGGCTGAGAGGATTGAGCCGTCTTGCAGGCGAACAGCGCCCGGCTCGCTCGGATGATCCACGTAGGTGACGCCAAGTGCTTCTTTAGGCTCCTCACCGGCCATCCATGGGAAACGTGAAGGGTCTTCCTGACCCAACTGACGGGCTGTCTCGCGGGCCTCCAAGCGCATGCTCTGAGCTGCAAAATCGTTAAAGTCAGGCTCCATCTCAGGATGAAGGCTAACGCGTTCGTTAGGTAAAGCAGACTCGCCATGCCGTGCAAGAATCGCCTCAATATCCCCGTCAGCCATCTCAGGACGTGGGGCACTTTTAGACGCGGCTCTAAAAGCTTTATCAAAGAGAACTGTAGCGCCTGCACCAAATAGGGCCCCACCAACCAATGCGGTTCCATAGTGGCCCTCAATACCCGTCATGTTTTCTCGAAGACGCTCAGACGCCACGGCGGCAGCGCCTGAATACATTGCACCTTGCGCAACACGGGAGATGAGACGGAGACCTGAAGTCCCAGGCAGCGGCACGTAGGTCATTGGGTCGAGGCCAGCTCCTGCAAACCCGCTCACAATTTGCGAGCCCGTACCTGTCGCGTAGATGCGCCGCTCGTACTCCATGTTTTCCTTTGCCATGGCGACGGCGCTTGGCAGATTGGCCCGATTGCCTTTGGCGTAGTCCTGCACGAAGCTGAAGTATTGAGGATCTACACCTTCCCTGCGGATCGTGTCGTAATCCTCAGCGGTCCACTGAGAGTTGTCTGTAGAGCTAACCCATTCGAGCGGGTCATGATCTTCCTGTGTGGCATAGCGGAAAATCGAGGCCATCGGAGAAGTCGCCAGTGCGGCAGCAGTAGCATCACCCAAGCCCTCAAAGGTGTCCTTATCGGGCTTCCCAATGTGGTCTTTGAGCGTGATGTAGTCCTGTTGCGTTTGCGGCGCTGTACCGCCATCAAGATTCATGTTCCCCAGTTGGGGCAGGTTTTCACCTACACGAACCTTCGAGGTTGCCGCCACACCCTGAGTTGCTTCCTCAAAGGTGACGGCTTGAGCCTTTGGGTTGATGCCGGGATTGGTCACCTCCTGCGCATCGAACCACTGACGAGATGGCGAATCACCGGAAACGTCCAGCAGCTTGCGCATGTAGTTCTGCCCTTCTGGACTGATCTTCGTGAAGTCACCTGTGTCCAGCGCAGCCAATTGCGGAGAACCTAAACGGCCCTGACCTTGGTTGTAGGCCAATGCGGTTTTCAGCAAGTCGCCCTTATAGGCACCACTGAGGTCTTTGAGGTGACGTGCAATTGCAGGGACTGCTTTCTGCGGGTCCATACGATCTTCAGGAGTCATTAAGCCGTAGGCTTTACCGGTCAGCTCTGTGAACTGTCCGAGACCCAAAGGGCCTTTAGGAGATTTGGCGGTTGGCTCAAAGCTGGATTCGTTAAAAATCAGCTTATGCATGAAGTCGAAGGGGATGTTGTTGCGGTCAGCTTCTTGTCGAATCAGGCTGTCGTATGGCGTGCCTTGGGCCTTCACCGATGCGTAATCGTAGTTGGTTGTCATTTGAGTATTTTTCCTTTTGTCTGACTTCCCGCCGACCTCCACGACCAGTTCAAAGCGCCCACACTCAGGGCTCCGGCATGGTTCGGAAAGTCAGACAGAAAGAAGCTTTGAATGATGGTTCACTCTCTGGCGGTCGGGCCTGAGAAGCGGTGCATTTGCGTTTATTGGTTTCTGGCGTATTTGCCGTGATGCCGCTTTCGAACTTGATCGAGGTAGTTCGTTGCTGTACGTATTGATGCAAGTACAGCGCGGTGTACGCCACTATCAAGTGTCACCTGAGCCTGATACATACCGTTCGGTAGTTTGCTGACCCCTTTAGGAAGATCACCTTTCCCACGTTTACGCGCATTTCGTAAGTTTTCCTTATTGGTGCAGCACCGCAGATTGCTAACGTGATTGTTCGATATATCGCCGTCAATATGATCCACAACCAAGGGCCCTGGGTCCTCGGCTGTATGCATAAAGTAGACGACTCGATTTGTTCGGTAATGAAGGTTCTTGAATTTGAATCGGTAGTAACCTTCACGGTCCCTACTTAGAACAGGGCCTATTTTTCCGTTCTTGCCGCCTCCTGCTTTTATGCGAGAGAGCCCCGAAGGACTGCCGGCGTCGATTTTGAAGTTATCGAGCAATTTGCTTAGCTCGGGCATGGGGAGGTTTCGATTTTCTGTCTGGTTCATTGAGTGCCCTCACGGTGTCCTGACGGGATGTCATCGCTTATAGTGGGGGTCTATATTTGGTGTCTTGACTTTACTCAAAGCACTACATGATGTGTTCGACAGCATGGCTTTTAGCTGACTAACCTCACTCGTGAGATTGCTTACGCCTTCACGCAGGGTCTTCAGCTCATCCATCACGCTCTGCGCGATTGGATTGGTGGACTGTTCGGCGTCGTACTTGCCTGTCTTGCGGATGGTCGGTAAGACCTCTTCAGTGACCCACTTACGGAACGGCTCAGAGGCCGGTGAACGACTGCGCAAGAGCATCTGATAGACCATCGGTTCATCCAGTAGCGAAGTAGCTGCGTGGTACGCACGTCCGTTAGCCGCCTTGGGTATCTCTCCTACCTGATTGCTGTAGGAGACAATTGTTTCCCCGAGGGTGCGGTGCATAGAGCAGGCCTTGCTTGCCTTGAAGTTGCCCACAGCGCTACTCGGGTTTTTCAAGCCAGCCGCACGGGCTACCTGAGTGGCGACAAACAGTAAATCGTGTCCCGGATGGCCGGTCAGAACGTCCAGCTCGATGCCCATGAAATTGCGTTTTTCAAATTGCACCTTGGGACGCTGTTTGTGCGTGATAAAATTTCGCTAAAGAGTAGAGTGCAATATCAAGCAGCCATAACAAGATGTGATGACAAATAAGTTTGGAGAAAGCATGAGTCACGGCCCTACACACATTCCGCCCAGAGGCATCTGTATATATTGCAAGCGCTCAGGATTGCGACTGACAGATGAGCACATCTTGCCATATTTTATAGGTGGCGCTCACGTACTTAAAGAAGCAAGCTGTGATGATTGCGCAAGGATAACGTCAAGCTTTGAGCGTGATGTTTCGAGGGAGCTATGGGGAGATGCAAGAATAGCCTTCGATGCACCTTCCCGCCGAAAAAAGAAGCGACCAAAAGCAATCCTAATGCCGGATCAATACAATCCTGGTGAATATCTTCGCATTCCTGCTGAAGAATATCCTGCGGCTATGGTGTTTTATCGAATGCCTAAAGCAGGAATACTGCAAGGGGTCTCCGAGGAGGTCGATTTATCAGGGGGCTGGCAATTTTGCTCACCTGTGGACACAGATAAAATAGAAAAGTTTACGGTTAAATATGGCCAGCGCCCCGTTATGAAGTTTAGGCACGTCCCAGAAAGCTTTGCGCGTCTTCTGGCTAAAATAGCTTATGGTCAAACATTATGTTCGCTTGACCCTGACGATTTCCGACCAGTTTGCGTCCCGTACATTCTTGGCCAGAAGAAAAACCTTTCTTATATCGTGGGAGGAAGATGGAGCTATCCTGAGATAACCCCTGAATTAGGATATGAGATGAGGACTAATTGCATTAAATTTCCGGGGAGAATGTTGATTATTGTCGAAATCAGAATCCTTCCTAATACTGGGACTCCGGCTTATCACGTTTTGGTAGGCGATGTTGAGGGAGAAACAGAGTCCAATAGAGTCTTCAAAAAAGTCGAAGCAACTTACTCAGTCGAAGTCACGGATATAAATGCATATAAGCCACTGGAGGATGATACGTTCCACTGGATGCCCTCAAGGTGGCCTCTACCTGCTTGGGGACTGTAAAGCCGTTATTTTCTGTTACCTTTGAAAGGCCGTATGGCATCAACAAGCGCCGCACGGTCGCCAGTATGTCTCGCCCTCAAAACCACACCCAATGCAGCATCACGGGTCAACTGAGTGAACACAAACTGCCTCTTAAAAGAATCTTCATAAAAAGCTTCCTGCGCAACCACGGCACCGCCAACCAGACTCCAAGTGGTCAAGCCTTCAGGGCCTTCCACACTTTCGAACAGACCCAATTCAACGAATTCGTTAAGGGCTGCAGTTAGGCTTACCTTGAGGTCTACATGACGTCTCTTAGGTGTCGCCTTTGCAATAGCGAGGCTATCGGTTACGAAGTGTGGAGCCGGCATAGAGGTATTCCTTAGGTAGCGTTAAGTCACCCAAGATATACGATCTTCGCTCACATACGATATTAATTTTACTTGATATGATCGTGACTCAGTTTATTACACGATACTTTTCGAACTAACAGATACGCACAGCTACATATTTAGGCAATTCATCAGCCCGAGACACGGCATATTTAGCATCGCTTCCTACAGCCGTGCGGGTCAGTGCTTGGATCATGCTGTGTACATTTTCCTGCTCCGCACCTTCCGCATCGTGGGGGACCTCAAATATTTCTGTGAACGTTGCACCACGATCAGTCCAAGAACGCTTAGCGACCCATTTCCACGTACCTTTTCCACAAATATCATAGTCATCGCTAAATTCCATCGAAACATAGATGGCTGGCTCAGAGGTGTCGATAACAGTCACGGCGGAAGTTGTCATTGCGGTATGTCTCGTTAACCTTGAAGAAGAGACCTGACTATACGAACATTATTCACATACGTCAACGACCACTGCTCACACACCTCCCATTCCCTCGTCCTCTTTGGGCCTCTATTACTCCCTGCGCTTATTCGAGCATCAATCGAGCCCTGATTACCGGGTTTCGCCCTTATCAAAATTCAGTTGGACGTGATGTCCTTCCGTTTTAGTGGATTTTTGCTGAGGTCTTTGAGGTGCCGCCAAGGGCCGCTGAATGAAACCCTTCCCTTGCGGGTGACTGGGAGGCTAACGCGGCGTCTGTGTTGCAATAGAAGCGAGCCACGGCAAAGCCTTAACCAAGGCATCACTCGCGGGGTCTGCTACTTCATAGCCGCCCTCGACGATCTCGTCACGCCATACATCATCAAAACCGTTACTGTCGGTTTCGACCAGTTTAATCAACATTACGCTGTCAATTTGAAGCTTCACGGATGCGCCGGCCACGTTGGACCAGCCATAAGGAAACAGGGAGAAGCGGACCTTCAGTTCAGAACCACCAGAGATGGCCGGGACGTTCTCGATGCGCTTGCCTTTGGCGTCAACGACCTTGAGGACCAGCGGCTTGGACTCTTGGGTCTTGGTGTCGATATACGACGCATAGCCCTTAATCTTGAACGTCACAGTGCCGTCATCATTCTCAAAGAACGGCATGTCACCCTCATAGGGTTCTTGGAGTTGTCTACCGTTCTGCGACTCAGCGCGAAGAGCTGGCCCATCTTTCTCGAACTGCTTCATCAGTGCCGCATAGTTGGCTTCATGAGCCTTGACGATCTCGTCGATAATCGGCTGAGCATCAGCGGACGAACAAGTGATGTTCACCTTGTATTCACCACGTGGATTGCCGAATCCCTTTTCAGGGTTGCCATAGTCGGGTTTATGAATCGAGCAATGCGGCTCAGCGATACCGCGTGGCGTGAAGTGGAAGTCTTTATTGATCCACACTCGCCCAGCCCGACCAGAATTTTGTAGGCCACTCGGTGCTGATTCCTGAAGCTTTTCAGGGACAGTCCTGTAAGCCGCCATGGAGGTTTCCCCGTGTGCAGCAGCTAAACACCGCTGTGTGATGTCAGGTAGACGTGCCCTAAGCTGCTTCCAAGTAGCTGAAGATCTTTCGAGGTGATACTTGGCCAGGCGCTTCAAGATGTCCTTGGTGATTCCGGTAGCCACGGTTTTATCAATGGTACGGAGTGAAAAGGTAATGCTATCCGACTTGACCCCGCGAACCCGCAACCGCAGGTAGTAAACCTTGTTACGCCTGTACAAGTAAGGACTCGCCAAAACAGTCCCTAACACAGTCATTGACCACCACCTTCAAACAATCCCACAAGCATCTCCGCTATGGTCTCCACGGGCACCCCTGAGCCGTAAACATCAAAAGTAATCGTACCCGATGCATGACCCATCACAGCCTGTGCGTATGCCGTAGGGACACCTTTGGCCTGCATCAGGGAAGCCAACGAGTGACGCAACGAATGAAATACCAAGCCGGGACCAAAGGATTCCCCAAGGGCTGCTGGGATAGCATGTTGGTTTGCCCACTCCCCGGCTGTCTTGTAGCCAATCTGAGCTAATGAGTCTGACCCACTAAGCTTGCACGCCTCGACGTACCGCAAGAACGCTGCGAGGTCGAACCCGTAAGCACCATCCGTCAACGGCACCAGTCGCTCACTTCGTTTGTTTTTGATGGATTTCCCTTCGCCTGCTTCGTTGATGTGAATGGCTGTGATGCCTAATGCAAGGGTCTGAACATCGCTTACCGTCAACTGTGAGATTTCGTTCAGACGGCCACCAGTGATTGCCCCGAGGCTCAACAGCCAGCGCTTCCAAGAGGTCTCAGGCATCGTATTGGAGTAAGCAACCAGCTTGCCTATCTGATCCTGTGTGAATGCCTTACGGCTCGACTCAAGGCCCTTTGTGAGCTTCAATTTTTTGTCGTATGACTTGGATATGTGACCATTTTCAACTGACCATGCAAGCACTGCCGACAGCTTAACAAGCAGCTTATTGACCGTTGAGGGCATGCGACCATCTGCAAGACGATCACGCAGGGCTACGAGGTCAGCCCGTGAGTGAGTCCGCATGTCCAGCTCACCGAGAGCCGCAGAGATTGTCCCGTGGCAAATCTTGGTTTCCTTCAGGGTCGAGGCCTTCTGGTCCTGCCCACGGTCCGCCAAGTAGAGAGCTGAAAGGTCCTCAAAGGTAGTTGCTGACGCTAATACAGATAGGGACACAGGAGCGTTCGCTACGGACTTCAGAGGTCTGACCGAGCCGTCCACAGATCCAGAGCGGCCATCGTGCAAATCGCCCCACACCTGTGCCACGTCGCCATCACGCTCAGACTCAAACAGCTCCACTGAGACAACACGGAAATGTTCCTTCAGTTCGCTCCATGAAGCCTCTGGGTTCTTCAAATGAAATGCTCTGACGAAGCCTGATAGCTGCTCTGAGACATCCATAGCAGCCCTCCTGTTACTGGTCTTGAGAGAAACCGAAGCGAACTCAGTGGTGCTGCCCGTAACCCTAAGACGCATGTAGTAAATCCCGTTGCGCCTGAAGTGATATGGCTTGGCGAGTCTTGTCGTCGGCCTCACAGGAAAACTGAGGTTTGTAACGGTGTTTGTAACAGCAGGGTGAGCTTCAAGGAGACGCATGGCGGTTAGCCCCTGTAATCATTGGGTTAACCTGTTTTCCTTGAAGTTCTGGATGTACTGCCGGGAGGATCTGAGGAAGTTGAAGCGGATCACCTTGTTGTGGGATTACATCCGCGAGGTGACCGAGCGCAATCAGGGTCTGCTGATGGGGCAGACCGGCGAAATGCAGTTCGCCGACTAGTCGGCGCTCACCACAATCGACACCCGGCGGTTTTCCGTGCGACCGGCCGCCGTATCGTTGGACGCCACCGGCTCTTTGCTGCCCAGGCCTTGCAGCTGGATGTTCTCTTGTTTCATGCCGACCGTGCCCAGCACGTTAGCGACACTTTTCGCACGACGCAGTGACAGTTGCTGGTTGTACGTCTCTTTGCCCGATGCGTCGGTATGGCCATCAACCCGCACACGCTCGATGCCGACACCCAGCAGGGCCTTGCCGATGCGTTCGACGATCTCGGTGCTTTGCGGGTTCAGGCTTTCGACGTCGCTGCCAAACAGCACCTTGCCGGACAAGCCAAACTCCCAGCCCTCGTCGGTCAGCTCAAAGCCCTGTTGTTTGAGGACCGCGACTTGCGCCGGGGTCAGGCCTTTTTGTGGTGCAGTCTGGCAACCGGTCAGGGCCAGTACGGCCATCAACAGCACGGCGTAAAAAGATCGAATGGACAGTGTGAACACGAGAGTCAGCTCCTGGTTTGAACGGAATCGACCGGGTGCTCCGCCCCAGCCGTGAATTGGGCGCCGCGCGACAGACGCTTGGCTTGATACATCGCCGCATCGGCGGCATCGAGCAAGGCCCCCGGCGTGACCCCATGATCGGGAAAAACCGCAATGCCGATACTGAGCGAGGTCACGACACTGGTGTCGCCCGGCAGCGCGATCGGCATGTCCATGCTGGCGAGGATCTTGTCGGCAATGCGCTCGGCATCTTCGACCTTGTGCAGCGGCGTGAGCAGCACGGCGAACTCGTCACCGCCCAGCCGCGCCACCAGATCCTCTTCGCGCAACTGCGCACGAACGCGGTTGGCCACCGCCACCAGCACCGCATCACCGGCGGCGTGGCCGAAGTTGTCGTTGATGCCTTTGAAGCGGTCGCTGTCGAGAAACAACACGGCAACGCGCTCGTCGTGTTTGCTGGCATTGCGCAACGCACGGATCAAGCGCCCTTCGAAAAACGCTCGGTTTGGCAGACCGGTCAGGCTGTCGTGACTGGCCTGATGAGCGAGGGTTTGGTTTTCGTTTTGCAGATGGGTTTGCCACGACTCCAGTTCGTCGAGCAAGGCGTTGAAGTCATTGCCGAGGTTGTCGAGTTCGGCGATCTGCGCTGGCGGCACGCGGCGATCCAGCGCGCGTTCGCTGCGGGCGGCGTGGGCCACATTGGCCAGACTGCGCAGAGGACCGGTGATCGCGCGTAACTGCCGGCGCGCCAGGTAGAGCGCAACCCAAGCGCTGATCGCGGTGCAGAGGATGATCCCCGCCAGACCGCTGAGCAGAAAGCGCATCAGGCTGCCACCATGGCCGGTGAGCAGCACACGACCGATTTCACGGTCCTGATGCTCGATCGGCAGGCTGACAGGCTTTTCCAGGATGGCGCGAGTGATCTGCATTTCCAGCTCAGAGAACAACCCGTTTTCCGGGCGTTGCCAATGCGCGAGCAGTTGTCCCTGACTGTCCAGCACCTGGGCGTCAGCGACCTCTTCGGTGGAAGCAATCAGCGCCAGCGATTCGTTGGCGGCCGTCTTGTCGTTGAACACTACTGCGGCTTCCACGGTGTAGCTGATCGAACGGGCGATCAAGTGCAGGTTGTGATCGGCGTACACCCGTAAAGCCAGTACGCCTAGCAACGTCAGTGAAACGCTGGCCATCGCCACGCCCACCAGCGCGACCGTCAAATGTCCTCGGCCAATGACCGAGCCCAGCGTTGGGCGGCTATTCGATCTGAACAGGTTCATGGCGCCGCCGGTTTGCGACGCGACAATTGCAGCACGCTGGGGTGAATGCGCACGCCGCTGCGGGCTACGGAGTCGAGATTGACCTCGAAGGACACTTGCTCATCGCCAACGCGCAGACAGAACAGGCTGCCGACCGTGCATTGATCGCCACCCTCGCTGATGCTCAACACCGGGTGACCGATCAGCGAAGCGAACAAGCGAGTGCGTTCATCCGCGGTGAGTTTGCCGATGTACACCGCATCGCATTCGCTGACGATGGCCGGGTTGTCGGCCAGCAGGCGACGTACGGTGACCGGCCGGCCGGTGGCCTGAGTGGTCCCTTTGACCAGATCGTCGGTGTATTCGGTCGGGCCGACGATGCACAGGCGCAATTGCGCCGGTTCCACTGGCCAGCGCGCGTAACTGAGAATGCCAAGAACAACCTGCGTGACGGATTTGGCCCGTTGTTCGGCCATGCCCGTCGGCGCTTGCGGCTGCGCGACAGCTGCACCCGTCAACAACCAGAGCAGACCGACAAGCAACGCGTGCTTGCAGACCACTACGCGCTCTGTCGCCCAGACAGACACCTTCATGCAGGGATTCTCTTGGATCGTAGCGAAATGATGCCGCAACGATAGCACAGCAGTGAAACACCAGCGAGACAGTGACCTCTGACCGGTTGGTCAGTAAACGCCGCCAATCGCAGGGATTTTCACCCCCGAGGCACGGCGCCCTCCTCCAGTTCCAGCATCAGCCCGCTCAGGCGTTTGACCCTGCGCTGCACCGCCTCCTCGAACACCCCCGGGCGGGATTCGATCAGGGTGAACCAATGCTTGGCGCGGGTGATGCCGGTGTAGATCAGTTCTTTGGTCAGCACCGGATTCAAGGCGTCGGGAAGAATCAGCGCTGTGTGGGCAAATTCCGAGCCTTGGGACTTGTGCACCGTCATCGCATAGACGGTTTCGACGTCATTGAGGCGGCTCGGCAATACGAAGCGCACACCGCCCTGACCATCGTTGCGCGGGAACGCCACGCGCAACACCGGTTTGCCCGCGTCAGGCCCTTCGCGTTCGGGCAGCTTGAGGGCGATGCCGATATCGCCGTTCATCAAGCCCAGACCGTAGTCATTGCGGGTCATCAGCACGGGCCGGCCTTCGTACCATTGCTGATCGTTTTCGATCAGACGTGCTTTGAGCAGCGCGGCGGTGATGCGTTGATTCAGACCTTCGACACCCCACGGTCCCTTGCGTACGGCACACAGCAACTGGAAGGTGTCGAACGCCTGCAGAACTTCGCGGGCCCAAATGATCCAGTCCGGATGTTCGAGTGGCCGGCCCGCGGGTGGACGCTGATCACGCAGCACAGTCAGGTAATGGCGGTAGCCTTGTGGGCCGTCGCCATGTCCCTCAAGCAACAGGCGCTCGAGCTTGTGATCGTGTTCGCCCTTGAGCGGCAGCGAATACACATCGCCGTAGTGTCCGGCCGTGAGCAACTGGCGCGCTTCATCCGGCAACTGTTGGTTAACCCGACGCGCGAGCTGGCCGATCCCGCTGCCCTCGCCGAAGCGCCGCGAGTAGCGCAACATCACCACTTGTTGCGCTAACGGGTGGGAGCCATCGACGTCCTCGTGCAAACCGCTATCCTGCAACGACTCACCGCTGACCGACTCCAGCCACTGTCGGGTCTGCGGGTTGTACCAGCCACCCTCGGCGTCTCGGCACAAATCCCCCAGCACCGCGCCGGCCTCCACAGAGGCCAATTGATCCTTGTCGCCGAGCAATACCAGTCGAGCATGGGCTGGCAAGGCATCGAGCAGATTGGCCATCATTTCCAGGTCGATCATCGAAGCTTCATCGACCACCAGCACATCCAGTGGCAGGCGGTTGCCGGCGTGGTGCCGAAAGTGTCGAGTGCCGGGCCGACTTCCCAACAGACGGTGCACGGTGGTGACGTCGCAAGGGATTTTTGCTCGCACCTCTTCGGTGACTTCCAGTGACTGCACTTGCTGGCTGATGGACTCGGTCAACCGCGCCGCGGCCTTGCCCGTCGGTGCCGCCAGACGAATGCGCAGCGGGTGACCGGTGGCTACTGCAGGTGCTTGAAGCAGGGCCAGCAAACGCACCACGGTGGTGGTTTTGCCGGTGCCCGGACCGCCGGTGACAATGCTGAAAGCGCCACGAGTGGCGAGGGCGCAGGCGAGTTTCTGCCAGTCGATCACCTCACCCGGTTTCGCTGATCCGAACAGCTCGTTCAAGCGCTGCGGCAGATCGTCCGGCGTCGGCTCGACTTGCTGCAGACGCTGACGCAACGCCGTATCGATGCGCCGCTCGTACGTCCAGTAGCGTCGTAGATACAGGCGTTTCCCCGCGATTACCAACGGACGTTGTTGTGCTGAATCGCTGCTATCCGCCGAAAGTGCAACCAGAGAGCTGCCCGCCAGAACCTTGCACCAGTGAGCGCCATCAAGCGCCTCGAGCAATTGCGAAGGTAGCAGCAACACACCACCTTGCACGTCTCCTTCGGGGGGCAGCGACAGAGCGAAGTCAGGCGCTTTCAGGGTTTCATACAGATCGAGACAGACGTGACCGTGGCCAAGTTGATGGCTGGTCAGGGCGGCCGCGAGCAACACCAGCGGATCCGTATCGCGCTCAAGTTCGTGAAGGAACGCGACGAATGCTTTGTCCAGCGCTCGCAACCAGCCGCGCTCGACCCACCGGGTCAACAAGACCAAAAGATCATCGGCGCTGGTAAGGGGCGATAACCTCGACAGACTGTCAGCAGCCAGCGGCGTAGGGAGCAGATCGGCAAAGGTGCGGCTCATAGCAGGACTCCCTGTTCCCAGGCGGGTTCGGTCTTGGGTTCGGGTTTGCCTTGAAACATTCGGTCGAGACGTTCGATCAGTTCACGGGGCGGACGAACAAAATACACACCGCGACTGTCCGCGCGGGTGCCGCGCAGGAACAGATACAACGCGCCGCCGACATGCCGGTCGTAGTCATAATCTGGCAGCCGGGCCTTGAGCTGGCGATGCAACGCCAACAGGTACAGCACGTATTGCAGGTCATAGCGGTTGTCGAGGATCGACTGTTCCATGGCCTGCTCGGTGTAGGCCAGTTCATCCACGCCGAGCCAGTTGGATTTGTAGTCGGCCACGTAGTAACGGCCATTGTGTTCAAAGGTCAGGTCGATAAAGCCTTTGAACATGCCGTTGAGCTGCACCGGTTCTGCCGCCACGCGGGCCACGCCTCTGTGAGTGTGCTGACGGACCAGTTCGTCGAGTTTGAGGACATCGACTTTATGGCTGGCGAACCAGAATTCCATCTCGACCCGGTATTGCTTCAGCTGTTCCAGAACAACAGGCGGCTGCCCGCCTGCAACTGGCAGTGGCGACTTGAGCAGGTGCTGCAGCCAGTCACTCAGGGTGGTGATCCAGCCTTCCCAGCCACGCAAGTTGCAGCGACGGGCGATCGCATCTTCCAGCGCCTCGCGGGTAACGGCAAAGCCGTCATCTCCGGCCCATTCCAGCAAACCGTGAAGAAACGTTCCTGGATTGGGGCCACGCGGGAAGCGATGGATATCGGCGCCACCGGCAATGATTTCTCGCGGTGCATCGGGGTCCAGGCGTTCGTCATCAAACAGCTTTTGCGCTTGTGGGCTGTCCGGTGCTTCATCGCTGCCGACACTCAGCACGTCGCTGATGCGCAAAGCACTGTAGGAGGCGATCCACCAGTTTTCGCTGGCCTTGCGCTTGGGCAACAGTGTGGCGCTCAGCACGGCGTCATTGCGTGGCGGCTGATAATGCTCGTCGGTGGGTTGCGGCATTTCATCGATGTGGATGGCCGGGCAGTCTTGTTGCAGGTCTTGCAGCCAGCGTTTCAGCTCGCTGGACTCGCCTAGAGATGCGCCACCACCGAGCAAATAACCCAGCGCAGAAAGGTGCAGTACCGAGCTGTTGTTGTTGCCACGCTTGAGATCCGTCACGCCCAACCAACAGGCATGCTGCGCGCGCGTCAGGGCAACGTAGAGCAAGCGCAGGTCTTCGGCCAGACGCTCGTCGTCCGCTTGCGCAATCAGTTCGGCGGTTGGCTTGAGACTTATCTGAGCCTTCCCCGCGCCGTCGTGGTAATGCAACGGCAAGCGACTGCCATCCACGGGTTTCGCCGAGCAAATGAACGGCAGGAACACCAGTGGATACTCCAGGCCTTTGGACTTGTGGATGGTCACGACTTTGACCAGTTGCTCATCACTTTCCAGACGCAGGATCTGTTCTTCGCCAGCCTGGCCGGACACTGCCAGCAGCTCGGCCAGATGACGAATCAGCGCTTGTTCACCGTCCAGCTCCGCAGCCGCTTGCTGCATCAATTCCGACAGGTGCAAAAGGTTGGTCAGTACACGCTCGCCATCCGTGCGTGTCATCAAGGTTTGCGGCAGATGGAAGTCATGCAGCAGGCGCCGCAACATCGGCAGCACGCCTTGTTTGCGCCATAACTCGCGATAGCCACGGAACTGCATGACCCGGGTTTCCCATACCAGCTCGTCCTGGTTCAGACGTTCCAGCTCGGCCAATGGCAGGTTCAGGGTGATACAGGCCAGAGCGGCTTTCAGGGAACGTTCGACATCCGGTTCGGCACAGGCCTTGAGCCAGGACAACAGGTCATGAGCCTCTTGCGCCGCGAACACCGAATCCTTGTCCGACAGATAAACACTGCGCACGCCGCGAGCGGCGAGTTCACTGCGTACGGCCTGGGCTTCTTTGCCGTCGCGCACGAGAATCGCAATGTCGGACGGCCTCAGACCTCTGAAGTCTTTGCCATCCTGCACGAACCCCGCGTTAGCGCTTTGCCCGCTATTGAGCAGCGCGGTGATTTCGCTGGCGCACGCGGCGGCCAATTGCTGGCGATAGACCACACCGGACAGTGGCTGGTCGCTGGGCAGGTGCCAGACATTCAACGCTGCGACATCTTGTCCGCCAACCTGCAGTTGTTCCCTGCGCCCCTGGGATTCCACGGGCAGGAACGGCACCGGATTGTCGCCGTTTTTCTCCCGGAACAAAAACGCGCCACGGCCCAGCTCTCGGGACTCGGCGCGTGCGAATACATGATTGACCGCGTTGACCATGCCGTGGCTGGAACGGAAGTTGGTGCCCAGCGTGTGCAGTCGGCCAGTGGTGGCCTGCCGCGCGCGCAGGTAGGTGTAGATGTCTGCACCGCGAAAAGCGTAGATCGCCTGCTTCGGATCACCGATCAGAAACAGGCCGGTGTCAGGACTGTTGTCTTCGATGCGATAGATGCTTTCGAAGATCCGGTACTGCACCGGGTCGGTGTCCTGGAATTCGTCGATCAGCGCGACCGGGAACTGCTCTCGAATCAACGTCGCAAGACGTTCGCCACCGTCGGATTGCAGAGCGGCATCAAGGCGCAACAGCATGTCGTCGAAGCCCATCTCGGCGCGCCGCCGCTTCTCTTCTTCAAAGCGTGCACCTACCCACTTAGCGGCATGTTGCAGCACAGCGGCATCGGGGGTCGGCAATGCATCGAGGTTCGATTTGAGTGTCGGCATGGCGTCCAGGCCAGGGTGGCTCGGGGCCTGACCTTTCCACGCTTCGGCCATGCCGTCGGGGGTCAGTCGGGTGAAACCGGTGCCGATATCCAGTTGCTCCAGGGACTCGTCTTCGGCCCATGCCTTGAGCTTTTCAAACCAGGGTTCGAAGTAACGCGCCTGCATCTTGCGCCCGTCTACGGATTTGCTCGCAACACCTTGATGGCAGATGGCGAGCAACTCGTCTGCCCACTGACGCCATGGCATTTTCAGTTCGATCAGCGCTGCACGGCGTTCTTGCAGGCACTCATCGATCAGTTCTGCGGGAGCCTTTCCTTCGTCGCTGTCACGCTCACTGGCGAACAGGCCGCGCACGCGAGGCAACAAGGCCGCCGGCCCGCCCCAGTTGCTGCGCACCCAATTCAAGGCGTCGCCCTGCATCGGGTAACAGAACAGCCGCCAGTAATCACGCAACACTTCGCCGAGCAAGTCGCTGTGATCGGTTTCCAGGGATTGAGTGAACAAGCTGCCGCTGTCGAACGCGTGCTCACGCAGCATGCGCTGACACCAACTGTGGATGGTCGAAACGGCGGCCTCGTCCATCCATTGCGCAGCGACATCGAGGCGGTTGGCACAACCGGGCCACTGTTGAGCGTCGAACTGATCACGTAATTCGGCGATCAGTGCATCGGGTGCAGGCGTTTCGTCGCGAAAGAATCGAGCGGCTTCAGCCAGGCGCGTGCGTATGCGCTCACGCAGTTCCTTGGTCGCTGCATCGGTGAAGGTCACCACGAGAATCTGCGGCGGCAGCAATTCTCGGCCGAATCCGCTCGCCTCGTCACCGTGCCCCAGAATAAGCCGCAGGTAGAGCGCAGAAATCGTGAAGGTTTTACCGGTACCGGCACTGGCTTCGATCAACTGGCTGCCCTGTAACGGAAAGGCCAGTGCGAGGGGTGTCTTGGTACTCATGTGCGAGCCCCTTCAGTGGACAGTGAACACCACGGTGCTTCAAGCAGTGGGCGATACAACGCGTCGCACCAACCGGAGAAGGTCTCGTCCTCAAGCAATGCATCGAAGTCGGCATATTGCCGGGACAACGCGGGGCTCTCGCGGCGCTCACCCTCGCTGGTCTGCCCGTCACCTTCATAGGCTTTACGCGCTGCTGCTTCGGCCTTCAGCGGGTCAGTCTGGGAAAGCCAGGCAAAAGCCGTTTTTACTGCGATCGGCAG
The DNA here is from genome assembly GCF_005938625.1 of Pseudomonas fluorescens. Lineage (GTDB taxonomy): Bacteria > Pseudomonadota > Gammaproteobacteria > Pseudomonadales > Pseudomonadaceae > Aquipseudomonas > Aquipseudomonas fluorescens_BD. Next base: position 288,954 of record NZ_VCNJ01000024.1, read on the forward strand.
TGGCTGTCGCATTCCTGCCTGCCAGGCGAGGAGCAAATCGCCAAGGAAACGTATCGCTCGTTCTGGCGTCATGGGTTCAAGCAACAACGTGTCGTCACTGGCTACCAATGCAGTGCTCAAGGAAAGCCCGCTGGCGCAGGCCACCAGATGATTGACCCACGGTTTGGTTAGGCGATGCCATTTGCGGCTTTTGATCGAGCCAATGCTGTTGGGAATAGTGGTGACCGACAACAGTCCCCCATCGGCACGCTGATGCAAACCCGCAAGCCATCCTTCCAGACGCAAACCCTGCAGTTCAAGGTTGACCGGCATCGCGCTGCTCAAAGGGACAGGCCAGAGCGTCAGCAGTTGTTGATAACGCTGCAGCAAATCCGGCAAAGGTTCGATCAACTCACGTTGCAGGCACTCGCCGAACCCGGCCATTGGTAGCAGACCGCTGTTCTGCAGGCGTCGGGCCTGGGCAGTGAGCGCCTGATCGACATTGTCCGGCTGCCTGAGTGCGGCTTCGAGCAGACTGTCGCTGAGTGTGTAGCGCTGCAATGCGTCCAGTACGAAGGGCTCCTCGTCGGCCAGCGGTGCTTCGGCAGCCTCGAAATACACCTTCAGACGTTGGGTGAAAAAGTGCCGGACCGGGTTACGCAAAAAGTCCTGCAACAACGCGAGGCTCAACGGTTCCTCTTGCACATAAGGGCTGAGTAACTGTGCTTCGTTTTGAGATTCGTGCTGTTGATGCAGAACCTGCCATTCGCTGGCATAGCTGAAGAGTTGATCGCCTTCATGAAAATAGCGCGCACTGAACGGTTGCAGCGGATGCTCTTGCGTCATGGCACCCAACAGATCGCCGCTTTCGTCGAGCAATCGCCAACCGCTGGCGAGGTGATCGCGCAACTGGCCGATCAACACGGAAGCCGGTCGCTCACTGTTGTCGCGAATGCTGCGACCGACCCAACTGATGTAGAGCTGATGACGTGCCGACAGAAGCGCCTCGAGCAAAAGATAACGGTCGTCTTCACGCCGCGAACGATCTCCCGGACGGTAATCGCTGCCCATAAGGTCGAAGTCCAGTGGAGGCTGCGCACGGGGATAGTCGCCGTCGTTCATCCCCAGCAGGCAGACCAGTTTGAATGGAATGGCGCGCATGGGCATCAGCGTACAAAAGTTCACGGCACCGGCCAGGAAGCGCTGAGACAGACGCCCCTGATCAAGGCCGGCGAGCCAGGCTTCGCGAACGACTGTCAGTGGTAGCTCATCCGTCAAACCTACAGCCCCACACGTTTCCAGCCAGGTTTCGCGAAGCTCTTCCAGCTGGGTCAACAAGTAGTCGTCATGCTCGTTGCTGGCTTTGAAAAACAGTTGCATCAGCGCTTGCAATCGATATCCCCACTCCTTGGGCTGAGCGGGTTGGGTGAGCTGCTGATGGGCAAGTTCCAAGGCATCGAGCAGGGCCACCAACGGCCCGATCAGTGCGGCGTCGAGTCCACCAATTTCATCATAAGGTTCTATCCCTTCACATGCGTTGGCGCTGCCTACGGCGTAGCCCAGAAGCATGCGGCGCAGACCGAAATGCCAGCTGTTTTGCTCGAGCTCGTCGGGCAGACCCAGGCCCGCGCGTTGCTCGGCATTCATGCCCCAGCGCACGCCGGCGCCTTCGATCCAGCGGTGCAGTGTCGGCAGGTCGCGCTCCTCCACACCAAAGCGAGCACGAAGTGCGGGCACGTCGAGCAAGTCGAGGATTTCACTGACCGGAAAGCGACTGTCGGGAAGCTTGAGCAGATGTTCGACTGCGATCAACAGTGGATCACGACCACGTTGCCCTTGATCGGCCAATGTAAAAGGGATGAACCGCGCATCCTGCCGATCAAGCTGACCAAACACCGCGCGGATATGCGGCGCGTAGCTATCGATGTCAGGCACCATCACGATCACATCGCGAGGACGCAGGTCCGGGTTGGCGCTGAAGCGAGACAGGAGCTGATCGTGCAGTATTTCGACTTCACGCTGAGCGCTGTGGGCAATGTGAAAACGGATCGACTCGTCCTGTACCAGATCAACAGCGGGCCAGTGTTCACGGGTTTCATTGAGTGGGCGCAACTCCAGGATGTCGTCCTGTAATTGAGTGAGCAGGTTGTGTGGCTGAGTGTCGCTGAACAGGTCTATGCGGCCATCGCGAAAAGCCGCCCGATAGCTGTTGGGGTCGTCATAACTGTCGAGCAGGTTTATGTAGTCCCGCCCCTGTTTACCCCATGCAGCCAATAGCGGATGGGCGTGTTGATGCAGTGCATCAGGGTCCAGCACTGTGGGCATTCCGGTCTTGCGCGATTGCCGTTTGTATTGATGCCGCAGCAGATCCTTGTCGGCCACAATATCGGCCCAATGGTGTCGGCACGGGTTGTGTACACACAGCAGGACCTGACTGAAACGTGCAAGCCCGGCCAGTGCTTCAAGCACCTGGGCTGGCAACGAAGAAATACCGAAAACGATTACCCGCGAAGGCAGTCCCGCAGGAGCTTCGGCAAGATTGTTGATGCGTTCGATGAACCGTTGGTGAACGCCGGCACGACTCTGTGCCATACCCTGTTCCCCCACGTCATCCAGCAGCTCACGCCACAACTCTGCCTGCCAGCAACTGGTCGGGGGCAGTGGTTTTACTTCTCCCCTGACGCTACGCAACTGATGCCGACCTTCGGCCCAATCCTCCAGCCAGTCGGCACGGTAAACCTGATACTGGTCGAACAGATCCGCCAAACGTTCAGACAATTGATAGCGCTTGCGCAGGTCGGTGTCATGGGTAAGGAAGCGTTGCAAGGGCTCGAAATGTGGGCGAGCAATGACCTGGGGCAGCAGGCGCATGAGGCGCCAGGTCAGCGGGGCTTTATCGAGCAGGGACTTGGGAGGAATTTCATCTCGGCCCAGTACCATGCGATACAGCTGCCACATGAAACTGCCCGGCAGTTGCACATCAATCGCTGCGGCAATACCGCAACCGCCAAGGTCGTCTTCCTCAGGGTCTTCGGCCAGGGCCAATTTGAGCCACTGGGCAATGCCGTTGCTCTGCACAAGCGCAATTTCGTTTTCCAGGGGAGCCAGCGGATAGCGCCGCATGATGCTGATCACAAGGCTGCGCAGTTCGTCCAGGCTGTTGCTCTGGACGACCATGAATGCAGCGTTGAGGGACTGAGCGTCCGGCATAAAGGATTCCTTGGAAAGTACGAAAGCCAGGGCAGAACCTTAGCATTGTCGGCAGGTTGTGACAGCCGGACGGCGTCCGTGAATGCTGTACGAACTTTCCTGCGGGCAAAACAAAA